>NZ_SHLX01000022.1 GCF_004764705.1 Paenibacillus cymbidii | reverse complement strand
CGCGGATGTGGACACGAAAGCCGCGCTCGAACAAATGTTCACCGCGCGCTACGGAGCAAAAAAATAACCTCCCGCGCCTTCGCTTGGGCTACGGCCGCCCACAACCTTTTACACCAAACAAATGACCCCCATCGTCCCGATGGAAGAACCTACTACACAAACTACTTGACGGCACCGTGAAAACACTGGTTATTCCCGCCAATCGGCGCTAAAACAGCTCTTTCCCAAGGAATAGCCAGCGATTTCACTGGCTATTTTTTGGTGGGCGGCCAATTTTAGCGGAATAGCCAATAAAATAAGGTTGTCGATTAACTGTGGATCGATTGGCGAGAACGAATGGATGCGGAGATTATAGATGATTTTTCACATATAATTTCGAAAATGAGGCTAAAATCGCGAGTTGTGTATGAAATTTCGCATATAATCGCTGGAATTGGCAGGTCCAACCTTTATTATAGATGATTTTTCGCCTATAATTTCGTGCGCCTCGCAGATTTCACAAGTGATAAAAAGTTAATCGACAGCTATAAAATAGGGCTTATTTCGATACGCTCCTTTTCGAAAACAGAATTGGGGGCGTCTTTTTTAACTTATCACTTCGTTCTGGTCCCACCGCCGGCGAGTGGTGGGCGAAGGCTGAAATCAGCCTTGAAGTGGCGTTTCGGCGAGTGGTGGGTAAAATAAGGCTGAAATCAGCCTTGCAGCGGCGTTTCGGCGAGTGGTGGGCGAAATAAGGCTGAAATCAGCCTTGCAGCGGCGTTTTGGGTGCGTGGTGGGTGAAATAAGGCTGAAATCAGCCTTACAGCGGCGTTTTGGTACGTGGTGGATGAAATAAGGCTGAAATCAGCCTTACGCTCCGCCGCTGCAGCGCATGAAACATGCGCTAAACGCCCGCGAGAGCCCCCGCACCGCCGCTGCAGCGCCTGTGGCGGAAATAATTTCCTCCCGCTTGCGATGCCGTTTAAATTGAGTTTACATACGTAAGCTACCATACAACATGTGAACGACAAACGGCACGCAAGGAGGAACCACAATGGAACAACCATACAGAAAAGACATGAAACCGGCTAACGGGGACTGGGCCGTCGAAGCGAACGGCCTCGTCAAAACATTCGGCGACAACCGCGCCGTCGACGGCGTCGATTTGCGCGTGCGGGCCGGCTCGATTTACGGCGTGCTCGGCCCGAACGGCGCCGGCAAAACGACCACTATCCGCATGCTGGCGACATTGCTGCGGCCGGATGCCGGATCGGCGCGCATTTTTGGCCGCGATGTCGTCAAAGAGTCGCAGGTCGTGCGCCAACTGATCGGCGTTACCGGCCAGTACGCCTCCGTGGACGAATCGCTCAGCGCGACCGAAAACCTGATTATTTTCTCGCGGCTGCTCGGACTCGGCCGCGCCGAAGCGAAGCGCAAAGCGGCGGACCTGCTCGAGGAATTCGGGCTGTCGGAAGCCGCGCGGCGGCCGCTGAAAAATTTCTCCGGCGGCATGCGCCGGCGGCTCGATCTTGCGGCGAGCCTGATCGCCCAGCCGCCGCTCATTTTTCTCGACGAGCCGACGACGGGGCTCGATCCGCGCACGCGCGCGCAGATGTGGGAGACGATTCGCCGGCTGGTCAAAACCGGCTCGACCGTGCTGTTGACGACACAGTATCTCGACGAGGCGGACCAACTGGCCGACCGGATCGCGGTCATCGACCTTGGCCATGTTGTCGCCGAAGGCACCGTGGACGAACTTAAGGCGTCCGTAGGCACCTCTTCGCTGCATCTTCGGGTGCAGCGAACGAACGATGTGGCGGAAGCGCGGCGGATCATCGAGCGGGTGCTGAACGTCGCTTCGAGCGTAACGTCGGAAGCCGCCCAAATTACCGCTCCGATGGCTAACGCCGATCTGGTTACCGATCTGCTGATCGCCTTGCGCGCGGCGAACATTCCGCTTGCCGAACTGAGCGTGCAGAAGCCGACGCTCGACGAAGTGTTCCTGACGATTACCGGACACGGCGTGAAGGAAGCCGAAGAGTCGAACGCAAACGCGATGGAGGAGGTCAAACGATGAGCCGATCAACCGTACACCCGGGCGCCCAATTGAAAAATCATACGAGTTTAACCCAATCGATTCGCCACTCGTTTACAATGGCGTACCGCGGTTTGCTGAAAATTCGCCGCACGCCGGAGCAACTGTTTGACGTCACGCTGCAGCCGATCATTTTTACGCTGATGTTTACGTATATATTCGGCGGCGCCATTTCGGGCGACGTGCAAAGCTACTTGCCCGTCATCATTCCCGGCATTCTTGTACAAACCGTTATTACCACTTCGATCGTGACCGGAGTTCAATTGCGGGAGGATATGGACAAAGGCGTCTTCGACCGCTTCAAGTCGCTGCCGATCGCCCGCATCGCCCCGCTTGCCGGCGCGCTGCTCGCCGACACGATCCGCTACACGATCGCGACGACGCTGACGTTCGCCATGGGATACATCATGGGCTACCGGCCCGGCGGCGGCTTCGGCAGCGTGGTGCTCGCCGCGGTGCTTGTCATCGCTTGCGCCTGGGCGATAAGCTGGATCTTCGCTTTCTTCGGCGTCATTGCCCGCACGGCTTCGAGCGTGCAAGGCATTTCGATGCTGGTGCTGTTCCCGCTCACGTTCCTGTCCAACGCATTCGTGCCGGTCGACACGATGCCGAACTGGCTGCAATGGTTTGCCAAAATCAATCCGGTCTCGCACCTCATCTCCGCCGTCCGCGAATTGGTGAACAACGGCAATGTAGGCTCGGATCTGGGCATTTCGCTGATCGGCGCCGCCGTTGTGGTGCTCATCTTCGCACCGATTACCGTACGCGCTTATATGCGCCGGACGTAAGACGCTCGCCCCTGGATCGCCCCTCCGCATCGGCCCGTTCGGCCGGCAGAGGGGCGATTTTTCATATGGACGTGTGCTTTGAAGACGAAATTGGTGTACAATAAAGAACATTCAATCCGCATTCATTCCACGAATCAGGAAGGGGCTAATGGTGTTGAATCAGGAACAATTGACACGCATCCGCACGGGACAAGGGTTTATCGCGGCGCTCGACCAAAGCGGCGGGAGCACGCCGAAGGCGCTGCTGCAGTACGGCATTGCGGAAAACAGCTATTCGGGCGAAGAAGCGATGTACGCGCTGGTGCACGAAATGAGAACGCGCATTATCAAAAGTCCGGGGTTCGACGCGGCGTCCATTTTGGGCGCAATTTTGTTCGAGAACACGATGGACCGGACGATTGACGGGCTGTTCACCGCCGACTACCTCTGGGAGAAGAAAGGCATCGTGCCGTTTCTGAAAGTCGACAAGGGGCTGGCGAACGAAGAGAACGGCGTGCAGTTGATGAAACCGATGCCCGATCTGGACAGCTTGCTGACGCGGGCGGTGGAGCGGCATATTTTTGGCACGAAGATGCGTTCGGTAATTAAAAAAGCGAGCCCGGAAGGCATCCGCGCCGTTGTCGACCAGCAGTTCGCCGTCGGCAAACAGATCGCGGCCAAAGGACTCGTGCCGATCATCGAGCCGGAAGTCGACATTCACAGCGCGGATAAAGCGGCTTCGGAGCAATTGTTGAAGGCCGAGCTGCTGAAGCAGTTGACCGCCCTGGACCCGGGCGTCATTGTAATGCTGAAGCTGTCCATCCCGACGGAGGACAATTTCTACCGCGAATTGATCGAACTGCCGAACGTGGCGCGAGTGGTCGCCTTGTCGGGCGGCTACGACCAGGCGGAAGCAAACGAGAAGCTCGCGCGCCATAGCGGCCTGATCGCCAGCTTCTCCCGCGCTCTGGCCGAAGGGCTGTCGGCGCAGCAGTCGGACGAGCAGTTCAACGCGACGTTGTCCCGCTCGATCGCTTCCATTTACGAAGCATCCATCGCCTGATTGGCGCCCGCAGTTCTGCTGCGACAACGGAAAGCTGTCCCGTTCATGCGGTATCCCGCTGCCTGGGCGGCTTTTTTGTTTATCATGCCGGGCCGGGAACGAAAATAGCCCTTAAAAAATGGCCTATTTTCCCGATTTGGCCTGCCGCCTCGGAAATAGCCAGTGAAAACACTGGCTATCTCGACCCTGAAGCCCCAAAATCGACCTTTTCAAAGAAATAGCCAGTGATTTCACTGGCTATATTGGTGAGGCTGCCCTTTTTTGGCGAAATAGGCCATAAAACATGGCCTATTATCAGGATGCTTCATCGGAGCGGTACAAAAAGCGAATTTGTTAGTTGGCGGAGGGGAGAATGCCCGATTTGTGCAATGTGTCTGCTTGGAGATGGTTCAAACAGGGCAAGGGACGGGAGCGGAGAGCGGGGGGTGGTATGGAGAAGCGGCAGCGTTCGCCTTTGTTTTCCGGATTCCCCCTTGGATTAATCGTTCGAAGAATCCGGAAAACAAGAAGCGATCGGAATACCACCCCCCGCGCGCAGCGGGAGCCGGTTTCGCCGGTTGAGGTGACTTTCCAATAGGCAGGAGAAGTTACCGCTAAAGCCGGCCGGGCCAGCTTTTCGCATTGCAGTTTCCGGAAACGGCGGCGGACGTCGAAAGCGAATCCGTAGCAGCAAGGCGATGGAGCAGGCTTGTCCTGCCGCTTATCCTGTGAGATGATCGGGATAAGGAGGTTGATGACGATGAAACTTTACAGCGCAGCCGCAATCGGCTTGATTCTGGTGCTGCTGCTCAGCGCCTGCTTCGGCTCCAAGGACGCCGCGCCTTCGCCCGCTCCCGGAGCCGGCGCAAACCAAGGAGACCTTCAACAAACCGCCCTGATCTTGTTGGACGTATTCAAACCGATCGCGTTCGAGAAACCGATCGGCATCGAGCATCGCTCCGGCGATCCGGACGCCGTTTATGTGGTCGAGCAGCCGGGGCGAATCGTCAGGGCCAATCTGACCAAGCCGGATGCCAAACCGAAGCTCGTCCTTGATATTGCCGATCGCGTCAACGACAAGGGCAACGAACAAGGGCTGCTCGGGCTTGCTTTCCATCCGAAGCGTCCCAATCAGGCGTACGTCAATTATACGACCGACACGCATACTGTGATCGCCCGGTTCGATGCCGATCCGAACGATCCCGAACGGCTCGATCCGGCCAGCGAGAAGGTGCTGTTGACGTACAAGCAGCCGTATACGAATCATAACGGCGGGCAGCTGGCGTTCGGTCCCGACGGGTATTTGTACATTGCGTCCGGCGACGGGGGCAACGGCGGCGATCCGCAAAACAACGCGCAAAACCTGCAATCGCTGCTGGGCAAAATCCTGCGGATCGACGTGGACAAAGAAGCGGACGGGCGCGCTTACGCGATTCCGCCGGACAACCCGTTCATCGCTTCCGGAGCGCCGGAAATATACGCCTACGGGCTGCGCAATCCGTGGCGGTTCAGCTTCGATTCGGCGACCGGCAAGCTGTGGGCCGCGGATGTCGGGCAAAGCACGCTGGAGGAAATCGATCTGATCGAAAAAGGAAAAAACTACGGCTGGCGGGTCCGCGAAGGAACGGCTTGCTACCAGCCGAAGACGGGCTGCGAAACGGCCGGGTTGACCGAACCGATCCACACGTACGGCCGCGACCTCGGCATTTCCATTACCGGCGGTTATGTCTACCGCGGCAGCAAGCTTCCCGCGTTAACCGGCTGGTACCTGTATTCGGATTACGGCACCGGCACCTTGTGGGGGCTGATGCAACGCAGCGACGGGACGGCCGACAACCGCACGCTGCTCGAAACCGGCGAAAACATCACGTCCTTCGGCACGGACGCAGCCGGGGAGCTGTACATCTGCACGCAATCCGGGCGTATTTTCAGACTCGCGCAAGCGTGAATCCGGTCGAAAGTCGCCTCGTTTCCTGCTATAATCGGGGAAGCCGGGAACAGGCGCCCCACCCGGGCGCCTGCGGCTTGCGACGGGGGCGAGAGCGGATGACGGTCAAGAACAAGTTTCAATTGAAGCGGGAGGCCACGTACCGGAAGCTGCTTGAAGCCGGCATGGCTAGTTTTGCGGAGAAAGGGTACGCATCGACGACCCTGTCGGATATCGTTGCCCGCACGGGACAGACGAAAGGCGCGTTTTACGGCCATTTTCCAAGCAAGGAACAGCTGTTTCTGCATGTGCTAGATTACCAGATGCAGCTGACCGCCGGTTGGATGAACGTTCCGAAACAATACGATCCGCGGGAAACGACGCTCTCGGAAGTGCTGGCGATTACGCTGGAGCGGCTTTCACAGATGCTCGGCGGCGCCGAGAACTGGATTCTGGTGCTGATCGACTTTCATTTGCAGACCAAACAGGATCCGGAGATGCAGGACAAGCTGAAAGCGAAATACGGCGAATGGCTTGGCGGCATCGAGGAACTGATTGCGGTGCTGCAGGAGAAAGGCTGGGTGGCGCCGGACAAAGATGCCCGGGAGATCGCCATGCAAACGATTGCTTTTAACGAAGGGTATACGATCTTCTCGGCGTTGTTCGGCGGAACGAACAGCCATGCGCTTATACAAGGGCTCGTCAAGCTGATGGAGTGAGGCCGGCCGCATACGGCCCGGAACAAACAAACAAACAACCATCCCAGACCGGGATGGTTGTTTGCTTTGGGTAGAATTCGCTGCGGCCCTAAAAAGTGGATGTCAAAGCCGGGGGCGGGATGATATAGTGAAGAAGCGTCAATAAGAACGATTCGTCATGCGGCGATGCCGCATTGGCATGAGTAGATTTGCCGGGAAGGAGCCGATCGGGTGCTGAAACGACATTTGCTGCTTGGTCTGATCGGACTGGTTTTCTTTTCGTTCCTTCCGCTCTCCTTTGTGATGGACCGCCTGGAGCGAAACGACGGGCTGCGCGTGCAAGCCGGCGTGCTCGATCTGGCCGCCCGGGAGAATGCCTTGCAGCAGCGGATCGGACTGGACGGAGAGTGGGAATTTTATTGGGACCGGCTGCTTGATCCGGAAGATTTTCGCCAGACGGGCGCCGGCAAGCCGAGCCCTTCAAGCTACATGCAAGTGCCTTCGCAATGGAACGGCAAGCTTGTGGAAGGCATCACGCTGCCCGCACACGGCGCCGCCACCTACCGCATGGTGATCCGCAACTTGCCGGCAAGCGGCGTATACGCGCTCAAGAAAACGAACATTCGGTTCGCGAGCCGCATCTTCGTTAACGGGCAGCCGCTGTTTGCGGACGGTGTCCCTGCCTTGTCGCGATCGTCGTACAAGCCCGGGAACGTGCCGCAGATCGGGCTCTTCAGCGTCGAGCGGGGCGATGTGGAAATTATTGTGCAAGTCGCGAACTACGATTACGTAAATGCCGGCATCCCCGTATCGCTTTATTTCGGCACCGAGTCCGCCATCCTGGAGAATCAGCAGAAGGTCATGGCCCGCGAATTTGGCACGCTTGCCGTTCTTGGCACACTGGCGATGATGTATGTGATCTGCTTCGCCGCAACGGCCCTGTACCGCAGAAGGGATTATTCCTTGCTGCTGTTCGCGCTGTTCTGTTTCCTTTACGCGGTATACCAGGGCCTGTACGGCGAGCGGGCGCTTGCGCTGCTGCTGCCGAGCCTGTCGTTCGAGCTGCTGTACAAAACGAAGGATGTCGTTTCGATCGCCGCCTTTATCGTCCTTGCCGTGCTGCTGCGCCAAGTTCAGAACAATATGCTGTCGCTTCGTCTGACCCGGATCATCGGCGTCGGACTCGGCATCGTGCTGCTGGCGATTGCGGCGGTGCCGATTCATTTCTACACGTATTTCCAGCCTGTCGTCGCGGGGTTGTTCGAACTGCTGCTGCTCGGCCTGTTGTGGCGGTCGGCACTGCTTTACTTGCGGGGCGAGGCGGCGGACCGGTGGAAACATTTGCTGCTGTTTCTGGCGATCCTGTTCATCAACCTGTATTCGGTCGATTTGCTGCTGTTCGGTTTGGCGTTGAAAGAGAGCTTGTGGCTCGGCCAGCTGTATTTTGTCGTGTTCAACCTGATTATGATGGCGGTGATCGTGCTTCGTTTCTTCGAATCGTACCATTCGATGGATGCGATGAAGAACCAACTGCTGCAGCTGGACAAAATCAAGGACGATTTCCTGTCCCATACGTCGCACGAGCTGAAGACGCCGCTGAACGCGATCGTCAGCATTACCGAATCGCTGCTGAAAGGCGTGGCCGGGGAAGTCAACGACAGGCAGGCGCACAACCTCGCCGTCGTGCTCGGCAGCGGCCGCAGGCTGACCCACCAGGTCAACGAACTGCTCGATTATTCGAAAATGAAATATGGCGACATCTCGCTGCATCGCAGCAGCACGGACTTGAAGGCGGCTGTCGATTCGGTCATTCGCGTGCAATCGTTTCTGCTTGGCGGCAAGCCGGTCGCGCTGCTGAGCAAGGTGCCCGAGCCGTTCCCCGCGGTATACGCGGACGCGAACCGGCTGGTGCAAATTTTGCACAATTTGATCGGCAATGCCGTCAAGTTTACCCGCCAGGGCAGCGTGACGATTACCGCGAAGGTACAGCGGTCGATGGTGGAGGTGCGGGTGGAAGACACCGGCATCGGCATTGCTCCGCATCTGCACGACCGCATCTTCCGGGCGTTCGAGCAAGTGGACGACGAGACGCACGCGCATAGCGGCGGCACGGGGCTCGGCCTCAGCATCACGAAGAAGCTGGTCGAACTGCACGGCGGCACGATTCGCGTCGAATCGTCCGAGCGGGAAGGGGCGGCGTTCCTGTTTACGGTGCCGCTGGCGGAGGAGTCGGCAGCGCAAACGGCGGCAGCAAGCGCGCATCGGCCGGAGGCGCCGGGAGCTTCGATCGTGCCGGCGCAATACCCGCTGTATATCGATGGGGAGATCGGCGAGCCGATTCTTGTCGTTGACGACGATCTGGCCAATCTGCAGGCCATGATCAATTTGTTCAAGCTGGAGCGCCATTCGATTGTCGTGGTCAATCGCGGCCAGTTGGCGCTGAAGGAGATCGTTCGCAATCCGGGTTTTTTCCTGGTCATTCTCGATATCACGATGCCGGACATGTCCGGCTACGAGGTGCTGCGCGATATTCGCGAACGGTTCTCGCCTTTCGAACTGCCGGTTCTGATGCTGACGGCGCGCAACAGCGTGGCCGAAATGCAGCATTCGATGGAGAACGGCGCCAACGATTTTGTCGGCAAGCCGTTCGAGTCGGAGGAGCTGCTGGCTCGGGTACGCAGCCTGACCCAGCTGAAGGCGTCGGTAAAAAACGCGCGAGACGCCGAAATCGCCTTTCTGCGCTCGCAGATCAATCCGCATTTCCTGTTTAACGCGCTGAATTCCATCGCCGCCCTGTGCGCGGAAGCGCCGGAGGAAGCGGAGGAACTGACGCTGCAGCTATCGCTCTATTTGCGCAGCAGCTTCGACTTCAAGCACCTCGATTCGCTCACGACGCTGGCCAGCGAGCTGGAGCTGGTCAAGGCGTATCTGAACATCGAAAAAGTCCGGTTCGGCGACCGGCTGCAGGTGGAATTCGATGTAGACGCCGACCTGCACACCCGTATCCCGCCTCTGGTGCTGCAGCCGCTCGTGGAAAACGCGATCAAGCATGGCCTGATGGCCAAACGACGGGGAGGCACCGTGCGCATTTCCGTACGCAAAGACGCGTCGGAAACGATTCGTTTTACGGTGGAGGACGACGGCGGCGGCATGAGCAAGATGCGGCTGAAAGACGTGCTGAAGGCCGACGCCAACAAGATGGGCGTCGGGTTGTGGAATATCAGCCAACGCCTCCGGCTGTTGTACGGCAGAACGATATCGATTGAAAGCGAGCTTGGGGCGGGAACGAAAGTATCGTTCAGCATACCGCCGCAGCTTGCAATGCTGAGAAATGGGGAATAGTCCATGCAACGTGCCATCATCGTTGACGACGAACCGCTTTCGGTGAACCGGCTGAAGCGTTTGCTCGAGGAAAGCGGCAAAATCGACATTTGCGGGACGTTTCTGCACCCGCTCGACGCGATCGATTACGTCCGGGAGAATCCGATCGATATCGCCTTCCTCGACATTTTTATGCCGGACATGAACGGCATTCTGCTTTCCGGCATGCTGCGCAAGCAGGATGAGGCGATCGGCGTCGTATTCGTGACCGGATATGACGACTACGCGATCGATGCGTTCGAAATGAGCGCCATCGATTATTTGCTCAAGCCCGTCACCGCGCAGCGGCTGGCGATTACGCTGAGCAAGCTGGAGATGATGTGAAGGCGGGGCAAGGTGCGATGAACCAATGGTTTGGCCGACTCGGATTGGCCGTCGTCATGGTCGTTTTTTTGCTGATCCAGCTCGCGATGCTGCTCGATTCGGAAGTGACGAAGCCAACGCCGCCCGTACAGGACGGGGTGCTCGATGCGACGGCATGGAATTTTGACGACAACGGGATGATGCGCCTGGACGGGACGTGGCGGTTTTATCCGAATGTGCTGGCGGAACCGGACCGTTTGCAGGCAAGCGGCGGCAGCTATATCCGGGTGCCGGACAACTGGGCGAACAAGGAGCTCGGCCAGCCGGTTTACGGGAACGGCACGTACGAGGCGGTGGTGCGGCTGTCCCCTGCCGCTCCGCCGGTCATCGGCATCAAGGTGACGAACATCCGCATGTCGCACCGGCTCTACGTCAACGGCCAGCTCGTTCACGCAAGCGGTGTTCCCGCGGAAACGAAAGCGGCGCATCGCCCGGGCAACACGCCGTATACCGCTTATGTGCCGGTCGTCAATCACGAGCTCCATTTTGTCATCCAGGTGTCGAATTTCAAATATTACCAGGGCGGGATCGCCCAGCCGATTCTGATCGGCACGACCGAGCAGGTGACGCGTTATGCACTGCTCAGCTTCGGCGTCGGGCTGGTCGATTTCATGATGACCGTGTCCTTCGGCCTGTACTCGCTCGCCATCTACCTGATGCGTTCGCGGGACAGCATGTATTTGTATGCCGGCCTGTTTTTCCTTGCGGTGTCGCTTGTCGTCGCTTGCGCCGACGAGAAGGTGCTGATGGTCGTGCTCGACTGGCTGCCGTTCGATCTTGCGTACAAGCTGCAGGACTTGACGCTCAGCGGCTCGCTGCTTCTGCTGCTCGCTTTTTTCCGCCAGGTGGAGCCGGCGTTTGCGCCTAAGAAGGCGTACCTCGCCATTACGCTGCCGATGCTGATTTATTTTACCGCCGTGCTGGTTATGCCTTACGAATCGTACATTTATGCCAAAATGTTGTTTTCGCCTTACCAACTGATCGTTTGCCTGATATCGATCGTGCGCTGGTCCTTGCTGTTGTTTCGGGCCCGGACGCGGGAAAGCCGCGGCGAGCGGGCGTTGATGCTGGCGACGGCGCTGTTCCTGACCGGCAGCCTGCTGTTTCAGTACTTGTACCTGGATCAGATCATGTCCAGCAAAATGCTTTCCTTCGTGTCGTATTTCTCTTTCATCTTCACGATGAACTTGTATCTGGCGTTCTGTTCGACCAATGCGATGAGAAGGAGCGAACAACTGTCGAATCAGCTGTGGCAAGCCAACGTGGTGAAGAACGAGTTTCTGCAGCGCACGTCGCACGAGCTGAAAACGCCGCTTCACGGCATCCACAACCTGGCGGAGCACGTGCTGCGTCGAACCGACCCGCTGCCGGAAGAGTCTCGCCGCCATCTTGGTTTCGTTGTCGATACGACGCAGCGGCTGTCCTACATCGTCAACAATTTGATCGACGCTACGCAGCTGCGCAACATGTCGCTGCAAGTGAAGCTCGCTTCCGTCGATTTGGCGGCCGTCGCCGAGCATGTGTTCCGGATCATTTCGCTGCAGATTGGGCTCAAGCCCATGGCGCTCGTCAACCGGGTCGCAGACCGCACGTTTGTGGAGGCGGACGAGCAGCGGCTGTCGCAAATCATTTACAACGTGCTGTCCAATGCGGTGAAGTATTCGAACGCCGGCAGTGTCGTCGTTTCCGCAACAAGGGAGAACGACCGCGTGACGCTGCAGATCGCCGACGAAGGCATCGGTATCGCGGGCGAGGAGCGGGAGTCGGTGTTCGAGGACCGCTACCGCTCGGATACGCCGGGCCAGCCGCCGGTCGACGGTTTGGGCCTCAGCTTGTTCATCAGCCGCGAGTTGGCGCGCCAGATGGGCGGGGAGCTGTACATCGCCACCACGGAAGTCGGGCGAGGCACCGTGATGGCGCTCGAGCTGCGAACGGCGGCGGCGCCGCCCGCGAACCCGCAGCCGTCCGTCCGGCGAGAAGCGATGCACCAGGTTGCCGCCGCGCTGGCGCCTCCCGAGAAGGAGAGGGAACGCGGCGGCCGCCGCTCGATTCTGCTCGTCGACGACGACCCCGCCAATCTCGAAGTGCTGCGGCTGATTCTCGAGGACGACTATGAGCTTGCCGTCGCCTACGGCGGCGAAGAAGCGCTCCAGCTCGTCGATGGGCGCCGCTTCGACCTGATGATCGCCGATTTGATTATGCCGGGCATGTCCGGCATGGAGCTGACGAAACGCGTGCGCGAGCGGTTCGCCGCCATCGCTTTGCCGATCGTTATTGCGACTGCGGCTTCGCGCGACTCCGATATCCAGCTTGGCTTTCAGGCCGGAGCGACGGATTACATCGCCAAACCGTTCTCGACCGACGAAATCCGCAAGCGGGTGCAGCTGCTGCTGCAGCTGTCGGGCACGATGGAGACGGCGCTGCAGCACGAGCGCGCATTCCTGGCTGCGCAGATCAAACCGCATTTTCTGTACAACGCGCTGAACAACATCATTGCCGTCTGCTACGAGGAGCCGGCGCAGGCCGCCGAGTTGCTGACGCTGCTGAGCCGCCATCTGCGGCGCATGTTCCAGCAGGAATCGACGGCCCATACGATCCCGCTCAAGCACGAGCTCGATCTTGTCCGCGACTATGTAGAAATCGAAAAGCTGCGCTTCGGCGACCGCCTGCAGTTTGCGGTGGAGATCGACCCCGGCTTGCCCCTGGAGAAGCTGCACGTCAAAACGCTGCTGATCCAGCCGCTGGTCGAAAATGCGATCGGCCACGGCGTGTTCAACAAGAAGGGGACGGGGACCGTTACGCTGCGCATTCGGCAGGAGGAGCATCAGCTGCGGATCGAAGTGGAAGACGACGGCACGGGCATGGAGCCGGATACGGTCAAGAAGCTGCTTGGCGGCGAAGGCGGGCGGGGCGTCGGCCTGACGAACGTGCGCAAACGCGTCGCGTCGGTGGCGGGCGCGGAATTCCGGCTGCACTCGCAGCCGGGACGAGGTACTTTGTGCACGGTCATACTGCCGCAGCAATTTACGGCCTGGGGGTAAACGATGCGTTATTCCGTGATGATTGTCGAGGACGAGAAAAAAATATTGTCCTACATGAAAAACAAGCTTGCCGGATACGCCGAGTTTGACGTGCTCGGCTGCTACGACGATCCCGAAGATGCGCTCGACGCATTCGGCGGCTTGCTGCCGGACGTGGCGTTTCTCGATATCCAGATGCCGCGAATGACCGGGCTGGCGCTGGCCGAACGGCTGCTGGCGATCAAGCCGGACGTCAACATCGTTTTTCTAACCGCATTCGAGCAGTATGCGCTTGACGCGTTCCGCGTCGAGGCGATCGACTATTTGCTCAAGCCGATCCGCAGCGACGACATCGACCGGGTGCTGCAGCGCTTGCAGAAGAAGCGGCCGAAGCCGGCCAAACCGTCCTCTGAGCCGTTCAAACCGCTGATTCGCTGCCTCGGCACTTTTGAAGTGGCCGGACCGAACGGTGAGCCGGTCAAGTGGCCGACGAAAAAAACGGAAGAGCTGTTCGCCTGCCTGTGGATGAATCGCGGCCATTCGCTTGGCAAGTGGGCGCTGGTAGAGCTGCTCTGGCCTGACGTGCCGGAGGATCGCGGCGTACATAATTTGTATACATCAATCTATCGTGTCAAGCAGGTGTTGCAGCAGCTGCCGGGCGCGTTCGTGATCGAACGGAGCAATACGATGTACCGGCTGCTCGGGCCGGAGCGCATATCGGATCTGGAGGAATTGCGGCTGCTCGGCGCCGACCAGAAGGAAGTGGAGGCGCACCCGGAGAGGGCGGAACAGCTTTATTTGAACTATCGGGCGCCGCTGTTCGGCGACCGCGGCTACGCCTGGAGCGTACCGGCTGACGCCGCAGCGGAGCGGCTGCTGGAGCGGCTGGGCGACATGCTGCTGGAGTGGTGCCGCAAGACGGGGAACGACAAGCTGGCGCAACGTTTGCGCGAGACGATGGAGGCCCGGCAGCAGGAGGCGATCTAAGGGGGGGTTGAAAAATAGCCTATGAAAAATGGCTTATTCGCTTCTTTTTGCTTGGTTCATCGAAAATAGCCAGTGAAAACACTGGCTATTGTGATTAAATCCCCCCCCCAAATCGGCCTTTTCTGCGAAATAGCCAGTGATTTTACTGGCTATTTTGTTGTTGGAGGCCATTTTGGACGAAATAGCCAATCAAACATGGCTTATTTGGAAATGCTCCTTTTCGAAACAGGCAAGTCCCCGCATGCTCCCGCCGGTACCCGACAAAGAAAGGTATAGTTGTGGCGGTATTTGGTCGGCTTTTGTCGCTTGGTGTCGGCTTGTGAAATTTTTGTGAGGTTGGCTTGTTATAATTCCTCTCGGTGCAGGTTTAGGAACGAAGCGACGGGAGGAATTTATGATGAGGAAAGCTAAAAAACCGGTTGCGGCGCTGCTGGCGCTTCTTCTTCTGCTGCTGGCGGCCGTAATCGTCGGTCCGCGGCAAGCAAACGCAGGCGGGCCGAACGAGTTTGCAGGCGGTGCCGGTACGGAGCAGGATCCGTATCAAATCGAATCGGCCGAGCAGCTGGACAAGGTGCGAAATTACCTGGAAAACAGTGCGGTATACTTCAAGCTGACGCAAGATATCGATTTGACCGATTATTTGTCTACGAACGGAGCCGGATACAACACCGGCATGGGCTGGGAACCGATCGGTCACGAAACGATGGAGATGGTTGGCACGATGATAACCTTCGTGAAGCATCCGTTCATCGGCCATTTTGACGGCGACGGACATACCGTTAAAGGGTTGAAGATAACCAATAGAACCACTTCCAATCAGGGGTTGTTCGGCGTCATCGGCTACGAGGGCAGCATCAGCAATGTGGCGCTCACGGATGCATCGATCGCGACGGGGAATGTCGGCTACGCCGGCGTTTTGGTCGGCTTCAATAGCGGCACCATTAAAAACAGCTTTGTTACGGGTTCTGTTGCAACACAGGGCATGAGCATAGGCGGGATGGCCGGCTTCAGCAGCGGAACGATTCAGGATTCGTATGCCAACGTTTCCGTTACCGGAGCCAACTGGGTCGGCGGGCTCGTCGGCGACTTCGAAACTCCCCCTCCCAATACGCTGAATTCGCCCGATACGCTTATATTGCGGGCTTATGCCGTCGGACATGTTACGGCAACAACGATGGAACCTGGCGGATTGGTCGGAAGAACGATCGGGCAAGTGACGGTCACTGATTCCTATTACGACAAAATGACAAGCGGGCAGTCGGATACCGGCAAAGGCACGGGGCTGACGTCGGCGAACATGAAATTGGCCGCTACCTACACCAACTGGGATTTGTTGAATCTGTGGGTGATCGATGCGTACAACAACGGCTACCCGCGGCTGAGAATGTTCGATACGGCGCCGATGGCCAGTCCGACCATAACCGGTACGATGAAGGTCGGTGAAACAATCACGGCGACGTCCGGCTACGCGGATGCGGAGAACGATCCGGAGGCCGGTACGACCTATGCGTTCTACCGATACGACGATGCGGCCGGTACGGTGAACGAGACGGTGGCAAAAGCGGCATCGGCGGAAAATACATATGTCCTTAAAGGGGCGGATGCCGGCAAATATTTGCGGGTCAAAGTCGTGCCGAAAAACAGCAAGGGGACGGGGATGCCGGCAAGCAGCCAACCGACGCAGCAAATCGCGCGCATGTGGACGCTGATCGGCACGCTCAGTCACGGCGGCTCCCTGCAATATTCCTTTTCCCGCTTGCAATCTTTTCAAAATTCGATTTACGCGCTCTGGTATGAGAACGATCAAAATTCGGATGTAAAAACATACCTGAGCCGGTATGCCGGATCGGGCACGAGCTGGGATTCGGTAACCGACGGCGGCGACAATGCGATCAACGCGCTGAAGAGTCCCTATACCGCGTATACGCCCACCTCGGCAACGTACGATAACAAGCTCATTATTGCGTATGCCGGCGACAAACTCAATGTTTCGGATCCGAACCAGATTCATGTCAGGCAGTTCGACGGCCTTTCATGGGAGACGATAGATGGCGGCGGCTTGAACTACAATCCCGGCAAATCGGGCCTGACGCCAAAGCTGGCCGTGCTTGGCAACGAGCTTTATGCCGTCTGGTCGGAATCGAACAATAACAGCAAGACGCAAATCCGGGTCAAGAGGTACAAGGGCAACAACGAATGGGAGCAGGCAGAGAAACCCGGCGGCGTCACTGCTGACGTGTATGGCATCAATTACAACACGGGCAATAACGTGGTCTTCATGCCATACGTCGCCGTGTATCAAGGCCGCCTGTATGCGGCCTGGTCCGAAATCGACAGCACGGACAACTATAATTACAATTTGCGGGTGAAATCCTTCGATTCGGCAACCAACGAATGGCGCAACGAAAACGACGGATTGAAGCTTAATGGCAGCGACACGAGCGCGCAATTGTTCGATTTGACTGCGGATGCTCAAGGGCTGTATGCGGTATTTGTCGAAACCAAAGGAGCGAAAACCCTCGTTCGTGTCATGCGGTACCAAAACGGCAGCTGGGCGGCGATTGACGAAACGGGAGCGAACAGCGGCACCTTCGGCCTGAACCTCCAACAGTCAGCGCCTGTAACTTCGGCGACGGCAGCTTTTTACCATGGCGCGTTGTACGTCGTCTGGTCGGAAAAGGAGAACAACACACAAGTTTTGCACGCCAAAAAGTATAAATCCGGCACATGGACGATAGCGGACGGCGAGGTCGGATTGAACGCATCGCTCACCGTTGATGCCAACAACCCGGTTCTGGCCGCTAACAACGGCAGTCTTTACCTCACCTGGATCGAAAACAGCCTCGTGCAGAATGCGGTGTATTGGGAGAAAGAACCGACAACGACGACGCTTGCCGTTACGGCCGGTGGCCAGTCGGTTACGGAAATCGTCTATGGCGGACAAGTGACGCTGACAGCGACCGTAACGCCGGACAGCGGCAGCGGAACGTTGGCGGGAGGCATCGTGACGTTCAAACATGAATCTTTTGTCATAGGCACGGCATCGATCGATGCCAACGGCCAAGCGACGCTGACAACGGACAAACTGCCGGAAGCGGTCCTGCCGGGCACGAAAGTTTCCGGTTCGATTAAGGCGACCTACGACGGCGATTCCGTTTATAGTTCCAGCAGCGCTTCGTCGTCGCTGACGGTATACAAAACCATCGTCACGACGACGAGTTTGACAAACAGCGTCAATACAGTCGTGTATGGGCAACCGATCACCTTCACGGCACAAATCACGCCGGAATCGACGGTTGGCGGCGTTGCCGGGGGCACGGTCGATTTCAAGCAGGCCGGTGTTACGCTGCACAGCGAGACAGTCGATGCGAACGGCACTGCCGTTTGGACGACGACTACACTGCCGGCCGACAGTTATTCGATCACGGCGAGCTATAACGGGCAAGGGGTCCATCTTGCCAGCGCTTCACTCGCCCAATCGGCGACGGTAAGCAAAATCGGCACTTCCTTGCAGCTGACGACACCGGTGGCGGAAATCGTCTACGGCGAGCAAATCAAGCTGACGGCCACCGTCACGAAGCTGATCGGCAGCGATACGACACCAACCGGCAGCGTCACGTTCAAGCACGGTACGTTCGTGATCGGCACGGCAACGCTCGAGGCAAACGGTCAGGCGACGCTGCAGACCGATAACTTGCCGGAGGCGGTGCTGAATCGGAAAGTCCCCGGCGATGTCACGGCGGAGTATAGCGGAGACGACGTCCACACTTCTGCCACTTCGGCCCCGTCGTCGCTGACGGTGTACAAAGAGATCGAAACCGCAACGAGTGTGACAGGCGATGTCAGCGCGGCGGTATACGGGCAGCCGGTAACGTTCACGGCGCAAGTCACGCCGGAAACGACAGTTGCCGGAGCCGCTTCCGGCACGGTGGATTTCGTTCTGGGCGGGGCGACGATCGGCTCCGCAACGCTGGACGGAAATGGCCAAGCGGTCTGGACGACGACCACGCTGCCGGTGATGTCGAATTCGATTTCGGCAAGTTATAGAGGGGCGAACGCTCATCGCGCCAGCGTCACGACAAGCTCGTATTCGGTTGAAGTTGGCCAGGCGAGCAGCACCATTCAATTAACTTCATCGGTCACATCGACTGTATACGGCAGCCAAGTGACATTGACGGCAACGGTGGCGCCGGCTGCTCCCGGCGGCGGCACGCCGGACAGCGGGTCGGTGACGTTCTACGACGGCACGATTCAGCTCGGCACCCGCACGGTTGCGGCAGTTGGCACGGCAACGCTGACGACGGACGCGCTCCCGGTCGGCGATCATGCGATCATGGCTGTGTACGACGGCAATACGAATTATTTGCCGGGCACTTCGACAACCGCGTTGTTGCTGACGGTCACGCCGGTTCCGGTGGTCGACGATCCGCCAATCTCGCTGCCGACGCCGAAACCGGACACAACACGCGAAACGATTCCGATCGACGTGCAGAACGGCAGCGGAAGGAACAATGCTGTCGTTTCCCAGGCGGTTATCGTCAGAACGACGGATGCCGCCACGGGGCGCAAAACGGACGACGTTCGCCTGACGCCGGAGCAAGCGGCGCAAACGGTAGCGCAGCTGCAAGCGGCCGGCTCGAGTCTCGCGAAGATCGTCATCCCCGACAAAAAAGACGAAGTGGCGGAACTTAACGTAACGCTGCCGAAAGCGTCAACGACGCTGCTGGCGGAGGCGAACGTTGGCATGGAAATCGACACGAACGGCGTGCGGATCGGCATTCCGGGCGAATCGCTGCGGGAGTTGAACGAAGATACGTATTTCCGCGTCATTCCGGTCAAACAGGAGGACGAACGCAAAGAAATCGAGCAGCGGGCAAAAACCGAACAGGCGGCGCGACTGACGATCGGCATCGAAGGCGTTGCCGTCGTCGGCCGGCCAATGGCGATCGAAACGAATTTGCAGAGCCGTCCGGTTACGCTCACGCTGCCGCTCGGCGACGAATCGCTTGGCGAAGCGCAGTTGAAGGATCTTGGCATCTTTATCGAACATAGCGACGGCACGAAGGAGTTCGTACGCGGCGAAATCGTCGCTTACGACGAAACCGGCAAGCTTGGCATCCGCTTCAGCGTCAGCAAGTTCAGCACGTTTACGATCGTGCACCTGGCCGGCTGGAGCGCGGCGACTGCTGCACCGGAAGAAACGAAGCACGAAGCGTATATGTTCGGCTACGAGGACGGCACGTTCCGGCCGAACAACAGCGTCACCCGCGCGGAGCTGGCCGCAATCATCGCCCGCGTGTTCCACAAGGAAGCGGGCACTCCGGCAGACGACTTCTCCGACGTGACGGATTCGCATTGGGCGCAGGCCGACATCGCGCAAGCGGCGCGGATGGGCGTGCTGGACGGCTACCCGGACGGCAGCTTCAAGCCGGAGCAGCCGATCACGCGCGGGGAGATGGCGACCGTCGCCGTGCGGCTGCTGAGCGGTCAAACAACCGGTCAAGCCGCGGCATTCGCGGATGTTGCCGGCCACTGGGCGCAGACGGCGATCGGGCAGGCAGCGGCGGCAGGCGTCATCGACGGCTACGAGGACGGCACGTTCCGGCCGGATGCGGCGCTTACCCGCGCGGAAGCGGTGGCGATGATCAACAAGCTGCTCGGCCGCGCGCCGTACCTGGACGCGCCGGCCCAATGGCCCGACGTGCCCGCAAGCAATTGGGCGTTCGGCGCCATTCAGGAAGCTTCCGTCGCGCACGGAAGCAAGCATTAAATCATAACCGGCAAGGACAAAGACGAGGGCTTCTCTTCAAGGGACGGTTTCCCGGAATAGAGAGGCCCTCTCTTTTCAGGCTTCGGATCAGTACCAGTTGGAAGGATGGTGGGCGGGCATGGCTTATTCCGTGATGATCGTGGAGGATGAAAGGAGAATATTGCGGTACATCCGGAACAAGCTTGCCGGCTATGCCGAATTCGACGTTTGCGGCTGCTTCGACGATCCCGAGCAGGCGCTGAGCGCGTTCGGCGAGCTGCAGCCGGAGGTCGCTTTTCTCGATATCCGCATGCCGCGGATGACGGGAGTGGAGCTAGCCGAGCGGCTGCTCGTCATCAAGCCCGATATCCGGATCGTGTTTATGACCGCTTATGAACATAGCGCTACCGAGTCGCTTCGCGGCCGGGTCATCGATTCGATATTCAAGCCGGTTGTCGGCGAAGATATTCAGCGAGTCATTCGCTTACTGGGCCCGACCTTCCCTGAAAGCACATAGCGAGCCGCAAAGAGTCGAAAAATCATACAGAACGGGGAGCACCCACACCAAGCCAATGATTATAGTCGAAAAATCATACAGAATGAGCAGCAACTCGCACGAATATCGTTTTAACTAATGGTAGATTATATATTTACAACGCCGCTCACTTCGCCAGGCCGCCGCGCAGCGCCAGCACGACCGCCTGCGTCCGGTCTTCGCAGCCGAGCTTCTGCAGGATGCGGTGCACATGCGACTTGACCGTTCCTTCGGCGATATACAGCTTGCGCGCGATTTGGTCGTTGCGCAGGCCATACGCCATCTCCTGCAAAATCTCCCGCTCCCGTTCGGTCAGCGGCTCGGCCAAGCTCGGCGTCGCTTCCTGCGCCGCTTCCGCTCCCGCGGCTTGGGCAACGTCCGCCGCAGCCCTCCTCAGCGCCAACGCCGCATGGCCCGATTTGTACACCGCTTCGCCGCGGCAGGCGGCGCGAACGGCGCCCAACATCTCCTCCACATCCGCATCCTTCAGCAAAAAGCCCACAGCGCCCGCGCGAATGCTTTCGTAAATGTAGTCCTGGTCGTCGAAAGTGGTCAGAATGACCATTTTCGTTTCCGGCTGCGTTTGCCCGATGGCCCGAATCGCTTCAATGCCTGTCATCCTCGGCATCTGCACATCCATCAAAATGACGTCCGGGCGCAGCCGCCCGGCCAACTCGACCGCCTCGACGCCGTCCGCGGCTTCCCCGACCAGCTCCAGATCGGCTTGCAGCCCGATGACGTAGGCGAATCCTTGGCGGATCATCGTCTGGTCGTCGGCTAGCAGCACGCGTATTTTGGATGGCAATGTCACGTTACATCTCCTCCTTCGGCGCCGGAATCGTTGCCGTCAGCTCGAAGCCGTGCGGCGCAAGCCGCCGGTAGCTCAAGCTGCCTTGATGCGCTTCGAGTCTGGCTTTCATCACGTTCAATCCGAAGCCTGCGCTGATCGGCTGCCCATCGCTTTCGCCGTTGTCGCGTATGCACAGAACGAGCAGGTCCGCTTCCTTTTCGAGCGACACATCCACCTGTGTTGCCCGGGCATGGCGAATGACGTTGGTGACCGCTTCCTGCAGCACGCGAAACAACGTTTCCCCGGCTTCGGCGCCAAGCTCGTCGTCGCTCAGCCCGCAACGAAACGTGCAGCCGATGGCCGCCGACGTCTCCGTTCGCATCTGCAGCGATTTCATTGCGGCGATGGCGGGAAACGAGCGGTCGTCCGCCAGCGCGTGAACGGAGATGCGAATATCCTGCAAGCCGCGGCGGGCAATGTCCAGCATGTCGTCGACCGATTGCCGCGCCTGTTCGGGGTTTTCCTTCAGCTTGTAGCGCAGCGCCTGCAGCTGCACGATCAGCGACGAGAAGCTGTGCCCGGCGGCATCGTGAATATGGCGGGCGATTCGCGTCCGTTCTTCGAGCACCGCGTTTTTCATCGTGGCCGCGGTAGCTTCCTGCAGCTGCCCGTAAGCGACCCGCAGCTCGGCCAAATGCCGTTCGTTGGCGGCATGGAACTCGTTGCGCTGGATGCGGTTGCGGATGAAAAAGTAAAGCACGACGGCCGAAACGACGAAGGAAAGGAAACTGAACAGATCCGCGTGGCCGAACCGGTAATAAAGCGCCGCCATCACGATCAGCACGGTGATTGCGGGATGCAGGCTGCGTGCAAACGACAGGCGAAGCGCCGCGGCGAACAGCACAATGGCGATGAAGTACAGCAGCTTTATTTCGTCGTAATAAAAGATGGCGCATGCGCTCTCCGCAGCCAGCAGCAGCGCGGCGACTCCGAGCCGTGGTTTGGTCCGCCACGACGGCGGCGCGAACAGGATGGCGGTGAAGGTGGCCCATATCGCGAGATGCAGCGCGATCCTGGCGGGCGGCCCGGCAAACAGCCGGTTGGCATCCGTCAAAAAGAAGAAAAGGGCGACGCTGGCAAACGGTTTGCCGTATGGACGACGCTTCATCGGTTTCCCACTCCCCGTTTCTTCCTTATCCGTTTTACGTGGGCATTGCATCTTCATTTTAGCTTGTCCATTCGGCAGCGTACAACGCCAACCGGTCCGGTTGCCCGAATTTCTATCTGCAGATATAGACGCGGCCGCGGCACAATCGATCTCCGGCTAGACGAGCCGCGGCTGCATTTGCCGTATGATGGTGGCAAACGAAACGAAGGAGAGAGAAACCATGAACATACAAACGATCGTCATGCTGCTGTTGGCCGGTTGGATCGGCTACCGGATTTATTTGCGGGTAAAGCGGACATTCGTCTGGCAGCGGCTGAGCCAAAAGAAGTTGCGGACGAGCGTCTATATTTTCGGGGCGGTCGGTCTGCTTTTTTTGCTCGAGGGGGCGTTTCATCCGGTCAGTCTGGTGTCCGATATCGTCGGCCTGGCGGCAGGCGCATTGCTGGCGGTTGCCGGTGCCGCCTTCACCCGGTTCGAGCGGCGGGACGGCCTGGCGCATTACCGGCCCAGCGCATGGATCGGCGGCGCCGTCACCATGTTGTTCCTCGGCCGGCTGGCGTACCGCTTCTACACGGTGTTCGCGGCGGACGGCTCCGCGCAGCATTTGGGCGCGGCCGAACGGCTGACGGCGATGGGCAGCGGCTGGACGTCGGGGCTGATGCTCGTCATGTTCGCATACTACGTCGTGTACAATGTGCTGCTGATGCGCCGGGCGGCGACGGAAGTGGTATAATAGCGGCAAAAGAAACGTTTGCGGAAGAAAGCGGGATGGATGCATGCTGTTGCAGTGGTTTCGCCCTCACCCCCGGCTTGGCGCCTATGTCGACAGCTTGTTGCTGCAGGAAGACTTCGCTTCCGTCAATTTCGCCAATCGTCAACCGGTCAAAGTACTGCCGTCCGCGCTGGCGGTGATCGGCATTCAATACGGCAGTCCGATGAAAGCGATCGGTCCCCGCCATACGGAGCTGCTCGGGACGAGCGGCATATCGGGACTGCAATCGACGTTCCGCGAATATGTCGCCACCGGCGGAATCGGCACGATTATCGTCCGGTTCAAGCCGGGCGGCTTGGCCGCCTTCACGCCGTATGCGGCCGATGAGTTTCAGGATGCGAATGTCGGGCTGGAGCTGCTGTTTCCGCGGCGGCTCGTTGCCGACATGGAAGAGCGGCTGCGGGAAGCGGCAACGGCTGCCGAACGGATCGACATTGTGTGCGGCTTTCTGCTGGCCTTGCTTCGGGAGCCGCGCGCTGCCGACGCCTGGCTGCCGGATGCGGCCGAACATATTCAGCGGCATCGCGGGCTCGTTTCGATCGAGCAACTCGCCCGGCACTACTATGTCAGCCGGCGCACCTTGGAGCGGCGCTTCAACGTCATCATCGGACATACGCCCAAGAAGTTTGCCGGCATCGCCCGCTTCCAGCACGCCATCCAATTGAAAAAATCGGGCAGCGGCTACCTGGATATCGTGGAAGCGTGCGGCTTCGCCGATCAGGCGCATTTTGTCCACGAGTTTCGCACGTTTGCGGGCAGCAGCCCCGAGGCGTTTTTTCGCCGGGCCCGGCAGCCCGAACTGGCAGCTACGTTCAATGAAGCCGCCGCTGCCGATACGGGCGTTTCCCAGACGATGTATCAGTAACCATTCCCGCTCTGCCCGGCCGCTCGGATTGTCGCATTTTTACAAGGAGCTTGCCGCCCGGGTCCTGTACAATGACGTCAGATTCCGAATCGAGAAGGAGATGACGTCCGATGACCGTCAACGAAATGCCGCCCGTCGGCAGCGAATATCCGTTTCCATCCAGGTATGCCGAAATCAACGGCAGCCGGCTGCATTACATCGAACAGGGTGTCGGCACCCCGATTGTCATGCTGCACGGCAACCCGACCTGGTCCTACATGTACCGCAACATTATTCCGTATTTGTCCCCTAACGCAAGATGTTTGGCGGTCGATTTGATCGGCATGGGGCTTTCCGCCAAACCCGATATCGGCTACACGTTCCGGGAGCATGTCGACTACATTGGCAAGTGGGTCGATCGACTGGAGCTGCGCGATTTTATTGTGGTTGGGCACGACTGGGGGGCGACGGTCGGCTTGCAGCTCGCATCCGAACGCCCGGACCGGGTGCGCGCGGTGGCGATGCTGGAGCCGCAGGCGCTGGTGCCGAAACCGTCGTGGGCGCAATTTTCGCCGCCGGAATCGGAAGGATTGTTCCGCACGCTGCGCGATCCCGAAGCGGGCTGGCCGTTCATGCGGGACAACAATGTGTTCGTCGAAGGAATGCCGCGCATCATCGTCAACCGGACGTTTACGCGCGAGGAGCACGAGCGGTACCGGGAGCCGTTCCGCAATCCCGCCGACCGCAAGCCGATGTGGGTATTCCCGAACCAGATTCCGATCGGCAGCGAGCCGGCGGAAGTGGCGCAAGCGGTGGAGGAGCGCAATCGTTGGCTCACGGCGACGGACATTCCGAAGCTGCTCCTCTACGCGACGCCGGGCTGCAGCGTGCGCGAGCCGGAGCTTGCCTGGTGCCGGTCGCAGCTTGGGCAATTGACGCTGGAGCACATCGGCCGCGGCTTTCACCATTTGACGGAGGAGAATCCGCATGCGGTAGGCGAGGCGCTGCGCCGCTGGTTGGTTGCCATGGAACGACCGGCGTAAGGTCAGTCAAGCGATGCGAAAAAGCGTTCGACGAGCCGGTTGAACGCGTCCGGCGCGTCCGCATTGGCGCAGTGGCCGGCGCCCGGTACGAGCGCGTAACGCGAGTGCGGTTCGAGCTCGTGCAGCCGGGCGGCCGCCTCGCGGGCCAGCGGCAAATCGTGTTCGCCGACGACGATCAGGAGCGGGTAAGGCACGGGGGCCGGATTCGGGCGGTAATACCGGCTTGTGCCGGCCATGGCGGGAAACGAGCGGAAACGGAAACGGCCGATTCCTTGCGCGAACAAGCTTCGTCCTTCTTCCGTGGCGCAGGATACGGAAACGACATATCGTTTGAATCGTTTCATGGACGCGAGCATGTAGAACGACCACTTGATTCCTTCCTTGCGCTGGGCTTTGACGATGCGTTCGTAATCCTTGTGGATGGAGTATCCTCCGACGATCGCGACGCTTCTCGTCAGTTCCGGATATTCGGCGGCGAACGCTTGCGCCGCGAGCGACCCGAGCGAAACGCCGAGCAGATGGCAGGCGCCCAGGCCGTGTTCGTCGACAATCGCGCGTATGATGGCCGGCACATCGGCCATGGTTATCTTCGAGCCTTTCGTCAAATTGTTTCCATGCCCCGGCAAGTCCAGCACGACCAGGCGGTACGAGTTTCGGAAGCGCTCGATTTGACTTGCGAACAGCGTATGATCGGCAAATGCCGCATGAAGCAGCACAATCGTTTCCTTCCGACCGTCGTCGATCAAACGGTAGTGGAACGGATAACTTTTTACTGTTACTTGCCGCAATGTTTGCGTCAGAGTCGTCATTTTCCATCTCCTCCAATTCCAATTTTATCATATCCTGCAGATCGACAGAACGGTTGAAACACTCCGCCGCCGATTGTGCGGCACCGGTTTTTGGCATATATTGAGTATGTCAATCGAAGGAATTGTTCGTACAGAGGAACGGTGAAGAAATGCCGAAGCTGTTAGTGGTGGACGACGATTTGCATATTCGCGAGCTGATCCGTTTTTATTTGGCGGACGAAGGATTCGAGGTGGCGGAAGCCGGCAACGGGGAAGAAGCGTGGCGGGCGATCGAAGCGCAAACGCCCGATCTTGTCGTGCTCGACATCATGATGCCGAAGATGGACGGGTGGGAGCTGTGCCGCCGCATTCGCGCCTATGCCGACATTCCGATTCTGATGATTACGGCCAAAAGCGAGACGGATCACCGGATCAAAGGATTCCGGCTCGGCACGGACGACTATTTGACCAAGCCGTTCGATCCGACGGAAATGGTGCTGCGGGTGAAAGCGCTGATGAAGCGGTACCGGATCGCCACCTCCGGCCAAATCGCGCTCGGCGACCTGATCCTCGACCGCACGACCTTCCAGATCGTCGACCGCCGGATGAAAAGCAGCCTGACGCTGCCGCTGAAGGAGTTCGAGCTGTTGTACCGGCTGGCCAGCTATCCGGGGCAGGTGTTCACCCGCAGCCAACTGATCGACGCCATCTGGGGAGCCGATTACGAAGGCGACGAACGGACGGTCGATGTGCATATCAAAAGGCTGCGGGAGCGGTTCGAGGCGCACGAGTCGGCGTTTCGCATCGCGACGCTGCGCGGGCTCGGTTACCGGCTCGAGGTGAGCCGTGATTAAGTCGCTTAACGTCCGCGTCGTGCTGGTGTTTATCGGGGCGGTGCTGATCAGCCTGATCGTCGGTTTTTCCGTGTCCGGCCGTTTCTATATCCCGAAAGTCATTTCGCTGGTTGAACAGGATACGACGGCTAACGGCGAACGGCTGCTGCAGCTGCTGGAGCAATCGCCGCAAGACGATTTGCGTATGTATATGGAACAGGCATCGGCGCTCACCAATTACCGGATCGAAGTGTACGACGCCGCCAAACGGCTCGTGTTCGACAACCGCGAAGGCTCCGATTCCATCCTGAAAGGAAATTCGTCGGATCCGATCCAGATCGTCCTGGACGGAGAAGTGTTCAGCGGCTTGTCGGACGCGGGGGAAAAACAACGCGGCCCCACGATCCTGCTTGTCGGATTGCCGTTCGACTTTCACGGCGGCCATTACGCCATGTTTCTCAAGCCCCGGATCGGGACGATTCTCGAAGTGATTCGCGGCGTTATTTTGACGATACTGGTTATCGTGCTGCTCGTCGGCAGCCTGCTCATTCTGATCGCCGCCCGTTATGTCGTCCGACCGGTGCGCGTGCTTACGCAGGCGACGCGGAAGCTGGCGGCCGGCGACTTCGACATCGACGTGCAATCGAATCGCCAGGACGAAATCGGGCTGCTGTCGAACAGCTTCCACCATATGGCGATGGAGCTGAAGACGCTCGACCGGATGCGTACGGACTTCGTCAACAACGTCTCCCACGAAATCCAGTCGCCGCTCACCTCCATCTCCGGCTTTACGAAGGCGCTCCGCCGCATGCAGGTCGACGAGGCGCAGCGCGAGCGCTACCTGGCGATCATCGAAGAAGAGAGCGAACGGTTGTCGCGCATCGGGCAAAATTTGCTGCGGCTGTCGCTGCTGCAAGCAGGCCGCCAGCGGGTCGAGCCGCGGAAGTTTGCGCTGGACGAGCAGCTGAGGCACATCGTCATCGCGCTCGAGCCGCAATGGCGCGGGAAGCGCATCGACGTCGAGCTGGCGCTGGAAGAAGCGACGGTGGAGGCCGACGAGGATTTGCTGCGGCAAGTATGGACGAACCTGCTGCAGAATGCGATCAAGTTTTCGCCGGAAGGCGGGTTTGTCCGGCTGACGCTGGCGGCTGACGCCGATCGCGCCGTCGTTGCGGTAGCCGACAACGGCATCGGCTTCGAGGAAGAGGAGCAGGCGCGCATCTTCGCGCCATTCTACAAGGTCGACCGCTCGCGCGACGCCGCCGTGGCGGGCAGCGGGCTTGGGCTGTCGATCGCCCAGCGGATCGTCGAGCTGCACCGCGGCACGATTGTCGCCCGCGGCGAACCGGGCAAGGGCGCCAAATTGAACGT
Source organism: Paenibacillus cymbidii (assembly GCF_004764705.1). GTDB lineage: Bacteria > Bacillota > Bacilli > Paenibacillales > NBRC-103111 > Paenibacillus_AN > Paenibacillus_AN cymbidii. Next base: position 129,467 of record NZ_SHLX01000022.1, on the reverse strand, counting down.
TTCGCTTCCGCTGCGTTACCGGGCGTAAGCGGGACGTTTTTTTTGCCCGCCCCTGTTCATACTGAGTTCAAATTCGCTTGGTATTCTCCAACTAAACAGGGAGGAGAATGCAAGTGAGCTACTTAAGTCGAATCAGTTTGAGGAACGGCACGGCCGTTATTATTTTGTGCCTGCTGGTGACGCTGCTCGGGTTTTATTCCGCCGGGCAAATCAAGCAGGAGACGTTCCCGGACGTGACGTTTCCGGCCGTATTCGTGCAAGCGTCCTACCCGGGCGCTTCGACCGAAGAGATCGAAGACGGCGTCACGAAGCCGATCGAACAAAGCTTGCAAGGGATCAAAGGCTACGACGCGCTGACAAGCACAACGCAGGAAAACGGCGCGAGCATCTTCATCCAGTTTCCGTTTGGCGAAGATATGGACAAGGCTACATCCGCGGTGGAAGCCGCCGTCTCCAAAGTGCGCGTGCCGGATCGGGCGAGCGTCAACATCCAGCGGCTGTCGATCAATGCGCAGCCGATTTACGTCGCTGCCGTTTATTCGGACGGCGGCGACAGCGCGGCGCTGCAGCAGCGGCTGGAGAGCGACGTTGTGCCGCAGCTGGAGAAGCTGAACGGCGTCAGTTCCGTCGAAGTGCGCGGCACGAAAACGGAAAGCTTGCGCATCGTCGTCGACAAGGAACGCGCCGCGGCCAAAGGCATAACGCTGAACGCGGTCCAGAGCGCGATTCAGGCGCTGAACTATGCGGTGCCGCTCGGTTCGGTCAGCCAGGACGATACGACCATCCCGATCCGGCTGTACGGGGCGGTGGCCGGCGTCAGCGAGATCGAAAACCTGAAGCTTGCGCCGGGCGTAGCCGCAGCGGCCGGACAAGCGGGAGCGGCTCGCGCCGCCGAACCGGTGCGTTTGGCCGATATCGCCAGCGTGACGACCGTGTCCGAACAGAACGAAGTGTCCCGCTTCAACGGCAAAGAAAGCTTCGTGATCCAGGTCGTCAAAAACCAGGACGCCAATACGGCCGACGTGTCGAACGAAGTCAAGGATTTGCTGGCGACCTACGGCGGGGCAGGCGGCCTGGACGTTCACGTCATCAGCGACCAGGGCGTCGAAATCGAGCACTCCGTCTCCGGATTGATTCGCGAAGGGGCGTATGGCGCACTGTTTTGCGTCATTATCATCTTCCTGTTCCTGCGCAACGTGCGCGTGACGATCATTTCGATCCTGTCGCTGCCGATCTCCATCTTCGCCACGATCGCGCTGCTGCATCAGATGGGCTACAGCCTGAACATCATGACGCTCGGCGGCATCGCCGTGTCGATCGGGCGGATCGTCGACGACAGCATCGTCGTGGTCGAGAACATATACCGCTGGCGGCAGACGCAGGGCGCCGGTCTGAAAGGCAAGGAGCTTGCTTTCCGCGCCACGAAAGAAGTGATCAACGCGGTGGCTTCGTCCACGCTGGCGATGGTTGTCGTGTTCCTGCCGCTGGCGTTCGTGTCGGGCATTATCGGCGAATTTTTCCGCCCGTTTGCCGTGTCCGTCGTCATTTCGATTCTCGTGTCGTTGTTCGTTTCAATGATGCTGATTCCGGTGCTCGGCGCGAAATTTTTCAATAAAGTAAAAGGCCATGGCAAAGAAGGCGCGCTCGTCCGCTGGTATGAACCGGTGCTGCGCGGCGCCCTGAAGCGCAAGGCGCTCGTGATCCTCGTTGCCGCCGTGCTGCTGGTCGGGTCGCTGGCGACGATTCCGCTGCTCGGCGTGTCGTTCCTGCCGTCCGGTTCGGCGCAATCGCTGAGCATCACGGTGACGCTGCCGCCGCAAAGCACGATCAAACAAACGAGCGACGCCGCCGCCAAGGCGGAAAGCTTCCTGCAATCGGCGCAAGGGATCGACAACTACCAGGTTTCCGTCGGCACCGGCGGCGGTCGCGGCCGCGGACCGATGCAGCTGATGGGCAGCAAAACGAACGTAGCAACGATCAACGTTACGCTGCAAGAGGGGGCCGATGCCGAGGCGCTGATCGAGGCGGCGAACAAGGAAGTGCTAGCCGCGGTGAACGCCGTGGCGCCCGGCTCGACGGTCGACGTCAAGGAAGCGGCCGGCGAAGGGCCGCCAACCGGCAACAACGTCGACGTCAGCCTGTACGCTTCCGATACAGCTGCGCTGGCGCAGGCGGCGGGGCAAGTGGAGCAGGCGATGCTGGCGCACGCCGATCTGAAAGACATTACGAACAATCTGAAAGACGTGACGCCAAAATGGGAGCTGACCGTCAATCAGTCCGGTCGGGACGCGAACGTATCCTCTTTCCAGATCATGCAGGCGGTCAGCGAGCAATTGCGGCCGATCGATGCCGGCACGTACGTGCTTGACGGCAAGGAGCGCGATTTGACCATCGCCTATGCGCAGCCGATCAAGAGCAAGGCCGAGCTGGAGAGCGTAACGATCGCTACCCAGGCAGGGCCAAAGAAGCTTGGGGAAATCGCCACTGTCAGCGAAAAAACGGCCCCCGTCGCAATCAATCACGACGAAGGCAAAATGTATGCCAAGGTGAGCGGCACCGTCAAAGGAGACAATACGGCGGCGGTGACGAAGCAAGTGAAGCGGGAGATTGATGGCTTGACGCTGCCGGCGGGAGTGGAGCTCAAAATCGGTGGCGGCCTGGACATGATCAACAGCGGGTTCCAGAGCATTTTGCTGGCGATGGCCGGCGCGATCGGCCTCGTCTTTCTGGTCATGAGCGTCACGTTCGGCGGCTTGCGCACCCCGCTGATTATTTTGTCCTCACTGCTGTTCGTGCCGGTCGGGTCGCTCGGCGGCCTGCTGGTAACCGGACAATCGCTGTCGATGAGCGCCATGATCGGCATGCTGATGCTGGTCGGCATCGTCGTGACGAACGCCGTCGTGCTGCTCGACCGGGTGGAGAAAAACGCCCGCACCGGCATGGAGCTGAAGGAAGCGATCGTGGAAGCGGGCAAAACGCGGCTGCGTCCGATTCTGATGACCGCCTGCGCCACGATACTGGCGCTGCTGCCGCTTGCCTTGTCGCAATCGTCGACGAGTCTCATTTCCGGCGGTCTGGCCGTCACTGTCATCGGCGGCTTGACGACGTCGACGCTGCTTACGCTCGTTTTTGTCCCGGTGCTGTATCTGATTACGGGCCGCAAACGCAAATTTGCCGAGGAAGAATCGTTTTGACGCGGGACGCGGGTTGACTAATCGGCGCCAACAGGTTATGATTCAGTAAATTACTAATTTACTAAATCAAGATTTTGGAGGCAACGATTCCGATGAAAATCCCGACAACGTTAAAGCATAAACCTGTCATCGTCTCCGATAATTACGGCCAGATCGACGGCAGGTACGCGAACCATACCGACGCCCAGGGGCTGTCGCTCGGCCTGGCGCAGTGGAATGACAGAGGCAAGGTTGACATTTCGGCCAAAGTTTGGCGCTATACCGGGGAGAAGTGGTCCCGCCAGTCGGAAGAGCTGCCGCTTCACCGCGTGCTCGACCTTTCCATTCTCGTGTGCAGAAGCTTGGCTCATTTCCAGGATGCGTACCGTTACGAGCATTTATACGATCCCGAGAAGCCGGTCATCGACCGCGTCGGTTTGCAGGGTAGCGCGATGACTGTAGCGGTATGCACGGACAACGAGAAGATCAACGAAGACATCAAGCTGTTCAGCCAGGCGCTGAGCGACGACCATGAGCTGATCGGCGAGCGGCTGCGCACGCTTTCGGCGATTTTGAAGGAACTCGGCTACTGAAGCGGCAGCTGGAATGGGAGGGCAACGAGATGGAAACGGGCAAGCAGCGGAAAAAAGAATTGGCCGCGGCCTACACGCAAACGATCCGGCCGGTGGGCGTGTACCAGATTCGCAATACGGCGAACGGGAAAGTATGGGTCGACGGCACGATGGATTTGGGCGGCGCAAGCAATCGGTTCGACTTCATGAAACAAACGAACATGAATACGATATTCGAACTGAGGGAAGATTGGAAGACGTTCGGTTCAAGCTGCTTCGTGTTCGAAGAGTTGGACCGGCTGAAGCCGAAGGAAGAGGCGGCCGGCGATCCCGGCGAGCGGGCCAGGCTGCAGGGCGAGCTGGACGTGCTGCTGGCCTTGTGGCTTGACAAGCTTCAGCCTTACGACGACAAAGGATATAATAAACGTAAACGGCAGTAATTGGCATATTAGCGGAAGCCGGGCCCGGAGAGCCCGGTTTTTTGTCGGAATATGGAAGGAAAACCGCGGGGCTATAACCATCTCGCATATAGTCAATCAATAATTCTGATAAGGATTGTCGCCATTTTACTTTATAATGAAGCGTAGACATACTTGCGCTCTCATCGCGCCCGACAATGTATGCATATCAAACAAAAGGTTCGAGGTGGTCATCTTTGCAGCTTCACGTGACAAACAGTCCGTTTCGACAAGAGCAAGCCGATCTGCTTAACCGCTTGCTGCCCGAGTTGACCGAAGCGCAGCGCATGTGGCTGTGCGGGTATTTGGCCGCTTGGTCCGGCAGTTCTGCTTCGGCGGAAACAGGCGCGGCATCGCTCTCCGCCGCCGCGCTGGCCGTGGCGCCATCTCCCGCCGCTGCGCCGGCTGTCGCCAGCGTACCGCAGGAAGCGACGATTCTGTTCGGCTCCCAAACCGGCAACTCGCAGCGGCTCGCCAAAGAGCTGAAGCGCAAGCTGGACGAACAGGGCGTTCAGACGACGCTGTCGTCGATGAGCGATTACAAACCGGCCAATTTGAAAAAAACGCGCAACCTGCTGATTGTCGTCAGCACGCATGGCGAAGGCGATCCGCCGGACAACGCGCTGACGTTTCACGAGTTTGTGCTGGGCAAACGCGCGCCGCAGCTGGAAGATTTCCGGTTTTCGGTGCTGGCGCTCGGCGACAGCTCCTATGAGTTTTTTTGCAAGACGGGCAAAGATTTCGACCAGCGCCTGGAAGAGCTTGGCGGCAAACGCCTTGCGCCGCGCGTCGACTGCGACGTCGACTACGACGAACCGGCGGCGGCCTGGATCGCCAGCGTCGTTGACGCTTTCCGCGCTACCGGCGGCGCGACGGCTTCGGCCGCACCGGCTGCCGCGGCTGTCGGCACGGCGGCTGCGACGTCTGCGTACTCGCGTTCCAATCCTTTCTACGCCGAAGTGCTCGCGAACGTCGATTTGAACGGACGCGGCTCGCAGCGGGAAACGCGCCATCTCGAGCTTTCGCTCGAAGGCTCGGGACTTTCGTTCGAGCCCGGCGATTGCCTCGGCATTTATCCGGAGAACCATCCCGAGCTTGTCGATCGGCTGATCGCCGCGATGGGCTGGCAGGCGGAAACGCCTGTCGTAGCGAACAAGAACGGCGACAAAGCGTCGCTGCGCGAAGCGCTGCTGCGCCATTACGAAATTACCGTGCTGACGAAACCGCTGCTGGAGCAGGCGGCGAAGCTCGGCGGCGGCGACGCGCTGCGCGATTTGCTGCAGCCGGAGCGCGAGCATGAACTGCGCGCCTACCTGAAGGGCCGCGACTTGCTCGATCTGGCGCAAGACTTCGGGCCATGGCAAGTGGCCGCGGCGGATTTTGTCGCCATTCTGCGCAAGCTGCCGGCGCGTCTGTATTCGATCGCCAGCAGCAGCAAGGCGAATCCGGACGAAGTCCATGTGACGATTCGGGCGGTACGATACGAAGCGAACGGTCGCGAGCGGTTCGGCGTCTGCTCCGTGCACAGCGCGGAACGGCTCCTGGAAGGCGACAAGATCGCCGTTTACATCAACGAAAATCCGAACTTCAAACTGCCGGCAGATCCCGAAGCGCCGATCATCATGATCGGACCGGGCACCGGTGTAGCGCCGTTCCGTTCGTTCCTGCAGGAGCGCGAAGAGACGGGAGCGGCAGGCAAGTCGTGGCTGTTCTACGGCGACCAGCATTTCCTGACCGATTTCCTGTACCAGATCGAATGGCAGAAGTGGCTGAAGGAAGGCACCTTGACGCGCATGGATGTTGCGTTCTCGCGCGATACGGACCGCAAGGTTTACGTCCAGCACCGCATGCTGGAGAAGAGCCGCGAGCTGTATGAATGGCTGCAGCAAGGCGCTTATGTGTACGTTTGCGGCGACGAGAAGCATATGGCGCACGACGTTCACGCCACGCTCGGTCAAATTCTCCAAAGCGAAGGCGGTCTGTCCGCGGAGCAAGCGGCGGCCTATTTGACCGACTTGCAGCAGCAGAAGCGCTACCAGCGGGACGTTTACTAAACAGAACGAAAGCGAGGTGCCCTCTTCGATGGCCCATCATAAACCGCTCCCGCCGCAAGGCCCGCCGAGCGATGTCGAAGACATCAAAGTCCGGAGCAACTACTTGCGGGGGACGCTTGAGGAAAGTTTGCTCGATCCGATCACCGGAGCGATTTCGCACGACGACAACCGGTTGATGAAATTTCACGGCAGTTATATGCAGGACGACCGCGATTTGCGCAACGAGCGGCAGAAGCAGAAGCTTGAGCCCGCTTACCAGTTCATGCTGCGCGTCCGCGCCCCGGGCGGCGTCGTGACTCCGGAGCAATGGCTCGTGCTGGACGGCATGGCGCAGAAATACGCCAATGGCCAAATCCGGCTGACGACCCGCCAGTCGTTCCAGTTTCACGGTATTCTGAAGTGGAACATGAAGAGCTCCATCCGCGAAGTCAACGACGTCCTGCTGACGACGCTTGCCGCTTGCGGCGACGTCAACCGCAACGTCATGTGCAACCCGAACCCCTACCAGTCGGATGTGCACGGCGAAGTATACGCATGGGCATCGAAGCTTAGCCAGCATCTGGAGCCTGCAACGAAGGCTTATCACGAAATTTGGCTCGACGGCGAAAAAGTGCTTCCGACCGAAGAAGAAGGCAAAGAGGTCGAGCCGATTTACGGCAAAGTGTATTTGCCGCGCAAATTCAAAATCGGCGTTGCCGTCCCCCCGTCGAACGATGTCGACGTGTTTTCGCAGGATCTCGGGTTGATTGCGGTGTTAGGTGGCGACAACAAGCTGCTTGGCTTTAATGTTGCGGTAGGCGGCGGCATGGGCATGTCGTACGGCGATCCGAAAACATATCCGCAGCTTGCCCGCGTCATCGGCTTCTGCAGGCCGGAGCAGGTGCTCGAAGTGGCCGAGAAGACCGTTATGATCCAGCGCGACCACGGCGACCGTTCCGTGCGCAAGCATGCCCGCTTCAAATATACGATCGACGACCGCGGCATCGAGTGGTTCATCGAAGAATTGCACGAGCGGCTCGGCTGGAAGCTCGAAGCAGAGCGTCCCTACAAGTTCGATCACAACGGCGACCGCTACGGCTGGGTCAAAGGCAACAACGGCAAGTGGCACCTGACGCTGTTTCTCGAGAACGGGCGAATCAAGGACGAAGGCAGCGCCCGGCAAATGACCGGCCTGCGCGAGATTGCCCGCGTCCATACCGGCGATTTCCGGCTGACGCCCAATCAGAACCTGATCATCGGCAACGTCACGACGCAGAAGAAGAAAAAAGTCGAAGCGCTGGTCCAGGAATACGGACTGACCGGCGGCGAGCACAACTCGGTGCTGCGCAAGAGCTCGATGGCATGCGTCGCGCTGCCGACCTGCGGCCTTGCCATGGCGGAGTCGGAGCGTTATATGCCCGATTTGCTCGGCAAGCTGGAGCCGGTTTTGGCCGAAGCGGGCCTCGGCGACGAATCGATCGTCATTCGCATGACGGGCTGCCCGAACGGCTGCGCGCGGCCGTTTCTCGGCGAAATTGCCTTCACCGGCAAAGCGCCGGGCAAATACAACCTGTATTTGGGCGCCGGCTTTGCGGGCGACCGGCTGAACAAGATGTACAAGGAAAACATCGGCGAAGAAGAAATTTTGTCCACCTTGACGCCGATTATTAATCAATATGCGCAGGAGCGGCACGACGGCGAGCATTTCGGCGATTTCGTCATCCGCGCCGGCATTATCGGCAAAACGTACGACGGCACCAATTTCCACGATTGATTTTCCGTTCCGGCGGGCAGCCGCGGCGACATTCGCTGCGGCTGTTTTGCCGTGCGCCGTATTGACATCAAATTGGACGAATGGTATAAAAAAAGAGAGACTGGCACTCAAACATCGAGAGTGCTAATAACGGATCGCAAGGAGAGACCACAATGGAGAAAAAGCCGTTTCAGGCCGAATCGAAACGACTGCTCGAAATGATGATCAACTCGATTTATACGCAGCGGGAAATTTTCCTCCGCGAGCTGATTTCGAACGCCAGCGACGCGATCGACAAAATTTATTACAAAGCGTTGACCGACTCGAATCTCACGTTCGACAAGGACAGCTACTTCATCAAGGTGACGGCCGACAAAGCGAAGCGCACGCTCACGATTCGCGACACCGGCATCGGCATGACGAAGGAAGAGCTGGAGAGCAACCTCGGCGTCATCGCGAAGAGCGGCTCGCTGGCGTTCAAGAAGGAGAACGAGTCGAAGGACGGCCACGACATCATCGGCCAATTCGGCGTTGGCTTCTACTCCGCGTTCATGGTCGCCGACGAAGTGACGGTCGTCAGCCGCGCCCTGGGCGAAACGCAAGCTTACCGCTGGCATTCCACCGGCGCGGACGGCTATACGATCGAACCGGCCGAGAAGGACGAAGTGGGCACCGAAATTACGCTGCAAATCAAACCGAACGGCGAAGAGGACAACTACGACGAATTTCTCGAAGAATACCGGCTGAAGGCGATCATCAAGAAGTATTCCGACTTCATCCGTTATCCGATCAAGATGGACGTCACCGCAAGCCGCAAGAAGGAAGACAGCGAAGACGAGTACGAAAGCTACACCGAAGAACAGCGCGTCAACAGCATGGTGCCGATCTGGCGCAAAAACAAAAGCGAGCTGAAAACCGAAGACTACGAGCAATTTTACGCGGAGAAGCATTACGGCTTCGACAAGCCGCTTAAGCACCTTCACCTGAGCGTCGACGGCGCCGTATCGTACAACGCGATTCTGTTCATCCCGGAAAACATGCCATTCGACTATTACTCGAAGGAATTCGAGAAGGGGCTGGAGCTGTACGCAAACGGCGTGCTGATCATGAACAAGTGCGCCGACCTGCTGCCGGACCATTTCAGCTTCGTCAAAGGCATGGTCGATTCCGAAAGTCTGTCGCTCAACATTTCGCGCGAAATGCTGCAGCACGACCGCCAACTCAAGCTGATCGCCAAAAACATTGCAAACAAAATCAAAAGCCAGTTGCAAAGCATGCTGAAGGACGAGCGCGAGAAATACGAAACGTTCTACAAGGCGTTCGGCCGCCAGCTGAAATTCGGCGTCTACAACGAGTACGGCATGAACAAGGATGTGCTCCAGGATTTGCTGCTGTTCCACTCCTCGAAGGAGAAGAAGCTCGTTTCGCTTGACGAATACGTCTCGCGCATGCCGGAAGAGCAGAAGTACATTTATTATGCCACCGGCCCGTCGATCGAACGCATCGACAAGCTGCCGCAAACCGAAGTGGTTGCCGACAAAGGCTACGAGATTCTTTACTTCACCGACGATATCGACGAATTTGCAATCAAAATCCTTACTTCCTACAAGGAAAAGGAGTTCAAGTCGGTTTCGAGCGGCGATCTCGGCATCGACGCTGACGCGAATGAGAAGACGGATGACGAAACAGGCAAGGAAAACGAGGATTTGTTCGAGCAGATGAAGACGCTGCTGGCCGGCAAGGTGAAAAGCGTCAAAGCGTCGAAGCGGCTCAAGTCGCATCCGGTCTGCTTGTCCGCGCAAGGCGATCTGTCGATCGAGATGGAGAAAGTGCTGAAAATGATGCCGAGCGGCCAGGATGTGCAGGCGGAGAAAGTGCTCGAAATCAACGTGAACCATCCGGTGTTCGTTTCGCTCAAGGACGCGTTCGAGAAGGACAAGGAGAAACTCGGCCTCTATACGGCGCTGCTGTACAACCAGGCGCTGCTGATTGAAGGCTTGCCGCTTCAGGATCCGGTCGAATTCACGAACGACATTTGCAAAATTATGGTGTAGAGGCTCCCGCCTGCCCCCCCCCCGGAATCGGGGGGATTTTTTTGAAAAATCGCCATTTACCGGGAAGGTGAGGGCGGTTGTTGTTCGTTTTTACGAACATTTGGCGTCGTTGTGACGGGCAAACAAGATTTTATTTCGAAAAATGATGGAAAACGGAGCCGCATTCTTGTAAATTGGCGGAAGATCATTCAAAATAGTAATCATCTGTGTGTTCGTTTGTTTTCGCAAATATGAGAGCGCTTTGACGTCTGGTGAATTTTACCTGGCTAATCTGTGTATACTTAACTATACGTGATAGACCGAATATGCGATGCAACGCGCAACACACTTACCCATCTATACTGGAGGAATGAAAGTGGATAAAATATCCTCGCTATCGGAACTGCTCGCCGGGCAGAAGTCAAGCTCCTACATCGAGATCCCCGGCAAAGTTTCTCGCACGTTCGGCCAGTCGACGTTAACAACGACGCTGCCGATCAGCAAGCTGTTTTCTATTTATGAAGTGGACCTGGAAGTGCAGCGGACCATCGTGCCGCAAAATTTGTCCAAACTGGTAGACTACATCAATTTGTACCTGGAGAATCAGAAGGGGATTTATTTCCCCGGCATCATTTTGTCGGCGCGTGGCGCGGGCACGGTTGACGAGGACCAGCAGGTGTACCGGTTGACGGCGATCGAGAAGCTGTATGTCGTCGATGGCCAGCACCGGTTGGCCGCGTTCCGGCGTTTGGCCGAAATGCTGCAGGGGTTGATGGCGCGCGCCAAGGACCAGCGCGAATACGAACGAATGGACGAAATTTCCGAGAAGCTGAGCCGGCTCTACGAGTTCCCGATGTCGACGATGATTTATCTCGATATCGACGCGAAGCAGGAGCGCCAGCTGTTCTCCGACATCAACAAGCTCCCGCGCAAAATCGGCGGAAACCTTGCCGTGCTGCGCGAGCAGCGTCGTTTCTACCATGTGTTGGCCAGCAAGCTGGTGCAGCAGGATCCGGCGATGGAGCGCATCTCGATCGACATGTTTACGGAGCGGGGCAAGGCGCCCGATTATTTGATCAGTTATCATGTGCTGATTGAAATTCTCGTCGCTTTGATCGAAGGACGATTGAAATCCGGCGCGCGCAATAACAGTTACGAGTTTGCTCCCAAAGAGCTGGAGGAGCACTACGCGCTCGCATCGCATTATTTCAAACAGCTGCTCAACCATTTGCCCGAGCCGGCCATCGGCCAACTCAGCTGGTCGGAGAACGTGCAGATTGCGCTCGCCTTGTTCCTGCACGGCGAAGCGACCAAAACCGGCAAGTTCAACCGCTACGCGCTCGATCACGCGGTCAAAATATTGCCCCATATCGAGTGGGACGCGATCTTCACCGGCGACGAAAAAGACCGCTTGCCGCGCCGTTCGCGCATCATGAAAGCATACCAGTTCGTACATGATTTCTACGAAGAGAAGCATCTGTTTCTGATTAGCGACAAGGAGGACGCGGTATAATGGAGGGCTTGCGGCTTAACGTTTCGATCCATCCGTTCTGCGGGCAATTCGGTTTGGCGACCGTGCCGGTGCAGGTGCAGGATTTGCTCAATTATACGACCATCGATCCGATGGTGCAGCGGAAGCTCAGCAATGGGCAACGCCGGAAAATTGGGAATTATTTACAAGAACGCGAGCTGGATCGGGTGTTTTTCGGACCGGTGACGCTGTCTTTGCGCGAAGTCGGCCAACTGGCCAAAGGCGATGAAGGGCTCGTGCTGCTGCCGGGCTCGAAGCTGAGCATTCTGGACGGCCAGCACCGGATCCTGGCGCTCGGTTACGTCAACGAACAAATGATCAAGGAAGTGCGCGCGCTGGAGCGCAAGGTGGCGGCGCTGAAAGTGAAGCATCGCCGGTTTCCGGACGACAAAGAGCTGGCCGACGAACTGGAGCAAGCGGAAGGCACCGTGCTGCAGCTGGAGAAGCGGCGGCTCGAGCTGATGGAAAGCGAGCTTGCCGTGCAGCTGTATATCGGCCTGAACGAAATCGAGGAGCAGCAGCTGTTTGGCGACATCAACTCGAAGGTGCAGCTCGTCAGCAAGGAGCTCGGCCATTCGTTCGATTCGACCGATCCGATGAACCTGGTCATTCAGCAGGTTGTCGATCATAATGTATTCCTGAAGGGCGCCGGCGTGGAGAAACGCGCCAACCTTACCGCCTTCAACAAAAACTTCACTTCGTTCAGCTGGTTGTATTCCACGGCGACGATGCTGTTTTCCGGCAAAATGCAGCGGTCCTACGAGCTGGCCCGGCAAATCCGCAAAGAACCGACGATTTACGTCGAAATTTTGCATCAGTTTTTCTCTTCGCTGCTGCCGTACATGCCAGAGCAGCCGGGAACGCCGGTATACACGTCGTCCAACCGGGCGATGCAGGAGAGCATTGCGCTGTACGCACACCAGCACCTGTTCCGCGACGGCGTATACAACAAGGAATGGACGAAATGCCTGCGCATCTTCGAAGGGTTCGACTGGTCGCACAACAACGAGGAATTGGTGGAGCGCTTCGGCTTGATGGACAACGGCAAGCTCAACCTGATCCACGAAAAGTCGCTGCGCAAGCACGGCCGGCTGGTGGAACTGTTCGAGCAGATGCTCGGCGAACAGGCGAAAGCCGCTTCAACCGCTTAGAGCTTCTTATTTCGCAGTGAAAATAGCCCTTGCGGACTGGCGTCCCAAGGACTATTTTTTTGTGCCGCGTACTCCCTAATCGGGATGCGTTGTGGTATGATGTAGGCATTAAGTACCAGCAAGGAAAGGGAGTCTCGCTTGGGTCGAAGCCGGCCGAGGCGACGGGGTGAATAGACGATGGCGCTTGAACTGAATGTAGCCAATTGCCCGAACTGCGGTTCGGTTTTTCAAAAAAATTTGCGCAACCTGTGCACGAAGTGTACCCGCCAATACGACGACGAGTTGAACCGCTGCCTGAGCGCGCTTCGGCACGATCGCCGCATCACAACCGACAAGCTGATCGAAAAGTCGGGCGTCGGCATCGCTTCGATTACGCAATTTTTCCGCGACAACAAAATTTTGCTCCGCGAATATCCGAACTTGTTCTATCATTGCGAGTTGTGCCGCAAGCCGATCCGTACCGGCAAGCTTTGCCCGCCTTGTACGACCGGCATCAACAGCGACATTCACCGGATGAACGAAGAAGAGAAGAAGCAGCAGGAGAAGCTGGTTCGGGAGAACCAGATGAGCTTCCGCATCAGCGACAGGCTGTCGCGCAAATAGTCGCCGCACGACCTGACGCAAACGCTCCGTTCCGCTGTCCTGGATGGACAGGGGGACGGAGCGTTTGTTTGCGTGCGGTCGGGTGCATTGCCGCTATTCGTGCAGCTTGCCGGCTTCGGCGGGGAAAAACTTGCGCTCCAGCGCATCCCAGCGCGACGCGAACCAGATGAGGCCGATGATCGGAAACAGCAGCAATCGGATGACGAACAACGTGTAGTGAAACGTTCCTTGCGTCACGAGCTCAAGCAAAGTGAGCAGCAGCGCGATGCCGAAGCCGAACGTCAGGATGCCGTAGCGCAGGACGTATTTTTTGCGGCCGATCGTCCGCCGCTGCGACCAGGTTTCAGCTTTCATTCAGAAGCAGCTCCTTTTGGAATTTTCGTTGCGGACAGCTTGTTCTTTCCCATTGTAGCGGGTCCTCGTTCCATGTGCAATCGATCCTCGGAAACGCGGCTGCTCCTGTGGTATGATGAACGTAGTGGGGGTGGAAACCGGTGGGGAAATTTTTGTTGTTCGTGCTGCTATGGCGGTTGCTCGGCAATCCGTTCCTGGCATTGCTGGTCATTATTGTTGTTATTTACGTGCTGGATCGCCGCTTCGTCGGCTTGTTCCCCAGCATTTCGGCGCCGCTGAAGCGGAGCGGCAGGCTGGCCAAACTGCGGCGGGAGCTGGCGCTCAGCCCGCACCAGACGAGCAGCCGCCATGAGGCGGCGCGGATCTTGCTGGAGAAGAAGCGATATGCCGAAGCGGAAAACGAACTGCGCAAGGTTCAAGGCGTGATGGACGATTCCGCGGACGTGTTGTGCGAGCTGGGGCTGTGCCGGCTGAAGGCGGGGGATCTCGTGGAAGGCGAACGATTGATGCGCGAAGGGCTTGCGATCAATCCGCGGGTCAAATACGGCGAGCCGTATTTGCGCTTGGGGGAAGCGTTCGCGGCTTCCGACCCGGACAAGGCGATCGGCTACATGAAGCAGTTCGGCGACATTCAGTCGTCCTCCTGCGAAGCGTATTACCGCCTTGGCAAGCTGTATAAGCAGCTCGGCCGCGAGCGGGACGCGGCTGCGGCCTTCGACGAAGCAGGGCACATATACCGCGGCTTGCCGGCGTACAAGCGGCGCTCCGAACGGCGCTGGGCGCTGCTGGCGAAGCTGCGCTATTAGGCGGCGCTGCGTCACCGGGACGGCGCAATCGTGAACATTTGAGGAAGAAGCGGCGGACAAGGGCAAAATGACGGCCATATGGCCGGTGTAGCTCTTGACCTGCGCCTTGGGCGAATTATACACTGGTAGCGTAAAATGTAGGCAAGGAGTGGGCAGTGAATGGCGACAGTCCGCAAGGCGCTGACGATCGCCGGCTCGGACAGCGGCGGCGGCGCGGGAATACAGGCCGATCTGAAGACGTTCCAGATGCTGGACGTTTACGGCATGTCGGCCATTACGGCAGTAACCGCGCAAAATACGCTCGGCGTATTCGGCATATATGATATTCCGCTGGAAGGAATCGACGCGCAGATCGATGCGGTCGTGCGCGATATCGGCGCGGACGCGGTCAAGACCGGCATGTTGTCGAAACCGGAAGTGATCGAGCTTGTCGCCGCCAAGGTGAAGGAACACGGACTGAGGCGACTGGTCGTCGATCCGGTCATGATCGCCAAGGGAGGACAGGCGCTGCTTGCCGCCTCGGCGACAGAGTCGCTGCGCAAGCTGCTGCTCCCGCTGGCGGCGGTCGTGACGCCGAACGTGCCGGAGGCCGAAGTGTTGACCGGACGAAGCATCGCCAGCCTGACGGAGATGGAAGCGGCCGCGCGGTCGCTTGTCGAGGAATACGGCGCGCGCTGCGCGGTCGTGAAGGGCGGCCACATGGCCGGCGATCCCGTCGACGTGGTGTATGACGGCAGCGGCATTCGCCTGCTGACCGCCACACGCCGCGAGACGCGGCATACGCACGGCACCGGCTGCACGTTTTCCGCCGCCATTGCGGCAGAGCTTGCCAAGGGCCGCGAACTGGCGGAAGCGGTGCAGACGGCCAAACGGTTCATTACATGCGCCATCGAAGACGAGCTCGGCATCGGCCATGGCCATGGGCCGACGAATCACTGGGCGTTTTCGCGGCGTCAAGGGTGAGTCGCGTATTATTCGCAGAAGAGAGGGAGCATCATGTCGCTGGAATACGTCATGCAGGCGGTAACGCTCATTTTCGTGATGGCGCTTACGTTTGCCGCGATGCTGATCTGGGCCAAATTCAAAAAAAGAAGAAGGTAGCGAAGCCCGATGTACTATTTGAATCGCGAGCAGTTTGAAGAGCGGCTGCGGTTTGTGCCGGTGCTTGTCGCCGCTGCGTCCGAGCTGTCGGCGGCGAACCCGGAGCCGGCAAACGACTGCCCGCTCCCGGTAACGTTCGCTGCCGAGCGGGTGCTCCACTTGGCGATCGAAACGGTCACCGATATCGGCAGCCTGCTGATCGACGCGTTCATGATGCGCGATGCCAGCAGCTATGACGATATCGTCGAGATTATCCGCGGCGAAGGCGCCATCGAAGCCGATACCGCGGCCATCCTGAGCGAGTTGGTGGCGCTGCGGCGACCGCTTGTGCAGCAGTATTTCGCATACGAACGCGGCGCCATACACCCGCTCGTGCGAACGCTGCCGGGATGGCTGCCGAAGTTCGGCGAATCGGTGCGCGTCTTTGTCGAACGCGAGCTGGTCTTGTAACCCAATTTTCGAAACGGAAATGTTTCGTAATTTACTTGTCACCCCAAATGCGTTACAATGGCGGTATTATGGCGCATGATAGGGTGATGGACATGAACGAACAAGAATCGTCGACCCGCAAAATGCTGCTGACGATGATGAAGACGAGAGGGCCGCTGAGCGTCGGGGAAATGGCCCGCGAGCTTGGGATCACGGAGATGGCGATCCGGCGGCACCTCAATACGCTTGAGCGCGACGGCCTGATCGAAGCGAAGCTCGTGCGGCAGGCGATGGGGCGTCCGAGCCACATTTACTCGCTCACCGGGCTGGCGGAAGATCTTTTCCCGAAAAACTATCATCATTTGACGCTCGATCTGCTCAGCGAGCTGGAGGCGGAAGAAGGCGGCGAGGTTGTCGGCAGGCTGTTCGAGCGGCGCAAGGAGAAGCTGTTCGCCAAATATCGCGAGCGGATGACCGGCAAGTCGCTGCACGACAGGGTAGCCGAACTGGCCGATATTCAGAACGCGAACGGCTATATGGTGCAATGGGAACAAAACGACCAAGGCGAGTATACGCTGCTTGAATACAATTGTCCGATCGCGCAAGTGGCGAACCGGTACAACGAAGCTTGCCACTGCGAGCTGGCGTTGTTCGGCAAGCTGCTGGAAGCCGATGTGGAGCGGACCGAATGTTTGACCAAGGGCGGCAGCAAGTGCACGTACCGCATCCGCGGCGGGCAAGTGGCTCAGCCGCAATCGACGGCGGCCTCGTCCTGACGCGCCGCAAGCGAAAAGGCTTTCCAACGGTCTACCCGGACCGTTGGAAAGCCTTTTTCACGCTCCGGCCGCTGTTATGTGCTGCCGGGTAACGAAATAGCCCATGAAAAATGGCTTATTTGCCTGATTTCGACCGCTTCGGCTAAAAGGCACGCTTTTGGCGAAATAGGCAGCAAAACATGGCCTATTGCCGCTCAAGCCGGGCCAGCTTCTTCGAAGTGCTGCGATAGCAGCTTTTTTTGCCGCCCCGCTACATCTTAGCGCGCGCCGGCAGCCACAACCGCCGCACCCGCAATCAGCTTCTTCGCCTTATCCGTGATGAAAGCGTAATTGCCCGCCGCAATTTCGCGCAAATTAATCAACGACCCGCCGATCCCAACCGCACAACAACCCGCTTGCAGGAAATCGGCAATGTTCGTTTCGCTTACGCCGCCGACCGCGACCATCGGAATATGGCTGAGCGGCCCTTGCAGCTCTTTGATATAAGGCAAACCGAGCCCCGTGCTCGGAAAAATTTTGACCGCGGAGGCCCCGGCTTTCCATGCTTTGACGATTTCCGTCGGCGTCATGGCGCCGGGATACACCGGTACGCCGCGGCCGGCCGCCAGGCGAATGGCGGCTTCGTCGGTATTCGGCGTGACGATGAACGATGCGCCGGCCGCGATCGCCTGCTTCGCATCTTCCTCGTCCAGCACCGTGCCGGCGCCGATAAACAAGCGGTCGCCATACTCCCGCTGCAGCGTTCCGATCATCGCCAGCGCCCCCGGCGTGTTCAGCGTAACTTCCATGACGGTAATGCCGCCGGCAAGCAGCGCCTCCGCTACGCCCCGAATATTCGCTTCCGCGACTCCCCGTACGATCGCGATAATCCGCGTTCGTTCGATTTCCGCCAGTCCTTGTTCCCGATCCATCATCGCTCGCATCCTCATTTTCCGTCGTCTTTCCCATTATACAACCGCCGCCGAACGCTTGCCAGCAAGTGCGATGGTAAACAGGGGAGCGGCAGGGAACAATAATTTTTGACGGGAGCTGTCACCATTCGCCGGGCACCCGCCTATACTGTCACTATGAAATAGGCATTCGCCTTCGTTCGGGCGGCGGGCGGCACCTGCTGCTTCCGAACGATGGTGCCGGCGCGGGAGGGATGACATGATCGTTTCTGTTAGCGTAGCGGTGGCGGCGGCCGCATTCGTCGTGTTGGTTGCGGTCGCCGTAAGGTTTCTGCTGCATACGGAACGTGTGCTGCGTCAGGCGCTCGTGTCGGCGGAAGCGGGCATCGCCGAACTGCAGCGCGCCGGCAAGGAAGCGGCGTTGCTGGCCCGCTCTTCGCGCCGGCTGGTGCGCGAGGTGCGCGGGAGGGTGGACGACATCGGGCCCATGTGCCGCGCCATCCGGCGAAGCGGCCAGGCGATCGGGCGGGCAGCGGAGACGTTCGGCTCCGTCGTCGGCGGGGCGGCCGATGCGGACGGCGGCAGCCGCGGTCCGGCAGCGGACGCGGCGTCGATTGCGATGTTGGGCATGCAGTTATGGCGGAAAATCCGGGCGTTGCGGTTGTCTTGGCTTGGGCGTGACTGAACACACTAGACACCTGACCCCTGACCCATTATCAAACCGAAGGAGTTGTGGAACAGATGGCAAAAAGAAACGGAAAAGATTTGCTGGTAGGCGCCGTCATCGGCAGTGCGGTAGGAGCGATCACGGCGCTGCTGTTCGCGCCGAAATCGGGCAAGGAATTGCGCGGCGACATCGCGGAGCAAGTAAGGGCAGCTGCCGACAAAACGCAGCAGCTGGCAGGTCAAGTGAGCGACAAGACGCAGCAGGTCGCCAAGCAGGTCGGGGCGCAAACGAGCGATTGGGTAGGCAAAATCAAATCGTGGCGCGGCGGCAAAGAGGAGGAACTGCAGGAGGAAACGGAAGCGGAACCGGCGCATCTGAACGGTGCGGCGCTGCTCGGCGACGACGCGTCGCTGCTTGCGGAAGATATCGAAGCGGCTTCGGACGAAGACGGCGAAACGGTGTCCAGTCATTAAAAACAGCAGCGGCTGCCGCTTCCCACTATCGGAGGCGGCAGCCGCTCGTTTCGGCTCTACCACTTGGACGGATCGATCTGATGGATGTCGACGCCTTCCCATACGTTGCGGATTGGCGCCGTCTGCGGGTTGTCGAATACGAGCCATGCCGTCGGGAGGAAGCGTTCGCCGTATTCGCTCGACGGTTTGTTGACGATTTCGTTGCCTTTCACCAGCACCGTGGAGGAGCCGCCGTCAAGATTGGCGGCGATAATCGCGCCGCGTTCGAGAAACAGCTTCTGCACGTCGTACAGCGTGGCGCCGATGCTGTGCGTTTGCCGGCCGTCGATGATCGCGAACATGATCGTGCCGTCCGCCTTCTGCGCCATGCAGGTGCGCGGGGCGATGCCCCAACCGTCGGCCTCGCTCTTGATTTGGCCTTCGCCGTTGACGATGAACCGCGGCGCAAACGTTACCGCTTCGCTCATGCCCATCTTCAGCAGCTCGTTCGGCGAATATTTGCCGGCGATCATATGGCCTTCCTTGTCGATGCCGACGACATGATTTTTCGTATCCATGCCGGCGTCGTTATAAAACAGTTTGCCTCCGGACATCACGATGCCTGTCGGCTGGAAGCCGTTGCCCTTCCATTCCGGGTCGACGAAGCCGCCGGCATTGACGCCGGCGATGGCGCCGGTCCGCTTCACCATGCTGGTCACTTTCTCCCCTTTGCCGTAAACGGCGGGGACGGCGATGCGAAGCTTTTTCGGATCGGAGATGGACAGGATATACCCTTTGAAGCCTTTGCCTTCCACGGGCTCGATCGTCGTAAGCGGCCTCGGGGTTGGCGTCGGCGTCGCATGCGATCCGCCTGCTGCCGATCCGGCGTTCATGGCCGGAGGTGTTGCGGTAGGGATGACGGCGGTTTCGGTGATCGGTTTGGCGGCATATTCGTCGAACCGCGACCAGTAGGCGGCGACCCTGTTATCCAGCTCGCGTTTGCCGATCAAATATTTGGCCCATTCCCGGTGCTGGGTGGCGATGACCGTGTCCGCCATGATGTTGCGGATGCGGGTGCCTGAGGGCGTAAAGAAAAACCAAATGGCAAATACGCTGAATACGGCCATGCCGCTCAGCGTCAAATTGCGGATCAGCCGCCAGAACGAACGCGGCTTGCGCGCGGCCTTGGATTGTTTGTTCGCGCGCGAAAGCGTCGGCGATTGGGCGGACAGGGGGCGGGAAGCGGTCGGTTCAGGCATTCATCCGGTCTCCTTGATGAAATCGCATTACCTTTATTAACGTATAAAACCGGAAAAGGTTGCATAGGGGCGATCCAATATATTCCAACATGTTTCGAGTATTGTCGACAATGCCGCTGCGAGGTGGCGAAGCGGAAGCCGAGACGCCGGGCTACGGACAATCGAACCGCTCCCGGTGATGGGTGTCATGACGGTATTCCGACGGGGACAAGCCATACCACTTGCGAAATTGCTTGGAGAAATAAAGCGAATCCGCAAAGCCGACGGAGGAAGCGACCTGCTCGATCGTCAGCGGTTCCATCAGCAGCGTTCGCGCCCGCTCCATGCGCAGCTTCAGCAGGAAGTTCATCGGCGACATGCCGGTGTGCTGCTTGAACATTTTGGACAAGTAGGTGCGGTGGTAACCGAGCGCCCCCGCCATCTGCTCGATCGAAATCGGTTCCGGGTACTGCAGCGTCAGCCAACGGATCGCCTGCTCGACCTGGCGGTCGATTTCCGAATCGGGCTCCTGTTTGCGCGCGGTTTTCGTACCGGAAGCCTTCATCCATTCGGCGAACAGAAGCCGCATATTGCCGTTTGCCCGCATGTCGCAGCTCGGATCGGCGTCATGCAGCGCCCGTTCGATCCGGTGGAACAGCAGCGGCACGAGGCGGCCGGCGGTCGACGCAACCGGCTGGTGCGGGCCGATGCCGAGCCGGGCGAGCAATTCGTCCGCCTGCGTGCCCTTGAACGCCACCCAGCGGTACTGCCACGGCGCAGCGGCATCCGAAGCGTAGCTCACCAGCTCGCTTGGCGCGATGAAGAAGCTGTCGCCGGTTGTCAGCGCATATTCGCGGCCGCGGCAGCGGAACGTGCCCGTGCCGGACACGACGTAATGGACGAGATGATAGTCGCGCACCTGGGGACCGACCTTGTGTTCCGGTTCGGTTTGCGAATGGCCGGCGAACAGGACGACGATTTCCCCTTTGCCGGGATACGGATTGATCGTATTGTGGTGAAAAGGCTGCAGCATGGCATCCTCCCGCGGATGAAAAGTGCGGCGGCATTCCTCCGTCCGGTCAAGCCGGCCGCTGTCTACTCTCCATCATGCGGATAACGGCTCCTTTTTGCAAGCGGAAACTACAAATGTCCATAAACATATCGCATCCTTCCATGGCGAAACGGTTCATCTCGTCTTATATTCAGAAGTATGTGAGCCGGGTTGGAAGCGGATACGCCGCCGATCCGGCGCGTACCGCCACAAGCGGACGATCTGAACCAACAGGAGGATTTCCCCATGTCCAAAATTACGTTCCTCGGCGCAGGCAGCACCGTCTTCGCCAAAAATGTGCTCGGCGACGTGATGAACACGCCGGCGCTGCAAGGCTTCGAGCTGGCGCTGTTCGATATCGACGCGCAGCGGCTGCAAGATTCGGAGAACATGCTGAACAATTTGAAGAAAACGGCGAACAGCACTTGCGTCGTCAAAGCGTACAGCGACCGCAAGGAAGCGCTGCGCGGCGCCAAATACGTCGTCAACGCGATCCAGGTCGGCGGCTACGATCCTTGTACGATCACGGACTTCGAAATTCCGAAGAAATACGGCCTGCGCCAGACGATCGCCGATACGCTTGGCATCGGCGGCATTTTCCGCAACCTGCGCACGATTCCGGTCATGCTCGACTTCGCCAAAGACATGCGCGAGGTTTGCCCGGACGCCTGGTTCTTCAACTACACGAACCCGATGGCCGTGCTGACGAACGTGATGAACACGCATGGCGGCATCCAGACGGTCGGCTTGTGCCACAGCGTGCAAGTGTGCGTACCGCACATGTTCAAGCACCTCGGCCTCGACACCGAGGGAGTCAAAGCGAAGATCGCCGGCATCAACCATATGGCGTGGCTGCTTGAAGTGTCCAAGGACGGCGTCGACCTGTATCCGGAAATTAAGCGCCGCGCCGCCGAGAAGCAAAAAGAAAAGCACAATGACATGGTGCGCTACGAGCTGATGCTGAGGTTCGGCTACTATGTGACGGAATCGTCCGAGCATAATGCCGAATACCATCCGTATTTCATCAAGCGCAATTATCCGGAGCTGATCGAACGCTTCAACATTCCGCTCGACGAATACCCGCGCCGCTGCGTCAATCAGATCGAACGCTGGAAGACGATGCGCGAGGAGCTGGTGAACGACCGCAACCTGACCCACGTTCGTTCGCACGAGTACGCGTCGTACATGATGGAAGCGATGGAGACGAACAACCCGTTCAAGATCGGCGGCAACGTCATGAACACCGGGCTGATTACGAACCTGCCGAAGGAAGCGTGCGTCGAAGTGCCTTGCCTGGTCGACCGCAACGGCATTACGCCAACGTATGTCGGCGACCTGCCGCCGCAGCTGGCCGCGCTTAACCGCACGAACATCAACACGCAATTGCTGACGATCGAAGCGGCCATGACGCGGAAGAAGGAACATATTTACCATGCCGCCTTGCTCGATCCGCATACCGCAGCCGAGCTGTCGATCGACGACATTGTCGCGCTGTGCGACGATCTGATCGAAGCGCACGGCGACTGGCTGCCGAAGTTTAACTGATCGCTCCTTCAAGACACAACCGCCGGACCGCACTCGTTCAAGTGCAGGCCGGCGGTTGTTCGGTTGCCGCGCGCTATTCGTGGATCCTTGTATTGATGACGTTGCCGAGCTTCAGCTTGCTGACCTGGCTCGTCACCTTGGTATTCAGCGTCGATATCCGGTCGAGGTCATTGACCAGATCGGCCACGCCGACTTTGACGACATGCAGCACGCTGCTTACGGCCGAAGCGACATAGTCGTCGGCCACGGGATTGCCGCCTTCGACCGGATTCATTTGCCCGATCCGCGCGAGCGCAGCCGGGCTTACTTTATGGTCGAGCCCGCTCGCCTTCAGCTCCTTGCCCAGCGACTCCTGCATGCCCGACAGCGCCGCCTGCATCAGCTTCGGATTTTCCTCCAGCAGCTTCGCGAGCGTTTCCATTTCCTTCTTCTGATCGACACTCATGAGACCAACTCCTTTTGCATATTTTCCCGGATCAGCTCCAGGCCGTATTGCCGCATGGCGTCCTCCACCATCCAGAAGTTGTCCGCCTGACGAAGCGCGTTGCACATGAAACAGACCGAATATTGCCGCTCCGGCAGCGCGTATTCGCCGTGATACCGCCGAACGATGCGTTCCAGCTCGTCCAGGCCGCGATGCGTGATCGTTTTCAAATACATGTCGCCCAGCATGCCCACCAACACTTCCGGCATCGTCTGCCGGTACAAGTTGCCGACAACGAACACGCCGTCGTCCAGGCAAACCGAACAGCAAGGGTCGACGTCGCCGTTCGGCTGGATGACGACCTGCACGCGCGGGCATAACAGCGGGCCTTCCGTCCGGTCGGCGGAGAAGCTCGACCGCGGCAGATGTTTGGCCCGTCCGACGGGAAGCACGTAATGACTTTCGTCCCAAATAATGTGCGGATGCAGATCCGGTTCGAAATAATCTTTGGCCGTGCCTTCCTTGCTTTTGAAATGGCTGGTGACGGCTACCGTCAGGCCTAGCTCGAGCGCGATCTTGACGGCGGCGGTCGACTGGGCCAGCGGGACCCAGGCGATGTGGCTCGGGTCGATGGAGATGGCGATTTCCGTCAGACCGAGCGCCTGCAGCCGCTTCAGCCGCTTGCGCGCGAGTTCGGGACTCTTGCCCCAGAAGCCGTTGCTCGTAATCGACGTTTGGAAGCCGTATGCGTACAAATGCCGATGAATCTGCTCCATTTCGTCGTAGCGCAGAAACACTTCGCCGCCCGTGAAGCCGGCGGTCCGGCAATACGGCACATAAGCGGCAAAATCGTCGATCCACTGCCTGGCGGCTTCGGGATCGATCGCCCCGCGCTTGTCCGGTCCGTCGTCGTTGCAGCAAAAATCGCAAAATGCGTTGCATTGGCGCGTAAGGCTGAACACCAGATCGTGAATCCGGACGTGTCCGTTTACGGACGTTTGCACGATATTCCTCCTCTCTGCTTGGGGTGGAGCCGCGATACAAGCCGAGTATACATTTTAACGGAATCGGGCGACAATAGTGCGAATTGTCCAAAAATTCAACCGATTTTATCCGCCCCGAAGCTTAATGCTGCCGGAACCGCAAGTCCCGATTGCGCCGATGATTCTTATGCCAGTCAGGAAATCGCTGGTTCCTATGGACGAGTAGTGGAATGCGTTTGTCCCGGTACAGCCGGTCAAAGAAGCCAAAACAGAGCAATCGATGACATGAGATTGACATTTACAGGAAACATGCTCAGTCCGCATAATAAAAACGTAACGTTACGGAAAATGAGGGAGGTAAGCGGGAATGGTCAAACGAAAAATCGGGGGTGCCGCGCTGACGACGCTGCTGGCGACAGCGATGGCGGCAACGGGCTGCAGCAGCAGCAAAGAATCGGACCAATCGGCTTCGCCGTCGGCGATCGCAAGCGCCACGCCTTCGGCAAGCGGCGCCGTATCGGCCGTGCCGAAGGCGGACGGGCCGCTCGGCAAATATTCGCCGCCGATCACGGTTTCTACCGTGCGCAAGTTCAACAGCGGCTCGAAGTTTCTTCCCGGGGAAAGCTGGGACAACAACATCTATACCAACGAGCTGAAAAACCAGCTCGGCATCGAAATGAAAAACTTGTGGATCGTCGACGACCAGCAGTATCCGAAGAAACTGAACGTTTCGATGGTGTCCGGCGATTTGCCCGATGTGTTCGAGGTCAATTTGCAGCAGCTGCAGCTGCTGATCGATGCCGGCCAAATCGCCGACTTGACCGACCTGGTCGAGAAATACGGCTCCGATCTGCTGAAGAAAATGCTGAATGAATCCGGCGGCATTTCCCGGACGGCGTCTTCCGTCAAAGGCAGGTTGATGGCGCTTCCGAACGGAGGCGGCGGGCGGGACGACGCGCAATACATTTTCATCCGCACCGACTGGCTGCAGAAGCTGAACCTGCAACCGCCGAAAACGATGGACGACGTCATCAATATCGCCAAGGCATTTTCGAACAATGACCCCGACGGCAACGGCAAGAAGGATACGTTCGGCCTCAATCTCGACTACAATTTGTTCAACGGCTGGGCGGGGCTTGACGGGTTCTTCAACGGGTACCATGCCTATCCGTTCAATCCGGGCGGGCCGAACTCGACGGGGCTCAACCTGGTGTTCCTCGATAAAGGCGGCAAGCTGGAATATGCCGATATTCAGCCGGAAGTGAAGACGGCGCTCGGCAAACTGCAGGAGCTGTTCAAGGCGGGTGCGATCAATCCCGAATTCAGCGTCGGCGGCGGCGAGAAGAGCGCCGAACTGACGACGGCGGGCAAGGTCGGCATGACGTTCGGGCAGTTCTGGAACCCGGGTTGGCCGCTCAACGACATGAAGTCGAAAGATCCGAGCGTCGAATGGGGCGTCTTCCCGCTTGTATCGGCCGACGGCGCGCCGGTCAAGACGCTCAGCAACTCGATCGTGCCGAACCGTTTTACGGTCGTCAGCAAAAAGGCGAAAAATCCGGAAGCGGCGATCAAAATATTGAACTTTTTTCTGGAGAAAAATTACGGCGAAACGCGCGACGAGAAGTACCACAGCGTCAAATCGGGCGACGAAAACATCGCGACGTTCGGGCTGTCGCCGATTCAGGGCGGTTACGCCGAAACGAACCAGGACGACTACTACGCCGTACAGGAAGCGCTGAAGTCGAAGGATACATCGAAGCTGAACCCGACGGCGCTGGAGTACTACAAGAGCATCCAGTCCTATCGCAGCGGCGAGCTGAAATATTGGGCCACGGAAAAAATGTTCGGCACGCCGGACGGCAGCACATACGGCTTGCTGGCGCAGTACAAGAAAAACAACGCGTTCATGACGAACGCATTCCTCGGCTCGCCGACGGATACAATGCAGAAGAACGGTCCCGCGCTGCGCGACCTGGAAGTCAAGACGCTGACCAAAATCATCATGGGCGAGCAGCCGCTCGAATCGTTCGACCAATTCGTGGCGGACTGGAAGAAGCAAGGCGGCGACCAGATTGTCAAAGAAGTCAACGAGTGGTACCAGCAGCATAAATGACGCCGGTTCGCCAAGGGATGGGGGTCGATCCTCCATCCTTTGGCATGCAAGCCGGCGACGGCTTCCGCATCTGCATTCGCATCCGCATCGAAGGGAGAACGGGCATGCCGCACAAACGAATGTTCAAAGACGGGCAACTTCATGTGATGGTATGGGCCGGGCTGCTGTTCGTCCTCGTCTTCGCCTACGGCCCGATGGTCGGCGCCGTCATCGCCTTTCAGAAGTTTCTGCCGACGAAAGGGCTGTTCGGCTCGGAATGGATCGGATTCGACAATTTCCGCTACATTTACAGCTTGCCCGATACGACGCAAGTCATTTACAACACGGTGTTCATCGCCGTCATGAAAATGGTTGCCGGCCTTGCCGCGCCGATCGTCACGGCGCTGCTGCTCAACGAGCTGCGCAGCCGGCTGTTCAAACGATTCGTGCAAACCGTCGTTTATATGCCGCACTTTTTGTCCTGGGTCATTCTGTCCGGGGTGTTGATCGACATCTTGTCGCCAAACTACGGCATCGTCAATGACTTGATAGCCGCCCTCGGAATGAAGCGGACGTTTTTTCTCGGCAACGAGCAATGGTTCCCGTACGTCCTCGTGACGACCGACGTCTGGAAGGAGTTCGGCTTCGGCACGATCGTTTATTTGGCGGCGCTTACGGGCATCAATCCGATGCTGTACGAGGCCGCGGTCATTGACGGGGCAAGCCGCTGGAAGCAGACGCTGCACGTCACGCTTCCCGGCGTTGTGCCGATCGTCGTGCTGATGGCGACGCTGAGCCTCGGCAACGTGCTGAACGCCGGCTTCGACCAGGTGTTCAACTTGTACAGCCCATCGGTTTATTCGACCGGCGACATTCTCGATACGTATGTGTATCGGCTAGGGCTCGTCAATTTCGAATTTGGCGTCGCTACGGCGGTTGGCCTGTTCAAGGCGGTCGTGTCGCTGGTGCTCATTTCCTTCTCGTACGGGCTGGCATACCGGTTTGCCGGCTACCGCATTTTTTAGCGGGATGGTTCAATGGCGTGCGCCGGCACGTTACCGGGCAGCAGCAAGGGAGGATGACAACGTTGATCGAACGCAAATCTGTCTGGCGCACCGTGTTTGTCGCCGGCAATTACAGTTTTCTCGCATTTTTGGCGGCGCTTTGCATTTTGCCGGTAATCAATGTGCTGGCGGTTTCGTTCAGCGATGCCTACTACGTGGGCGCGGGTCTGGTGAAGCTGTGGCCGATCGGCTTTACGGTCAAATCGTACGAGTACGTGGCGAAGACGCCTGCGTTCCTTCGCTCGATCGGCGTGTCGCTGGAGCGGGTGGCGCTCGGGACCGCGCTGAACATGCTGCTGACGACAGTGGTGGCGTACCCGCTGTCGAAGGAGGCGGGGAAGTTCCGCTTCCGCACGTTGTATGTGTGGCTGTTCGTGTTTACGATGCTGTTCTCCGGCGGGCTTGTGCCAACTTATATCATCATTCGCGAGCTGCATCTGATCGATACGATCTGGTCGCTTGTGCTTCCCGGCGCGGTGCCGATCTTCAACGTTGTGCTGCTGCTGAATTTCTTCCGCTCGCTGCCGCGCGAGCTGACGGAAGCGGCATACATCGACGGCGCATCGCACTGGCAAACGCTGTGGCGGGTTGCCGTGCCGCTGTCGATGCCGGCGATGGCGACGCTGACGTTGTTTACGGTAGTGGCCCATTGGAACGAATGGTTCTCGGGCCTGATCTATATGAACGTGCCGGACAACTACCCGCTCGCCAGCTATTTGCAGACGGTCATCGTGCAGAAGGACGTCAGCCTGGCGACCGATCCGGTCATGCTTGCCAAGCTGTCGCAGCTGAACAACCGCTCGATCAAGGCGGCGCAAATTTTTCTCGGCGCTTTGCCGATTTTCCTGCTGTATCCGTTCCTGCAGCGGTACTTCATGTCCGGCCTTGTGCTCGGCAGCGTGAAGGAGTGACGCGGAGCGCCGGCCGCAATGAGGCCGGCGTTCGCGTGCGGCTGCGTGGCGGGAGAGCGTCGACGGGACGAGCAGCCGGTACAGATTGATGCGGCGCGCGTTTCGCGGTTCGGAGACAGCGGCGCGATGTCCGGCAACTGTAACGGTTTTGACGGCGCTTATTTCGCTCAAAAAGCCCGGTTTCAACTTGTAACGGTTCTAGGTGAGCTTATGAGGCGATTTTTTGCGGAAATATCGCGATTTCGACCCAATAAGCTCAACTGGAACCGTTACATTTTCAAAAGTGGCATTTTTCAAGCAATAGGCGCTATACAAACCGTTAGAATCGCCTGCCCATTCGCCCGCGCACTTTTGCCCCATCGCCTGCCCTTCCACATTCGTGCCGACTAACGCATTACACTGGCCGCTCACTTCATTTTCGCCAGCACGTACGTACGGTAACGTTGATTGCCGCTGGCTACTTCCAGCATTCTTTTCTCCACCAGGCTGCGAAGAGCAGCCCGGGTGCGATTTTCGGTGATATTCAGGTGCCGGGCGAGCTCGGCTGGCGTAAATGGACGAAGCAATCGACCGGCAAAACGCAGCGTTTCCGCTTCCGCCCAATGGAGTTCCGCCGGCACGGAGCCGGAAAGGACCAACTGTTTGCAAACGCCGGGATCGTCAATGATGGATAAATAGGCAATCGGCAGGAAGAGCCAATCGTCGAGCGCCAGCAGCGCCTGCTTCATGCAAAGATCCTTGAACCGGCTGACCTCGATGTCTCTTGCATGGCTGCGAAAGTCATGTACTTCCAGGCATCCTTTCTTCAAAGGAGCAGGCAAGTAAGCAAAGTCGAGATAACGATAGCCGTTGTTGAAATCCCGCACCGCGTATTCCGGGTAAAGATGATCCAGGTTGCCAATCGCGGGAAACCAAATCAAACCGCAACAAATCGACCGAACCCCGGCTCAATCCTTTCTGCAGCAATTCCCGTCTCCGGGGGCTTTTTTCCTCCATAATGTGCTGCTCCAGCCACCTTTGACAAACCTCGTCAAATTGGCCCATACGTTCACTTCCCGTCCTCCCGGCAAAACAAAAAACCGCCTCGAGGCGCCGCCGTTCAACTGAACGCGACGCAACAAAGCGGATGTGCTTCACACCGATTGATTTTGCTAAAATGCAGCACATGCCGCCGAAATGTTCAAGTGCCTTTTGGATAAAACCTGCCGATGCAGATACGCCTATCAGAATGCGCAAGAAGAACGCAATCTTGCCCGATTTTGCGATCGATTGCCTTCGTTTGGCTTTTTGCGGCGGATGGCCGGGGTTTTGCCCGTTCGCTCTTTCCAGGGGGTGGATGCTGTGGTACGATTTTTGGTGATAACGCATCCGTCACCTCAAATCGGGGAGGAAGCGCATGGAACGGATCACGCGCACGTCGATTTTTCCGAAGCTGGTCGTCGCCTTTCTGCTCGTCATCATCCCCCTGTACGGAATCGGGCTTGTCATGAACCGGCTGGGCGAATCGAGCGTGCAGGACGAATGGGTCAATTCTCTGAACGCGCGTACAATGGTGTATGTCAAAACACTGGAAGCGGAAAAAAAGCATGTCAGCGATTTTCTTTCCGAATTCGTCAATGATCCGGATCTGTCCCAGCTCAGCATTCTGAGCGGCATCTTGTCCGTATACGAATGGTCCGAAGCGGTGAAGCGGGTGCAGGACAAGCTGCTGATCCTGACAAACTCGAACGCGACGCTGAAGGGCGCCAGCGCGCATATCGTCACGATCGGCCGGACGATTATGAACAATCGGGCCATTCCGATCCAGAACAAGCTCACCGACGACTACGAAGCGGTCAAGCCGCAACCCGGGATCGACTACGCGCATGCGATCGCCTGGCAGAACCGGCTGTTCCTCGGCCAATCGTTCCCCGACGGCTCGTCCGATCCGGCCTATGTGCTGGCGGTTGAATTCGATCTCGCCGAGCTGCGCCATTCGCTGCAGGATTTGGTCAGCTCCGACCAGTCCGGCGCCGAACTGATCGGCGTGAACCAGGAATGGGCGGTGGCGGACACGGAGGTGGGGCGGTATTCGTCCGAGCTCCGGGCTTTCGTCGTTTCGCGGTTCGGCCAAGCGGCGTTGGAAGGAGTCGAAAAGGCCGAGCTGAACGGAGCGCGCGTGCAAATCGCATACCGGTACGTGCCTTCGTTCGACGCCTACCTGATTCTGTACGTGCCGCAAAAAATGATCGTCGGCGACATTTCCTTCTACCGCACGCTGTTCTGGCTGCTGTCGTTATTGTCTCTGACCGTCGTGCTGCTGTACTCCTACTGGATTTACCGGCTCATTCACCGGCCGTTGCAGCGCATGATCCGCTCCTTCCGCCGGGTGGAGGACGGCAGGCTGGAGCCGGCGGCAATGCCGGCCGGCAACGATGAGTTCCGCTACTTGTTTCTCCATTTCAACAAGATGGTCGCCAAACTGAACACCCTGATTCACGACAATTACGAGCAGCAGCTTCGCGCCAAACATGCCCAGATCAAACAACTGCAATCGCAGATCAACCCGCATTTTTTGTATAATACCTGCTATATTCTTTACCGGTTGGCGCAATTCGGCGACCTGGAGAACATCAGCCGGTTCAGCCGTTATCTTGGCGACTATTATGAATTCATCACCCGCCATCACGACGATACGATCTCCCTGGAGCAAGAAGTGCTTCATACCCGGACGTATTTGGAGATTCAGCATATGCGTTTTACCGGTCGGTTCGAGATCGAAGTCGCCGATTTGCCGGAAGAAAACCGAAACATCCGGGTGCCGAAGCTGGTGCTTCAGCCGATTGTGGAGAATGCGTTCAAATACGCGCTCGAGCGAAAAATGAGCGGCGGCAAGCTTCGTATCGCTTTCGCCGCAACGCAGACGAGTATCCGCATTACGGTGGAGGATAACGGCGACCGTATGGACGACGACACCTTGCAAGCGCTTGTCGGCAAGCTGGACACGGTCGAGCAGGAGAGCACCGGCATGATTAACGTGCATCGGCGCCTGCTCCTGATGTACGGCAACGGAAGCGGGATTACATTGGAACGCGGCGAATGGGGCGGGCTGGCCGTGACCCTTTCGCTTCCGCTGCAAACGGAATTGGAGCCGCTGCCGGAGCGAACGACGGCTTGACTGGCAGGACGGGGCGGTAATGAAGAGGAGGAATCGCGCCATGTATCGGGTGCTGATCGTCGACGACGAACCGATCATTGTGGAAGGCCTTTACGATATGCTGCAGCAGCAGGAGGAAGTGCCGTGCGAGGTGCTTAAAGCGGGGAGCGCGCCGGAAGCGCTGGAGATTGCCCGCCTCGTGCGCATCGACGTGCTGCTCACCGATATTGAAATGCCGGTTATGAACGGACTGGCTCTGCAGCAGGAGATGAGCCGTCTGTGGCCGAAATGCAAAACGATTTTCCTGACCGGCTACAGCGATTTTCATTATGTGCAATCCTCGCTGCGCAGCGGCGCCTTCGATTATGTGCTGAAGCGGGAAGAAGACCGCAAGGTGGTCCAGGTTGTGGCCAAAGCGATTGACGCGATCGCTGCCGACAGCTCGGCCGACCGGCTGCTGCACGAGGCAAGGAACCGGATGCACGTTGCGATGCCGGCGCTGCGCCGGGATTATTTGCTCGATCTGCTGATGAACGGGCTGATCGCTTCGCCCGAATCGCGTTCTGCGCGGTTCGCCGAACTCGGCATTGCGCTGAGGGGGGGCGGCAGCGTGCATCTCGTCATCGGGCGCGTCGACTGCTGGCCGGCCGGCATTCGCGCAGGCGACAAGCCGCTTTACCTGTACGGCGTCGGCAATATTGCCGAGGAGCAATTCGCCGGCAAGCTGCGCGTGCAATTCGTGACCTTGCCCGGCGACCGCTTCCTGCTCCTGATGCAGACGGAGGACGGGGTGGAAATCGGCGAAGCGTATCTGCTCGGCACGCTGGAGTCGATCCAGGCGGCGTGCCGAACGTACTTGAAGGTAACGTGCTCCTTCGCGGCCGGGTGCGAGCCGTGCGACTGGAACGATGCCGCCGCGAAATACGAACGGCTTTCGTTCCGGATGGCCAACGGGCTCGGGCTCGGCAGCGAAAGCCTGCTGGCCGACAGCCGCCACGATGCGGCGGCGCCTGCCGCTTATGGCGGCCAACTGACGGAACGCAACATGTCGCTGCTGTCGCAGGCGCTGGAGCGCAAAGACCGCGATGCGTTCGAGGCGAAGTTCGCCGAGTTGGCCGAAGCGGTATGCGAACGCGGCGGCGATTTGCGTTCGGGCGACGCCCTTGCGCTGTTTTACGCATTGTCCGCGATGTTCATGCTGTTCCTGAATCGCCACGGGTTGTTCACGGACATGATGGCCAAGGTGAAGCTGAACAAGCTGCTGTCGATCGAGGAGCATGCGACGCTCGAGGAGGCGCTGCTGTTTTTCCGCGGCCTGGCACAGGCGCTGTTCGCTTCGGCCAGCGAGGCGAGCGGCATCGAAACGAGCGATGTCGTACGCCGCGTCAACGAGTACATCCAGGATCATATCGGCGGCGATTTGTCGCTTACCCGATTGACGGAAATCGTGCATTTGACGCCGTCCTATTTGTCTCGGCTATATAAGCAGCAAACGCGGCAAAGCTTGACCGACTTTATTATGCAGGCGCGGCTGGATAAAGCGAAGGAGCTGCTGGCCGGCAGCCACAAAAAAATTTACCAGATCGGCTTCGAGCTCGGCTTTCAGTCCGCGCCGTACTTCAACCGGCTGTTCAAAAAGGCGGTTTCGATGACGCCGCAGGAGTATCGCGACCTGTATGGCACGGCGGAAGGTTGACGCTAGCGGCAACTTGTGCCATCTTTCGACAAATGCTTGCGCATGCATATGGAAGAGAATAGAATAGATTTTATATCCTTACGAAAGAGGGGAATTCATGGAGTCGCACAACTTGTTGTTGCGCGACGTGCCCAACGAAGAACGGCCGAGAGAACGCATGCAGCATGTTGGAGCTCACGCGCTTAGCAATGCAGAACTCGTGGCGATCCTGCTGCGCACCGGAACGGTTTCCGAATCCGCGACCCGGCTTGCGCAGCGCCTGCTCAAGGAATCGGGCACGCTGCGCAATTTGGCCGATTTCAGCCTGGCGCAACTGACGGCCATTCGCGGCATCGGGCCGGCGAAGGCGCTGCAGGTGTTGGCCGGCATCGAGCTTGGCCGCAGGATGTCGCGCACGGCGCTGCACGAGAAGCCAATCATCTCATCGCCCGGCGACGCCGCCATGCTGCTGATGGAAGAAATGCGTCATCTGCAGAAGGAGCATTTCGTTTGCCTGTTTCTGAACACGAAGAACGAGGTCATCGCCAAGGAGACATTGTCGATCGGCAGCCTGAACGCCACGCTGGTCCACCCCCGCGAAGTATTCCGCTCCGCCATCAAGCAGAGCAGCGCCGCCATTATCTGCGCCCACAATCATCCGAGCGGCGATCCGACGCCAAGCCGCGAAGACATTCATATGACGGAACGACTCGTGGAAGCGGGCCGCATCGTCGGCATCGATTTGCTTGACCATCTGGTGCTGGGCGACGGCGTTTTTGTCAGTTTGAAGGAGAAAGGTTATATGTAATATAATAGAACGAAGCGAAGAACACTTCATTGCGGACTATGAACGAAAATAAGCCATTTTTCATGGTCTATTTGGTCAAATAGGAGCCGCAACTTCAAAATAGCCAGTGATTACACTGGCTATTTTCCGGAAAACCTCCAGAGTGGGGCGATTCAGGCGAAATAGGCCCTATTTTCACTGGCTATTTCCTATGAGACGGGCCAAAAGCTGCCAATAAGCCATTTTTCATGGGCTAATTTTCGATCGAAAGTGACCTCCATCCACAATGAGCGGTCCGGTTTGGCGCGGCATTTGCCGAACATGGGTAAACAGGGTATAGTTACTGCATGATAGTGGCGTTCCCTCGAAGAGGGGCCGCTCAAGGTGATGGCTGCGAGCTGACGCGTGAGCGCCGGTTTCCTTGCGCCGCGCAACAACCTGCATGTTGCCGTCCATTGACGGATGGAGACTCATTTATGCGTTCTGCCACGAATATGTAAATAAACGCCCGGAAGCGGCGGCAATAATAAACCAATGACCCAGGAAGGGAGCAACTTACATGCTTGGTGGATTTTCGACAAAAGATCTGGGTATCGATTTGGGTACGGCCAACACGCTCGTCTACGCGAAAGGGAAAGGAATCATCGTCCGCGAGCCTTCCGTGGTTGCGATTCGCACGGATACGAAAACGATCGAAGCGGTAGGCGAAGCCGCCAAACGAATGATCGGCCGCACCCCCGGCAATATTCGCGCCATTCGCCCGATGAAGGACGGCGTGATTGCCGATTTCGAAACGACGGCGACGATGATCAAATATTTCATCCGCCAGGCGCAAAAGCAGCGCCTGCTGTTCCAGCGCCATCCGAACGTGATGGTATGCGTGCCGTCGGGCATTACCGCCGTCGAGAAGCGGGCGGTCGAAGACGCGACCAAACAGGCGGGCGCACGCGAGGCGTATACGATCGAGGAGCCGTTTGCGGCGGCGATCGGCGCCGACTTGCCGGTATGGGAGCCGACCGGCAGCATGGTCGTCGACATCGGCGGAGGCACGACGGAAGTGGCGGTCATTTCGCTTGGCGGCATCGTCACCTGCCGGTCGATCCGCATCGCCGGCGACGAGATGGACGAAGCCATGACGCAATACATCAAGCGCACCTACAACTTGATGATCGGTGAACGGACGGCGGAGCAGATGAAGATGGAGATCGGTTCGGCGATGCCGATGGAGAAGGTCGAACGCATCGAAATTCGCGGCCGCGACCTCGTCACCGGCCTGCCGAAAACACTCTCCGTCACATCGGACGAAGTGGCCGAGGCGTTGGCCGATACGGTGAACAGCATCGTCGAAGCGGTCAAAGTGACTTTGGAGAAATGCCCGCCCGAGCTGGCGGCGGACATCATGGACCGCGGCATCGTGCTGACGGGCGGCGGTGGGCTGCTGCGCAATTTGGACAAGCTGCTGGCGCGGGAAACCGGCATGCCGGTGCTAGTCGCCGACAATCCGCTTGATTGCGTGGCGATCGGAACCGGCAAGGCGCTGGAGAACATTCATTTGTTCAAAATGAAATCCGGTCCAACCTCCAAATCGCGGCGTTAGGCGGGAGAGGCAGAATAGAGGGTGTAACGGTTGTTCAAGCTGATGGGGAACAAGAAGCTGCTCGTGCTGATGCTGGCGGTAATCGTGTTTATGGTCGTCATGGGATTGACGGTCGGCAACCGGGGGCAGCTGACATGGCCGGAGCGATTTGTCAAAGACACCGTCTCGTGGATGCAGGGCCTGTTCTATAAGCCGGCGCGCGTGACGGCGGATTTTTTCGACGATTTGCGCAATGTGCGGGTCGTCTACGAGGAGAACAAGAAGCTCAAGATGCGCCTTTCCCAGTACGCCAAAGACACGATGCGGCTGAACGATCTGGAAGCGCAAAACAAACGATTCAAGGAACTGCTCGGGTTCACCGAGCGGCAGAAACAGCTGGACAATTATACGTACCATGTCGCCGAAGTCATTTCCGACAGTCCGGATCCGTATGCCAATATCGTCAACATCAACCTCGGTTCCAAAGACGGGATGAAACCCGACATGGCGGTCATATCGGTCGACGGCCTGCTCGGCCGGGTCGACGAGGTATCGGAATTTTATTCGAGCGTGCAGCTGCTCATCGACGATTCCGCCAATGCCAAAGGAATTGCCGCAACGGTGCGCGGCCATGAGAACGATGTCTTCGGCATCGTCAATTACGACCGGGAGAAACAAACGCTCGTCATGACCAAAATCGAGCAAACGAACCCGATCGAGGTCGGCGACACGATCATTACGTCGGGGCTCGGCGAAGTGTTCCCGAAAGGGATCGTCATCGGCAAGGTGACCTCGAAAGAGATGGGCGAATTCGGCATTACGTACAAAGCGAATATACAGCCGGCCTCCGGCTTCCGCCACCTGCGCGAGGTGCTGGTCGTCGAAGTGCCCGCGCCGAGGTGAGACATGAAACAGCATGTGCTGATCGTGTCGATATTTGTCGTCTTCCTGCTGGAGGGCACCCTCGTCAAATGGCTCATTCCGCAGGTATGGCAAGGCAGCGTGGCCGTGGCGTCGCATTTCGTGCTCGTGCTGGTCATGTTCGTCAGCATGTATACGAACCGACATCTGGCGCTGTTGTACGGCTTCGGTTTCGGGTTGCTGCACGACGTTGTTTATTATGGGCCGATGCTGGGCACGTATGCGTTTTCGACGTCGCTTGTCGGTTATTTGATCGGCCTGGTGACCATTCGCAAGGCAAGCGGCATCATTCGCTGCCTGTTTCTGGTCGCGGCCGGCCTCATTGCGTTTGAAGCCATCATTTTCGGGCTATACCGCATCTTTCGCATTACAAGAGTCGGTTTTGAATGGGCGCTCGTTCATCAGATGATGCCGAGCATCCTGTTCAACTTGCTGTTTGCGGTGGCCATATACGTGCCGGTGCGCAAATGGCTCGAATCGATGATGCCGCCGCCGCGGCAGGAGGACGAATAATACGTCCGTCAGGTGCCGCAAGCAGGAAATGCGGGACCGCGGGACGAACTGTATAGGGCAGGAGGGAAAGCAGCCAATGAGCGCAGCCAATCAGCGGGTTCAAATCAAAGGCGTCAAGGAAGGACTCGTGTTCGTGCTTGACGATAGCTGCCCGTTTCCCGACTTGCTGGAGGAGCTTGCACTGAAGCTGGACGGTTCGCATCAGCAAATTTTGACCGGACCGATCGTTCACGTCCAGATCAAGCTAGGCGCGCGGCTTGCCAGTGCCCAAGAGAAGAGTCGATTGAAGGACGTTTTTGCCCGCAAAGGCAATCTGCTCGTACAGTCGATCGAATCGACTCCCAGGGCGGCGAACAACGAACCTGCGGAAGCGCCGCTGCGCACCATGCGCTGCATCGTCCGCTCCGGCCAAACGATCGAACATGACGGCAATCTGATGATCGTCGGCGACGTCAATCCCGGCGGCTCCATTATCGCCTCCGGCGACATTTATGTGCTCGGCTCCTTGCGCGGTTTGGCCCATGCCGGCAAGGACGGTGACGAAGCGGCCATTATCGCCGCCTCGCACATGCGGCCCACCCAGTTGCGCATTGCCGGCATTATCAGCCGTCCGCCGGACGAGTGGGGCGTGGAGGAGGCGCACATGGAATTCGCTTATGTGAAGGACGGCCGGATGGAAATCGACAAAATCAATTATTTGCACCGGATTAGACCGGATACGGCATAAAGGGCGGGTTTAATAAAGTCGGCAGCTTTCAGCACCGAGAACAGCCTCTCAATGAGACAAGGAAACGGGAGTGGGACAATGGGTGAAGCAATCGTCATTACGTCCGGCAAAGGCGGCGTCGGCAAAACGACGACGTCGGCAAATATCGGCACCGCACTTGCGCTGCTCGGCAAGAAGGTCGTTATGGTCGATACCGATATCGGGCTGCGCAACCTCGACGTCGTGATGGGGCTCGAAAATCGGATCATCTACGATTTGGTCGATGTCGCCGACGGTCGTTGCCGGCTGCCGCAAGCGCTGATCAAGGACAAGCGGTTCGACGAGCTGTATTTGCTTCCGGCGGCGCAAACGAAGGACAAGGACGCCATCTCCCCGGAAAGCGTGCGCAGCATCGTGCTCGAGCTGAAGAAAGATTTTGACTTTGTCGTCATCGACTGCCCGGCCGGCATCGAGCAAGGGTTCAAAAACGCCGTCGCCGGCGCCGACCAGGCGATCGTCGTGACGACGCCGGAGCATGCGGCCGTACGCGACGCGGATCGGGTCATCGGCCTGCTGGAAAACTTGCGCATCGAACGGCCGAAGCTGATTATCAACCGCATTCGCGCGAACATGGTACGCAAAGGCGAGATGCTCGACATCGACGAAATTTGCTCCGTGCTGGCGATCGACCTGCTCGGCATCGTGCCCGACGACGAATACGTCATCAAGGCGGCCAACACGGGCGAACCGACCGTCATGAACCCGTCTTCGCGCGCGGCGATCGCTTACCGCAACATGGCGCGCCGGATGCTGGGCGACACCGTGCCGCTCATGCCGATGGAACACAATCCGGGCGTGTTTACCAAATTGAAGAAATTTTTCGGGATCGGCTGACCATGTTCGCTTTGGTATTCGGCAAAGTCAAAAAAATCGACTGGACGATCGTCGCCATCCTCCTCGTCATGGCCGTTGTCGGTACGCTTCTTGTGTACACAACAACGATCAACAGCCAGCTTAAAGGGTTTCCCGGTATGTACAAAAACAATGTGATCAACTACGTACTGGGATTCATCGTGTTTGTTTTCATGTCCATGTTCAATTACCGGTTGATTGTGCACGTGGCCAAATATTTGTATTTGTTCGGCATCGGGCTGTTGATCGCCGTCTATTTTTTGGGCTCCGAAATCAATCATGCCAAAGGCTGGTTCAAGCTGCCGTTCGGGTTTAATTTCCAGCCGGCCGAACTGATGAAATTTATCGTCATTATCGCGTTGGCGGCGTTTCTGAGCCGTAAAAAGGGCGAACAACTCCAGTTCCTGCGCGACGTCGTGCCGATCGGGCTAATCGTATTCGTTCCGTTTGCGCTGGTCATGATGCAGCCGGACCTCGGCAACGCCATCATTTTTCTGGTCGTCCTGCTCGGCATGTACTGGATCGGCAACATCAAATATTGGCATGTGCTGATCGGGCTGGTCGTGCTGATCGGCGGTTTCGTGTTGTTTATGAATCTGTATACGACGTATCATGACAATATCAAGCAGTATTTGGGCGATAGAAACGTCGGCTACTGGATGGAGCGGATCGATGCGATCGTCGACCCGCAAGGCGCATCGGAGAAAGCCACTTACCAAGGCAACAACTCCAAAGTGGCGATCGGATCGGGCATGCTGAAGGGCGAAGGCTTCACGAAAGGCGTGTACACGCAGCAAGGCCGCGTGCCGTATGCGTATTCCGACGCCGTATTCTCCGCGCTCGGCGAGGAGTTCGGCTTCATTGGCGGCGCTACGCTGCTGCTGCTGTATTTCATTCTTATTTACCGGATGATTCTCATATCGATTCAATCCAGCGATTTGAGCGGATCGTACATCATCGTCGGCATCGTTTCGATGTACGTGTTCCAAATTTTCGAAAATGTCGGGATGATGATCGGCTTGATGCCGATTACCGGCATTACGCTGCCGTTTATCAGTTATGGCGGGACTTCGCTGCTGATCAACATGTTGAGTCTGGGTCTGGTCACCAGCATTCACGTACACAGGGAAACGGTTACCGCGTACAACGAATGAGCCGTGCTCTGCCTGAGGGGGTTCGTGATGGCAGTCGAACAATATCGCAGCAAAGACCAACTGGATGCCTCGTTTCCGTTCAAAATCCTTCGCTACGCCAGCCGGCAGATGCAGCAGCTGCCGCATATGCACGAGTATACGCAGGTGGCGTACGTGCTGCGCGGCCTTTGCTGCCACCGGCTGCG
The DNA here is from genome assembly GCF_004764705.1 of Paenibacillus cymbidii. Taxonomy (GTDB): domain Bacteria; phylum Bacillota; class Bacilli; order Paenibacillales; family NBRC-103111; genus Paenibacillus_AN; species Paenibacillus_AN cymbidii. The sequence continues at coordinate 89,812 of NZ_SHLX01000022.1, read as the reverse complement.
CGGCAAAACGCTGGTTGCGGGCAGAGGCGACGCTTTTGTCATCCATCCCGGCAATGTGCACAGCTTCGGCGCGTTTGAAGAGAAGGAATACGAGCTTGTGCTGATCGATTGTATCCCGTCGCTGGCCATCGATCTGCAGTTGCCGATTCCGGGGGAATGGAGCGCCTGGTTCGGCGAAGGCGAAGACGTTGCGGAGCTGCAGCCGGCCTGGCTGCATATCGGCGCCGACAAAAGGATGCTGGTGGAGCAGCTGCTGCAGGACATGCAGGAAGAGTACGACCGCCGCGAAAGCGGGTTCGAATGGTCGATCCGCCTGTCGCTGCTCAAGCTGCTTCATCTGTTCGTGCAGGAAAGCCGTAACCGGCCGAACGACGAACGCGAAGTTCCCGCCGCCCCCGCGTATCGGCGGCCGATCGAAGCGGCCATTCGCCATGTCAACGAGCACTACAGCCAGGATATCCCGCTGGAGCGCGGCGCCCAGGAAGCGAATATGGCCCCTGCCTATTTCAGCCACCTGTTTCGAAAAGAGACCGGCCAAACGTTTGTCGACTATTTGCACGAGGTGCGCATCGAGCGTGCGATGGAGCTGATGCGGCGCGGCGACGAGCCGGTGACGCACATTTGCTACCAGGTCGGCTTTCGCCATTTGAGCCATTTTATCCGCACGTTCAAGAAACGGACCGGGCTGACCCCAACCGCTTATAAACAAACATTCGGCGCAAAAGCAAAATAATGCAATCCGTTTATAAAGAAAGTGCTAGAATGACGGCGATGCTGGCGGTATAGTTACGATGTTGGGAAAACGAGCAGGAACGAAAAAGCGGGAAGAGGCGAATCAAATGGAGCAACGTACGCTCAAAGTCGGTATTATCGGTCAAGGCAGAAGCGGCAGGGACATTCACGGCAATTTGCTCAAGCAGATTCCGGATTACTATGAGATTACGGCTGTTGCCGATTCGATTCCGGAGCGGCGCACCCGGGCCGAGCAGGAATACGGCTGCCGCGCGTATGAAACGTGGCAGGAGATGGTAGAAAACGAGCAACTCGATCTTGTCGTCAACGCGACGGTCAGCCACCTGCACTATCCGATTTCGCTCGAGCTGCTGCAGCGCGGGTTCCATGTGCTGTGCGAGAAGCCGCTGGCCAAAACGCCGGAGGAAGTCGATTCGCTGATCGCGGCTTCGCGCCAATCGGGCAAGCTGATCGCCATTTTCCAGCAATCCCGTTACCAGCCGGCCTTTATGAAAATTCGCGAGATCATCGAATCCGGCGTGCTGGGCCGCATCGTGCAAATCGATTTTGCGCTTAACGGCTTCTCGCGCCGCTGGGACTGGCAGACGCTGCAAAGCAACAACGGCGGCAGTTTGATGAACACCGGCCCGCATCCGGTCGACCAGGCGCTTCAACTGTTCGGCGGCAACGAGATGCCGCAAATCACCTGTATTATGGACCGGGCGAACACGTTCGGCGACGCCGAAGATTACGTCAAATTGCTGATGCGCGGACCGGGGAAACCGACGATCGATCTGGAAATATCGTCCTGCAGCGCGTACTCCCGCGAGCAATTCATCGTGCATGGCACGAATGGCGGGCTGCACGGCAATACGAAGCAGCTCGAATGGCGCTACTTCAAGCCGGAGGAAGCGCCGGCGCAGAAGCTGGAGCGCGAGCCGCTGTTCAAGGCGGACGGAACGCCGGCTTATTGTTCGGAGCAATTGGTCTGGCACACCGATCAATGGGAAATGTCGCTGCCCGGCAAAGGCGAGTTGTTCCCGTACATGACCGAGCAGCTGTATATGATGTTGTATCGTTCCATCGTAAACGGCGACCCGCTCGAAGTGACGCCGGAGCAGGTGCGGCTGCAAATGCAAGTAATGGAAGAATGCCGCCGTCAAAATCCGCAAATTTACGCGTAATGGTTATAAAGCCCGGTGTGCCGGCGGTTGTCCGCTGCGCGCCGGGTTTTTGTTTGCTTCGAAGTCATCCCCTCGCTCGTCCGCATAAAGGCCCCCTCCGGCTCATACAAATTTAGTAAGACATGCCGCTTGGCCAGGAGGGGTTCGCATGGAAACGAAAATCAAGGTGCGCCGGCGCAGACAGGAACGCATTCGTCTGCTCCAAAGCGCGCCGCAGCTGCCGGCGGCCGGTCCGCTGCCCGCTCGGCCCGAAGCCGGCATAGAAGCGGACGAGCCTGCAGGCCGGAAACAACCGCCAGCTGCTATATCTGTTCCCCCGGTACGGCGCAGCCATATTGCACTGCCCCCGGTGCCCGATTTGAAGGACGAGCGTTGGCAGGATCCCGAATTTGTGTGGAAGCAGCGGGAGATGTGGATGCGGCAATGGCATGCGCAGCCGGGCCCGGGTCAACCGCCTGATGACGACGATGACGATGGCGGGCGCAATCGACCGTGGCGCTTCGTGCCAACACGCAGGGTGCTGGTTGCCAAATTCGTCGTATCGGTTATTCTTTTTGCCCTCGTGTGGGCGATGTTTCAAACGAAATTGCCATGGGCGGCATCGGGACAACTGTTGGTGCGGACGGCGTTGACGGAGGATTGGCAGTTCCCCGCCTTGTCGGCCTGGTATCGCGACAATTTCAGCGGCTATCCGTCATTCATTCCCGCTTTCCCTTCGCACGGCGGGGAAGCGACGAAAGTGAATGCGCGCAAAACGGGCAGCTTCCTGGCGCCGCTTGTCGGCGAAATCGCCGCGTCCTATTCGTCCGTGCATCCGTGGATAGCGGTCCGTACGAGCGGCAGATCGACCGTCACGGCTGCGGATACCGGGCGTGTAACATTTGCCGGCGTGCGGGCCGACAGCGGTTATACGGTGGTGCTCCAGCATTCGGGCGGGTATGAAACGACATACGGTCAATTGCAGGCGGGCGAATGGAGCAAAGGGGATTGGGTGCAAGCCGGCGATCCGCTCGGCAGCTTGACCGGCAGCCAGCTGTATTTTGCCATGGCCAAAGACGGCAGCCCGGTCAACCCGGCGGATGTGATTGCGTTTGATTAAGGCGTTCGGCATCGCGTTTCGCTTCCATCCCCTGTTTGTGCTGCTGATGGTTTTATCCGTTGTGACCAGTTATTTTGCCGAGTTGCTGACGCTGTTTGCGCTCGTATTCATCCATGAGCTTGGCCATGTCGTCTGCGCCCGTTATTTTGGCTGGAAGGTGCGGGAGGTTCAATTGCTGCCGTTCGGAGGAGTAGCGGTTGTAGACGACGCGGCCAGTGTACCGACGAAGGAGGAGCTGCTTGTCGCATTGGCCGGACCGCTGCAGAACGGCTGGATGATTGGGTTTGCCTGGATCATGCAAAGCGCCGGAATAGGAGACCCCCTGTGGTGGGACTACTTCATGACGGCAAATGCGATGATCGGCATGTTCAATTTGCTGCCGATTCAGCCGCTGGACGGCGGCAAGGTGCTGCTCTGCCTGCTTGGGCTTTGGTTCAGCTATTATCCGGCAATGGTGTGGAGCGCCAGAATCAGCTTGCTGCTCAGCGCGCTGATGGTTGGCGCTTCGCTCGTTCCGCTCGGGTCCGGAGGCATCGGGCTGAATACGCTGATTATCGGTTTGTTCCTGTTGTATTCGAACTGGTACGCTTACCGGCATTTGCCGTTTCAGTTTTTGCGCTTCCTGATCGGTCGCGAGAAACAAGCCGACCGCAGGCGGCAGAGCGGCATGCATGCTTTGCCGATCGTCGTGGGCGCCGAGCGTCCTGTCGCCGAAGTTGTAAGGCTGCTGAAGCGCGAGCGTTATCATCTGATTTATGTGGTCGGGCGCCGCGGCGCCGTCGGCAAAGTGCTGCCGGAGGAGGAACTGATCCGCCGTTATCTCGGGCCGGACAAACAGCGCTATACGTTATTTGACGCCTTCATGTACAATAAGAAGTAAACCGATTGACGGCGGAGGGCGGCAATGAAACGGATTGTGGTGCAGGCGGAGCATGGATGCGTCAAGGTGGCGCTGCTCGAGTACGGCCAACTGGTAGAGTTGTATATGGAGCATCCGCAGCAGGAGCAGCGGGCGGGCAACGTGTACAAAGGGCGGGTCGTCAATGTGCTCCCCGGCATGCAGGCGGCCTTTGTCGACATCGGGCTCGGGCGCAACGCCTTTCTGTATGTGGACGATTTGCTTCCGGCTCATGCGGACAAGCAGCCGGCCGCCAAAAAGACGATCACCGATCTGGTCAAGCCGGGCGATCAATTGCTCGTGCAAGTGAAGAAAGAGGCGGCAGGCACCAAAGGGGCGCGGGTAACGACGCATGTTACGCTTCCCGGTCGCTGGGTCGTCTATTTGCCGCAGGCTGACTACGTCGCCGTTTCGCGCAAAATCGAAGCCGATGCCGAGAGGGCGCGGCTGAAGGAAATCGGCGACCGGGTGCGAGGCGAGTCGGACGGCATTATATTTCGCACCGTCTCCGCGGGCGAAACCGAAAACGCGCTGCGTCACGATTTCGAAAGCTTGCGCGAGCTGTGGACCGGCGTGCTGCGAACCGCCGAAACGTGCAAGGCGCCGAGCCTCGTTTACCGCGATCTCGACATGCTGCCGCGGCTGCTGCGCGATCTGGTCGCGCCCGACGTGGACGAGCTTGTCGTCAACGACGCCAAGGTCGCCGCGGAGCTGCGCCGGATGATCGGGCAGACGTACCCGCCGCTGGCGGAGCGGGTCGTCGAATCGGCAGGCGAACCGCCGTTCTTGACGAACCGGATCGCGGAGGAGGCCGAGCGGGCGTACAAGCGCAAAGTTTGGCTGCCGAGCGGCGGCTACATCGTCATCGACCAGACGGAAGCGCTGACTGTCGTCGACGTCAATACCGGCAAGTTTATCGGAGAAGACGACCTGGAGGAAACGGTGTTCCGCGCGAACGCCGAAGCGGCGCGCGAGTTGGCCCGGCTGCTGCGGCTGCGGGATATCGGCGGCATCGTCATCGTCGATTTCATCGACATGGAGCAGGAAAGCCATCGCCAAGCCATCGCCGACTTGATGCACGAAAGCGTCAAACGCGACCGCACCAAAACGAATGTGGTCGGTTGGACCAAGCTGGGGCTGCTGGAGCTGACCCGGCGCAAAGTGCGGCGAACGCTTGCGGATCTCATCTACGAGCCCTGCCCGCATTGCAGCGGATACGGCAAAGCGTTTGTCAAACCGTTTCCCGTTTAGTTGGATTGAGCGCGCAAATGTCGTTGCTTTCCGGCATCCGGTGTGCTATTATAGTTTGGTATGTTGCAAAACATGCTGCAACCGCACGAGTCGGGTCAAGCAACGCAAGCGCGTTTCCGGACGCTGGACGGACGGGATGCCACCTGGATATAGGCGAGTCTTAGGACATGAGGAGGTGCAACAAATGTACGCAATTATCGAAACAGGCGGCAAACAGTACAAAGTGCAAGAAGGCGACGTTCTGTACATCGAGAAGCTGGAATCCGGCGAAGGCGAATCCGTTTCGTTCGACCGTGTGCTGCTCGTATCGAAGGACAGCGGCGTAACCGTAGGTTCTCCGCTCGTAGCCGGCGCAACCGTTTCCGCGAAAGTGGAGAAACACGGCAAAGGGAAGAAAATCATCGTTTACAAATACAAAGCCAAAAAGAACTACCGCCGCAAGCAAGGCCATCGTCAGCCATACACGAAAGTAGTCATCGACAAAATCCAAGCGTAAGGCGAGGATGAAACGATGATTCGCGTGATTGTGACAAGACGGGCGTCGGATAAAACAATCGTTTCGTTCCGGGTCGACGGCCATGCCAATTACGCGGAGCGCGGACGCGATATCGTGTGCGCAGGCGTATCGGCGATTACCGTTGGCACGGTGAACGCGCTGGAAGCGCTGCTCGGCGTCGTGCCGGACAGCCGGATGGCAAACGGATTCCTGCAGGCGGCGATTCCGGTCGAGCTTGCGCCTGAACGGCAATCGCAGGTTCAGCTGCTGCTCGAATCCATGGTCGTGATGCTGCAATCGATCGAAGACAGTTACGGAAGCTATATAAGAATCGAACACGAACGAGCCTAGCCCGTTTGCTGTTCTCGAAAGAAGGAGGTTGACCACGATGTTGAAATTGGATCTCCAATTATTCGCTTCGAAGAAGGGCGTAGGCTCGACGAAGAACGGCCGCGACAGCATCGCCAAGCGTCTTGGCGTGAAGCGCGCCGACGGGCAGGCGATCAATGCCGGCGGCATTATCGTTCGCCAGCGCGGAACGAAAATTCATCCGGGCGCTAACGTAGGCATCGGATCCGACGATACGCTGTTCGCGAAAGTGTCCGGCGTCGTCAAATTCGAACGCTACGGTCGCGATCGCAAGAAAGTTAGCGTATATCCGGCGGAAGCCGCACCGGTTGCTGCAGCAGTAGAAGCGTAAGAACATCAAACTCCGGCCGACGCGCCGGAGTTTTTTACCACATCAGAAAGTTTAGGTTCGCTAAAGCGATAAAGCGTGGTCGACTTTCCGATTGGAGATAATGGAAAACAAATTGCTATTGGCGATAAAACCTGCCTTTCATCGCGGTTGCTCATCTTCGAAAGGCTTTGATGGAGGTTTTTTCGCCGTAATGGCGGAAGCGAACGGGGCGAGCGAATGGTTCGCAAGGGGAGCAGTCGGAACGAGCCGGCCGATTTGAGACTGATTCGTACGGTGAATCACTATCGGCACGATTGGATGAACGATCTGCAGGTGATGTCGGGTTATTTGCAGCTTGGCAAATATGACGAACTGCGGCGATTTATCGAGAAAGTGAAAGAGAAGTCGTGCGTGGAAAGCAACACCGCCAAGCTCGGCGATCCGTCACTTGTCGCCTATTTTCAATCGTTCCGGGCCGAACACCATTCGTTGACGCTGGAAATCGAGCTCGAACGGGAGCTGAACCTGGCCGCATTGCCGCTTGATGCGGAGCGCGTAAGCGAGCTGATTCGGGATATAACGGAGTTGATCCACACCCATGCGGCCATTGCCGAAGCGGAGCCGAATATGCTCAGCATCGGATTCGATGCGGAGGAAACCGGCTTGCTGGTTGATTTCGTATACTCCGGTTCGTATCGGGAGAAACTGCGGGGTGAGCTGACCCGTTACGGCGAGCGTGCGGCGTGTGATTTGGCCGAGCTACATATGGAATGGGGCGAACGGACAGCCGCCGTAACGGTGCGCGTTCCGTTTGACTAAAATCGAGGTGCAAGCAAGCGATGTTTGTGGATAAAGCGAAAATATTTGTCAAAGGCGGCGACGGCGGCGATGGCATCGTCGCCTTTCGGCGTGAAAAATACGTGCCCGAGGGCGGACCTGCGGGCGGCGACGGCGGGAATGGCGGCGACGTCATTTTTCGTGTGGACGAAGGGCTGCGGACGCTCATGGACTTCCGCTACCAGCGCCATTTCAAAGCGGACCGCGGCGTGAAGGGCCGCAACAAAAGCATGCATGGCGCGGGTGCCGACGATATGATCGTGCGCGTGCCGCCGGGCACGGTTGTCATTGACGACGACACGCAGGAGATCATCGCCGATTTGACGCGCCAAGGCCAGGAAGTAGTGGTGGCCCGCGGCGGTCGGGGCGGCCGGGGAAATACGCGGTTCGTTACGGCGAGCAACACGGCGCCGGAAATCGCCGAGAACGGGGAAGAAGGCGAAGAGCGCTGGGTCGTGCTGGAACTGAAGGTGATGGCCGACATCGGGCTTGTCGGTTTCCCGAGCGTCGGCAAATCGACGCTGCTTTCCGTCGTTTCCGCCGCGCAGCCGAAGATCGGCGCCTATCATTTTACGACGCTGACGCCTAATCTCGGCGTGGTGGATGTCGGGGACGGCCGCAGCTTCGTGATGGCCGATTTGCCCGGACTGATTGAAGGCGCGCACGAGGGCGTCGGGCTTGGGCACGAGTTTTTGCGCCATGTGGAGCGTACGCGCGTCATTATTCACGTTGTGGACATGGCCGGATCGGAAGGCCGCGATCCGTATGAGGATTACGTCAAAATCAACGACGAGCTGCGCTTGTACGACGAGCGGCTTGCCGAACGGCCGCAGCTGATTGCCGCCAACAAGATGGACTTGCCGGATGCGGAGGAGCAATTGACGTTGTTCCGCGAGCAACTGGCGGAAGCCGGGGAAGTTGCGGTGCGCGATATTGTGCCGATATCGGCCGCATCGCGCCAGGGCATTCAATCGCTGTTGTACAAGGCGGCCGATTTGCTCGACGAGGCGATAAAGTCGCTGCCGGTGGAAGAGGAGCCGGCCTTGGAAGAGCGCAAAATCTTCCGTCTGGAGCCGCGGGAGGACGAGCAGGATTTTACGATCCGGCGCGACAACGAGGCATTCGTCATCGACAGCCCGAGCATCGAGCGGCTGATCAAGCGGACGAATTTTGGCTCGCATGACGGGATCCAGCGTTTCGCACGCATCCTGCGCGCCAAAGGTGTGGACGCGGCGCTGCGCAAGCTCGGCGCGGAAGAAGGGCAAACGATCCGCATTGGCGATTTCGAATTCGAGTTCGTCGAGCGGGTGTAACGAGAAGATAGTTTGGATTTTCCGGCTTAGTTCGTCTGAGCCGGTCCACGAAGCCAGTTTAAGCCGGGTTTTCCGGCTTAAATCGGCTGAGTCGGTCTACTGCTCCGGTTTAAACCGGATTTTCAATCTTATTTCGGAGATCGCCGCGGGCCGCTATGTAACCGGAACCAGAACCGGAACCCCACCTTTAACTGCATTATTACACTTAAAATTGCTCCGGATGGCCGATTGGGGCAGCTTAACTGCAAAAATACATTTAATTTTTTGCCATTTTCCGAAATTCAGATTGTTCGGGCGAAATTAAAAGTATTTGTACACTTAATTGTGTTAATGGAGCGTTTATGTCAGCATTTAAGCGTATTTTTGCTTTATCCACTATTGATTCACTTCGAAGTGTCTGACCCGAACCACCCGCAACCGCCCGCTCACCGCCACAACTGTTCGCCCGCTTCCGGCAACCGTCCGATCATATCCACACACTGCCCGCCACCGCCCACATCTGTCCGCTCACCACCTACCGCCCACCGTCCGTATTCACCCGCCCACTGCCCACAACTATCCGAACACCCAGCATGGCCGAGATTCACAGCCGTGGCCGTATGCGCCACTCGCTGATTCAATCAAAGGACGGAAACATTCCGCACCAAACGGAGAACGCTCAAATTGGGATTCGCTTTGTCGCTAATTCAGCGCCACGAAGCCGGCGCCTGCTTTCATCCTTCCCAAACGATAACATTTCGGAATCCTGGGGCGACCAATATTCGGAACCTGCGACCGCGCAACATGCCGAATAAGAATTGTGGCCGGAACGGAAGCGAAAAAGGGAACAATTCGTTGCAACCCATTGAAGTAACCAGGCGTCTGTTGTATAGTATTATGTAATAATAGTTAACATTAAAACATTGGTTTTATGTTGTTTTTGTGACGATTGTCAGAAAAAAGGAATTTCATGGCGGTGATTGTTCATTTTAATGATAGCTATCATTCCACGGTGAAGACGCGAGGTGAATGACGAATGCTGCAGTGGATCAAAACGGTGGGCACAGGTAAAAAAGGATCGCGCGATCTTACGTACGACGAAGCTGTCGCAGCGGCTCATTGCATCGCCCGCGGCGAAGCAAGCGAAGCGCAAATGGCCGCCTTCCTGATGGCCAGTCGGATGAAGGGCGAAGCGGACGACGAAATCATGGCGTTTATCGATGTGTTTCGCAAATACTCGCGGCCGCTTGCGTCGTTTTCCGATTCGCTCAATTGTGCGGGACCGTACGATGGGCGCCATTATTTTCCGGTGACGATTCCCGTCAGCCTGCTGCTTGCTTCCGTCGGGTTTCCGCAGGTGCTGCACGGAAGCGATTCGCTGCCGCCCAAGCTCGGCACATCGCTTAAGGAGCTGCTGGAAGACATGGGCGTCGATATGATGCTGGGCCCGCGGGAATGGGAGACGGTTTTTCAACAAACAAAGATTGGCTTCATCTGGTCGGAGCAGCTGTGTCCGCCGCTTGGCAGCATGCGCCGCGTGCGCGAGCAGATGGGGCTGAGGACGTTGATGAACACGGTGGAGAAGGCGCTTAATCCGCTCCATTCCGCGAATATGGTGATCGGCGTCAACCATCGAACGGCGATGCACAAGCTGATGCAAGTGCTGCCCAAAGCAGGCTTTCAGCACGCTTATATCGTGCAGGGAATCGAAGGCTCGGAAGATGTGCCGCTGAACAAGACGAGCGCCCTGCGCAAGGTGACGACGTGGGGGGACGAGTCGACGATGCTCGATCCGGAGACGTTCGGCTTCCGCAGCCGCGAGCTGCAGAAGATAGGCAAGGACGAGCAGCTGCAACTGCTGCACCGCATTATGGAAGGGGACGACAATCCGGGCATCGCCGCGGAACGGGAGCATGTCGTGTTTAACGCGGGTCTTCGGCTGTACTGGTTCGACAAAGTATCGTCCTACGAGGAAGGCTTCCAACTGGCGCGCCAGTTGCTCGGGCGCAAGGAGGCGGCAAAAACGCTGCGCAAATGGCGGGACGCCACCCGAACCGCCGCGCAGGCGAACTTGCCTCGGGCAAACGAAGCATGACCGTGCAACGCGTACAAGACGGCTGTCGACAGACGGCGTCAGCAGTGCAGAGAACCTCGCGGATCCGATCCGCGGGGTTCTTTTCCGCTTGCGGAACGCTCGTTTCCACAGATGGATTTGCCTATTGCCGTACCGCTTTGTTTTCGGTATAATGTCCACTATGTAGAAACATAAGTCTTTCCAAGATGGACGAAAGTGAGCGTGGGAGCCATCGGCACGAACGAGCGCTACTATTTGGTCCGCGAGGATATACTGCCCGAAGCGCTGCAGAAGACGATGCAGGCGAAGGAACTGCTCGCGCAAGGCGCCGTGAAGACAATTCACGACGCGGTGGACAAGGTGGGCCTCAGCCGCAGCGCCTTTTACAAGTACAAGGACGGCATTCACCCGCTCAGCAAACTGGATCGGGAACGAATTGTCACGATATCGTTCGACCTTGAACACAGATCCGGCATTTTGTCGCGCGTGCTTGCGCTTATTGCCGGCATGGAGGGCAACGTGCTGACGATTCACCAGACGATCCCGCTGCAAGGGCAGGCGAACGTGGTCGTTTCGGTCGATACATCGCTGATGAGCGACACGGTCGGCATGTTGATCGACCGGCTGAGCGGTCAGGAAGGCGTTCGGCGGGCGGCCGTCATCGGACGAGGATAATGCTTCGCCAAACATAATGGATATTAAGGAGAAAGAAGATGAAACCTATCAAAATCGGCTTGCTCGGCTTAGGAACGGTAGGAACGGGCGTGGTGCGCATCGTGCAGGGACACCAGGAGGATTTGTTCAGCCAGACCGGCTCCGGCATCGAAATCGCACGCATTCTGGTACAAAATAAAAGCAAGGAGCGCAGCATCAGCGTCGATTCGGCCAAACTGACGGAAGACTACCGCGACATCGTCGACAACCCGGATATCGATATCGTGGTCGAAGTGATGGGCGGCATCGAGCCGGCCAAAACGTACATGCTCGAAGCGCTCGCCCGCGGCAAACACGTCGTTACCGCCAACAAGGATTTAATGGCGCTGCACGGCGCGGAAATTCTCGCCAAGGCGAACGAATCCGGCTGCGATGTGCTGTACGAAGCGAGCGTTGCCGGCGGCATTCCGATCATCCGCACGCTGGTGGAAGGCTTCTCCTCCGACCGGATTACGAAAATTATGGGCATCGTCAACGGCACGACAAACTACATCCTGACCAAAATGAGCCAGGAAGGCGCCGATTACGCGGAAGTGCTGAAAGAGGCGCAGCAGCTCGGCTACGCCGAAGCCGATCCGACCTCGGACGTCGAAGGGCTCGACGCGGCGCGCAAAATGACGATCCTCGGCACGCTCGGCTTCAAAGTAAACGTGGCGCTGGACGACGTTTCGGTCAAAGGAATTTCGCAAGTATCGAAAGAAGACATCCTGTACGGCAAACAACTCGGCTATGAAGTGAAGCTGCTCGGCATCGCGGAGCGGCAGGACGATTCGATCAGCATCAGCGTGCAACCGACCATGGTGAAGAAGTCGCACCCGCTCGCGTCGGTGAACGGCGTGTTCAATGCCGTATACGTGTACGGCGAAGCGGTGGGCGAAACGATGTTTTACGGCCCGGGCGCAGGCGAGCTGCCGACGGCCACATCGGTTGTTGCCGACCTCGTTGCCGTCGTCAAGAACATCAAGCTCGGTGTCGGCGGTCGCCGCGCGTTCGTTCCTTATAAGGAGAAGAAACTGCGCACCGACGAACAAATGTCGGCCAAATATTTCATTCTGCTGCACGTGGAAGACAAGGCGGGCGTGCTGGCGCGCATCACGCAAGTGTTCGCCGAGCACGAGGTCAGCCTCGAATCGGTGCTGCAGCATCCGAACGCCGCGAACCCGAAGGCGGAAATCATTATCATCACGCACGACGCCAATCAGGCAAGCATGAAGCAAGTGCTGAAAGCATTCGAATCGCTTGACGTCATCAACGCGATCAAGAGCGTATACCGCGTCGAAGGCTAAGGCTAACCGATCACACAAATCCGGTCCCGGCCGAAGCGGGCGAGCTTCGAACGTTCGAAGCTTATCGCCGCTTCCGCCGGGATCTGCCAAGGAGCCGTTCATAATGAGATACATGGGACTTTTGCAAACGTACAAATCGTATTTGCCGGTGAACGACAACACGCCGCTCATTACGCTGCAGGAAGGCAACACGCCGCTGATCCGCGCCGAGAAGCTGTCCGAGGAGCTGGGGCTTGACCTGTACTTCAAGTACGAGGGGCTGAACCCGACCGGCTCGTTCAAAGACCGCGGCATGGTGATGGCCGTGGCCAAAGCGATGGAGGAAGGAAGCCGCACGATCATGTGCGCTTCGACCGGCAACACGTCGGCGGCGGCGGCGGCCTATGCGGCCCGCGGCAACCTGAACTGCATCGTGCTTATCCCGAACAACAACATCGCGCTTGGCAAGCTGGCCCAGGCGATCATTTATGGAGCGAAAGTAATCGCGATCGAAGGCAATTTCGACCGCGCGCTCGAAATCGTTCGCGAGATTACGGCGAAGCACCCGATTACACTTGTGAACTCCGTCAATCCGTACCGGATCGAAGGGCAGAAGACGGCGGCGTTCGAAGTGTGCGACCAGCTTGGCGAAGCGCCGGACTTCCTGGCGATTCCGGTCGGCAACGCGGGCAACATTACGGCGTACTGGAAAGGCTTCAAGGAATACCGCGCTGCGGGCAAGTCGGCCAAGCTGCCGCGCATGATCGGCTTCGAGGCGGAAGGCGCGATGGCGATCGTCAAAGGCGAACCGATTCCGAATCCGGAAACGGTGGCAACGGCGATCCGCATCGGCAACCCGGCGAGCTGGGACGGCGCGGTTAACGCGGCGAAAGAGTCGAACGGCCAGATCAATTTCGTCACGGACGAAGAAATTCTTCATGCGTACCGGACGATCGCGGCAAAAGAAGGCGTATTCGCCGAGCCGGCTTCGGCAGCGTCGATTGCAGGCGTGATGAAGCTGCGCAAGGAAGGGTATTTTGCCGGCGGGGAGAAAATCGTCTGCGTGCTGACCGGCCATGGCCTGAAGGATCCGAACATCGCGATCAAAAGCGTGGGAGCGGATCCGCTCGTCGTGCAGGATTCGGAAGCGGCGGTTATGGACGCGATCGCGCAGCTGGAGCGGCGGGCATGAACGGTCGCAGCGCAATCGTAAAAGTGCCGGCGAGCACGGCCAATCTCGGTCCCGGCTTCGACGCGCTCGGCATGGCGCTTGACCTGTACGAATGGATCGAAATCCGGCTATCGGACCGGACGCAAATCCACGTATACGGCGACGAGCTCCAAGGCGCGCCGACGGACAAATCGAACCTGATTTACGTGATGGCGCAGCATTTGTTCGAAGCGGCGGGCGTGAGCCATCCGGAGCTTGACATCTCGATGTACAGCAACATTCCGCTGACCCGCGGCCTCGGCAGCAGCGCTACAGCAATCATCGGCGCGCTGGTGGCGGCCAACGCCTTGATCGGCGAACCGTTCTCGCAAGACGCGCTGTTCCAGATGGCGACGGCGATCGAGAAGCACCCCGACAACGTCGGGGCTTCGCTGTTCGGCGGCATCGTAGTTGCATTCTGGGACGGCAAGCGGGCCGAATACCTCCGCGTGGAGCCTGCCCCCTCGCTCGACGTGCTGGTGGCGATTCCGGAGTTCCATCTGTCGACGGAGAAAGCGCGGCACGTGCTGCCGACGCAAGTGGCGATGAAGGACGCGGTGTTTAACGTCGGCCATTCTTCGCTGCTCGTCGCCGCGCTGTGCACGGGGCGTTACGACATGATCCGCCACGCGATGAAAGATGCGCTGCATCAGCCGTACCGCAGCGCGCTTGTGCCGGGCATGAGCGCGATCCTGGAGCGGGCGACCGACCACGGCGCGCTTGGCGTGGCGCTGAGCGGGGCGGGGCCGACGCTGCTCGCCCTCGTCGACGGCGCAAGCGGCGGCAAGCAGGAGCTGGAGAAGTTCATGCTCGATTCGCTGCGGGCCGAAGGGATCGGCGCGCGCACGATGTGGCTGAAGCCGGCGCTTGCCGGCGCCGAGCTCTTGACACAAGGCGACAGCAACTATACATTTATGGAAGTTGTTAAAGGAGAAGTCAGGGCATGACGCGAATCGCATTTTTGGGCCCGGTCGGCACCGTTTCGCAGGAGGCGACGCGGCATTTTTTTGCAGGCGAAACGCATGAGTTCGTGCCCTGCTACCCGATCTCGGAAGTGTTCCTTTCGACGGTCGAAGGGCGTACGGATCTCAGCGTCATCCCGATCGAAAACACGATCGACGGTTCAGTCAGCCTGCATCTGGACTGGCTTGTGCACGAGGTCGATTTGCCGATCCGGGCGGAGTGGATTTATCCGTCGGTGCAGAACCTGATCGGTTACGCCGGCACCGATCCCGCCAATCCGTATGCCGGCATCCGCCGCATCGTTTCCATTGCCGTCGCCGTGTCGCAGTGTCGCAATTTTCTCGGCGAACACTTGCCGGGCGTGCAGTTCGAATACGTGTCCAGCACCGCCGAAGGGGTGCGGCTCGTCAAGGAGCATCCGGGCGAAGGCTGGGCGGCGATCGGCACGAAGCTGGCGGCCGAGCTGTATGGGCTGGATGTGCTGGCGCACAATATTACGGATCACGACAACAACTACACCCGCTTTATTTTGGCCGGTCATTACGTGCCGCAGCTGCGGGAATCCGCCACGCCGAAAACGACGATTCTGGTGACACTCCCCGAAGATTACCCGGGCGCGCTGCACCAGGTGTTGTCCGCCTTCGCCTGGCGGCGCATCAACCTGTCGAAGATCGAGTCGCGGCCGACGAAGCTGCGGCTGGGCAGCTACTATTTTTATATCGATATCGAAGCGTCCATGGATTCGGTACTGCTGCCTGCGGCGATCGAAGAAATCCGCGCGATCGGCTGTCAGGTTCGCATATTGGGCTCATACCCGAGCTTTCACGATGTGTCCACATTAGGGCGTGTCTGAACACCCGCTCGGGGGCATCTTGCACCGCCTTTTCGCCCCCTGCGGCGTCAGTTTTGCTTGTCTTACCCCCGGTAAGCCTGCGCAAAACTTCCTTGCATGGAACGAAAATTCGGCCCAATCTGCTCCCCTCGGAGTGTGCAGACACGCCCAAACGAAAGAGGTGTAAGAAGCGTCATGGCACAGTGGATTTACTTGAACGGCGAGTACGTCAGCAAGGAAAATGCGCTCATTTCGGTGTACGACCACGGTTTTTTGTATGGGGACGGCATTTTCGAAGGCATTCGGATTTACAACGGCAACATTTTTAAAGGCAAGGAGCACCTCGACCGGCTGTACGATTCGGCCAAATCGATCATGCTGAACATTCCGCTCTCGTATGCGGAAATGCGGCAGGTGCTGATCGAAACGATCCGCAAGAACGAAATGAAGGACGGCTACATCCGGCTCGTCGTTTCGCGCGGTCCCGGCGATCTGGGGCTCGACCCGCGCCGTTCGCCGAAAGCGAACGTCATCATCATCGTCGAGAAGCTGGCCATCTACTCCGAAGAGGCTTACCGCAACGGGCTGCGCACCGTTTCCGTATCGACCCGCCGCAACGTGCCGGACGCGCTCAATCCGAAGATCAAGTCGCTCAACTACCTGAACAACATCCTGGTCAAAATCCAGGCGAACCTGGCCGACGTCGGAGAAGCGATCATGCTGAACTCGCAAGGCTACGTGGCGGAAGGTTCGTCGGACAATATCTTTATCATCAAACGCGGCGTCGTGTACACGCCTCCTTGCTACTGCGGTGCGCTCGAGGGCATTACGCGAGCGGCGATCATCGAGCTGTGCGGCCGTCTCGGCTACACGCTGAAGGAGGAGCCGTTTACGCTGCACGACGTGTACGTGGCGGACGAAGTATTCTTCACCGGCACGGCGGCGGAAGTCATTGCGGTGCGCGAAGTCGACGGCCGCACGATCGGCGAAGGCAAAGCCGGCCCGATCACGACGCATCTGCTGCAAGCATTCCGCGGCATCGTCGAAATCGACGGCATCAAGGTGTACGAATAAGCCTCTTCTCACAAATAGGCCATGAAAAATGGCTTATCTGCTTCTTTTTACGCGAAATGTGGAAAATAGCCAGTGAAAACACTGGTTATTGCAAGCAAATCGCTCCAAAATCGTACTCAACGAAGAAATAGCCAGTGAATTCACTGGCTATTTCTTCGTGGACAAGCCTTTTACCCGGAATAGGCAATAAAATATGGCCTATTCCGTAGTCTGCTACCCTTATTGCCGGAACAAGCCCGATCGCACGACCTCGCTGTAAAAATGGCGGAACTGCGGGATGTCGAGCTGTTGCGCCGCGTCGGACAACGCGACTTGCGGGTTCGGGTGCACCTCGACCATAACGCCGTCGGCGCCGGCGGCGAGCGCCGCTTTGGCGCACGGGATCAAAATATCTTTGCGGCCGGTGGAGTGGGTCACGTCGACCAGCACGGGCAAATGGCTTTCCTGCTTTAGAATCGGCACCGCAGAGATGTCGAGCGTGTTGCGCGTTGCCTTCTCATAGGTGCGGATGCCGCGTTCGATCAGCATCAGCCGCGTATTGCCGCGGGAGACGATATATTCGGCGGCATGCAGAAACTCGTCGATCGTCGCCGCGATGCCGCGTTTGAGCAGGACCGGTACCCGTGTTTCGCCTGCGGCTTTCAGCAGCTCGAAGTTTTGCATGTTGCGCGCGCCGATCTGGATGATATCGATGTATTCGCCGGCGATGTCGATGTCGGCCGGATGGACGATTTCGCTGATGACGGACAGGCCGAATTCGTCCGCCACCTGCTTCAGAATGCGCAAGCCTTCCAGTCCGAGCCCCTGGAACTCGTAAGGCGACGTCCGCGGCTTGAACGCGCCGCCGCGCAGAACCGGCACGCCGGCTTCTTTCATGGCCGCGGCTACTTCCCGCACTTGCTCGTAGCTTTCGACCGAGCAGGGACCGGCAACCATCACCGACTTGGCGCCGCCGATCACGGCGTTTTTCAGCTCGATTACCGTATCGTTCGCCTGCCGCTTGCGGCTGACGAGCAAATGTTTCTTGTGCTCCCGCTGCTGCAAATCGAGCGACGCTTTGAAAATTTGCTTGAACAGCTCGCGAATCGTCGCTTCGTCGAACGGGCCCGGATTGGCGGCGACGAGCGCGTTCAGCATCTCTGTTTCGCGGACCGGGTCGAATTTCGGCACGCCGGTGCGTTCTTTCACTTCCCCGATTTCTTTGACGATCAACGCCCGTTCGGACAACAAGGCCAGCAGCTTTTCATTCACGGAGTCCAGTTGGCCGCGGAGCTCCTTCAACGAGTGCAACGCTTCGGTTTCCATATCGATATCCGCTCCATTTCCGATAAAGTTTACATTTCCCTAAACACAAAAAAAGCTTTCCGTCCGGAAAGGGACGAAAAACCGCGGTACCACCCTAATTAGCAGCGCTTGCGGTCAACAAGACCGGTAAACGCCACTCGCTCATATCCGGTAACGGCGGATACACCGGAGCGCTCTACTGCAGCGGCGGCTCTAGAAACCGCGGCCTCGTTCAAGCGTCGACTCGGGAGCGAACTTCGGCGGCCCGTATTCCGGCACGCTTGCAGTCGCGGCGCGCCGTCCCTGGAGAATCCGGGGACCCGTCTACTTTTCTCCGTCATTGTCTTCTGACAATTATTAGTCCCCATTATAGGGGATTCGTTCGCGGCGCGCAATAACGCGCGTTGACGCAATAATCGTCTGCTGCATTAAAGCGGCAAACGACTGCGGCGGCGCCCCCGGGCAAGTGGCCATAATAATTTCCGCAAAATGAATGTCAAACGCCTACGCGCTGCATAAAATGTAGTGTCATTCTGGGCTTATGCACCACAATTGAAGGAGGTTGCCGCTTTGAAAATTCATATCGTCAAAAAAGGCGACACGCTATACGACCTGGCGAAAAAATACCATGTCGAGCTCGACGCGTTGATCGCCATGAACCCGCAGTTGGCCGACCCGAACCAACTGGACATCGGCATGAAAATCAAAATCCCGTCATCCGCTCCCGCCGTTCCCACCGCTCCGCCCAATACTTATCCGCATATGGTCAAACAAGGCGATACGCTGTGGAAGCTGTCCAAGGCGACGGGCGTTCCGCTGCAAGCGATGATCGACGCCAACCCGCAGCTGAAAAATCCGAATGTGCTCATGACCGGACAAATCATCTATATTCCGACGCAGGGCGGCACGCACCATGAGCAGGGCGGTATGCACCACGAGCAAGGCGGAAGCATGGGCGGCTGGCCTGGCATGGGGCATGGAAAAGCTAACAACGCCCCGATGCCCGTTGCGCCGGCAGCGCCGATGCCGGTCGCTCCGATGCCGATGCCGCAGGCGCCGATCGTACCAACCGCTCCGGAAGCGCCGATTGTGGCCGAAGAAGAAACTGTCGTAATGCCGCAGCCGCAGATCGTCATCGAAAAGGAAGTACCGCAAACGACAGATATCACCTTCAATTCCGAGCATTTGTTCATGCAATTCGACGTTCCTGCCGTACCGGTGCAAGCGCCGATGCCGGTCATGCCGGTGCAAGCGCCTTTCCAGCATCTCCCTGTGTGCGGCCCGATGCCGTCCGGCGTGTTCCCGTATCAAGCCGAAGAGCCGATACCGACGACGCTGCCCGCTCAGACGCTGCCTGCGCAAACATTGCCCGCCCAAACGCTGCCGGCCCAAGCCGACTGCGGCTGCGGAGGCAGCAAGGCGCTGCCGCTGCCGTATGCCATGCAGACGCCGCCACTCGCCGGCATGCCGCCGCTGATTTCGCCGTACGGCATCGGACCTGCCCATCATCACGGCCATGATTGCGGCTGCGGCTGCAAGGGCGGCAAGTTCCCTCCGGTTGCGACGCCTTACGGCATGACGGCGCAGAGCTACCCGGCCACACAAATGCCGGATCCGTTGCCGGGCGGCATGATGGGCACGATGCCGGGCGGCATGATGGGAACGATGCCGGGCAGCATGACGGGTACGATGCCGAGCAGCATGATGGGCATGATGCCGGGCGGCATGATGGGCACGATGCCGGGCAGCATGATGGGTGCAATGCCGGATGGCATGATGGGTACGATGCCAGGCAGCATGATGGGTACGATGCCAGGAAGTATGATGGGCACGATGCCGGATGGCATGATGGGTACGATGCCGGATGGCATGATGGGCACGATGCCGGGCAGCATGATGGGCACGATGCCGGATGGCATGATGGGTACGATGCCGGGCAGCATGATGGGTACGATGCCGGGCAGCATGATGGGCACGATGCCGGATGGCATGATGGGCACGATGCCGGATGGCATGATGGGCACCATGCCGACGGGGAGGCTGAGCGAAATGCCGTACGACCCGCGAACCGGCGTACCGAACGCCGATGCGGCGCAATATGTGTTCGTGCAGGAAGGCTTCCGGATGCCGGTATATCCGCAAGGCGGCATTCCGGCGAACGAATTGCACAACTACCCGGAAATCGAGCAGCGGGTGAATTGGATGTACCAGCAAGGCTACCGGCCCGAATTCGGCAGTACGGCGGGCTTCGAGCAGCAGCAACAGCAGCAGCCGACGTACTACTCGACGGTTCAATCGGCTCCGCCGTATGCGATTCCGATCGAAGCGAGCGAAGAAAAAGCATTTACCGCCGAGCTGAAGCAGCCGGCCCATGCCCAGCCGTCCGGCAAAACCCGCGGCCAGAAGACGTCCGGCTCCGAGTCGCTTCAGTCGTTTCTGAACAAGCAGAGCAAGCAGCGCCCGCGCCGGGAACCGGCCCGGTCCAGCTCGCCCTGGATCAACGGCTGATGCCTTCAAACTCGCTTCCCGCGTATAATCCGACTCTTCTCAGGAAAAGCTAGAAAAAAATTGAGAAGAAGGGATTCGTGTGAGCTACTCGAACCTGCTCAAACAATTGAAAAAAAAACTGCGGCTTAAAAAAAGATGGCTGACCCTCGGCACGATTCTGTTTCTGGCGGGGGCCGCCGCCTTGACGGCGAACGGCATCGCGCGAAGCGCCGATGCCGGCCATGCCGCCGGCATCCGGAACGCGGTCGGCGGCGAAGTGCGCGCGGCCATGGCGCAGCTGCAAATGTTGCCGCAGCAGCAAGATCAGCTCTACAGCAGCGAAGGCAAAAAACAAGCGCTGGAGCGTATTGCGGCGAGCGGCGACAGCTGGAGCGTGATGCTGCGGCTGCGGTTCGTGTGCGGCGAAGAAACGCAGTCGCTCGGCAGCATGAAAGCCGGGGACGTCATCCGGTATCACGAGGAGTACCCGACGTACGACGTGGCGATCGATGCCGGCAACAAGGTCGTATTCTCCTCCGTAATCGAGGATTTGTCGCCGCACTGCAAGGAACATGCCTATTTCGGCATTGACAGGAACGGCAACTTGTCGCTGTTTGACGGTGTGCCTGCGGGCGAACAAATCATCCGCACCTTTTTTCAATTGAACGTGCAGCAACTCAAGAGCAGCCTGCCGCGCGACATGTGGAACCAGTTGTACGAAGGCATCCGCATCACCGATTTGGCCGAATACAACAGCGTGCTGTCGACGTTCAGCGACTTTGCGCTCAGCGACATGAACGCCGGCGCTCCTCCCGTGTAGCGCATCCTCCCGGTACCGCCGCGGACGTATACGTCCCGGCGGTTTTTCCGTTTGCGGCCGGCAAATTGTGCTATGATAAATGGAATAAAGGCGGCCGCGGCCGCCGGACGGGAAGGACAAGCGGGCGATGAAGCGCTGGCTGCAGACGAAACCGTGGAACAACCGGCTTGCCGTGCTGAAAATCAAACACAAAATGTTCCTGCTCATCTCGCTGGTGATGGGCGTCTGCTTTCTGATCGCTTACGGCATGCTGCAATATGCTTATTCCATTTACGACGGGCAGCTGTACAGCAAATCGTCGCAATTGCTGACGTTGTCGGCCAGCGGGATCGAAAACGAGCTGAGCAAAGTCGAACGGCTGTCGTTTACGATCGCCACCGATTCGCAGCTGCAATCGTTGCTGCAATCGCTTAACGAGGACACGCCGGAATTCGAGCGCTACCGGATTCGGGCGCTTCTGGCGGACAAGCTGGTGCAATACACCGGGTACGAAAAATATTTGTCCTCCGTTGAAATCATCGACCCGCTCGATGTGCCGACTCGCGCCGGACAAACGGGTCAGACACCGGCGGAGCGGGTGCGCGAGCTGCAGGACGAGGCGCGCCAGGGGGCGGGTGCGATGCGCTGGATTTATCCGGCGGGCGGAGACCAGTATTTGGTGGCGACGCGGCTGATCCGTTCGTACGAAAACATTTCGCTCGCCGAAATCGGCACGCTCGTCATTCGGGTCAAGCTCAAGGAAATCGTCGACGACGTCGCCGCCGGCACGGAGCTGAACAAGGGCGAGCTGCAAATCTACTCCGGCGCGCGGCTGCTGTATCCGCCGGCCGACGGGACCAGTCCCGCGATCGTGGAGCGGCTGCCGAAGCCCGGCTATTTGATCAAACGGATGAACGGCACCACCTACTTTTTCACTCAAATTCAATCCGGCGAAATGAACTGGACCTATTACAGCCTGATTCCGTTCGGCCATATATTCGAACAAATTACGCTGATGAAGCGGCTGCTGCTGTTCGGCTTTTTTGGCAGCCTGCTTATCGTAATGGCGATCGCCTTCCGGTTTGCGCGCGGCATTACCAAACCGATCGAGGAGTTGATCGCCCGAATGAAGCTGGTCAAAAACGGCGATTTCCGCGAAGCGCAGCTCGGGGCTGCCGATTCGTGGCCGATGCCGATGGACGAAGTGGGTCAACTGCAGCGCACGTTCCGGATGATGGTCGCCCAAATCGACGAACTGATTACGGAAAATTACGCCAAGCAGCTGACGATCAAGGAAACGCAATTTCGCGCGCTGCAGGCGCAGATCAACCCGCACTTTTTGTACAATACGCTGGAATCGATCAACTGGCTGGCCAAAGTGAAGGGCGAGAAGCAAATTTCGCGGATGGTCGAGTCGCTCGGCTTCCTGCTGCGCAGCTCGATCAGTTTGAAGCGGGAGCTGATTACGGTCGAGGAAGAGCTGGAAATTGTGGCGCATTATTTGACGATTCAGAAGTACCGGTTCGAGGAGCGGCTGGCGTTCGAGGTGGACGTACCAGAGTGTGCGCGAAGCTGCCTGCTGCCGAAGTTTACGCTCCAGCCGCTGCTGGAGAATGCGCTTCATTATGCGGTGGAG
Organism: Paenibacillus cymbidii; assembly: GCF_004764705.1. Classification (GTDB taxonomy): domain Bacteria; phylum Bacillota; class Bacilli; order Paenibacillales; family NBRC-103111; genus Paenibacillus_AN; species Paenibacillus_AN cymbidii. Next base: position 67,006 of record NZ_SHLX01000022.1, on the reverse strand, counting down.
CCGTCGATCGACCCGGTGGCGATCCGGATTTATGCGGAGGAGCGGGAAGGCAAGCTGGCGCTGACCGTATCGGACCGCGGTCCGGGCATGGACCCGGAGCAGCTTGCGCTAGTGCGAAGCGGCGAAGCGCGCACCCGCGGCAGCGGCATCGGCTTGCGCAACATCGCCGAGCGCATCCAGCTGGCGTTCGGCGAAGCGTATGGGCTGCAGATCGACAGCGAACGCCACGTCGGCACGACGGTTTCGCTTATCATTCCGAAGGAAGCGGGGGACAAGCATGTATAAGGTGCTGCTGGTGGACGACGAACGAACGATTCTCGAAGGCATTGCCCAGGTGGTCGACTGGCGTTCGGCGGGGACGGAGCTGGCCGGCACGGCCCGCAACGGGCTCGAAGCGTGGGACCGGATCGTCGCGGATCCCCCCGACATCGTCATCAGCGACATTCGCATGCCCGGCATGGACGGCATCCAACTGGCGGCCAAAGTGGCGGAACATTACCCGCAAACGCGGTTCATTCTGCTATCCGGCTACGGCGAGTTCGCTTACGCCCAGTCGGCGATGCAGTACGGCGTCAAGCACTATTTGCTCAAGCCGTGCAACGAAGCGGCGATCGCGGAGGCGCTCAAGGAGGCGGCCGCCGAATTGGACCAGTCGCTAGAAAACGAACGATTCGTCGCGGGCATGAAGGAGAGGCTGCAGAAGATGCTGCCGCATGTCAAGGAGCAGTTCCTGAAGGAATTCGTCACGAACAAAACGTACGGCAGCCGCGATTGGGACTATTACCGCCAGTTGTTCGGCCTCGAGCACGGCGACTGGACGGTTCGGCTGCTGCTGTTCGAGCTGGAAGGCGCGTTCGAGTTCGAGCATTTGTTCGCCGTCAAAAATATCGCCGAAGACATCCTCGGCCATACGCTGCTCAGTTCGACGGTTGGCGACCGCGTGCTGGTCGTCGTGCCCGATACGCTGCCGCTGCAGCAGCTGCACGAACGAATCGCCGGCATACGCGAAACGTTTGTCCGCTATTACAAGATCGACGTCACCGCCGCGCTCAGCGAAGCGGGGCCGTTTACGAACGCGCGGCTGCTCTACAACGAAACGCTGGCTATTTTGCCCTACCGGTATTATTTGGGCGAAGGTTCGTTGATTACCAAACGCGACGTGGAACTGAGCGAAACGGTCGTCACGGAAATCGCTCCGGACGACGGCCATCTGCTGCAATACATCCGAACCGGACGCTGGTCGGAAGCCGACGCCGAAATCGAGCAATTGTTCCATCAACTGAGCGACGCGCGGCTCGGCATTCCGGTGGCCAAATCGTTCGTGGCGCAATGGTTTATGGCGATGATTCGGCTCGGCCCGGCGGAAGCGATGAACCGCCAGATGGATCGGTTCGTGGCGCTGATGCAGGCGGCGACGCTGTCCGCGGTGCAGGCGCTGTTCCGCGAAACGGCGCAGGAGTTGACGAAGCTGCAGTACGAGTCGAACGTCACGAAGCATTCGGCCATCACCGGCAAGGTGCTCGCGATCATTGACAGCCATCTTGCGGATCCGGAGTTGTCGCTCGGCGGCGTAGCGAATCAGATGCTGTACATGAACTCGGACTATTTGGGCAAGCTGTTCAAGAAGGAAACGGGTGAAAAATTTTCAAACTACGTGATGAAAGTGCGGATCGCCAAAGCGAAGGAAGCGCTGGAGCAGGGCGGCGACATCAAAATTTTTGAACTGGCGGAAGCGCTCGGCTTCGGCGACAACCCGCAATATTTCAGCCAGGTGTTCAAGAAGCATGTCGGCTGCACGCCTTCGGAATACGGCAGAGGAGGGCAACAGTCTGTTTTTTGAACAATGAACACGGTTTTTTGCCTGTTTTTCCTGACCCGGGAAGCTGATAATAAAGACATGAAAGCCTTATCAACCGTCAGGGGAGGAAATTCGCATGAAAAAAACCGTCACGACGCTCGTCGCCCTGTCCATGCTGGTTACGGCGATCGGCTGCGGCAGCAAAGACAATAATAACGCCGCATCTCCTTCGGCAAGCTCTGGCGCAACGGCATCCGCTTCCGCAACGCCGAACAACCAGCCTGTCAAATTGCGCATCGCCTGGTGGGGCGGCCAAGCCCGTCACGATTACACGCTGAAAGTGATTGACCTGTACAAACAGAAGCATCCGAACGTCACGATCGAAGCCGAATACGCCGCGTTCGACGATTACTGGAAGAAGCTGGCGCCACAGGCGGCGGCAAGCGATTTGCCGGACATCATCCAGATGGACGTCACGTATTTGAGCCAATACGCCGGCAAAGGTCAACTCGAAGATTTGCAGCCGTATGTGAAGGCGAACAAAATCAACTTGGCCGACGTCAGCCAAAATGTCGTGGGCAGCGGCATGTACGGCGGCAAGCTGGCGATGGTATCGCTCGGCACGAACGCGCTCGGCGCCACCGTCGATCCGGCCGCGCTGCAGAAGGCGGGCGCTTCGATGCCGGCCAAAACGTGGACTTGGGACGACATGGGCGCGCTTGGCGCGCAATTGAAAACGAGCGGCAAGCTGCTGTTCGACACGATGCGGTACGACGTGTTCTTCCCGTACTACCTGCGCACTACCGGCAATACGCTGTACAGCGCCGACGGCACGCAGCTCGGCTACGCGGACGACAAGCCGTTCATCGACTACTACAAACAGTTCCAGAAGTGGTATGACGCCGGCTACATGCTGACGCTCGACAAGCTGGGCCAGAAAAAAGGATTGCCGGAAGACGACGAAATGGTGCTCGGCAACGCCTTCGCTTCCGTCGCCTGGTCGAACCAGTTCGTCGGTTTCTCCGCGGCGGCCAAGCGCGATCTCGAGCTGCAGCCGATTCCGGGTCCGAACGGCAATAAAGGCTTGTTCATGAAGCCGAGCATGGGCTTCTCGATTACGAACAACTCGAAGGTCAAGGAAGAAGCGGCGAAATTCATCGACTTCTGGATCAACGATATTGACGCCAACAAGCTGATCAAAGGCGAGCGCGGCGTGCCGATTTCGGCGAAAGTGAAGGACGCGCTGAAGCCGCTGCTGACGCCGGCCGAAACGAAAGTGTTCGAATATGTCGCGTGGGCCGAGCAGAACAGCAGCCCGATGGATCCGCCGAGCCCGGTCGGCTCCGTCGAAGTGGAGAAGCTGCTCAAAGACCTCAGCGAACAAATCCTGTACAAGAAGACGTCGGTCGAAGACGCCGCGGCCAAATTCCGCAAGGAAGCGAACGCGATTCTGGCCAAAAACAAAAAATAAGCTTCGCGCTTGGGTATGCTCCGGAAAACGCCCCGTCAGGGTGCTTTCCGGAGTTTTTTGTCGTTATTCCGCGAACGCGCGGCAACAAACGCATCGGATTTTTGAACAAAACGGACGGTTTTTCCCCTCACGGTCGTTTGATGAAACTTTTTATAATGAAGACAATAATCAGGAGCGGGGTCGCGTGCTGCCTGCCGCCCGCATAGGAGTTGACAAACGCCATGAATAAATGGAGAGACAACCCGCATTTGGTCGGTTACGTATTCGCTGCGCCGTTCATCGTCGGGTTCCTCGTGTTTACGCTGTACCCGATGCTGTCGTCGCTGTATTATTCGTTCACCGACTACAATTTGCTTGAGGCGCCGCACTGGGTCGGTTTCGACAACTACAACAAAATTTTGACCGACGACGACAAGATCGGCAAGTCGCTGCGCGTGACGTTTACATACGTCATCGGCAGCGTGCCGCTGCGACTGGCTTTTGCCCTGCTTGTGGCGATGCTGCTGAACGTCGGCACCCGCGCCGTCGGCCTTTACCGCTCCGCTTACTACTTGCCTTCGCTGATCGGCGGCAGCGTCGCCGTTTCGATCATGTGGACGCAAATTTTCGGCGACAAAGGGCTGCTGAACTCGGTGCTGAACGCGATCGGCATTCATACAGACACTTCGTGGATCGGCAACCCGTCGACGGCGTTATGGACGCTTGTGCTGCTGTCGGCCTGGCAGTTCGGATCGTCGATGCTGATTTTCCTCGCCGGCCTGAAGAACATTCCGATATCGCTTTACGAAGCCGCCAATGTGGACGGCGCAGGCCCGGCGACCCGCTTTTTCAAAATTACGCTGCCGATGCTGAGCCCGATCATTCTGTTCAACACGATCATGCAGACGATTTCCGCATTCATGACGTTTACGCCGGCTTACATCATTTCCCGCGGCGAAGGCGGCCCGCTCGACCAGACGCTGCTCTACTCGCTGTACTTGTACCGCCGCGCGTTCTCTTTTTTCGAGATGGGGTACGCCTCCGCGATGGCGTGGGTCATGCTGATTATCATCGGCGTCATCACGCTGGCGATTTTCAAATCGGCATCCTTGTGGGTGCACTACGAGTCGAAGGGGGAATGACGGATGCAAATCGCGATGCGCGGCTGGAAAGTTTATGTCTACCATCTGCTGGTCGGCGGACTGGCGTTTCTGATGCTGTATCCGATCATTTGGCTGGCCGTCAGTTCGCTCAAGCCGAACGACGAAATTTTCAGCACCGCCTACAGCCTCATTCCGAGCAAGCTTGAGTTCGGCAACTATGCGAGCGGCTGGAAGGGTTTTGCCGGCAATACGTTTACGACGTTTTTCAAAAATTCGTTCATCATCGTCATCGGCGCCACAATCGGCGCGGTTGCCTCTTCGGCACTCGTGGCTTACGCACTGGCGCGCGTGCCGTTTGCAGGCCGAGGCTTCTGGTTTGGCTGCGTCATGCTGACGATGATGCTGCCGCAGGACGTGACGGTCATTTCGCAGTACGTCATCTTCTCCAAGCTGCACTGGTTGTCGTCGTACAAGCCGCTCATCGTGCCGAGTTTCTTCGGCGTCCCGTTCTTTATTTTCCTGATGATGCAGTTCATCCGTACGCTTCCGGCGGATCTTGACGAAGCGGCCAAGATGGACGGCTGCACGAAGTACGGCATTTTCTTCCGCATCGTGCTGCCGCTGATCGTGCCGGCGCTCGTGACGTCGACGATCTTTTCGTTCTACTGGACGTGGGACGATTTCCTGCATCCGCTGCTTTATATGAACAAACCGTCGCTGTATCCGGTGTCGCTGGCGCTGAAGCTGTTCCTTGACGGCGATTCGCTGAACAACTGGGGCGGCATGTTCGCCATGACGACGCTGTCGCTGGTGCCGATCGTACTCGTATTTTTCCTGTTTCAAAAATATATCGTCGAAGGGATCAGCACCAGCGGTCTGAAGGGTTGATCCAGTGGGAGGAGAAGCGGAAATGCCACAATTGCTGTTTGACGAACATGCTGTGCGGGACGCGATCGACCGGGTCGTGCGCCGCACGTTCCAAATGGATTTCAACTGGGACTGGCCGGGCGGCGTCGCCTTCTACGGCGTAACGGAAGCGTACGAGGCGACCGGTAAAATCGAATACACCCAGCAGCTGCAAGCGTGGGTCGACGAGCAGATCGAAGACGGGCTGCCGCGGCTGACGATCAACGCCGTATCGATCGGGCATAGCTTGCTGACGTTGTATAAGGTGAACGGCGAGAAGCGGTATTTGCAGTTGGCCGAAGAAATGGCCGATTTTCTCGCCAACGACGCGGAGCGGTTCGCGGACGGCATTTTCCAGCATACGGTCAATTCCGCGGCGTACAACTTCCCGCAGCAGGCGTGGGTCGACACGATGTTTATGGCCGGCTACTTCCTTGTCCGCATCGGCGCGCTGACCGGGCGCGACGACTACATGGAGGATGGGCTCAAGCAGTACCACGGGCACGAAAATTTTCTCCAGGACCCGGTGACGAACCTGTACTACCACGGCTGGGACCATCTCGCGCAAAATCACATGTCCGGCATTTATTGGGCCCGCGGCAACTCATGGGCGGCGATTACGATGGCGAGGGCGCTCGAACTGGTGCCGGTGACGCATCCTTCGTTCATGATTATCGACGGTTCGCTGCGCGACCAACTCAGCGCGCTTGTGCGTCTGCAAGACGAAAGCGGCCTGTGGCATACGATTGTGAACGATCCGTCGTCGTATCTGGAGACTTCGGGCTCAACGGGCATCGCCGCGGCGCTGCTCGGCATCGGCAAGATGTACAACAAATACGTCAACAAGTCGGTGACGGGTATTCTGTCGCGCATCGGCGCCGACGGTTCGGTGCAAGGCGTGTCCGCCGGCACCGCGGTGATGAAGGACGCGGAAGGATACCGCGGCGTTCCGCATAAGCGCGTGCAAGGCTGGGGGCAGGGGCTCGCGCTGGTGTTCCTGTCATCGCTGCTGAATCGGCGCGAGTGGTAAGGTGCTATATAAGGATGGAGGCGGCCCGGAGGGGTTTGCCTCTTTTTTACCTAAACGCTGCTGGCTGCGCTAGGAAAGCACCGTTTCACGCTCAGGCCGCTGCCCGGAAGGGTTGCTCCTCCGATCGCTTCTTGTTTTCGGATGCCGGGAATCCACGAGGCCAAGGGAACCATCCGAAAACAAAGGCGACCGCTAGCGCTTCTCCGAAGCAACCCTTCCGCTCCGCTTTTTGCGTGAAATTGCTATCCTGCGAGCCGCTCTTGCAGCCGCGGCACAATTGCCGGGCCGGGTAGCCAGAATAGCCAATGAAGAATGGCTTATTTTCCCTTTTTCGGGTGCCTCGTCGGAAATAGCCAGTAAAAACACTGGCTATCTCAACCCTTACGCCCCTAAATCGACCTTTCAGCCGAAATAGCCAGTGATTTCACTGGTTATTTTGAAGGAACTGCCCGTTTTTGGCGAAATAAGCAATAAAACATGGCCTATTTTTCAGGAAGCTTCGTCGGAGCGGCACGAAAAGCGGATTTGTTAGTTGGCGGAGGGGGGAATGCCGCTTTTTGGGCAACGGATCTGCTTTTGCGACGGTTAAAACAGGGGCGAGGGGGCGGGAGCGGAGAGCAGGGGGTGGTATGGAGAAGCGGCAGCGTTCGCCTTTGTTTTCCGGATTCCCCCTTGGATTAATCGTTCGAAGAATCCGGAAAACAAGAAGCGATCGGAATACCACCCCCCGCGCGCAGCGGGAGCCGGTTTCGCCGGAGGAGGAATTGTTTGTTTTCTCCCGCTCGGCGGCGCGATCTGCTATAATGAAGAAGGAATACATATGTTCGCTTATTGACGGGAGAGAAATGGATTGCGCATATTGGGCATCGATCCGGGCATAGCCATCGTCGGATTCGGCTTTATCGAGAAACAAGGCAGCAGATTGACGCCGATTCAATACGGCTCCATTCAAACCGAGGCGCATACCGATCCGGCGCAACGACTGAAAGCCGTTTACGATTCCATTCGCGAACTGATCGACAAATACAAGCCGGACGAAGTGGCGATCGAGAAGCTGTTTTTCAACCGCAACGTGACGACGGCGTTCGCTGTCGGACAGGCGCGCGGCGTGCTCATCCTGGCCGCGGTGCAGAACGGGCTGCCGGTGGCGGAATATACGCCGCTGCAAGTGAAGCAAGCCATCGTCGGCTACGGCAAGGCGGAGAAGAAGCAAGTGCAGGAGATGGTGCGCATGTTTCTGAAGCTGCAGGCGGCGCCGAAGCCGGACGACGTCGCCGACGCGCTGGCGGTCGCTATCTGCCACGCTCATTCGTCGACACTGGCTCACCATATAAGCGAGGTTACGAAACGATGATCGACTTTTTGCGCGGGCAATTGGCCCATCGGGAAACGGACTATGTCGTGCTGGACGTCGGCGGCGTCGGCTACCGGGTGTTTTGCCCGAATCCGTACGCCTTGACGGACGAAGGCAAGTCTTATACTCTCTTCATTCACCATCATGTTCGCGAGGATGCGATTCTGCTGTACGGCTTCGCAACGCGCGACGAGCAGACGATGTTTCGCAAGCTGCTCGAAGTAAGCGGCGTTGGGCCGAAGGTGGCGCTCGGCATCTTGTCAGCGGGCCGTCCCGACGCGATTGTCGCCGCGATTTACCAGGAAGATCTGACGTTCCTCACGCGGCTGCCCGGCATCGGCAAGAAGACGGCGCAGCGCATCGTGCTCGACCTGAAGGATAAGCTGGCCGATCTGCCGGCCGCGATTCCGGCCGCCGCTACGGCAGCGGCAACGGGCCGCGGGTCCGCGCGGCCGGCGCCGGGCGGCGGCGAGTGGGGCGAAGCGAAGCTGGCGCTGCTCGCGCTTGGCTACACGGAAGCGGAAACGGACCGCGTCTGGCCGGCCGTCAAGGAGAAGGCCGCCGCCGGAGCGTCGGTCGACGCGTATGTCAAGCTGGCGCTGCAGGAACTGTTCAAGGGCTGACCCGCTTTGGGCGTGTCCGACCACTATTACCGGTTAGGAGGGTCCCCCTTGGAGGATCGCATCATATCGGCGAATTTGATGATGGAGGATCAAACCGTCGAGCTGAGTTTGCGCCCGCGCTACTTGAACGAGTATATCGGGCAGACGCAGGCGAAGGACAATTTGAAAGTATACATCGAAGCGGCCAAGCTGCGCGGCGACGCGCTCGATCATGTGCTGCTGTACGGGCCGCCGGGCCTCGGCAAAACGACGCTCTCCAACATTATCGCCAACGAGCTCGGCGTCAACATCCGTACGACTTCGGGACCGGCGATCGAACGCCCCGGCGATTTGGCGGCGATTTTGACCAACCTGCAGCACGGCGACGTGCTGTTCATCGACGAAATTCACCGGCTGCACCGGACGGTGGAGGAAGTGCTGTACCCGGCGATGGAAGATTACGCGCTCGACATTATTATCGGCAAAGGGCCGAGCGCACGTTCCGTGCGGCTCGACTTGCCGTCGTTTACGCTCGTCGGGGCGACAACGCGGGCCGGGCTGCTGTCGGCGCCGCTGCGCGACCGGTTCGGCGTCGTCAGCCGGCTGGAATACTACACCGTCGCCGAGCTGACATACATCGTCACGCGCACGGCGGACATTCTCCAGGTCGCCATTCATGAGGAAGCCGCCGAAGAAATCGGCAAACGGTCGCGCGGCACGCCGCGGATCGCCAATCGGCTGCTGAAGCGGCTGCGCGATTTTGCCCAGGTGAGGGGCGACGGCATCATTACGCTCGATATCGCCCGGGCGGCGCTGAAGCTGATCCAGGTCGACGACCTCGGGCTCGATCAGATCGACCACAAGATGCTGCAGGCGATTATTACGAGCTTCAAGGGAGGTCCCGTCGGGCTGGATACGATCGCGGCGACGATAGGCGAAGAAAGCCAGACGATCGAGGACGTCTATGAGCCGTATTTGCTCCAGATCGGCTTCCTGCAGCGCACGCCGCGCGGCCGTATGGTGACGGCTCACGCGTACCGGCATCTCGGCTTGACGCCGCCGGAAGCATAATGAACGAGGGGGAAGCCGAATGAAGGAGCAATTGACGGTGTTGTACGACGAAACCTGCGTGCTTTGCAGGCGGACGGTCGATACGCTCGGCAAGCTTCGCACGACGGCGAAGCTCGTTATGCTGCCTTTGCAAAGCGCGCCGTCTGCCATGCTGCCCGCCGGATATGCGCGGGAGGAATTGCTCGCGCAGCTTCATGTAATCGATGAAGACGGCCGTCTGTACCGCGGCGCCGACGCCATTTTCCGCATCATGCGCTCGGTCCCCTCCTTGCGTTTTGTCGCCCCGCTGTACCGAATCCCCGGCATGAAACCGCTCGCCGACTCGATTTATCGCATCGTCGCCAAACACCGATATCGCCTGTTCGGACAAGTCGGCGACGACTGCTCCTCCGGTTCGTGCAAACTCCACCAAGGCAAGCATAGTGAGAAAACCTCTATCGAGCGGCCTTTCGAAGATGAGCGACCGCGCTCCACCCCACAAAGTGAAGATTAGCTTCGAAGTGTAGTCCGGGTACTTTGCGGGGACCCCGGCAGAGATAAGTTTTATCGCCAAAAATAATGGGCGTTTCCGTTTGTTTCGGAAACTTATCCAATCTATTGTGGTCAAAATAACGAATAAAGAATCAAATCTACGCCATATAAAACGCTTTCAAATTCAATTATACTTAGTTTGTAGCGTTTCCATCTTCCAATGTATCCCAGACGCTGGCGGCGGGTGCAGAATCACTCAGGCAGCGGATAGAAGCGCAATTGTGAATTCGATTCCGAGCGTCGTCAGGGTCGGTTGCAGAACGAATTTGGACGGAATGATACAGGAATAGTGCCTTCAAAAATGACTGAATATTCGGTCTATTTGGCTTGGATTCATCTGTTGTCACGGTGCGCTTTCAATGAGGAACGGGAATGATGATGGACGGTTGGACGTTGCAGGAGAGGAGGAAGCGGATGATCGCCAGACAGCTGGATAAAAGCGACATTGAACGGCTGATCGACAAAACGGCCGGCAAAATGAAGCGGCTGGAAATCCAAATCGAAGAAGACACGCCCGCCAGCATCATTTCGATGGATACCTGGGATTGGTCGCAAGGTGTCGGTTTGTTTTCGCTCTACAAATATTATTTGGAATCCGGCGACCAGAACGTGCTCGATGCCATCATCGACTGGTTCGACCGACGTTTGCAAGAAGGACTCCCGCCGAAAAATGTCAACACGATGTGCCCGCTGCTCACCCTCAGTTATATTTGCGAGTTGAAGACGGCGAACCAGGCGCAATACTTGAGCGTGTGCAAGGAATGGGCAGCGTACGCCGTCGAAGGGTTGCTCCGAACGCCGGAGAACGGCATCACGCATGTTGCCATCGATCACGACAACAGCGGAGAGTTGTGGGCGGATACGCTTTACATGACCGTGCTGTTTATTGCGCGCATGGGTGTGCTGCAAGGTCGCGACGATTATGTGCAGGAGAGCATCCATCAAATTCTCGTTCACCTGAAATATTTGACCGATAAGGAAACCGGGTTGTTTTATCACGGATGGACATTTCAGGAACGCCATCATTTCGCTGGCGCGTTATGGGGACGGGGCAATGCGTGGTATTTAGCCGGGATGGTCGATTATTTCGAGATTGTCAAGCTTCCTCTCGGGGTGGAAATGTTTCTGATCTCCTCGCTCGAGCGTCAGGTGCAGAAGCTGGTCGCCCTGCAAGCCAAAAGCGGGATGTGGCATACGCTTCTTGACGATCCGACCTCATACGAGGAAACGTCGGCTACGGCTGGATTCGCTTACGGCATTCTGAAAGCGGTGCGCAAAGGGTATTTGAGCGAGGAATACGCGGATGTAGGCATCAGGGCGATGCACGCGGTCATCGGCCGAATCGATGCGGATGGCGCCGTGCAAGGCGTATCGTACGGTACGAGGATGGGGCGTACGCTCGGGTTTTACAAGCAAATCCCGCAATGCCCGATGCCTTACGGTCAATCGATGACGCTGCTTATGCTTGTCGAAAGCCTTCATTTGTTTCGATAACTTCGCTTGCAAGGTTGAATTCTCGAAAAAGGTTGTGATGGTATGGAATCCTCATCGATCCCGGTCAAAGCGAATTCGGTAACGGGGGTGAAAAAGCAGCCCCGCGCCGTGCGGGAAATCAAACGAAATTTCGATTTGTATTTGTACTTGGTACCCGGCTTCTTGTTCTTCGTCGTGTTTGCATACATTCCAATGTTCGGTGTCGTCATTGCATTCAAAGACTACAACATTTTCAAAGGAATTCTCGAAAGCGATTGGGTTGGCTTCCGGTTCTTCAAAGAAATGATTGAACTGCCCAACTTTTTCCCGATGATCCGCAACACCCTGCTGCTGAACATCCTTGGCCTGATCTGCGGATTTCCGGCTCCGATCATTTTGGCGATTATGCTGAACGAAATGCGAGCCAAAGTGTTCAAGCGTGTCAGCCAATCACTGCTATATTTACCGCATTTTATGTCCTGGATTGTGCTTGGCGGTATGATCTACCAAATTTTGTCGCCCAAATACGGCGTTCTGAATGAAGTGATGAGCTGGTTCGGGTTGCCCAGCATTTATTTCATGGCGGATAAAGGCTGGTGGGTGGCCGTCTATGTCCTTTCCAGCATATGGCAAGGAGCGGGCTGGGGGACGATCCTGTACCTCGCAACGATGACGACGATCGACCCGTCGCTTTACGAAGCGGCAGTGATCGACGGAGCCGGCCGTTGGAAACGAATCAAACATATTACGATTCCCGGCATCGTGCCTACAATGGCTGTTTTGCTTATCTTCAATGTCGGCGGTTTGGTGTCGATCGGCTTCGAGCACCCTTACGCGCTGGCCAATCCGCTCGTCAACGGAGTGTCTCAGGTTATTAGTATCGGGATCTATGAAATGGGTATCCAGCAAGCGGCGTTCTCCATTACGACGGCGATTGGCCTGACACAGTCTGTCGTCAATCTGATTCTGATCTGGACGGCCAATTATACCGTTCGCAGGATGGGGCAAGAAGGTTTGTGGTAACTCGGCCGTAAGGCCAGTTTCTAGATGGAGGAGGAGCTTCGATGGAAGAGGCGTATGTAACAAAAAGAAGCAGCAAGTTCAGCATGATGACTGGCTGGGATATCGCCTTTCATATATTCAATTATACTTGTGTGGCCGTCTTCACTTTCGTCTGTATGTTTCCGTTTTTCAACTCGGTTGCGAATGCGTTCAGCAGCAACGCTGCCATTCAAACCGGAAAAGTTGTGCTGTGGCCCATCGGGTTCCAGCTTGATGCGATCAAGGCGACCCTTCATAACAGTTCGATTATACGCGCCTTTTGGGTAACGGTTTTCATTACGGTCGTCGGAACGGCGCTCAATATGCTCTTTACGGTAATGACCGCGTATCCGTTATCGCGACGAGACTTATGGGGCCGCAAATTTTATATGAATTTCCTGCTCGTCACGATGCTGTTCAGCGGGGGGCTTATTCCGAGCTATTTGCTCGTTCGCGAATTGGGGCTGATCAATTCCATATGGGTGCTTATCATTCCCGGTTTGATCGGCGTATTTAATGTGATTATTATGAAAACGTTTTTTCAGAACATCCCTGGCGAGCTTTGGGACGCTGCGGTCATGGACGGCTGCGGCAATACCAGATACGTGCTGCGCGTCGTGCTTCCGCTGTCGGCGGCCTCGATTGCAACCATCAGTCTGTTCTACGCGGTCGGACACTGGAACACTTATATGAGCGCCATCATTTATATCAACAACCCGGATTTATACACGCTGCAGGTGAAACTGAGGAACTTGCTGCTGTTGTCGCAGATGGACACCAACCTCGAAACGCTGGCAACAGTCGATAAATTGAATGTGGTTGAGGAATCGCTCAAATCCGCCGTCATTGTTTTTGCGACAGTGCCGATTCTCGTCGTGTATCCATTCCTGCAAAAATATTTCGTCAAAGGTTCTTTGCTGGGTTCGGTCAAAGGGTAACTGGCCACAAGCGGCAGGATGCGGATTTCCAACCTTTACCGGGGTTGTCCGCCTCATATAAATGATTCCTGCAAACCAAATTAAGGAGGAAATGCAGCTATGGGGAAAATGCGAAAAGGGGCTTTAGGCGCGCTGGCGTCGGTTATGATGATGTCGACCTATCTGGTCGCCTGCTCAAGTTCAAAGGAAAACACAAGCAGTCCGTCCACCTCGCCGTCATCGTCGACAGCGGCCAGCGCATCGCCGAAACCGTCGGAAGCGCCGAAAATTACCAAGATTAAAGTGGAGCTTTGGGACCGTGGCAATCAACCGGCAGGAACACCTGCGCTGAAAGACAACGTTATCGTCAAATGGGTCAACCAACAGCTCGCTCCTCTCGGCGTAGAGGTCGAATACGTGCAAATTCCGCGCGCCGAAGAAAGCACGAAATTGAGCGTTTGGCTTGCGTCAGGGGATTCGCCGGATGTCATTCTTACGTATGACATCGGGGTCATGAACAAATATGCCGAACAAGGCGGATTATGGGATCTCGGAGCGGCACTCGACAAATTCGGTCCGAACATCAAGAAAAACAACAAAGCGGCACTTGACGTTGCCGGTGTTTATAAAGACAAACGTTACGCAATTCCGGCCTTGCGCGGCAATCCGTACGGCGGCGCGAACATGTCGATCCGCAAAGACTGGCTCGACAAGCTTGGTTTGCCGGTTCCGAAAACGGTCGACGAGCTTACGGCAGCGCTGAAAGCGTTCAAGGAGAAAGATCCGGGCGGCGTAGGCAAAGACAAAGTCGTTCCGTGGGGCTTGCCTGCACTCACCGGCAACGGTCAAGCGACTTTCATGTACGGCATGATGGCAGCGTTCGGCATCCGCAGCGACGGTCCGGCTCCTTCCAACGTCTACATGCAATCCGGCAACTTCGAGAATGGCAAATTTACATCTAGCGTCGCGATGCCGGAAGGCAAAGAATATTTCCGCTGGATGAACCAGTTGTTCAAGGACGGATTGATCTCGAAGGAGTTTGCAACCGATGCGAACTCGACACGCTACAATCAGGACTTTGCCAACGGTCTGGTCGGATTTATGGACGCAAACAACCCAGCCGCATACCAAAACATTCTCATGAGAAAAACAGGGCCGAAAACGGGTCAATATGTAACATTGGATCCGATGAAAGACCCGAAAGGCAACTACTTCTTCAATAAAACTGCCGACTACGGCATGATGATCATGGTGCCGAAATCCAGCTCGCAAGAAAAAATGGAAGCGGCTGTGAAGTATTTGGACTGGATGGCCAAACCGGAAAACATCGAAGCGCTCAACTCCGGGTTGGAAGGCGTTCACTTCAAACGCGTCGACGGCGCACGCGTACCGATCGATCCGGAGAAGAACAAGCAAGAACTGTGGGTCTTCGGCGGCGGCGATCTCGAGATCATTCAGCAAGGCAACACGGTAACAACGGATCGCAAAATTATGATCGCCGAGCAGTCTACCAGCACGGACTTGAATACGCCGCAACTGCGCGAAGAATACGCCGATCTTACGCTCGCATTCTATGAGAGCGTGAAAAAATACGGCATGACAGGACTGCCAATCACTGCACCTCGCCCGGTTAACGACAAGATCGGTGCAAACCTTGGCAAATATATTGGCGAAGCTATCTCGAAAGTCATCATCGCCAAAGACTTCGATGCCGAATACGCCAACCTGCTGAAAGGCTGGGAAGCGAACGGCGGCAAAGATTATGACAAAGAAGTTACGGATATCCTGAACCAAATGGGCTTCAAAGGAATGAAAAAAGCGTTCTAAATGAAATAACAAAAACGGTTGAGCGGATCATTGATCCGCCCAACCGTTTTTGTTATGCCCCATCCGATAAAAAATGGTTGAACGGATGCTGGATCCGCTCAACCATTTTGTGTTTGACCTGTTACTGCGCCGTTTTTTCCGTTTTCTTGAACAGATGCAGGCTTTCGACAAGCATGAGCAAGGCGAGCGACTGGCCGTACGGCATCGGGCATTGCGGGATTTGTTTGTAGAAGGCGAGCGTGCGTCCCATTCGTGTGCCGTACGATACGCCGTGCAAAGCGCCGCTTTCGTCGATTTGGCCGCTTACGGCTTGTAGCGCTCGTTTGCCCGTTTCGACAAATTCTTCGCTTACATAACCTTTACGCACCGCCTTCAGGATGCCGTAGGCGAAACCGGCGCTTGCCGACGTTTCCTCGTATGAGGTCGGGTCGTCGAGCAGCGTATGCCACAATCCGTTTTTCGATTGCAGGAGGGCCAGTTGTTGAATTTGTCTCTCCAGGGAAGAGAGAAGAAACATTTCCACGCCGATCGGGAGCTTGACGATGTCGAGATAATCGACGAGCCCCGCCATGTGCCATGCATTGCCTCGCCCCCAAAGCGCGCGGGCAAAATGATGACCGCCCATAAACGTCCACCCGTGATACAATAAACCGCTTTCCAAATCGGTCAAGTACTTGATGTGCACGAGCATTTGGCGGATGCTTTCCTGCACGTAATCATCCCGATCCAGCAATACGCCCATTCGGGCGATGAAGAGAACGGTCATATACAACGTATCCGGCCACAACTCGCCGGTATTGTCGTTGTCGACGACGACATGGGTAATGCCGAATTCCGGCGTTCGCGGCATTTCGTACACCGCATAGCTGACCCATTCCTCGCATAGATGCAAATAGTCGGCATTGCCCGTTTCTTCGTATAAATACGACAATGTCAACAACGGGCACATGGTGTTGACGTTTTTCGAAGGCAATCCTTCGCGTATGCGTTGATCGAACCAACTCGTCAAGTAGGCGAGCACGGCTTCATCCCGCGTTTCCCTGAAATAACGATAGAGCGAAAACAAACCTACGCCCTGGGACCAGTCCCACACGTCCATCGAAATGATGCTCGCCGGGGTGTCTTCCTGGATGCTGATATCCAAACTGTTCATTTTATCGATTACTTTTCCAATGAGCACCTCAACTTCGCTTTTTCCCAAATTTTTGGCGATCATTTTTTTCCTCCTAATATGCTTCTGCATCAAGATCGGAATCGTTTACGTCGCCTTCCCGTTATTTTTATATTCTTTAGGAGAAACGCCTTCCATTCGTTTGAATACGTGATAAAAATAAGCATACTCTTTGAATCCTACCATGTCGCCTACCTGATTTACATTGTATTTGCCGTCCTTCAGCAGCCGTTTCGCCGCTTCGATCCGAGCCCGCGCGACCAAATCGGTAAAAGTAACGCCGGTCGCTTTCCGAATGGTTCGGCTCAAATGGCTGGGGCTGTAACCGAACTTGTTCGCCGTGGAGGCCAGGCTGATATCCCGGTTGTAATGGCTATTGATATGTTCCTGCACCTGTTTGACGAACGGGATGTATTCTTTGCCGGCATTGCCCAGCTTATCCTTTACCTCGATGAACAAGGCGGACAGGAAGAAGCTCGCTTCCTGGATGTCTTCAAGCTGAAGCGCTTCATCCAGAAGCTGGTCCACGCTTTTGTCCAAGCCGCATTCGTTTCGCGTAATGCGGTAAAAGTACAGAACGGCGTTCATGCATAGTTGGGAAACCAATCCTTTGATGACAGACGGGTTGCCGTTGCTGTACGCCTTTATTTTGGCAAGCAGTCGATTCGTATAAGCGTCAATTTCAGCGGTGGAGGCACGCTCCAGCGTGGAATCGAATTGCTCGAGCTCCTGAAGGATCGAGCCGATGTTAACGCTTTCATAATCATGCCCGTCATCCTCTGCCGTTTCGTGCAGGGCGATGCCGCCACTTGTCGATTCCGCGTGCCGCTGATGCAAAAGAGAGGGGACTGTTCGCCGGATGTTATCCAAATCTCTTACCGCGGATTCGACGGCCTTGTATAGTTCTTCGCGTTGCAAAGGTTTGGCGACGACGGCATGAACCTTCTGAAGAAACGGATGTTTTCCCGGCTCGAAATCACCCTTCCATGAGGTCAGAATCGTCTTGGCCGTCGGGTAATTGTCGTTCATCCAATCTGCCAACTCGAGACTGTCTTTGTCCGTCTTGCGGATGTCGGCGATCACGATGTCCGGCTGCAATTGTTGGATCATCGTTTTGCCTTGCGAACCGTTCTCGGCCTGACCGATTACCCGGCAATTCAGCTTTCGCCAATCGAACGTATGGACGATCAAATGGCGATCTATTGCCGTATTATTGATGACAAGCACTGTTATCGTCATTTTTCCCTCCCTGCCTGCATTTGGTTTCAGGGGGTAAGTTCTTGTCGATCCGTTCGAGATTATACCACTTTAATTGTATGCGATGAATGGCGGTTTTTTTATCTTATAATATTGCTCTTTCATGAGTTTTTTTGTCCTTATTGGGTAGCTTGATGTGCGGTAAAAAATGTAAATATTTAGTAAAATAGAGAAATTGCATATTCTTGAAAATCCGGCGGCGAAGCGTTGCCAAGTGTCGATTGCTGCCGAAACTTCGCCCGGGCAAGGGTAACTTTTTCCTCTTCGCTGCGTCTAAACAACTATCATGGGCGAAGAGAGGACGAATCGACAGCATGAACCTAACGATGCGACGCAAGATGTTGACGGCCTTGTTATGTGTTGGCGTCTGGAGCGCCGGGTACGGGGCCGGTGCAGCGGAGGCGGCGGATGCCGCACCCAAAGACAAAGCCGCAACCCCCGCAACGGAGGCAGCTTCCGGCAATGGCGCGACTCCAGTCAACGCGGCCAATCCCCCCGTCACCGATGCGGCAGTTCCGAAGGAAGATTCGATTCGCGTAGCGCTATATCTCGATACGAAAGAATACAGCCGTACGGTGCCGTCCGTTACGTTCACTGCCCCGGCCGGGCTGCGGGCAGGCTTTGGCGCGCCCGGTGCCGGCAGCGCGGTGCTGGCTACGACAGACGGCAAGCCGCTGCGCGCCAGCCTGGACCAGTTTCGCGTGTTGCTGCTTGAAACGGGAGATGCTGCACAGGCGCAGAAGCTGGCGGACAAGCTGGACGGCGCCGTCGTATGGAAGACGAGCAAAGCCGGCAAGGACGTTTACCGCGTGCTTGCCGGTCCGTACGCAACGGCGGAAAGTGCGGCCGCCGCGAAGGAGACGCTGGCGAAGACGACCGGGCTTCCGGCATCGTCGTTCGCCGTGAAAGGCGCGCTGCGACTGAGCGCCGGCGACTATGCGAGCGAGCCGGAGGCGGCAGCGCAGCTGGCGGCGGTAGCCAAAGCCGGCTTCGATGCGGCGATTGCGGTGCAAGGCTCCGACGCGGGCAAGATCGGCTACGCCGTGTGGATCGGTGATGAAGCCGATCCGGCGCAGCTGGCGGCGCTGCAGCAGCAAGCGACGAAAGCGCTGCCTGGCGTGGCGCTGCAGCCGGCCGATACGAAGGCGCCGTATTTGCTCTTGCGGAGCGACGCCGCGGACGGCGCCGAGCCGGTGACGCATGCGGCGATCAATCCGGCCGCCGGCGCCAGGATGTGGGTCGCGCCGCAAGCGGGCAAGCTGACCGTGCGCGAGAAGAGCGGCCGCACTTATCGCGGCTTTGCGGAGCTGAGCCAGTTGAACGGCAAGCTGGCCGTTATTAACGAATTGCCGCTGGAGCAATACTTGTACGCGGTTGTCTCCTCCGAAATGAGCACCGGCTGGCCACTGGAGGCACTGAAGGCCCAGGCGGTTGCGGCTCGTACATATGCGGTTCGCAAGAACATGGCTTACACCGTCGCCGACGTGACCGATACAACACTCGATCAGGCTTACGAAGGCAAAGAATTCGACGATGTCGTCAAAGCGGTGGACGCCACGCGCGGCGAAATTATCGTCGATGCCGCCGGCAAGCCGATCGAGGCGCTGTTCTCGTCCAACGCCGGCGGCATGACGGCCGACAATGCCGAAGCGTGGCGGGGCAAAGCGCCGTATTTTCGCGCGGGGGCTAGCCCCGACGACGGCGATGCGGCGGGCCGCCTGAACTGGCTTCGCGTTGCGATGGCGGACGGCAGGCTCGGTTATGTGCGCTCCGACCTGCTGCGCGACACGGGCCAGCGCAATCCGCTTGGGCTAACCGTGTACACGGCGACCGAAAAGGGCGTCAATGTCCGCGAAGCGCCGTACACGTGGGACAATGCGGCCAATCCGGGTTTTGCCCAGTTGAATCCGGGCGATGCCGTTGTGGCGATCGGCCAGGAGAAGGAATCGAGCTCGTACAATTGGCTGTCGGTTCCGCTGCGCGGCAGCGAGCTGCTCGCCAGCCTGAACAAACAGCTGAGCGCGCCGCTCGCCGGGCCGCTGACATCGCTGCAGGTCGCTTCCCGCGGGCCGTCCGGCCGCGTTACGCTGCTGCGTGCGAACGGCAAGGACGCGGCAGTCACGTACCCCGACTCGTACCGCAGCGCGCTGGGAGGGCTGCGCAGCACGCTGTTTGAAATCGAAGAGACCGGCAGGTATACTATATTGGGTGCGGACGGCCGCACAACAAGCCATCCGGAAACGACGGCGGCGCCGGTCATCGCTTCGGCATTCGGCGCTGCAACGACCGGCGGCAAGTCGACGGCCGGCAACATGCTTGTGCTCGGCAGCGGCGGCACGCTGCGCGCGGTCACCGCCGAGCCGCAATTCATTTTCCGCGGCAAAGGGTTCGGCCACGGTCTTGGCATGTCGCAGTGGGGAGCGCGCGGGTATGCCGAGCTGGGGTATGATTACCGGTATATTTTGCAAAACTATTTTGCGGGGACGACTATCGTCAAGCCATAGAGGATGAACGGAATGGACGTGCAACAATTCGATTTTGAGCTGCCGGAGGAACTGATCGCCCAGACGCCGCTTGAGAACCGGACGGAATCGCGCCTGCTTGCGCTTGACAAGCGGACAGGCGCTACCGGGCATCACCGGTTCGCCGATTTGAAACAATACTTGCAAGCCGGGGATCTGCTCGTACTCAACGATACGAGAGTCATTCCAGCCCGGCTTTTCGGCGTGAAGCCGGATACCGGGGCCAGGGCGGAGCTGCTGCTGCTCCGGCAGCTGGAGGAGGACCGCTGGGAAGTGCTGCTGCGTCCGGCCAAACGATTCCGAAAAGGTGCAGTCATCGTATTCGCAGAACAATCTTCCGCGGGCGGAACGGGCGATCCGGCTTTCAGCGCCGTCGTCGAGGAAGAAGGCGAGATGGGCGGCCGCATCGTCAAGTTTCGGTATGAAGGAGTATTCAACGAGTGGCTCGACCGTCTGGGCCAAATGCCGTTGCCGCCTTACATTAAAGAAACGCTGTCCGACAAGGAGCGGTATCAAACCGTTTACGCCAAGCACGAAGGGTCCGCCGCCGCGCCAACGGCAGGTTTGCATTTTACCCGGCCGTTCCTGCAGGAACTGGAGGACGCAGGCGTCGGCATCGCCTATGTTACGCTTCACGTCGGGCTTGGCACGTTTCGTCCCGTAAGTGTGGATACGGTAGAAGAGCATCGGATGCATGCCGAATATTTTCAGCTGCCGCAAGAAACGGCGGATGCGATCAACCGCACCCGCGCCGCCGGCGGCCGCATCGTGGCGGTTGGCACCACGTCGGCGCGCACGCTCGAAACGGCGGCAAGGCTGTGTGCCGGCGGCGACGCTGCCGCGCCTGAACTGTCGCTGACGCTCCGGGCTTGCAGCGGCTGGACCGACATCTTTTTGTACCCCGGCGTACCGATTAAACTCGTCGATGCGCTGCTGACCAATTTTCATTTGCCAAAATCGACGTTGCTGATGCTGATCAGCGCTTTGGCCGGCACGGAGCATGTGCTGCATGCTTATCGCGAAGCGGTGGAGCGGCGGTACCGGTTCTTCAGCTTCGGCGACGCCATGTTCATTCATTAAACGAGCATTAATTGGAGGGCAACACCCGATGGCGATCACCTACGAACCGATCAAAACATGCCGGCAATCCGGCGCCCGTCTGGGACTTGTACATACGCCGCACGGTACGATCGAGACGCCTGCCTTCATGCCGGTCGGCACGCTGGCGACCGTCAAGACGGTCAGTCCCGAAGAATTGAAACTTATGGACGCGCAAATCGTACTAAGCAATACGTATCACCTGTTTCTCCGTCCAGGCCACGAAATCGTCCGCCGCGCAGGCGGCTTGCACAAGTTTATGAACTGGGACCGGCCGATCTTGACCGACAGCGGCGGCTTTCAGGTGTTCAGCTTGAGCGACAGGCGCAAGATCAAGGAAGAAGGCGTCGAATTTCGTTCGCACCTGAACGGCGACAAGCTGTTCCTTTCGCCGGAAGTTGCGATGCAGATTCAGAACGCGCTCGGCGCCGACATCATTATGGCGTTCGACGAATGCGCGCCGTACCCGGCCGAGCACGGTTATGTCAAACAGTCGCTCGAGCGGACGACGCGCTGGGCCGAACGATGCCTGCTCAGCCACGAGCGGCCGCACGATCAGGGACTGTTCGCGATCGTGCAGGGAGGCATGTTCGCCGACCTGCGCAAACAGAGCGCAACCGAGTTGACTTCCATGGATTTCCCGGGTTATGCTATTGGAGGACTTAGCGTGGGCGAACCGAAACCGCTGATGTATGAGGCGTTGGAGGAGACGGTGCCGCTATTGCCGACCGGCAAGCCGCGTTATTTGATGGGCGTCGGTTCTCCGGATGCGCTGGTGGAAGGGGCTATCCGCGGCATCGATATGTTCGACTGCGTGCTGCCGACCCGCATCGCCCGCAACGGCACGGTCATGACCGGCACGGGAAGGCTCGTCGTGCGCAACGCGAAGTACGCCGAAGATTTCGGCCCGTTGGACCCGGCTTGTACCTGCTACACCTGCCGCCATTATTCCCGGGCTTATATCCGGCACTTGATCAAGGCGGACGAAACGTTCGGCATCCGGCTGACGTCGATACATAACCTGCATTTCCTGCTGGAGCTGATGCGCGGCGTCAGACAAGCGATTCGCGAGGACAGGCTGCTCGATTTCCGCGACGAATTTTTTGCGGCGTACGGCATGGACGAGAACGGGAAAGGCTTTTGACCGACACTATATTTGGAGGGGTTTTCATGTGGTATTTGGCCGCCGATGAGGCGACTACGGGCAGCGGCAGCAACATGCTGTTCACGTTCGGCCCAATCGTATTGATGTTTGTGGTGCTTTATTTCTTGCTCATTCGCCCGCAGCAACGGAAACAGAAGACGAGGGTGAGCATGCTCGGCCAGCTGAAGAAAGGCGACAAAGTGGTAACGATCGGCGGCCTGCACGGCACGATCATGGAGATTACGGACGATATCGTAGTGCTTCGCGTCAACGATACGATGAGAATGACGTTCGATCGCTCGGCGATCAATTCGGTCACGCAATCCGCTGTATCGGATACACAGGAGAAGAAATGAAACAAAGCGGCTTCCGGATTCCGGAGCCGCTTTGTTTGTCGTTACTTGCCGATTTGTCGGCTGCGGAGCAGGCCGCTGAGCAAGTTCGTCACCAGCAGCGGCTTGCCTTCCGCGATGCGCAGCGCGGTGCGGGCGGCGAACAAACCGAGCAGCATGCCGGCGCACATGTCGGTCAGCCAGTGAATGCCGAGATAGAAGATCGAGAAGATGATGAACACCGCCGAACAAGCGGTAAACACTCGCCAGAAGCGGTTGTTCGAACGCATCGCGATGACCGCCATCGTGACGGAAATCGACGTATGCAGGCTCGGAAAACAGTTGTCAATGCCGGACAGCGGCCTGTAATCCTGCTCGAAGGTCGGAAACAGGTCGTGGATGAGCATCGATACATTCGGGTGAAACGACCATACTTCGCGCACCGGGAAAAACAAATAAAACGGAATCGCAATCAAATAGTTGAAGATAAGCGCGTAGCATACGGCGTAAAACAACTTGTACTGTTTCGTATATGTATAGAACAGCGTCGATGCGATCATGACCGACGTAAAAACGACGACATAGAAGAAAGTCGATGCTTGCGTGAGCGCGTCATTGCGGAACCAGGTTTGAATCGATGCGACAAAATTGCCTTCCAGCGCATAGATTTGGTCGGTGAAGTCGGCCCGGCTGTGCATGTGTTGTTCAAGCCAGAGCTCCATTTTGTTCGAAAACAGGATGGCGATCATGGCGGTAAAATGGAGTAAATATTTGCGTGACGTGAACATTTCCTGAACAAACGCGCCGGCGGCAAAAAACGGATTCGTGCGAATCGAGAACAGCAGCAGGAAAAACGTCGTGATCACAATGGCCAAAACGACATGATTCATCGACTGGTAAAAAAAAGTCATGGCGCGAAACGTCCCCCATCCGGGTTTTATTGCGCAATTGGTTGGACAAGCGAACTCATTATAGCATAGTTTGCGCAGGAAGGGGAAATGGCAGTCTCACTTGCGGCCGGATGCGTTGACGCCGAACATGCCGCCAAGCGCGCCGGACAAAAAAGCGATGCCGATAAACAGCAGCGACTGGGCGTCCAAGCCGCGGTCGTAGCCGAGAAAGGCGACAAGCCAGACGACCAACGCGTACAAGACGCCAAGCACCCCGCCGTAGTACCAGCCTCTTCGTCCCGCGCGCTTGCCCGCCGCGTATCCGCCAAGCAGCAGCGATAAAACGTGAATGACATACGCATACACCGGCAACTCGTCTTCCTGCTGGCTTGTGGCCAGCAATAGGAGCGACGCGACGATCGTCAGCAGCCCCATGGCGAAAAAAGCGTAAGTCAATCCGGTGAGCAGCGGCGAAGACAGTTTGACGCGCGAATGTTTGACGATTTCGATCATGTTCCCTTCCCTCCCTGGAAAAATATGGCGAGACGGACATGAGCGGCTGCGGCCGCGCGTCGGTCTCTTCCGCTTATTGCTAGTGTATGGCCAAGCAGGCGACAGTAGACCAGCCGCAGAGGCCGGTATTGGCCAGGCGCCGCATTTTTTAGTATAGTCGAAGTAGAAACCCGTTCGAAGGATGTGATCGTTTGGAACTCGTATCCCAGCTGGAGAAGTGGCAGGTTATTGCTGCTGCAGTCATTTTTTTGCTCTGTTATGCGTTGATCGTGACGGAAAAAATCAACCGCGCCGTTATTGCGCTCGCCGGGGCGCTGCTCATGGTCGTGCTGGGCATCGTCGATTTGCAGGCGGCTTACGAGCGCCATATCGAATGGCAGACGATCTTCCTGCTCGTCGGCATGATGCTGCTCGTCGGCATTGCCGCCCGCAGCGGCATGTTTCAATATGCGGCGATCAAAACGGCGCAGGCGGCCGGAGGCAATCCGACGCGCATCTTGCTGCTGCTGTCGCTGATGACGGCGGTTGGCGCAGCGCTGCTCGACAACGTAACGGTTGTGCTGCTGATGGTGCCGATCACGATAGCGATAGCGCGCGTGCTGCATATTTCGCCGCTGCCGTTTCTCGTTTCCGAAATCATCAGCGCGAACATCGGCGGCACCGCCACCTTGATCGGCGACCCGCCGAACATCATGATCGGCTCGGCGACCAACCTTGATTTCAACGATTTTCTGATTCATCTGGGTCCGCCGGTTGTCATCATTTTGGCCGTTTCGCTGCTGCTCGTCGTTTGGGCCTACCGCTCCCACCTGCTCGTGTCCCGCATTCACCAGCAAGAGCTGATGAATGTCGACGCCCGCGCTTATATCGTCGACCGCAAGCTGATGGTCAAATCGCTTGTCGTGCTTGCGCTGACGCTGCTCGGCTTTTTTCTGCACGCCGTGCTGCATGTGGAGGCGGCGGTCGTTGCGGTTGCCGGGGCGACGCTGCTCATGCTGATCGGCGTCAAGGAAGAGGAACTGGACGAAACGTTCCGCTCGGTGGAGTGGGTGACGATTTTTTTCTTTGCCGGGCTGTTCGTACTGGTCGGCGGTTTGGTCGAATCCGGCATCATCGGCAAGCTGGCTACTTCGGTGATGCAAGTAACGGAAGGCAACATCGCGTTTACTTCGCTGCTTATCCTGTGGATATCGGGCATTGCGTCGGCTACGATCGACAACATTCCGTTCGTGGCGACGATGATTCCGCTTGTCCAGGATATTGGCGTGCAGATGAACGCAACCGACACGGCGCTTGAGCCGGTCTGGTGGTCGCTGGCGCTGGGCGCCTGCCTGGGCGGCAACGGCACTTTGGTGGGCGCGTCCGCCAACCTGATCGCTGCCGGCATCGCGAGCCGGGAAGGATATCGCATTACTTTCGTCGACTTTTTGAAAATCGGCGTGCCGGTTACGCTCGTATCGCTGCTGGTTTCGACGGCATACGTCGCCTGGGTGCTGGTGTAAGCCGGCAGCGCCGGCGATTCACCTTTTGAACGTCCACGGAAACGGGATTCGGCGCAAGTCATATTTGTCGATCAGCTTCATCCAGGCGACGCAGGCCAAGTAAACGGCCGTTCCGGCAAGCGAAGCGGCGACGAACCGCCAGCCGCCGTTGCCCGGCCAACCGCTCGTTTCCACGACGAACGCGGCGAAGCCCATGGCCAGCATGGCGGCGCCGACTTTGACAAATTCACCCGAAGGCATGCCGAATTTCAGCTGCCGGGTTATGCTGGCCCAATGGAGCAGCGTAACGGCGACGATATTGATGTTGATCGCCAGCACCGCGCCCAGAATGCCGTAGCTTGGCCGCGAGGCGAGCACGACGATCAAGGTCAGCTTGATTGCGGAGCCGATGAACGAGTTGACAAGCGCCGTTCCCGGGCGATCCAGCGCCTGAAGCGCTGCCTGCAGCGGGGCCTGGAAATAAATGAACAGCGCGACCGGTGCCATCATTTTCAACATGACGGCGATGTCGGTATTGTGATACAAGTAGTAACATAACGGTTCGGCCAGCACGAACATGATGACCGCGAACGGTGCGCCGGTAATGAGGGCAAGCCGCAGCGACTGATGCAGCCGTTTGTGGATCGTGCGCATGTCGCCGGCGGCGGCGGCCTGCGACAGCGTCGGAACGAGTGAAGTCGACAGCGAGAATGTAAGCGCGCTCGGCAGCAGCAGGATCGGAATAATCATTCCTTGCAGCGCGCCGTATTGCGCGGTTGCTATGGCGGTAGGGATACCGGCAAGCGCCAGGCTCTGGGCAATGAAGATCGACTCCAGCAAATAGGAGGTCGAACCGACGAGGCGGCTGGCGGTAACCGGAACGGCGATGCGCAGCAGATGGCGCATCAACTGGCGGTTCCCCCGGCTGCCGTCGCTTCCTCCGTCCGGTTCCGGCTTCGGCCTGACGGCGGCATACCGGCTGCGGCTGCGGAAATAAAAGACGAGCGTGACGAGCAAGCCGATCAGCTCGCCCACGGTGACGCCGATCATGGCGCCGGCTGCCGCATATTCGATGCCGAACGGCAGCAGCATCTGCGCGAACAGCAGCATGGCCACGATGCGGGCGATCGTTTCGGCGATTTGCGACGCCGCGGTGGGAATCATATTTTGCCGGCCCTGGAAGTAGCCGCGCATGACCGACGAGATGCCGACGAGCACGATGATCGGCGTCATGCAGACGAACGTCAGGTATACCCGCGAATCCGTCAGCAGATAACGCATGATGAGCGGCGCAAACAACAGGCAGAGCGCGGTGAACAGCGCGCCCAGCGACGTGGTCAGCGCCATCGACAGACGCAGGATGCGGCGGATGCGCGCCTCGTCGCCGGCAGCGTCGGCTTCGGCGACCAGCTTGGCGACGGCCAGCGGCACGCCTCCCGTAATAATCGTCAGGATGAGGATGAGGAACGGGTAGCCGAGCTGGTACAGGCCGACTCCTTCCGCGCCGATCAGCCGCGGCAGCGCGATGCGCGGAAGGAAGCCGAGAATGCGGTTGACGATGCCGGCGACGAGCAGGATCATGGTTCCTTTGATAAACGATTGTTTCAGCTGATTCACGTAACGACCCTCTTTCCGCCCGGGCATGTACCCGTTGTCCATAGTTATGGATATGCAGGAGGCGGCCAAGCTCATGACTTGCGTCTGAAGGCTGGCCGGCGGGAAGGATTCCGGGAGTTTGCGGCGAATACTCTTTAAGTGCGGTTACTCAGGGGGAGGTCTCCCATTATGACGGAACGGGATTACGAAGCGCCGCATCGCGCGGATTCGCTGGAAGCGTTGCCGACTGCGGACGTCGAAGACGGGCCGGTAGCGGAGGATGCCGCTTGTGCCGAAGAAGATGCCGCCGCCGAGCCGGCTGGCGCGCAGGCAGCGGAGAACGAGCCGGGACAGGAACCGCTTCCGGGCGACATGACGGTAGAAGAAGCGGGCCTTGCCGCAGCCGCCGAAGCGGAAGCGGAAGCACCGCTAGAGCTTGAGGACGAGAGCCGGCTCAACGCCACGATCGAAAATTTGTGCCACAGCAAAGCAGACGAATTTCATATGCTGGGTTACGAACACGTAAGCGGCAAGGACATCTGGGATTGTGTCAGCGAGAAGTACGACAAAACCGGCATTCCTGGACTGCATCGGATCGTCAACGACATTTTGTCGCTCAAATCGACGCAATTCATGAACTGGATGACGATGCGCGCCTATAAAGGGGGAAGCTTCTGAGCCGGCGAACGGCAGACGAAGCCCTCGACTCGCGACCGGACAGGTGAGGACCGATTGTCCGGTTTTTTGCGCGCAAGAGCGGCTTTTCGTTGCGAAATGGCGCAAATTGACTCGTATTTTGCGGGTGGGTATAATAGGAATATTGAGTCTGGAAGGGAGACAAAGCACCATTATGAAAGTCAACAGGTTAGTCGCTTTTTTACTGATCGTAGTGGTAATGCTGGCGCTGGTCGGGGTTACCAGTCCGGCGTTGCTCGACAGAATCAAGCTGGGGCTCGATTTGAAGGGCGGGTTCGAAATTTTGTATGTCGCCACGCCGATCGATGAGGGCGGCGTGCTGACGAAAGATTCGTTGCACGAAACGGCCAAAAGTCTGGAGAAACGCGTCGACAAGGAAGGCGTCGCCGAACCGGAAATTACGACCGAAGGCAAGGACCGGATTCGCGTCAGGCTGGCGGGCGTTACCGACGAGCAGAAGGTGCGGGACAAGCTCAAGGAGCCGTCCGCGCTGACGTTTAAAGGCCCGGACGGCAAAGTCGAAATGGACGGCCGCGACTTCGTGCCCGGCGGAGCCAAAGTGCAATACCAGAACGGCACGCAGCCAATCGTCGAAATCAAGCTGAAAGACGCGGCGAAGTTCAAGGATATTACGACGCGGCTGCTCGGACAAACACTGTCGATTTATATGGACGACGAGCGCATTTCCAGTCCGTCGGTCAATCAGGTCATCGACAGCAACACCGCCGTGATCACCGGCCAGTTCGACTACCAGGAAGCGAAGGACTTGGCCGAGAAGATCAACCTTGGCGCGCTTCCGCTGAAGCTGACGGAGAAATATACGCAAAGCGTAGGCGCGTCGCTCGGCCAGTTGTCGCTGGAAGATACGGTGCGCGCGGGCGTTATCGCCGCCATCATCATTCTGGCATTCATGTTGTTCTTCTATCGGCTGCCCGGCATCGTCGCCAGCATTACGCTGATTACGTTCACCTGGCTGCTGCTGCTCGTCTTTTATTTGATGAACGTCACGCTTACGCTGCCCGGCATTGCGGCGTTCGTGCTGGCGATCGGGATGGCGGTCGACGCCAACATCATCACGTACGAACGGATCAAGGAAGAGATCCGCAGCGGCAAGAGCCTGCTGTCGGCGCTCAAGTCCGGCTCCAAGCATTCGTTCCGCACGATTATGGACGCCAACATCACGAACTTTATCGCCGGCGTCGTGCTTTATTACGTCGGCAACGGCGCAATTCGCGGCTTTGCCTTGACGACGCTGCTCAGTATTGCGCTCAGTATTTTGACCAACGTCTTTTTCTCGCGGTTTCTCATTTACTTGCTCATCCGCAGCAATGTATGGAAGAAACCGAGCTATTACGGTGTGAAGGAGGCCGAAATCCGTGACCTATAACAATCGTTTCGACTTCATGAAGCACCGCAACATCTTCTTTTCCATCTCCCTTGTGCTTGTGCTTGTCGGCATTATCCTGCTTCCGATCGTTGGCCTTCACTTCGGCGTCGACTTCAAAGCGGGGACGTCAATCGACGTCAGCGTAGGCAAAGCGGTAGAGAAAGAAGCGGCAGAGAAGGCGCTGAGTGACGCCGGCTTCAGCAAGTTCAAATTGACGGTAGGCGGCAACAACAGCAATATGGTATCGTTGCGCTTTGACGAAATCCTGAGCGATGTCGAGGCTACGAAAGTTAAAGACGCCTTCTCGGCTGCCTTTGGCACCCAGGTATCGCAGGAAGTGAACGCCGTGTCG
The DNA here is from genome assembly GCF_004764705.1 of Paenibacillus cymbidii. Lineage (GTDB taxonomy): Bacteria > Bacillota > Bacilli > Paenibacillales > NBRC-103111 > Paenibacillus_AN > Paenibacillus_AN cymbidii. The sequence goes on along the minus strand of NZ_SHLX01000022.1, from coordinate 37,464 downwards.
CCGGATATGGCGCAGGAACTGGGCCGTAAAGCGATTTATGCGGTGCTGATTGCAAGCTTGGCGATCTGCATTTACGTCTCGTTCCGATTCGAATGGCGGTTTGCCGTTGCTGCGATCATCGCCATTTTGCATGACGCATTTATGGTCGTCACCTTTTTCGCCATTTTCCGCTTTGAAGTCAATCTGCCGTTTATCGCCGCCGTGCTGACGACGATCGGTTATTCGATCAACGACAAAATCGTCATCTTCGACCGGATTCGCGAAAACGTCCGTTTCGCCAAGCTGAAAACGACCGAAGATTTGTCGCTCGTCATCCATCAGAGCATATGGCAAACGATGGCGCGCAACGTGTATACGGTCGTCACGGTTCTGATCGCCGCCGTTTGTTTGTTCCTGTTCGGCAGCGAAGCGATCAAGCTGTTCGCCCTGGCCAAAATCATCGGCTTGACGAGCGGCGCGTATTCTTCGATTTGTATCGCCAGTCCGCTCTGGTTTTTGTTCAAGAACAAGGCAGTTACGGCAAAGAAACTGACACCGGCCAAAGAATAGCAGCACCGATTCGCTGCCCGTTCGCCGGAACGGACAACACGCGAACGCGGTTTATCGTGGGGGAGTGACCAGCTTGTCAGATCAGCGTTTCAAGCAGGCGCAGGCGGAATATGCCGCTTGGGCAGGCATTTTCGCAGGCTCGTTGCTAACCGCCGTCAAGGGCGTGGCAGGCTATCTTTCCGGAAGCAAGGCACTCCTTGCGGACAGCGCCCATTCGGCGTCCGAAGTAGCCGGCTCGATCGCCGCGCTGGTCGGCATCCGATCGGCCAAGCTTCATGCGGACGACCAGCATCCGTACGATCGCGGCAAGGCGGAATCGATTACAACGATTATCGTTTCCGTCGTGCTGCTTATCGCGGGTATCGAAATCGGCCTCACCTCGTTAAAAAAAATTGCCGCCGGCGTGGACAAAGCGCCGGAGTTGAACGCGCTCATCACGATCGTCGTTGCGCTCGCGGTACAGGAAGCCATGTTTCGCTACAACTTCCGGCAGGGCAACCGACTGTCCCGCCCGGCATGGGCCACGAACACGGCGGAGCATCGTTCGGGGGTATTCGCATCCGGCGTGGCGCTGGCCGGCATTGGCGGCGCCATCCTCGGCAGCGTGTTCGATATGCCGCAGCTGTACTACCTGGACCCGATCGCCGGCGTCATTATTTCCGCATTGGTGCTGCGCAAGGGATACAAGCTGGTGGTGGAATCGATTCACAATACGATGGATCATGTGCTTCACGAGGAAGACGCGGAAGAATTGCTCGAAACGATTCAACGGGTAAAAGGCGTCATCGCAGTGGACGATTTGCGCGCTCGCGAGCACGGCCACTACGTGATCGTCGATGTCAAAATCAGCGTCAACCCGCGCATTACGGTGACGGAAGGCCACGATATCGCCAAGTCCGTCAAGCTTCATCTGATGAAACGGTTCCATCACGTTTCCGACGTATTCATCCATGTCAATCCGTACGATCCCGGCTATCCGTACAAACGCAATATAGACCTCGATCAGGACGACTTTCCGACGTTGCTTCATTGATGGAGAGAAATGGAAGGCGCTTCGCCAGGGGCAGGGGCTTTAAAGACAGCCCAAGGAGGGGATCGCATGCTGGAATCGAAGGCAAGATGGGACGTGGCCGCTTGCGACGAAACGGTCGTCAAGGAATTGGCGGACGCCGCCTCGGTGTCCCTCTTGCTCGCCCGCCTGCTTGTCGTCCGGGGAATCCGGACGAAGGAGCAGGCGGCCTTGTTTTTGGAAGGCAATGAACAAACGATGCACGACCCGTATGAACTGGCCGGCATGACGGAAGCCGTCGCACGCATCCGTCAGGCGTTGGCGGACGGGACGAAAATTCGCGTTTACGGCGACTATGACTGCGACGGCGTCAGCAGCACGGCGCTGATGACCGGACTGTTCCGGCAATTGGGCGCCGACTTTGACACGTATATCCCGCACCGCGTTCAGGAAGGGTACGGACTGAACCGATTGGCGCTGGAGAAAGCGCGCGACGCCGGCGTCGGGCTGATCGTCACCGTCGATACGGGCATCAGCGCGGCGGAAGAAGTGGCGTATGCGCGAACGCTCGGCGTCGATGTCATCGTAACGGATCATCACGAACCGCCGGAACGGCTGCCGGACGCCTGCGCCGTCGTCAACCCGAAGCAGCCCGGCTGCAAGTATCCGTTCAAGCATTTGGCCGGCGTCGGCGTCGCCTTCAAGCTTGCTCAGGCGCTGCTCGGCCGATTCCCGGTCGAGCTGCTGGAGCTGGCAACCATCGGCACCATCGCCGATCTGATGCCGCTTACCGGCGAGAACCGCGTGTTGGTGCGGCTGGGTCTCGCCCGCATGCGGGAAACCGGGAACCCCGGCATCCGGGCGCTGCTCGACGTAGCCGGCGCCGACCGGCGCACGGTAACGGCAACGAACGTAGCGTTCGGCCTGGCGCCGCGCATCAACGCGAGCGGACGGCTGGAGAGCGCCGGCGACGCGCTGGCGCTGCTGACGACGGACAACGAGCAGGAAGCGGCCCATCTGGCGTTCCAACTGGACGGCCTGAACAAGGACAGGCAGCGGCTGGTCGACGACATGACGCAGGAAGCGATCGCGATGCTGGAACGATCGATTGCGGAGAAGTCGGATGAAGCGGATGCGCAGGAGCGGCCGCTTGGGCGGAAACGGGTGCCGGAAGTGATTGTGCTGGCTCAGGAAGGCTGGAACGTCGGCGTCATTGGGATTGTGGCTTCGAAGGTGCTTGAGGCGTATTACCGGCCGACGATTATTCTCGGCATCGATCCCGCGACCGGCAAGGCGAAAGGCTCCGCGCGATCGATCGCGGGCTTCGATATCCATCGCGCGCTGACGGCTTGCAGCGACTTGCTCGAGCACTTCGGCGGCCACTATTCCGCCGCCGGCATGACGCTTGACGCGAGTCGATTGCCGGAGCTCGCGGACAGGCTGTGCCGGCTTGCCGGCGAGTGGCTGTGCGCCGAAGATTTGACGCCGAAGCTGCAACTGGACGCCGCATGCGACCTTGCCGATGCGACGCTCGGCGCGATCGCCGACATGCAGCGGCTCGCTCCGTTCGGCATGGGCAATCCGGCGCCGAAGTTCGTCTTCGCCGGCGCCTTGGTGCGCGAGATGCGCAAGATGGGGCGCGATCAGCAGCACTTGAAGCTGCTGATCGCGCCGGAAGCCGGCGACGCCCCCGCGCTTGAGGCGGTAGCCTTCGGCAAAGCGGAGCTGGCGCGCAAGCTGTCGCCGACGGCGCAGCTTGACGTTGTCGGCGAGCTCGCGGTCAACGAGTGGAACGGCGTGAGCCGGCCGCAGCTGATGCTGCAGGATGTGCGGGTACGGCGCAAGCAGCTGTTCGATTGGCGCGGCGCCAAAGACGTGCCGAAGCGGCTCGCCGCGCTGCTCGGTGACGACCGGTTCGAAGGCGGCGCCGTCGGCGTGCTGCTGTTCGCCGCAGGAGACGCCGCGCTGCTTGGCGAGCCGCCGTCTGGGGAACTGGCTCCGGCCGTATGGCTGGCGGAGCGCGTACAGGCAGACGCCGGCATCGACGGCACGTCGCAGGAGACGCCGGCTTATGCGATGAAGCCGCTGAACGATATCGCGAAGCGGGCCGGTTATGCGGCGGTGAAGGATTTGCTCGTGCTGACGCTGCCGCAGCGCATGGAGCAGCTGCAGGCTGCGCTGCGGCAGGCGACAGGCGCGCAGCGGGTGTATGCGCTGCTGGCGGACGCCGAACCGGCAGCCGCAGGCGTGATCCCGTCCCGCGACAGCTTCAAGCTCGTGTACGGCACGCTGCATGCGCTGACGGGCACGAACGGCGCGTTGGCGCGACCGCCGGGAGCGGGAAGCGGCGCCGATTGGCCCGCTTACATAAGCAGACGGACGCAGGTGCCGGTTGCTACCGTTCGCTTCATCCTCGACGTGTTCGAGGAGCTGCAATTAGTCGAGCGCAGCGGCGCCGCTTATCGCTGCGTATCCGCTGCGGTGAAGCGGGAGCTTGCCAGCTCCAGCCTGTACGAGCGCCGGCTGTATCGGCAGCAGGTCGATCAGGAGCTTGTGTATTCGACGGTGCAGGAACTGAGCGGGTCTCTGCTGCCGCTGCTTGGTGCAACAAGCGGAACGACCGGAACGAAGGAATCCCAATCGAAGCTGGAGGAAGTCATATGAACTTTAAGGACCATATTCGGGTCATTCACGATTTTCCGCAACCGGGCATTCGTTTTAAGGACATTACGACGCTGCTGAACAACGGTCCGGTTTACCGCGAAGCGATCGATTCGCTCCGGGCGCTTATTGCGGACTGGCAGATCGATTGCATCGCCGGTCCGGAAGCGCGTGGGTTCGTCGTTGGCGCGCCGCTCGCTTATGCGCTGGGACTCGGATTCATCCCGATCCGCAAAAGCGGCAAGTTGCCGGGAACATGCATCGAAGCCGATTATGCGCTCGAATACGGCAAAGACAAGCTGGCGATGCACGAGGATGCGATTCGTCCCGGTCAACGCGTGCTTATCGCGGACGACTTGCTCGCCACCGGCGGCACGATCGCCACGTCTATCAAGCTGGTGCAGCAGCTTGGCGGCGTTGTTGTCGGCGCGGCGTTTCTGATCGAATTGACCTACCTGAGCGGCCGGGATCATTTAAAGGGCATCGACGTTGTGTCGCTCGTGCAATATTGAGTCGAATTAAGGAAGCTTGCCGGTCGCAAGCTTCCTTCTTTTTCCCATATGACCTGAAATTCGTCAAGGAAATGCCGCTTGTCCGCAATATTCTTGACGCGACTTCCTCAATCGGCGCATAATGTAGGAATACGACAAAATGAGGATCTCGCAACTCGAACGGAAAGGGCTACGCAATGGGCATGGAGCAGTTACGCGACAAGGCGGCGGTTTACCTCAAGGAAGCCGAGCTGAAGCGAATCGAAGAAGCTTACGTATTTGCCGATCAGGCCCACCACGGCCAGCTGCGCAAATCGGGAGAACCTTATATTTTGCACCCGCTGGCGGTTGCGGACATCCTGGTCAACATGCAGATGGATGTCACTTCCGTCATTGCTGCGTTGCTTCACGACGTGGTGGAGGATACGACGGTATCGCTGGAGGCGGTGCGCGAGAAATTCGGCGAAACGTGTGCGATGCTTGTCGACGGCTTGACGAAGCTGGAGAAGATTCAGTTCAAATCCAAAGAGGAACAGCAGAACGAAAATTATCGCAAAATGTTCGTTGCCATGGCGCAGGACATTCGCGTGATTCTGATCAAACTGGCCGACCGGCTGCACAACATGCGCACGCTGAAATACCAGTCCGAAGAAAGCCAGCGGCGGATCGCCGACGAAACGCTGGAAATTTTTTGCCCGATTGCGCACCGGCTCGGGATTTCGGCGATCAAATGGGAGATGGAGGACATCGCGCTCCGTTATTTGAACCCGCAGCAGTATTACCGAATCGTCAATTTGATGCAGAAGAAGCGGGCCGAACGCGAACAATTCATCGACAACGTCATCGTGCGCATCCGCGAGAAGGTTGGCGAGATGGGCATCGAAGGCGATATTTCCGGCCGGCCGAAGCACATTTACAGCATTTACAAGAAGATGACGTCGAAGAACAAGCAGTTCAACGAAATTTACGACCTGCTGGCGATTCGCATCATCGTCGACAATATCAAGGATTGTTACGCGACGCTGGGCATCATCCATACGCTGTGGAAGCCGATGCCGGGCCGCTTCAAGGATTATATCGCCATGCCGAAGGCGAACATGTACCAATCGCTGCATACGACGGTCATCGGCCCGAACGGGGAGCCGCTCGAGGTGCAGATTCGCACCTGGGAAATGCATCGTACGTCCGAGTTCGGGGTTGCGGCGCACTGGGCGTACAAGGAAGGCGGCGGCGCTCCGTCCGGCGGCATGGGCGAAAAGATGAACTGGGTATCCGACATTCTCGAGCTGCAGAACGAAACGCGCGACGCGTCGGAGTTTATGGAATCGCTGAAGATGGACTTTTTTTCCGATCTCGTGTTCGTCTTTACGCCGAAAGGGGAAGTCATCGAGCTGCCGGCGGGTTCGGTGCCGCTCGATTTTGCTTTCCGTATCCATACGGAGGTTGGCAACCGCACGATCGGGGCCAAGGTGAACGGCCGTATCGTGCCGCTCGATCACCGGCTCAAAACCGGCGATATCGTCGAAATTTTGACGTCGAAGCATTCATACGGCCCAAGCCAGGACTGGCTGAAAATCGCCCAGTCGTCCCATACCCGCAGCAAAATCAAGCAATGGTTCAAAAAGGAGCAGCGCGAGGAGAACGTGGCCAAAGGCCGCGATCTGATCGAGCGCGAGCTCAAGCGGCTCGGCTACGAGCAGGCGGCGCTGATGTCCGACGACAACTTGCAGGAAGCGGCGGGCAAATTCAATTTCAACGACATCGACGACATGATGTCCGCCGTTGGCTTCGGCGGCATTACCGCGGCGCAAATATGCACCCGGCTGACGGAGAAGCTGCGCAAGGAGCGGGAATCGGAAGAAGCGCAAGCGCTTGAGCTGACGAACGAAGTCAAGGAAATGAAAGGATCGCCGGAGAAGAAGAGCCGTCCTACGCACGGCGTGCAGGTGAAAGGCATCGACAACCTGCTTGTGCGTTTCGCGCGCTGCTGCAATCCGGTGCCGGGCGACGACATCGTCGGTTATATCACGCGCGGGCGCGGCGTCTCCGTCCATCGCGCGGATTGTACGAACATTCCGATCGGAGAGGGCGAAGAAGGCAATCGGGTGATCGAAGTGGAGTGGGTCGATTCGGTTGAGGCGAATTACAGCGTCGAGATCGAAATCCTCGGCCACGACCGCCGCGGGCTGCTGAACGAAGTGCTGCAAGCCGTATCCGAAAGCAAAACGATCATTTCCGCCGTGTCCGGCCGCTCCGACAAAAACAAGATGGCGCAAATCCATATGACGATCCTGATTCGCAACGTCGAACATTTGCAATCGGTTGTCGACAAAATCAAACGGGTACGGGAAGTATATTCGGTGCATCGAATCATGCAATCGTAAAAAGGAGTTTGCCTCGATGAGAATTGTCGTCCAGCGCTGCAAATCGGCGCAGGTTGCGGTTAACGGCGATGTCGTCGGCAGCATTGCGGAAGGGCTGGTGCTGCTGGTCGGCGTGACGCACGAAGATACGGAGCGGGATGCCGCCTACTTGGCCGACAAAATCGCGCAGTTGCGCATTTTCGAGGACGAGCAGGGGAAGATGAACGTCTCGCTGCTGGAGACGGGAGGCCAGGTATTGTCCGTTTCGCAGTTTACGCTGTATGGCGACACCCGCAAGGGCAGGAGGCCGAACTTTATGGCCGCCGCCCGGCCGGAGCTGGCCGAGCCGCTGTACAACCGCTTCAACGAATTGCTGCGAGACAAAGGGCTGCGGGTCGAAACCGGGACGTTCGGCGCTATGATGGACGTAACGCTGACCAACTGGGGACCTGTCACGCTCATTATGGAGAGCCAGCCGATCTAAATCGCGGCCGGCTCTTCATCCGTTTTCTTCGCTTCGCGCTTCCCGATCACCAGTTCCCGGAATCGCTCTCTAACTGGCGAATCGACGCATAACCCTTCAAACATTTCCTCCGCTTTCTCCTTCAGCAGCGCGATGACAACCCGTGAAAATTCCAGGCAGCCGGAGTTGTTGACGAACGAGACGCAGCCTTGCTTGTGCTGCAGAAACTGCTCTCTGGTGATGTCGCCGTCGTAATATTGCTTGAGCGGCGGGAAATCGGCTTCGCTGTAGGCAAGCAAATAAAGGATCGGCAGCGTTTTGCGTTTGTCGAGCAGGTCGTTCTTCAAATCGAAACGAACGGCATCCTTCATGTCGTTCTGGATTTGCGACATGACGCCGGCGCAGTGGGCGATGACGTTGATCCGTTCGATGTCATCCGGCCTGGCTTCCGGGACGAGCGAATAGCCGAGATAGTAGACCAATTGGATCAGCGAACCGGACTTATATTCCGTTACGCGCAAATAGTCGTTTTCGTCCGTAACGCTGCGATTCAAGTCCCGCTGCTGGCCGTTCAGCGATTGCGTTAGCAGGCGCGACACCTCCTTCATGCCGGTTGCCGGCGAAAGGCCCGCGTCGGCGTAGAGCGCCGAAACCTCGGCCATAAGCGCGACCAGGAACAGCGTGGCGGCGTTTAGCGCATACGGCCGGGGGCATGTCATCCACGGTACCGTATCGTTGTCCTCGTCCTGCAAATCGTCCACAATATCGGAAACGAGACCGATCAGTTCGGCGATGGCCTCGGCGCGATCGATCAGGGGCGAGCTGCCGCCGAACAGCTCGTGCACCGTACGGGTGTACTTGCCCCAGCGGCTTTCTTCGGTCGCCTTGTTGTCGATGAACGCAGCGATCAGCGTTTTCAGCCCTTCCTCCGTTGCATAGGTGCCGATCATCCGCTCGAGCTCCCGTTTGATTCGTTCGTCCATGCCCATGGTTGTCGCCACCTTACTCGTTCGCTTCGTAATAACTGCTGCGAATAAATTTTTCCAGCGCTTCGGCGCGCGTTTTGACGCCGAACTTTTCGTATATTTTCCGCTGGTAGTTGTCGATCGACCGGCGGCTCGAATGGATGCGCAAGGCGATTTGTTCGAGTGTTGCGCCTTTGACGATCATGTTCATAATAATAATTTCGTCGTTCGTCAGCTGCACGTCGACAAATTCCTGACGCGGCATCCGATCGATGCTTTTCAGCATGGAGACCGGAATGACGATTTGTCCGTCGAGCACGCAGGCAATGATATGTTTGATCGTGCTGTGCCGGGTCCCTTTTGTGATGACGCCGCTGAATTGCAGCTCGACCAGTTTGCTGGCCAAGGGCGTAATGTCGATGCCGGAGAAGATGATGATATGCGTATTCGGATAACGGCTTTTGATTTGGGCGGCGACGTCCGTTCCCATCAAATCGGGCAGCTGGTAGTCCAGAATGACCAATTCGGGCAAGTGCTGCTCCACCAGTTTCATGCAAGACTCCCCGTCGATCGCGCCGCCTACGACCGTAATGCCTTCGACATTTTCCAGCAGCTGAATGGTCGCCTGCAGCATGAGCGGATGATCGTCGACGACAATGGCTCTAACCGTTTCGTTCATGCCGTTTTCCCTTCTTTCAGCGGAATGGTTGCCGTAAATCTCATGCCGGCGCCGATGCTCGATTCGAGTTGAAAGCGGCCGTTCAGCGAAAGGACGCGTCCTTTCATCTGTTCCATGCCGATACCGGAATTTCCGATTTCTTTCTCTTTTGGTTGGTTCATGTCGAATCCGACGCCGTTATCTTCATATTCGAGACGAAGGATTTGATTTCCTGCTTCCAAAGATAACCAAACGCTTTTTGCCTGGGAATGTTTTTTGGCGTTGTTGATCAGTTCTTGCACCATGCGGAAAACATGACGTTTCATTTCCATATCCTGGGCTTCGATCAAATCTTTGCGGAACGAACGGAATTCCAGCGAAAAAGAGGAGACGGCTTCCTCGAAGCTGACCAACTCCTCGATGGTGCCGACGAGGCCGATTTCCCGCAGCAAGTGCGGATGCAGCTCGAAGCAGCTTTGGCGCAAGTTGGCGTTGATGATGTCGATGTAATCGATAAACCCTTGCAGCTGCGCTTTGTCGTCGGCGGAGAGCGCGTATTTTTCGATCAGCTGGGCAAACCGCTCCTTCAGGAAAAACAAATCCTGCATCGTCGTATCGTGCAGCTCGGTGGCGATCCGGACGCGTTCGCTTTCCTGCAGCTCGAACATCAGCTTGCGGAACCAGATTAACTCGCTGGCCGCTTCCTCGTTCGGAATTTGCGCCGCGAGCCGCTGCACCTCGAGCGACAGCTTGCGGATCAAATAAACGTTCTCCAGGCTGACGGCCAGGTAGGAGATGATGATGTTCAGCCATTGCTGCTCTTCGATGCCGATCAGTGTTTTGGACTTCTTCTGGGTCAGAATGAGGTAGCTCGTGAATTCGTCGTGGCGATTGACTTCGTAGATCGAATAATTCGGATGGTCCAGTACGCCATCATTGATGAGCGCTTCCACTTCGGCGGTATCGATTTCGCCTTCGCTGATCAGCTCCAGCTTGTCCGGGTATTGAAACACGATGGCGCCGCCGTGCACCTGGAACGTCTGCACGACATCGAGCAGCATAACGTCCCGCAGCTCGCGCAAATTAAAATTGACGCTTAGGTTGCGCGTCAGCTTCTTCAGCGACGACTGCAGCTGGTGCTTGTGCGGGAACATGATTGGTTCCAGTTTGTTCGTGAAAAATTCGAGCAGGTAGAGGATGAGCGTTTGAATGACCAATACAAGCACGAACAGGGCGAGAACCGCGTTTAATGTGACTGCTGCCTTGAAGAAAAGGCAAGCGATTAGCACGATAAGGCCAGTCGGCACCAGCGAGATGAAACCGGTCAGTACGATGCGGCGGACGATAAAGTCGATGTCGTACAGTTTTTTCGAAGCAATTAAATAGGCGAAGGACAGCGGAAATAGGAAGATGAAGCCGGACATATACAAATAATCAAATATTGTAGACTGATTTAATAATCGTGGAAGAAAGGAAAAACAGATAGAAGGCATGAAGGATAAAAAGATCGCAAACCAAACGGTTTTGATAACCGTAGCTACATAAGGGTTTGAGCGCCGGTATTTCAAAAATAATTGGAATAACAACACAAAATTATAACAGATGAAGATGGTAATGAAGCCTATAGCATAAATACTCGTATAATTATTAAGGTAGTATGCAAATGGTGAATCAATCAATAAGAGCGCGCTTACAGCCGTGGTCAGCAGTAAAATTCGGTATAGTTTTTTATGTAACCGTGTCGCAATCGTTACACTTGCTTTTTCTTTGAAAAAGACAATTAAAAAATGGAGGAAGACGATGGGGAGTGCAACTAATGAATCTGTAATAATTGCTTTACTAAGAGCATCGCCCTTTATTGAGGCGGGATAGCTCATAAAAATGATGCTTCCGTTCAGAAAAACCAAGGCCAAATGAATGGCTGATTTGGATTTTGGCAGTTTGAATAAAAGCAAAGCAGCCGATGCCAAACATATAAATTCTCCTGCCCACGCCAACAAGTCATACGAAGAAATGACAGAGATTCCTGTTGTTTCGAATCGAATGGTTTCGTTCTGTCTTTGCAGAACGATCTCTTTCGCTTGGTCAATCATATGCCATTTGATGACAGACTTATAATCGTTTGCTGGAAGACCATCGATGGAAACAACTCGATCTCCGACTTGCAGACCATATCTTTGTTCTATATTATCATTCTGAAATCTCGAAATGTACCAGCTATCTTTGTTTGCATCAGCTTCAACTTCGATGCCTAAAAAAGGATTCATTGAAGAAACGGTGAGTATCCATGCTTGAATGAGAAGAAAGAGTACGGCAATAGTAGCAATTTTATAATTCATTCTCCTGAACACTGCATTCTTCCCCCTTACAATTGTTTCAATTTTTTGATAAAATAAAATTAGCAAGTCCCGTTGGATCTACAATTTACAATTATTAAGGGAGGAAATTCAATTGACAACAATCGTACTTAAGCCCCAAATGATGATCGATGCTAGAAATGTTAAAGTGAATGTTGCAAGCAGCAAAGAAACGAATACTGTCCTCGCTTCAACTGAAGTACAAGGCGTAGAGTGGAAATAATCAACATTATACCAAATTCCAAAAAGGCTGCATATTCTCGACTGATGTCGGAATATGCAGCCTTTTTGCATGTCCTGTACACCCTGCAACGCTGTGCAACAAATCATGCACAGCGTTGTACGTGAAATGTGATGCACTCCCAGTTGAACCCAGTTAAAATTTGGGATAAAAGACGGACACCATCAGGGAGAAGCTGCATGGATAAAAAAACATTCGATGCGTTGTTTAAGCGATCTTTTGCAACAGCGGTGAAACGCGAATACGCGGTGTACCAGACGGAGCGGGCCGACAACAGTTCGCTATCTTGGGACGCCGTTCGCAAGCAAATGGAGACGAATCATGCGATAGACAGCATCAACCGGACTGGAACGACCGAAGGCTCTTACTACGCTTGATCGCCGGATTCCCGCTACGGGCATAACCATCGCAAGACGAACGTGCAGTAGGAGGCAAAGGATGCACCGGCTCAGCGATCAGGCCCTGTTGTCGTGCTACTCGGTAGCCGTACGGACAGGGGCAGATCGGGATTTTATTCGCATGCTGCTGGAAGAAATCAAAAGACGCGAGCTCGAACTGCCGAAGCTCGACAAGCAGCCCGAATCATCGTGATCGATTCAAACGCCCGAACGCTTGCTGCGTTCGCGGCGTTTTTTGTGCGCAACGATCGACTTGTTTGCAACAAGCGCGCAAGGTGTTGCATTCCGCTGCAACGCCTCGCGGGAGCCGCCAAATTCCATTCACTCCCGACATATGGTACACTGGTATGGGCAATCGACCCTAATTTATCTACGTCCGTCGAGGTGTAACCGATGTTGCGAAAATCATGGATCATTTTATTTTTAACCGCATTCGTTTTGCTGGCTGCCGGCACTCCGGTCCTGTACTACAAAGAACAGTATGGAGGCGGCCTGATCGTCAGTACGGAAAAGAAACAAGCGTTAATCCCGGTTGAATCCGTAGCCGCTGTCCAGGACCGCTACGACGTAATCGTCGCCGGTACGGACCCGGAAGGAGTCGCCGCTGCCGTTTCCGCCGCGCGCAACGGGCTGAAGACGCTGCTCGTGGACGGGAAAAACCGCGAAATTCTGGGCGGTTTGATGACGCTGGGCTGGCTGAATTTCATTGATATGAACTTTGACCGCGAGAATACGTCGCTTATTCCGGGCAAATACAACGTGCTGAACGAAGGCATTTTCTCCGAATGGTACAACATGGTCGAAGGCATCGCCTTCGACACGAATACAGGCGCCAACGCCTTCTACAAGCTGGTGCAGGACGAGCCGAACATCGACGTGCTGCTCAAGACGAAAACGATGGAGCCGATAGTCAAGGACGGTGCCGACGGCGCGAAAATCGTGGAAGGGCTGTCGCTGACGCTGGCCAGCGGCGAAGCGAAGAAGGTGTACGCTTCGTATGTGATCGACGCCACGCAGGACGCGGATATTGCCGCCGCGGCCGGCGCGCCGTATACGTACGGGCAAGAGGACCTGGGCAACAAGGACACGAAGCAGGCGGTAACGCTCGTCTTCCGGCTGAAGAACGTGACCGACGAAGTGTGGACAAGCATCCGCAAACGCATGACCGAAGACAACGATGCCAACACCCACGCTGATGAAATGACAGCCTACGGGTACAGCGACATGAAAAACTACCCGCCGCTCGACAAATCCAAAGCGGCGCTGCGCGGCTTGAATATCGGCCGGCAAAACGACAATACGATGCTGATCAACGCCCTGCTTATTTTTGGCATCGACGGGCTCGATCCGAAGCAGCGCGAGGACGCGTTTGCGGTCGGCAGGCAGGAAGTGCCGCATATCGTCGAGTACATGAAAAAGGCGTACCCTGAATTCGCCGGGCTGGAGCTCGATGCAACGGCTCCGGAACTGTACGTGCGCGAAACGCGGCACATTCAGGGCGAATATACGCTCGGCATCCTGGATATTCTGGAAAACCGCGACCAATGGGATCGTGTGGCGCTCGGCTCTTACAAGATCGACATCCAGCGCACCGGCCCGAACGATTTTGGTTCCGAAGTGATGACGCCGATCAAATACGCCGTGCCGTTCCGCAGCCTGATTCCGCTCAAGGTCGACAACTTGCTCGTCGTCGGCCGCAGCGCCAGCTACTCGACGCTGGCTCACGGCACCGCTCGGATCATTCCTACCGGCATGGCGGAAGGGCAGTCGGCCGGAGCCGCGGCCAAGGTGGCGCTGGACGGCAAGATGACGTTCAGGGAAATGTCGAAGTCCAAAGAGTTGGTCACGGAGATGCAGAACAAGCTGAACGAGCAAAAGATGAGGCTGCTGCCGTTTACGGTGAAGCCGCAGCCGTTTATGCAGCACAAGGCGTTTCCGGGGCTTAAGGCTGCCGTGTACATTGGCGCGGCATCCTCGCGCGAAGTGACGATCGACAACAAACGGATTCTCAACGAATTTTATTTGGACGACCCGTCCAATCCGCAGCGGATGGTCAACTTGATGGCGAGGGCGAGAAAAATGTTCATCGCCAACATTAAAGGCGACCCGAGCGCCGCTATCGTCGGCATGAGCGATGAAGAGAAAACCAAATCGCCGCTGACGCTGGCACAGGCGAGCCTCACGATCGCCAAGGCGGCCGGGTTGACCGTCACCCGCGACAACGCCAAGGACGAGCTGCTGGCCAAAAAAGTGCTGACGCCGGAAACGGTGGCGATGATCGCCGATCCGCAGAAGCTGACGAACGGCGAGTCGTACATGATGCTGAGAGATGCGCTTCAGTCGCTGGTGAATGTGCGGTTTTAATGCCGCTGCATGACGAAAGCCATTCTTCCCCGATCGGTACGGGAAGAATGGCTTTACGTTTGCAGTCGTATTACGGGTTCTTCGGGGGTACGGGGGCGGGCCTTACGCTTCTTCCGAGTCCCCGTCTTCCGCATCTTCATCCGCTTCTTCGCTTTCATCCGCCTCTACCGCTTCTTCGTCCCCGTCTTCCGAATCCCCGTCTTCCGAATCTTCTTCATCCGCCGCGTCATCGTCTTCTTCGTCGTCCGCATCGTCCGCATCGTCCCCGGAGTCATCCTCCGCATCGGCGTCGCCTTCGGCGCCTGCGTCGCTGTCGGCCTCTTCATCGGCAGCGCTGGCTTCGTCGTTTGCCGCCTGCAGCTGTTCGATCGCCGCTTCCCGCTCCGCGGCGCCTTCTTCCTGCTCCGCAACATCCGCGTCAACCGCATCGATCTCCACGGTTTCTTTCTGCAATTCCACCTGCTCCTCGACACCTGTCGTCTCCAAAGCGGCATCTTGTCCAACTTGCTGTTGTTCCATCGTTTTTCCCTCCATCGCCATTTTGCAAGGGTGTTCGCCCTTGTGGTACATGTATATGCTAGTATTTGAACCGTAGAATGGGAGAGTTCCGGGACTTTTGGTCCGATGGGGCTTAAGATTTTGTTGCCGCGTCCCGCTTTCGGGCCGATCGCGCTTGACTTCCGCCTGCACCGCGATTACAATCGTAACTAATTGCATGACACCGATCCGATGAAGGGACCAAGTAATTCGCACTCCCATCCCCAGAGAAGGAAGCCCTGGCTGCAAGCTTCCCGTTGGCGAACGAATGAACAGACTTCCCGGAGGACAAGCGGCGAACCGTACCCGCAAGCTGGGCAGCAGGTACAGCAGTAGCCGTTATGCGTAGGCGGGCGTTAACCGCTTCGAGTGCGGAACTCGGCGGATCGGCATTGGCCGCTCCGGGACAATCCGGTTCCGAATATGGGTGGTACCACGGGTGATGGCGATAACGCGATCCCTCGTCCCTGACGTTTGTTCAGGGGCGGGGGATTTTTGTTTTAAAGAGGCAGTCCAAAAAGGGCGTTCGTTACGTCAGGGAGGGAATCCGCATGAGCTTTCAGAAGCCGAAAGGAACGCAAGACATTTTGCCCGGAACGGTCGAAAAATGGCAGTTTCTAGAGTCGAAAGCGCGCGAGCTGTGCCGGGCGTTCAACTATCGGGAAATTCGCACCCCGATCTTCGAGCATACGGAGCTGTTTCAACGCGGCGTAGGCGAAACGACCGATATTGTCGAGAAGGAGATGTATACGTTCCTCGACAAAGGCGACCGCAGCATTTCGCTGCGGCCGGAAGGAACGGCCGGCGTCGTGCGGGCGTATGTCGAGAACAAGCTGTACGCCGAACCGGACGTGACCAAAATGTATTATATCGGCCCGATGTTTCGCTACGAACGGCCGATGGCGGGGCGCTACCGGCAGCTGCACCAGTTCGGCATCGAAGCGTTCGGCTCGGAAGATCCGGCGCTGGATGCGGAAGTAATCGCACTGGGCTACACGTTCTACAAGTCGGTTGGCATGAAGCAGGTGCGGGTCGAGATCAATTCCGTCGGCACGCCGGAAGTGCGCGCCGCTTATCGCGACACGCTGCTGGCGTTCCTGGCGCCGATGCGCGATTCGCTGTGCAAGGATTGCCAGGCGCGGATGGACCGCAACCCGCTGCGCGTTCTCGACTGCAAAGTCGATCAGGACAAATTTGCCGATGCTCCATCGCTGCTGGACCATCTCGACGAGGCGTGCAGCGCGCATTTTGCCGCGGTGCAACGCTATTTGACCGACATGGGCATTCCGTTCAGCGTGAATCATCGTTTGGTGCGCGGTCTCGATTATTACACGCATACTGCTTTCGAGTACAAGGCGGACGGCATCGGCGCGATCGATACGATTGGCGGCGGCGGCCGTTATAACGGGCTTGTCGGGCAAATCGGCGGCAGCGACCGTTCCGGCGTTGGCCTCGGCCTCGGCCTGGAGCGCACGCTGCTGATCCTCGAGGCGCAAGAAGTGGAAGTGCCGACCGGCGAGCCGCTCGACGTTTATCTCGTCGGCATGGGTGAACGGGCGGAGCAGGTGCTGCCGCGCATCCTGTACGAGCTGAGGCTCGGCGGTCTGCAGG
This sequence comes from Paenibacillus cymbidii, assembly GCF_004764705.1. Lineage (GTDB taxonomy): Bacteria > Bacillota > Bacilli > Paenibacillales > NBRC-103111 > Paenibacillus_AN > Paenibacillus_AN cymbidii. The sequence goes on along the minus strand of NZ_SHLX01000022.1, from coordinate 20,797 downwards.
CGGAGAAAGATTATTTGGGTCGCAAAATGAAGACGCAGCTCAAGTCGGCCGACCGGCTGCAGGCGCGTTATGTGGCGATCCTCGGCGACGAAGAACTGGAACGCGGCGAAATCGCGCTGAAGGAAATGGCGACCGGCGAGCAGCGGTCCGTTGCGCTGGAACGGCTGGCGGAGACGCTGCTGGCAAGCCGGCGATAAGCTAGAAAACGAACGTCAGGCACGAGAGGACAAAGGGAGGATAACCACATGGCCATGTTAAAAACGCATCATTGCGGACAATTAAGCAAAGCAAATGTAGGGGAATCGGTTATTTTGAACGGATGGGTGCAGCGGCGCCGCGACTTGGGCGGCGTGCTGTTCATCGATCTGCGCGACCGCAGCGGCATCGTGCAAATCGTGTTCAACCCCGGCTTCTCCGGCGAAGCGCTGCAAATTGCGGACAAAGCGCGCAACGAGTTCGTGCTTGCCGTCCAAGGAAAAGTAGTCGAACGCGCCGATGATACGAAAAACGCCAACCTCGCCACCGGCGAAATCGAAGTGCAAATTACATCCATCGAAATTTTGAACGCCGCCAAAAATCCGCCTTTCTTCATCGAAGACGGCATTGAAATCGACGAGTCGCTGCGGCTCAAATATCGTTACCTCGACCTGCGCCGTCCGGAAATGCAGAAGACGTTGTGGCTTCGCTCGAAAGCGGCCAAAGTATTCCGCGATTTCCTCGACGGGGAGCAGTTCATCGAAGTGGAAACGCCGATTTTGACGAAAAGCACGCCGGAAGGCGCACGCGATTATTTGGTGCCGAGCCGGGTGCACCCGGGAGAGTTTTTTGCGCTGCCGCAGTCGCCGCAAATTTTCAAGCAACTGTTGATGGTCGGCGGCCTCGAGCGCTATTACCAAATCGCCCGCTGCTTCCGCGACGAAGACTTGCGCGCCGACCGCCAGCCGGAATTTACCCAGGTCGACATTGAAACGTCGTTCCTGTCGCAAGACCAGCTGCTGTCGATGATGGAGCGGCTCGTTGTCAAGCTGATGAAGGAAACCGCCGGCGTCGACATCGCCGCGCCGTTCCAGCGGCTGTCGTACGCCGACGCGATGGGCAAATACGGCTCCGACAAGCCGGACCTGCGCTTCGGGCTTGAGCTTGTCGACGTGGCCGACATTGTGGCGACAAGCGATGTGAAGGTGTTCGCTTCGGTTATTGCCGGCGGCGGCCAGGTGAAGGCGCTCAATGCCAAAGGCTGCGGCACGTGGAGCCGCAAGGAAATCGACGATCTTGGCGTGTTCGCCGCCCGTTACGGCGCCAAAGGACTTGCCTGGGTGCAAATGAAGGACGGCGAAATGAAAGGGCCGATCGTCAAATTTTTCAAGGAGGAAGAAATCGCCGCGCTGCGCGAACGCCTGAACGCCGAAGAAGGCGACTTGCTGCTGTTCTCCGCCGACAACAAAAAAGTTGTGGCCGACGTGCTTGGCAATCTGCGGTTGAAGATCGGGCGCCAGCTCGGCCTGATCGACGACAGCGTGTTCAAGTTCGCCTGGGTCGTCGACTTCCCGCTGCTCAGCTATGACGAGGAAGAAAAGCGGTACGTCGCCGAACATCATCCGTTTACGCGGCCGAACGAAGATGACTTGCACGAGTTCGACGGCGATCCCGGCAAAATCCGCGCCCAGGCATACGACCTGGTACTGAATGGCTACGAAGTCGGCGGCGGTTCGATGCGGATCTACAAGCGCGACATACAGGAGAAAATGTTCCAGGCGCTTGGCTTCTCGAAGGAGGAAGCGCAGGAGAAGTTCGGCTTCCTGCTTGAAGCGTTCGAGTACGGCACACCGCCGCACGGCGGCATCGCGTTTGGCTTCGATCGCCTCGTCATGCTGATCGCCGGCCGCACCAACCTTCGCGAAACGATTGCGTTTCCGAAGACGCAAAGCGCATCCTGCCTGCTGACTGACGCTCCCGGCACGGTCGAGGAGAAACAGCTCGAGCAGCTGTCGATCCGCGTGGCGATCAAGCAGCCGGCAGCGAAGTAAAGGCGCGGGAGGGGTACCATGCTGCACCAATTTTCCCGCAACGAACTGGCGATCGGTCCGGAGGGGCTGGCCGCGATGAAGCGCAGCACCGTCGCTGTGCTCGGCATCGGCGGCGTCGGCTCGTTCGCGGCCGAGGCGTTGGCCCGCTCCGGCATCGGCCGGATCGTGCTGATCGACAAGGACGTCGTCGACATTACGAACGTCAACCGGCAAATACATGCCTTGCTGTCGACCGTCGGCCAGCCGAAAGCCGAACTGATGCGCGACCGCATTCTGCAAATCAATCCCGAGTGCGACGCGATCGCGCTGCGGATGTTTTACACGGAAGCGACGTATGAGCGGCTGTTCGAGTTTCCGCTCGATTACGTCGTCGATGCGTCGGATACGATCAGCTACAAGATCCATCTGATCAAGCAGTGTCTGTCGCGCGGCGTTCCGATGATTTCGAGCATGGGCGCTGCGAACAAGATGGATCCGACCCGCTTCCAGGTCGCGGACATCTCGAAGACGACGATGGATCCGATCGCCCGTGTCATCCGGCAGAAACTGCGCAAGGACGGGATTCGCAAAGGCGTCAAGGTTGTCTTCTCGACAGAGGAGCCGATCAAGACGCGGGAGGACGTGACCCAGCGCATCGTTCCGGAGAACGCGCCGGAAATCCGCAAGGCGCAACAGCCGCCGTCGAGCAACGCATTCGTGCCGTCCGTCGCCGGTCTCATCATGGCCAGCGTCGTCGTACGCGACCTGCTGCCGAAAGATAACTGACGCAAAGAGCCGTCCGTTCTGCGAATACGCAGGGCGGGCGGCTCGGATCGTACCCGGAAGTATGGCGGCTTTAGCGGAAAGGCAGGTACAAGGTGGATTTATTTTCCTATCAAGCGGAGCGACGGACGGAATCGAAATTGCTGGCGGATCGCATGCGGCCGATTGCGCTTGAAGACTATATCGGGCAAGAGCACATCGTTGGCCCCGGCAAGCTGCTGCGGCGCGCGATCGAAGCCGACCAGGTCAGCTCGATCTTGCTGTACGGCCCTCCGGGAACGGGGAAAACGTCGCTGGCCCATATTATATCGCATCGGACCAAAGGCGAATTCGTCAAGCTGAACGCCGTCGACGCATCGGTCAAAGACGTGCGCGAAGTGATCGAACAAGCCAAACAAAACCGCGATCTATACGGCCGCAAAACGATATTGTTCCTCGACGAGGTGCACCGGTTCAATACGGCGCGCCAAGACGCGCTGCTGCCGGCGGTGGAGCAAGGCATTATCGTGTTCATCGGCGCCACCACGGAGAACCCGTTCCACCACGTGAACGGCGCGCTCTTGTCGCGCTCGACGCTGTTCGAGTTGCACGCACTGACACACGAGCATGCGCTGGAGGCGATGCGCCGCGCGCTCGCCGACAAGGAGCGCGGGCTCGGCTTGCTGCCGCTGCAAGCGGACGAAGACGCGCTGCGGCATATCGCTTTCGTCGCCGGCGGCGACATTCGCCGCGCGCTTAACGCGCTCGAACTGGCGGCGCTGACGACAGCGCCGGATGCCGACGGCACGGTACGGATCACACTGGAGGCGGCGGAGGAGTCGATCCGCCGGCCAACGGTCAAGGCGGACGAATCGACCCAGTACGACGTGCTGTCCGCCTTTCATAAAAGCATTCGCGGCTCCAGCGATGCGGCGTTGTTCTGGTTTTTGTACGCCGTCGAGAAACTGGGCATGGACCCGATGACGTTCCTGCGGCGGCTGATCGTCGCCAGCAGCGAAGATATCGGGCTGGCCAATCCGCAAGCGATGGTGCAGTCGGTAACCGCGATGGACGCCTATCACAAAATCGGTTGGCCGGAATCGAAATATGTGATCGCCCAGGCGATTTTGTTCGCGGTCGAAAGTCCGAAGTCGAACTCGATTCCGCTGGCGCTGGGCAACATATATGCCGCATTCGAGCGCATCGGCGCCGCCGAAGTGCCGCTTCATCTGCGGGACGCGCATTACAAAGGGGCGGAGAAGCTCGGCCACGTCGGCTACCAGTACCCGCACAATTTCCCCGGGCACTACGTTGCCCAGCAGTATTTGCCGGACAAGCTGGCGAACGCCACGTTTTTCGACGCAAGCGAGATGGGCATGGAAGAGAAGATGCGCATCAACCAGCAGCGCCGCCGGAGTTCTTCCGCGCAATAGTTGCGAGGATAAATCGAACAAGACCCGCTTTCAGCCTCATCGGCGAAAGCGGGTCTTGTTCATTAGCGACGCTCCGCTTGCGTCAGCGCAGTTTCTCCACGCGATCGATCGTTCCGCCGCCCAGACAGACGTCGCCGTCGTAGAAGACGACCGCTTGCCCCGGCGTAATGGCTTTCTGCGGCTTGTCGAACACGACGCGCACGCGCATGCCGGCACCGGAGGCCGGCTCGTCCAGCGGCTCCACCGTAACGCCCTGATCGGGCTGGCGGTAGCGGAACTTTGCCGAGCATCGCGCCGGCATGACAGGGGCGGCTCCGCTCGTCCAACTGACGCCGTCGGCAATCAACGACGTGGCATACAGGCGTTCGTCCGTTTCCCCTTGCACAACGTACAGCGTATTCGTCGCCAAATCTTTGTCGGCAACAAACCAGGGCTCGCCCGTGCCCGATCCGCCGATGCCAAGGCCCTGGCGCTGGCCGAGCGTATAGTACATCAGCCCGTCGTGTCTTCCTTTCAGTTCGCCGTCGTAGGTGCGCATATCGCCTGGCTGCGCCGGCAAATATTGACTCAGAAATTGCTTGAAGTTGCGCTCGCCGATAAAGCAGACGCCTGTGCTGTCTTTTTTCTTTGCGGTGGCCAGACCGGCCGCGGCCGCGATTTCGCGCACCTGAGGCTTCGTCAGCTGACCGAGCGGAAACATCGCCTTGGACAGCTGGTATTGGTTCAGCGCATGCAGGAAATACGTCTGGTCCTTGTTGCCGTCGATTGCGCGCAGCAGCAGGTATTCGCCGTCCCGGTTGTCTACCCGGGCATAATGCCCGGTGGCGATTCGTTCTGCGCCAAGGTCAAGCGCCTTTTGCAGAAATTCGCCGAACTTGATTTCGCGGTTGCACATCACATCGGGATTGGGCGTCCTCCCGGCGCGGTATTCGTCGAGAAAATAGGCGAACACTTTATCGTAATACTGCTTCTCGAAATTGACCGTATAACAAGGAATGCCGATTTGCGCGCAAACGCGGCGCACGTCTTCGGCGTCGTCCTCGGCCGTGCAGTGGCCGAATTCGTCCGTGTCGTCCCAATTTTTCATAAAGACGCCGATGACGTCGTAGCCTTGCTCCTTGAGCAGCAGCGCCGCCACAGAAGAATCCACGCCGCCGGACATGCCGAGCACGACGCGCATTTGATTCCGGTTGTTGTCCATTGCGTTTTGCCCTTCTTTCCGTTTCGATCCAACCATTTTACCACAAAAGCAAGCAAAATTATTTTCAGAAAGTTGTCATAAGAACTATTCCCACGAACATTCAATCTATGATACCATATAAAGTACGGATAATGGCCAGTAAGCACGTCTGATTTACCCCTTTTATGGACATGCTGATTGCAGATCACGACATAAAGAGGTGCCGCTTTGAAAATTTCTACTAAGGGCCGCTATGGGCTCACCATTATGATGGAGCTCGCCGGCAAGCTTGGAGAAGGCCCCACCTCGCTTAAGAGCATCGCCGAAAAACACCAGCTGTCGGAGCACTACCTGGAGCAACTGATTGCCCCGCTGCGCAATGCCGGTTTGGTCAAAAGCATTCGCGGCGCTTACGGCGGATACGTGTTGTCGCGTTTGCCGGAGCAAATTACTTCGGGCGACATCATTCGCGTCCTGGAAGGGCCGATCAGCCCGGTCGATTTCACTGAAGAAGACGACCCGGCCAAACGCGACTTGTGGATCCGGATCCGCGACAGCATTGCGGAAGTGCTTGACTCCACGACCCTGCAGCATCTCATCTCCTACGAAGGGGACGCCAAGCAGGATAACTATATGTTCTACATTTGAAAAGGCCGTTCAAAAAGTCGTCTTTTGTTTAATCGGAATTGCAGGCCGAGCTTCGCCACTCCAACTTCGCACACGCTACCTTCCCGGATGCATGGGCGAGCAGTTCGCCGTCAGGTAGGACGCATACCCGAGCAGTCAGCGGGAGCTGACGACCAGGGCGAACGACCAGCCCCGGTGCACAAAAGCCAACTTTTTGAACCGCCTTGTGACAGGTGAGGCAATGACAGGCATTTATTTGGATCATGCGGCGACAACGCCGATGCTCCCGGCCGTTCGGGACGTCATGTTCTCTTGCATGACCGGCGGCTTCGGAAACGCATCAAGCTTGCACGGCTTCGGACGCCGGGCGAAGGCGACAATCGAGGACGCGCGCGCGACAATCGCGGAGGCGATCGGCTGTTCGCCGCGCGAAATCATCTTTACCAGCGGCGGCACGGAAAGCGACAATCTGGCGCTGTTCGGCGCAGCGGCGCTGGCGCAAGGCAAGCGGCGGATCGTGACGACGGCGATCGAGCATCATGCCGTGCTTCATAGCTGCGCACAACTGGAACGCCAAGGGTTTGAAGTCCGTTATATACCGGTACATAAGACGGGACAACTGCAATGGGAAGCGCTGGAACGAGCGATTGATCAAGACACGCTGCTCGTGAGCGTCATGTACGGCAACAATGAAGTAGGGACGCTGCAGCCGATCGCACGAATTGCGGAACTGGCTCGCCAGCGCAACATTTTGTTTCATGTTGATGCGGTGCAAGCGCTGGGCTATTGCGACATCGATTTGTCTGCGCTTCCCGTCGACCTGATGAGTTTCTCGGCTCACAAGCTGGGCGGACCGCAGGGAGTAGGAGCGCTGTATTGTTCCTCCCGCGTCAAGCTCGGCGCCCAAATGTTTGGCGGCGGCCAAGAGCGGAAGCGTCGCGCCGGCACGGAAAACGTCGCCGGAATTGCCGGTTTTGCCGCTGCCGTTGCGCAATCGTTACAATTTCGTGAACAGCGACAACAAAATGCCCGCCTGCTTCGTCAAATGATGCAAGATGAGCTGGCCCGGTCGCTGCCGGAACATGCGTTCGTCGTCAACGGCCATCCGGACGAAGCCGAGCGGCTGCCGCATATTTTGAACGTCAGCTTCCCCGGCATCTCGACGGAAACGATGCTGATGAGGCTTGATCTGGAAGGCATCGCCGCCGCCAGCGGATCGGCTTGTTCGTCCGGCGCGCTGGAAACGTCGCATGTGCTGTTGGCCATGGGGCTGGAGCCGGAAGTGGCCGGCTCCGCGATTCGGTTCAGCTTCGGCGACGGGAATACCGAGCGCGAAATTATTGCCGCAGCGAGAACAGTTGCAACCATTTTCAAATCATTGCGTAATAAATCCTGAGCGATAGTACCAAACGTAGTATAAACGAACCGAAATTGACCAAAAATGATACGAAGGCGACCGATTTCGCCGAATGCCGGCAGGTGCCCGATAAGAGCGGGCGAACGGATGTTTACGCAAGGAATGAAATGGATAAGGAACTAATTAGATGCGTGAAGCGTATTCGGACTATGGTCGGCAACAACCGTCGGACCAGGGGAACGGACATGGCAGATAACCTTCTTGTGTCGACAACATTTTATGAGGAACAGGGTGAACGCGATGATGCGGTGTCCAAATTGCAACTCCAAAGATATTGGCAAAATCGGCTCGCACCAGTTTTATTGCTGGGGCTGCTTTATCGAATTGACGGTCAACGGGGAGAAAATGTCGGTCTACCAAGTCGAGGAAGACGGCACGTTAAGCTCGCTCGACGATTTGTTCTTCGAAGAGGAAATGCCGCAAGTGCATGCGAACTGACATGCCGACAGGCGGAAAACGAACGTCCCGATTAGACGCATACGGCGCCGAAGCTTTCGGTCCGGCAGCGGAAGGGGACGTTTTTTTGTTGCAATCTCCCCCTCATTGTCGTTTTGCCGAACAAGCCGCATAGGATGCGCCCGTGCCGTCCAACCTATGGGAAAAACGTTCCGATGCTTTCGATGCGAGTTATTGCTTGCACGGAAACATTTCGCTAAACGTTCAGGAGGGCACAGCATGGAACCTTTCTACCGCAGCAGATGGTTTACGATTCTCGTCTATGCGCTGCTCGGCCTGTTCATCCTGTTCATGTTAATGCAGATCAGGCCGCTGCTTGGCGGCGTCTACCGCTTCCTGCGGGCGATTCTGGCCCCGTTCCTGCTGGCGATGATGCTGTCGTACGTGCTGCATCCGATCGCCAGCGCGCTGCAGCGGCGCAAAATGCCGCGGAGCGTCGCCGTGCTGCTCATTTATGCCGTCTTTTTGACGGGCACGGCGGTTGTGGTCGTCAATGTGATTCCGATGTTCAATGCGCAACTGAACGAGCTGAACGAACATATGCCGCAACTGACCATGAAAGCGGAAAGTTTGATGAGCACGCTGAACGACAACGACTACATGCCCGCCAGCGTCCGTTCCGGCATCAACCATTCGCTGGCGAAGCTCGAATCGAGCATCTCCGCCGCCGTGTCCGGCTATTTGTCGCGCATCGGCAATTTGATCAATATGCTGTTCGTGGCGTTCATCATCCCGTTCCTGGCGTTTTACATGCTGAAGGACTACCAAATTTTTCAGCGGCTGGCGCTGGCGCTCATACCGAAACGGCATCGCGAGGGGACGGTCGAGCTTGTCGCCGACATGGACACCGCGCTGGGCAATTACATTCGCGGCCAGTTTCTCGTTTGCGCCATCGTCGGCGTACTTGCCTACGTCGGCTATTGGGCGATCGGCATGCCGTATCCGCTGCTGCTCGCCGGCGTAGTTGCCGTGTTTAACGTCATCCCTTATGTCGGCCCGTTTTTCGGGGCTGCGCCGGCAGTCGTGATGGCCGCCTCCGTATCCTGGAAAATGGTGCTTTACGTCATGCTCATCAATACGGCGATTCAAGTGCTGGAAGGAAACATCATTTCGCCGCAGGTAGTGGGACGGACGCTGCATATGCACCCGTTGACGATCATTTTTGCGCTGCTGGTGGGCGGTGAGTTGGCCGGCATTGTGGGGATGATTCTGGCGGTGCCGGTTTTTGCCGTCATGAAGGTGCTGGTTCAGCACATGCAGGTGCACTGGAGCAGAAGGCGGGCGACCTGATCCAAAAAGCAAAGCGGCTTGCGGCGCGTGGCAGCGATTCGAACGATGCGCCGGGAGGCAAAAAAGTACCCCGCGCGGCAAACCGGCGGGGTCAATGGGATTTTGAGGACTGAGGACCGATTGAGGATGGAAATGAAAATCATTATCAATTGATAATACTATACCGCGGCCATATCCGTTTGTCAAGCGTTGCCTCTATGCAGTACCATGCAGCCCGCTTGCGCCCCATTCGCCGCGCATGAGTTGACACCGCGGGGCGCGGTTGATTATAATTTTCCATAAAGCGTCGACGAATTCGAGTACGTCACACCTGCGTCGCAGAGAGAGGGCTACGCAAACCCGGCAACGGGGTTGCGGCTGCAAGAGCCCTTACGCCAAGGATGACCGAAAGCTGTTTTCCGAGCGCGGATCAACTCCGCCGGCTGGACCCGTTACCGTCCGCAGAGGAGATTGCAGCAAGGGCCGGAAGGGCGACTGCGATAACCAGGGTGGTACCGCGAACAATTCGTCCCTGTTTCAGGGGCGATTTTTTGTTTTTTTCCGCATCACTTACGAGAAATCAGGAGGTTCGACTCATGAAAGCAAGTGTCATTCGTCAGAAGTGGCTCGATTTTTTTGCATCGAAAGGCCACCAGATCGAGCCGAGCGCGCCGCTCGTGCCGCACAACGATCCGTCGCTGCTATGGATCAATGCCGGCATGGCGCCGCTCAAGCCGTACTTTGACGGCCGGGTGAAGCCGGATAATCCGCGCATTGCCAACTCGCAGAAATGCATTCGCACGAACGATATCGAAAATGTAGGCAAAACGCGCCGGCACCATACGTTTTTCGAAATGCTCGGCAACTTTTCGATCGGGGACTATTTTAAAGAAGAAGCGATTACGTGGGCCTGGGAGTTTCTGACCGATCCGCAGTGGATCGGCTTCGACCCGACCCGGTTGTCGGTGACGGTGTATCCGGAAGACGAAGAAGCGTTCGCTTTCTGGAACAGCAAAATCGGCCTGCCGCAGGAGCGCATTTACAAGCTGCAGGACAATTTCTGGGATATCGGCGAAGGGCCGTGCGGACCGTGTACGGAAATTTTTTACGACCGCGGCGACGCGTACGGCGATCTGAACGACCCGGAATGCTGGCCAGGCGGGGAAAACGAACGTTTCCTCGAAGTGTGGAACCTGGTGTTCTCGCAGTTCAACCATAACAAGGACGGCAGCTACACGCCGCTGCCGAACAAAAACATCGATACCGGCGCCGGCCTCGAACGATTTGCTTCGATTCTGCAGGACGTCGATTCCAACTTTGACACCGACTTGTTCCGGCCGATCATCGATCGCACCTGCGAGATCGTTGGCGCAACCTACAAGGCGAATGCCGAACACGACGTCGCGCTGAAAGTGATCGCCGACCACATCCGCACCGTGTCGTTCTCCGTCGGCGACGGCGTGATGCCGTCGAACGAAGGGCGCGGCTATATCATTCGCCGCTTGCTGCGGCGCGCGGTGCGCTACGGCAAGGTGCTCGGCATGGACGAGCCGTTTCTGTACCGGCTGGTGCCGGTTGTGGGCGACGTCATGGGTGTGTACTACTCCGAGGTCGTGGACAAGCGCGAGTTCATCGAACGCGTCATCCGCACCGAAGAGGAGCGGTTCCACGAGACGCTCAGCGACGGTCTTGCCATTCTGGCCGGTCTGGCCGAAGACGCGCGCAAGGCCGGGCAAGCGCTCATCGCCGGTGCCGATGCGTTTAAACTGTACGATACGTACGGCTTCCCGTTCGATTTGACGGAAGATTTTGCCGCGGAACAGGGGCTGACCGTCGACCGCGAAGGCTTCGACGCCGCGATGGAGGAGCAGCGGAAACGCGCCCGCGAAGCCCGTCAGGAGACGGAAAGCATGAAGGTGCAAGGCGGCCCGCTGTCCGATTTCACGGATAAAAGCGAATTTGTTGGATATAATGAGTGGATAACAAGCGCTTCCATTATTGCCATCGAATACGAAGGGCAACTGGTCGATGTCGTAGGCGCCGGCACTCGCTGCCGCATCATCCTCGACCGCACGCCGTTCTATGCCGAAAGCGGCGGTCAGGTGAGCGACAGCGGCACCTTGACGACGGCCGGGGCGAAAGCGCTCGTCGAAGGCGTCGGCAAAGCGCCGCACGGGCAGCACGTGCATGACGTGCTGGTCGAGTCGGGCACGCTGCGCAAAGGCGAACGCGTCGAGGCGGCGGTCAACCGATCGAACCGCGACGACATTACGAAAAATCATACCGCCACCCATTTGCTGCATAAAGCGCTTAAGGAAGTGCTTGGCGATCACGTCAATCAGGCAGGTTCGCTTGTCGAGCCGGATCGGCTGCGCTTCGACTTCTCGCATTTCGGCAGCATCAGCGCCGAGGAGCTGCAGGAGATCGAGCAGCGGGTCAACCGCCAAATTTGGCACAGCACGCCGGTCGTGATCGAGTCGAAGCCGATCGCGGAGGCGAAGGCAATGGGCGCAATGGCGCTGTTCGGCGAGAAGTACGGCGACATCGTGCGCGTCGTGCAAGTCGGCGATTACAGCATCGAACTGTGCGGCGGCTGCCACGTGCAAGCGACATCGCAGATCGGGTTGTTCAAGATCGTCAGCGAAAGCGGCATCGGTTCGGGCGTTCGCCGCATCGAGGCCGTGACCGGCCGCAAGGCGTACGAGTTCCTCGACGAACAGCTGCAATTGCTGAAGTCGTCGGCCGCCCTGCTCAAATCCGGTATCGCCGACGTGCCGAAGCGGATCGACGGTTTGCTCGGCCAGTTGAAGGAGCTCGGCCGCGAGAACGAATCGCTGCGCGCCAAGCTGAGCCAGGTGGAAGCGGGCGGGTTGGCCGATCAGGTGCAGACGGTCGCGGGGATTTCGCTGCTCGCCGCCAAAGTGAACGGCGATATGGACGCGCTGCGGACGATCGTCGATCAGATGAAGGCGAAGCTGCCGTCCGCGATCATCGTGCTCGGCTCCGTCAGCGGCGACAAGGTGAATCTGGTAGCGGCGGTGACGCCGGATTTGGTCGCCAAAGGCTACCATGCCGGCAAGATCGTCAAGGAAGCGGCGGTTCATTGCGGCGGCAGCGGCGGCGGCCGTCCCGACATGGCGCAAGCCGGCGGCAAAGAGACGGCGAAGCTGGACGAAGCGCTGCAGCTTGTGCGCAAACTTGTCGAACAACCGGCGGCCAAATAGCGGCAGCGCGGATCGTGGCGGATGAAGATGAATATTTTTCCCGGCCGCGGAGGAATTTTTCCGCCCGGTAGAGAATATATCACAGTAGACTAAAGAAGCAACAGTTCGCATGCGGGAGGTGCCGGTGATGAGTTCCATGGACAAAACGATGAAATTCGACGTGAAGCCGGATGCGATCGAAACATCGCCTAAGGAAGTTTTGCTGGCCGTTTACGACGCGCTGCAGGAGAAAGGCTACAACCCGATCAACCAGATCGTCGGGTACTTGCTTTCCGGCGATCCGGCATATATTCCTCGCCACAACAATGCGCGCAGCCTGATTCGCAAGCGCGAGCGCGACGAGTTGATCGAGGAGTTGGTCAGGTCCTATCTGACGCAGAACAAATAACATGCGTTCGATGGGGCTGGACTACGGGGACAAGACGATCGGAGTCGCCGTCAGCGACGAACTGGGCTGGACCGCGCAGGGCTTGGAAGTGATCCGGCGGCGATCGCAAGCTGACGATCTGGCGCGGCTGCAAGCGATCGTCTTGCAATACGAAGTGACGGAAATTGTCGTCGGTTTGCCGAAAAACATGAATGCCACGATAGGCCCGCGCGGGGAGTTATGCCTTGCATTCGCGGAAACCCTGCGGCATGCGTTGCGATTGCCGGTTCATATGTGGGACGAACGCTTGACGACCGTCGCCGCGCAGCGTACCCTGCTTGAGGCGGACGTCAGCCGCAAGAAACGCAAGCAAGTCGTCGACAAGATGGCTGCCGCGTTGATTCTCGAAGGCTATATCAATTCCAAACGATGAGGTGAAGGCGCATGACGGCGAATGACGACAAGCACTTGGAAGAAGAACCGGAAATCATTTACATTCCGGACGAAGAAGGCAACGAGGAAGAATTCGAAGTGATCATGAAATTCGAAGTCGACGGCTCGGACAAAAAGTACATGATGGTCGTTCCCGTCGAAGGCGGTGAAGACGAGGAGTCCGAAGAAGTGTACGCCTTCCGCTACGAGGAAGACGGCGACGATCTGCAGCTGTTTACGATCGAAGACGAAGACGAATGGAATATCGTCGAAGAGACGTTTAATACGCTTATGGAGCAAGCCGAGGAAGAGGAAAGCTGATGAGCGGCCTGCAGAGCAAGCCGTTCGAACCGATTCGCGTGCTGCGCGACGTTTACGGCGACGCCGTGGAATTGATCGGCGACAAGGGGGCACCCGTCACTTATGCGGTGCTCTCCGAGTTTGCGCTGGGCGAAACGATGTATGCCGTGTTGCAATCGGACAAGATGAAGCGCGACGACGATATCGTGTTGTATCGGATCGGGCGGAACGACTCGGGCGAGCCGGAACTGGAAACGATCGAAGATGACGACGAGTGGGAAGACGTGCTGGAATATTACGACGAAATGACGTTTTCGTTCGACGATGAAGTATAATTCGCAAGAAGGACGGCTGCGGTCGTCCTTTTTTCGAGTCGAGCAGGTTGTCGGACTACATTTTGGGCTTGATGGAGGGTTAGGCACGTGTCGGAGCATTGGCAAGCAACGGATCCGGAGGATGAGCCGAGAAGAGGCCGCGGCCTGCGCATCTTCCTCTGGATATTTGGCATACTCGTGCTGCTCATTGGCGGCGCGGCGGTTGCCGGTACGTATTATGTCAAACATTTGCTGACGCCGCCCGCGGCGAAGACGGAAGCGGTGCGAGTGACGATACCGCCTGGAGCGGGTACGGCGAAGATCGCCGCCGTTTTGGAGAAACAGGGTTTGATCCGCAATCATACCGCATTCGTCTATTATATTAAATCGATCGGCGAAGGCTCCCGTTTCCAGGCAGGAGAATACGATATGACCCCCGGCATGACGATCGAACAAATCGTCGACAAGCTGAACGACGGCGATACCGTGAAGAAAGAAACGGTGCGCTTCACTATTCCGGAGGGATTTACCGTGCCGCAAATCGCAGCGAAGCTCGGCGAACTCGGCATTGCGAATGCCGAGGCGTTCCAGCGGCTTGCGGACGACCCGAAGACGATGGCGGATTCCCCGTGGCTGGCCGACATTCCGGCCGATAAGTCGCTTACGCACCGGCTGGAAGGGTATTTGTTCCCGGAAACATACGAGATGGCCAAAGGGAGCAGCGAGCAGGAAATACTGGCGCGTATGATCGAAGAGTGGGAACGGAAAACGGCGATGCTGCCGCCGGACTGGCGCAGCCAGATGGACAAGCTCGACCTCGACTTCCACAACCTGTTGACCGTGGCGTCGCTAATCGAACGGGAGGTTGTCGTGGACAAGGAACGGCCGCTCGTCGCCGGCGTCATTTACAACCGGCTGAAGCTGAAGATGCCGCTGCAAATCGACGCAACGGTGCAGTATGCGCTGGGCGAAACGAAAGAGCGGCTGCTGGAAAAAGATTTGCAAATCAAAAGCCCGTACAACACGTATTTGAACGCAGGTTTGCCTCCCGGGCCGATTTCGAATGTCGGCATCGCTTCGGTGCGAGCGGCGTTGTACCCGGAGTCGTCCAAATATTTGTATTACGTCACCAAAAAAGACGGCACGCAAACCCACCTGTTTGCGGAAACGCTCGACCAGCATAATCGCAACATCGCCGCGAGCAAACAAACGGCCAAACCGTAACTGACGGAAGCGCCGGGCAAATCTTGCGGAACGATAGCGCCCCCGGATTCATTCGGGTATAATATAAAGATTGTGAGCAAGTGATGGCGAAGGGAAGCGAAGTCAAATGGCAACCAAATCGGAGCTGCTCGTTACCGCAGGTTCGGTGCGGGAAGCGGAAGCGCTCGTCAAAGCCGGCGCCGACGCCGTCAGTGTCGGTTCGTCGCGTTACGGCGTCAGGGTAGCCGGCGAAATGGCGGCGGAACAAATCGGCGAGGCAATCAAGATCGTTCACTCTCTCGGGAGCAAGGTATACGTGCTCGTCAACAATATCATGTCCAACGGCTTGTTGCCCGAGTTGGCGGATTACATCAAGCAGGTGGCGGATTACGGAGCCGATGCGCTAGTTTTTGGCGACCCGGCCGTGCTGATCGCCTGCCGCCAGGCCGGCGTCAAGCTGCCGCTGCATTGGAACGCGGAAATGACGACAACGAATTATGCTTCGGCCAATTATTGGGCGGGCAAGGGGGCAACAAGGGCCGTTCTTGCGCGCGAGCTGAATATGGAGCAAGTGCTGGAATTCAAACGCCATGCGGCGCTGGAAGTGCAGGTACAGGTGCACGGAATGACGAACATTTACCATTCCAAGCGGCCGCTGGTCGCCAATTACTTTCAGCATCAAGGCAAGGAGTCCGGGCAGGAGAAGCTCGGAGCGGAACGCGGCTTGTTCGTGATCGAAGCGGAGCGGCGGGACGAGAAGTACCCGATCTTCGAAGATGCGAACGGGACGCATATGATGAGCGCCGAAGACATCTGCATGCTGGAAAGCGTGCACGAGCTGATAGAAGGCGGCATCGACAGCTTGCGCATCGAAGGGCTGATGAAGTCGCTCGCTTATAACGAAGCGGTCGTGCGGGCTTATCGCACGGCGATCGACGCTTACGCGGCCGATCCGGCCGGCTACGAATTTAATCCCGAATGGCAAGAGCCGATCGAAGCGCTGCAGCCGGCGGACCGTCCGCTGTCATTCGGATTTTTTTACAAAGATCAGGTGTATTGAGGTGAAAAACAGGATGACCATTGTCAAGGAACAGCCGGGCACGCCCGGCGGCAAACGGCAGCTGAAACGACCCGAGCTGCTTGCGCCGGGAGGCAGCCTGGAGAAGCTGAAGTTTGCGATCCATTACGGAGCAGACGCGGTCTATATCGGCGGGCAGAAGTACGGTCTGCGTTCGAGCGCCGACAATTTTACGTTCGAGGAAATGCGGGAAGCGGTGCAATTCGCGGACCGGTACGGGGCCAAAGTATTCGTGGCGGCGAACATTTACGCGCACAACGAAGATTTGGCGGAGCTGGACCACTACTTGCGCATGCTGCAGGAAGTTGGCATCGCGGCTATTATCGTCGCCGATCCGGCGATTATCGAAACGTGCCGGCGCGTGGCGCCCAAGCTGGAAATCCATCTGAGCACGCAGCAGTCGACGATGAACTGGCAGGCAGTGCAGTTCTGGAAGGAAGACGGCGTTCACCGCGTCGTGCTGGCGCGTGAAGCGAGCATGGAAGAAATCGTCGACATCAAGCGGCACGTCGATATCGAAATCGAAACGTTCATTCACGGCGCGATGTGCAGCTCGTATTCCGGCCGGTGCGTGTTGTCGAACCATTTTACCGACCGCGATTCGAACCGCGGCGGCTGCTGCCAATCGTGCCGCTGGAAGTACGATTTGTTCGAGGACGGCACGGCGGAGGCGAGCGGGCTCGTGGCCGAGGAGAGCGCCAAAGCGCTGTTCGGCGCGGAGGACGACCCGTTTTCGATGAGCGCCAAAGATTTGTGCATGATCGAATACGTGCCGCAGATGATCGAGTCGGGCGTAGAAAGCTTCAAAATCGAAGGCCGGATGAAAAGCATCCACTACGTCGCGACCGTCGTCAACGCGTACCGGCAAGCGATCGACGCTTATTTGGCCGACCCGGACGGCTACGAACTGAAGCGGGAATGGGCGCTGGAAATCGGCAAAGCGGCGAACCGGCCGCTGAATACCGGCTTTTTCTTCGATACGCCGGGACATGAGGACCATATATTCGAACCGGAGGACAAGGCGGTGGCTTACGATTTTGCCGGACTTGTGCTCGATTACGATCCCGTGTCGCAAATGGCGGTTGTACAGCAGCGCAACCATTTCAAACCGGGGCAAGAAGTCGAGTTTTTCGGCCCGGGCGGCACCGGCTTCAAGCAAGTCGTCGGCAAGCTGTACGATGAAGAGGGCCTTGAGCTCGATGCGGCAAGACATCCGATGCAAAAAGTGAAATTTGTAGTGGATCGCCCCGTCGCCTATTTCGACATGATGCGCAAAAAGTCGGGCAAATCGGCCAAATAACGACAACAGCCTGTGGCTTGCGGCCGCGGGCTGTATGTCGTGTTGTCCAATTTTGTCGAAAAAATGAAATCAGTGTTTACAAAATGGAAAGGCGATGGTATCGTTACTGATAGGAATAACATCCCAACTTGTCAGACAACAATGTGACATATGGCGCATGCGTTCATATACAAGGGCTAACTTTTCCGAAAGGAGAGGGCGCAAAGCCGCGGATCTAAGGCCTTACGAGGCTATGATAGCCGGGTTGCTATAGCGGACGGACCAGCTTGCCTTAGACTGACTGCTCCGTAATTACGAAGCGGTTTTTTTGTGTGTCGAAAGGTTGCCTATGAAAATGTTTTCATAGCGGTTTAAGCCAAAAATAGGAGAGGATTACGCTTTAAATTGTCGAAATAATTCCTTAGAGTGCCCGAGACGAAAGCGAGTTGCAATTATTCGAAGGATGGTGGTTCGTAATGAAATCGGCAAAGGACAAATTCAAACAATTGACAAGCTCGCTACGAACGCAAGGCAACGCTGCCACGGCGCCCGAGAACGAACGCAACGTACGTACCACGCGGAACATGCAGTTGCAAAACCCGATCAAATCGGTTGGCATGAAGCTGTTTCTCATCTTTTTTGTTTGTATCATCATCCTTGTATTGGCGGTAGGGCTTTTTTCATACTCCCAGGCCAAACAAATCGTCAAGGACAAGATGGCGTCGGCCACCGGCCAGACGATCGGGCAGTCCGCCGAAAAGCTGCAATTGCAGTTCAGCAATTACGAGTCGCTGACGATGCAGATTTTGACCGACCAGGAATATATGAAATCGGTGCAAGCTTATAAAGACGCGGACCCGAGTTCCTATGAACGGCTGACGTTGTTCAAGACGGTATCCGACAAGCTCAATACATTCACTTCCGGCACGAGCGGCATCGCCGGCGTGAGTTTGATTTCTATCAGCGACGGCCGAGTAATCGGCAATACGTCGACGGGCGACAAACCGGGCATTGCGAACGAAGCATGGATGAAACGGATGATTGACGCAGACGGCGCCGCCGTGTGGCTGGAAACGAGCAAAACCGGCTTTGTTTCCAGCTCTCCCGAACCCGTTCTGGCCGTAGGCCGGCTGCTCAAAAATTTGAATACCGGAAGCAAGGATTTTGTCCTGCTTTTCGAAATCAAGCTTTCCGCCATCAATGAAAGCATCGGCGAATTGAATCTGGGTGACGGCAGCCAGATCATGGTGCTCAACGATAAAGAGCAGATCGTCCGTTCCGAAGACAAAGAGGCGATTGGCACTACGGTCGAATTGAAGCTGGACAAGGAATCCCTCGATGAAAGCTTGAAGACGGCACAAAGCAAAACGAGCACCTTAAACGGTACGGAATCGCTGATCGTTTACAAGAAGTTGAAAACAAGCGGCTGGCTTCTTGCGGCGACGACGCCGGTTTCCGAACTGGTCAAGGACGCGAAAAAAATATTGACGGCCACGATCTACGCGGCGATTATCGCAGCGGTCATTGCGGCGGTTATCGGATTGCTCATGGCGCAAATGATCGGAAGGCCGCTCATCAAGCTGCGCAATTTGATGAAGCAAGGCGAGCAAGGGAACTTGACGGTGCGGACAAATTCGAACCGCAGCGACGAGATCGGCCAACTCGGCGCCAGCTTCAACCAGATGATGGAGCAAATTACTCGTCTCGTCCAGCAGACGAACCAATCGGCGAACGAAGTGTTGGAGAATGCGGGCGAACTGCTTAACGCGTCCAAACAAACGGCAACGTCAGCCAAAGAAATCGCGGTTGCTACCGAAGAAATCGCCAACGGCGCTTCTTCGCTTGCCGTAGAGGCAGAGAAGGGCAACGGCCTTACATACGAAATGGGCAATAAGATGAAACAAGTTATTTTGTCCAACGTGCGGATGGGCGATTCCGCATCGGTCGTTCGCGAGGCGAGCGAACAAGGGTCGCGTTATATGGAAGAGCTGACACTCAAAACGAACACGACCGAAGAAATGACGCGCTCGATGGTGGAGAAAGTCGACAAGCTGAAAGAAAGCACGTCGTCCATCCGCAAAATTCTCGATGTGTTGAACAATATGACGAAGCAGACGAACATTTTGTCGTTGAACGCTACGATTGAAGCGGCTCGTGCCGGCACCGCCGGCAAAGGGTTCATGGTAGTCGCCGACGAAATCCGCAAGCTGGCGGAGCAGTCGAAGCAGTCGATCGACGTCGTCCGGCAAATTACCGATACGATCCAGCTCGAAATCGACGAGACGGTATCCGTGCTGTCGGCGGCATATCCGGTATTCCAGGAGCAGATCGCTTCCGTCAAGGAGGCGGGTATTATCTTCAATCAGGTGCAGACGAATATGGGCGGTTTCGTGCAGCAGCTTTCCGAAGTGACCGAGTCGATCACGGTGCTGGACGAATCGCAGCTTGTGCTTACGGAAGCGATGAGCAATGTCAGCGCGGTATCGGAAGAGTCGTCGGCCACTTCGGAAGAAGTGGCATCGCTCAGCAACGAGCAGCTCAGCGTCAGCCAGGGGCTGGTGCGGCTGTCGGAAAACCTCGAGCGTTTGTCCAAGTCGCTGCAGGATTCGTTGTCCAAGTTTACGGTATAGGAAAGAGTTCGCGGCCTGTCCCCGATTTGTGGGGGCAGGCTTTTTGTATTGGCCGCGGTGTAGTTAAGAGCCCGGCTCCGCGAGTTGGCCGCTGCGCGGCGGGGGTGCTCTTCCGATCGCAACTTGTTTTCGGATGGCCGCGGAATGGAAGCGCCTAGCAGAAGCCATCCGAAAGCCAAAGGCGACCACTCCGTTTCTCCAGAGCACCCCCGCCACTCCGCTCCTTTTCGCTTCGCTAACTAAAAGCACACGAGCGGCGGTGCCTCGCCGCTGTTGGTAAGCCCGGCTCCGCGAGTTGGCCGCTGCGCTAACAAAAGCACACGAGCGGCGGTGCCTCGCCGCTGTTGGTAAGCCCAGCTCCGCGAGTTGGCCGCTGCGCGGCGGGGGTGCTCTTCCGATCGCAACTTGTTTTCGGATGGCCGCGGAATGGAAGCGCCTAGCAGAAGCCATCCGAAAGCCAAAGGCGACCACTCCGTTTCTCCAGAGCACCCCCGCCACTCCGCTCCTTTTCGCTGCTCTAGCCAAAGGAGCATGGTATTTCGAAATAACCCATGTTATCTTGCTTATTTTGCAAAAAACGGCCCCTACCAACAAAATAGCCAATGTTTTTGCTGGCTATTTGGAAGAAAAGTTCGCTTTGGCGCCGTCTTGGGGGAAATAGCCAGTGTTTTCACTGGCTATTTCCAACATTATGGTGCCGTCAAGTAGTTTGTGTAGTAGGTTCTTCCATCGGGACGATGGAGGTCATTTGTTTGGTGTAAAAGGTTGTGGGCGGCCGTAGCCCAAGCGAAGGCGCGGGAGGTTATTTTTTTGCTCCGTA
>NZ_SHLX01000021.1 GCF_004764705.1 Paenibacillus cymbidii | reverse complement strand
TGATTACAATCGCACTCGCATCCATTCGTCAATTGGTTACCTCACCCCGCATTTATGCGAAAAAAGGTACTACGAGCAACAGCAGATCGCTTAAATTGTGTGTCTACTTTCTTGACAAAGGTACATTTCGGCGAACGTCGGACGAAATAAGGCTGATTTCAGCCTTACAGCAGATCAGGATAACTACCGTCGCTTAACCTGACAATATGCCCCGGCCTTCCCCATCGCCCCCCGCCACCCCCGCCCTCAGTGCTTCAACAAAAAACGACCGCAATCGCGGCCGTTTTCCTCACATGAAGCGTTATGTATGCCAACCTGCGCTCAGCTCGTCGTTTCGTGGGCGATCGGCAGCAGCACTTCCGCGGTCGTCCCTTGGCCCAGCCTGCTTTCGAAGTGCAATCGCCCCTGATGCGCTTCCATGATTTTGTAGCAGATCATGAGGCCAAGCCCGGTGCCGTTCACCTTGGTCGTCATGAACGGCTCTCCGAGCCGGTTCAATTGCTCCTGCGGAATGCCCTGGCCTTGATCGGCGACGGTAACGGCGATGTAATCCTCGCTCCGACGCGTTACTTTCACATTCAAGCTGCCGCCTTGCGGCATGGCTTCGATGCCGTTTTTAATCAGATTGACGAACACCTGCTTCAGCTGATTTTCGTCGCAATTGACCGGAGCCAGGTCGGGCTCGATGTCGACCGTCATTTCGACGCTGCCGAGCAGCGCCTGCGGTTCGAGCAGCTTCACGATATCGGGAACAAGCTCGCTCATGTCGTGCGGCTGGAAGTTTCTTGGCTGCGGCTTGGCGAGAATCAGAAACTCGTTGACGATTTCTTCGATGCGCACGAATTCGGTGTCCATGATGCGGAAGTAGTCGGCGTAGCTCGGATCGTGGCCGAATCGTTTGCGGAAGAGTTGGAGGAAACCTTTGAGCGACGTCAGCGGGTTGCGGATTTCGTGCGCAAGTCCCGCCGCCAGCTGCCCGACGATGGAAAGCTTCTCGGATTTTTGCAGCAAATCCTGCTGCTCCCGCATTTCGGTGATGTCGGTGCCGATGGCGTATATTTTTTTGTGCTCGGTGAGCGCAGAGGAACTCCAGCGGATCAGCCGGTATTCGCCGCCGGCGGTCAGGTGCCGAAGCTCGAGGTTGACGATTGGCACGCCCTTGCCAAGCAGCAGGGCGGCGGTTTGTCCCGCTTGCACATCGTCAGGATGAACGATTGCAGCAAATTTGCGTTGTGAAAGCTCCTCCAGCGAAAAGCCGAATTTGTTCGTCCAGGCGGGATTAAGCGCGACGACCTTGCCGTCAAAATCGTATACGGCCAGCAAATCGAGCGTCATCGTAAAAAAGCGGTTGTGCTCTTCCTGCGTCGTCCGCTGTTCGGTTACGTCGCGAATCATCAATTGAAGCGCGCGGTTGCGGCTGCCTTCCGAGACGAATCCGCTGAGCTCGGCGATGCGCGGCGTGCCGTCGAAACGGATGATGCTGGTTTCGAAGCCGAGCAGCGGCTCCTTGTCGCCCCGCAGCGCCCGCAAACGGTGTCGCAGCTCCGGATGCTGCATCGGCAGAATGAAGTCGAATAACGAACGGCCGACGATCTGATCGGTTGTTGTTGCCGCGAGCAAACTCGCGCAGGCTGGATTGGCAAAAGAGATGATGTCGTCTTCGACGATGAGCACCGAGTCGGGGAACTGCTCGACCAGCTTCTTGTAGCTGCGTTCGCTGGCGTCGCCTCCGGGTGCGGAACGTTCCGCCAGAGGCGAGGGATGGAACAAAACAAGCAGGCACACGCGGCCGTCGTTTCCTTCCAGCGGTTCGACGGCGATTTCATAGGGTTGCTGGCGGTCTGCGGCCGTGTGGAAGCGTTGCCGAATCGGCTGACGGCGCGTTTGGGCTGCCTGAAGCGATTCCAGAACAAGATCGGCTTGGCCTTTTGGGAACAGTTCGCGGGGACTTCGGCCGATTGCAGTTGACGCGTTCGAGCCGATCATGGCGGCGAACGAGCGATTGGCCCACATGCATAAGAGCGTGGCCGCGGTATCCGGTTGGAATAGCGCGGCCGGAGTCGAAGCGTCATCCAGCAGAGCGGATAGTCCTGTCAAACGAGCTGCGTCCGTCAACGGTTTCACCTACCTTATGCTTATACTTAATATATCGGGCGCACACGCTTCTTTTCTAATATGTCCTTAAAAAATAGAAGCGAGAGGCGCATTTAATAGTAAGCAAAGCAGGAGCGGTTCCATCCTGGTTGTATGTTGTGTTGCGCGGAGGAGTTGCGGCGCTTCATGCCGGATATCCGGCCGCTCAAGGCAGCATGGAGAGAATCTCCGCAATGCCTTGCTGCGGATCGTACCCGCGCGGGCGCCGATTCGTCCGGGACAAATAGCTGATTTCGCCGGTTGCCGGATAATCGTCGACAAGCCCTTGCAGCCTGCCGTTCAACGCCGCAATCGAATCGATCCGTTCGCCGAAGCCGTTCTCGACGAAATAGTGACAGTTCTCTTCCTCCTGCCCGGGAATCGGGTCGTAGAACAGCATCGGGATGCCTTTGGCGATGCCTTCCGTGCACGTCATGCCGCCAGGCTTCGTGAACAGCATGTCGGCCGCGTCCATCAGCTTGTCCACATCCTTCGTAAAGCCGAACAGATGAATGTTGGGGTGGCGGTACCGCTCGTCTTCGGCGAGCTTCTGCCGCGCCTTCTCATTGCTGCCGAGGCAAATCAGCAGTTGCACCTGATCGCGCCAGTTCGTCAGCTCGTCCATGACGGGGCCTTCGCTTAACAGCCCCCAGCCGCCGCCCATCACGAGAAGTGTCGGCATGTCGCGCAAGCCGAAGTGATCGCGCACTTCCTTGCGGTTCTGCTGCACCCAAAATTTCGGATGAACGGGAATGCCGGTAACGGAAATTTGCCCGGCCGGCACGCCGCCTTCGACCATCTTCGATTTGACGTGCGGCGCCGGGACCAAATATTTATCCACCTGCGCGTCGATCCACGTTCCGTGCGCCGCATAATCGGTAATGACGCCGATCAGCGGGATCGCAAGTCCGGCCCGTTTAAGCCGGGAGACGACCGCGCTGGGAAACGGATGCGTGCAAACGATAAGGTCCGGCCGCAATTGACGAATAATATCGAGCGTCCGGGCGTAAAAAATACGATGAAGCGCCATCGAGGTCAGCCGGTTTAGTGTTTTTTCCTCTTGTTGGCGGTACAACATGCCGTATAGTCTGGGCCTCGAGGTTACCGTTTTGCGGTACGCCTTGAAGATCAGCGGCGCCAGCGTCGGATGCTGGAATGCGCCCAGCTCGAGGATGCGCGTTCTGACGCCGTCCGCTTGCCGCAGGCCCTCCGCCAGCGCGCCCGCCGCCTGCGTATGTCCGGAGCCGAAGCCTTCGGAGAACAGCAGGATCCGTTTCTTTTTCAAAGCGTTCACCTTTCTTTGCCGCGTTCTAAGGCTTGTCCTACCGCTTCCGATTCCTGCGCGAAAATCGCGTCAATCAAGCGCCGCGCAAGTCTTCTGACTCATGATAGCACGTTTCGAAAAGGGAGAAAAGCGAACCCCGGAAAGTTGTTGATATATGAATATGTCGGTGTTAGAATATAAAGATATTTATGACGTGAGTCAGGTTTGTTCACATTGCAGTGCACACCTTAGCTTACATCGCAGCAAACAACAGAAGGTGATGGCGTCAAAGTGCGGCAGACGCGCGGGTCAATTACGTTCCCGGCTGCGCCTATCCGCAAAATTTAACCGCTTACAAAATTGAATATTCACACCACGCGGCGGGAGATAACTTTATGGGAGAAAGGTTGGCAGGAATGATTCCTAAGGGTCTACCACAAAAGCAGGGTCTGTATGACCCCCAGTTCGAGCACGACGCATGCGGCATCGGTTTTGTTGCGAATATCAAGGGAAAGCCTTCCCACGAAATCGTACGCCAGGCGCTTACCGTGCTGTGCAATCTCGATCATCGGGGCGGGCAGGGCTGCGAGACTAATACCGGGGACGGCGCCGGTATATTGATGCAAATTCCGCACACCTTCCTGCAATCGGCTTGCGCCAAGCAGTCGATTGTGTTGCCGGATGCGGGCGACTACGGCCTCGGGATGCTTTATTTGCCCCAGGAGGCGTCTGTTCGCCGCGAGTGTGAGCTGATGCTCGAGACGATCGTTCGCGAAGAAGGGCAGACGGTGCTCGGGTGGCGGACGGTGCCGACGAACAACGAGACGCTGGGCGATTCGGCCCGATCTGCCGAACCGTTCGTGCGCCAGCTGTTCATCGGACGCGGCGCGAATACGGCGGCGGAGCTCGGTTTCGAGCGCAAGCTGTACGTCATCCGCAAGCGCGCGGAAGCGGCTGCCCGCGGCATGGAAGCGGCGGCTCCGTTCTATTTCTCCAGCCTGTCGAGCCGTACGATCGTATACAAAGGCATGCTGACGCCGGACCAGGTCGACGCCTACTACGTCGAGCTGCAGGACCCGTCGCTTGAGACGGCGCTGGCGCTCGTGCACTCCCGGTTCAGCACGAACACGTTCCCGAGCTGGGAACGCGCCCACCCGTACCGCTACCTCATTCACAACGGCGAAATCAACACGCTGCGCGGCAACGTCAACTGGATGCACGCCCGCCAGGCAATGTGCGAATCCGACTTGTTCGGGGACGATCTGGCCAAAATTTTGCCGATTATCGATAACGACGGAAGCGACTCGCAAATGTTTGACAACTGCCTCGAGTTTCTGATGCTCGCGGGACGTTCTCTGCCGCATGCGGCAATGATGATGATCCCGGAGCCGTGGTCGAAGCACGAGAGCATGAGCGACGAGAAGAAAGCGTTTTACGAATACCACAGCTGCCTGATGGAGCCGTGGGACGGGCCGGCGGCGATTTCGTTCACCGATGGCAAGCTGATCGGGGCCGTGCTCGACCGCAACGGCTTGCGGCCGGCGCGCTACTACGTGACGAACGACGATCTGATCGTGCTCGCCTCCGAAGTCGGCGTGCTGAACATCGCGCCGGAGCGCATCATCCGCAAGGAGCGCCTGCAGCCGGGACGCATGCTGCTTGTCGACACGACGGAAGGCCGCATCGTGGCCGACGAGGAGATCAAGGATCGCATCGTCAAGGAGCAGCCGTACCGCCAGTGGCTCGACGAGCATCTGGTCAGCCTGGAGGAGCTGCCGGAAGCGCCGGAAGTGCCCGAAGCGGACCACGAGACCGTGCTGCAGCGCCAGATGGCATTCGGCTATTCGTTTGAGGTCATGCGCAAGTTTCTTGAGCCGATGGCAAAACTCGGCGTCGACCCGATCGGTTCGATGGGCAACGATGCGCCGCTCGCCGTGCTGTCGGACCGCCCGCAGCTTTTATACCATTATTTCAAACAATTGTTCGCGCAAGTGACCAACCCGCCGATAGACTCCAACTTCGAAGAAATCATCACCGCACAAGGCACCACCCTTGGCCCGGAGCGCAACCTGATTCGCCCTGAGCCGCAAAGCTGCCGGCAAATCCGGATCAAATCCCCTTTCATCACGAACGAAGAGCTTGCCAAGCTGCGCCATGTGCAGCGCGAAGGCTTCAAGTCGGCGACGCTGCCGATTGTGTTCCCCGCGGCTGCAGGCGTAGCCGGGCTGGAACAGGCGATGGAGCAGCTGTACGCATCTGCGGACCGTCTCGTCGCCGAAGGCGTGAACCTGCTCATTCTTTCCGACCGCGGCATCGACGAGCAACACGCGGCCATTCCGGCGCTGCTCGCCGTATCCGGCTTGCACCATCACCTGATCCGCGTGGGCACGCGGACGCGCACGAGCCTGATTCTCGAGTCCGGCGAGCCGCGCGAGGTGCACCATTTTGCGCTGCTGCTCGGCTTTGGCGCCGGAGCGATCAATCCTTATCTGGCGCTGGAATCGCTCGACGATCTGATCCGCCAGAACGTGCTCAAGAACATCACGCACGACAAAGCGGTTTACAATTATATGAAGGCAGTCACGAAAGGCGTCGTCAAAGTGCTGGCGAAGATGGGCATTTCGACGATTCAAAGCTATCGCGGGGCGCAAATTTTCGAAGCGGTCGGCTTGAACAAGGCCGTCATCGACAAGTATTTTACGTGGACGGCGTCGCGCATCGAAGGCATCGGCCTCGATGTGATCGCGCAGGAAGCGCTCATTCGCCACAATCGTGCGTACTCGCAGCAGGCGGGACGCGATCGTGTGCTCGACGCGGGCGGCGACCTGCAATGGCGCAAGGACGGCGAGGAGCACTTGTACACGCCGGAGACGATCCACGCGCTGCAGACGGCGGTGCGGACGAACAACTACGCCATGTACAAGACGTTCACCAAATTCATTCTCCGTGACTCGGAAAAACAGTTCAATTTGCGCGGGCTGCTCAGCTTCAAGGAAGGGCGCACGCCGGTGCCGCTTGAAGAAGTCGAGTCGGTCGAATCGCTGTTCAAGCGGTTCAAGACGGGCGCGATGTCGTACGGCTCGATCAGCAAGGAGGCGCACGAGACGCTGGCGATCGCGATGAACCGCATCGGCGGCAAAAGCAACACCGGCGAAGGCGGCGAAAGCCCCGACCGGTTCACGCCGGACGCGAACGGCGATTTGCGCCGCAGCGCGATCAAGCAGGTGGCGTCGGGACGGTTCGGCGTCACGAGCAATTATTTGGTCAACGCGGACGAAATTCAGATCAAAATGGCGCAAGGCGCCAAGCCGGGCGAAGGCGGCCAGCTGCCGGGGGGCAAGGTGTACCCGTGGATCGCCGAAGTGCGCGGCTCGACGCCGGGGGTTGGCCTCATTTCGCCGCCGCCGCATCATGACATTTATTCGATCGAAGATTTGGCCGAGCTGATTCACGACCTGAAGAACGCCAACCCGCGAGCGCGGATCAGCGTCAAGCTCGTCTCCGAAATCGGCGT
The DNA here is from genome assembly GCF_004764705.1 of Paenibacillus cymbidii. Lineage (GTDB taxonomy): Bacteria > Bacillota > Bacilli > Paenibacillales > NBRC-103111 > Paenibacillus_AN > Paenibacillus_AN cymbidii. Next base: position 156,941 of record NZ_SHLX01000021.1, on the reverse strand, counting down.
CGGCACGATTGCGGCCGGCGTAGCCAAAGGCAAAGCCGACGTCGTGCTGATCAGCGGCTACGAGGGCGGTACCGGCGCTTCGCCGCAAACGTCGATCCGCCATGCCGGCCTGCCATGGGAGCTGGGCCTGGCCGAAACGCACCAGACGCTTGTGCTGAACAACCTGCGCAGCCGCATCGCCGTTGAAACCGACGGCAAGCTGCTGACCGGCCGCGACGTTGTGATCGCCGCTCTGCTCGGCGCCGAAGAATTCGGTTTCGCCACAACGCCGCTGATCGCGATCGGTTGCATCATGATGCGCGTGTGCCATCTGGACACGTGCCCGGTCGGCGTCGCCACGCAAAATCCGGACCTGCGCAAACGGTTCGCCGGCGATCCGCAGCATGCGGTGAATCTGATGCATTTTATCGCGCAGGATGTGCGCGAATGGATGGCGCAGCTTGGCTTCCGCACGGTCGAAGAGATGGTCGGGCGCACCGACGTGCTCGAGCCGAAGCGGGCGATCGCGCATTGGAAGACAAAAGGCGTCGACCTGTCGGCGTTGCTGCATCGGCCGGATATGCCGGATACGGTCGGTCGTTTCTGCAGCGAGAAGCAGGATCACAAGCTCGATCAGTCGATCGACGTGAAAGAGCTGCTCGCGATTGCGAAGCCGGCGCTGGATAACAAGGAGCATGTGCACGCCATCCTGCCGATTCGCAACACGAACCGCGTCGTCGGCACGATTCTCGGCAGCGAGCTGACGCGCCGTTACGGGCTGGAAGGGCTGCCGCACGATACGATCCGGCTGCATTTTAACGGTTCGGCCGGCCAAAGCTTCGGCGCTTTCGTGCCGAAAGGCATCACGCTTTCGCTTGAGGGCGACTCCAACGACTACGTCGGCAAAGGGCTGTCCGGAGGCAAAATCGTCGTGTTCCCGCCGGCGCGCATTCCGTTCGTGCCGGAGGACAACGTCATCATCGGCAATGTGGCGTTTTACGGCGCGACGGATGGCGAAGCGTACATCCGCGGGCGCGCGGGCGAACGGTTCTGTGTCCGCAACAGCGGCGTGCGCGCCGTCGTCGAAGGTGTCGGCGACCATGGCTGCGAGTACATGACCGGCGGACGCGTCGTCGTCCTCGGCGCTACCGGGCGCAACTTCGCGGCAGGCATGTCGGGCGGCATCGCTTACGTGTACGACCCGGACAATGCGCTGCGCGGCCGCATCAATGCCGAGATGGTGCTGCTTGAGCAGATCGTCGAGCAATACGAGATGAATGAAGTGCTGGGCATGATCCGCAATCATCATAAATTTACCGGCAGCGAGCTGGCGCACCGCATTCTCGAGAACTGGGAAGAAAGCGTGCTGAATTTGGTCAAAATCATTCCGAAGGACTACAAGCGCATGTTCGAATCGATCGAGCGCGGCAAAAAGTCGGGCCTCAGCAACGAACAGGCGATTATGGTCGCTTTTGAAGAAAATACAAAAGACGTTTCGCGTGCCAGCGGAAACTAGAGAGGAGCGATCCGAACCATGGGCAAACCGACAGGTTTTATTGAGTATAAACGCGAAGTCCCGGCTGAAGACGACCCTCTGGTCCGCATCGGCCATTATAACGAGTTTCACCGGCACATGCCGGAAGAGAAGCTGCAGACGCAAGGCGCGCGCTGCATGGATTGCGGCATTCCGTTCTGCCATACCGGCAAGCTGATCAGCGGCATGGCCGCCGGCTGCCCGATTAATAACCTGATTCCCGAGTGGAACGACCTCGTGTACCGGGGGCACTGGCGGGAAGCGCTCGACCGGCTGCACAAGACGAACAATTTCCCCGAATTTACCGGCCGGGTGTGCCCGGCGCCGTGCGAAGGCTCCTGCACCGTCGGCCTGAACGACAAGGCCGTGACGATCAAGACGATCGAGCGCGCCATCGTCGACAAAGGCTTCGACGAAGGCTGGATCGTGCCGCAGCCGCCTTCGAGCCGCACCGGCAAAAAAGTGGCCGTCGTCGGCTCCGGCCCGTCGGGTCTCGCTTGCGCGGCGCAGCTCAACAAGGCGGGCCATCTGGTTACAGTGTTCGAACGCGCCGACCGTGTCGGCGGCCTGCTCATGTACGGCATCCCGAACATGAAGCTGGACAAAAAGGTGGTGCAGCGCCGCGTCGACCTGATGGCGGCGGAAGGCGTCACGTTCCGCACGAATACGGAAGTGGGCGTAAATTATCCGGCGGAGAATTTGCTCAAAGAGTTCGACGCGGTTGTGTTGTGCGGCGGCGCGACGAATGGCCGAGACTTGAAGATCAAAGGCCGCGAGCTGAAGGGCATTCACCTGGCGATGGAGTTTCTGCGCAAGAACACGAAGAGCTTGCTCGACTCCAACCACGAGGACGGCGAATATATTTCTGCGGCCGGCAAGGACGTTGTCGTCATCGGCGGCGGCGACACGGGCACCGACTGCGTCGGCACGTCGATGCGCCACGGCTGCAGCAACGTGACGCAGTTCGAGATTATGCCGAAGCCGCCGGAGTCGCGCGCGGCGAACAACCCTTGGCCGGAATGGCCGAAGGTGTACAAGATGGACTACGGCCAGGAGGAAGCGGCGGCGAAGTTTGGCGGCGATCCGCGGCAATATTTGATCAACACGAAAAAATTCGTCGGCGACGAAAACGGCCACGTGAAAGAGTTGCACACGGTGCTGATCGAGTGGAAGAAGGACGAAAACGGCCGGTTCGGGCCGGTTGAGGTGCCGGGCAGCGAACGCGTTATTCCGGCGCAGCTGGTGCTGCTCGCGATGGGCTTCCTCGGACCGGAGAACGCGGTGCTCGCGGGGCTCGGCGTCGAGCGTGACGAGCGTTCCAACGCGAAGGCGGAATACGGCAAGTTCGCGACGAACGTGCCGGGCGTTTTCACCGCAGGCGACATGCGCCGGGGGCAGAGCCTCGTCGTATGGGCGATCAACGAAGGCCGCGAAGCGGCGCGCGAGTGCGACAAGTTTTTGATGGGAGCATCCAATTTGCCGTAAGGCAAGTTGTGGCTATGGGGCCGCCCGAACGATCGGGCGGCTTTTTGCGCGTTTGCGCGCGGGCGGGGCGCATGGGCACGGACAAGGCAAAGCAGCCGAGAGGCGAGCGTGTAGAAGCACGGGTGAATGCGCGATTCGGCAGCTTAAGATGCCCCGCACCGTCAGCGCCGTCCCGCGCTCCGCTACCGCCACGTTCATGATTCGTTTCCCCGCCGCTGCTGTAAGACTGAAATCAGCCTTATTTCGTCCGCCACTCGCCGAACCGCAGCTGCAAGGCTGAAATCAGCCTTATTTCGCTCGCCGCTCGCCAAAATGCTGCTGTAAGACTGAAATCGGCCTTATTTCGCTCGCCGCTCGCCGAACCGCAGCTGCAAGGCTGAAATCAGCCTTATTTCACTCGCCGCTCGCCAAAACGCTGCTGCAAGGCTGAAATCGGCCTTATTTCGCTCGCCGCTCGCCGAACCGCCGCTGTAAGGCTGAAATCAGCCTTATTTCGTCTGCCCCGCGCTGCGTTAACGTGCGATAAGCTGAGACTCGCGCTCCTCGTCGAGGCGCATTTCCGTGATGGCGAGCAGAACCAGGAAAGACAAATACTGCTTGCGCTCGGGCACCCGGTTTCGCCAACTGGCCCGTGCAGTCAGCAAGCGTTCCCGGCAATTGTGAAGCCGTTCGATTTCCGTCATCTTCATCCTCTCCTCGTTTAGGATGTCATCCTTTCGGTATATTTCCTATTTACCCCAGAAACGACGGCTTTCAATCGCTTGTTGCCGCACAACGGACAATATTGACGGCGCCGGCCGATTCCGCTACGCTCGTAGTACCTAATACCAGACAGGAAAGGGGAGATGGCCGTGCCCGAACTGCACCTTGCGCCCCATCGCGCCGAAGCGGCATCAGCCGCGGCCATGGAGGCCGCTGTTACCGCGTTCGCCGCGGCGAACGAATGCGAACTGCTGCCCGCGGCCGACGGCTTTGTGCTGTTGCCGGAGGTAATGCAGCGCAAACACGGCGTGTTCGTGTTCCCGCTGGCGGGCGGCGGCGTCAAAGTATGCCGGGAGGAAGACGCGACGACGTGGGAGGACTACCTCATGGTGAAGCTGGCGCATGAATTGGCCGCCGAATGGGGCGGTGAGCTGCGCCTGGACGGCGAAGGCGAACCGTTCGACGTATCGCCGGCAAGCTTCGCCACGTTCGACCACTATGTGGAAACGGTGCTGGCATTCGACGACGACCTCGTCAAGCAGATGAAACGAACCTGGATATACGCGCACCGCAAACGGTTCATCCGCTGACGCCGCCCCTTCGAACGCTGTCAGGTCAAGCAGCCAATGATTGGGCCCGGTTCGGACGAAAAAAGCCGGAAAAGTCGGCTTATATCGTACCTACACTGCCCCTTCCCTCCCACATGTTGTCAGGTTAAGGCAAGTTTCAGCCTTACAGCGGCATTTCGGTGAGCGGCGGATGAAATAAGGCTGATTTCAGCCTTAGAGCGGGTGGCCAGGAGCTGCAGCGCATGAAACATGCGCTAAACGCGCCGTGGCGAGCGGCGGACGAAATAAGGCTGATTTCAGGCTTCCAGCAGATCGGGACAGCCATTACAGCTTAACCTGAACAACATTGCCCCCTCCCACCGCGGCATCGCAGGCCCTGCCAAGACAAGATGGCCTTTTTCATACCCGGCAGCCGCCCCGGCAAAAATCGATCATTATATGATTGTTTCCGTCATAGCGGACACCCTCCCCTGTATCTATAATGGGAGGTAAGCAAGCTGAGGAGGGACACAGGTGGGCGAGTGGAAAATGGCGTCATTGGGCGTGCTGGCCGATCGGGCGGCGCTTGAGAAACGTTGGCGATACGGATTGAATGTATTCGGATTGTATGTCGGAGAACTGTTGACCGACGCGGGCATCCCATGGCGGCTGCTGGACGATATTTCGCTCGTGCAAACGAATGAATTTGATATAGTGATTGTCGTCTGCACGGCGGAAGACGAGAAGTCGGCGCGCCACTTGGCGGCGTATGCCGAGCAGGGCGGCATCGTTATCGGCTGCGGCGGGCTGAACGAAATCGCCCGCCGGCTCGGCGCAATCCCCGGACCGGTCTATGCGTCCGGCTATGCGCATCTGCCTGCCGCGCTCGGAGACAGCCGCCCGCTGCGTTTCGCAGCGGCACAGCCGTGGGCAGCGGCGCCGGCGGCTGCCGAAGCGAGCGGCCGGCTTACGCTGGAAGCGCCGGACGGAGCGCCGCTCGGCGCTGCGTTGCAAACGTTTGCGCTCGGCGCCGGCTTTGTGCACCGCTGGGCGGTCGACATCCCGGCGACGATCGTCGCTTTGCAGCAAGGATACGGGCCGGTGCTCGGCGACGGTATTCCGGCGCCTGACGGCAGCGCCGCGATCGATGACGGTTTATTGAAGGCGGACGATCGTATCGCGCTTAGCTGGGAGTACGACCGCGCCTTCACGGAGACGGGGCAGCCGTATTTTGCCCACCCGTACGCGGATTTGTGGCGCGATGCGCTGATCGGGCATTTGCTGCGGACCGCATCGGCGGCCGGTCTAGTGCTGCCGTTCGTCGATCCGTGGCCGGACGGGATCCGGCAAGTGGCGATGATTTCGCACGATTCGGACCTGAATGCCGACGAAGCCGCGGACGCCACGCTGCAGGCGCTGGGGCGGCACGGTATTCAATCGACCTGGTGCATGCTTGAGCCCGGATACAGCCGGCCGGTATACGAGCGCATCCGGGCGGACGGCCATGAGCTGGCGTTTCATTACAATGCCGTGCACATGGAGGACCGGTATTGGGACGAGGCGGATTTCCGCCGACAGCTCGCCTGGTGTCGCGAGGCTACGGGTGCGGAGCGGATCGTTTCGAACAAAAACCACTACACCCGTTTCGAAGGGTGGGGAGAACTGTTTGCCTGGTGCGAAGCCGCCGGCATTCGGAGCGACCAAACGCGCGGTCCGAGCAAACGGGGCAATGTCGGATTTTTGTTCGGCACGTGCCGGCCTTATGTTCCGATGGCGTGGTGGGAGGAACGGAACCGGATGTACGATGTGCTGGAGATCGGCTTTTTGACGCAGGATCTCGGCATCGGCGCCTGGGCCGACACAAGCGTCATCGTGCCGTTTCTCGAGCAGACGGCGGCGGTTCGCGGCGTGGCCCACTTCTTGTGCCACCAGCATTATTTTCATACGCGCCCGGCAGAGCTGGAGGCAGCGCTCGAAATGATCGTGGAGGAAGCGCGCAAACGGAAGTTCGTGTTCTGGACGGGCGCCCGAATCGACGAATGGGTACGCGCCCGGCGCGCGGCAACCATAACGGGCATCGCGGCGGACAGCGGGCAACCGCTTGTCGAGGGCGGCAATACGCCGGAGGGGCTGGTTGTTTGGATCCCGCTGCCAATGGAGCGAGCCAACGCTTCTGCGACCGACGGCAGCGCTCAGCCGATCGAATACCGTTACAACCGTCCTTGCATCCGATATCGAAGGAACCCGGAGGGAACATTATGCGTTGGGATGTAGCGGTGCGACAGAAAACAAACGTACCCATGCCGGCGAAACCGGCCGCGGCCAAAGCTGTCGGCTTGCCGATCACCTCCAATCTGGCGTCGATGCAGTTCGTTGACGTCTGCCTGGAATGCCCCGACAGGGAGAACAGCTTTCGCACGAGTATCGTGATCGAGTGGAAAGGGGAGCGCACCGTCCACCTGCTGCTGCCCTCCGGCAAGGAGCCGGAGCTGACCGACAGAAAACAATTGTGGGAGCATCGATACGCCGTAGCGGGCGCACCTTCGATCGACAAGCTGACGGCGATCGCGCTGGTCGCCGGATATGCGACGTTTCCCGGCACGGTGCTGGAAATCGGGGAGGCCGAATGGCTGGAGCGCATCCCTCCAATCCGGGTGAACGAGGCGGAGGATTTGCTGGAAACGTTCATGAACCCGCGCTTGTGGGACGTATCCGAATGGAAGTATGTCGGCGACGACCAGCCGAAGCCTGCGGAAGCGGGTCTTAACGTCAGTTGGCTGGACGCCCAGATCTGGTACGTGGAGCAAGCGGACGGCATCCGCCGGCTTGCTTTTGAAAAAACCTACGATCAGGACATCGGCGACTACCAGGCGCTGATCGTGTCCATTGCGGCCGATCGCCGCGCATCCTTCCGCATCTTCGTCCAGGTCGACGGAAGAACGGAGACGCCGTTCGGCGACCGGGCCGGCATCGGCGGCGGCGAAGAAGTCCGCATCCCGCTAAGCGGCAAACGGCTCGAACGAATCCGCGTCGAAGTATCGGGGGTGCCGGAGCGGCACGGAACAAGCGTCGGCGAACGCATCGTCACCGTGCTGCGCTGGATCATGCTGGAGCGCCGGGGCGCGGCGCCTGACGCCTGCGACGAACGGCTGTCGCTTGCCCCGATCGCGCCTGCGCCGCAGCGGCCGGAAGACGCCGACATGTTCCCGCTTGCGCTGCTGTTTGGCGCCGAGGAGCGGGACCGGCTAAGGCGGGATGTTGCCGCAAGCCCGGTTTACCAACGGTTTTATCGCGACTTGCTCACCGAAGCGGAAACCAACTTGCGCTATTCGCCGGAAGAACATGTCGGCGCTTATTTGCCCGTGTTCTGGAACAACCTTGGGATCGATCGGGTGTCGAAACAATGGCAGGACACGGCCAAATGGCACAGCACGCTGACGGTCAACGCCATGGCGTTTGCGCTGGGTGGCGACGAGCGTCACGGCGAGGCCGCCAGGCGGGCGCTGCTTGCGATCGTGCGCTGCGGCCATTGGGCACCCGGATTCGTCAACCGGGTGCCGGCAGGCATCCGCGGCTACCGGGCGCCGTTCATCGAAGCGCACACCGCGATGACGGTTGCCGTTTGTTACGATTTGGTTTACGGGCTGCTGGCCGTGCCGGAGCGCCGGGAAGTGGAAGAGGCGATGTATGACAAAGCGATCCCGTGGATCGATTCGTACTTCCATCAGCACGGAGAAGGGTATTTGCTGCGCAGCAACCAAGGGGCGGTGTATGCGCTCGGCATGATTTACGCCTCGCTTGTCGCGTCGCGCCGTTATCCGCATGCGATCGAATATTTCCATAAAACCGTCGTCTGGCTGGGGCGCATGATGGAAGCGTATTTTGCGGCCGACGGCAGCACGAACGAAGGCATCAGCTATCTGGAATATACGCTGCATCACTTGCTTGAGGCGCTGCATGTGGCTGCGCGCCATCTCGGCGTGCCGGCGGCCTCGCTTGCGACCGGCGGCATTGCGCGTACGCCGGCCTATTTGCTGCAGATGCAGTCGCTTGGCGAACGGACGCTGGACTTTCTTCCGATCGGCGACAAAACGGTCGCCGGCGTGCCCAACATGGGCCCGTCGCTGCTGTTCTTCGCCCGCCACTTTCGCGACGGCGACGCCCGCTGGCTGTGGAACCGTTATTTCAACGACGAGCGGATGCCTTACAGCAGCTTCTTCGCGGCTCATCCGTTCGACGGTCCGTTCCAGTCGACAGGTTGTTACGCGACGTCGCCGCTCACAACGATGCTTTGGTACGAAGACGGGGAGGCGGAGAAGCCGGCACTGGCGCCGCAAACGTTTATGGAAAGCTGCGGGCGCACGTTCATCCGCACCGGCACCGAATACGGTGACAAGCTGCTGTTCTTCGAAGGCGGCGCGCAGACGTTCGAGCATACGCATTACGACAAGGGACAATTCATCATGGAAGCGTACGGCGTACCGTTTGCCGCCGATCCGGGCATGATCGCTTACCTCAATCCGGCGCATCTCGAATACAAAGGCAGTTCGTACCATAACGTGGCGACGATCGGCAAACGCAACCAGTCTTATCGCGACCCCGCTCGCGCCGTTGTCATTCGCCGCCGTTCGGGCGATGCCCGGCACGATTACTTGTCGGCCGATCTGAGCGGGGCGTATCGGGAGATGAAGCGGTATGACCGCAAATTGCTGTTCGTGCGGCCCGACTACTTTCTGGTCATGGACGAAATCGTGGCGCTCGAGGACGGCATCGTGTGGAATTTTCATTCCCGGGCGACGTTCGTCGACCGGAGCGCAGACAGCGGAAATTTGCCGCCGTCGCCTACAGGGCGGCTTGTGCTTGACGCGCCGGAAGCCGGCATGGTGATGGCCTACGGCAGCAACTGCGCGCTGAGTGTTTCCTTCGGCGACTATCGCGACCAGGATATCGTTACCTGCCGCAACGCCCGGCTGCAGCCGCCGCCGACCGCCCGGCAATTCGGCTTTGCCGCCGTTATGGTTCCTTACCCCAAGAACGGCCAAGCCGCGATGCCCGAGGTGCAAACGGAGCGGGCCGGCGACACCGTCATATTCGTCGTAAAAGGCGACTGGGGCGTCGATCGGATCGAGTGCGCATTCGCTTTGGTGTCCGAGGCCGGCGATGCGTCTTTCATCCGCGTCGAACGCAACGGCGGCGATGGCAACGGCAACGGCGAAACAACGTTCGAGCTTCGCGGCTAACAGCCCCAAAATGCGGCCACGCCGGTCTTGCCGACCGGCACAGCGTCAAGCAGCATGAAAGGACGACGACATCAAACAAGGGATGGTTCGCATGCGGTTTCCCGGCAACCGGTTCATTTCGATTAAAACCCGGCTGTTTCTGATCATCGTCCTATTCCTGCTGCTGCCCGTCCTCGTCCTCGGCGTCGCCTGGTCGATCGGTTCGAGCCGCACGATCGAACGGACGGCGATCGAATACAATCAAGTGTTGGCCAGTCAAGCCAATTACAACCTCGATTATTATTTCCGCGATTTGGAGCGCGCCACGCTCCCGCTGCTGATCAATCCGGCGATCCGCAGTTTCATGACGATCGATCCAAACGACGAATACGCCCATTTTGCCAATTACGAACAATTGCGAAACGAAGTCTCGCCGGCTTTCACCAGCGGCAGGACGGATATTTATTCGTTTGCGCTGCTTTCGCTGCAGGGCAACTTCTTCAGCAACGAAACGACGATCGGCGCGGAGGAGATGTTCCGCCTGTACGGCCCGATGATGGAGGAGCAGCTCGAAAGAGGCGCGTTCCGCATTATCGGCGTCAATCTCGCCGAGCTGACGCCGGTGATGACGCTGATTCGCGTTTCCTCGTTCCCGGTGTACACCGAGGCGCGCGGCCTTGTCATCGTCAACGTCCGGCTGAACCAGATCATGGATTTCGCGCAGAAGGTGAAGCTGGGCCGCACCGGTTTCCTCAGCATTATCGACGCTAGCGGCAATTACGCCTACCACCCCGATCGGGACAAATGGGGCAAGCCGGTCGACGCCGCCGTATGGCGCGACATTGCGGCAGACCGCGATTTGGGCTATATCGTCAGCGGCAAAGGCAGCGCGAAGCGCATCATGATCCACCACCGTTCGGCATTGACCGGCTGGGTGGTCGTGTCGGAAGTGCCGTATGCGGAAATGGTAAGCGGGCTCAATCCGCTGCGCGTCATGTCCATCTGGATGATGGGCTGCATGGCGGCGCTTGTGCTGGTGTTGCTGGGCGGTTATGCCCTGTACCTGACGCGTTCGCTGCTGCGGCTGCAGCGTTTGATGAAGCGGGCGGAGCAGGGGGACTTGTCCGTCGTCGCTGCGGCCGGCGACAACAGCGAGATCGGGCGGCTGAACGGCAGCTTCAATACGATGGTGGGAGAAATGCGTCGGCTCATTCAGGAAGTGCACGTCATCGAGCTGCGGGAGAAGGAAACGGAAATCAAGCGCCAGGAATCGATGCTCAAGGCGCTGCAGTCGCAAGTGAACCCGCACTTCTTCTACAACGCGCTGGAAATTATCAATTCGTGCGCCATCGTCGGCGAAGGGCACACGATCAGCCGGATCACGTCGTCGCTGTCGCAATTGTTCCGCTATACGAGCAACCACCGCCATCACCTCGTGACGCTGAGCGACGAAATCGGCCACGTCCGCAGCTATCTGGACATTCAGCGGATGCGGTACGACTGCCTGCAGAGCGAGTGCCGGGTGGACGACGACCTGCTCGATGCGGTGTCTTGCATCCGGCTGACGCTGCAGCCGATCGTCGAAAACGCGTTCGTTCACGGATACGAACGGGCCGAACGAATGCCGTCGTACATCGCGGTAACCGGGCATGAGCGGGAGAACGCTTATGTGATCCGGATCGCGGACCGGGGCGGCGGCATGCCGCAGGAGAAAGTCGAGCGGTACAACCGCGCGTTCCGCGACTGCCCGCCTGACGCAAGGGACGAAGACGGTCGCGACGGGGCGTTCGCCGGAATCGGGATGTGGAATGTGCACAAACGGCTGCGGATGACCTACGGCGAAGGGTACGGGCTCGATATCGTCAAGTCGGACGGGACCGGAACCGTCATCGAAATCGCGCTGCCTTACGCAAGACGAAGCGGGGCGGACGGTTTGCCGCAAATGGAGGAGGACGGGCGATGATCCGGGCCATTATCGTGGATGACGAGAGCTACATCAAACGCAGCCTGCGCAAGCTGATCGAAACCGCCAACTGCGGGTACGAGGTAGCGGGCGAGGCGAGCCACGGCGAGGAAGCGCTGGCGCTGATCGACCGCTGCGCGCCGCAGCTGGTCATCACCGATATGCGCATGCCGGTCATGAACGGCATGCGGCTGATCGAAGAAATTCGCCGCCGCCGGCTGCCGGCGGAAATCGTCATCATCTCCGCTTACGAGGAATTCGAATACGCGCAGTCGGGCCTCCGGTTCGGCGCGTTCGATTATTTGCTGAAGCCGGTCGTGCCGGAAGCGCTCTATGCCGTGCTGCACAAGCTGCGCGAGAAGCTGCTGCCGGGCACGGACACCGCCGCCGCCCTGCCGTCGCCTGCCGCTTCCGCCCCGCCTGCGGAAGATCGGGCCGACGGCGACGGCAAACGAAACTGGAGCACCTACCAATTCGTCCGGAAAGCGAAACAAGCGGCCCTGGAGCGTTACGCCGACCCGTCGCTCGACTTGCAGACGGTGGCGGACGGCATCGGCATATCGATCTCGCATTTGAGCCGCTGCTTCAAGGAGGAAACCGGCGTCAGCTTCCTGCGCCATTTGACCGAGCTGCGCATCGAGCGGGCCAAGCTTGCGCTTGCCGATCCCGCGACGAAAATTTACGAGGTTGCGGCGATCGTCGGGTTCGGCGAATACCCGCATTTTTGCCGGATGTTCAAGAAGTACACCGGCCTGTCGCCCAGCGAGTATCGCTCGAAACGATTGTAGCAGAAACGGTCATCATATCGTCGTTTTCGGCATATCAAGCGGCAGGTGTCGTCCCTATAATCAACCTGTAAGCACTTTCAACCGTAGGGAAGGGTGATGGTCAATGGGGGCTAAGCTGGGAAAATCCGCGCTTCTTCTTGGCGCGGCGGCGCTGCTGTCCGGTTTGTTGGCGTCGTGTACGAAGAGCGGGGAGGCGAAGCCGGAAGCGTCGCCGTCTGCGCCGCCGAGCGCGGCGGCTGCATCGGCGACGCCGAAGAAAGAAGAGAAGAAAGAAATCAGCATTTTGCTGTCGCACGCCGGCGCAACGTACGCCCAGGCGGTGACGAATTGGGACGACGATCCCTATGTCAAGGAAATGGAGCGCATTTCCGGGTATGACATCAAGCCGGAGTTTCTCGGCCACAGCGATTTCATCCAGCAACTGACGGTTCGCTTCGCGTCCAACAAACTGGCCGATCTGGTGCGCGTCGACAGCATCTCGTCCGCGGCCGCGCCGGGCGCGCTGGAGCAGGGCGCGTTCACCGAGCTGAGCGGGCTGCTCAAGCAGTACGGGCCAAACCTGCTCAAGAACATACCGCAAACTGCCTGGGACGCCCCGTCGGTATCGCGGAACGGCAAAATTTACGCCATCCCCAACGTCTGGCCGATCCCGAATACGGCCGTGCTGTATATCCGCCAGGATTGGTTGGAGAAGCTGAACATGCAGACGCCGAAGACGGTCGACGATTATGTCAAGTTTTTCGAAGCGGTCAAAAATACGGACATGGACGGCAACGGCAAAAAAGACGAGTTCGGCTTCTCCGTACGCGAAAATTTGGCCGGCAGCGACATCTTCTTCCAGGAGTTTGGCGCCCATCCGTCCGATTGGAAGTTCGTGAACGGGCAATATATCCCGGCAATGATTACACCGGAGATGAAGGAAGCGATCAAGTTCTGGAAGATGCTGTACGACAACGGCTACGTGAACAAAAACCTGTTCACGGCCAAAGCGGAGGAATGGACGGCGAACGTCACGGGCGGCAAAGCCGGCTTCTGGGGCCATTACGTCGACAACTATACGGCCACCTGGGCATCGAAAATGGTGGAAAAAACGGCCAAGATTGCGATGATTGCCCCGCCCGTCGGTCCGAAAGGCGATCAGGGGTACGGCATCAACAGCACCGGCATTTATTTTCCGATGGTCATTCCGTCCTCGGTCAAAGATCCGGAACGCGTGATCAAATTTCTCGACTTCGCCTGGTCCAGCCCGGAGATGCAGAAGTTTTTCGCCTTCGGGATCAAGGACCGCAACTATACCGAAAAGGACGGCAAAGTCCAATGGGACGCCGAAAATCCGAAGAACAAGCAAAACAACGAGTATTTGACGTTCCGCTTGTCGCTCAACGTGACCGCGGCCGGCCTCAACTCGCCGGAAATACTGGCCACCCTGCCTGACGGCCCGATCCTGTCGGAAGCTTACAAAAACGCGGTGAAGCCGGTCAAAACGATTGCGCCGTATTTGCCGAAGCCCAAAGCGTTCGCAACGAACCCCGAGCTTGTCCCCGGACTCGGATCGGGCACGTTGTTCCTCGACATGTTCGCGAAGGTGGTGCTTGGCCGGGAGCCGCTCGACAACGCCTTCGACGCCTTCGTGGCGGAATGGAAGAAGCGGGGCGGCAACGACGCGATCAAGGAAGCGACCGAATGGTATAACAGCTTTACGAAGAAGTGAGACCTGCCCCGGCGCCGGTTCGCGGTGAAGGGACCGGCGCCCGGGGGCGCGCAGCAGGAAGAGGGATCGATATGAAGGGAACGTTCGCGAAGCGGGACAACCTCGCGCTCTGGTGCATCGCCGCTCCGGGAATTGCGCATCTGCTCCTGTTCAAGTACGTGCCGATGGCCGGCAACTGGATCGCGTTTCAGAACTACAATTTGTTTCAAGGCTTGTTCCATAGTCCTTGGGCCGGTCTGGCCCATTTCGAGCGCATGTTCGCTTATGCCGAGTTTTTCCGCATCCTGCGCAATACGCTGGCGCTCAGCCTGTATTCGCTTGCGTTCGGTTTCCCGGCTCCGCTCGTCCTTGCGCTGCTGCTGAACGAGGTGCGCATGCGCGCCTTCAAACGAACGGTGCAGACACTGCTTTATTTGCCGCATTTCCTTTCCTGGATCATCGTCGGCGGCATCTTCATCGGCCTGTTCAACTTTAAAGGCACGCTTAATGCGGCGCTGCTCCATTTCGGGTTGATCAACGAGCCGATCGACTTTTTGACGCTGCCGCATTCGTTCCTCTCCGTCGTCATCGGCTCCGGGATCTGGAAGGAAGTCGGCTGGGGCATGATCATTTATTTGGCGGCGCTGGCCGGCGTCAACCCGAACCTGTACGAAGCGGCGATGGTCGACGGCGCCGGACGGTGGCGGCGGATGTGGCACGTTTCGCTGCCGTCCCTGCTGCCGGCGATCGTCGTGCTGCTGCTGCTGCGCATCGGCAATATGCTGGACGCGAACATCGAACAGCTGCTGATGTTCCTCAATCCGCTCGTCCGCGACGTGGGCGAAGTGATCGATACGTACGTGTACCGCGTCGGACTGCTCGGCGCGCAATTCAGCTATACGACGGCGATCGGGATGTTTAAATCGGTGGTCGGCTTCCTGCTGGTGATCGGCCTGAACCGGCTGAGCAAACGAATCACGGGCGAAAGCATCTATTGACAGACGCGATGCTCGAAAGGAGGCGGCGCATGCCGGAAGCGCGGAATGACCGGCTGTTCCAGGCCGTCAATCATGGATTTCTCACCCTAGTCAGCTTGTCCATGCTGCTGCCGTTCGTCCATCTGGCGGCGGTTTCGTTAAGCTCCCCGATGTACGTGACCGCGAACATGGTGGTCTTCTGGCCGCGCGGCTTTCATCTGGCCGTCTATCGCGATGTGTTCGGGCTTGCGGCGATGTGGCGGTCGATGGCCGTCAGCGCCTATATTACGGTTGCCGGCACCTTGCTGGCGCTGGCGTTCAATTCGTCGCTCGCCTACGCGCTGTCGCGGCCGGCCATGAAAGGACGCAAATACGTGCTGCAAGGCGTGCTGGTGACGTTTATTTTTTCCGTGCCGCTCATCCCGAGCTTTCTCGTCGTTCGCAGCCTTGGCATGTACGATACGCTATGGGCGCTGATCGTGCCGGGCGCGCTGGCCGCGTTCAACGTCATTCTGATGAAGACGTTTTTCCAGAGCTTGTCGTCCGAGCTGTTCGACGCGGCCAAGATCGACGGGTGCGGCGAGTTCGCCGTTTACTGGCGGCTGACGGTGCCGCTCTCCAAGGCG
The DNA here is from genome assembly GCF_004764705.1 of Paenibacillus cymbidii. Classification (GTDB taxonomy): domain Bacteria; phylum Bacillota; class Bacilli; order Paenibacillales; family NBRC-103111; genus Paenibacillus_AN; species Paenibacillus_AN cymbidii. The sequence goes on along the minus strand of NZ_SHLX01000021.1, from coordinate 141,430 downwards.
GTGTTTGCCACCATCGCCCTGTTCCATGCGGTGGGGCAATGGAACTCCTACTTCAGCGCAATCATCTTCATCAAAAGCCGCACCCTGCTGCCGCTGCAGGTCGTGCTGCGCGAAATGATCGTCGACGACCAGTTTTCCTCCGCGATGTCAGGCAACATGGAAGTGGCCGCGCTCAGCACGCCGGCGATGATGAAGGCGGGCATTATCGTCGTCGGTACGCTGCCGATCCTGATCGTATACCCGTTTCTCCAGCGTTATTTTGTCCAGGGCGCGATGCTCGGTTCGCTGAAGGAGTAGCGGCGCGCCGGCCTTCAAAGAAACGGCCATCGCCCCGATGGGGGCGACGAGCCGTTTCTTTCGTTTGCGCTTCCGGCTAATGCGAGGTCGGTCGCGGTGCCGCTTACGATTGCCGGTCCGCTTGTTCGTCCTGCATTTCTTCGCGCTGGCCGGCGATGCTTTGTTTGCGCCGTTCGTTTTTCGCTTCGAGCTGGTTTCGTTCCTCGCTGTTTATTTCAGCGCCGAATTCGTTCAAATAGCTTTCGCTTTCTTGAAGGTTTTCCTGCGTATTTTCGATGCTTTCCTGCAGACGCTCTACGTTGTCCGCCCGGTTGTCCGGTTTTGCCATCTGGATATCACCTCCCGAAAGTCAGCATGTCGGACGCCGACTGCCATGCGCCCAACCGCTATTGTGATCGATTTCCATTGCAATTATGCGAAACTTGCTTCAGCGATCCGAGGTAGGCAAAACTAAGGTATCTTAGTTTTACCTACCTTATCTTAGTTTCCCCCTCCTCATTCGGGAGGGGGTTGTTTTATAATAAAAGCAAGCGTTTGCACACCCGGGGAGGCGTCACCATGAAGCAGCGTTCCATCCGCGTCAAAATGGTTTTCGCTTCCATGCTGCTGACGATTGTCCTGTTCTCCGTAACCGCGATCGTGTCGTATTCGCTGTCCGTCGGCAAAATCGAACGGCAGCGCCAGGAGCAGCTGTTCCATGTGCAGAAGCAGGTGGAGGAGCATCTGGAAACGGTGTTCAATCAAGTCGAAAAAATCGTGCTGCTGTTCTCCAAAAACAACGAGCTTCTGCAAAACATCGCCCAATCCCCGGTCGATCTGGTCGATATCATCGGCCGCAAAACCGCCCTCGAAAGCATGTTCACCAACAGCATCAATTACGATCACGATATCGAAAGCATTCTGTTGTCCATGCCTGCGGGCGAAGTATTTCTTGGCTCGACGATCAACCTGGGCTTGTTCCAGTCGGATATTAACAAGCTGAATTATTTCAAGCTGCTGGACATTTACGATATCAATCGTTCGTGGGACGAACAATGGATCGTGCTGCCGGACAAGCCGCGAAGCGACAAGCTGCAGGTGCCGCCCTATTTTGACCGCTATCTCAAGAACCGGTTCGTGTATGTCAAAAAATTCGCCGACAACGCCACGATGATGATCGTGCTGAATCCGGACTTGCTGCTGCAATCGATCGATACCGGCTCCGTGTTCCATTATTCCCTGATCCCGCAGCAGCAGATGAAGCCTCCTGCCGGGGATGCGGCCCCGTCGTCGGCCGCCGGGAGCAACAATGCCGGTTACAAGCTGGTCGTAGAAGGCGACGACCCCGCCTATGCGGCGATGAAATCGCACTACCGCAACCGGCTTGCGCTTACGGTGGCGCTGCTTGCAATTGCGGCGCTGGCGTTCTCCGCCTGGTTCTCGCGGCGCATGCTGCTCCCCTTCGCATTCATGCGGCGCCAGGTGGGCGAAATGGGCGCTATTGAAACGCCCGACGACTTCACCCGCTTGCGCCCGAGCGCGAAGACGCCTGCCGGATTCCGGCTGCGGCTGTTCGTGTTTCTGCTGGCGGAATGCATCGTCGGCATGCTGCTGCTGTTCCTCGTCCATTATTACTTTTCCTACCAGATGCTGAAGATCAATCTGGAAAGCTATTACAAGGAGTTCGTCGCCCAATCCGAAGGTTCGATCGAGAAGAACATCGATTACATCGAAAGCGGCATCAACTACATTGTCCGCGACCCGCTCATCCAGAACTTGCTGCTCGGCGACCACAGCCAGGCGGAGCTGGCCGGCGAATTGAAGAAGCTGTTTTCGTTCCAGCACGTCATCAGCAAAAACATCAATTACCTGAACATTTACAACAAGCAGGGCGAATTCATGTTTTCGACGATCAACAATCTCGTCAATGAAATGAACATCCAGCAGCACGGCATCTTCCCCTTGCTGGAGAAGACGGAAGGCGAGTCGGTGTTCATCAACGAAAACAAGGACGAGTTCGGCGACCATGTCGTTCTTGCGGCCAAAAAAATATACAGCCTGACGGACGCGCGCGTGCTGCTCGGCTACCAGCTGTATTCGATCAACGAACGGCAGCTCGAGGCGCTCAGCGGCAATCTCGGCATCCCGTCGCTGGAGCTTGTCATCCGCGACCCGACCGGCGCTGTCATTTACAGCAAGGAGAACCAGAACGGCGGCACCGCCAGCCTGGTGCTGGGCGAAACGATGCACAAGCTGAACTGGACGATCGCCAGCACGTTCGACCAGACGGACCTGTTCTCGGGCACGAAGGAAATTGCGCTGGTCAACGGCTATTTGCTGCTCGCCGTAATGCTGGCGATTCTGCTCATCACTTATATGCTCGCCCGCCGCATCGCCGAACCGATCGAGAAGCTGGCGCGACAAATCCGGCAGACGGTGGCGTCCGATTTTGCCGACAACCCGATCTCCCGTTTTCGCGGCGCCGACGAAATCGGCGAGTTGTCCGCACATATCAGCGCGATGATCGACCGCATCAAGGTGCTGATGAGCAACATCTATTCCATCGAAGTCATCAACCGGGAAATCCAGCTGGCCTACAAGAAGGCCGAGTTGTCCAACTTGCTGCACCAGATGAACCCGCATTTCCTCTACAATACGCTGGAGACGATCCGCTGGATGGCGATGAAGCTGACGAGGGGGGAAAACGATGTCTCGCGCATTATCGGCGAGCTGTCGATTTACCTTCGTTCCGGCAATTACTCCGACAACAAGATCGTGCGGGTCAAGGAAGAGCTGATTCATGTCAAATCTTATTTGTACATTCAGCAGATTCGTTACGGCAACCGGCTGTCGGTCAAATGGTCGATCGACGCGGAAGCGGAAAACGAGCGGATGGTCCGGTTCGTGCTGCAGCCGCTCGTCGAAAACGCGCTGATCCACGGCATCGACAAAAGCGAGCGCAACGGCATGTTGTTCATCGGCGTGTCGGTTCGCGAAGGCGTCATTCGGCTGTGCGTGGCGGACAACGGCTGCGGGCTTGCGGCGGACCGGCTCGCCGCCGTGCGCGAATCGCTGGCCGACCGGAAGTCGGACGATCACATCGGGCTGCGCAACATCGCGCAGCGGCTGTCGCTCTATCACGGCGACAAAGGCAGGATGACGGTGGCGAGCAAACAGCACCACTGGACGAAAGTGGAGATCGAAGTGCCGATCGCACATGACGAGAACAGCGTATGAGAAAGGGGGCGTGGTTCGATGTTTGCCGTGATGCTGGTGGAGGACGAGCAGGTGCTGCGCGAAGGGATGAGGCAATTTATTCCCTGGGAGGATTACGGCTTCCGCGTCGCGGCGGAGGCGGGCAACGGCCTGGAAGCGCTCGAGCGGCTGGACGCGGAGCCGATCGACCTTATTTTTCTCGATTTGCACATGCCGCGCATGTCGGGGCTCGACTTTATGCAGCGGCTGGCGGAGCGGCGCCACGATGCCCTGGTGGCGGTCATTACCGGCTACAACGAATTCGAATACGCGCGGACGGCGCTCAAGCACAACGTGCTGGATTATTTGCTCAAGCCGCTGCAGATGAACGAAGTGGCCGAGCTGCTGGAGAAAGCCCGCCGCCAGCTGGACGGCAAAGGGACGGCGGAAGCGCAGGCCGAAGCCGAGCTGTTTAAAATCGTCAACCGGCTGCACGCGGAGCGCGCCGGTCAGGAATGGCTGCAGGCGACCATGCAGCGGTATCGCGATTATGCGGTGCAATACGCGCTGCTGGCGACGGGAACCCGCGGCAAGGGAGCGGCGGAGCGCGTCAAGGAAACGGCCCGCGCCGCGCTGAGCGGCGGCGGGAGCGGCAACGGCGGCATCCTGTGGGCGGCGGAGTATCGCGATTTTGGCTATTTGCTTGTGCTGTTGTGGAAAGGAAGCGGCAACGGCGCGGACGAAGCGATGGAGAAGGCGGCCGAGGAGGACGGCGACGTCGAGTGTGTGCTGACGAGCCCGCGAATGCCGATCGCGGCGCTGCCGGCCATGATTCGGCGGCTTCAGGATGCGGAGGCGATGATGGAGGCGGTGTTTTATGCCGACAACAAGGTGATGCGTTCGGACCGCCTGCCCGGCAACCCGCCGGCTCCGGGTACGGCGGGAGCGCTGCCGCCGATCCAGCCCGTGCTGCATGCGCTGGAGCAGCGGGACAAGGGCGGGCTGCAGCGGGAGATGTCCGAGCTGTACTTCCGGCTGCGCACGGGCGGAAGGCAGCCGGCCGATCGGGTGCGGGCGCTGTATGCGGAGCTGGTCGTGCAAGCCCATCTGCTGATGGAGAAGACGGTCGGTCAGGGCAGCCTGACGCTGCAGCGCCAGACGACCGACCGGCAGCTGCAGGCGCATCTGACGCTTCGCGCCGTGCACGATTGCGCCTGCCGGTCGCTGCTCGGCTTGCTCGTCCGGCTGGAGGACGCCCAGCACCAGAAGAAACGCCGCATCATCGTCGAAATCAAGCGGTACGTCGAGGAACATATGGCCGAGCCGATTCTGCTTTCGGCGTTCGCCGAAGCGAATTACGTGACGAGCGAATATTTGTCCTTTCTGTTCAAGAAGGAGGAAGGCGTCAACTTCAATCAATATTTGAAGGAGGTCCGGGTGCGGCAGGCGGCCAAGCTGTTCCGAGAAAACTATACGCTCAAAATATACGAGGCGGCGGGCAAAGTCGGCTACCAGGACGCCAAACATTTCAGCAAAGTGTTCAAAGAAGTGACGGGCTTTACGCCGAAAGAATTTGTCGATCGACTGTCGTCCGACGAGCAAGGACCCGCGAACAGTTAGTTTCACCCTCTATTCATTAGGTTTGTCGCCTGTTGAAGCGTTTTCATGGCGCGTAACATGGAAGGTGCAACAACCACCACTATACCCAAGGGGGAAAGAACATGAAGCGTTTCAAAGCGATGAACGCGATTGTGGCCGCGATGCTGCTGCTCAGCCTTGTGCTGGCGGCATGCTCGAAGGACAAGGGCAACCAGGCGGGCGACAGCAAAGCGTCGCCGAGCGCCAGCGCGGCGGCAAGCAGTCCTTCCGCAGCCGCTTCCGCGAAGCCGAAGGAGAAGGTCAAGCTTGTGTATGCCGGCTGGAACGGCGCGTGGGTCGATTACAACAAACGCGCGGTCGAACGGTTCCACCAGATGTACCCGGACAGCAACATCGAAGTCGAAGTCAAGGAGTTCCCGAGCGGAGCGGACTACAACAAGGCGATGGACGTCGCGTTCGCCTCGAACGAAAACTACGACATTATGCTGTTCAACCCGGGCGACACGTTGGCAAGGGCGGACAAAGGCGTGTTTCTCGATTTGGCGCCGCTGGCCAAGGAAGACAAGTTCGATCTGATCGAAAATTTCGGCGATATCATGAAGCCGTTGGATCTCAAAGGCAAAACGTATTTGATGCCGTATAACGTCATTCTCGACATGTTCTGGTACAACAAGGACATGTTCGACGCCGCCGGCCTGAAATACCCGGACGAAAACACGACCTGGGATCAGGTGTTCGAGATGGCGAAGAAGCTGACGAAGGGCGACGGCGCGAACAAGGTGTACGGCTATTCGCAGAACCATTACTTGCCGAGCATCACGCTCAACCCGATCCAGCACGACGGCTGGTCGATGATGAAGGACGCTTTTTCGCCAAACTACGCAGACCCGCGCGTGAAGCAAATTTTGACTTCCTACAAGGCGCTGTTCGACGGCGGTTACGCGCCGAGCCTGGCGCAATACAAGCTGGAGAAGTTGGATAACCGCATTCTGTTCGCGCAAGGCAAAGCGGCGATGATCGTCAGCAACTGGTGGGCCCCGGTGTACTGGAACCAGCTCAAATACAACAACGGCACGCTTGGCGACGACGCGCTCAAGTTCAAGTACGGGGTTACGTTCCTGCCGAAACTCAGCGCTTCGGCTCCGGCGAAGACGTCCAATGTCACCGCCGGCTACGGCTTCGCCGTCAACGCCAAAACGAAATATCCGAAGGAAGCGTACCAGTTCGTCAAATTCATGACGACCGAAATCTTCGACATTATCGGTTCGATTCCGTCGTATAAAAAAGCCGATCCGGCCAAATTCAACGACATCTACAACAAGTTCATCGATTCGAAGGGCGCGAAGCACGACAACGTGTATCCGCAAGAACTGGTCGACACGATCAAGAAGGTGTTTGTAGAAACGAAGGCGGTTTCGTCGATTTCGCCGCCGCCGGTTGCGGATGCCAGCGCGCAAACGGCGATCGGCGACTTGTTCAACCGCGAAGGCGAGCTTTATTACCTTGGCAAAACGGGCATCGACGATTTCATCAACAAAATGCAGGACGAAGGCACCAAAGAAGGGGCCAAATTCAAGAAATAATCGCGCTTGACGCGGGGCAGGCGGCCGGGGCGCATCAGTTCCGCTCCGGTCCGCTTCATGCCAACGTAGACAGGTTCGCTCTGCGGAAAGGAGCCTCGCCATGAATAAGCTGAAGCTGCGGGAAACGGTAACGGGTTATTTGTTTATTTTGCCCAATTTGATCGGGATCGGCGTGTTTACGATTTTTTCGCTCGGCTTTTCGTTTTATATAAGCTTGACGGACTGGCAGTTGATCGGCTCGATCGGCGGGACATCGTTCGTCGGCATCGACAATTACACCAACGTGCTGCGCGACGATTATTTCTGGACGTCATTGCGGAACAACCTGTGGTTTCTGCTGCAAATTCCGGTGCAGACGTTTCTGGCGCTCATTCTGGCGCTGCTGCTCAACCATTTGCTTGCCACCGGCAAAACGCTGCGGATCATTTACTTCCTGCCTCACATTACGAATATGGTGGCCGTGCTGATGGTATGGAACATGCTGTTCAATCCGTCCAAAGGGCCGGTCAACGCGATCCTGAAAGCGATCGGCATCGACAATCCGCCCATGTGGCATCTGGATACGTTCTGGGCCAAACCGACGCTTGCCCTGTTCGGCGTCTGGGGCGCGCTCGGCTACTATGCGCTCATTTATGCGGCATCGCTTACCGGCATCCCGAAAGACTTGTACGAAGCGGCGGAGATTGACGGAGCGAACGCCAGGCAGAAGTTTTGGCGCATTACGTTCCCGCTGATTTCGCCGACGACATTGTTCATCGTAATGGTGTCGACGATCGGTTCGTTCCAGCAATGGTCGTCGATCCAGGTATTCACCGACGGGGGACCGGGTTCCTCCACCTATGTGCTCGGCTATTTTGTCTACAAGTACGGGTTCTCCTATTTCCGCATGGGGTATGCGTCCGCGGCCGCATGGCTGCTGGCGATTATCATTATCGGGTTCACGATCGTGCAGTGGAAGCTGCAGAAGAAGTGGGTGCATTACGGTTGATCGGGCAGCAACGGGCGACAGGGCATCCGCCGGGCGGCGAGCAGAAGCGAAATACGGGAACGAGGGGGATGCAAAATGATGTCATACAAGCTGACTCGCGCAGTTGGCCAGCTAGCGACCGGGATCGCGCTGTGGAGCGTGGCCGTACTGATGATGCTGCCGCTGATCTGGATGATCTCCGCGTCGTTCAAATACAATATGGAAGTGTTCAAATTTCCCATTGAATGGATTCCGCGCCATCCGACGCTGGACAATTACCGCACGCTGTTCACGGGCAATTACAATTTCAGCCGCTATTACGCGAACACGCTGTACGTCACCTTTATGACTGTCGTCGGCACGATCGTGGTCGGCGGCATGTCGGCTTACGCTTACGCCAAAATCAATTTTGTCGGACGCGACTTTATCTTTATGTTCAAGCTTGCGGCGGTCGCGATCCCGTTCCAGGTGGTAATGATACCGAACTTTATCATTTATAAAAATCTCGGGCTGCTGGACACGCTGACATCGCAATGGCTCGGCGCTTTCCTCGGGCCGACGATGGCGGTGTTCCTGCTTCGGCAATATTTCAAGACGCTGCAGGACGAAATTATCGATTCCGCCAAAATCGACGGGGCCGGCCACATGCGTACGCTCTGGACGATCGCCATGCCGATTGCCAGGCCGGTGCTGTTTACCGTCGTTATCCTGTATTTTGTCGCCGCGTGGAACCAATACGAGTCGGCGCTGCTGTTCCTGCGCTCGAAGGACAATTATGTCGTATCGATTGCGATCAAAATTTTTTCAACGGAGTATGCGAACAACGACAGCGCGATTATGGCCGCGTCCGTCATTTCGGTCATTCCGATGCTGATCGTGCTCGCCTGGGGGCAGCGGCATATGATTGAAGGACTGTCGGTAGGCGCGGTGAAAGGGTAGGAAAAGCCGTGGGCTATTACGATCGTCAATTCGAAACGAGCGATTTTGTTGTTGTGTCGGATGGCCAAACGGTGCCATGCCGGCTGTATGCTCCTCCCGCGGAGAAGCTGGCGCCGCAGCCGCTGCTGTATCTGTCCTGCGCCAATACGATTGAACTGAGTCTGGGCGCTTTCCCGTATATTGTCGCTGTCGACGAAATGCTCGAGCAGGGGCACCGGGTCGTCAGCTTCGACCCGCCCCACCACGGCTCGCGAGCCGGCGAACCGTACGGCTCGGATATTCCCGGGCTGCGCGCCGCCTTTCTCGCCGGCGACGACCCGTTCGCCCGTTTCGTGCGGGATGGACGGGCGGTCATCGACCGCTGCATCGGGATGGGGATTGCGGAAGCGGGACGAATCGTTATCGGCGGCGTGTCGCGTTCCGGCTACATGTCGCTGCGGCTGTACGCCGAAGAGCCGCGCATCGCCGCGCTGGCGGCGTTTTGTCCGGTCACCGACTGGCGGGCGATCGGCTTCACGGAGGAGCGGGAGCGGGAGGAAGTCGCCGCGCTGCGGTTGTCGCTGCTGGCCGACAGGCTGGCCGGCAAGCCGATGTTTATCGTCATTCCGAACCACGACTGGGCGGTCAGCACGAGGCGCTGTCTGCAGTTTTATTTGGATGTGCAGCAGGCGAACGAAGCGGCGGGGTACGGCGAGAAGCTTGTCGACCTGATTGTGACGGACGAGGCGTTTCATAACTGCAGCGGCGTCTGGTATGCGAAGGCAGCCGAGTTTCTGCTGAAGCGGGCGCTTCCGGTGCGGCGGAGCGGATGAGCGGCTTCAAGAAGCGAGAGGGCGATTCAAAGGGGGAAGCGGGATGAAGGAACCGATGCCGGCGCTATGGCGCCGCGATCCGCGGCTTGTGGTGTCAAGCGGCGAAGAGACGATCGTAGCGGAAGGCGGGCTGCAGCCGTTTCTGGCGAAAGGCGGGCCCGGGACGCTGGTTATGCAATGCCAACTGCCGGCGCCGTCGTATCCGTCGCAGCGGATGGTTTCGCACCATCTGCACGGGACGTTCGTTTCCCGCGACGGCGGGGAGCGCTGGGAACGGCAGTTGTACCGGCCGGGTGAAAACGAAGCGCATATGGAAGGCGGCTCGCTGCTTCTGCAGGACGGAACGGCGATCGTGCTGGATACGTATGTGACGCCGGCGCAAGGCGGCGCTGCCGGCTTCGGGGCTGGCCAGATGTGGGAAACGCGGGACGACTGGCGCACATTGCAAGGGCCGTACGACGTCGATTTTGCGCTGCCGGGGATTGATTTCCATGCGAGCAAGGACGATGGCGGCCGGCCGCACGAAGCGGTCCGCCTGCATCGTTCGATCGTCGAGCTGCCGAACGGCGACTGGCTGGCGACGTTATACGGCTGGATGCAAGGGGACGATACGCCGAGCGCGTACATCGCCTCGATGAAGAAAACCCGCTGCATGCTCGTAAGGTCGACGGATCGCGGCAGGCATTGGACGTACCTGTCGACGATTGCCGTCGACCCCGCCGTCGGCACCGAAGGCTTCGACGAGCCGGTGCTTGCGCGGTTGTCGCAGGGACCGCTGCGGGGGCGGCTCATCTGTCACATGCGCACGGGGCGCGAGCTGTACGAGGCGGTGTCCGACGATGACGGCGAAACGTGGAGCGCGCCTGTGCCCGTCGATTGGGGCGGCGTGATCGACATTCGCCGCACGGACTTATGGGCCGGACAGTTCGCCGGAATGACGACGTTCCGCTTCCGCCATATCGACCACGAATATCCGCTGCTGCTGGAAGGAGCGGTCGTTGACCCGGATTTGCTCGAGCTGCGCAGCGGGTTGCTGGTCAGCGCCATTGGCGTGCGCATCCCGGAGAAGGGCTGCTGGGAGAAGCCGGAGCATCCGTGGAACGGCAGTTTTCTGGCGTTCAGCTTCGACCAGGGAGCGAACTGGAGCCACATCGTGCAGATGACGTCTGGCGAACTGACGACCCATTACATTGCCGTCGCCGAAACAGAGCCGGACACATTGGTTGTGCTGTACGACAGAGGCGATTGGAGCGGCGTGCAAGGGCGGCGCATTTGCGGGCGCAAGCTGCGGCTCGAGTATGCGGGACCGCTGTTTGCCGACAGGGGAGGCAGCGCTGATGGCGATATTCGATGAACTGTTAAGTGCGCTGCATACGTCGGCCGAGCTGGGGACGCCTTATGTGGAAGATTCGCTCGCGAGGGGGGCGGTGCGGCCGGTATCGCTGCGCGTGACGACGGCGCTGGCCGCCGATGCCGGCGCTTGCGGGCGCGGCGACGACGGCTGGTTCGTCGCCGCGGGTTTGCCGGACAGCCATACGATTGCCGTGCTGGACGACGCCGTCGTCCCCGGCAACCGTTCGCTGCTGGCGCGGCTGTCGTTTCGCAGCACGCAGACCGGCGTCGCTCCCGGCGAGCACGGGTTGGTCGAGCTGCGGCTGTCGCGCGGCACGACGGAAGCGAACGTGCCGGCTCGCGTCCTCGTCGACAATGGCGCGTTCTGCGTGCTCGACCTGAACACGGGGCAAACGATCGCGGGCAGTCGGAGCGAGCGCGTGTTCGAGATGGTTGCTGGCGTTACGTATACGCTCTCCGTGCTATTGTTTCGCAAAGGGGTGTTCGCCCGGCTGGAGAGCATGGACGGCGGCGGCGTTCCCGGCGGACGGCTCGATCTGACGATTCCGGATCGGGAACGGTTCATCCCCGGCCTGCCCGGCTTCGGCATTCACCCGAACGAACGGGCGGGGGGCGGCGCCTTGATCGTGTCGGACTGGTTCGTGGCGCCGGTCGGCCCGCATCGTTGCAAGCTTGGCGTCATCGGCGATTCGCTGACGGCCGGGCCGGACGGCGAGCCGGAGGAGGAAAGCTACGTGCATGAAGTGACGCGCGGGCTGGGGCAGACGCATGTGCTCAACACGGGCAGCGGCGGCTCGACGACGACGCTGGACGCCGCCCGCTTCGCGTACGAAATCGCTCCGTTCGAGCCGGAGGTCGTCTGGATCGAAGGCGGCACGAACGATATCGGCATGGGCGTCTCCGCCGAGGCGATTTTCGCCCGCATGACGGAGCAAGCGGCGGCGATCGATTGGGGCGGGCAGGCGGTGCTGTCGACGGTGCCGCCCCGTACGCTGCCGACTGAGCGCCACTACGAGCAGTTGCTGCTGCTTAACGAGCTGATTCGCGCGAGCGGGCTGCCGGTCGTCGACCGCCACCGGGTCGTGGTTGATCCCGGCGATCCGCGGCATATCGCTCCCGTATGGAGCGCGCCGGACGGCATTCACATTCTCCGTCCCGGAAACGCGCTCATCGCGAAGGAAGCGCTGGCCGTGATCGGCAAGCTGATCCGGCCGGCGGCAGATGAAGGAGGAAACGGGCATGGTGCGCAGTGAGATGGCGAAGGGGGAAACCGGCGTGGTGCGCAGCAAAGAGATGGCGAAGGAGGAACCCGGCATGGTGCGCAATGAGTGGGTGGAGTTGAAAGGGGATGGAGCGATTGCGGCGTCGGCGGGCGAAGAGCGGCTCGTGCTGGAAGGCGGGCTGCAGCCGTTTATGATGCGCACATCGAGCGGCGCGCTTGTGCTGCAGGCGCAACTGCCGGAGAAGCCGTACCCGTCGGAACGCATGGTGTTTCATAGCAAGATCGCTACGGTCGTCTCCCGTGACGGGGGGATGACCTGGGAGCGGTTCGAGCAGCGTCCGGGCGAAAACGACGTCAACATGGAAGGCGGCACGATTCAACTGGCGGCGGGTTCGATACTGGCGCTCGACACGTATATTACGCCCGTGCCGGGCAAACCGGATGCGGGAGCGGGTCAGTTGTACGTGTCGATTGACGATTGGCGGTCGCTGGAAGGGCCGGTACCGGTCACGTTCCATATGCCCGGCGCCGTGTTCACCGGCAGCACCGACGACGGCGGCGAAGCGCATCAGGCGCAGCGCCTGCACCGCAGCATTGTGACTCTGCCGGGCGGGGATTTGCTGGCATGCGGCTACGGCTGGCTGCAGGGCGACACGGAGCCGGCTCCTTATATGACGACAATGAAGAAGTCGCGGACGATGATGTTCCGCTCGCGCAATATGGGCAAACATTGGGAGCTTGTTTCGACCATCGATCTTTCGCCAAAACCGGGGACGGAAGGGTTGGTCGAGCCGGCGCTCGTCCGGCTGTCCGGCGGCCGTCGCGAGGGGCGGCTGCTGTGTATGATCCGCACGGGACGCGAATTGTACGAGGCGCATTCGGATGACGACGGCGCCACCTGGAGCGCGGCGCGGCCGGTCGATTTTGGCGTCGTCGACATTTACCGCGAGGAACAATGGGCCGACATGTTCGCCGGCATGCTCGACAAGCACGGCCGGCCCGTCGAGCTGACGGGCGCCTTCGTCGATCCCGAGCTGCTGGAGCTGCGCAGCGGCGCGCTCGTCTGCGCCTTCGGCGTGCGCATTCCGGCGCGCGCCTGTTGGCAGAAGCCGGACCATCCGTGGAACGGCAATTATTTGGCGGTCAGCCTCGACCAGGGGGAGACGTGGAGCCACGTTTACCGGCTGACGTCGGGCGTGCTGACGACGCATTACATGGCGATCGCCGAAATCGCAGAAGACGAACTGTTCGTCGCCTACGACTTCGGCGATTGGGAGAACAAGCGCGGGCGCTACACGTACGGGCGTACGGTGAAGTTTGCTATTCGCCGCTGACGGGGGAGGCGCTGCGGAGCGGCGAGTCGCTGGCGGGAGGCGGCAGGCGTCAGGCGGCTGGCGAAATAAGGCCGATTTCGGCCTTGCAGCGGCGTTTCGGCGTGTAGCGAGCGAAATAAGGCTGATTTCAGCCTTACAGCAGCGTTTCGGCGTGTAGCGAGCGAAATAAGGCTGATTTCAGCCTTACAGCGGCGTTTCGGCGTGTAGCGAGCGAAATAAGGCTGATTTCAGCCTTACAGCAGCGTTTCGGCGTGTGGCGAGCGAAATAAGGCTGATTTCAGCCTTACAGCGTCGCTTCGGCGTGCGGTGAGCGGAATAAGCCATTTTTTATGGCCTATTTCCCCCAAAATGAACAGTCACGACGAAATAGCCAATGTTTTCACTGGCTATTTGTGCCGCAATGCTCCTCTGGCGGCCGTTTCGTGCGAATAACCAGTGCTTTCACTGGCTATTTCTGCAGAACCGGGTGAAATGGCACGAATAAGCCATTTTTTGTTGGCTATTTTCGGGGGATGACGCGTTTCGGGCGAGCTGGTTGGCCTGAGCAACAGCCACAGGGCTGCAGTAAGTCCGATTGGTCAACATTTGTGTAGCATTGATGCTGCTTTGCGGCCTATTTTGTGCGATCCGAAGGTTGTGGGACGATGAAGTGCGCGTTTGAGGAAAAGCAGGCGTGCGCGTCCGGAAGCGGCGAAGTAGGCGGCCGTCCCGTTAAGGTGGATTGAACATTGCGGAGAACAAAAGAACAAAATCGCAAGAGAGGTGAAGCGCTGTGACCGTTAACCTGCCCAGGCTGCACTATCACGGCGACGATTGGATGAACGATCCGATCCCGTTTTATTGGAACGGGGAGTACCACCTGTTCTATCAGTATCGCATGCCGGCCAAACATTGGGGACATGCGCGCAGCACCGACCTGTTGCATTGGGAGACACTTCCCGTGGCGATTGCGCCGGACGTCGAAGGCCTGGACGATGACGGCTGCTGGACCGGCTGCTGTCTGTACGCGGAAGGCAAATTTCATCTGTTCTACGCCGGCGTGCAGAAAGGCACCCGGCGGCAAACCATCTGCCACGCGGAAAGCGACGATCTGATCGTCTGGCGCAAAAACCCGTGCAATCCGATTGTCCGGGCCGCCGCTCCTTACGCGGAAGCCGGGGCATGGCGAGACCCGTTCATCTGGCACGAGGAGGGGCGGTGGCATATGCTTCTCAGCGCGGACATGCCTGACCGGCCGCATGCGGCCAAAGGCTGCGTCGCTTACTTGCATGCGCCGAACCTGTTCGACTGGACGCTCGGCGATCCGATCTATGTGCCGGACGGCATGGTGCAATGCGAATGCCCCGACGTGTTCCCGCTTGGCGATACGGGAAAATACGTGCTGCTGATGAGCGGCGGCCATACGTTCGTTCGCTACGGCGACAGCATGCGCGGTCCGTTTCATCGCCCGGCGGAGCGGCCGCTGTTCGACGACGACAAATGTTATGCCGTCAAAACGCTGGAGGACGGCAGCGGCCGCCGGTTGGCGTGGGGATTTCTGGTCGAGCCGTGGGGATGGGCCCACGCCGAACGGCCGGTGGAGCAAAGCTGGAGCAGCAATCTCAGCTTCCCGCGGCTTCTGTCCGCCGATGCGAACGGCGAGCTTGCCGTGTCTTGGCCGGCGGAGCTTGACCGGCTTCGCGCGCAGGAACTGGGCGTCGCTTTGCGCCCGGTGCTCGGGCGCTGGACGAATGCGGAGGGCAAGCGGCAGCAAGGGGCGGAGCTTGCCGGTGGCGGCGGCGCGCCGGATGCGGCAACCGGCGGCTTCGCCGTCGCAGTCGCGAAGGATGCCGAATACGCGTATGCGTCGTTCCCGGCAGAATGGAGTAGCCACCAGTTGGAGCTTCAGGCGACGATTCGGCTGAACGGCGCGACGCGGGCCGGCATCGCGATTCGTTGTACGCACGATTTGCGCGAAATCACGGGCGTATTCATCGATGCCGCAACCCGCTCGATCGTCATCGAGGAGCTGTCGAACGGGTTTGATTCGATCCGGCCGGGCAAACGCAAGGCGCGTTCACGGCTGGCTTTGCCGTCATGGTCGCCGGATGGATGGTGGCATCTGCAGGTCCGCCTGGACGGGCCGATCGTCGAAGTGTGCGTCAATCGCAGCACGATCGTCTCCGGCACGGCGTATGCGGACTCGGAGCTCGCCACCGAAGCGGGGCTGTTTGCGGTGGGCGGCGGGGCCGAGTTTGCGGCGAGGCGGGCATGGCGGCTGGCGCTGCCGCAAGACAGCGGCACCGGCGAGTAAGGCGGGCCGGCCAGCGGGGCTGGTCGCGATCAGCGAAACAGCGAATTAGTGAAATAGCCCATGAAAAATGATTAGCAGGAATTCGCCTGTTGCCGCAGAAATAGCCAGCGAAAACACTGGTTATTTGCCCCGAACCGCCGCCAAAGGGGCAATTCTGCGGTAATAGCCAGTGAAACATTGGCTATTTCGTCGCGACTGTTCATTTTGGGGGAAATAGGCAATAAAAGATGGCTTATTTCGCGGAACACCTTGTCGGAACAGGGCGAACGGGCGAGCGTGCGGACGGGGCGACGAGGAGAACACGGACATCAAGCCGCAACACCGATTGTGCGCGGACCAGTGAAAAGGAGGAAACCGGTGCAGGTCGGGAGTGCGAGCGTTTCGGCGGTTCGTTGGACGGTCCGTTCGATGGTCCTTTTGATGGGGAAATCGGGTGAAGCAGGTTACTTGGCAACGGCGGGGAAAGCGAACAAGGGGAGAGCGCGCGATGAGCGGGACGTATGTGGCGGGAATCGATATTGGCACAACATCGGTCTGCTGTGTGGTGGCCGATGCGGCTGGCGGCGCCGTCGTCCATACGGAGACGAGGGCGAACGATGCCCGGCTGCCGTCTTCGCGCCGCTGGGAAGAGCTGCAGCAGCCCGACCGAATCGCACGGCTGGTGAAAGAGATGATCGCCGCTTGCGGGCAGCTATGGGAGCAAGTCGCGGCGATCGGCATTTCATGCCAAATGCACGGCATGCTGTATGTGGACGGGGCAGGCGAAGCGCTCGGTTCGCTCATGACGTGGCAGGACCGGCGCGGCGACGAGCGGCTTCCGACCGGGGAAACATACGCCGGCTGGCTTGAAGCGCAAACCGGCTATCGCGTCCCGGCCGGTTACGGTTTGACGACGCACCTTTATAATGTGCGCAACGAGGAGGTGCCGGCGGGCGCGGCGGCGTTATGCGCGATCGGCGATTATGTGGCAATGAAGCTGTGCGGCGCGCGGCGGCCGCTGATCGACGCTTCCGTTGCCGCCAGCTTGGGCCTGTTCTCGGCGGATGCGCTGGCATTCGACCGGCAGGCGCTGGCGGCGGCGGGGCTTGATGCGGCGCTTCTGCCGGAGCTGGCCGGCGGGACTCGTCTCGTTGGCCGTACTGCGGACGGCAAAGCCGTCGCCTGCGCGATCGGCGACAACCAGGCCAGCTTCCTCGGGGCTGTGCCGCAACTGGAGCGCACGCTGCTGATTAACGTCGGCACAGGCGCACAAGTGTCGGTATTCGCGGAGCGGCCGGACAACCTCGCGGCGATCGACCCTGCGCTCGACGTGCGGCCGTTTCCCGGAGGCGGTTATCTGCTCGTCGGCGCAACGCTTGGCGGGGGCAAGGCGTATGCACTGCTGGAAGGTTTCTTCCGCGAGACGTGCCGCTTGTTCGCCGGAACCGCGGACGACGTTTCGCTGTATGAACGGATGAACCGTCTGGCGGAGGAGGAGCTCGGCCGGGCCTTGCCTGGCGGTCCGCCGTTGTTGCGGGTGCGGACGCAGTTCTACGGAACTCGAGGCAATCCCGCGGCGACTGGCGCGATCGACAACATCGCATCCGACGGCTTCACGCCGTCCCGGCTGATAGCGGGATTTCTGAACGGGGTTGTCGACGAGTTGGCCGCATTCGTCCCGCTGCTGCCGGAATCGTTGCGCCGGGAGTTGGCCGTTGGATGCGGCGCGGGCAACGGTTTGCGCCGCAATCCGGCGCTGCGCCGGCTGCTGAAGCAGCGGCTGGAGCTGCCTTTTCACCTATCGGCTGTAGAAGAAGAAGCGGCGTTCGGCGCGGCAATTTACGCCGCCGCGGCCGGCGGCCTGTTCCCGGACATTCCGGCCGCGCTTGCCGGCATGCAGGCCGGCTGCCGCTTCGGGTAACCACCGGGCCGGGCAAGGCCGGCAATCAAGGCGACAAACGATCATAACGGAGGCGAACATCAGATGACCGCAAAAAACGGGCAGCATCTTGAACCTGCAGGCACACGCCGTCAGGGACTGGCGGATCGGCACCGCAATTTGTACAATGCGGATACTTGCGTGTACTTTTACAATCCCGAGAAATGGCAGCCGGAAGGCGGCCCCTACACCGCCAAGGCGGTGCACCGCTATGTCGATACGCTGGCCGACAACGGCATCGACACGTTCCTCATCAACGCGAATGCGCAGCGGGCGTGGTACCCGAGCAAAGTGATTCCCGGCATCCTCGACGGTTACGTGCGCGGCGACCGCGACTACTTCCGCGGCCATGCGGTGTGCCAGGGCATCACCGATCCGCAGGAAACGGAAGCGTTCGTCGACCGGATGATTGCGTTTATGAACCTGTATCAGGACCTGCTGGATGCAGGCGTCGACTGGCTGGCGGAAACGCACCAGGCGTGCCGCCGGCGCGGCATTTCGCCGTGGGTATCGATTCGCATGAACGACATGCACGGCTTCAACAACCCCGAGGGCAGCTTCTTCAACCTGCCGCTGTTCAAGGAAGAACGCTTCCGCCTGAAAAATAGCGCCTATTCGCCGACGATGCGCAATCCGGACTATCGCCGGGGGTTGAATTACGAATGTCCGGAAGTGCGCGATCTGATGTTTGCGCAAATTCGCGAGGTGGTGGAAGATTACGACTTCGAGGGGCTGGAGCTCGACTGGCTGCGCAACCCGCTCTGCTGCGAGCCGAACGCGTCCGCGGAGACGGTCGCCATGATGACCGATTGGTTCCGCGGCATTCGCGAGCTGACCCGTCGGCGCGAGGAGGCGACCGGCAAGCCGTTCCCGCTCGGCATGCGCATCCCGTACAACCTGAACACGCTGCTCAGCATCGGCATCGATGTGCGCACGCTGGTGCGGGAAGGCATTGTCGACTTCCTGGCGCCTTCCTTCTTCTGGCGTACGTCGTGGGATATGCCGCATGACGACCTGAAGGCGGAGCTTGGCAACGGCGTGACGATTTACGGCGTGATCGAAGACGGCGCGAACGCGCTGCCGACGTATGCACCGGAGTTGGATCGTACGATGGAGATTCGCTATATTTCGGCCAGCCGTCCGATCCTTGCCGCGAATGCGGCCGGCAAGCTTGTTCTTGGCGCGGAAGGCATCTACTGGTTCAACTTCTATTGCACGGACCAGCCGCGTATCCCGGGGCTTACTTCCCACTACCCCAACTTGCGAAATATTGAGCCGCTGCAGCCGCTGCGAGGCGAACCGAAGCATTACGTATTCGGCAACCAGAGCGGTCTGCTGTCGCATATTCCCTTCGAAACGCCGCCGCAAGTGCCGGCGATTCTCGAACCGGGCTGGCGGCAGGCGTTCCGGATGCCGATGTGCGCCGAACCGGCCGAAGCGGGGCTGGAGCTTGTCGTGCAGCTCGTCGTCCAGGCGGATGAAGAATGCCGCTTCGTTCCCGTCATGTTCAACGGCTGCTGGCCGAAGCTGGAGAACGAGCGCACCGAGCGGCTGTTGTTCCCGTGCGGCCCGCTGACGCATCATGTTCCGGCGCATGCCGGCTTCAATTACACGTTCCCCGTATCGCTCGTTCGGGACGGATGGAACGAAGTGGTGGTCGAGAACGGGGGAGAGCAGCCGTTGCGGCTCGTTTGCATCGAGCTGGCGGTGCGCCGCCGGGAGTAGGCGCCGCCGGAGGGAGGTAGCGGCACGTCCACGCTTTGGCCGCGCGTCGAAGTGCGGAAGTAAGGCCGGAATCGGCCTTACTTCGCCCGGCGCGTGTTAAAGTGGGGCTGTAAGGCCGGAATCGGCCTTACTTCGCCCGGCGCGCGCCAAAGTGGGGCTGTAAGGCCGAAATCAGCCTTACTTCGCCCGGCGCGTGCCAAAGTGAGGCTGTAAGGCCGGAATCAGCCTTATTTGGCGGGCGGCGTAAATAAGGTTAAGGGAAGCAACATTGGCCGGGCGGCGGGACGCGTTCGGAGCAGAAGAGTGGGTGCTGAGTACGAGAGTGAGCGGGATCTCAACGCCTAATCGGCGATTTTGACGGCGATTAAATGCAATTTTAAACTTAAGCTGCTGCATGGTCGCTACCTTGCTAGATCTCACTCATACTCACTCGTACCCATTCATACTCACTCATAATCGCTGACTCACTCACACTCGCCACATTCACTTACACTCACTCTCGCTCACTTCGCCAACACCAACTTCTATCCTAGCGTCCCTGCACCGCTTGCAAAAACAAATTTGCTTTTCTCCTCCGAAGCCGCCTCGACTGTGTCGCCCCGTGCTCGTCCGTTGCCGCCAAACTCATGCCTGCCCATGGCACTCGCAATCATGCTACAGAGAGAGTGTCGCATGTATTCGAAAAATCATACATAATGAGTCGCACCCGCCCCCATTCCAGCGATTATATTCGAAAAATCATACATAATGAGCCACCTCCGCATCCATTCCAGCGATTATATTCGAAAAATCATACATAATGAATCGCACCCGCCCCCAATCCAGCGATTATAGTCGAAAAATCATACATATTGACCCACCTCCGTCCCCAACCCAGCGATTATATTCGAAAGATCATAATAAATAAGCCATTCGGATGTTGGAGTAGGTGAGTTATGTGAGACATCAATCACTTAAGCTGTCATCATGCCCCGCTCCGCTTCACACCACCCTCCCGCCGCTTTCCTGCTGCGAAAAACGAACGAATATGGTATGGTACTTCTAAAGCGTTGGCGCCCTTTTATCGAATGGCGGCCCAGACACGCCGTGCAAAGCGAGGTTTCGAGGATGTCGCTGCGATCCAAGCTGCTGCTGATTATGATCCTGTTTCTGTGCCTGCCGTTTCTGCTCATCCTGTTCATCTGGCTGCGGAATTCGTCCGCGACGATCGAGCGCACCGCATCCGATTACGGGAACGCGCTGATGAAGCAGACGGTCGACTACGTCGATACGTTCTTTCGCGGCCTGGAGAAAGATACGTCGCAGCTGCTCGTCATGCCTTCGATCCAGGAATTCATGGCGTTAACTACCGCAAACGATTACAAGTACTACGAGACCGTCAACAGCATCGCCAGCGAAATGACGCAAAGCGCGATTTACAACCGCAGCGTGGACATCAACCGCATCGATCTCATCTCGGGGAAAAAGCTGGTCTACTCGACGAATTTATTCATCAGCCTGGACAATAACGAGTACGCGAACGCGATCAACAACCGGACGAACAACCGTACCTACGGGATTGGCGGCATCGCGATGACCGCCTACGGTCCCGTGCTGTCCTATTATCGCTACTATAGCGATTATGTATACCGCGACATCAACAGCATGATTATTATTTACCTGAATTTATCGTTCCTGGAGATGGCCAGCCAGAATATGCTGTTGCGCGATGCCGGCTTTCTGTCGATCGTCGGCAGGGACGGCAACTACGTGTACCACCCCGATAAATCGCTGCTGGGGACGAAGGCCGATCGCTCCTTGCTGGACAAGCTGCACGACGGCAGGAACGAGTCGGTCGAAGGCTCCTCCCGCAACAAAAAGCTGCTGATCCGCCAGCAATCGGAGTACACGGGCTGGACGTTCGTCTACGAGGTGCCGTTCCGGGCGCTGAGCGGGCCCTTGCAGCAAATGCAGTACATTACGACATCGATCGTCATCGGATTGATTGCGCTTGTGCTGCTGATCCTCGGCGGATTCGCCTATTATTTGTCCCGCCGCATCGCGCTGCTGCAGAAGATAATGCGTCAGGCGGAAGGCGGCAATCTGAATGTAAAAGCCCCGGAAATCAGCCGCGACGAGCTCGGCGGGCTTTACCGCAGCTTCAATCGCATGCTGGTGCAAATACGCCGGCTGATCGACGAGCGAAACGACGCGAACGCCAAGGAACGGGAGCTGCGCAAACGGCAGGAAGAAATGATGATCGAAGTGATGCAGACGCAGATCAATCCGCATTTTCTTTACAATACGCTGGAGGTCATCAACTCCCATGCGATTCTTGAAGACATCAAGCCGATCAGCACGCTGGCGGTTTCGCTCTCGCGGCTGTTCCGCTACAGTGTGAACAACGACGAGCCGCTCGTCAATCTGCAGCAGGAAATGGATCATATTAGAAATTATTTCCATATTTTGCATGAACGAAACGAGTCCTTGCAAGTCGAGTTCGAATTGGAAGAAGAGCATCTGCGGCATGTCGCTTGCGTGCGGCTGGCGCTGCAGCCTTTGATTGAAAATGCCTGCATGCACGGTTACGAAGCGGCCGGCTTGCCGCCGGATTGCCTTGCGATTCGCGGGGCGAAACAAGGCGACGCCTATGAGCTGACGATCGCCGATAACGGAGTCGGAATGCCGCTTGCGGCCATCCGCGAGTACAACCGCGCGTTTGCTTTGCCGCAGACGGAATGGGACGAAACCAATTTGCAGCTGTACGGCGGCATGTGGAATGTACACCGGCGAATTCGGCTTACGTTCGGGATGCCTTACGGTCTGCAATTGGCGGAGCAAACGGGCGGAGGGTGCGAAATCCGGATCCGGCTGCCGCTGATTGCGGCGGAGAGCGAGTAGTCCGGCGAAGGGAGGCGCTGTAATGTCCTTGCGATTCAAGTTGATGGTCATCGTCATCGTCTTTCTTTGCCTGCCCTTTTTCATCGTGTTGTACTTATGGAAGCAGAGCACGTCCCGAACGATCGAGCAAACCGCCACCGATTACGGCAAGCTGCTGGTCAAACAAACGAGCGACGTCATCGACGCCTACTTTCGCGAATTGGAGCGCGACACGACGCCGCTGCTGCTGCTGCCTTCGATTCAGCAATTCATGCAGCTCGAATACAACAACGGATTTGAATATGTCAATCTCTTCAATAAAATCGATAAAGATTTGTCGCTCAGCTCGCTGTTCAGGCGCGCCGATTACATCGGCATGAGTTTGCGGGCGGACAGAGGGGCAAGCCTGTACAGTGCCATGACAGAGGAGGAGTACCGGAAGGCGCTGCAATTGCGCGTCGAGGATCGCACGTACGGCGTCGGGGGCGTTGTGATGCCCAAAGGGAAACCGCTGCTGGCTTACTACCGGTACTACAGCAATTATGTCCACGATAACGGCAACAGCCTGATCGCGATTTATCTCGACCTGTCCCGCATCGACCTGATCGGCGCCAACGCGCTGCTGCCCGAATCCGGCATCCTCGGCATTATCGATCAGAACGGCAACTACGTCTATCATCCGGACAGCGGGCTGCGCGGCAGCCAGGCGGACGTTTCGCTGCGCAAGCCGCTGCCGGACGGCAGGGACGAAACGATTGCGCTGGAGAAAGACAGCCAAAACATTCTCATCCGGCAGCGATCGGCGTATTCGAACTGGCTGATCGTCTACGAAGTGCCGATTCAGTCGCTGAGCGGGCGGCTGCTGCAAATGCAGCATCTTACGCTCCTCGTCATCGCCGGCATGGCGGCAATCGTGTTGTTTCTGCTCGGCGGGCACGCCCTGCTGCTGACCCGGAGAATCATTCTGCTGCAGAAGCTGATGCGCAAGGCGGAGGAAGGCGATCTGCATGTGGAAGCTCCAAGCGGCAGCAAGGATGAGCTGGGCAGACTGTATGCCGGGTTCAACCGGATGATGGTCGAAATTCGCGGGCTGTTGCAGCAGTTGAAGGTATCCCATGCCAAAGAAAACGAGCTGCAGGTGCGGCAGCGGGAGACCGCCATTCAAGCGATGCAGTCGCAGATCAACCCGCATTTTCTGAACAACACGCTGGAGGCGATCAACGCCTACGCCGTCAGGGAAGGCCTCAAGCCGATCAGCATCATGGCGGTTTCCCTGGCTCGCATGTTCCGGTACAGCGTAAACAACCAGCCGATCGTTTCGCTGGCCGAAGAGATCGAGCACATTCGCTGGTATTGCAATATTTTGCAGGAGCGCAGCGATACGCTGCAGGTGGATTTCGATGTGGACGAGGAGGCGATCGCGCAAGTGGCATGCGTGCGGCTCACCTTGCAGCCGCTGGTCGAAAATGCTTTTCTGTACGGTTCGGAAAATGCGGACGGCGCCGTCATCATTGCCATCAAGGGCGCACGGGTGGAGGGCGGCTACGAAGTCCGCATCAAGGACAACGGAAAAGGAATGGAACCGGAGAAAATCAGGCAATATAATGAACGGTTCGAAACGGCGTCGTTGCATACGAAACAAGAGCGCAAGATGGCCAGAGGAATCGGCATCTGGAACGTGCACCGCCGCCTTCGGTTTACTTTCGCGGAGCCGTACGGGCTGCGGATTGTGGAGCCGGAAGCCGGCGGATTTGAAATTTGCGCCACCTTTCCATGCGGAATGAAAGCGCGATCATGACAAGAAGTATCATTTCGCTGCAATATATATCATGTTCGAGCGTACCCCGAATTCGTATACTTAATGATATCCCCGTTGACGGAAGGCCAGACGCAACCGTTGACGGCGATCTACAATCAGAAGGGGGACATGCAAACAATGGTCGGATCCAAGAAAAGCGCAGTGTCTTTGCTCGCTGCAACCATGGTGCTCGGCGGTTTGCTGGCTGCTTGCAGCAGCAAGAAAGACAACACGCCTGCGGCTTCGTCGACGTCGCCGGGTGCATCCAAATCTTCGGCAGCTCCAACAGCGGCGCCGGAAGGGCCGAAAAAAATCAGCTTTCTGCTGGTAAACCCCACCGTGCCGGATTTCAATTCGGTCAGTCAAACGAAGGACAATGTATACGTCAAGCAGCTGCAGAAGTTAACCGGGTATGAGCTCAGCTACGAGTTCCTTCCGGGCGGCGAGGAGACGAACAAGCAACTGGCGGTTCGTTTCGCTTCCGGCGATTTGCCCGATGTCATCCGCACCGACGGCATCAGCGCTCCGGTCAACGCGGGGGCTGTCGACCAGGGCGCCTTTACGGACTTGACCCCGCTGCTCGACAAATATGCGCCCAACTTGAAGAAAGCGATTCCGGATGCCGTTTGGAAAAGCCCGCTCGTTTCGAAAAACGGCAAAATTTACGGCATACCGTCCATGTGGCCGAATCCGGATACGCGGCTCATTTATTACCGCAAGGATTGGATGAAGGAAGCGGGAATGAACGAGCCGACGACCAACGACGAATGGCTCAAGTTTTTCGAATGGGTGAAGAACAACAAGAAGGATGCCGTCGGCTTCGCTTACCGCGAACAAATGAGCTACAGCGAGCTGTTCTTCGGTTCGTTCGGCGTCCATCCGACGATGTGGGTGATGAAGGACGGTCAATTCGTTCCGTCGATGATTACGCCCGGGATGAAGGATGCGGTCAAGTTCTGGAAAGACATGTACGACAAAGGTTATGTCAACAAGAACATGTTCACCAACAAAGCCGCCGACTGGGACAACATGATTTCCACGGGCAAAGCCGGCGCTTGGCTGCATGACGCGGCCAACTACTCGGGCTGGGCGAAAAAAGTTGCCGGCGACGAGAACAATACAAGCGTGATCGGGCTGGCAGCGGCGCCGAAAGGGCCGGGCGGCGATTTCCTCCGTGGCAAGAAGTCGGGCATTTATTATGTCAGCGTCATTCCGAGCAAAGTGAAAAACCCGGAAATGATTTTGAAATATTTTGATATGGCCTATACGAACCAGCAGCTGCAGGATTTCTTCCACTTCGGCATCGAAGGCACCAACTACAAGAAAACGGACGGCAAAGTGTCGTTCGACGGCCTGGATAAAGCGTATGCGAAGCTGCCAAGCAACGAGAGCCAAATTTTCACCTTGCTGCTCAATCCGCGCGGCGTCGGCTACGAGGATAAAGAAGTGCTTGCGCTTTCGCCGGTAGGATCGGTCATCGCCGACGGCTTCGCCAAGGCGTCGAAGAGCGCGGGCAAGGACGAAAGCCTCGATCTGCCTGCCTTCGATATCATCAAGGAGAAACCGGAATTGGCCGCATCGGCGGCAACCGGCACGTTGTTTGCGGATATGTTCGCCAAAGCGATTACCGGCAAGGAAAGCGTGGATCAGGCATTCGACAGCTTCGTTGCCGAATGGAAAAAACGCGGCGGCGACAGCATGATCAAAATCGCAACCGACTGGCACAAATCGTTCTACGGCAATTAAGCCGCTTATACAAGTGAGGTCACGGGTCGGTCCCTGGTACGGGCCGGCCCGTTCTGATCGGAGAGGATCCCAACATGCGCTTGATGAACAAATGGCTGAGAAGCGATTCCCTGGCGCTCTGGATCATCGTATTGCCGGGATTGATCTATTTTATTACGTTCAAATACGTGCCGATGCTCGGCAACGTAATCGCTTTTAAAAATTACAATGTGTTTGCGGGCATCATCGACAGTCCTTGGGTAGGCTTCAAGTACTTCTCGCGAATGTTCACTTACGAGGAGTTTTACCATATTTTGTCCAATACGGTCGTGCTCAGCTTCCTGTCCATCCTGATCGGTTTCCCGGGACCGCTGATTCTTGCGCTGATGCTGAACGAGCTGCGGGTCATGTGGCTGAAGCGGTCGGTGCAAACGCTGCTGTATTTGCCCCATTTCCTTTCCTGGATTATCGTCGGTTCGATCTTCATCAATTTGCTGCAATCGGGCGGGTTTCTCAACCAACTGCTCGACAGGTGGTTCGGCGTCGCCGAAATCGAATTTTTGACCGACTCGAAGTATTTCAAGAGCGTTATTATCGCCTCGGGCTTATGGAAAGAAGTCGGCTGGGGCATGATTATTTATTTGGCTGCGCTGGCCGGCATCAATCCGAACCTGTACGAAGCCGCGATGGTCGACGGCGCGGGCCGTTGGCGGCAAATGTGGTCGATTACGCTGCCGTCCATCATGCCGGCGATCGTCGTGCTGTTCCTGCTGCGGATCGGCAACGTGCTGGACGCCAACGTGGAGCAAATTCTCGTGTTCCTCAACCCGCTCAACTTCGACAAAGGCGAAGTGATCGACACCTATGTGTACCGCGTCGGCTTGCTGAGCGCGCAATTCAGCTATACGACGGCGATCGGCCTGTTCAAATCGGTCATCGGTCTGGTCCTCATCCTCGGTCTGAACAATCTCAGCAAACGGACAACGGGAGAAAGTATCTACTAGAGAAAAGGAGAGGAAGTCGATGCTGGATTTCAAACACGACCGCCCGTTCCAAATCGCGCTGAGCGCCGTGCTGATTGTGATCAGCTTCTCGATGATTGCGCCGATGATTCATCTCCTGGCGATTTCGCTCAGCGACGCGAAGCCGGTAGCCGAAGAACGGGTCATTTTTTGGCCGATCGGCTTCAACCTCGACGTTTACGAAACGATTTTCCAAATCAAACGGTTGTGGCGATCGTTCGGCATCACGGTGTACATTACGGTGGTCGGCACCTTGATTACGCTGGTGTTAAGCGCGATGACCGCGTATCCGCTGTCGAGAAGCAACATGAAGGGCCGCAAAGCGCTGCTGAAAGCGATTATTGCCACGTTCATTTTTTCGATCCCGCTCATTCCCGGTTATTTGACCGTTCGTGCGCTCGGCATGGAAAATACGCTGTGGGCGCTGATGATTCCCGGCGCGACGGGCGCCTTCTACATCGTCATTATGAAATCTTTCTTCCAGGGCATCTCGTCGGAAATGTTCGATTCGGCCAAGCTGGACGGGTGTTCGGAATACGGGATTATGGGGCGCATCGTCATCCCCTTGTCCAAACCGGTTCTGGCGACGATTGCCCTGTTCCATGCCGTGGGCCAGTGGAATGCTTACTTCGGGGCGTTGATCTACTTGCGCGACGCCAAGATGATGCCGCTGCAAATCGTGCTGCGCAGCTTGGTCATCGACAGCGATGCCGCCCTGAACGGGGCCGGCTTCGACATGGCGATCAAAACGCCGGAGATGGTAAAAGCGGGCATCACGCTGTTCGTTACGGTGCCGATCTTGATCGTGTATCCGTTCCTGCAGAAATATTTTGTCAAGGGCGCGATGCTCGGATCGTTGAAAGAATAACTATCTATCGAAAAGGGAGACGGCCGCATGAACTTGCAGGATGTGCTGACGACACCGGTTTCCAAGGAACAGTTTTATGAGCAGGTAAAGCGCAGATTGGCCGATATCGACCGCAAGCGCGGGTGGACCAACGAGGAGCGAGCCGCCTATATTCGCGCCGAATTTCCGCAGGAAGTGGAGCAATTGGTGCAATCCGCGAATGAGGCCGTGCAGGGCAACCTGCATTTGCCGGGATCGCCGAACCGCCATTTCGTGGGCAATCCCCCCGACTGGTTCGCCGACCCGTTCTTTGACGCGGAGTATGTGGTAGGCCTCAACCGGATGGGCCATTGGAATACACTGGCGAAGGCGTATTTGCTGACCGGGGACCGGCGCTATGCGGAAAAAGTTATTCAGGAAGCGTTCCACTGGATAGCCGTCTGTCCGTACCCCGGCGTTCCCGAGGACGAGGCGGAAGTGTTCCGGATTTATCGCGGCATCCACCCGTGGAACGCGTTGTCCAGCGGCATTCGCATGTTTGCGAGCTGGCCGACGATAGTCGAACATTTGTTCGAATTTTTGACGCCGGATTCGTTGGCCGAGCTCGTGGTCAGCATCTACAAGCATGGCGAATTGCTGGCGAAAGCGTGCCCGATTCTCCATCCCAAAGCGGTAAGCAATCACTATATTATGGAAAATACAGGACTGCTTTACTTGTCGTTCCTGTTCCCCGAGCTTCGCAGCTCGCAAGCCTGGATCAAACAAGCGATGCACGAGCTGGAGCGCTGCGCGGCGGCGCAGATGACGAACAGCGGCGGCCATATCGAAGGCAACCCATCCTATCACAGCGGCTGCTTAAGCTGGCTTTCCTTGCCGATCGTGATTGCCGGCCGGCACGGTCTATCCTTTTCGGACGATTATACGAAGCGGGTTGCCGCAGCTGTCGAGTATGCGATTCATGCCTTCCGCCCGACGGGCACGATTGTTCCCTGGGGCGACTCGGACGCCAATCTGGCGGCGGTTTACGGCGTGCTGGACACGTATCCGGCATTCGGCCGGCTCGAGTGGATCGAGCTGTTCGCCAAGCTGGCGGGCAAGGAGCAGGTTTGGGGCGCGCTGCGCGGCAACTTCGGGCTGATGTGGCAGATTGACGAGCTCGAACCGCTGCTTGCCGCGATGAAGGCGATGGACGGGCAAGGCGGCGGCATCGATCTGCCCATGACGAACCGACAGTATGAATTGCACCAATTCATGATGAGAACGTCGTGGGAGCGCGAAGCGCTCAGCGTCTTCTTCACCTGCCGGACGCCGGTGGAGGGCGGGCATTCGCACCAGGACCCGACCGGATTCGACTTTACGGCATACGGCCGTCCGCTTGTTGTCGACCCGGGCCGGTTCTGCTACCGGGAAGACGAGGACCGTCGCTTGTTCAAATCGGCGACCTGGCACAATACGCTCACGATCAACCATCGGGAGCCTTACGATCTGATCTCGTCGTGGCGCTACGGGCCGCAGAAGCCCGGCGTCATCGAAGCGGTGTACGAAGCGGACGACTTCACGGCTGTCGCGGGCATGCATCGGAACTACGAGCCGGTCATTCACCGGCGGCTGCTTGCGATGATCGAACAACGGTTTCTGCTCGTACTAGATTCGGTAGCTTCGGACGACCCGGTTTACAGCGTGCAGCTGTATTACCACTTCGATTCATTGCGTGTGGAAATGAACCGTTCGCGAACGGGCGCATCTACGACCGACGAGGGACAAGCGAATGTGCTCGTCCATACGTCGGGCAACTTGGTCGGCGAGCTGCTGGCCGGCAAAGTGTCCGACCATCTGGACCAGTCCCGGCCGTCCACCCGGATGTGCCTGCGCGACTATTCGCGCGAGCATGAGCGGCGCGCTTACGCGACGCTGATCGTGCCGAGCCGCCCCGGCGCAAGCTTGCCCGAGACGGGCGAAATTGCCGTCACGGCCGATGCCG
This sequence comes from Paenibacillus cymbidii, assembly GCF_004764705.1. GTDB lineage: Bacteria > Bacillota > Bacilli > Paenibacillales > NBRC-103111 > Paenibacillus_AN > Paenibacillus_AN cymbidii. Next base: position 111,982 of record NZ_SHLX01000021.1, on the reverse strand, counting down.
ACGCCGTGCGCTGCTCGTTCCGGCTGGACGGCGTGCCGTATCAGGCGGTATGGCAGGATGGCGGATTGACGCTAACCAAGTCGCCGGTATAACCAACAACGCCGATAGGGGGAAAAAGAGTGCGGCGCAAAGAGGAATTTCGTCTGCAGCCTGCCGATTCGTCCGTTTCGTTCCGGGTCGACCAACGAAGCGATTGGATGCGGCTGCGCTTCGCTTATGAAGCCGATCGCACGTGGATCGACATTCGCGTTACGGACCCCGCCGGCCGGCTGCGGTTTGTCCATCTGGACGCCGAGTCGCCGCGGGAAGCGCTGCTGCATAGTGATCTGGCGTATACGAGTTATTTGGCCATACCGGGGGAAATTGCCGCAGGCGCCTGGAAGCTCGACTTTCCGCGGCTGCAGCCGCAGGGCCTGTTCACGCTGGAATGGGAATGCGGAGAAGGCGAGCTGCCGGAGGCGATCGAACCGTTGCCCGAGCGGGATTGCTGGGCGGACGGCGCTTACGAATGGGAGCGGGTCCGCGAGGAAGGGCAGCGCTGGTACCGCGGCGACTTCCACAGTCACACGGTGCTTTCCGACGGCAAGATGACGCCCGAAGCGACGATGGAGCTTGCGGAGCGGCTGGGGCTCGATTTTTTTGTCGCTACCGAACATAATTTGCTTCCCGCGTCGTGGCCGACAGGCAAGCCGCTCGCCATTCCCGGCATGGAGCTCACTTCGTTCGGCAGGGGAGACTGGAACGCGCTCGGCCTGAAGCGGCCGCTCGATTGCTGGGGAACCGACGCGCCGGACGGCGGCATGCGCACGCAGGAAGGGCAGAACCGCCTGTTTGCCGAAGCGGCCGCGCAAGGCGCGCTGTGTTCGATCAATCATCCGATGCTCGGCCGGTTCGCGTGGCGTTATCCGGAAACGCCGCTTGCCGCGCTGGATGCGCTGGAAGTGTTTCATTACCCGTGCATTCTCAGCCGGGCCGCCGTACAGGAGCGGACGCTCCGGCTGTGGACGGCGCTGTGGAACGACGGCTATCGCATTACCGGCATCGGCGGATCGGATACGCATTATTTGCCGACCGATCGGACCGACTTCAGCGACAAGCCGCAAACGATCGGCGATCCGACCACGCATGTGTATGCGGAACGGTTGTCGGCGCAGGCGATCCTGGCCGCCGTACGCCAAGGCCGCGTGTACATCTCGCGGGGACCGGAGTTGACCGTGAGCTGCACCGTTGGCGGCAAATCGTTCACCTTCGGCGACGATTTGACGGAAGCGCTGAACTTGGCGGCGGATCGTACGGTTCATTGCCAACTGACCGTCACTGGCGCGGCGGGATGCACGCTGCGCGTCGTCGAGAACGGCGCGGAAATCGAAGCCTGGCGCATTCGCGAGGAAACGCAGACCTTCGACTTCCGCTTCGACTGGAGGGAGCGCGACTATGTGTGGCGGCGCTTCGACATTCGCCATACGGAGGAGGAGCGGCTTGTCGCCGTCACCAATCCGTTCTCCTGCGGCGCGAAGCGGCCGGAAATGCTTACCTGGCAAGACCTGCTGGACAAAGCGGGCATCGCGCTTCCATAATAGGGGGACCGGCCGACATTACCAGGGGGGCTATTCTATGATCCAGGTCATGATCGTGGAAGACGAAAAAATTATTCGCCAAAGCTTGAAAAAAATTATCGATTCCGCCACCGATCGCGAATTTGCCATTGTCGGCGAAGCGAAGGACGGGGCGGATGCGCTGCAGCTGCTGCAGCAAATTTCTCCCCAGATCGTTATCACCGACATCCGCATGCCCGTGATGGACGGCTTGAGCTTCATCGAAGAAATGAATACAAGAGGCCTTGCCTTCGAAATCGTCATATTGTCCGGATATGACGATTTCGCTTATGCCAAACAAGCGATGCGGCTTGGCGTTTCCGAATATTTGCTGAAGCCGATCGATACCGACGAACTGATCCAGACGCTGCACCGGGTCCGCAACCGGATCAACCGGGCGAGCGGGCTGGTGAACGATCAGCTCCAGTGGCTGCGGATCGAAAAAGAGCACGTGCAGCAAACGATGGAAGCGATCGCCACTCTGGACGCTGCCAAGGTGAAGCAGCATGTTCGCCGGTTTTTCGAGCTTGCCGCGACCTACATGGGCGCACATCTATCGATGAAGGACATGTTCGCCACCTTCGTCGACATGCTTGCGGCGGAGCGGCAGCAGAAACGGGAGCTCAGCGGGATCGACATGAGCGCGCGGCTGGAATTTACGCAGGACGGCGAACGGAACATCGACATTCTGGAACGTTATTTGCTGTCGATCGTCGAAGAACTGGGCACCCGGCGGAACTGGGCGGCGCGGCTGATCGCCGAACGGGCGATCGATTACATCGAGCGCAACTATTTCCGGATGGACCTGCAATTGCAGCATGTGGCGGACGACCTCGGCATTTCGGTTTTCTATTTGAGCCGCACGTTCAAGGCGGAAACCGATCGCAATTTTATCCGCTATTTGACCGAATACCGGTTGAACAAAGCGAAGCAACTGATGGGCGCTCCCGACGCCAAGCTGCAAACGATTTGCTCGCAGGTCGGTTACGAGGAATACGCACACTTTTCCCGCACCTTCAAAAAACACTTCGGCTTGTCCCCCACGGATTACATTCGGTTGATTCGATAGCAGCAAAATGTATCAATCGCCCGCAATATATATCATGTAGCACGGCAAGGCGCGACTATATACTGGCTATGTAGGAATGGAGGAACCCCAACACGGCGACGGAAGACGGCAGAAGGAGAAGGTTGTATGAACGTCTTTATTGCGCTCTCGGCTTATTACAAGCGCGAGCGCAGCATGCTGGCCCTGGCGATCGGCTGTTTGCTGTTCAGCACGGGGCTTGGCATTGTGTACCCGATGCTGCTGCGCTATCTGATCGACGATGTCATCATGCGCAAGCAGTTCGGACAAGTGCCGGCGCTTTCGTTCATCATGATTGCGGTGACGGCGGTCAAGGCGGCAAGTTATTTCGCTTTTGGCCATTACGGCACGCGCGCCGGCAACCGCTTGGCTTACAATTTGCGCGAAGGCATGTACAAGAAACTGCAGGAATTGTCGTTCTCCTATTACGACAAAGCGAGAACCGGCGACGTGATGTCGCGCGTGACCGGCGATTTGGAGACCGTTCGCCACTTTATGGGAATCGAATTGCCGCATGTGATCAATTTTTTTGCCTGCATTCTGTTCAGCACGACCGTCATGTTCGCCCTTTCGTGGCAGCTGACGCTGCTGCTGCTGGCGACGATGCCGCTGCTCGGCGTCATTGCGGTGCGGCTCAACCGCTTCATTCAGCCGGCGTTTCGGGATATCCGCACGGCGGTCAGCGAGATGACGACAACGGTGCAGGAGAACGTGTCCGGCATGCGCACGGTCAAATCGTTTGCCCGCGAGCCGCACGAGGTGGAGAAATTCGCCAACCGCAGCGAATCGTATAAGGAACGCAATATCGAAACCGCCAATATATTGGCCCGATACATCCCGATGATGGAATGGACGGTCAATATGAGTGTCGTCATTTTGTCGGCCGCCGGCGGTTATTTGGTGCTGCAGGACCGGTTGTCGCTCGGCGAGCTGATCGCTTTTTTCGGGCTTGTCTGGTACTTGGTCGCGCCGTTATGGGCAACGGGCCATCACATCAACGTCTACACCCAGACGAAAGCTTCGGCCGAACGTCTGCTTGACATTTTGCTTCATCCCGCGCAAGCGGCGGACAAACGCGACGCGGCGGAGGTGCCGCGCGGCGCGATGAAAGGGCATATCGTGATGGAAGGCGTCACGTTTGCGTACGACGGCAGCCGGCATGCGCTCGAGGACGTCAGCCTGAACGCTCCTCCCGGCACGATCGTCGGCATCGTCGGCGGCACCGGCTCGGGCAAAACGACGATGATTCAGCTGCTGATGCGCGCCTATCGCGTCAAGGAAGGCAGCATCAAGGTCGACGGCATTGCGGTCGAGGATTGGCGCGCCGCGGACTTGCGCAGCGACATGGCGTTTGTGTTCCAGGAGACGTTTCTTTTCTCGTCGACGATCCGCAACAACATTGCCTACGGCGCCGCCGATGCCGACGACGAACAAATTATCGCGGCCGCCAGGCTGGCGCAGGCGCACGATTTTATTATGGCGATGCCGCTCGGGTACGACACGGTGGTCGGCGAACGCGGGCTCGGCTTGTCGGGCGGGCAGAAGCAGCGCATTGCCATTGCGCGGGCGCTGATCAAACGACCGAAGCTGCTTGTGCTCGACGACGCGACGAGTGCGGTCGACACCGAAACGGAGCAGGAGATCCAGCGCGGCTTGCGCGGCGTGGCTGGCTGCACGACGTTCATCATCGCTCACCGCATCTCCTCCTTGCGGCATGCGGACGAAATTATCGTGCTGCACGAAGGCAAAGTGGCACAGCGCGGCACGCACCAAACGCTGCTTGCGTTGGATGGCCCGTATGCGAACGCCTGGCGCATGCAGATGGAAGCGGCTGACGACGCGGCAACGACGGTCGAGGGGAAGGAGGGCGAACCGTGAGCAAGCATCGTTTCGTCTATCAGGACGACGACGAGATGGAGAAAGCGTTCAACTGGCGGCAGTTTCGCCGGCTGTTCGCCTATATGAAGCCATACCGGAAGCAGCTGCTGCCTGTCATCATCGTGATGACGGTGCTCGGCACGCTGACGAAGCTGGCCATTCCGTTCCTCATCAGCCTGACGATCGACCGCGCGCTGCTGGGCAAAAGCGGGCGATTGCTCGTGATTTACGCCATCGTGATGTTGGCGATGTATACGGTGCAGTGGGTCGCTACCGGCTATCGCATGCGGTATACGAATGTGATCGGGCAGCAGGTCATTCACGATTTGCGGTTCCACCTGTTTCGCCATATCCAGCAGCTGTCGTTCCGCTTCTTCGACAAGCGGCCCGCCGGCTCGATTCTCGTCCGCGTCACGAACGACGTCAACGCGCTGCAGGATTTGTTCACGAACGGCGTCGTCAATCTGATGATCGATTGCGTGCAGCTTGTCGGCATCGTTGCGATCCTGCTGTTCCTTAACGCGAAGCTGGCGCTGGCCATCATGATTACCGTTCCGCTTATGTTCGTCGTGTCGCATTCGCTCCAGCGGCGCATCCGGATCGCCTGGCAGGAGGTGCGCACGCGGCAGTCGCGGATCAATGCGCATCTGAACGAATCGATCCAGGGCATTCGGGTGACGCAGGCGTTCGTTCAGGAGCAGAACAACATGCGGTATTTTGCCGATATGAACGCCAGCAACAAAACGAGGTGGGACAAGGCGCAGACGCTCAACGTCAGCTTCGGGCCGATTATCGAAATGACGGCGGCGGTCGGCACGTTCATCTTGTTCTGGTACGGTTCGCACCTTGTCGCTACCGGAGCGGTGACGATCGGCTTGCTGGTCGCCTTCGCCAACTATATCGGCAACTTCTGGGAGCCGATCAACCGGCTTGGCGCGATGTATGCGCAGCTGCTTGTGGCGATGGCGTCGTCGGAGCGCATCTTCGAGTTTCTCGACGAGCGGCCGCACGTTGAAGAGAAGCCGGATGCGATCAACCTTCCGCCGATCCGGGGGGATATCCGGTTCGAACGCGTCGGGTTCGAATACGAGGCGGGCCGCAAGGCGCTCACGGAGGTCAGTCTGGAGGCGAAGCCGGGGCAGTCGATTGCGTTCGTCGGGCACACCGGCTCGGGCAAAAGCACGATCGTCAACTTGTTATGCCGCTTCTATGACGCGACGTCCGGCCGGGTGACGATCGACGGCCACGATGTGCGCGATGTGAAGCTGCACAGCCTGCGTTCGCAAATCGGCATCGTGATGCAGGACACGTTCATTTTCTCCGGCACGATTCTCGACAATATTCGTTACGGCCGTCTGGACGCGACCCGGGATGAAGCGATAGCTGCGGCCAAAGCGGTGCGGGCGCACGACTTCATCGCAAAGCTGCCGTACGGCTACGACACGGAAGTCGAGGAGCGCGGCTCGATGCTGTCGATGGGACAGCGGCAGCTGCTGTCGTTTGCGCGAACGATGCTGGCGGATCCGCGCGTGCTCATTCTTGACGAAGCTACGGCGAGCATCGATACGGAAACGGAAAGCCGCATCCAGGAAGCGCTGAAGACGCTGCTCGCCGGCCGAAGCTCGTTTATTGTCGCGCACCGGCTGAGCACGATCCGCACCGCGGACATGATCGTCGTGCTCGATCACGGGGTGGTGAAGGAGCGGGGCACGCACCGGGAACTGCTTGCCGCACAGGGCATCTACGCCGGATTGGTTCATGCGCAGAGCCGGTTTTACGCTTCCTGATTCGGGCCGGGTGGATGCGGCCGGGACGGTTGGTCGGCGCCCGAGCCGGAGCGGATGACGGTGCCGGCACCGGCGCCCATGCGCTGCTTGAACGCCTTGGGCGAACAATCGTTGAACCGGCCGAACAGCTTGTAAAATTGCGCCATGCTCGGGATGCCGACCTGCGCGGCAACTTCGGCGATGCTGAGGTCGCGGGTGAGCAGCAGCCGTTCGGCTTTCCTGATCCGGTTGTAGTTGACGAATTCGAGCAAGGACATGCCCATCGTGGCACGGAAGAAACGAATGAAATAGTGGTAGCTGAAATTCATCAGCCGGCAGACGTCGTCGACGGCGATGCGTTCGTGCAGCCGGGTCTCGATGTAGTCGAGCGCGGGCCGCAGCCGGCGCACGTCATCGGCTTCGGCGGCTTGCAGCAGCCGGCGCGAGTCGTGGCGCACGAGCAGCCAGAGCAGCCGCTTGACCGCCGCGGCGACGGCCAGTTCGTAGCCGCGCTGCCGGTCTTGCGACTCGCGGTACAGCTCCGCGATCAGCGCCGCGGCTTCCCGGCGCACATCCGGCTGCTCGCGCCAGATGTAGTTCAGCTCGGCCAGCGGCCTTGTCGGCTCGGCGAAGCCGTGCAAGTACGGCAGCGAGCCCGGGTCGAAATGCTGCAGCAGGTCGATCTGCAGCACGAGGAAGGCAAGCGTGCCTGGCGCCGCGTGGCGGACCCGGTGCAGCTGCGACGAGCCGAACAGGGCGACATCGCCCGGCTGCAGCTCGAAGCGTTCGTCTTTCGTTTGAACGACGAGGCGGCCTTCCGTTACAACCAGAAACTCGACTTCCTTGTGGTAGTGCCATGGCCAATAATCGCGGGCGCCGCCGTCCGTCGCGCGGTAGCGGACTTCCCAAACTTTCAGAAACAGGAGCGGATTCTGGTAAACGACGATTTCTTCCTGAACCGGATCGTCCTGCGGTCCGTGTGCCGTCGTCATGGTTCAAACCCTCCGATGCTGCGGGATGTATGGGGCCGGCGTCCGCTGCCGGAAGTGGCCGTCTGTCCTCCAGTATAGCATGGGCTGCGGCGGCGATGTCACTTTTGGAGAAGAGATGGGCAGGTTTCGCCATAGTATTGCGCCAGCCGTTCCGCCTATAATCGAAGCAGGAAATCCGCGCCGGCCGCGGCATTGGCATGCCGTACGAGCCGGATGTGGATGAACGGCGGGAGGATGCGGCGATGATGACGGCAGGGCAGAAACGATTTCAAGTGGTGCAAGTCGGCTGCGGCAACATGGCCAAACAATGGGCCGCTTACGCGGCGAAGCGGGAAGATGTCGAGGTAGTTGGGCTGGTGGACATCAACCCGGCGGCTGCTGCGGCTATGGCGCGGGAGTTCGGCTTCGATCCGGCGCGCTGCTACACCGATTTGGAGACGGCGATTCGCGAGGGCGGCGCCAATCTGGTGTTCGACGTCACGATTCCGGAAGCGCACAAGCAGGTGGTGCTGACGGCGACGGCGCTCGGCTGCGACGTGTTCGGCGAAAAGCCGATGGCGGCGACGATGGCCGACGCGGCGGAAGTGCTGGCGGCGGTGAAGCGGCACGGCCGCAGCTACGCGGTTATGCAGAACCGCCGGTACAACAGGCAAATCCGCGCGGCCCGCGGGCTAATCGGGCAAGGCACGATCGGGCGGCCGGGGTTTGCGACGGCGAACTTTTTCCTCGGGCCGCATTTCGGCGGCTTCCGCGAAACGATGCGCAGCCCGCTGCTGCTCGACATGGCCATTCATACGTTCGACGAGGCGCGGTATTTGCTGCAGGCCGATCCGGTGTCCGTGTATTGCCATGAGTTTAATCCTTCTCATTCCTGGTATGGCGGTCATTCGTCGGCGGCCTGCATTTTTGAAATGTCGGACGGTTCGGTGTTCACCTACAACGGTTCATGGTGCGCCGAAGGGGCGGCAACGTCGTGGCACGGCGACTGGCGGATCGTCGGCGGGAACGGCACGCTGGTGTGGGACGGGACGAACGATCCGTACTGCGGCGTTGTTGGCGGCGCCGGTGCCGGCGCTTTCATGCGCGAGATTGCGCGAGTGGAGGCGGCCGAGGAGTGGAACGGGCGGGAAGGGCACGAAGGCTGCCTGGACGAGATGTTCGCGGCGCTGCTCGAAGGCCGCCCGGCGGAAACCGATTGCGCCGACAATATCCACAGCGTGGCCATGGTGTTCGGGGCCATCGCCAGCGCGGAGCAAGGGAAGAAGATTCGGCTGGAGGTTGCCCAATAGGCCATGTTTTGTGGCCTATTGGGTTCGAATGGCCTGTCCTGCTCACATCCGGCACTCCCAGCACATCCGCCACATCCAGGCCAGTGCCTCAGCCGCCTTTGCCTCCGTTATTTTGCCCGTTGCGCAAAAACGTAGTTTGGCGGCGCTTTTCCCAGTTCGATCGTTTTCTCCGTCTCCAGATCGAAGACGGCCAACTCGGTGCCGACCAACGCGTCACCGGCCATTTTCCGATAGAGTACGTATCGGCCGTCTTCGGAGAGCGCGTCAAGCAGGCCGCCGATGGGGAACCGTCTGACGCTGCCGCTTGCGCCATTGATGTCCAGCAGCGAACGATCGCCGCCTTCCGCCACGATTCGGTCGCCGGCGCTGTCCAGCAATTGCACGAATCCGCCGTATGCTACTCCTTCCACCAGCGTCCGGTCGCCCGTCCCGTCGGGCCGGATCAGCTTCACATCGAACGCGCCGCTGTTCCCGCCGGTCGTAACCGTATCCTTGTTCGTGGCGTAGGCGATCCATTCGCCGCCGCGAACCGGCATCGCCCTGTCCGCGATATATAAGTACACTTTGTCCTCGCCGTCGCTCGGGTGATTTTTCCGCGCTTGTTCCCACAACCGCTCAACCGCCGCTTGCGCAAAAAGCGAGCGCTCCGACTTCCCGTCCGCCGCAACCAGTTTAATGTTGTTGGTGTCGCCGTCGCGTTTGATTCGTTCGCCGGTCGCCACGGTATCCGTATGATTGGGGAGCACAAAACTCATTCCCTGGATCGTAAACACGACATCTCTTTCATTGGCCGCATAGTAGGCAAAAGCGTCCGGCAGCTCTTTCGGCTCGGGATGGTTCCAGTAATAGTGATTGCCGGACCGGTAGACGGTATCGACGTATCCGATCGTTGCGCCGGTATCCAGCAAAAGGCGATAATAGACGGACGACGCCGACTCCGGGGGGATAGCCGCGTTCGGTCCTTGCGCTGCCCGTCGCAATAAATCGGCCAGATAAACCTGGCTGCCGTTCTTCAGTTCAACCAACGGTTTATTGGCGGCGCCGTCCAACGGAAAGAGCGCGGCCCGGGCGATTTTGTTTTGCAGCGCCTGTTCGAAGGTCAACGCCAGCCCGTTCTTCCGCTCGTCGTCCGCCACGTACAGCTTGTAGCCGCCGATCGCCTGATCGTCGCGCACGGCAACGATTTCGCGACCGGGATAATCCTGCAAGGCGTACACCACCGTGCAGGCGGCCAAAAATGCCGCATCGCCATCCTTGGTCATATAATGCGTGTCCGTAACATGATCCGCCACCTGAAAAGCGACGCTGCCGATGGCTTCCCCAAGCTTGTTCGGGTCTGTAAGCGCAACTTGCCACGAATGAGTATAGGAAATGCCGTTCAGCCGCAAAAAATCGACCCAGTCGATGACCGTTTGTGTTTCCGTCCCGGCAGACGTGCTTGAGGCGGCAGGGGGGGAAGGTTCGCTTGCCGTCGCCGGGTCGGCTGCGGGTTTGTGCGCGCATCCAGCCGTCAACAGGAAAACGGCAAGAACCGTCCTTGCCGCCAATCGTCCTCGATGAAAAAACATTTGCCTCGACCTCTCCTCCAAATGTTCCCTATAGGCGTACAGACGCCGGATGGTGCAAAAAGGTTCCTTGCGCCGCTCCTTATTTTCACCGTCCAATCGTTAGATTTGCCTACTGTTCAAACGCTGTTTGCGGGAGTACGATCCACTTGAAGGAGGGCGGTGCAGAGCCGGCTTCCGGAATGGGTTTTATCTTTGGCCGAACGGCCTTTCGAGGGAGGAAACCGAGTGACAATCCAATTCCCCAAGCGGGTGCGGACGAATACGACCGATCTGGAGCTCGCGATTCGCGAAGGCTGCCAGCCGATGCAGCGGCTGTTTGATTCGGTGCACCGCCTGCCCTATTTTCAAAATATCATCCAGGAAGACAACTCGTTCAACGCGCTGAACGAAAGCTTGAGCCTCGGCCACATGCCGGGTCGCTGGCTCGATGCGCTGCTTGCCGCCGAACATGCGGTCGGCATCCGCCCGGACGAAGCGGTGATCCGGCGGTTGGCGGACATCGCGTACATGGCGCTGGATCACCCCATGGGGTTGCCGCGCAATCTCGACATGACGACATACGGCCCGGCGAATGCGAGCCATTCGCACAACCTGCGTGAATCGATGCATGCATTTGCCGCCTTGCTGCGGCATCGCGGTGAAACGCGTGCGCTGGACGCGGCCAAACGACAGATCGCTGCGGTGAGCCGCTACTACGATTTCACAGCCGCCGTGTGGAAGACGGAGCAACTGCTGCAGGAGACGGGCGGCAAGTTGGGCGGGGCAGACTGGGCGCTGCCGATGCACCTGGGCCGATACATCGGGCCGCTCGTCAAGCTGTACCGGGCGAGCGGGCTGGAGGAGGCGATGGAGCAGGCGATTCGCATCAAGACGCTGCTTTTCCGCTGCGTCTTCAACGAACAGGGCGACTACGACCCGCATCGCTTCGGCGACCATACGCATTCGACGATGTCGACGCTGTCTTCGCTGGCGCTGCTCGGCGATGCGCTAGGCGATAAAACGATTTTCGACCGCATCGTCGCCTTCATGAACAACGGTCTGCGCCACATCGCGCTGCCGTTCGGCTGGTGCCTTGAAAGCAACAAGCGCAAGGACCATTGCGGCGAAATCAACAACACCGGCGATATTCTCGAAACGTGCCTGATTCTCGGCAAACGCGGCTATCCCGGCTATTGGCAGCAAGCGGAGCAAATCATGCGCTCCCATCTGCTGCCGGCGCAGCTGCTCGATACTTGTTTCGTGCCGGAGTGGGATCGTCCGGAGGAAGACGGCCGCCACCGGATGGCTTCCCGGGCGAAGGGGGCCTTCGGCTTCCCGTGCCCGTACGGGCACGAATACGAGCCGGGCAGCCGCATCTCCTTCAATTACGACATCGTGGGCGGCGGCGTGTCTTCGTTATGCGCGGCCTACCTCGCCAAAGTCGACCGGTGCGGCTCGCTGATCGGTGTCAATCTGCATTTTGACCACCGCGATGACGAGATCGAAGTCTTAAGCCCGTATCCTAACGGCGACACGTTGGAGCTGAAGCTCAAAAAGGCGCACCCGGTTCGCGTGCGGTTGTCCGACTGGGTGGACCGGGAGCGGGTTGCCGCCAACAGCAGGGAGCGGGACGACATCCGTACAGTCGTCGAAGGGGAGTGGCTGTATTTGTTCGGTTTGCAGGCGGGCGACAGCGCAACGATTCGGCTGCCGATGGCGGTCCGCACCGTATCGTATCCGTTCCGTGGCGATACGTTTACGTTCCGCTGGCGGGGCGACGCCGTTGAAGCGGCGGCCAGCGCGGACAAGCGACTGACCTTCTTCGACGAGCTGGTGTGAGCCGGGCGGATGTCAGGCGCGGTCGCGCAGCAGCTTGTTGCGCGAACCCGCCCCGGGCTGCGGCGACGGAATAAGCCGATAAATTCGGCTTATTGGGCCCGCCCGGGGCTGCGGGGGCGGAATAAGCCGACAAATCCGGCTTATTGGGCCTGCCCGGGGCTGCGGCGACGGAATAAGCCGACAAATCCGGCTTATTGGGCATGCCCGGGGCTGCGGGGGCGGAATAAGCCGACAAATCCGGCTTATTGGGCCCGCCCGGGGCTGCGGCGACGGAATAAGCCGATAAATCCGGCTTATTGGGCATGCCCGGGACTGCTGGGGCGGAATAAGCCGACAAATCCGGCTTATTGGGCCTGCCCGGGGCTGCGGCGACGGAATAAGCCGACAAATCCGGCTTATTGGGCCTGCCCGGGGCTGCGGCGACGCGGTAGGAGCTGAAGCATACGTAGCGCTGAAGATGCTGGCTGCATGGCGCGATGTAAAGTAGCAGGACATTGCCGATCGATTGGGCGGAGGGCGCAGTTCTTCTGTAATAGTAATGCCGCCGATTGTTAATGAAATGCTGTATTTTCTGCAACAATTGCGGCCGTTTAGCCATGCATTTGGAGAATTATTGTAAATAGTACAACAATTTTGATCGAAAGTTGCTCATTTGATCCTTTTCAAAGAAAATTGTTGCACAAATTACAACAATCCTGCTCCAAATAGGGCTAGACCAATAAATTGTTGCATGTTTTACAATAATTCTTAAAGTGACTATCTACCCGCGCCGCCCATCCGAGCAACTCCGAAACAGCCCGCCCCGCACCGTCCATCCGAGCAACTCCGCAACAGCCCGCCCCGCGCCGCCCATCCGAGCAACTCCGCAACTGCCCGCCCCGCACTGCCCATCCGAGCAACTCCGCAACTGCCCGCCCCGCGCCGCCCATCCGAGCAACTCCGCAACTGCCCGCCCCGCACCACACTATCTGAGCAACCCGTTATCTCCCCGTCTCGCACCGCCCATTCGAGCAACTCGCAGTTACCGCGCCCCCCCGCCCCACACGTAGGGCAATTCATTTCAAAACACCCTTGATCGTAACCTTGCAACATTTTTCCAACCTCGGTCGTCAAATGGGTGTATCTGCGGCAAGTCATAGAGATGCTTCTTTATCGCCAAATCATTCAGGGGGGTCAAACGATGAAGAAAAGCAGATGGACCAAGGTAGAGCTGGTGGCGAAGGTAGGGCTGGCGGCGGCGATCGCGGCGTCGCTGGCGGCATGCACGTCGGGCGGAAGCAAGAGCAGCAGCTACAGGGCGGATGAAAGCGCATCCAACGCCAACTCCAATTCCGCCCCGTCCGCCAAGCAAAACGAGCAAGCCGCACCGGCGGCGGGCGGCTCTGCCTCCGTGCAGGCGCAGCAATCCCGCGTGCCGGCGCCAGGGCCCGTGCCGCCGCCGCCGGGCGGCGCCTACTTCAAGAACTACGGCACCAACCCATTCATCGCCACGGAGGACGACAAGCTGTCCACCTTCGCGATGGATGTCGACACCGGCTCCTACACGGTGGCGCGCAACTACATCGGGCAAGGCACGCTGCCGCCGGAGGAAGCGGTGCGGGCGGAAGAGTTCGTCAACTACTTCCGAATGGAATACCCGGCGCCGGAGAACGGCGCGTTCGCCATCCTCGTCGACGGCGGCGACTCCCCGTTCCGCAGCGGCTACAAGCTGATGCGTGTCGGAATCAAAGGCAAGGAGATCGGCACGGAAGAACGGAAGGACGCCAACCTGACGTTCGTTATCGACGTGTCCGGTTCGATGGGGCAGGAGAACCGGCTCGAACTGGTCAAAAAAAGCCTCAAGCTGCTCGTCGACCAACTCGGTCCGAGCGACCAGATCGGCATCGTTACGTTTGGCTCCACGGCCAAACGCGCGCTCGACCAAACGATGATGAAACACAAGGACCGCATCGTCGCCGCGATCGACCGGCTGCGCACGGAAGGGGCGACCAACGCGGAGCAAGGACTGAAGCTCGGCTACGAAATGGCGCAGGAATACTACAAGAAGGACGCCGCCAACACGATCATCCTGTGCTCAGACGGCGTCGCCAATGTCGGGGCGGCCAGCGCCAAAACGCTGCTGCAATCGGTGCAAGACTATGCGCGCAAAGGAATTACGCTGCAGACGGTCGGCTTCGGCATGGGCGACTACAACGACACGCTGATGGAGCAGTTGGCCGATAAGGGCGACGGGCGGTACGCCTACGTCGACAGCTTCACCGAAGCGCGCCGCCTGTTTGCCGACGAACTGATCGGCACGGTGCAGACGATTGCCCGCGACGCCAAGGTGCAGGTCGAGTTCGACCCGGCCAAGGTCGACCGCTACCGGCTGATCGGCTACGAAAACCGCGACGTCAAGGACAGCGACTTCCGCAACGACGCCATCGACGCAGGCGAAATCGGAGCCGGCCACAGCGTGACCGCGCTGTACGAAGTGAAGCTGAAGAACGGCGACGGCAGCTTCGGCGAAGTGCGGCTGCGCTACGTGGACGCGGCGCTGAACAAGGTCGTGGAGCAAGCCGCGCCGCTGAGGCTGGGCGCAACGCTTACGGCGAACACGAAATTTCTCGCGGCCGTCGCGGAATACGCGGAAATTATGCGCGGCAGCTACTGGGCGAAGGATGTGTCGCTGCGGACAGTGCTGCCGGTGGCGGAACAGGCGGCGTCGGGCGAGCAGCAGCTCGATTTTGTTAGGTTGCTGAAGGATACGCTGGCGCTGCGCAAGGAATAACTTCTGTGCACGGAGAGGAGCCGGTTCGCTGGCGGGGATGTTGTCAGGTTAAGGCGGCAGGGCAACCTTGGACACCGGCAGTATGGCAGTAACCCGGAGGGCATAACAGGAAAACCTCCCGTTATTTTTTCATTTTTTCGTGAAAAATTAAAAATAAAGGGAAAACCTCCTGCTATTCTGCCGTCAATCACCGAAATTCGGCGAAAAGGCGAGAATTAGCGGGAGGTTTTCCTGTTATTTTGCGAAATTCATCATTTCGGCCTGAAATAGCGGGAGGTTTTCCCGTTATTCGTCGTTATTCGCCCGTCGCCTGCCTCCCCCCGCATCCAAGCCGGAGGCGCTCTTAACCTGACAACGTCCCTCTCTCCGTGTCAAAACCGGCTCTTTAATAGCTGCCTGCCGGCATGTGAGCCCATTTGGCCAGCCATGCTTCATACGTCGTGACGGAGGCGGGATCCGCGGCGCTGCGGGCGACGAAGCCGAGCGCTTTGCCGCTTTCGGTGGCATCCGGCGTCGATTCGAAGCGCATGTCCATCGACCAGCGCACCGCGTCCGATTGATTGGACAGCGCGCGGTGAGGCAGCAGTTGGTTGAACACGAGCGCATCGCCCGCCTCCATTTCGATCGAGACGCCTTTCAGCTGCGCGGCGTCCTCCTTGCTCAAGCCGAGGAAGCCGGATTCGTCATCGACATGACCGTCGCGCAGATGGTCCGTAAAGAAGCCGGGAGCGACCTGCAGACAGCTGTTGCGTTCGGTGACTCGCTGCAGCGGAATCCACATCGACATGACGTGTTTGTGCTCCGCCTCGCGGTAATACTGCGCGTCCTGGTGCCACGGGGTATCGGTCCACTTCTGGTCGGGCAGCTTCGGCCGGCTGTTGAACGTGCCGTGCACGGAAATTTCGTCGCTGCCGAGCAGGTCGGCCGCAACGTCCACCAGCCGCGGATGGCGGAGAAAATCGAACGTTTCCCGGCAGACGATATCGCGCCGCGGGCTGCGGATATAGCGGGGCTTGCCCGCTGCCTGCCAGGTGTCGACCAACCGGCGGGTCACGTCGAGCTGGGCCATTTTGTCGGTCAGCAGTCCTTGTTCGTACCAGCCGTCGACCAGCCGGTCGACCCACTTCTCCATAATGCCCGTCGCCAGCTCGATCGCTTCCAGTGGGACGACCTGTTTGACAAGCAAATAATGATTCGTGCGGTAAAAATCGATCTGCTCCTGCGTAAGCACATGCGCCATTGACCATTCGCTCCTTTTCGTTTGCTCCATCATCTGAAGTTGCAGCGTTCCGATGTTCTGCCTCAATCATACGTCGCCGAATTGGGCGTGAAAATGAACATTCGGGCACAAAACTTAACCTTTTGTCGCCAAAATCGGCTAAGATGGCGATAAGGGGGCATCGTCCATGGATCGCAAAATTTCGTTTCCGGCCATCGGCTCCGCCGTTTCGCTCGGCGGCGGCCATTATTCGGTGCAGCCCGCGGGCTGGTCGTTCCGCCAGCACGTCCATCAAGGCTGCGAGCTGCTGTATTGCGACGAAGGCGTGCTGCACGAATGGGTGCAGGGCGAAGCGGTGGATGTCTCTGTCGGACAATGGCTTGTCATCATGCCGGGCGTCACGCACAGCACGATTAACGTATCCGGCCAAGCGTTTGCCTATTTCTCCGTTCATTTCGATCTGCTTGACAGCGGCATGCGTCACGAAGCCAGCGCGGCGCCTTATATCCATATCCGCCAAAGCACGCCGGCGCTGCGCCGCCTGTTCGGCGAACTGAAAGAGTTGTTCGGCTTTGGCGCTGCGAAGCAAAGCGGGATCAGCCAGCAGCTGAAGCCGGTGCTCAAAGCCGCGGACCGCTTGGCGTATCAAGCCGCTTTCCTGCTCATCCTGCGGGAAATTTGGCAGCTTTCCGCAGCTAGGGGACCGCATGCCGTAACGGGCCGACCGGCGATCAAACCGGCCGAAATCGAGCTGGCCCGCACGATCGAACGCCTGCTGCAGGACGCCGTCCTGCAGGAGCTTTCCATCGACGCCATCGCCAGGGAGCTGTATATCAGCCGCAGCCATCTGAGCGATGTGTTCAAGAAGCTGTACGGGATTGCGCCGCGCCACTACTTAAGCCTGCTGAAGATGAACAAGGCAAAGGAGCTGATCGACCGCGGCGACCTGTCGCTCGAAACGATCGGCGACCGGCTCGGCTATTCGTGCGCGGCGGCGTTCAGCCGGCAGTTCCGCCGCTGGTGCGGCATGCCGCCGGTGCAATACCGCAGCCGGAAGCGTGCGGACGGCTGACGGCCGGAACCGGCAACGCCAATACGAAGCGGTTGTATGGGGAATGATTTCCCGTACAGCCGCTTTTCATCATTCACAAACGGCAAGGCGCCCGTCCTCATAATAATGTGTAAGAGAGTGCGAATCATTGGACAAATACAGCCGGCAACCGAACTGCTATAGTAGGGGAAGCATCATCAGTTTGCCAGAAAAGGAGCGATGCGAATGTGTGCCGAGGTGTATCGCGTAGGGGAGCCTTATGAGCTGACGGGCCATCGATTGGTGTTTACCAGTTGGTTTTATGTTCGCCAAGGATCGTTCGATTGGGTCGACGGACAAGGCAATCGCGTTTCCGTCAATGGAGATCAAGGGCCGCTTGACGCCGAGCTGCGAACGCGGGATCATCCTGCGGGCATCAAGCTCACCGTCCGTCCGGCGATCCGGTCGGGCCCCCTGTTTCCGTTCGAAGGCCACGAATGGGAAAAGAACGGGATCAATATCGGTACGATGCTGCAAGAGAACAACCGTTATCGCGCATGGGGGAATACGAGCAGAGGATCGTCGTTGTCCAAGCTCAAATCGAGCTACCTCATCTACTTCGAATCGGAGGACGGGATGAACTGGGTTAGGCCGAATTGCGGCATTGTCGCCTACAACGGCAACACGAACAACAACCTGGTCCACGGTCCCGATACCGGGTTTACCGGCACCGTATTCGTCGACCCGAACTCCGAGGAAGAACGGTACAAGTATGTGTGCGAAGAATCGCTTTCCCTGGAGGAATATCGGCAGTACGCCAGCCGGTGGCCGCAGGACGTCGAGTCTATTGCCAAACGCAGCGACCGCATGATCGTGGGCATACGCGGCGCTGTTTCCGGCGACGGCTTGCGCTGGAAGTTTATCGAGGAACCGCTGTGCGTGACGCATGCCGATACGCAGGTGACCGGGTATTACGACGCCCGGCTGGGCAAGTTCGTGCTGTATTCGCGGGGCTGGTCATCGGCGCCTCAGGCGGAGGCGTATGCGGACGACGCCTACGGCGAGATGTTTGTGCATGCGCGCCGTTCGATCAACCGCACCGTATCGGGCGACTTCCGCCACTTCCCGCTGCCGGAAATTATCGTCGAGCCTTCGGCGACGATGAAGCCCAACGAAGTCTTTTATACGAACTGCTACACGACGATTCCCGGCGCGCCGGATCATCGCCTGATGTTCCCGACGGTGTGGCAGCTGGGCGGCGGGGATCACACGCATCTCATGCTGTATTCGAGCCGGAACGGCTTGAACTGGAGTCCGGTGTCGCATGACCCCGTATTCCGCACGGCCGATTTTGGCGCCTGGGACGGCGGGTGCCTGTTCGCTTCGCCGAATTTGCTCGAATTGCCAAATGGCGATTTTGCGCTGCCGTATACGGGCTGGAACGTGCCGCACAAGTATCCGCGGGTCAATGCGCAACGTAATGTGGGCTATGCGATCTGGCCCAAGGGGCGGATGGTTGCGGTGGAAGCGGAAGGCAAGGGAGAGTTCGCCACGACGGCGATCGTTCCCCCGGGGGCGAAGCTGCGGATCAACGCCGTGACGACCCGCGGCGGATCGATCCGGATCGAGGCGGCCGACGTGGACGGCAACCCGCTGCCGGGACGGGAATTTGCCGAGGCGGTGCCGCTTGTCGGCGACCATCACCGTACCCTGGTCACGTGGCGCAACCACGGCGATATGGGCATCGCGCCCGGGCAAGCCGTCATGCTGCGCTTCCGCATGGATGCCGCTTCGATCTACGGCCTGGAGTTTAAAGCGTAGGCCAAAAATATTGTAAGCAACTGCGAAGAAATGTGTAAATCTTCTTGGCAAACGAAGTTGTATAGTGATAGCAAGAGATGAAGACGCTGTCATGACGGGATCGTCGGGATCATAATGAGATGAGGGTGGGGAGAGCCGTGTCAGGAGGAAGATGGGTCAAGTCGGTTTACGTTGCCGCGATTGTGCTGCTCTGCGTTGTTGTCGTTGCGGCCTGCAGCAAGGGGGGCAAAACAGGCGACAGCAGCACCGGCAGCGCCAGTCCGAGCGCAGGTGCCGGGGCGTCGGCCGCGAAAGAGGCGATCAAGTTTCAGCTGATGGTGTACGATGAGCTGGTCGGCGGGGGGAAGCCGCTGCAGGACATTAAAAACTATCATATTTTGCCGCAGCTGACCAAGGACTTGCTGGAGAAGGAGCAGGTGCAGGTCGAGTTTATCGGCGGCGGGCCGCGCGACAACGGCTACATCAAAAACGTCGATTTGAAAATGGCTTCGCAGGATATTCCGGACTCGCTGTATTTGAGCAAGGCGCAGGCGGAGCAATACGGCAGCCAGGGCGCGCTCGTCGATCTGGCGCCGCTGTTCAAGAAATACGCGCCCAACGTGCAGAAGTTTATCGACGCCAACCCCGGCTTCAAGGCATTCATTACGAACGACCAGGGCAAAATATTTTCCGTGCCGAACCAGCGGGCGATGGTGCCGACGTATTCGTGGGCGTACCGCAAGGATTTGCTCGACAAGCTTAATCTCAAGGCGCCAACGACGGCGGATGAATTGACGGAAGCGCTGCGCGCGATGAAGAAGGCGAATTCGGCGCGCACCTTTTTCCCGCTGGCGTTCGAAGGGTCGTCGCTACAATATCTCGCCCTCGGCCACGTGTTCGGCGCCGAGTCGAAGCTGAACGCGGACGGCACGTTGACCGGCATTTATTCGCCCACCGGAGGAGGCACCGACTATTTCTCCCCCGGCTTCAAGAAGATGATCGAATACTTGAACATGCTGTATACGGAAGGGCTGCTCGATCCGGAATCGGCCAACTTCGCCAATAATGAAGAGAGCCTGACGCAGAAAATGGTCACCGGCAACGCGGCCATCACGTTCCGCACGCCGCTGCGCGCCAGAGAGTGGCAGGCTGCGGGCCGCAAGACCGACCCGGCCTACACGTTCACGTCGATGGCGCCGCTGAAAAACATTGCCGACGGCAAACAATTTCTCGCCACTACCGCGCCTTATGAGGATGGGCGAACCATGGCGGTCAGCGCCAAATCGAAGCATCCGGAAGCGCCTGTCAAGTTCCTCGACTATCTGTTCAGTCCCGAAGGCACGACGCTGCGGCGGTGGGGCATCGAAGGGCAGTCGTACAAGGTCGAGAACGGCAAAAAGAAGTTCCTCGTCACCTTCGAGCAGACGGTCGACGAGCAGTCGCAAGGCAAGTCGTGGACGACGCTGAACAAGGATTTCGCCGTGTTCTTCGCTCCGCCCGATGCGGAAGCGGGCATTGCCCTGCAGGATGCCGATATGCAGAACCAACTGAACATGCTCGCGCCGTTCATACCGAAGGTTCCGTACGTGACGCTGACGCTCGACCAGCAGAAGCAGATGAACGACTTGACGCTGCAGTATGGCGACAAGGGCAACCAGTGGGTCACGCAATTCATTACCGGCAAGAAGCCGATGAGCGAATGGGACGCGTTCCTGAGCGACATGGACAAATTGGGCTACAAGAAGGCAAGCGCCATCTGGCAGGACGCCTACAAGAAATATTTGCAGAGCGTGAAGTGATCCGCGCCGCCGCGGAAGCTGAATAACGGGGATGAAATGAGGTCCGTTGACGGCCTCATTTTGTCCTAATTGCAAGTGTTGTGGAGGAGAAATGAAGATGATCTTATTGCGCAAAATATGGTCGGTTCGGCTGCTCTACCTGATGTTTCTCCCCTGCCTGATCTATTTCGTCATTTTCAAATACGTGCCGCTGTACGGAATTCTGATCGTATTCAAAAATTACAGCCCGTTTCAGGGCATATGGGGCAGCCCGTGGGCGGGATTGAATCATTTCCGCAGCATGCTGACAGACCCGTATTTCTACAAGCTGTTCAAAAACACCGTCGTTCTTGCGCTGTACAGTATTTTGTTCGGATTTCCGGCGCCGATCCTGTTCGCGTTATTCCTTAACGAAGTGAAGCATCGTTTCCTGAAGCGGCTTGTGCAATCGGTTACCTTCTTCCCCTATTTCATTTCTTCCGCGGTTGCCGTTGCCATCCTGTACTCCCTGCTCGCTCCCCAGCAGGGCATCGTCAACGTCGTGCTGTACAACGTCTTCCAGGCGGGCCCGTTTTATTTTATGCTCGACCCGGCTTATTTCCGCTCCCTGTACAACGGGCTGATGATCTGGCAAGGGTTCGGCTACGGGGCGATCATTTATTTGGCGGCGATGACCAGCATCGATCAAAGCCTGTACGAAGCGGCCGAAATCGACGGCGCGAGCCGCTGGCGCAAAATGTGGCATGTCACCCTTCCCGGCATTTCGAGCACGATCATTATTTTGCTCATCCTGCGCATCGGTTCGATTCTCAGTGTCGATCTGGAAACGATTCTGCTGATGTACAATCCGAATTTGTACGACGTGGCGGACGTGCTCGCTTCGTTCGTGTACCGCAAAGCTTTTCCGGCCAACGGGTTTCCCGATTACTCGTATGCCGCCGCGGTCGGATTGTTCCAAAGCGTCGTTGCCCTGAGTCTGGTGCTGGCGGCGAACGCGCTGGCGAAACGGTATTCCAGCTCCAAGCTGTTCTGATCGGGAAGGAGAACCCATGAACAACAGGTTAAGCACTTTCGATGTTGTCAATTATTCGATACTTATCTTGATCGCGCTGGCGTGCGCCTACCCGTTCGTCAACATTATAGCCGTTTCCCTCAGCGACGGCGCCTACGTGCAGGCGGGCAAAGTGTTTCTGTATCCGCGCGGCTTCAACCTGGAGACCTACGAGCAAATCTTGTTCCGCAATCAATTCGGCATTCCCCGGGCGATGTACAATTCGGTGCTGTACGCCGTGCTGGGCACGGTCGTCGCCGTTTCGCTGACGTACGTCGCCGCTTATTGCCTGTCGCGGCAGCGTTTCGTGGGGCGCCATGTGTTCATGCTGCTGATTTTTTTCACGATGCTGTTCGACGGCGGGCTGATCCCGCATTATTTGCTGGTCAAAAACTTGGGGCTGGTCGGCACCATCTGGTCGATGGTAATTCCGGGAGCGATCAATGTATTCCTGCTCATCGTGACGCGAACGTTTCTGGATACGTTGCCCGTGGAGCTGGAGGAATCGGCTTTCATCGACGGCGCCAACGATTTCAGGGTAATGCGCAGCATTTTTATTCCGCTGTCGGCTCCGATCATAGCGACGATCGCCGTTTTTTACGCGGTTGGCATCTGGAACGCCTATTTGTCGCCGATCATTTATTTGCAGAAGACGAAGCTGTATCCGATTCAGGTCATGCTGTACCAGCTGACGATTCAGCCGAGCGCGACTTCGGAAACGCTGCCTACCGTGGTCGAAGGTTCGGTTCTGATCAATCCGGTCAATTTGCGCGCGGCCATCATTTTTATCGGCATGTTTCCGATTCTGCTGGTATACCCGTTCGCTCAAAAATATTTTACCAAGGGCATCATGCTGGGGGCGATCAAGGGGTAATTGCACTGCGGCGCATGCTATAATGGCAGTAGCTTGAAACCGCATTCACGCATTCACCAAACCCAAGGAGTGTTCCCGATGCTGGATCTTGGCTTGCAGATGCACCGGATCGTCAAGTTGAAGTACAATTCGGGCTATTACATCGAACGCCACTCGCATCACTTCTTTCATTACATCTATGTGCTGGACGGGATCGGGCAAATTGTGGTCAACGATGCGACGTACAACGTCGCCAAGGGCGAGCTGTATCTGATTCCGATTCATGCGGACCACGAAATCCACAGCCTGGAGAGCTTGACGACGATCAATTTTAAGTTTACGTGCGGCCACAGCTTTGCAAGCAAGCTCAACAACCTGAAGTACCGCGTTAACGACCTGACGCCGCATGAGGACAACATCATCAAGGACGTGCTGAACGAAGCGTTGTGCGCTTACGAATATTCGCAGGAACTGATCAACATCCGCTTCACGGAATTGCTGCTGAACATGCTGCGCAGGGAAACGGCGGCGGAAAGCGCCAAGGCGCGGCACAGTCTCGACACCCATTGGAATCGCAACGCCGCAAGCGACGAGCTCGGGGAAGTGATGCGGTACATTCACGCCAATTGCGGCAAAGTGATCCATATCGACGAGCTCGCCGGCATTGCCGGCTACAGCGAATCTTATTTCTGCACGTTGTTCAAGCGCAGCTTCGGCACCAGTCCGGTACAGTATATCAACCACATGAAGGTGCAGAAGGCCAAGGAACTGATGCTGCATTCGGAAACGAACATTACGCGGCTTGCGAAAACGCTTGGCTTCGAAAATATCCACTATTTCAGTCGGCTGTTCAAAAAAATCACCCATGTGTCGCCGCAGGAATATATGCAGAAGCTGCAGGGCGACATCGTCATCAACGTGATCAACGACAGCGTGTACATTCCGAAGAGCCGGTACGAAAGCCCGCAAAAACGAAGGGCGGATATCGGCTCGTGAGCAATGTCCGCAGCCTTGCAGTCCGGTGTGAAAGCCGGGTCGGCAGGGCTGTTTTTTTTGGCCTTGCCGGCCGGTTCACGAGAGAAATGTATACGCAATCCAAAAATTTCGTGTAAATACAATCCGTTCGGCGTGTGAAATAATGGCTTTAGGAGTCGAGAGAGGAGCGGGCCGGGTGCAGAAAAAGGTGGCCATTATTCACACGAGCTTCGTATCGGTAGAGGAGTTGAAACGGCTGTTCGGCGAAATTGCCCCCTCTGTGAAGGTGTACCATATTGTGGACGACAGCTTGCTGCAGGAAGTGCTGGCAAACGGCGGCGTAACCGAAGGGGTCGCCGGCCGCATGACGCAATACGCCAAGCAGGCGGAATCGATCGGCGTCGATCTTGTGCTCAATCAATGCTCGTCCGTTGGCGAGGCGGCCGCAACGGCCCGGGAGCACATCGATGTTCCCTTGCTGCGCGTGGACGAGGCGATGGCGGAGGAGGCGGTTGCCCGCGGCAAACGGATCGGCGTGGTGGCGACGCTGGAAACGACGCTCGGGCCGACGGTGCGGCTGATTGAAGCAAAAGCGCGGGAAGCGGGGCAGGAAGTTGCGGTGACAAGCCGCTTGTGCGCCGGCGCCTTCGACTGTCTGGTGCAAGGCAATCGCGACCGGCACAACGAGATGGTGCTGCAGGCGATCCGCGAGCTGGCGGCGGAAACGGACGTTGTCGTGCTTGCCCAGGGCAGCATGGTTGCGCTGCTGCCGCTGCTTGACGCAAATCCGGCGCCGGTTCCGGTGCTGACCAGTCTGCGTTCGGGCGTACGGCGCGCGGCGGACATGCTGCTGCGAATGTGAATCGGCACCGGTGGAGGCCGACAATTGGAGGGTGATGGTGTGGGGAAGCTGGAAGGGATCGTTCCGCCGATTATTACGCCGATTTTGGATAATGAGGATATTGACGAATTTCATTTGCGCAAAATCGTGTCGCATTGCATCGATAACGGGCTGCACGGCATTCTGGTCGCCGGCTCGGGCGGCGAGGCGATGGCCTTGACCCAGCGACAGCGGATGAACGCGATTCGAATCGCGCTGGACGAAGCGCAGGGCAGAGTGCCGGTCATCTGCGGAGCGATGGACACCGGCACGCGCCAGGTGGTCGAAAATATCAAGCAGATCGAGCAGCTCGGCGGCGAATACGTCGCCGTCACGCCGGTATTTTATACGAAGACATCGAATCAGGACGATATCGTCCGTCATTTCGAACAAATATCCCGGCAAACCGCACTGAACGTGTTCATTTACAACATTCCGCTCAATACCCAGGTGAACATATTGCCGGAGACGGTGCGGCGAATCGCGCGCATCGACCGGGTTGTCGGGCTGAAGGACAGCAGCGGGATTTGGCCGCAGTTCGAAAAGGTGCTGCATGCGTTCAAGCAAGACGACAATTTCCGCATTTTTCAAGGCTCGACCGAAATCGCCGGCGTCAGCATCCTGTGCGGCGCGGTCGGGTATGTGCCGATCTACAGCGTGTTTTTTCCCAAGCTGTTCAGGAAGCTGTACGAGAAGGCGGCGGCCAAGGATATCGAAGCGACGCTGATGCTGCAGCATATCGTCAACTTGCTTTCGGTCAAGCTTACTTCCCGCGGCAACAACATTCTGAGCGCCAAGGCGATCGCCCAGATGATGGGGCTGGGGTCCGCGAAAGTATGCGATCCGAGCATGCCCATTACGGCGGAGGAGTATGCCGGCATCCAGAAGGTCGTGTCGGCATTCAGCTCGTCCATCCAGCGGGCGATGCCCGACCAGACGTTGTCCGGCGCGGCTTCGCTGCGTTACGACGATCTGGCTCAGGCGCTCAATCTGTAAGCGGGGGAGCGGAGTCGATGCGCAGGAAGCTGGTTATTTTCGACGACGATCCGACGGGCACGCAGACGGTAGCCGATGTGGCGGTTATGCTGCGCTGGAGC
The DNA here is from genome assembly GCF_004764705.1 of Paenibacillus cymbidii. Classification (GTDB taxonomy): domain Bacteria; phylum Bacillota; class Bacilli; order Paenibacillales; family NBRC-103111; genus Paenibacillus_AN; species Paenibacillus_AN cymbidii. The sequence goes on along the minus strand of NZ_SHLX01000021.1, from coordinate 86,536 downwards.
AAGGAGGCTTGCCGGAAGTTCATGGAAGGGGACGAGCAAACCGTATTCGTCTCGACCAACACGCGGGCATTGCCGCGCGAGCAAGCGGTTGCCCTTGTCCGCGACGTCCGGCGCGCCATGGAGGAAGAAGCGGCCGCGGCGGGCGTTGCGCCCGTCTTCCATCTGCGCGGCGATTCGACGCTGCGCGGCCATGTGTTCGCCGAGCTGGAGGCTATCGGCGACGGGACGGCTGCGAGTTTGTTCGTTCCCGCCTTTCCCGAATGCGGACGTTTCACCAGAGGCGGCATCCACTATTTGGACGATGGGCATACGTGCCGGCCGGTGGCGGAAACGGAGTACGCCGCCGATCCGGTATTCGGCTACACCAGCGTAACGATGGCCGATTGGGTGAACGAAGCGAGCGGCGGCGCGTGGCAGGCGGTTGCCGTTCCGTTGTCGCGGCTGCGCGGCGAAGGCGCGCCGGCGATTGCCGCGGCGCTGCTCGGGGCGGCAGCGGGAACCGTTGTCATTCCCGATGCGGAGCGGGAGGCGGATCTTCATACGATCGCCGAAGGGCTTGCGCTTGCGGAAGCCGCGGCTCCGGGCCGCTCCTTTGCCGTCCGTTCCGCTTCTTCGCTGGCTCGCATTCGCGCCGGTCTGCGTTCGAAGACGATCGATGCGGCGAACATGGAAGGAGCGGGGCGACTGCTCGTTGTATGCGGCTCCTGCACGACGGAGGCAACTCGTCAACTTCGCCGGCTGACGGAGATGACGGGTGCGGAGCCGGTAACGATTCCGACGCGGCGGGTGCTGGCGGACGGAGCCGCCGCCGTGGTGCCGGAATTGGCGGACCGCCTGCGCGAAGCGCTGGAGCGGCGCCAATTCGCCATCGTCGCCACCGAACGCAACCGTTCGGCGCGTGACGGCGACCTGGCCTCCGGGGCGCAGCTTATGGCGGCGCTGACCGGGCTCGTGCGCTGCGTGCTGCCGTTTTGCGACGGTATCGTGGCCAAGGGCGGCATCACTTCCGCGCAGGTGGCGGCGGACGGAATGATGGCCGAGCGCGCGTACGTGTGCGGCCAGTTGGCCGCCGGCGTTTCGTTGTGGCAGGTCGCAACCCCCGGCGGGCGCGTGCTGCCCTATGCCGTCGTCCCCGGCAACGTGGGGGGCGAACATACTCTCGCCGACATTGCGCGCAAATTCGGCAAGCAAGGCGACGGAGCGGCAGGGGGAGGCGGCGACTGATGGCCGGCAGCATCAAAGCGGTTTTGATCGGGATGGGGAGAATCGTCCAGACGATGCATTATCCCGCGCTGGCTTCATTGCCCGATGTGGAAATAGCCGGCATCTGCGACCCCGATTGCCATGCGCCGCATAATCGCGCCGCCGCGTTTGGCGCTTCCGTTCCCCGCTACGCGGACTACCGCCAGATGATCGACGAACTGGCTCCCGATATCGTCTATGCGATCGGCCAGCCGCACCAAATGTACGATATATGGCGATGGTGCCTGGAGCAGGGAATCACCCTCTTCGTGGAGAAACCGCTCGGCTTTACGCCGCATCAGGCGCGGACGCTTGCCTACCTGGCGGATCGCCATCGCTGCGTGACGCAAGTCGGGTTCCAGCGCCGCACCCATCCGATGGTCGCGATGCTGCGGGACGAATGCCTGAAGCGCGGGCCGATTCATGCGGCGACGTGCCGGTTTTACAAACACGGGCTTGCGCCGCACCTGAAATTGATCGATCAGATGATGGTCAACTGCACGCATACGATCGATACCGTCCGCTGGATGTGCGGCGGCGAAGTGATTGCGGTCGAGAGCCTGACCCGCCGCATCGGCGTGCCGGATATCAATTACGTATCGGCAACGCTGCATTTCGACAACGGTTCGGCCGGATACGTGCACAATTACTGGGCGTCGGGCCGGCGCATCTTTGCCGTGGAAATGCACGGCAACGATATTTGCGCGGAGGCGGAGCACGAAGGCAAAGGGTATTTGTACGCGGGCGGCGATGCGAACGGGCATGTTTTTGACGCGCGCCACATTTGCGGGGGAGACGAACCTTACGTCTATTGCGGCTTCCGACACATGCATCGCCAGTTTGTCGATTGCGTCAAAACCGGCAAACCGCCGGCTTCGCCTTTCGCCGACGCCTTGAAGACGATGGAAATCGCCGAAAAAATAATCGCCCAATCCGTTTTGGCCGGCAGGTAATGCCGCCGTTCCACGGGTCTGAAACGAGTCCGCGCCAATCGCGGGCTTTTTGGCATGTTCATTATTTTGGGGGTGTCGTTGGTCCGGACCTTCGCCGGCGGTTCGTTCCGTTTTGTTTGCCCGGCGTTTTCGGGTATAATTTGGACAGCAAGGCCGGACCGGCCTGACGAACGAGCGGATGGAGCTGCCGACAACGAATGATGGAACATGCGCAGGCATTGATACGCGAGACGGTGGAGAAGCAAACGCTGCTGGCGGCGACGCTCAGCAACCCGCGGCGCAAAGGGCCGGACGAGCCGTCGAAAATAAAGCTGAAGCCGCTTATGCTGAAGGGCGGGCCGGCTTACCAGTTCGCGCTGACGGTAGGAACGAAGGAACTTCACGAGAACCACGAGCCGGAGGCCGCTGCGGCGCGTCTGATCGCGCTGCTGACGGACTCGTTCAAGCAAGGATTGCTGCAGACGAAGGACGCCGATTACCAGATTCTCGTCAACAAACACGGCCAGGCCGCGATCAAACGCCAGCCGGCGACCAAAGCGGCGCCGCAGCCGGAAGCGCTGGCGCATAATCGCAAGAAGATGTACATCCTGGAAGAAGGCGAACCGGCGCCGTTTCTGGTCGAGCTGGGCGTCATGAACGCGCAGGGCAAGGTGCTCGCGGCCAAATACGACAAGTTCCGCCAGATCAACCGCTTCCTCGAGCTGATCGCCGACGTCGTGCCGCATCTGGCGACCGGCCGGCGGCTGCGGATCATCGATTTTGGCTGCGGCAAATCGTATTTGACGTTTGCCTTGTATCATTATTTGGCGCATGTCCTGCGCCTCGATATCGAAGTGACCGGCCTCGATCTGAAGGCCGACGTCATTGCCCATTGCAGCGCGCTGGCGGACAAGCTCGGCTACGAGCGGCTGCGCTTCGCCGTCGGCGACATCGGCGCCTACGAAGGCGCGGACCGCGTCGACATGGTCGTGACGCTGCATGCCTGCGACACGGCGACCGACGCCGCGCTGGACAAGGCGGTGCGCTGGGGCGCCGACGTGATCCTGTCGGTGCCGTGCTGCCAGCACGAGCTGTTCGCGCAGGTGGACAGCGCGCTGCTTGCGCCGATGCTCGGCCACGGCATCGTCAAGGAGCGGTTCGCCGCGCTGCTCACCGATTCCGTGCGGGCGAGCCTGCTCGAGCTGGTCGGCTACAAGACGCAGATCGTCGAGTTCATCGACATGGAGCACACGGCGAAAAACCTGCTGATCCGCGCCGTGCGCCAGCCTCATCCGGACGCGGCCAAACGCCGCGAGACGGCGCGGGCGTACAATGAACTGAAGCGGCAGCTGCGCATCTCGCCGTATCTCGAGCGCGCGCTGGCCGACCGGCTTGCGCCGCTGCCGGGCGAAGACGGGGAGCCGTCGCCACAATAGCAACAGGTTCGGCCAGATGAGGGGGTGTTCGGTTGCTCTGGCTAGTCGTCATTTTGCTTCTTTTTATTTTTCAGGTTGCGACCATACTCGTCCTGGAATTCCGCCAGCCGTCCAAGGCGATTGCCTGGATGCTGATTTTGTTCATTTTTCCGATCATTGGGTTCGTGCTGTACTATTTCCTGGCCAAAGGGTATAAAAACCGCCGCACGATCCGCCGCAAAGGCAATCGCCACATGCGCGAGGTTCGCCGCGATCTGCTGCGCGAACGCAAGAAGTCGCCCGATATCAACCGCGATCCGCGGCTGTTCGGGCTGCTCTCCAACTTGCCGGGGTCGCCGGCGACCGAATGCAACGATGTGACCATTCTGACGAACGCCGCTCCCACGTTCGAAGCGCTGCTCGATGCGATGGCCCATGCCCAGGACCATATCCATCTCGAGTTTTATACGATTCGGCACGACAAGATCGGCACTCGCTTCCAGGAAATGATGATCCGCAAAGCAAAGGAAGGCGTTACGGTGCGGCTGCTGTACGACGGCGTCGGCAGCATCGAGCTGAGCGAGAAATATGTGCGCACGCTGCGCGAGGCCGGCGTCGAGACGGGCTGCTTCCTGCCGCCGTTCATCGCGCTCGTGGACAAGCGGCTCAACTACCGCAACCATCGCAAAATCGCCGTCATCGACGGCAAAGTCGGTTTCCTCGGCGGCATCAACATCGGCGACGAATATTTGGGCGGGAACCGCAAGCTCGGTTTTTGGCGCGACACGCATATGAAGCTGAAGGGCGATGCGGTTTATTTTTTGCAGCAGACGTTTCTTGCCGATTGGGCGTTTGCGACCGGACACGCGATCAACGGGCCGCGCTATTATCCCGAGCATGACTGCGACAAGCAGGAGAGCGTGCAAATCGTCAATAGCGGACCGGACTCGAGCTGGGATACGATTCTCGAAGTGTACTTCGCCGCCATCTCGACGGCCAAACGCAGGGTGCATATCGCCACGCCGTATTTTATCCCCGATCAGAGCATGCTGATGGCGCTGAAGACGGCCGCGGTCAGCGGGGTGGATGTGAAGATCATCATCCCGAGCGTCGCCGACACGCACGTCGTGTACTGGGCTTCGTTGTCGTATTTGGATGAGCTGCTTCAGGCGGGCGTGCGGTTCTACAAATACAAAAAAGGCTTCATCCACGCCAAAGTGCTGATCACCGACCAGACGCTCGCTTCCGTCGGCACGGCGAATATGGACATGCGCAGCTTCTACAGCAACTTCGAAATGAACGCCTTCATGTTCGACAACGAACTGATTGATCGGCTCGAGGCCGATTTCCGCCGCGACCTGCTCGACAGCGAAGAAATTACGCTGGCCGAGTTTTCCAAGCGGGGCCGCCTGCAGCGCGGCAAAGAAGTGATGGCGCGGCTGCTTTCGCCGCTGCTGTAGCAGATGGCAGCCGCCTTAGGTTGAGGCGGCTGGTTTTCATCTTGGCGCGCGGCTGGCGGTTGCGCTCGCGTTCGGGAGAATGGCGAGCACGTGGTCGAGCGATTGCGGCGCGAGCTGGGCGATCAGATCGCCCTGATCGGCGAGCCGCCGCTCCATCGTGAGCAAGTTGAACTCGCGGGCGCTGACGCCGCGCTTTACTTCCTTCCAGTGGAGCGGCGCCGACACCGTGGCGAATTCGCGGGCGCGGGGCGTGTAGGGGGCGGACAGCGTTTTGCCGTACCAGTGCTGGAGGTAGTCGATGTAGATGAGGTCGCCGCGGTTTTTGATGAATCGTTCGACAGTGAACAGCTTCGGGTGCAATTGCACCATGTACTCGGCGACGAATTTGCCGACCGCGCGCAGCTGCTCGAACGTGTAGCGGCCTGGAGGGATCGGCACATAGATTTGGATGCCGGTGGCGCCTGACGTTTTGGGCACGGAGCGGATGTTCATCTTCTCCAGCGTTTCGCCGATCAGCCAGGCCGCTTCCATGATGCGCGGCTCCTCCGGCTGTGTCGGATCGATGTCGAGCAGCCATTCGGCAGGCAGCGTGTCGTCGATAAGGTGAAACGAAGAGTGGAACTCGAGGCTGGCCAAATTGCCGAGCCACAGCAGGGTCGGCACGGAGTCGAGATTGACGTAGCGAATGCCTTCGAGCGTGGCCGTCCGGACGTAGCCGGGCAGCGGTTCGGGGGCGTTCTTCTGGTAGAACGACTTGCCGTGGATGCCGTTCGGGTAACGGATCGTCGTCAAATAGCGGCCGCTGCAATAACGCAGCAAGTACGGCGCAAGCGCGGTCAGCTTCTGCAGGTACATCAGCTTTGTGATGCCCTGTTCCGGCCACAGCAGCTTGTCCGGGTTCGATATCGCGATTTCGTGGCCGAAGATAAGAAGCGTGCCTTTGTCCGCGGTGCGGGTTGCCATCATTATGGTGCTCCCCTTTCGTTTGTGTGCAAATTTGGTTTGACTGGTGCGTTGATCAAAATAGGCCATGAAAAATGGCTTATTTGCTCCTTTTTGTGCGGTTCGGAGGAAATAGCCAGTGAAAACACTGGCTATTGTGGCCAAAACGCCACTCAAGCGGCTCTTTCAGCGAAATAGCCAGCGATTTCACTGGCTATTTTGTTGTTGTTGGCTGTTTTGGGGGGAATAGCCAATAAAACATGGCTTATTTCGGCGGCGAGACTCTTTCACTTGTTAAAATGAGTCGAAACCGCGGTAAACATACGTTTCCTCTTCCCTGATATGGTACAATTATGAAAATGGACAGGCGCGGAGGGGAAACGGATGGCGGCGGACAAGCGGAAAGACGCGGACAAAGTGAAGGAGCGGCAAGCGTCATATGAGCATGAGCGGGAGTATGGACAGGAACGCGGGTGCGGACAGGAGCGTGGGCAGGAGCAGGAGCAGGAGCAGGAGCAGGAGCAGGAGCAGGAGCAGGAGTACAATTACGAGAGGTATGCGGCGATGGCGGATGACGGCAATCGCTATGAGGTGGTCGAGGGGCGGCTGGAACTGATGGCGCCGGCGCCGTCGCCGGGGCATCAGTCGATCGGCGGGGAACTGCATTATTTGTTGAAGGGAAGCTGCCAGTCCGACTACTTGATTTACTTGTCCCCCATCGACGTCATCCTCGGCAGCCGGGACGTACGCCAGCCGGATCTGCTCATGCTGCATCGCAGCCGCAGCCATATCGTGACGCGACGCGGCATTGAGGGGGCGCCCGACCTCGTCGCGGAAATCTTGTCGCCGGGCTCGCGCAACCGGGACAAGGTCGGCAAAGCGCGCACCTACGCCAAATACGGCGTGCCGGAATACTGGATCGTCGATCCGGACGCGTTGACGCTGGAGCGTTACGTACTGCGCGGAGGCCGTTACGAGCTTGACGAAATATTCGAAAACGACGACCAAGCGACTTCGGACAAGCTGCCTTGCGTAGCGTTCAAGGTTAGCGAGTTGTTTGCGGACATGCCGGATTACACTTCGTGAGTTGCGCCTGAGATGAGAATACCGTTTTGTATAAATTGAATCGTACAAAGGGAGGGGGAGGCATGACGGCGGAAAAACGCAAAGACGCGGACAAAGTGAAGGAGCAGCAAGCGTCATACGAGCACGAACAGGAGTACAATTACGATCGGTACGCGGCGATGGCGGATGACGGCAATCGTTACGAGGTGGTAGAGGGGAAACTTGAGCTGATGGCACCGGCGCCTTCGCCGGGACATCAGTCGATTAGTCGGGAATTGCTCAAGCAGGTGGACAAGAGCTGCGAATCGGATTATGTCATTTATTTTTCCCCCATCGACGTCATTCTGAGCAGCAAGGACGTGCGCCAGCCCGACCTGCTTATGCTGCATCGCAGCCGCAGCCACATCGTAACGCGACGCGGCATTGAGGGGGCGCCCGACCTCGTCGCGGAAATCTTGTCGCCGGGCTCGCGCAACCGGGACAAGGTCGGCAAAGCGCGCACCTACGCCAAATACGGCGTGCCGGAATATTGGATCGTCGATCCGGACGCATTGACGCTGGAACGTTACGTGCTGCACGACGGCCGCTACGAGCTGGACACCGTGTTCGAAGGTGACGACACGGTCGAGTCGGACAAGCTGCCCTGCGTCAGCTTCAAAGTCAGCACCTTGTTCGCCGACATGCCCGACTATGACCGCTGCAACTGAACAATACTCGATTTCGGCATCGTGGCCCGCGGGCTTAACAGGAAATCCTCCCGTTAATTCACCGCATTTACCCGGAATTCGGCCAAAAGGCGAAAATTAGCACGAGGTTTTCCCTTTATTTTGGCGAATGGGGGATTTTTACATGAAATAGCGGGAGGTTTCCCGGTATTCGTTGGTATTCCTCGGTTTTCGCCTCATTCGCCAGCTGCACCCTGCCCCACCCGCTGCTGCATACCTTTCCCTCCGCCGCCGCACAATACGGGAAACAACATCCGCGGAGGACCGCCATGAAGCTGAAACCCGTCGCCCCGTTCGAACCGGTCAGCGTCGACACGTTCCCGGAAGGCAGCAACTGGATCGCGCAGGTCAAATGGGACGGCGTCCGCATGCTCACCTACTGCGATGGCCGCGAGGTGCGGCTCATCAACCGCCGCGGCAACGACCGCACCCCGCAATACCCCGAATTCCACGACATCGCTTCGTACTGCTCGGCTACTTCCGTCATTTTGGACGGGGAATACATCGCCTTCGACAACAACAAACCGTCTTTCCACGAAATCATGAAGCGGGACAGCCTGCGCAAACAGATGAACATTGCGCTGGTCGCACAACGCATTCCCGTGATCTACATGGTATTCGACGTGTTGTACGCGGACGGCGTGGACGTGACCGCTCGCCCGCTGGTCGAACGCCAGCGCCTGCTCGAGTCGATCCTCGTCCCCCAGCCGCATGTGCAGCTCGTCGGCAGCTTCCAGGACGCGCACGCGCTCTACGAGTTGATGAGGCAGCGCGGCATGGAAGGCGTCGTCTGCAAAGACGCGAACAGCACCTACGCGCCGGGCGGCAAGGACGACAGATGGCGCAAGCGCAAGCTGTTCCGCGACCTCGTTGCCGTCGTCGGCGGCGTCACGCACCGGGCAGGCACCGTCAACGCGCTGCTGCTCGGGCTCTACGAGCGGGAGCAAGGCCGCCTGATCTACATCGGCCACGCCGGTGCGGGCAAGCTGACGCAGGAGGACTGGCGCGAGCTGACCGAACGCGTGCGACCGTTGGCCATCGCCGAGCGGCCGTTTGCCAACGTGCCGGAGCGCAGCAAGGACGCCACCTGGCTGCGCCCCGAGCTGACGGTTAAGGTGCAATACCTCGAATGGACGCCGGACGGCTCGCTGCGCCATCCGATAATCCAGGCGTTCGCGAACGTTCCGCCGGCGGGCTGCGATTTTAACCAGGGTAATTGAGTTCCCCAGCCTTCCGTGTTAAGTTGAAGGAAGATAAGAGGCCCGGCGAGCGGCCTTTACGTGGGGAGCGAACGACGTATGAAACGGCAGCAGCGGTTGGACCGGTTTTACCGGGACGAGTTTATCGATCCGGCGCTGCCGATCCGCATATCCGAATACGTGGTGAACCGTTCCTGGTCGTTGCATTGGCACGATTTTTTCGAGATGGAGATCATTGTGACCGGCAGCGGCAAGCAGCGGCTCAACGGCGTGGAGATGCCGCTCGCTCCGGGCACGGCCTATTTGCTTACGCCGACAGATGTGCACGAGCTGTATCCCGGCCCCGAAGGGATGCGGCTCATCAACCTGAAATTTTCCGAGGAGATGCTGGACGGGGTGGTGCGCGAGCGGCTGAATCGCAAAGATTTTGCGCTGTTCGCCCGGCTCGCGGGCGAAACGTTCGAGCGGGCGACGGCCGACGCCCGCCTGATCGAGCGGGAGTGCCGCGAAACGGCGGACCGCTTCGGCAAAAAAGAATGGCTGCAAGCGACGCTCGGCCGCATGCTGATCGACTACATCCGCCACGCCGAGACGGGGCGGGGGACCGATCGCTCCGCCCAGGAAGCGACACGCGCGCTGCAGCAGGAGAACGGCGATTACGGCCTGCTGGGCGGCGCGCTCGCCTATATCCGGCTGCACTTTCGCGAGCCGTTGACACTGAAGGGAGTCGCCGAACGGACGGGGCTGTCGCCCAATTATTTCAGCGAGCGGTTCCACGAATTGACCGGCCAGCCGTTCCAAAGCTACCTGCTCGAGCTGCGTCTGGAGCACGCCCGCCAGCTGCTTGCCGCATCCGCCTGCTCCGTGACGGAAATTTGCCACGCCGCCGGGTTCAACACCTTGCCCCACTTCATCCGCGCCTTCAAAAAGAAATACGGCCATCCCCCCGGCGCGGCGAGAAAAGCGGGCGCATCTCCCGAAAATAAAGCAACGAATCGGAACAATGGATAAGCGGAGCGCCGCGCCTCCCCTTTACACTGGAATGGCAGTCATTCATTCGGGGAGGTTTGGACGATGAACCGCATCAGTCTGGACGGGCAATGGCAACTGACCTATTTTCCGCAAAATCAATTCAAAATCGAAAATCCGCACGAGCTTCGCGCCAGCGGGGCGCCCCGCGTAACGGCGACGGTGCCGGGCAACGTGGAGCTTGATTTGATGGAGGCCGGCGTGCTGCCGGACCTGTACCATGGTTCGAATATCAGACAGCTGCGCGACTGGGAACGGCACGAATGGTGGTACGAAACGTCGTTCGAAACGCCCGCCGCGTCGGCCGGCAAACGGACGGAGCTCGTCTTCGGCGGCGCCGACTGCTTCGCGACGTACTGGCTGAACGGCGAGCGGATCGGCGAGTCCGACAATATGCTGATCGCGCACACGTTCGACGTGACCGGCAAGCTGCGCGCGGACGGACCGAACGCGCTCGTCGTGCGGCTGCGTTCGCCGCTGCTGGAAGCGCTGCAGTACGAATACGAGCCGTCGATGCTCGCGCTGTGGACGAACTGGGAAAGCCTGTGGGTGCGCAAGGCGCCGCACGGCTACGGCTGGGACATTATGCCGCGCGCGCTGTCGGCGGGACTGTGGCGCTCCGTCGAAATCGTCTGGCACGAAGCAAACGAAGTGACCGACCTGTACGCGGCGACGCTGAAGGTTGCGCCCGATCATTCCAGCGCCCAGTTGGACGTCTTCTACCAGTTTGATGTCGCGGATCCGGCGCTGTTCTTTGACGGGCTGGAAATTCGCCTCACCGGGACGTCGGGTTCGTCCGTGTTCCAGGCATCGCAACCGGCGGTGTTTGCCGCAGGCTCGATGTGGGTGACGGTGGAGCAGCCGCGGCTTTGGTGGCCGCGCGGCTACGGCGAAGCGGCCTTGTACGAGCTGAAGGCCGAGCTGGTGCACCGCGGCCGGGTGCTGGCGGCGCGCACGGCGACGATCGGCATCCGCGAGGCCGAGCTGATTCGCTCGGAGGTGACGAATGCCGAAGGCAGCGGCGAGTTCCTGTTTCGCGTGAACGGCGTGCCGATCATGTGCAAAGGCTCCAACTGGGTGCCGCTCGACGCCTTCCACAGCCGCGACGCCGCCCGTTACGAGCAGGCGCTCGACCTGTTTCGCGATACGGAAAGCAACATTGTGCGCTGCTGGGGCGGCAACGTTTACGAGGACGACGCCTTCTACAACTTGTGCGACCGGCTCGGCATCATGGTGTGGCAGGATTTTGGCATGGCCTGTGCGGTCCATCCGCAGGCGCCGTCGTTTACCGACAAGCTGCTGGCCGAAGCGAAACACGTGCTGAAAAAGCTGCGCAACCACCCGTCGATCCTGCTCTGGTGCGGCGACAACGAGTGCGACCAGATGTACATCCGCATCCAGCGGAAGCCGATGCAAAATCGCATCACCCGCGAGCTGCTGCCCGAAGCCGTGGCGCTGTACGATCCGCATCGCGCCTATTTGCCGAGCTCGCCGTACTTGGCGCCGGGGATCGACTCCCGCCCGGGCGAGCAGCTTGCGCCGGAGCGCCATCTGTGGGGCCCGCGCGACTATTACAAAAGCAAATTCTACCAGCGCAGCAACTACCATTTCGTCAGCGAAATCGGCTACCACGGCTGCCCGAATCTGTCGTCGCTGGAGAAGTTTCTCGATGCCGACTCGCTCTGGCCGTGGCAGGACAACGAGCAATGGCTCGTCCATTCGACGGAAACAATCGGCTGGAACGGCCCTTACTCGTACCGGATCAAGCTGATGGCCGACCAAATCAAGGAGCTGTTCGGCGCCATACCGGACAACTTGCCGGACTTTATCCTCGCCTCGCAAGTTTCGCAGGCGGAAGCGAAGAAGTATTTTGTCGAAATGACGCGGCTCGGCAAGTGGCGGCGCACCGGCGTCATCTGGTGGAACATGCTGGACGGCTGGCCGCAGTTTTCCGACGCCGTGGTCGACTACTACTTCGGCAAGAAGCTGGCGTACCACTACTTGCGCCGGGCGCAGCAGCCGGTTTGCCTGATGATCGACGAACCGGACAGCTGGCATGTGAACGTACACGTCGGCAACGATTCGCTGGAGGATGCGGCGGGCACGTACCGCGTCTGGGACGCCGACAGCGGCGAAACGCTGCTGGAGGGCGATTTCGCCGTCAAGTCCAACGAGAACCGCAAGCTCGGCAGCATCCGCATTTCTCATTCCGACAAGCGGGTGTTCCTGATGCGGTGGACGATCGGCGGCCAGACCCACGGCAACCACTATTTGCTTGGGTTCCCGGCGTTTGCGCTGGACGCGTACAAGAAGTGGCTGGAGCCGATCGCGGCGCTGACCGGCGAATTTGCGGCGGACCAAGTCGGCAAATAAAGCTGCGGCGGCGGATTATTCCGGCGTTTCGGTTGCCTTCGATTTTTGCAAACATTTGGGGCGGGTGCTTGCCGTGTTGCGGCGGCACGCGCCCTTTTTGCCGTTGCGGCGCAGCAGGAAACGGGTGTCGAGCTCGCCGCTGCCAACGGCGTCGGCGCCGGCTCCGAGCCGGAACGCGTGGCGTTTCAGCAGCGTTTTCACCCGACCCGGGGTCAGCGACGGACAACGCTGCAGCAGCTGCGCGACGGCGCCGGCGACAAGCGGCGTCGACATGCTGGTGCAAGGCAGCACAAAATAGGCGCCGCCCACGCGCAGGAACGGATACGCGCGATCGAGCTGCGACATGGGGGCGCGCAGCGAAACGATCGAGTCGCCGGGGGCGGCGAGATCCGGTTTGTTGCGGGCGCAGGCCGCCGGTCCCCGGCTGGAGAACGGCGCCGCCCGATCGTCCGCCTGCGCCGGGCTGCGGCGGTCGTTTACCGCGCCGACGGTGATCGCCGCCGGGCAGTTGCCGGGCGACTCGATCGTGCCGCGCCGCGGGCCGCTGTTGCCGGCTGCCGCGACGACGACGAGCCCGGCTTTGACCGCCTTGCGGATCGCCTGGCACAGCGGATCGTCCGCACATGCGCCGTGGGCCGGCCCGCCGAACGACATGGAAAGGACGCGCAGCCGCAGGCGCTTCCGGTTGGCGATGCACCATTCGATCGCCTGGATGATGGCGGAGTCGTAAGCTTCGCCGTTCCGGTCGAACGCCTTGACGGCGACGATGTCCGCTTGCGGCGCGGGGCCGCGGAACAGCCCGCCGCTGCTCCAGCCGTTGCCCGCCGCGTCGCCGGCGACATGCGTGCCGTGGCCGTTGTCGTCGTACGGCCGTTTGCGGCCGTTCACAAAGTCGCGGAAAGCGACGATCCGGTTGACCGGCCGGGTCAGATCCGGGTGCGGGAACACGCCGGTATCGATGATGGCGATGCGCATGCCTTTGCCGGTCAGCCCCCGCTTCTCGGCGACGGCGGCGGAACCGATGGACGGCGTGGCGATGTCGAGCGTCGTTTTTTAACGCTGTCGAGGTACACATTTCGCACGCCCTTCCAGGCGCACATTCGGCGCAGGCTGCGGACGGAGACGTTCGAAGCCAGGGCGTTGAGCAGAGGGAGACGGCGAATGATCTGATGGCGGCGAATGCCCGCGTAACGGCGCATTGCATGGAGCCGGGCCGCGGTGAGCTTGGCGCCGAAGCGCACGATGACGGGAACGCTTGGCGCCGAGCGTCCGGCGCCGTTTTATGCGGAAAGCTGTCGATTGGTTCCCTGTAATCAGGAAATAGGAGGCAAGCTATGATACAATAGTTAGCAAAATGTGTCGGATGAAAGATTCGAAGGAGGAATGAGGATGCGCAAACGGCATGCCTTCATACCGCTCCTCTGCTGGCTGATCGGGGTATCGTCCCTGTTCGGCGTCGGCGCGCCCGCGCCGGTTGCGCTGGCGCAATCGCAGCTGCTTGCGGCGACCGGCTGGACAGCGGAAGGGCCGGGGACGCGCGCCGCCGGGGAAGCCGAGTACGGCGTCGCTTTTACTTACGACTACACGGAAACGGGAGCTTACGACGGCGAAACGTGGCGTTTTTACCGGGTCGCGGAGCAGGCCGGCGATTTGTCGTTCAACTGGCGCTACAACGCTCTCCATTCCTGGTATCAGGTGAGCGCGAAAGTGACGGCGTATGTCCTGCACAACGGAACGACGACGGAAACCGTTCTGTACCAATCGAACGGAACGGGCGGGGATCTGGAGGCGCTCGGTTCTTCGACGCTTCATGTGGCAGCGGGCGATACATACGGGTTTCGCATCGACGGCAGCAATTTCGACAGCAGCCGGATTTTTCGCGGAAGACTGGAGCTGGCGACGGCGCCGATCATTCGTTCCACGGTGAGCGGCACCGCAGGGAGCAACGGCTGGTACAAGTCCGATGTGACGGTAGGCTGGCAAGTGACGGACGGATCAACGCCGCCGGCGTCCTGCCCGCCGGTTGCGGTAACGGCCGATACGCCGCCGGAAGGGACGGCCGTCGTTTGCCAGGCGGGAGCCGCTTCGGCCAGCGTCGTCGTCAAACGGGACGCCACCGCTCCGGCCACGACGGACAACGCGCCTCCCGGATGGTCTACCGGGAATGTCACGGTGCAGTTGACGGCAGTAGACAGCTCGTCGGGCGTTGCGGCCACCTACTATAAAGTCGGGACGGGCATCGTTCAAACCGGTTCGACGGTCGTTTTCACAACGGACGGCGAATATACAATCGCTTATTGGAGCGTCGACGCCGCAGGCAACGCGGAAACTCCGAAAACCGCCGTGGTCCGCATCCAAAAAGACACGCTCGCGGATGCGACGTTCCAGCCGGACGTCACTTCGTGGACGAACGGGGACGTGCTGGTGAGTGTGGCGTACCCGGCAAATGCGGGGAACAGGCTCGTCAGCATCGATAACGCAACGTGGACCCCCTACGTCGAACCGGTAACGGTGTCCGTCAACTCGGTCGTTTATGCCAAATACCAGGAAGACGGGGGCACGGCGTGGAGCGGCGTGTCCAGCTATGCCGTAGTCAACATCGACAAGCAGGCCCCGGCGACGACCGCTGCCGCCGCGGTCGATCCGGGCACCAACTATATTACCGTGCAGCTTGCCGCGTCGGATGAGGCATCCGGCGTGTCGGACACGTATTACAAAGTGGACGACGGCCAGGCGGTCCAAGCCGGCAATAGCGTGCAGCTGCGCACGCATGGCGCGCATACGCTGATCTACTGGAGCGTGGATGCCGCCGGCAACAGCGAAACGGCGCATGTTATGGACGTGTTCGTGAACCTGCTGCCGGACGGCGAATCCGGCCGCTGGTCGATCGCGGATGTGCTCCGCCTCGTCAAACAAGGAGCGCCGCAGCAGATGGAAATGAACGACGACGGCGTATTCGATGCGCAAGACTTGGCGATCATGCTCGGCGCGATTGCACCTTAACCGCCGCAAACGGGGAGCCCCCGCAGTCCATTCGTTGAACGGACTGCAGGGGCTCCTCTTATTTGCGCGCAAGCGATGCATTCACCCGGCCGGCAGCCGGACGCGAAAGCTGGTGCCTTCGCCTTCGCGGCTGGCGACTTCGATCGTGCCGCGATGCAGATCGACGATCGACTTCGTGATCGACAAGCCCAGCCCGGCGCCGCCGTATTTGCGCGACCGCGACGAATCGACGCGGTAGAAACGCTCGAACAGATGCGGCAGATGGTCTTGGGGAATGCCGGTCCCGTTGTCCGTCAGCGTAATCGCCGCTTCGTCGCCGTCTTGCCGCAGCGTCAGCTCGATCCGTCCGCTGTGCGGGTCGGTGTGCTGCACGGCGTTGTGAAACAGGTTCAACACCACCTGCTTCAGCTTGTCTTCGTCGAAGACGGCGGTCACCTGCGGCTCCATTGTCAACACGACTTCCCGCTCGCCGGCGAGCAGCCGCAGCTGCGGCTCCATGCCGCGCAGCATCGGGACAAGATCGTCCTGCGCCAGCTGGACGGCCGGTTCGCGGTCGGCGCGGTCGAGTCTGGCCAGCAGCAGCAAGTCGTGCACCAGCTTCGTCAGCCGCGTCGATTCGCTGTGCATGCTGGCAAGCGCCTTGTCCAGCTGCTCCGGCTTTTGCGCCGCACCGCGCAGCAGCACTTCCAGGAAGCCGTGAATCGAAGTAAGCGGCGTGCGCAGCTCATGCGAAGCATCGGCGACGAAACGGCGCATCTGCTCGCGCGCTTCCCGCTCCGCCTCGAACGACAGCTCGAGGCGCTCCAGCATGCGGTTGAACGAAACGGCCAACTGGTCGATTTCGCTCTGGCCCTGCAGCGTCGGCAGCCGTTCGTTCAGCTTGCCGGCATCGATTCGTTCGACGGTGTCGACGATCGTGGACAACGGCACAAGCGTGCGGCGCAAAATCGGGATAAACGTCAGCAGCCCAAGCCCAAGCGCAAGCGCCGACAGCGACAGAAACGTCGTCAGTTGACCGAGCAGCACGTCTTTGAGCGGATCCGTCGGCATGCTCATCTGCAGCAGGCCCGTTTGCCTGCCGCGGTTCATCGCGGCCTGCGCCACGACGATTTGTTCGACGCCGTTATCGTCGCGGACGATGCGGTAGCTCCAGCTGCGCGGGTCTTTCAGCTTCTGTCGGTACGCCTCCTCGGACAGCTGCGGCACGCTTGGCGCGTTCGGATTGCCCGATAACGCGCGAATCGTGCCGTCGGTGCCGACAAACGCGATCGCCGCGTCCTGGAACATCGGCAGCGGTTCGCCCCGGCGGGCTTCCTGCCCGGCGCGCTGCCAGGTGTCGGGAGGGACCGACAGCAGCTGGTTGCGCATGCTCATCGACTGGTTGCTGTACAGGAACCGCTGCATAAACACGTATTGGAACACGCCGATCAGCAGCAGCAGCAGCGCCAGAATGAGCAAGGACCGCGACAGCAGCTGCGACCGCAGCGACTTGGGCGCGAGCAGGCTGCCCAGGAAACGGACCGGCCCGCTCATGGCCAATCGAGCCGGTAACCGGCTCCGCGCAAGGTGCGGATAACGCGGTGCTCGCGGTCGCCGAGCTTCTCGCGCAGCGAGCGGATGTACACTTCCACGATGTTCTCTTCCCCGCCAAAATCGTAGCCCCACACTTTGTCGAGAATCATCGCTTTGCTGAGCACAAGTCCGTGGTTGATGATCAGAAAAGTAAGTAGTTCGTATTCGGTAGGCGAAAGCTCCAGTACGCGGCCTTCATAGGCGATTTCCTTGCGGCGGTCGTCCATCCGGAACGGCCCGTACGCCACTTCGCCGAACAGGTGCGGGAACTGGTTGCGCAGCCGGGCCTGGATGCGGGCCAGCAGTTCCTCGAAGCTGAACGGTTTGATCATGTAATCGTCGGCTCCCGTCATCAGCCCTTTGATCCGGTCGTCGACTTCTTCCTTGGCCGTCAGCATGATGATCGACAATTGCTGTTCCGACTTCCGCAGCTGCCGGCACACTTCAAAACCGTCCATGCCGGGCATCATCACGTCGAGCACGACGATGTGCGGCTGGTATTCCTTGACGATGTTCATGGCGGCGTAGCCGTCCGCAGCGGTTTTGACGTCATAGCCTTCGTTTTGCAGGCCCAATTCGAGAAATTGCACAATATTCGGCTCGTCGTCGACAACGAGCAGCCGGATTCCTTTTACCGCCAGCATGCCATTTCACCTCTGCCTTGGCCGATTGGTTTCTTTTTCTATCAATTCGAGTTCGAAAAGCCGGCTTTTCAGCACCGAGAAGGTTGCGAGAACCCGAAGAAGGAGTAGCGGAGTTTAGGATAAACCTAAATGAGCAACGGACTTCAAGGGTGAACGCAAGATTCGATGTCGAATACGCTTCCTGAAATGCTTCGTGATCAAAAGTCGGTTTTTTTAACCACCTCTATTATGCACGATATTGGCTGAAGACGCTCTGAAAACCAGCTTAACGTTTGCTGAAAGTCGGCGTTCAGCAAACATTCAGCGGGCTTTAATGCGAATTTCATTCTGTTTCAGTAGGATAGAAACAAGGATAACGCGAGGGCGACCGGTATTGGCGCTCCAAACCGCTAGAGTGCCGATACTGGGGCGGAATGTCCCCAATCGATTCGCAATCGGGGGTGCAGGGCGTTGCAGCCTCGTTTTGCAGGCAAATGTGAAGCGGATACGGTAGACGGAGGCAAAGTTGGAAGGAGGTGCAGCCTGATGAAGAAGTCAAAATGGCGCAAGTGGCAAATCGGGGCGGTGGCGACGCTCGGGGCAGCGTTTCTGTTTCGCGAGGTGCAGACGAGCCCGGAGTTTGCGCAGGCCGTTGCCAAGGAAAGCGGCAGCGGCGATGTGACGGCACTGCAGCGGCACGATCCGGTGACGGAGGAGCTGCGCGGCGGCGCTAATGGCGCAACCGGAACGGGACAAACGCCGGGAGCGGGCGGAGGGCGCAGAACCGAACGCGCAGGCAGCGGCAGCGATAGTTCCGGGAGCGGCGGCGGCACGGGAAGCGGGAGTACGGGAAGCGGGAGTACGGGAAGCGGGAGCACGGGCGGCAACGGCAGCTATGGAAACGGCGGCAGCGGGCAAACCGTGCAGCCGCAGCCGACGCAGGCGCCGAGCACGCGCATGCAGGCGAGAACCAGGCGCTCTTAGGCGCCGACAATGGCAATCGGCAGAGGAGGTTGGCGGCCATGACGACATTGCGGGAGGAAGCGGTGCATACGCGGTTTTCTTTCCGGGCGATGAACACGGATATCGAGGTGGCGCTGTGGGCTGGCGAACGGCAAGCCGCCGAACTGCAGCGGGAAACGATCGGCTGGTTCCAGGCCGTCGAGGCGAAATTCAGCCGCTTCCTGCCGGACAGCGAACTAAGCAACCTGAATCGATCGGCGGGGAAATGGTTCCTAGCTTCGGCGGCGATGATGGAGGTGCTTCAATTGGCGGAGTCGTTCCGAATCGACACGGGCGGCATTTTCGAGCCTTTGCTGCTCCGGGCGCTCGAGGCGGCGGGCTACGACGAATCGTTCGACGCAGTAAAGCGCCGCCCGGGCGGGAAGGGCGACAGGACAGCGGCGCCGCCGGAGCGGACGCGGGAACGGCCGGCGTTCCACGCCGGAATGAAAGCGGTGCGGCTGCCGTCCGGCGCCGGCGTCGACCTCGGCGGCATCGTCAAAAGCTGGGCGGCACGGCGGCTGCGAGACATGATGCGCGCCGCGCGCCGCGTGCCTTGCGGCATGATCGACGCCGGCGGCGACTTGACGGTGTGGGGAGGCAAGCCGATCGCCGGCGAGCCGTGGCACATCGCGATCGAGCATCCGTGGCGCCCCGAAGCGGATGCAGGCTGCATCGAGATGGACGTCGGCGCAGCCGCCACGTCGAGCAAGCTCGGCAGACAGTGGAGGGCGGCGGACGGCGCGGCGATGCATCACCTGCTCGACCCGCGTACGCTGCGGCCGAGCCAAAGCGACGTGGCGCAATGCACCGTCGCTGGTCCCGATGTCGTCGCCTGCGAAGTGTGGGCGAAGACGATCTGCATCGCCGGCAGCGAGGCCGGCATTCGCCTGCTTGAGGCGAACGCGCCTGCCTACGCGGCGCTTGTATTTACCGATACCCGGCGCGCGCTTGCTTGCGGTTATGCGCCGGAACGGTTCCAACTCGCAAGCGAATGGAGGGAGAAGCGATGATCGATTGGATCGTCCATTGGCCGACCTGGGAGTTGATGCGCGTCATCGGCTTCGGCTCCTACATGCTGATTGCGGCGGGCATTTGCCTCGGAATCCTGTACAGCTTCCCTGCTGCGAAGCCGCAGACGAAGAAAACCCGCTACCGGCTGCATACGCTGTTCACGAATGCCGGCATGGCGCTTGGTTTGGCGCACGGGCTGCTGCCCGTCATCAGCATCTATTCCCCTTTTGCCTGGAAAGAAGTGCTCGTGCCGTTCGCTGCCGTTCACCATCCGGTGCTGAACGGGCTGGGCACATTGGCGGCTTATGGCGCCATCGTGCTCGTCTTCAGCTCGGACTTCCGCCACAAGATCGCCAAGAAGCTGTGGTACGCCTCGCATCTGCTCGCTTACCCGGTATTCGCCGCGACCTTCGTGCACGGCTACTTTCTCGGCAGCGATACGAAGCTGCTCGCCATCCGCTGGATGTACTTGCTGTCGATCGCCATGATCGTAACGCTGACGGCAGTCCGGTTCGCCATCGTGCCGCAGTGGAAGGCGGCCGGCATGCAGCGCAAAATGAAGCGCACCGGTGCGTGAGCGCCTTTTCGAAGGGCCGCCTCATCGTTCGCTTGGAGACCAATATAGGCCACAAAAAATGGCTTATTGCCCCCATTTCGCCCGTCTCATCAAAAATAACCAGTGAAAACACTGGTTATTTGAGCGAAACAGCGCAAATCCGGGCAGATGGGCACGAATAGCCAGTGAAATCACTGGCTATTTGGCGGCGACTGCCGATTTTAGACCAAATAGGCCGTAAAACATGGCCTATTTCGCCAGCCAGCCTCAGGACGACACCTGCTCTTTCGCTTTTGCCTTGGAGGAGCGCTTCGCCTTCGGCTTGTCGCCCGCGGCGTCCGACGGCTGCGTCGGCACGCTGACCGGCTTCGCCGCTTCGAGGCTCGCCTGCAGCGCCGCCATCAGGTCGATGACGTTCGTGCGTTTCGCCTCCGGCGCGACCTGGATCTCTTCGCCGGCGATTTTGCGCTCGATCGCTTCGAGCAGCCCGGCCCGGTATTCGTCGCGGTACTTGCTCGGATCGAACGGCGTCGTCAGCTGATCGATCAGCATTTTGGCCATCGTCAGCTCCTTGTCGTTGACTTTCGCCTCCTGCGGCACATTCGGCACCTGCTGCGCCGGACGAATCTCGTCCGGGTAGAAGATCGTCTCCATCGCCAGACAATTGCCGATCACCCGGATCGCGGCGAGACTGCCCTTGGAGCGGATCGTGACGGCGGCGATGCCGATTTTGTTCGTCTGCCGCAGCGATTCCAGCAGCAGGCTGTACGCGTTCGCTCCCGTATCCCCCGGCCCCAAATAGTACGTTTTCTGAAAATAAATCGGATCGATTTCGGCCAAATCGACAAAATCGAGAATTTTGATTTCTTTGCTTTTTTCCCCGGCCAGGCTGTCCAGCTCGTCTTTCTCGAACAGCACGAACCGCCCCGGCTCGTATTCGTAGCCGCGAGAAATTTCCTCCCACTCGACTTCCCGGTCGCACGTCGGGCATTTGCGCACATACGACATCGGCGTCGTGCAAGCTTTGTGGATGTAGCGCATCGAAATGTCCTTTTCTTCGGTGGCGGCAAACATTTTGACCGGCACGTGCACGAGCCCGAAGCTGAGCGCGCCTTTCCACAATGTATGCATGGTTCTCCTCCTGTTCGGTCGGCGGTTTGTCCGGGGGTGCGACCCTCGTTTCGCCGCATTTGCCATAGTTATGCCCCGGCCCGTCGCCGGTTACGCGCATGCATAGCCGATCGCTTTTCGGTAAAAATAGGGGGGCGACACCACGATCCGGGTCTTCCCCCGGGAAGCCGCCCGGCCAAGGAGGCAATCCATGAGCGACCGGGACGAAACGCGCGACGAGCAGGGACTGCCGTGCGATTCTTGCGACGAAGGCAGAGACAGCCATTTTATGGATATCGACCGGATGATCAACGAAGGGCTCGGCGGCGGCAATGTGACGCTGCATAACGGGCTGATTGAGGAAACGACGACCGATACGATGAAGCAGGAGGATTCGTACCGGGAAGATGAATAACGGCGGTCCGGCCACAGCAGGTCGCCTGCAAGAAAGGAGGAGTCGGCATTGGAAGCGTCGCGCGCGCAGCAAATTTTGAAAGGCAACGATACGGTCGACGTGAAGCTGAACGGCGTGTCGGTATGGATCGATCAAGTCGATCTGGCCAACCGTTCGGTCAAAATTCATGCCCAGCACAACCCCGCCGACGTTCGCACCGTATCGTGCGAGCAGTTGGAAGAAGCGTAACGATACGCAGCAAAAAAGCCGTTTCGCCGGCAAGGGCGAAGCGGCTTTTCCCATTCATGCGCGAACCAATTGCTGCGCCACGTACGCTTTCACTTGCTCGGCGGCGTCGGTGACAGTGGCCGCTTCGATGACGATGCGCTCCTGCTCGTACAGCCTCATCGCGTGTTCGTAGCGCGGATCGTAGTAGTGCTCCAGCAGCAGCCGGACAGCGCGGTCGAACCGATCCTCCGTCAGATGCTCCAGGATTTCGCGGGCGATCGGCGTGTGGATGCGGTCGCTGATTTGCCGGTAGGCCTGCAGCAGTTCCAGCTTGTGCTCCCACGGGCGATAATCCTCGACAATATGCCGGACCCGCTCCTCGACGGGCAGCTGAATGAACAACTGCGTCGCCGCCTCTTTCTTCGCGATCATAAAATCCGGCAGCACCGCCTTGCCGATTCGTTTGCTTTCGCCCTCCAGCAGGACGTAAGGCGATTGCTGCAGCTGCAGCAGCTCGGTAACAAGCTGCGATTCGAACGTTTTCTGGTTGTTCGGGCGCAGGCCGACCTGGCCGAAAATCGAACCCCGGTGGCCCGCCATGCCTTCGAGATCGAGCACCGGGTAGCCTTCCTGCCGCAGCGCCCGCAAGATGGCGGTTTTCCCCGTGCCGGTATGGCCAAGCAATACGATCGCCCGCGGCCGAAACTCGATCCGCTCCAGCGTAGCCACGACCCACTTGCGGTACTCGCGAATGCCGCCGATCAGCCGGTAAGACCGGATGCCTATCAGGTCGAGCACCGTCGCCGTCGTTTTGCTGCGCATGCCGCCGCGCCAGCAGAATACCGCCTTGGCGCCGTTAATTTGCGCGAACGTGCGGATAAATGCCGGCAGCTTGGCCGACACGATCTCCAGCCCTCTGTCCTTGGCGGTCTGGACGCCGACCTGCTTGTACAGCGTACCCACTTCCGCCCGCTCCGCATCGTCGAACAGCGGAATGTTCACGCTGCCGGGAATCGTCGAATCGGCAAACTCGGACGGCGAGCGCACATCGATCGTAACGATCTGCTTCTTCTCCCGCAGCGCAAGCAAATCTTCGATTGTGATATCCTGAAACATGGTTATCGCTCCTTTGCGCCGGCAGGCTTCCGGCTACAGCACGACGATGCGGCCGGGATGGTCGGCTGTCGTTTCGCCGACGAGGGCGGCTTCGACGCCTGCCTGAAGCAACCGGCCCAGCAGTTCCTCCGCCTGTTCGGCCGCCACCGAAATAAGCAGCCCGCCGGAAGTGACGGCGTCGCACAGAATCCACTGCCCGATCTGGTCCAGCTCGGCGGGGAAGTCGACGGCATCCTTCACGTGGGCGTAATTGTTTTTCGTGCCGCCGGGCACGAATCCTTCTTCGGCGAGCTGGCGCACCCGCGGCAGCACAGGCACGTCCGCCGCGCGAACGCGGATGCCGACGCCGCTGCCTTTGGCCATTTCCAGCGCATGGCCCATTAGCCCGAAGCCCGTAACGTCCGTGCAGGCGTGCACGTCGAACGGCTCCATCGTGGCGGCCGCCGTTTTGTTGAGCGTTGCCATCACTTCGGTCACGCGCCGGACTTCATCTTCCGACAGCTTGTCCTTTTTGATCGACGTGGTCAGGATGCCGACTCCGATCGGTTTGGTCAGGATCAGCTTGTCGCCCGGCACCGAGCCGGCGTTCGTCCGCACCTTGTCCGGATGCACCAGGCCGGTAACGGCAAGCCCGAACTTGGGTTCGTTGTCGTCGATCGAATGGCCGCCCATCAAGGTGATGCCGGCTTCCTTCATCTTGTCGCCCGCGCCGCGCAAAATGTCGGCCAGCACCGTCTTGTCGAGCGTGCGAATCGGGAAGGCGACAATGTTCAGCGCCGTCAGCGGCGTGCCGCCCATCGCGTAAATGTCGCTGATCGCGTTGGCGGCGGCGATTTGCCCGAAGGAATACGGATCGTCGACGATCGGGGTGAAGAAGTCGACCGTCTGCACGAGCGCGAGATCGTCGTTCAATCGGTACACGCCGGCGTCGTCGCTCGTATCGATGCCGACGAGCAGGTTCGGGTTCGGCGTCGCCGCCGGCAAGGAGCGAATGACCTGGGACAAGTCGCCGGGGCCGATTTTGCACCCGCAGCCTCCTTTGGTCGAATAGGAAGTCAGTTTGACGCTGTTTGCGTTCTCCATCGGTTCGTACCTACCCTTTCCGGAACAGTAATCTTGTATTCTTCATTATTCCACCATAACCCGTTTCCCGTACCTGGCACAACCCCCTTTTTTTATCGGCAAAAGACGAAATAAGACCAGCAATGACCAAAAAGTGCGATATACTTCCCCTGCACGGCTCGGCATACTGGAAGGGATGGGCAGGGGACGGCGGGCGGTCGTCGAATAAGTTCCGGAGAAAGGATGATGCGGGATGCCGCTTAGCCGACTATTCGGATCGGGCACGCTGTTTCCGAAGCTGATCGCCGCTTTTCTGCTGGTTATCGCCCCGCTGTACGGGCTCGGTCTGACCGCGAACAAGCTGGGCGAGTCGAGCGTGAAGGAGCAGCTGTACAAGTCGCTGCAGTCGCGGGTCGAGTACTACCTCAGCTCGCTCGAAATCGAAAAAAACCATATCCAGAAGCTGGAGCAGGACTACGTGCTCGACAAGGACGTGCTGCGGCTCAGCCTGCTCAGCGAAGCGATGCCGCAGTACGAATGGTCCGACACCGTGACCCGCACCCACGGCAAGCTGCAGCTGGTCAAGAGCTCCAGCATTTATATACGCAGCGTCAGCGTCCATATCTTGTCCCTCGGGCGCACGCTGACCGACAACGAATACATCAGCGACCATATCAATGCAGACTACGAAGCCGTCAAGCCGGGCTCAACAGGAGACAAGGGCATCAGCTTCTGGAACGGCCGGCTGTTTCTCGGCATGGCGTATCCGGACACGCAGCTGCTGTCGCGCATCCAGCCGTCGTACGTCGTGTCGATCGAGCTGGACACCGACGAGCTGCGGCGCGCGCTGCTGCGGTTCACCGACGACTACGAGCAGTCCGGCGCCATGCTGATCGATGCCGAGCACGAGTGGTCGATCGTAAACGACAAGGATGCCGGCGCGCTGGCGGCCATGATGCCGTTCCTGCGCGACAAGCAGGACAGCGGGCAAATGACGGGGATCGAAAAGCTGCGCATCGGCGGCAAGATCTACATGGTCGCTTACCGGTACTCCGCCGACTTCGGCGCCTTCCTCGCCGCTTATGTGCCGCAGAAGCAGGTCGTCGGCCAAATCGGCGCCTACCGCGGTTTATATTGGATGCTGTCTGCGGTATCGGCGATTATTATCATCGTCTATTCGTATTGGATTTTTCGGCTCATTCATCGTCCGCTGCGCACCTTGGTGCGGTCGTTCCGCCGTGTGGAGGAAGGCCAGCTGGAAACGGCGGCGCTGCCGAGAGCGAGCGACGAGTTCATGTATTTGTTCAAACGGTTCAACGTCATGATCGAACGGCTGCGCGTGCTGATCCAGCAAGTGTACGAAGAGAAGCTGCGCGCCCAGAGCGCGGAGCTGAAGCAGCTGCAATCGCAGATCAATCCGCACTTTTTGTACAACACGTACTTCATCCTGTTCCGGCTGGCCAAGCTGAAGGACCACAACAACGTCGCGCGGTTCAGCCAGTTTCTCGGCGAATACTTCCGCTACATTACGCGCAGCGCCGAAAGCGCCGTGCCGCTCGAGGCGGAGGCGAAGCATTGCCGCACGTATATGGAAATCCAGAACATGCGGTTTCACGACCGCATCCAGGTCGAGTTCGGCGAGCTGCCGGCTTCGTGCGCCCGGGCGAAAATTCCGAAGCTGACGCTGCAGCCGATCATGGAGAACGCCTACAAACACGGGCTGGAGACGCGGCGCAGGGACGGAATGATTCGCGTCGGTTTCGTCCGCGCGGGCGACTACGTGCTCGTCAGCGTCGAAGACAACGGCGAGACGCTCACCGACGAACGGCTGAAGGAACTGACGGGCGAACTGGAAAACGACAGCATCGACCAGGAGTTCACCGGCCTGCTGAACGTGCACCGGCGGCTGCGCATCATGTACGGCCCCGCCTGCGGCGTCGCCGTTTCGCGCGGCGAGCTGGGCGGCTTGCGCGTCGTGCTGAAGCTGGCGGCCGAACCGGAGGACAGGCAAGCGATAGAGGGGGCGGATTGACATGTACCGGCTGCTGATTGTGGATGACGAGCCGTTCATCGTCGACGGCTTGACGGCGTTGTTCGAGCAGGAGGAAGCGCTCGATCTCGAAGTGCACCAGGCGTTCGACGGCGAAGAAGCGCTGGCGGCGGCGGACCGGCTGCGCATGGATATCGTGCTGACCGACATCCAGATGCCCGGCATGAACGGCATTGCGCTGCAGCAGGCGATTGCCGCGCAGTGGCCGAGGTGCAAGGTGATTTTTTTGACCGGCTACGACGATTTTCATTATGTGCAGACGTCGATTCGCGGCGGGGCGATCGACTACGTGCTGAAGGCGGAAGGCGACGAAAATATCGTCTCCGCCGTGCAAAAGGCGATTGCCCTGATCCAGGAGGAGCATACGTACGACAAGCTGCTGGAAGGAGCGCGCAGCGAGCTGAAGGCGGCGATGCCGATCTTCCGCAAGGAGTATATGCTGGCGCTGCTGCGCGGCGAGCCGTCGACGCCGGAATCGCGGCGGTTGCGGTTCGCCGAGCTGGACATCCCGTTAGCCGGCGAACGCGAAGTGCTGCTGGCGCTCGGCCGCGTCGACCGCTGGCGCGAGCGGATGGCGCCGGGCGACAAGATGCTGTTCGCTTACTCCGTCAACAACATTCTCGAGGAGCATTTTGCCGAAACGTTCCACAGCGTTTACGTCGCTTATGAGCAGGACCGGTTCGTGTGGCTGCTGCAGCCGAAAACGGCGCCGGACGGCGCGGCCGGAACCGATTGGGAGCGGCTGGCCGGCTATGCGCTCGGCACGCTGGAAGCGGTGCAGGCGTCGTGCCGGGAATGCCTCAAGCTGAGCTGCTCGTTCGTCGTCGGCAGCGTTCCGGCCGATTGGTTGGAGGCGCCGGCGAAGTTCGACCGGCTGAACGGCTTGTTCCTGCGCGGTCTCGGCACCGGCAGCGAGGTGCTGCTGTCCGACCGCCATCTGCTGCGGGCGAGCCGGCTGCAGGAGCGCGACAGCCTGCGCAAAATCGCGCTGCTCGCGCAATATCTCGAGCAGAAGGAAACGGACAAATTCGCCGCCTTGTACGAGGAGATTATGGGGGCGGTGCAAGGCCGGCCGGCGATGCAAACGGGGCTGGCGCTGGAAACCTTTTACCAAATGTCGGCCTTGTTCATCTCTTACCTGAACCGCTGGGAGCAGCTGGAGGACATGGCCGGCGAAGTCAACATCAATCGGCTGTTTTCGCTGCAGGAGCATGCCTCCTGGGAGGAGGCGACCCGCTTCTTCCGCACGCTGGCGGAGCGGCTGTTCGACCGGCGGACGGACGAAAGCGAGCGCGAGATGAACGAAGTGGTGCGGCGCATTCACGAATATGCGGAAGCCCATCTCGAAGGCGACTTGTCGCTCAACCAGCTGTCGGACATCGTTCACCTGACTCCTTATTATTTGTCCCGGCTGTACAAACAGAAGACCGGCGAAAACATCACCGACTATATCGCGACGGCGCGCGTGGCCAAGGCGAACGAGCTGCTCGGCGCCACCCCGCTCAAAATTCAGGAGATCGCCATTCGCGTCGGTTACGAATCGGCTTCGTATTTTACCCGCTTCTACAAAAAGATGACCGGACAAACGCCGCAGGAATACCGCGACTCGCTAAAAAGATAAAAAAGGAACAGCGATCACGAAAAGTTACGGTTTTCATTCGTGCGCCAGAGTTACCATAATGAGGGAGACGGGAGCGATTCCGTTTCCTTCTTTTTTTCGTGACGGGAGGTGGTCGGGAAAACGCAAGGCGATGTGCGGCAGTAAACGCGGGTTCGACGAAGATCGTTAATGACGGCATTTCGAATGAAACCATCCGTACGAGGAGGGAAATGATGAAGAAGACGGCTCTTATCGGCATGGTGGTGGTATTGCTGGTTGGGCTTCTCGTGTCGTCCGGGGTCCCGTTCGACGTTGCCGTACCGAAGGCGGCGGCCGATTCGACCAAAATCGCGCTGACCCCGTCGATGGTAACGAACGAAGGCGGGTCGGGGTACGGCGATGCGACCAGGCTGGTCGACGAGCAGACGGTTGCGGGCGATCCGAAAAACGGCACGGGCGGCGATCCGACGACGCTGTGGTCGCCGGGCTGGAGCAGCAGCGTAACGTATCCGGCCAGCGCCTATATCGACCTCGGGCAGCTTTACAACTTGACCGACGTGTATTTGCGCGATTCGTACGATATCGACAATTACGTCGTCTCCTCCGGCAATCCGGGCAGCTGGACGACGCTGTTCACCGATCCCCTGACAGAACACCACTACTGGAGCGCGCATCCGGTCAGCGTGACGACGCGGTATGTCCGCGTGACAATGAACTCCGCCCATTCGCAAGTGACGGAAATCGTGCTGTACGGCACTCCCGCTTCGTCGACACCAACACCAACACCAACACCAACACCGACACCAACACCGACACCAACACCAACACCGACACCAACACCAACACCGACACCGACACCAACACCAACACCAACACCAACACCGACACCGACACCAACACCGACACCAACACCAACACCAACACCGACACCGCCCCCGATCGGCAAAATTGCGCTGACCGCAGCGATGGTCACCAATGAAGGCGGATCGGGCTACGGCGACGCGACCAAACTGGTCGACGAGCAAACGGTCGCAGGCGATCCGAAAAACGGCACGGGCGGCGATCCGACGACGTTATGGTCGCCGGGCTGGAGCAGCAGCGTGTCGTACCCGGCCAGCGCCTACATCGACCTCGGGCAATTGTACAACTTGACCGATGTGTATTTGCGCGACTCGTACGATATGGACAATTACGTCGTTTCGTCCGGCAACCCGGGCAACTGGACGACGCTGTTCACCGATCCGCTGTCCGAACACCACTACTGGAGCGGGCACGCGGTCAGCGCGACGACGCGGTATGTCCGCGTGACGATGAATTCCGCTCATTCGCAAGCGACGGAAATCGTGCTGTACGGCGCTCCGGCCGGCGGCGGAGGCGGCGATACGACAGCGCCGGCGGCGGTGACGAACCTGGCCGCAAGCAATCCGACGACTTCGTCGGTGCTGCTGACCTGGACGGCGCCGGGAGACGACGGCGCGACCGGCACGGCATCGTCGTACGACATCCGTTACAGCACGTCGCCGATCACTACCGGCAACTGGGCGGGCGCAACGCCGGTCAGCGGCGAACCGGCGCCAGCAGCCGCCGGCACAAGCCAATCGATGACGGTCGGCGGCCTGTCCGCGTCGACGACCTACTACTTCGCGCTGAAAACGGCCGATGAAGTCGGCAACATATCCGCGCTGTCGAACGTGCCGAGCCTGGCGACGGCGGCGGCGGGCGACACGACCGCTCCGGCGGCGATCAAGTCGCTGACGGTGGCGAATCCGACGGCCACGAGCATCACGCTGCGCTGGACGGCTACCGGCGACGACGGCAGTGTCGGCCAGGCGACCGGTTACGAAGTGCGTTACGCCGGCAGCCCGACGAACACGACGATTGCCGGCAATACGTGGGCGGGGGCGACCGTATTCCCGCAGACGCTGGTGCCGAAGACGGCGGGTCAGGCGGAAACGCTGACCGTCACCGGACTTGCGCCGGGCCATATCTACAGCTTCGCCATCGTGGCGAAGGACGAAGCGGGCAACACGTCCGGTCTGTCCAATTCGGCGATGACGGCGACAACCTGGGACAACACGGCGTACAGCGCCGGAATGGTTGCGGAGGCTTACGACGACGTGACGCTGAACGATTTCAAGGGCAGGCTCGTCGTCGACCGGCTGCAGTTGTTCGCTTCCGATCTGCCGGTCGAGAACAGCACGTTCGGAGCGCGGATAACCGGCCAGGTCGTACCGCAATATTCGCAGACGTACACGTTCTATACGCAGACGACGGCCGGCGACGGCGTACGCCTGTGGGTGAACCGCCAGCTGCTGATCGACACGTGGAGCAGCGGCACTTCGGCGGAGCGGTCGGGCACGATTGCGCTGACCGCGGGCCAGGCATACGAGCTGCGCGTCGAATACAAGGGGTTGAACGGCTCCAGCTACTTGAAGGCGTACTGGTCGAGCCCAAGCCAGGCCAAGGACATGATTCGCACGCCAAAGGCGACGGCGCTGCCGGACACGATCGCGCCGAACGCGATCGCGAACGTGTCGGCGACGACGCTCGGCGATTCGGCGGTGCGGCTGTCGTTCACCGCGCCGGGCGACGACGACATCACGCTGCCGGGTTTGGCGCAGCCGTGGGGGCTCGTTTCCGATTATGAAGCGCGCTACAGCACATCGCCGATTACGTCCGCGAACTGGAGCGCGGCGGCCAAAGCGGAGCCGTACGTCATGCCGACCGGCGGCAGCGACTCGATAACGGTCAGTGGGCTGCGGCCAGGCACGACGTACTATTTTGCGGTAAAAGGCATTGACGAAGCGGGCAACGCGGGCGCGATTTCCAACGTCGTCAGCGCGGCGACGACCGGCACGGCCGACAATACGGCTCCGGATGCCGTCACGAATTTGAGTGCGGCGAACGGTTCGCTGCTGAAGGCGCAGCTGAGCTGGACGGCGCCGGGCGACGACGGTGCGGCGGGCACGGCGGCATCGTACGATATCCGCTTCAGCACGGCGACGATCACGGGCGCGAGCTGGGGCAGCGCCGCGGAGGCGTTCATCGAACCGGCGCCTGCAGCCGCGGGCAACGGCCAGACGATGACCGTAAGCGGGCTGCTGCCGAATACGACGTACTATTTTGCGATGAAAACGAAGGACGAGGTCGGCAACGAATCAGCGCTGTCGAACGTGGCCTCGCTGACCACGACGGCGGCGCCGGCAGGCGGCTACGCGACGGGCGGCGCTTCGTCGATCGACCTGCACGCGAGCCTGGCGCAAACGGGCAGCATCTATTACGCGCTGTATAACGCTTCGCAAGGAACGCAGGCCGCGGCGGCCGTCAAATCGGCGGCGCAAGGCGCAACGGGCGGCGCGCTCGTCCGGGGCGGCACGATTGCGGTTGCGTCCGGCGACGTTGGCAGCGATTTGACGCGTACGATGAGCGCTTTGCCGGAGAATGCGACTTACTACCTTTATTGGGTCGGAGAAACGACGGCGCTCGGCGCGGTGAACAGCGCCACGGTGCAGCTGCAGGTCCGCCAGAAGGACATTTCGTTCGCGTCGTCCGCAATCGGCGCCAACGTGCATTACCTGGCTTACCAGCCGGAGGCCGCCTACCGCGACCCGAACGCCAAGCAGCCGCTGCTCGTGTTCCTGCACGGCCAGGGCGAATCCGGCTTCGAGAACGAAATCAACAAAGTGAAGACGCACGGTCCGCCGAAGCTG
Source organism: Paenibacillus cymbidii (assembly GCF_004764705.1). GTDB lineage: Bacteria > Bacillota > Bacilli > Paenibacillales > NBRC-103111 > Paenibacillus_AN > Paenibacillus_AN cymbidii. Next base: position 55,114 of record NZ_SHLX01000021.1, on the reverse strand, counting down.
ATCGCGCAAGGGCAGGAAATGCCGTTCATCGTCATCTCGCCGCAGAAATCGTACAACGGCCAATGGTATGTGCCCGGCTTGATCGACGGGATCGTAAACGACGCGATGAAACGGTACAACGTCGATCCGAAACGGATTTACGTCACAGGCCTCAGCGTCGGCGGAGGCGGAGCGTATTATTACGCCGACGAGCATCCGGAGAAAGTGGCCGCCGTGCTGCCGGTGACCGGGCGCAATGTGACCGAAACGACGGGCTACCCGCCGTTCATCACCTGGGAGAACGCCTTTCGCATGAACGGGGTGCCGATGTGGTCGTTTACGAACGCATACGATCCGGTCGTTTCGCGCAGCCAGAGCGAAGAAATCATGAAATGGCTGAATTTAAGCCCGGTGGCGCCGACCCCGCCTCCGATGTTTACCGTGTACCAGGTGAACAACGACCATGACAGCTGGACGGCGACTTACGACAACCCGGCGATTTATACGTGGCTGCTCGGCCAGTCGAAGAATTGATCCGTTTCGCGATACGAAAGGAGCTTGAATCATGAGAAGAAGAAGCTTGCTTCCGCTCGTTTCCGCACTTGCGCTCGCGCTTGGCCTGCCGCCCGCCTATTCGGTCGGGACGCTTACGGCAAGCGCCGACGCCGACACGACGCCGCCTGCGGCGGTCGCCAATCTGGCGGCCGGTTCGGCAACCGCGGGTTCGCTGCAGCTGACCTGGACGGCGCCGGGAGACGACGGTTCTACCGGCACGGCAACGTCCTACGACATCCGCGTCAGCACGTCGCCGATTACGGCGGCCAACTTCACCAGCGCTCTTGTGGTCAAAAATATTCCGGCCCCGGCGGCGGCAGGCACGAACCAGTCGCTGACGGTGGCGCTGCCGGGCGATCAGGCGTACTATTTTGCAATGAAGGCGACGGACGAGGCAAGCAATGTATCGGCGCTGTCCAACGTCGCCAACGGTACAACGCTGCTGCTCGCCACCGGCACAAGCGGCAAAATCCCGATCAAGCCGGGCATGATCGTCGGCGAATCGCCGATCGGCACGCCGCTGTTGATCGCCGACGAGCAGATCGAAGCGGGCGATCCGAAGAACGGCGCCGGCGGCGCGCCGAGCACGAAGTGGGACCCGAGCTTTTACGGCGACCTGTACGAGGTTGACAACTACATTACGATCGATCTGCAGCGGACGTATAACCTGAGCGACATTTACCTGTACTGGAAAGGGGCGCCGGCCAGCGAAGTGAAGCTGTACTATGGCACGCCGTTCCATTGGACGGAAATTACGAAGGGCGACGATTACGTCAATACGCTGCGCTGGGTCGGCTATCCGCTGAGCGGCGTCACGACGCGCTACTTGCGGGTGATGATGACGGCGGAGAATGCGCGCATTTTCAACGAGATGGTGCTGTACGGCACGCCGACCGGCGCGCCGGTCGCTCCTCCGTCGCCTGCCTCGCATAATGCGCCCGACATGGAAACGTTTATCGGCGCCAACGGCGTTATCGACGATCCGCTCGACCGCATCGTCGCGTTCGGCAACTATCGCGAGTACCATCGCTGGCAGTGGGACGAAGGCGATACGAGCACGTCGTATCCGGGCTACCCGAACAACCAGAACAAATTTAACCCGAGCTATATGGGCGGGGGCAAAAACTTCGACAAGTTTTACCAGACGGTCAAAAACAACGGCGTCCTGACGTTCCCGACGGTGCATCTGACGCCGCCCTGGATCGCCAACAAGCCGATTCCGGCCGGGGCCGACCCCGTACTGCCGGCGTCGTACCCGGCTTATGCCGACCACATGTTCCAGTTCGCGGCCCGCTACGGCAGCGCCACCGTCGCCGACAGCAAGCTGAAGCTGGCGTCCGACCAGCAGCGGCTGTCCGGCTTGAACACGCTGCAGTATATCGAAGGCAGCAACGAAATCGACGGCTGGTGGAACGGCCGCAACGCGCTGCATCTGCCGTTCGAATACGCCGCCCGGCAAAGCGCCTCCTATGACGGCGACCAGGGCCGGATGGGCAATACGTTCGGGGTGAAGAACGCCGATCCGAATTTGAAGTACGTGCTGCCCGGCCTTGCCTGCAGCTGCCTGAACTATATCCAGTTGACGAAAATGTGGGCCGACGAATACCGGAGCGGCAGCTTCCCGGGCGACGTGATCAATATCCACGTATACGCCAATAACGGCACGAACCAGTCGAACGGCACGGTTGGCATCAGTCCGGAAGCGTTCGACCTGAAAGGCAAAATGGCCGCCATCGCCGACTACCGCGACCGCTATTTGCCGGGCAAGGAGTTCTGGGTCAGCGAGTTCGGCTACGACACGAATAGCGGCTCGCCGCAGCGCGCCCCGGCCATCGGCTCGAACAACGGCGAAGAGGTGCAGGCGCAGTGGCTCGTGCGTTCGTTCTTCGCGCTGGCGGCAGCCGGCGTCGACAAGGCGCAAATGTTTACGATTGCCGATGACGGCTACTCGAACAATACGAGCAAATTTATGACGTCGGGTACGATCGACGCGGAGCGCAAGCCGAAGTCGAGCTGGTATTACCTCAACACGATGAAGAACTGGCTGGCCGGCCTTCATTTCAAGCAGGAAGGGACGTCCGGCAACGGTAACGTGTCGGTGTACTCGTTCGCGAACAGCTTGGGTACGGTCAAAGCTTACGCCGTCTGGGCGCCGACCAGCAACTCGACGACGGTGAGCGGCTATCAGCTGCAGCTGCCGACGGCCGCATCGTCCGCGAAGCTGATTACGATGGCCAAAGGCAGTCCGCTTGGCACGGAGTCGAGCCTGACGATCGACGGTTCGCACCGTGTCAGCGTGAATGTCAGCGAACGGCCGGTGTTTGTGCTGCTTGACAACGCGACGACTTATTCCGCGCCGTCGTGGGCGTCCGGCAGTGCGGTCACGATTTCCAACGATACGGGCACAACGCTCGATTTGAGCTGGCCGGCGGCGACCGACGACGAGGGCGTCGTGGCGTACCGGATCAAGTACCCGAGCGAAGAATCGATCGGCACCGTCAATGCCGGCGATCCGCTGACGTTCCATGCGACCGGCCTGAACGCGACGACGACCTATACGTTTATCGTCGAAGCGGTCGACAAGAACGGGCTGGATACGCAGACGGACTTGCAGGTTGTCCGCACTCCCGGCGGCAGCGCGGATACGACGGCGCCCGCGGCGGTTAGCAATTTGGCGGCGGGCAGCGCCACGTCGTCGTCGGTGCAGCTGACGTGGACGGCGCCGGGCGATGACGGCACAACCGGCACGGCGTCGGCGTATGACATTCGCTACAGCACGTCGGCGATTACGAGCGCCAACTGGGCCAGCGCGACGCAAGTGAGCGGCGAGCCGGCTCCGGCGGCGGCGGGAACGAGCCAGTCGATGACGGTAAGCGGGTTGTCGCCGTCGACGACGTACTATTTTGCGATTAAGACGCGTGACGAAGTACCAAACGAATCGGCGCTGTCGAATGTGCCGAGTTTGGCGACGCTTGCTTCCTCCGATACGACGGCGCCGGCGGCGGTTAGTAATTTGGCGGCGGGCAGCGCGACATCTTCGTCGGTGCAGCTGACGTGGACGGCGCCGGGCGACGACGGAACGACCGGCACGGCGTCGGCGTACGACATCCGCTACAGCACGTCGGCGATTACGAGCGGCAACTGGGCGAGCGCAACGCAGGTAAGCGGCGAGCCGGCCCCGGCAGCGGCGGGCACGAGCCAATCGATGACGGTGGGCGGGCTGACGGCGTCGACGACGTATTATTTTGCGCTGAAGACGCGTGACGAGGTGCCGAACGAATCGGCGCTGTCGAACGTGGTCAGTCTGGCGACGACGGCAGTGCCTCCGGGCGGCGGCAAAATCGTGCTGACGACGGCGATGGTCACCAACGAAGGCGGCTCCGGGTATGGCGATGCAACGAAACTGGTCGATGAGCAAACGACTGCAGGAGATCCGAAGAACGGCACCGGCGGCGACCCGACGACGCTGTGGTCCCCGGGCTGGAGCAGCAGCGTCACGTACCCGGCCAGCGCGTATATCGATCTGGGGCAATACTACGACTTGACCGACATTTATTTGCGCGATTCCTACGATATCGACAATTACGTCGTTTCCGCCGGCAGTCCGGGCAACTGGACGACGCTGTTCACCGATCCGCTGACGGAGCATCATTACTGGAGCGCCCATCCGGTCAGCGTGTCGACCCGGTATGTACGCGTGACAATGAACTCGGGCCATTCGCAGGTGACGGAAATCGTGTTGTACGGCGCTCCGTCCGGCAGCGCGGACACAACGGCACCGGCGGCAGTGAGCAACCTGGCGGCGGGCAGTGCAACGTCGTCGTCGGTGCAGCTGACGTGGACGGCGCCGGGCGACGACGGCACGACGGGCACCGCGGCGGCGTACGATATCCGCTACAGCACGTCGGCGATTACGAGCGGCAACTGGGCCAGCGCGACGCAGGTGAGCGGCGAACCGGCCCCGGCGGCGGCCGGCACGAGCCAGTCGATGACGGTGAGCGGGCTGTCGGCATCGACGACGTATTACTTCGCGCTGAAGACGCGCGACGAAGTGCCGAACGAGTCGGCGCTGTCGAACGTGCCTAGCGCCACGACTTCCGCGCCGCCGACGAGCGGCAAGCTGACGCTGACGACGGCGATGGTGACGAACGAAGGCGCCTACGGCATCGCCACGCGGCTGGTCGATGAGCAGACGACGGCCGGCGATCCGAAGAACGGCAGCGGCGGCACGCCGACCTCGTACTGGCAGCCGGGCGGTCCGACCGACCGCTACCCGGCCAGCGCATATATCGATCTGGGCCAGACGTATACGATCACGGACATTTATTTGCACGACAAATTCGACAACGGCAACATTACCGTTTCCTATGGCACGCCGGGCAGCTGGACGTCGCTGTTCGTCGACCCGATGACGAACTACGGCGTATGGAACGCGCATCCGGTTTCGATCACGACGCGCTACATTCGCGTGACGCTCAGCTCCGAACGGTCGCAGACGTCGGAAATCGTGCTGTACGGCTCGCCGTAAGGCGGAAGTGAAGCGGGGATGTTGTCCGGTTAACGCGCAGAACAGGAAGGAATAACGAAATAGGCCATCTTTGATGGCCTATTTCGTCAAAAATGGGCAGTTGCCACAAAATAGCCAGTGATTTCATTGGCTATTCGCGTCAATCCGCCCGGGTTAGGGCTGTTTGGCTCAAATAACCAGTGTTTTCGCTGGCTATTTTTGATGAAGCCTGCGAAATAGGGGCAATAAGCCATTTTTTGTGGCCTATTTCGCCCGAAAAGGCATAGCTGCTTGGCGAGGAAAGGGGGCTGCTGCAGGAGCACGGCAATCGGTGCGTGACGCAACGGCGAGCGGTGGACGAAACAATAGCCTTGGAGGCAGCAGAGATGCCCCGGTCAGTCAACTGGCCCGGGGCATCTTTATTGCCTTTCCGAACGCCCTCTCAGTCTGTTGATAATTATTCTCACTGTCAATTCGCCTGGCGCATGAAAGTGGACATTAAAAGGCAGGCAAAGACAAAAGATCATCATAGGCGGGCGGTCCGGCGCCGCCCTATAATAAAATGGGAGCCTGCGGCGCATCATTGGGGCCGGCTCCGCAGAAAGGATGGCGAAGCGATGTTGACGGCGCGTTATGGCGGAAACGATTTGGCGAGCTTGCTGCAAGCGGCAGCGGCGGGGAAGGCGGCGCCTTTTCCGCCTGCGGACGATCGCGGGGCGTGGGAGCGGGTGACGGCCGAATCGCGGGAGGAGTGGATCGGCAAGGCGGAGGCGTGTCTTGCTTACGACTGGCCGGCCTTGCAGGCGCAAACGTATATCGAAGTGAAACGAACGGGCCATTTCAACCCGTACATCGATCCGTACTGGAAACGCCGCGAGACGCTCGGCTCGCTGGTGCTGGGCGAATGCATCGAGGACGGCGGCAGATTTACCCTGGCGATCGTAACCGGCATCATGTGCATCTGCGAGGAAACGACGTGGCTGCCGCCGCATATGAATTCGTATTTGACGCGGGTAAATAAAGCCGAAACGCTGCATGCGGCTGCCGACCACGAAGTCGAGCTGTTCAGCTCGGAGACGGCGGCGCTGCTCGCCTGGACGTATGATTTGCTGCGGGGCAAGCTGGATGCGATCAGCGGGCGCATCGGCGAACGGATCGAGCGGGAGGTGCGCGACCGGCTGATCGCTCCGTATTTGGCCCGGGACGACTACTGGTGGATGGGCTTCGCGGGCGACCGGGTGAACAACTGGAACCCCTGGTGCAACGGCAACATGCTGATGGCGCTGGCCGTGTTCGAGCGCGATCCGTTGCGGCTGGCGGAAGCGGTCGGCAAAATCATGCGCAGCCTCGACGTATTCATCGCCACATATCCGGCGGACGGCTGCTGCGACGAAGGGCCGATGTACTGGGGGCGCTCGGGCGCTTCCCTGTACGATTGCCTGGAGCTGCTGCACTTGATGTCGGGGGGAGCGATCGACATTTACGCCGAAACGATCGTGCGGGAAATCGGCCGCTACATCGTCAAGGCGCATATTCACGGCGACTACTACGTCGACTTCGCCGACGGCGACGCCATCGTGTTTGCCGACGGCGACGCGATTTACGGCTACGGGCTGGCGATCGGCGACGAAGGGATGATCCGGCTCGGCGCCGGCATCCCGGTCAAGCGGCACGGCTTCGTCGACTGGTTCCCGCTGCACCGGCATGCGCGGGCGCTGCTGCGGGAAGGCGAGCGCAGACAGCGGGCGCAGCAGCCGCCGTATATGCGCGACGTCTGGTTCCCGCATTCGCAGGTGATGGCGGCGCGGGAAGCGGAAGGAACGGCGCGCGGCCTGTATGTGGCGGCCAAGGGCGGGCATAACCTGGAGTCGCACAACCACAACGATATCGGAAATTTCATCGTCTACGCGGACGGGCAGCCGGTGTTCATCGATCTTGGCACCGAGGAGTATCGGGCGCAGACGTTTGGGCCGCAGCGGTTCGAGCTGTGGTATTTGCAGTCGCAGTACCATAACGTGCCGACCGTAAACGGCACGATGCAGCGGGACGGGCGCGCGTTTGCCGCGCAAGGCGCAGTGCGGCGGGCGGACGACGACGAAAGCGACCTTTCGCTCGATATCGCCGCCGCTTATCCGGCAGAGGCGGGCATCGCCTGTTGGCGGCGTACGTTTCGTCTGCTGCGGGGGGCGAACGCCGCCGTGGAAATCGTCGATGCGTTCCGGCTTCATGAGCCCGGCGCTGTCGTTTACAGCCTGATGACGCCGCTTAAGCCGAAGCCGCTTGACGAAGGCGTCTTTGAGCTCGCTTACGCGCCCGGGCGCCGCGTGTACGTTGCTTATGACGCCGGGCGGCTGCGCATGCGCGCGGAGCGGGTCGCCATCGACGACGGACGGCTGCGGCGCAACTGGGGCGACGCCGTGTACCGCATCATGCTTGAATCGGCGGAGCCGCAACAAGCGGAGACGCACGTGCTGCGCGTGGCCATGACGGCCGATGCCGCACGATTGTAACGGACAGGGGAGAATCGCGTTGGAAGAAAATCGCGCTTGGCAAGCAAGCTGGATTTGGCATCCCGAGCGGCAGGAAGCCGCCGGCTCCGAGAGGACGCACGATGCCGTTTATTTGCGCCGCACGTTCGAAGTGCCGGCGGGCGGGGGCTGCCGGTTGGTGGCGGACGTATCGGCCGACAGCCGCTACCGGCTGCTTCTGAACGGCGAGTCCGTCTCCGTCGGCCCTTGCAAAGGCGACCGATGGACGCACTACTACGAAACGGTCGACTTGACCGATCGGCTTCGTCCGGGAACGAATGTGCTGGCCGCATTCGTCGTTCACTATCCGTTCGATCCCGGGCGCAGCGGCGGTTTGACCGGACCAAGCGCCGTATGGCGGTCCGAACGCGGCGTCTTTCTGTTTGAGGGCGCGCTGCTGGACGCCGACGGGAACCCGCTCGAAGCGCTGCACAGCGACGAACGCTGGCGCGTGCTGCGCGACGCGTCGCTCGGCTTTCAGCGGGAGCGGTTTACGCTGTTCGTCGGCGGGCCGGAAACAGTCGACGGCGCGCTGGCGCCGCACGGTTGGAAGCGGGCCGGGTATGACGACGGCGGCTGGGCGCAAGCGGCGGTTGTAAGCGCCACGGCCGATACGAACTGGGGCCAGTTGACGCCTTGGCAGCTGACGCCGCGTCCGATTCCGCCGCTCGACGAAACGGAGCGTACCTTCGTGCGCGTGGCGCGCTGCGGAAGCGGCGAGGAGGAAGCCGATGCGGCGGAGGCGACGGCGCAGCTGCCGGCCGACTTGCGCGGCGTCGTTGTGCCGGCCGGCGCGACGCGTTGGTTCGAGCTTGACGCGGGCGAGTTCGCCACCGGTTACGTGCGGCTCGATATAGTCGGGGGAGCGAGCGCCCGCATCGGGCTGATCTGCTCCGAGTGCTACGAGTTCCCGGCCGAGCCGGGTGCGGCGCGCAACAAAGGCGTTCGCGACGAATGGCTGCCCGGCAAAGCGTTGTACGGGCCGGAGGACCGCTATACGGCGGCCGGCATTGGCATCGGCGCCGGTGTTGGCGGCGCGGCTGGAGAAGGGAACGCCGAAAGCTACGAGCCGTTCTGGATGCGGGCGTTCCGCTTCGTCCGGCTCCGTATTACGGCGGCGGCTGAGCCGCTTGTCGTGCGCGGCTTGCGCTATCGCGACACGGGGTACCCGCTTGACGCGCGCTCCCGTTTCGCCTGCTCGGACGATACGTTCGGCCCGCTCTGGCGCATCAGCTTGAACACGCTGGCCCGCTGCATGCACGAATCGTACGAGGACACGCCGTATTACGAGCAAATGCAATACGAAATGGACACGCGGCTGCAAATGCTGTTCACTTATTATGTCGGCGGCGACGACCGGCTCGCCCGCAAGGCGATTTACGATTTTCACAGCTCGCTGCTGCCTTCCGGCATGCTGCAGGCGCGGTATCCGTCGATATCGCCGCAGGTGATCCCGGGGTTTGCGCTGTTCTGGATCGCGATGGTGCACGATCATTTCCTGCATGTAGGCGATGCTTCGCTTGTGATCCGCTATCGCCCGACGATCGATGCGGTGCTGGATTGGTTCGGCCGCCGCGTCGGCGCGGACGGTTTGGTCGAACAGCTTCCTGCCGCCTATTGGGGGTTTGTCGATTGGGTGGAGGAGTGGAAGGAAACGTATGGCGCGCCTCCGGCCAACCGGGTCGGACCGGTGGCGGTCGCCAGCATGATGTACGCCGACGCGCTGCGCAAGGCGGCGGAGCTGCTCGTCTGGACGGACCGCCCCGGCGTCGCGGCCGAGTACCGCGAGCGGGCCGAACGCATCTGCCTGGCGGTGCGCGAGCGCTGCTACGACGCGGAGCGCGGGCTGTTCCGCGACGGGCCGTCCGCGGCGCAGTTCAGCCAGCACGCGCAAATATGGGCCGTGCTGTCCGGAGCCGCCGGCGCCGAGGAGGCGCGGCCGCTGCTGACGCGCATGCTCGCCGAACCGGAGCTGCCGCGCGCTTCCACGGCCTTCGCCTTCCTGCTGTTCCGCGCGCTGGAGAGGGCCGGCTTGTACGACCGCTCGTTTGCGCTGTGGGACATGTGGCGCGAGCAGCTCGGGCAACATGTGACCGCCTGGGTCGAAGACCCGGTGTCGCAGCGCAGCGACTGCCACGGCTGGGGAGCGGCGCCGCTGTACGAGTTTCCGGCGCGGCTGCTCGGCGTGTTTCCGCTCGAGCCGGGTTACGCGCGCATCGGCGTGGCGCCGTTCCCGGGGCCGCTGCAGTGGGCGGAAGGCGCCGTAGCCACCGTGCGCGGCGAAGTTGCCGTCTCCTGGCGGGTCGACGAGTCGCGCCGGTTCCTCCTGCACGTGCAGGCGCCGCCGGGCGTGCCCGTCGTCGTAACGCTGCCGGACGGCGCGTCGACCGCGTTCGCCGAAGCGACCGACGCCCGGCTCGCTTGCGCACTTCCCTGACACAGCCGCGAAGTTAAAGCCTCCGAGGACGCGACGTTCATCATCGTTCGCCGTTTCGGAGGCTTTTTTGTACTACCCAGGAAGGAATAGCCCATGAAAAATGGCCTATTCCCCTTGTTTCCGCCGCTTCGTCAAAAATAGCCAGCGATTTCGCTGGCTATTGTGACCAAACCGGCTCAAAATCGCCGTTTTCCGCGAAATAACCAGTGTATTCACTGGCTATTTCTTTGCTGCCGCCTCTTTTTTGCGAAATAGGCCCGAAAACATGGCTTATTTGGATACGGTTGCTTTTCGAAACACGCTCTGCCTTATTCCTTGACGCTTCCCATCACGATCCCGCTCATGAAATACCGCTGCAGGAACGGGTACAGCACGAACACGGGTACCGCCCCGAGAAAAATTTGCGCCGCCTTCAGCCCGCGATCGCTCATCTCCGTCATCAGCTTGAACTGCTGCGGATCGACGAGCAGGCTCAGGTCGCGCTGGATGATCACCGTCTGCAAGTAGCTGGCGAGCGGGTAATGCTCCGGCGCATTCATGTAGATCAGGCCGTTGAACCATTCGTTCCAGTGACCGACGACCGAAAACAGCGTAATCGTCGCCAGCGCCGGCATCGACAGCGGAAGCACGATGCGCCACAGCGTTTGCCATTGGCCCGCGCCGTCGATGAGCGACGCGTCGATCAGCTCCTTCGGCAAGCCGCGGAAAAAGTTGAGCAGCAGAATCGCGTTAAAAATCGGCAGCGCCCCCGGCAGCACAAGCGCCCAGATCGAATCGAGCAGCCCGAGCTCCTTGACGACGATGTACGTCGGAATGAGGCCGCCCGAAAACAGCATCGTAAACACGAACACCCAGGCATACATCGTGCGGAAGCGGAACTGCGCCCGTTCCTTGGACAGCGGATAAGCGACCAGCACCGTCAGCAGCATATTGAGCGTCGTGCCGATGCCGACCCGTTCGAGCGAAATGAGCATCGAGCGCAGAAACGCGTCCTTCGTCGCAACGAAGGAGTAGGAACGGAACGTGAAGCCGACCGGCCATAGCTTGACCTGACCGGACGTAATTGCGCTCGCTTCGCTGAACGAAACGGCGAGCACGCTGATCAGCGGCATCAGGCAAACGGCGGCAAGCACGGCGAGGAACAAATAATTGGCGCCCGCAAACAGCCTGCGGCCAAATGTCAGTTGGCGAACCAAGTCGACCGCCTCCTTCGGATGATTAAAAAATGCGATAATTCGCCAGCCGGTAAGCAAGCAGGTAAGAAACCGAAATCAGCACGAACGAAACGACCGATTTGAACAAGCCTACCGCCGTGGCGACGCCGAACTGCAGGTTGACGAGGCCGAGCCGATACACGTAAGTATCGAGAATGTCGCCGGTGGAGTAGACGGTCGGACTATAGAGATTAAACACCTGGTCGAAGCCGGCGTTTAAAATGTTGCCCAAACTGAGCGTGCCCATCAGCACGACGATCGGCGCGATGCCGGGGAGCGTCACGTACAGCGTCTGTTTCCACCGCCCGGCGCCGTCGATGACGGCCGCTTCGTACAGCGCGGGGTTGATGCCCGTCAGCGCGGCCAAATACACGATCGTGCCGAAGCCGAATTCTTTCCAGACGTCGGTGCCGACCAGCACGAACGGAAACCAGCGCTCGTCGCCGAGGAAGAAGGTCGGCTTGATGCCGAGCCAGCCAAGGAAATCGTTGAAAATCCCGTAGTTCGGCGACAGTACGTCGACGATAATGCCGGAAAGAATGACCCAGGACAGGAAATGCGGCATGTAAATGACGGTCTGCACGACGCGCTTGAACAGCGGCCGGGCGATTTCGTTCAGCAGCAGCGCGGTGGCGATCGGCGCGGCCATGCCGGCGATCATTTTCATCACGGCGATGAACACCGTGTTGTAGATGACGCGTGTCGTATCGGGCAAACTGTAGACGTAGCTGAAATTGTCAAAGCCGATCCATTTCGATCCGAACAGGCCGCTTGTCGGCACGAACTTCTGGAACGCGATGCCGATGCCTGCCATCGGGCCGTAGCTGAAAATCAGCACGCATACAAGCGCTGGAAAAATCATCAGGTGGAACGGCGCTTCCATCTTCCAGTTGCGCGTTCGCGTCTTTCGGGCCGGCGGCGCCGCCGGGGACGCGGAGCCGGTATCGGCAGCGGTTTGCGTAGTTGCGGACATCGTAATCCCTCCCGTTGCCGGCCGAAGGGACAGAAGACCGCGGCTTCTGTCCCTTCGGATGTGGCGAAACTATTTACTTGCCGCCTTTGGTTGCGTACCAGTCGTTGACTTCCTTCGTGATTTGGTCGCCGCCTTGCTTTTTCCAGTTTTCGACGAACTTGTCGAACGAATCGAGCGACTCGCCGAGAATGATTTTGGTGAACGTCTGCACTTCCAAATCTTTCAGCGCCGCGCCTTTGGCCACCATCGTATCGGTCGGCGAGCCGGTGAAGGCGTTCGTCATGAAGCTGTTGTTTTTCTTGTATTGGCCGAGCAAATCGTACGTGCCGCCGGGCGCGAATTCTTTTTCATACCACCATTGGCTCATGTCGCCGGCGCGGTATTTGGTGATGTTGTCGTAGTATACTTTGGCCGCCGGAGACAGCTTCGACGGATCCTTCGACGCAAGCGCCGCCGCCGTTGCGGCGTAATCGTTCTGGTTCGTTTCGGCGAAGCCGCTGCGGATCGGAGCGTAGGAGAACGTTTCGATCACCTTGTCCCCTTCCTTGTGCGTATGGTACTCTTCGTCGCGGGACGCCCCGTAGTTTTTCTCCATGTAGAAGTTCAGCAGCTTGATGACGGCTTCTTTGTTTTTGCTGTTCTTGTTGACGACGTAGTACCACTTCGGCATGAAGCCGTTGCTTGTCGCCAGCGCCGGTTGGCTGTCGGCCGACACGATCGGGTAGACGCCCCAATCGACGTTCGGGTCGGTTTTTTTCATGTCGTTAATGGGCCAGCTCGGCACCCAGAACGAACCGAAGGTCATGCCGACTTTGCCCGACGTTGCCAGTTCGGCCGATTTCTCGCCGTTGATGACGCTGAATTCCGGGTTGATCGCGCCGGCTTTGAACAACTCCTGCAGCTTGCCGAGCGCGGTTTTTACTTCGGGTTGGATGTCGGCGTAAACGAGTTTGCCGTCCGCGCCTTTCAGGAACATCAGGTTCAGCCCCGTGGCGTTCGGACCGCCCGGATTGAACGGATAGGCGTGATAGCCGTTGAAGAAGCCGTCGAGACCCGACCAGCCGTTGAACAGATTGTAGTCGAGGCTGAGGCCGAACGTGTCTTTTTTGCCGTTGCCGTCCGGGTCGTTGTTGGCAAACGCTTTGGCGATGTTGATGACGTCGTCCATCGTTTTCGGCGGCTGGAGGTTCAGCTTCTTCAGCCAGTCGTTGCGGATGAACAGGTAATGCGCGTCTTCGCGGCCGCCGCCGTCCTGCGGCAAGGCCATCAGCTTGCCGCCGAAGGTGACGGCTTGTTTCTTGATGCCGCCGCCGTCTTCCATGCTTTGCTTCGTCAGGTCGGAAGCGTATTTGGCGTACAGGTCGGTCAAATCGGCGGCCTGGCCGGATTCGACGAGCAGCTGCAGCTGCTGCATGTTGACCTGGAACAGGTCGGGCAGATCGCCCGCTACCATCGAGACGCTCAGCTTTTTGGCGTATTGCTGGTCGTCGACGACCCACTTGTTCGTTAGCTTGATGCCGAGCTGTTTTTCGATTTCCCGGGTGTATACGTTGTTGTCCCAGTTGTCGCCGGAAGGGAATTTCAGGCCGCTGTTCTGCATGCGCACCGTCGACACCGTGATGGTCGGCGCGTATTTGCCGAGCGGTCCGTCGTCGGTTTTGGCGGCCGATGCGCTTGGCGCAGCCGATGAAGCCGGCGCCGAAGCGCTCGGCGACGTGCTGGAGCCGGCGGCCGGCTCCTTGGAATTGTTGCAGGCGGTAGCCGCCAGCGACAGGGTGGTGATGGCGATGACTCCCCAAATGGTCGGTTTGTTGCGCAGCATGTTCGTGCCTCCTCAGCGTTTTCTTTAGAAAACGCAGCTTCGTAAGCATACACCGCGTTTTCTTTAGAAAACGCAGCTTCGTAAGCATACACCGCGTTTCCGTCAGGAAACGCAGCTTCGTAAGCATACACCGCGTTTCCGTCAGGAAACGCAGCTTCGTAAGCATACACCGCGTTTCCGTCGGAAAACGCAGCTTCGTAAGCCGATACGCGCGAGCTCGCTTGAGTATTCGCTTACAGGTTCATTATGGAGGAAGGGAATACCTGGTGCCTATCCTAATTTCTCGTTTTTGCTGTACCTTTTTTGGCTTCTATGCGGCGGATCCGTATGGTGATCGGTGTCACGCTTGTGAGGAGTACAGTCGGTAGAGGGGGCGGCTTGGCAGCTTGATTGCAAAACCAGCCGATCTTCGTCGCATTCTCATACCCGTTGGATCTCAACCACACTCTCACTGCCCCTCAACCGCACTCCAATCGCCCCCCACCTCAGTCCCACAGCTTTCCAAGTAGCATGCTCTTTCCCAAATGGCTGAAATAAGGCTGATTTCAGCCTTACAGCGGCATTTGGGCGAGCATCGGGCGAAATAAGGCTGATATCAGCCTTACAGCGGCATTTGGGCGAGCATCGGGCGAAATAAGGATGATTTCAGCCTTGCAGCGGCATTTGAACGAACATCGGGCGAAATAAGGCTGATATCAGCCTTACAGCGGCATTTGAGCGAACAGCGGGCGAAATAAGGCCGATTTCAGCCTTACAGCGGCATTTGAGCGAACGGCGGGCGAAATAAGGCTGATTTCAGCCATACAGCGGCGTTGAGGCAGCCTTGCCCCCTAACCCTGGCGGCCTCCCGGCCTCCCAACCGCCTCCACCGTCCCGCATGCTGCAGTTGCGCAAGGGGCGATTGTTCTTGCGAGGGCTTGTACGGAAGCACTATAATGAGTTCAACAATCGGCGGAAGGACGCGTGCTGGCGATATGGACGAATTCGGCTTGATCCGGCTGCTGAACGCCGGGCGGCAATCGCCGGAGTGGCAACACGCGCGCGGCGTCGAGGTCGGCATCGGCGACGACGCCGCCGTCGTGACGCCGGGTGCGGCGATGCAACTGGTGTTGTCCTGCGACACGATGGTGCAGGACATTCATTTCAAGGACGAAACAATGGCCGACGCCGACGTCGGTTTCAAAGCGATGGCGTCGAGCGTCAGCGACCTCGCGGCGATGGGCGCGATTCCGCGCCATGCGCTCGTGTCGCTCGTTCGGCCGCCCGGGTTCGCCGAAGCGCGGCTGCGCGAGCTTTATGACGGGCTCTACGCGTGCGCCGACCGGTACGGAGTAGCCGTCATCGGCGGCGACACGACGTCGACCAACGGCGGGCTTGTCGTTTCCGTCACGGTCGTCGGCGAAGTCGAACGGGGCCGCGCCTTGCTGCGGTCCGCCGCCCGCGAAGGCGACGCGGTGTTCGTCACCGGCCCGCTGGGTCTGTCCGCGGCCGGGCTGCACGCGCTGCTGGCGGGACGAGCGGCCGACGCACATGCGTCGCTGCTCGCAGCGCACAAGCGGCCGCTGCCGCAGGTCGAAGCGGGAAGGCTGCTGCAACGCTCAGGCCTGTGCCACGCGCTGAACGACATCAGCGACGGCTTGGCCAGCGAAGCGCGCGAAATCGCCGAAGCGTCCGGCTGCGGCATCGTGCTGCGCGAAGCGGCGCTGCCGCTGGAGGAGCCGCTGCTTCGTTACGCGGCAGCGAGCGGCAGGAGCGCTCTCGACTGGGCGCTCTACGGCGGCGAAGATTATCGGCTCGTCGGCACGCTGCCGGAACGGGACGCCGCCCGCGCCGGCGAGCTGTTCCGCGCAGCAGGGCTGCCGTTCCACATCGTCGGCGAAGTTGCCGGCGCAGCGGGCACGGTCCGATTGCTTCGCAAAGATGGAACCGTCGAAACGATAAAACGCGGCGGCTACAATCATTTTCCCGGCGGCGTTACCGATGGCCTTCCCGGCGGTGATCCCGACAGCCTTCCCGACGGTCGAAACCATTGAATTCTCCCGGACGGTTTTTTGTCCCCACTGTGGACAAGAAGCCGTTTTTCGTTTTCAACTAAGCCCTCATATGCACAATCGCCCGCCAAATTCGCAGCGCCGCAAAAAAATCGCTACTGCCGCAAATTATTCCCGCTAGTCCGGCGACCTTGCCCGGTTTACACTTCGTGATGTCGGCGGCCGGCGAATGTTGGCCGTTCGGCTACTAACGGGACCGGACGGCCAACGCCGGCCCGGTCGGAACGGAGCTGCGCGTTTGTATGGAAGCCTATCGTTTACTGGATGAAGCCATCCCCTGGCTTGCCCGCAATGTGGAGGCCGAGCTGCACAAGTTCGATCCGTCCACCGGCCGCTTCTTGGAAGGCGGGATGTGGGGGCTCAACAATCAGCACATCATGCTGCCGATGGCGGTGCTGCTGCTCAAGGAGCACCCGGGCAACAAATTTTACCGCGACGAAGCGTTTGCCGAAATCGCCTGCCGGGCCTGCGATGCCCTGCGCGACTTTCAGTACCCCGACGGCAAGTGGGAGTTCGTCAAGGTCGACGGATCGCGCTGGGGACCGTTTTATTTGCCCTGGGGATTTTATTATTGGCTGGAAACGTATCGCAAGCTGAAGCCGATCCTGAGCGACAAGCGCCGGACGTATTGGGAAGACGGTCTGCAGCTCGCTTATGCCGGCATGCGCGAGGAGCTGGACCGGCTGACGGAAGTGCACAACATCCCGACCTGGCAAGCCATGGGACTGCACCGCGCGGCGCAATTGTTTGGCCGTCCCGAGTGGAAGGAAAGCGCGGACCGCATCATTGCCATGACCGTGAACGGACAGGAACCGGAAGGCTACTGGCTGGAGCATCACGGCCCGACGCCATTTTACAACCTCATCTATACGAATGCGCTGGGGCTGTATTATTACCATGGCGGAGCGGTCGACGTGCTGCCCGCGCTGGAGCGGGCTGCCGGCTTCCACAATCTGTTCACGTATCCGGACGGGACGACGGTGGAAACGATCGACGGCCGCTTCAAATATTTGCGCACGCCGAACCCGGAAGGGCTGCTGCCGTTTTTGCCGGTTCCCGGCGGGCGGCGGTATGTGCACTACGTGGTCAAGCAGGCGATTGCGCAAAATGCGGGCTGGATCAACGCCTGTTTTGCCGAAACGTTGTACTATTGGGACGCCGACGTCGCCAGGCCCGATGCGCCGGCACTTGTCGAGCGGGAGAGGATCGAAGCACGCGCCGCCCGCGCGCTGATCGTCAAGGAGGATGGCTGGTTCGTTTGTTTGAGCGGCTTCGTCAGTCCTGTCGTCGAATCGCGCTGGGGGCTCGACCGCGGCAGCTTCATCGGCGTTTGGCACGAACGCACACGGCTGCTTGTCGGCGGCGGCAACTCCAAAGGGCAAAAAGAGTGGTGCACGTTCGAGTTGACGACGGCGGCGGGGGAGTGCCGCCTCATCCCCGATGCCGGCGTCGTGCATGACGACAGGCGGGCGGTAACGCTCGCTTACGATTCGCGCAAGTTCGACATTGCGCTGGAGAAACGAAGCGCCGGCGAGCTTCGGCTGGAGGCGGCGGTGTCGCTGAGCGAAGGCGACGCCGCCGTGTGGCGGCTGCCGCTGCGGCTTCGCCTGAACGGCGGCGCGCTCGAATCGAGCGTCGCTTCCGCGCAGCCGGTGACCGCCGCCGACATTCGCCTGGAAGCGGCGGACGCAGGCGAACACTGGCTGCGCCAGGACGACTGGGAGCTGCGTTTCGCCGGACCGTTCCGTCTGGAGTGGCCTTCCTACCCGTTTAATCCTTACGCGGCGGACGGCGCTGCCGACATCTCCTTCGCCATCGCCGTGCTGACGCTGCCTTTCGCCGCCGCCGCCAGCCGTACCGTCACAATTGCCATTACAGCCGCCCCATAAACGAACGGGCAAACGCCGCCGTCCCTGCAGCAAGCAGGGGCGGCGGCGCCGTTTTACTCAAGATCGAGCTTGCGCAGCTGCATGGGGGTCATGCCGAATTTCTCCTTGAAGATCGCGCTGAAATACGGCAGGTTGTAGTAGCCGAGCTGATTGGCCACCTGCGTCACCTTCAGCTTCCGGTCGGCCATCAGCAGTTGTCTGGCGCGCTGCAGCTTCTGGTCGGTCACGAAGGCGGAGAAATTGACCCCGGCGATATCCTTGAACATCCGGCTCAAATACGTCGGGCTCAGATGGAAATGTTCGGCCACCGTCTGCAGCGAAAGGTCTTTGTCGATGTGGCCGACGATAAAGGACGTAATTTTTACCCCGAGCGGATCGGCGGCAGCGTCGATCCGCGCCGCCAGCCGTTCCCCGAACCGTGTGACATTGTCCTCCAGCCACAGCCGGCACTCCTCCAGCGACTGCCCTTGCCGCAGGCCGGCCAGCAGCCGCTGCTTGTCGAACTCGCCGTCGCCAAGCTGCAATTCGGCGGCTTGCCGGTCGATCAGCGCGGCGATGTCCATCAGCACGCTCTGCACGTACGGGTAGCTGAACGCGCCGCCCTCCAGCTCGCCGCAGATGGCCGCCAGCTGCACGCGCGCTTCCTCCGTTCGGCCCGCGAGCAGCGGCGCCGCCAGCTCCTCCAGCCGGCGTGCCGGAAGCTTCGCTTCTCCGGCCAGCAGCGGCTCCATCGCAACGCTCTCGAACAAACGGCCATAGCCGTGCATGAACCGGTAGACCAGGTAGCTTTCGGCCTGCTCGTAAAGGCGGCCGAGCTGCGCCGGCGAATCGGCCGTTTCGCTCAGCGCGGCGTTCGCGGCGATGCCGAACGGCAGCCCGCCGCCGCTCGCCCAGCCGCGCAGCGCAGCGCCGATTTCGTCGCCGCCGGCGGCGTTGACGATCGTCACCACCCGGTTGCGGCCGATCGTCAGGCTGTACGCGCGTATGGTCCGCGTTTGCAGCAGCGCGTCGATCGCTTCCATCGTTTTGATCGTCGCATATTCCCTCTGCTCGGCCGTCAGCGGCGCCATATCGCCGTCGCTCAGCTCGGTGATGCATACCGCGAACCGCCCGTAAGGAAACGCGATGCCGGCCAATCGCAGTTGACTGGCCAATTCCCGTCCGGCATCGCTCCCCTGGCCGCGGACGAGATCGTCCAGCACTTTGTGCCGCACGAGCGGGTAGTTGTCGGCGAGCACCTGCTCCATTTCCCGCACCCTCGACGTCAGGCTGGAAATCATTTGCCGCACCGGCCGATTGACACGCCCCGCAACGACGCGCAGCCCAAGCAGCGACACCGGAATGAACAAGGCGACAAGCGCGATCGCCAGCTGGAGCGCAAGATTGCGCTGCTTGTTCAGCGCCTCGGCGGGCACGTAGGAAACATATTTCCAGCCGTTCAGGGCGGATGTCACCCACGAGACGCCGACCGCCGCGCCGCCGATGTTCGTTTTGGCGAAGCCCTCCGCGCCCGCAGCAGCTTCCGCAATCGCGCCGGCATTGCCCGGCGGGACGGCGCCGTTGCCGTCGAGATGCACCATGACGCTGTTGTCCGGCCCAAACATGTACAGCCCGTAGTCGATGTTGTCGCTGTTGATCGTTTGCACGAATTTATCCTCGTCGATGTTGATGACGATCAGACCGTTCTTGTCTTCGCGCGGCGCGAAGAGCGGGACCGCGTAAACGAGCGACAGCATCGATTTGTTGTCCAGCGCCGAACGGTTGCGCGCCGGGCTGATCCAGGAGACGGGGGCACCTTGGCGCAGCGCCTCCCGCAGCGTTTCGCTGCGGAAATAGTTGCGGCTGTAATTGCCCGGATCCGCAGCGGCAAAAATGACGCCTTCCCGCGAGGAAATCAGCGTATCGTCGGCCAGCCGGTAAATGAACGCGGAGTCGACAAAATCGCCGAACGATGTCAGCGAAAGACTTGTAAAGGCTTTCAAAATCTGATAGGCGTCGTTCGGGTCCTTCCCCGCCAGGAAGGTGGCCGCACCGTTGTTTTGGTAGGAGTTGACCATATTTTCCAGAACGTAGCTTTGCAGCGACGCCAGCTTGGCATCGGTGGAAATGCGCAGCTGGGTCAGCAAGCGCTTGTTCGACACCGCAATTTCGCCGGACAACGATTTGTCGAAGAAGTAAGCCGACAGCGACGCGGATACGAGAATGACGAGCAAGGTGTAGACGTAATAAAACGTCAGCCGGCTCTTGTAAGGAATCGCCTGCGGCCGGCGTGCGGACAACCGTCTGATCGGTTTCTGGAACATACGACTCCCCCGGTGCGAGTTTCGTTCATCTGGCTGACTTCATTTTAGCATCCGCGCAAACGGCCGCTCAATACGCCTTTCGGCGCGATCGCGCGCGAAGGCGGCAAACGGCAACATTTTCGATAGCATGCCAAAAAGTTCGTATCGCCCGCGCGGCGCGAAGCGGCAGCCGGTTTGACGCACAATCGCAAACAAGTCGCCATTACCGCAAAATGTTCCGTCTTCCGCGGATCCCCCGGGTGGCTTACGCTCGGGGAGACGAACATTCGACAGCCCGCAACGGGAGAAAGGAGCGACGCATGACGCGGATGCTGACGGACTTGTACCGCAGCCGTTATTTGCTGCTGATGCTGGTGCCGGCGCTGGTCTACTACGCCGTGTTCAAGTACGGGCCGATGTACGGCATCGTGATCGCTTTTAAAGACTACAACATGATACGCGGCTTTGCCGAAAGTCCCTGGGCGGGGGGCAAACATTTTCGCATGCTGTTCGACATGCCGCAGTTTTGGCTGGCGTTCCGCAACACGCTGCTGATCAGCTTCTACAAGCTGGTGTTTGCGTTTCCGGCGCCGATCGTGCTGGCGCTGCTGCTGAACGAAGTGCGGCTTGCGCTGTTCAAACGCGCGGTGCAAACGATCACGTATTTGCCGCATTTTCTGTCCTGGGTCGTGCTTGGCGGCATCGTGACCACGTTTCTGTCGCCGTCCGCCGGCTGGGTGAATGCGCTGCTGGCGGCGTTCGGCCACCAGCCGATCTTTTTTGTCGCCGACGCCTCCTGGTTTCGCACCGTGCTTGTCGCTTCGGCCATCTGGAAGGAAATTGGCTGGGGAACAATTATTTTCCTTGCCGCATTGGCCGGCGTCGATCCGCAGATGTACGAGGCGGCCGTGCTGGACGGCGCCAACCGGTTCCGCCAGACGATCCACGTCACGCTGCCGGCGATCGCCCCGGTCATCGTCATCATGTTCATTTTTGCCGTGGGGGCGGTGGTCAACGACGATTTCGATCAAATTTTCAACCTGTACAACCCGGGCGTATACCGCGTCGCCGACGTCATCTCCACGTTCGTGTACCGCATGGGGCTGGAGAATATGATGTACAGCCTGTCGACGGCCGTCAACCTGTTCAAAAACGCGATCGCCTTCGCGCTTGTCATCGGCACGAATACGATCGTCCGCCGGTACAGCGAGTACGGCATCTGGTAAGGAGGACAATCCATGCGCCTGAGCGCCGGTGAAAAATGGTTTCAAGCCTGCAATTATTCGTTTCTGCTCGTGTTGTCGCTGCTCACGCTGCTGCCGCTGTGGGAAGTGGTGCGCATTTCGCTCAGCGAACCGGCGGAGGCGAGCCGCATGACGCTGTCGTTCTGGCCTTCCTCGCCGTCGTTCGACGCTTACCGGCACGTGCTGCGCAATCCGATCATCTGGAGCGGCTACGCCAACACGCTGCTGCGGATGACGATTGGCGTGGCGCTCCAGCTCGTTCTTACCGTGCTGACCGCCTACGCGCTGTCCCGCAAAAGACTGCCGCTGCGCGGCACGTTTACGGCGATCATCGTGTTTACGATGTTTTTCTCCGGCGGACTGATCCCCGATTATTTGCTGGTCCAGGAGGTGCTGCATATCGGCAACACCCCGTGGGCGCTCGTGCTGCCGCCGGCGATCAATACGTTTTCGATGCTGATCGTGCGCAACTATTTCCAGTCGATTCCAACCGATCTGGAGCAGTCGGCGACCATCGACGGCGCCGGAGACGTTCGCATTCTTGCGGCGATTTTCGTCCCGCTGTCGCTGCCGATCATCGTTACCGTCGCGCTATGGGGGCTGGTCTGGCATTGGAACGCCTGGTTCGACGCGCTCGTGTACATTCGCGACACGTCGCATTATCCGCTGCAGCTGGTGCTGCGCAAAATCGTGATCGAATCGTCGCCGGCATTCGACAATATTGCGGCTTCGAACCTGAGCGTCGCCGTCAACGCGGAGACGATCAAGGCGGCAACGGTCGTCGCCGGCACGGCGCCAATCGTCGTGCTGTACCCGTTTGCGCAAAAATATTTTGTGCAGGGCGTTATGGTCGGCTCGCTGAAAGGATAGGCCGCCGATCCGCCTGCGCCCCTCGCGGAAAGCGATAGAAATCGTCCGCGGACGTTTCTATAATTAACTATTACAGGAGGTCATGATTCATGAGACCACACAAGTTGGCCGGCAGCCTGACAGCGGCTGCGCTGCTGGCGACCGTCGTCGCCGGCTGCAGCGGCGGCGGATCGGCTGCGACGTCGCCTTCGCCGTCCGGTTCCCCCGCGTCTTCCGCAAGCGCCAAGCCGGCGGACGACAAGCCGATGACCATTTCGATCAAGAACAACAACAACGCGCCGCAAGACCCGAATTCTCCGCTCACCAAGGAGCTGGAGAAGCTGTGGAACGTCAAGCTGAACTATGTGTACATCGAGCCGGCCAAAGAAGCGGAGCTGCTCAACCTGCGCATTTCGTCGGGCGACATTCCGGACGTGATGAAGCTGTTCTCCAATCTGTACAGCTCGTTTGCGCAGCAGGGCGTACTGGCGGAAATTCCGCTCGACATGATCCAGAAGTACGCGCCGACCTACTATAAGTTGGTCAAACAGAACGGCGGCGACAACATTTTCGACTTCTACAAGGTGAACGGCAAAAACTACGCTTTGCCCGATCTTGCCGCCACGCCGTACAATTTTATTCCGATCTGGCGCGACGATTGGCTGAAAGCCGTGGGGATCGCGAAAACGCCGGAAACGCTGGAGGAAGCGGAAGCCGCCTTTTACAAATTCGTCAACAACGACCCGGACGGCAACGGCAAAAAAGATACGTACGCGCTGTCCGACAAAGGCATGATCGCGGTATTCGGCGCTTTCGGCTCGCCGGGCATCGACAACTTCTACTGGAGCGAAACCGGCGGGCAAATTATCGCCAGCGGCGTGCTGCCGGGCATGAAGGATGCGCTCAAGCTGCTGCGCAAATGGTACAAGGACGGCCTGATCGACCCGGAATTTATTACGGGGGAGAACAAGGGGCAATATTTCGCCAACTCCATCCCGTTCTGGAACGGCAAAATCGGGTTTACCGTACCCGGCGTGTACTATCACGTCGTGCCGAAAATGTATGAAGACGACCCGAACGATCTCGGTTCGGCCTTCTACCAGAACTTCAAGAAGGTGCTCGGCGACAAGGCCACTTACGCGGCCGGCTTGCCGTGGAAAGGACCGTCGGGCGAACCGGGCATTCTCAAATGGGGCACCACCAACGGCAACTCGGTGACGTTCGGCAAGCAGGTGGCCGGCGATCCGCGGAAAATGCAGAAGGTGCTGGAGATGGTCGAAAAGTTCCACGCCGACTTCGACTACTACAAGCTGGCGAGGTATGGCGTCAAGGGGCAGATGTACGAGCTGAATCCGGTGACCGGGCTGCCTTACGGCATTAACGATTACAAGGATTCGGCCAAATGGGTCGCGGCGGGAATCGCCGCCAACGGCATCGGCATGCCGG
Source organism: Paenibacillus cymbidii (assembly GCF_004764705.1). Taxonomy (GTDB): domain Bacteria; phylum Bacillota; class Bacilli; order Paenibacillales; family NBRC-103111; genus Paenibacillus_AN; species Paenibacillus_AN cymbidii. Next base: position 31,338 of record NZ_SHLX01000021.1, on the reverse strand, counting down.
AGGTGAATCACGAGTTTTTCCGCAAGACGCAAATTTCGCCGAAAGTGATGGAGTATGCCAAAACGTATTCGATGGCGACGACGAAATACAACAAGGACATCGTGTTCGCGGGGCTGCCCTCCGACGGCAAATACAAGAAGACGCTGGAGACGAAAATCAAGGAATGGTACGTGCTGTTCATCACCGGCCAGAAGGACGCCGATAAAGACTGGGACAGCTTCCTCGACGATTTGAACAAGAACGGCCTGGCCGAGTTGACGAAAGAAGCGAACGATTGGTACAAAACGTATTTCCGCTAAACGGCGTTATTGCCGCTCTACTTCGCGTGCGGTCCTCACGGGGGCTGCCGGTGCGAAGCGGGCGGCTTTTGCCCGTTTTCCCCCGCCTCATTCCCCCGCGTCCCGCTTTCCGCAACGTTAGCCCTTGCGGCCGCTCGCGTGTAAGCACTATAATGAGTTCAACAAATCGACTGAAGGGCGCATCAGGCATAAACACGGTCACGCGCGGAGGCAGCGTCGTTTTCCCGCCGCACGGAAGGGGTTGCGAATGACGAACACGACGTATCGGTATGTCGCGAGGCGGATCGAAGATACGGAGCGGCTGGCGCGGGAGCTGGCCGCCCGGTGCGGTCCGGGCGCGGTGCTGGCGCTGGACGGCGATCTCGGCGCGGGCAAAACGGCGTTCGCGCAAGCGCTGGCCCGGACGCTCGGCGTACAGGCGCAGGTGAGCAGTCCGACGTTTACGATTATCAAGGAGTACGAGGGACGGGACTGCCCGTTTTATCATATGGATGTTTACCGGCTGACCGGGGCCGATGCGAGCCAGCTCGGGCTGGACGACTACTTTTTCGGCGACGGCGTGACGCTGGTCGAATGGGCGCGGCTGATCGCGGACCTGCTCCCCGAGGAGCGGCTGGCGATCGACATCGAACGAACCGGCGACGAGGAGCGGCTGTTCCGTTTAACCCCGGCCGGCAGCGCGTATGTTGCCTGGTGCGACGCATTGAAGGAGAGCGGCTTGATTACATGACGGACTTAACGAATCCAATGGAAAAAAAAGGCGGCGATCGCGACGGGGCGACCTGGTTGTCGCTCGATACGTCGACCGCTTCGATGGGCATCGCGGTAACGAGGAACAATCGGCTGCTCGGCGAGCGGCAGGAGACGGCGGAGCGCAATCATTCGATCAACTTGCTGCCGCTGATCGAATCGCTGCTGCGGGAAGTCGGCGTGTTGCCGGCCGGGCTGGGCGGCATCGCCGTTGGCGTCGGCCCCGGCTCGTATACGGGAGTGCGCATCGGCGTCACGGTGGCCAAAACGATGGCATGGGCGCTCCGGCTGCCGGTAATCGGCGTCTCCAGCCTGGAGGCGCTGGCGTTCGGCGGCATCGCCGCGTTTCGCGGCCAGGAGACGTCGTTGCCGGAAGCGGCCATCGACTGGGTCGTGCCCGTGCTCGACGCCCGGCGGGGCCAGGCGTACACCGCCTTGTTCGCGAGCGATGCCGCCGGCGGCTGGCAGCGACTCCGGCCGGACGGCATCCGGCTTGTCGACGGCTGGCTCGACGAGCTGCTTGCCGCAGCGGCCGAACGTGCGGCCGATCTGCCGCAGCGGATCGTTTTCGTCGGCGAAGCCAACGCCGTCATGCGGCAGAAGCTGGAGCAGCGTGGCGACGGCAGGCTGCTGACGCACGATCACCTGCTCGCAGCGCGGCATGTGGCGGCGCTTGCCGTCCATGGGCAAGCGGCGGACGCGCACCGGTTGGTGCCGAATTACACGCAGCTTGCGGAAGCCGAAGCGAATTTGCTGGCGGGCGCCGCCGGAACGAAGCCGAAGGCATAAAGGGGATTTGGGACGATGGGAGAACAAACGGGACTGCCGGAGACGGAAGGGCTGCTGTTTCGTTCGATGCGGCTGGACGATATCAAGGCGATCGGCGAAATCGAGAAGGAAGCGTTTACGACCCCCTGGACCGAAAACGCGTTTCACAACGAGCTGACGAACAACCATTTTGCCCGGTATATGGTGATGGAACTGGACGGACGCATCGCCGGCTATGCCGGCATGTGGCTGATTATGGACGAAGCGCATATCACGAACATCGCCGTTCGCCGCGAATACCGCGGGCGCAAGCTGGGCGAGCGGCTGCTGCGGGAGCTGAAGCACACGGCCAGTTATTTCGGCGCGCGCCGGATGACGCTGGAAGTGCGGGTATCGAACCGGGTCGCGCAAAATTTGTACGAAAAGCTCGGCTTCCGCGTCGAAGGCGTACGCCGGGCTTACTATTCCGACAACAACGAGGACGCGCTGATCATGTGGGCGGCGCTCGAGCCGTATTTTGCGGATAGCGAAGAGGAGCGGGCAAACGAGTGAAAGAAAGGAACATTCCGGCGGCGGTTCCGGCCGGCCGGCCGGCGCTCATATTGGCGATCGAAACGAGCTGCGACGAAACGTCGGTCGCCGTGATCGAGGACGGCGTGACGATCCGCTCGAACGTTGTGTCCAGCCAGGTGGAAACGCATCGCAAATTCGGCGGCGTCGTGCCGGAAGTGGCGTCGCGCCAGCACGTCGAGACGATCACGCTGATTATGGAAGAAGCGGTCGAACAAGCCGGCATCGCGCTTCGCGACTTGTCGGCCGTCGCCGTCACGCAGGGGCCGGGTTTGATCGGCGCCCTGCTCGTCGGCGTTGTGGCGGCGAAGGCGCTCGCCTATTCGCTGCAAGTGCCGCTGATCGGTGTGCACCATATCGCCGGGCACATCTACGCGAACGCGCTCGTGCACAAGCTCGAGTATCCGCTGCTGGCGCTGGTCGTATCCGGCGGGCATACGGAGCTTGTCCATATGGAAGCGGAAGGGAGCTTCCGCATTATCGGCCGTACGCGCGACGACGCCGCGGGCGAAGCGTACGACAAAGTGGCCCGGGCGCTCGAGCTGCCGTATCCGGGCGGCCCGCACATCGACCGGCTCGCGCAAGAGGCGGCGGAAGCACTGCCGCTGCCGCGCGCCTGGCTGGAGCCGGACTCGTACGATTTCAGCTTCAGCGGGCTGAAATCGGCGGTGCTTGCCGCGCTCAACTCGGCGCGGATGAAAGGCTCGCCGCTCGACCCGGCTGCGGTCGCGCGCGGGTTCCAGGAGTCGGTCGTCGACGTCGTGACCGGTAAAGCATTGCGCGCCGCGCGCGAGCTCGGCGTGAAACAGCTGCTGCTGGCGGGCGGCGTCGCCGCCAACCGCGGCTTGCGCGAAGCGCTCGTTCGCCAGTGCGCGGAAGCGGGGCTGCCGCTCATCGTGCCGCCGATGAGCCTGTGCACGGACAACGCGGCGATGATCGGCGCGGCGGCGCACTTGATGTGGACGCGCGGCCAGTATTCGCCGCTCGAGCTCAAGGCGGAGTCGGCGCTGTCGCTGGAGAATTGGTCGCCGGCGTCCCGCTGACCGCTGAGGCCCGCCGGCGGCGGCGACTACTGGCGTGGCCTACTGGCGTGACTAAATAAGCCGCTTTTTATGGCCTATTGCGCCCCAAATGGCCTCCGGCAACAAAATAGCCAGTGATTTCGCTGGCTATTTCGCCGAAAAAGGCCCCTTCGGAGCTGTTTGGCCGAAATAACCAGTGTTTCCGCTGGCTATTTTCGCCGAGGCGCTGCAAAAGGTGCAAATAAGCTATTTTTCACTGGCTATTCTCTCCGGCCACACCCCCAAACGCGGTTTCCTTCGGGAAATCGCGTTTTTCGGAGGGGCGGCCCGTTTTGGCGAAGGGGCGGTAGCGGAGAGCGGAGGTTGGGATGGAGAAGCGGCAGCGTTCGCCTTTGTTTTCCGGATTCCCCCTTGGCCTGGTCGTTCGAAGAATCCGGAAAACAAGAAGCGATCGGAATCCCAACCCCGTGCGCAGCGGGAGCCGGTTTCGCCGGTTATTCGCGCGCCGATAACAGAAACGGGCAGTCGATCGTAAACTTGTATCGTTCGCCCCCTGGCCGCCGCCCGCTACAATGGAGGATGACGACGACGTCTCATTTACCGGGAGCAGGGGGCTATTTGGCATGCACACGCAAGGGGAACAGGAAATCGCGGCGATCGTCGCGAAACTAACAACGAATCGGCGCTTGTTCGGCACGAGGTTTCCGCATCTGGACCGCGAGGGCCGCTACGAGCGCGGGATGAACGAGGACGGCAGCTGGACCGGTTCGTTCTGGACGGGCATGCTGACGATCGCCTACCGGATCACCGGCAACCCGGCGCTGCTCGACGATTTGTACCGCTATTTGCCGGTCTATCGGGAGCGGCTGCGGTCGGGTTATACCGATCATGACCTGGGCTTTTTATACCAGCTGTATGCGGTGGCGCTTTATCGCACGACAGGCGACGCGGCGTTCCGCGAGCTTGCCGTGCAGGCGGCGGAGCGGCTGCTGGCCCGTTACAACCCGCATGGCAAGTTCATTCGCGCCTGGGGGCGCCTGGAAGACAACGACTTGCGCGGCAAAATCATCATCGACTGCATGATGAATTTGCCTTTGCTCTATAACGTTTCCGCGATCACGGGCGAGCCGAAATACCGCGAAGCCGCGGCCGCCCATGCGGACAACTCGCGGCGGCATTTGCTCCGCGCGGATGCGACGGCGTTCCACACGTTCGATTTCGATCCGGACATCGGCGCGCCGCTCGGCGGCCGCTGGCACGACGGCTACGCCGAACAATCCGTCTGGTCGCGCGGCCAGGCATGGGGCATTTACGGCTTTGCGCTTTCCTATGCGCATACCGGCGATCCTGCCTTCCTGCAGGCGGCCGAACGGATGGCGGCCTATTTCATCGGCCATTTGCCGGCCGACCGGGTGCCGATGTGGGACTTTCGGCTGCCGGATGGCGCGCCCCGGCTCAAGGATACGTCGGCCGCGGCCATTGCCGCCTGCGGCCTGTTCGAACTGGCGCAAGCGAGCGGTACGACGACTGCGGCAGCCGCAGCCTGCGACGCAGCCGCTCGCGAGCTGCTGGCGGCGCTGCGCGAGTATTCCGCAGCGACGGACGAGACGCGCAGCGGCGTACTGGCCTGCAGCTACGGCCGGCTTAACGGCGAACCGTCGCATTTGTACAGCATTTGGGGAGACTATTTTTATTTTGAGGCGTTATGCCGGGCGACGGGGCGCGACTGGAGGATGTGGTTGTGAGCGCGGCGGCGGCAGACATGCGACAGACGAGGGGCGGCGACGAACGAATGACACGCACGAACGCGCGGCGCAAGCTGCAGCTTCGCTTCGGCACGCGAAGCGTCATGGTGCCGCTGTTCGGCTCCTTTATTGCGATTCTGCTGATCGCGGTCGTTTCCGGCGGCGTGCTGTACTGGAAAGCGCGCGCCGTCGTCGAACGCACCGTAAACAGCACGAATGCCGCCATGCTCGAGCAGCTGCGCGAGGTGGCCGACGGCAGGCTCAAGGAGCTGGAGCAGCTCGAGCAGCAGGTCGCCTTCCATCCGAAGCTGCTGTGGCTGCTCGGCGCAGGCGGCGGAACGCTGTCCGACGAGGAGGCGTATCGCAGCGTCGAGCTGGTGGGCGACTTGCAGCGGTACAAAAGCTTGAGCAAGCTGATCTACGATTTTTACATTTATGTCCGTACGACCGGCACGCTCGTTGGCCCGAACGTAAAAACGACGGCGCCGATTTTGTTCGACAGCGTCTACCGGTTCCCGGGCAAGTCAAGCGCCGCGTGGACCGACGAATTGCAGCAGGGCGGGAACCGCGACTACGAGCCGGCGACGACGATTCTGCTGGACAACGGCTCCGGCAAACGGGTCATCGCCTACCGCCAGTCGATCCCGTACCTTGGCGCTGCTTCCGCGATGGGAACGCTGCTCGTGCTGATCGACGAGGACCAGCTGCGCAATCTGTTCGTCAAGCTGGCGGCGGCAAGCCGCGGCGACATCTACATCGTCGACAAGCGCAGCCGGGTCATCAGCTCGACCGGCGCGTCCTCCGCGCTGCCGCCGCTCGGGTACGAGGCGATGGCGGGAGAGACCGGCAAGCAGGAAACGGAGCGGAACGGGCAGCGGCTTATCGTTTCGTATGCCACCTCGGAGGTGAACGGGTGGAAATACGTGTTTGCCGTGCCGCGCGACGTGTTCCTTGACGAAGTCAACGATGTGCGGCGCTGGGCGGTGACGCTGCTGCTGCTTTGCGCGCTCGGCGGCGGCGCGGCGGCGATTTACCTGGCGTACCGCAACTATCGCCCCGTGCGGGCGGTTGTCCGCGATATCGTGCAGAACGGAGCGGCGGGCAGCCGCGCTTCCGGCAGCGAATACGAGCTGATTCGCTCCGCGATCGAATCGTCCCGCGCAAGCGAGTCGCACCTGCGCGGCATGCTGGCGCAGCAGGCGCCGATCATTCGCGTCCATTTCCTGACGCGGCTCGTCCGCGGCAGCGCGGATGCCGCCGAGCTGCGGCCGGAGGCGCTGCAGCGGGTCGGCGTCGAATTCGTGTCGTCCGCGTTTGTCGTCATGCTGATCGAAGTGGGCGATATCAGCGGGTTCGCGCCGGAGGAAGACGAACGGGAATGGCCGTTCGTCAGCTTCATCGTGGCCAATATCGCCACCGAGCTGGCGAACGAACGCCACCGGGGCTTCAGCGTCGAGCTGGAGCGCGGCCGGGTGGCGCTGCTCGTCAACGTGCGCGAAGAAAGAAGCGCCCACGTAGCGGAAGACGTCGCCGCGCTCGCCGGTACGCTCGCCCATACGCTGGAAAACCGCTTCCGCCTGAAGCCGGCGATCGGCGCAAGCGCAGCCGTTCATGAGCTGGGCGGTATCGGCGAAGCGTACCGCGAAGCGCTGCTTGCGCTCGACCAGCGGCTGGCCGATTCGCGCCGCGACGCCGGCCCGCTCGCCGCCGCCGAAGAAGAAGCGCAGCCGGAGCCGCATTTTTATTACCCGCTGGAAGTCGAGCAGCAGCTCGTCAATTTGATCAAATCGGGCGACGCCGAGCGGACGGAGAAGCTGCTCGATTCGATTTACGAGCAAAATTACGTGACCCGCCGCATCGCTCCCGGGCTGCACCGCATCCTACTGCCGTCGATCGCAGGCACGCTGCTCAAGCTGGCGCAGCAGTTCCCCGAGCTCGCCCGCGCGCTGGCGCTCCGCTTGGCGAGCGACGCTCCCGCCGACGCGGACGCCGAAGCCGCCTTCGCCAGGCTGCGCGAAAGCGTGAAGGCCGCCTGCGCGCACTTCCAGTCGGGCCGCAGCGACCAGAGCGAACGGATGCTGAACAACATCCGCAAGCACGTCCGCGAGCGCTACGGCGACAACATGCTCAGCGTCAATTCGATCGCCGACCGGATCGGCATTACGCCGTCGTATTTGTCCGCCTTCTTCAAGAAGGCGAGCGGCCAGAACATTGCCGATTTCATCGCGCTCGTCCGCATTGCCGAAGCGAAACGGATGCTCGCCGAACCGCAGCTGACGATCGCCCAGATCGCCGCCAGGGTCGGATATGCCAACGACATCGGTTTTATCCGCTTTTTCAAGAAATACGAGGGCGTCACCCCCGGAGCTTACCGGCAAAGCATAGAAGCGGATAGGCCCGAATAGAAACGGATCGCCCGCCGATCCCATATCCGAATAGCCGATCGCAGATTCAGGCCATTCCCCGCAGCGGAGCCTGCGGCATACAATCGGACCGAGGTTGCGGCAGCGCGGCGGCGAACCGGACGAACGGGCCGGCGCCGGAAGCACGTGCGGCACCGCGATCAATTTCCGTACAGGGGGAATCAGTACCATGAGCAAGTGGAAGCTTTCGAAACGACCGCTTGTCGCCGTTTCCATGACGGCAGCGCTGGCGGCGGGGGTAGTCGGCTGCAGCGGCGGCGACAAGGGAGGAAGCGGAGCGGCATCGCCGAGCGCGTCTTCCGCCGCTTCGCCTTCGGCAGCGGCGTCGGCGGCGGCATCGGCATCGGCAACGCCGGCAAACGGCAAAATCGTTTCCAGCCCGCTCACGCTTTCCTATTTCGTCCAGCTGACCGCCAGCCGTCCGAACGGCATGAACAGCCTGAACGACATGGAAGCCTACAAGGAGCTGGAGAAAATAACCGGCATCCACGTCGATTTCAAGCATCCGGCCAGCGGCCAGGAGACGAATCAGTTCAACCTGATGATGAGCTCCGGCGACTACCCGGACGTTATCGAATGGAACTGGGCCGCCTATCCGGGCGGAGGACGGGCGGCGCTCGACAGCGGCGCGATCGTCAAGCTGAACGACTACATCGACAAATACGCGCCGAATCTGAAAAAGCTTTTGACCGACAATCCCGACATCCGCAAGCAAATTTCGACCGACAACGGCGACATTTATTCGTTCCCGTTCCTGCGCAACGCCCCGACGCTGCAAACGTACTTCGGCCTCGGCATCCGCAAGGACTGGCTCGACAAGCTCGGGCTGCAGGTGCCGACGACGATCGACGAATGGCATGCCGTGCTGAAGGCGTTCAAGGAGAAAGACCCGAACGGCAACGGCAAAGCCGACGAGCTGCCGCTCCTGCTCAACAAAGGCACGTTCAACTGGGGCAACCCGATCATCAACGCCTGGGGCATCCGCAACGACTTCTACCTCGACAACGGCAAGGTGCAGTACGGCGCGCTGACGCCGCAATACAAGGAGTTTCTGGCGACGATGCGCGCCTGGTACAAGGAAGGACTGATCGACCCGGACTACGCGGCGACCGACGCGAAGCAGAAGACGGCCAAGGTGACCGGCGAGCTGGTCGGCGCCATGGACGTTACGGTCGGCGGCGGCATCGGCACGTTCATGAACGCGATGAAGGACAAGAATCCGGCGTTCAATCTGGCGGGCGCTCCTTACCCGACGCTGAAGAAAGGCGACAAGCCGGTGCTCGGCCAGATGGAGCCGATCTTCAACGGCCTCGGCGCCGCCATTTCCAAGAAAAACAAGAACGTTGTCGAAACGGTCAAGTGGCTCGATTACAAATACGGCCAGCAAGGGTCGATGCTGTTCAACTTCGGCGTCGAAGGCAAAAGCTACACGATGGTGAACGGCTTCCCGACCTACACCGACGACGTGATGAAAAACAAGGACGGCCTTGCCTTCGGCGTTGCGCTGACCAAATACGCGATTCCGTTCGGCGCGCCGATCTCCCAGGATACGCGCTACATGGACCAGAACGCCGCTCTGCCGCAGCAGAAGGAAGCGCTTCAGCTGTGGACGCAGCCGGACAACAAAGGCTGGCTGCCGACACTGTCGCTGACGTCGGAGGAAGCGTCGAAGTTCGCGACGATCATGAACGACGTCAAAACGTACAACGACGAAATGTTCGACAAATTCATCATGGGCGCCGAGCCGATCGAAAATTTCGACAAGTTCGTCGAGAAGCTGAACAAAATGAACGTGCAGGATGCAGTCAAAATCGAGCAAGCCGCCTATGAGCGGTATTTGAAACGGTAATCGCCACGCACGGAAGACATAACGGCCGCCGGCGCCGCCGCCTCTCGCAAGGGGCGCGCCGGCACCCGGCCGGATAGGACAGGAGCGCGAACAACCATGCGGCAATCCGCGATCGGGACGCTGGCGAAAGATTTGGCCCGCAACAAGTACGTGTACCTCATGCTCGTTCCCGTCGTCGCCTACTATTTGATTTTCCTGTACATGCCGATGTACGGGCTGCAGATCGCCTTCAAGAACTTCTCCCCGGCCAAAGGCATCTGGGGCAGCGAATGGGTCGGCTTCAAGCATTTCGTTACGTTCTACGACAGCTATTACTTCTGGCGGCTGGTGCGCAATACGCTGCTGCTCAGCTTCTACGAGCTGCTGTTCGGCTTCCCGGCGCCGATTGTGCTGGCGCTGCTGCTGAACGAGCTGCGGCACCGCCTGTTCAAGAGCATCGTTCAGTCCGTGACGTATTTGCCCCATTTTATTTCCATGGTCGTCGTGGCGGGCATGCTCGTCGACTTCCTTGCCGGCGACGGGCTGATCAACCGCATTACCGCCCTGTTCGGCGCCGAACCCGTCACGTTCCTGATCAAGCCGGAATGGTTCCGCACCGTGTATGTCGCATCCGGCATCTGGCAGGGCGTCGGCTGGGGCTCGATCATTTATCTCGCCGCCATCGCCGCGATCGATCCGACGCTGTACGAGGCGTCCAAGGTCGACGGAGCGAGCCGCTTTCGGCAAATGTGGCATGTGACGATTCCGGGCATGATGCCGACGGTCGTCATCATGCTCATTCTGGCGCTGGGCCGGCTCATGAGCGGCGGCAGCTTCGAGAAGATCGTGCTGCTCTACAACTCGACCACTTACGAAACGGCCGACGTCGTTTCCACATTCGTCTATCGCAGGGGGCTGCTGCAGATGGATTACGGCTTCTCCGCCGCCATCGGGCTGCTGAACAACATCGTCAATTTCATCCTGCTGCTTTCGGCCAATGCCATCAGCCGCCGGATCAGCGAGCACAAATTGTGGTAGGAGGTCCGCGCCGATGAACGTGTTGGCCAAGTCCGGGGGAAGGGCGTTCGACGCCGTTAATGCGCTGCTGATGATCGCGCTGGTGGCCGTCACGTTGTACCCGTTTCTATATGTCGTCTTCGCTTCGTTCAGCGAACCGTCCGAGCTGGTCCGGCATCGCGGGCTGCTTGCCGGTCCGGCCGGCTTCAGCCTGGAATCGTACCGGCTCGTGCTGCACAATCCGGCGATCGCGAGCGGCTACCGCAACACGCTGCTTTACGTGGTGGCCGGCACCGCGCTCAACCTGGCCATGACGTCGTTTGCCGCGTACGCCTTGTCGCGGCGCGGCGTGCTGCTGGCGAACAAAGTGATGTTTGCCATCGTGTTTACGATGTTTTTTTCCGGCGGCCTCATCCCGACTTATCTGAACATCCGCAATCTTCACCTGTTCGATTCGCCGCTCGTCATGATCGTTCCGTCCGCGATCAGCACGTGGAACCTGCTCATTATGCGCACGTCGTTCCAGCATATTCCGGCTGCGCTCGAAGAGTCGGCGCGCATCGACGGGGCGAACGATTTTACGATTCTGCTGCGCGTCTTCATTCCGGTGTCGCTGCCGATCATGGCGGTCATGACGCTGTTCTACGGCGTGGCCCACTGGAATTCCTACCTCGACGCGATGATTTATTTGCGCGAACGCAGCCTATATCCGCTGCAGCTCATTTTGCAGGAAATTTTAATTACGACCAGCACGGAATCGATGACGTCCTCGTTCAGCGACTACGACAAAGGCCTGATCCAAGAAACGATCAAATACGCCACAATCGTTGTGGCGACGCTGCCGATCCTGCTGCTGTATCCGTTCCTGCAACGGTATTTCGTGAAAGGGGTGATGCTCGGTTCGATCAAGGAGTAGGCAGGGCGCGCCGTCGCAGACCTCAAAAAAATTTCCGCCGCGCGCATTGACAGCCGCCGACCGGCGTACTATAATGAGCAGCAATCCCATTAGTGGAACGCTGGGAACGGGAATAGTAGGATGCGATCCTTCGTACAGAGAGCTGCGGGTTGGTGCAACGCAGCCGGGGAAGCGGCCGAACTCGCCCGGGAGCGGTAAGGCGGAACGCAGTTGGCGGCCTGATGGTTTGCCGATTGACCAGTACGGCTTAACGGTTTACCCCCGATATCGGGTAGGCGGCATACGTGTCGCCAACAAGGTGGATTCATGCCTCACGTCCGGTTCGACCGGAAGGCGGCGCATGGATCAACAAGAGTGGTACCGCGAAGGCTACGGCCTGTCGTCTCTTGATGGAGACGGCAGGTCTTTTTGTTTTTCCTTGGCGGCAGGAACGATTGACGTCATGAACCATTGACGAGGCAAAAGGCAAACGCGATGAACGGGAGCAGTAGCGAACAGGGGCCGATCAGAGAGCTGCGGGACGGTGCGACGCAGACGGCAACGGGAGCGAATCTCGCCCGGGAGCGGCAAGGCGGAAAGGTGCGCTCACCTGCGCAGAGGTTCGAACCGGGTGCGCCCTACGCCATGACGGCTTACCCCCGATATCGGGTCGGCGGCACTACTTCGTGCCGTCACGAGCGGATGCGACCGTACGGCGCATCAACAAGAGTGGTACCGCGGCAGCTACAGCCTGTCGTCTCTTGCCGGCAACAAGCTTGCCTTTTCGCAGCAGCGAAAAGGGGCTTGTTGTCCGGCGCGAGACGGCGGGCTTTTTTCGTCTAAAAACAATCCTTTTGGAGGGAAACGAAATGAACATCGAAACGAACATCGATACTAAAATCGAAACGAAAAAAATCCACATATTCGATACGACGCTGCGCGACGGCGAACAGGCGCCCGGCGGCACGCTCAATTTGGAAGACAAGATTCGCATCGCGCTGCAATTGGAGAAGCTGGGCGTCGACGTGATGGAGCCGGGCTTCCCGGTGTCGAGCCCCGGCGAATTCGAAGCGGTGCGGCAAATTTCCCGGCTTGTGCAGTCGGTGGAAATATGCGGCTTCGCCCGCGCGATCAAAGGCGATATCGACGCCGCGGTGCAGGCGACGCAGGATGCGGCGAAACGCCGGCTGCACCTGTTCATTTCCTCGTCGGACATTCATCTCGACTTCCAATTGCGCAAGTCGCGCGAGCAGGTGATCGAGATGGCGCGCAGCATGGTGTCGTACGGACGGCAGTTTGTCGACCGGCTGGAATTTTCGCTGATGGACGCCTCGCGCTCCGGCGAAGAGTTCGTGATGCAGCTGGTGGAGGCGGTGATCGCCGAAGGGGCGACGATCATCAACATGCCCGACACGATGGGTTATGCGCTGCCTCACGAATACGGGCAGCTGTTCGCCCGGGTGCGCCAGCAAGCGCGAGGCGCCGACAAAGTCGAGTTCAGCACGCACTGCCACAACGATCTGGGGCTGGCGGTAGCGAACAGTCTGGCGGCCGTCCAGAACGGGGCGACGCAGGTGGAAGTGACGATCAACGGCGTCGGCGAACGAGCCGGCAACTGCTCGCTGGAGGAGCTGGCGATGGTGATCGACACGCGCAAGGCGTCGTTGAACATGGAAACCGGCATCCGGCCGGAAGAAATTTACGCCAGCTCGCGTATGGTCAGCCGGGCGATGCACATGCCGATTTCGTTCAACAAGCCGGTCGTCGGCCGCAATGCCTTCCAGCACGAATCCGGCATTCACCAGGACGGTTTGCTGAAGAACCGCAATACCTACGAAATTATGGATCCGGAGCAGATGGGCATCCCGCGCAAAATGATTATTCTCGGCAAACACTCCGGCCGCCATGCGATCCGGCACCGGGTGGAGCAGCTCGGCTTCAAGGTCGACGACGCGCAGATGGAAGAGCTGTACGTCCGGTTCAAGGAAAAAGCCGACGGGCAAAAAATCGTCACCGACGACGAACTGATCCGCCTGGTAGGCACGACGGTCAACGTGGCGACGGAAACGTATTCGCTCGTCGACGTGCAGGTCGTCACGAGCAGCGAGCGCAGCCGCGTCGCCTCCGCTACGGTGAAGAACGGCGCAACGGGTGCCAATGCCACGTATTCGGCCATCGGCCGCGGCCCGATCGAAGCGCTGATCGGCTGCATCAAGCAAGGGATCGGCTTCCCGGTAGAGTTCGTCGATCTGGAGCTGCATTCGATATCGACAGGCGAAGCGGCAGGCGGAGAGGCGGAAGTGACGGTGGAAGCGTTCGGCCGCTCCTATGTCGGCAATGCGATGGACGAGGACATCCTGATCGCGGTGGCGCATGCGTACATGGCCGCCTGCAACCAGGCGGCTCGCGAAGCCAAGGCGGAAGGACGCTGGGCCGAAGGCGGCGCGAGCGCGATCGAAAAGGCGGACCGGAGGATGTGGACATAGTTATCCACATAGCATGTGAATACTGTGAATAAGCGGTAGAAACAGCGTGGATAGCGGCTCTGGGAAAGGTGTGAAATGGGGGTAGGTTTTTCACAGCCTGCTGTGGATAATGTGGATAAATCCGCGACACCTCCCCCATTTCCGCCGATACCGGACAAAAATCGACAAAATGGCTGTGGATAAAGCTGTGTACAGGGCCGACTTATGCCAGCAGCGTTTCCCACTCGCCGTACATTTGCTCCAGCGCCGCCTTTCGTTCTTCGATGGCGGCGTTTTTTTGCTGCACGAGCACGTAGTCGTTGAAGACGTCCGGCTGGGCCAGCTGCGCCTCCAAATCGCCGACCTCGCTTTCCAGGCGATGAATGTCCTGCTCGAGCTGCTCCAGCTTGCGCTGGCGGCTGCGCTCCTCGCGCTTCGACTGTTTGTCCGATTCGTAGTCGTTCGGCTTGTCGGCCGATTGCGCCGCCGCCGGCTTGCGCTCCGCCGCTGCCGCCGCGCGCGCCGCCTCCAGCTCGGCCAGCTTCTCCTTGTAGTCGTCGTAATTGCCCAGATAGGAGACGATGCCGTCCGCGGACTGTTCGAGCACGCGCTCCGCCATTTTATTAAGAAAGTAACGGTCATGCGAAATAAACAGCAGCGTGCCTTCGTAATCGATCAGCGAAGCTTCCAGCACTTCCTTGCTGTACAGGTCGAGATGGTTCGTCGGTTCGTCGAGAATCAGCACGTTGGCGTTTTGCAGCATCAGCTTGGCCAGCGCGACGCGCGCCTTTTCGCCCCCGCTCAGGGCGGCGATCTTCTTGAACACGTCTTCGCCGCTGAACAGAAAATTGCCGAGCACAGTGCGGATGCGCGCTTCCTCCAGATGCGGGAAAGCGTTCCATACTTCGTCCAGCACGCTATTGGCCGAATTCAGATTCGTCTGCTCCTGATCGTAATAGCCGATGCGCACGTTGGCGCCCCATTTGAAGCCGCCTTCGGTCGGAGAGAGCTGGCCGATCAATACCTTCAGCAGCGTCGACTTGCCGATGCCGTTCGGCCCGATCAGCGCGGCCGTTTCGCCCCGGCTCAGCTGGAACGACGCGTCGCGGAACAAGAAGCGCAAGCCGTCGAACGACACGCCGATGCGGTCGGCAGCCAGCACGTCCTTGCCTGTCATTTGTTCAATTTCGAAGCGGAACGACGCCCGTTTCAAGTCGCCGAGCGGCTTGTCGATGCGATCGAGCTTGTCCAGCGCCTTGCGCCGGCTTTGCGCCCGTTTGGTCGTTGAAGCGCGCACAAGGTTGCGCTGGATGAAATCTTCCATCCGTGCGATTTCGTCCTGCTGCTTTTCGTACTGCTTCATGCGCGACTCATACTCGGCCGCCTTCGTTTCCACGTAGCGCGTATAGTTTCCCGCGTATCGCTTGGACGTATGGCGTTCGATTTCGTAAATCGTATCCACCAGCGCATCGAGAAAATAGCGGTCATGCGAAACAACGAGAATGGCGCCCGGGTAAGCGCGCAAATAATCTTCCAGCCACGACAGGGTGGCGATATCGAGATGGTTCGTCGGTTCGTCGAGCAGCAGCAGGTCGGGTTGCTGGAGCAGCATCTTGGCGAGCGCCAGCCGCGTCTTCTGCCCGCCGCTCAGCGTGCCGATGCGCGTCTGCGGGTCGAAGCTGCCGAACCCCATCCCGGACAAAATGGTGCGGATCCGCGACTCCATCTCGTACCCGCCGTGTTCGCGGAACCACTCGGAACGTATGGCATATTTGTGCAGCGTGTCGTCGTACTTTTTGGCGTCGGCCTGGATGTCGGGAGAAGCCATCGCCTCTTCGAGCTCGCGCAGCTCGCGTTCCGCCGCCAGCAAGTGTGCGAACACGCCGCGCATTTCGCCGATGATCGTATCGTTCGACTGCAGGCCGCTGTTCTGGGCCAGATACCCGATCTTCGTTTCCTTCGCCTTAAAAATATCGCCGCCATCATACGACATTTCCCCGGAAATAATTTGGAGAAATGTCGATTTGCCTGCGCCGTTGACGCCGACGAGCCCTACTTTTTCCCGTTCCTGAATTTGCAGCGTAATATTGGAAAGCACGGTGCGAACCCCGTAGCTTTTGCTGATGTTTGATGCCTGAAGCAGCATGGATGCCCAATTCTCCTCTCGATCTGTTGCCGCGACACGAAGGCGGTCGCCCACCTTTTATTTTAACACATCGGCCAAAGAAGGTCTCGGTACACAATCGGTGGAAAGAGACTTTCCGCTTTCACTTGCCAGGTGGGGGATAATTTCGCTACCATAAGAAAAGCTCCTTTTCGAAGCAACAGCCTGTATCGAAACGCTTCCCGACACGGTTATCAAGAATCGGCGTATGCAAAAAAGATGGTGATCGCATGAAACAATGGACAAAACTGCGCATTATGACATACAACATCCGGCATGGCAAAGGCCTGGACAACAAAACGAACCTGCGCCGCATCGCGGCGGAAATCGCCAAAGCGAAGGTAGATGTGGCCGCGCTGCAGGAAGTGGATCGCCATTTTTCGCGCAGCGGGTTTCAGGATCAGGCAGCGATTCTTGCCAACCTGCTTGGCATGCACGTCAGTTTTTCGCCCAGCATCAATTTCGGGTGGTTGCAATATGGCAATGTGATCTTGAGCAAACGGCCGCCGGAGTCGAAACAAGTCGATTATTTGCCCGGCATCCGCGAGCGGCGCAGCGCGCTTTGCGTCAAGCTGCTGGCCGGCGCGGCCAATGCGACGGTCGACGTGCTGAACACGCATCTCGGCGTGCAGGAGATCGAGCGGCTGATGCAGCTGCCTCATCTTCGCGATCGGATGGACCGTTTGGAAACGCCGGCGATCGTGCTGGGCGATTTCAATATGGAAGCGGACGACGAGTCGATGGCGAAGCTGATGAACGGCTGGCGAAAGTTGAAGCTGCCGCGGAAGCAGACGACGACGTATCACAAGGGCGGCGAAATCGACCATATTTTCGTCAACATGCCGCTGCGCAAGGCGAAAATTTGGGTACAGCATTCGCTGGCGTCCGACCACCATCCGGTGATCGCCGAGCTGATGTGGTGAACATGGCATCCGGCTCCGCCATCCGCGGCGAAGACATTCCGTCTCGTCCGTTGTTATGGTAAAATACAGCTAACGTCAGGCGTGGAAGGCAGCGGCAGTTATGAGCGGCAACGAAAGCAAACAGGCGCTGCGGCGGCGCATGAAAGAAGCGCGGGAAGCGCTGAGCGCGGAGGAGCGGGCGGATCGGTCGCGGCGCATATGCCGGCACATCGTCGGCCGGCTCGAAGCGCTCGGCCTGGGCAACGGCGGCGCCGTGCTCGCTTACGCGGCGTTCGGCGGCGAAGCCGACGTCGCGGACGCGCTCGCATGGTGCTGGCGCCGCGGCGTGCCCGTCGCGCTGCCTGTCGCGGAGCAGCGGAGCCGCCGGCTCGAGCTGCGGCTCGTCCGCGGTTGGGGCGACGTCGCGCCGGGCGCCTACGGCATCGCCGAGCCGCTGCCGGCGTGCGAGCCGCTGCCCGATGCGGCGCTTGCCTGCATCATCGTGCCGGGCGTCGCTTTCGACAGTCACGGCGGCAGGCTCGGCTACGGCGGCGGCTATTACGACCGGCTGCTGGAGCGGCTCGCCGCGGCGAACGTGTCGCCATATTTGCTGGCTGCGGCCTACGAGCTGCAGCTTGTCGAAGAGGTGCCGACCGAGCCGCACGATCGGCCGATGCATGCGATTGCGACGGAAGACGGCATTTATCCGCAAAAGTCATGATTTCGACACACACGGATCCCGCGCGAATCGTTACGATAAGAGCATATATGGGGAGGAAACGATGGCGACCGGCGATCCGCAGTTGACCCATTTTAATGAAGAAGGCCGCGCCCGGATGGTCGATATTACGGGCAAGGAGATGACCCACCGTACGGCAACGGCGGAAACGGCCGTTCGAATGAAGCCGTCAACGCTTGCGCTGATCCGGTCGGGAGGCATCGCCAAAGGCGATGTACTGGCCGTGGCGCAAGTGGCCGGCATCATGGCGGCCAAACAAACGTCGGCCTGGATCCCGATGTGCCACCCGCTGGCGCTTCGCGGCGTCGACATTCGGTTCTCCGACAACGGCAGCGACACCTTGCGCATCGAAGCGACGGTTCGCACGACGGGACCGACCGGCGTCGAGATGGAGGCGCTCACCGCCGTATCCGCCGCGGCGCTGACGGTGTATGACATGTGCAAGGCCGCGGAGAAGGAGATGGAGATCGGCCCGACGCGATTGCTCACGAAGTCCGGCGGCAAAAGCGGCGACTATGTTCGCGGCGGCGAAGACGGGGCGACGGGGAACGCTACGTAACGCCATCCAGTAACGGAAAAGAGGTGCATGCACATGCGTTGGAAAGTGGCGATCTTGACGGCCAGCGACCGCGGCTCGCGCGGCGAGCGGGAAGATACGAGCGCCCAGGTCATTCGCGAACTGGTCGAAGAGGACATGAACGGCGAAATCGTCGAATACCGGATCGTTGCGGACGAGATGAACGAAATCAAGGCCGCTTTGATCGAGATGACGGAATATTACCAGGCCGATCTGATTCTGACTACGGGGGGAACCGGGCTTGCCGCGCGGGACGTAACGCCGGAAGCGACGCTGCAGGTGGTCGACCGGCTGGCTCCGGGCTTCGTGGAAGCGATGCGGGCCAAGTCGATGCTGAAAACGCCGCATGCGATGCTCTCCCGGGCGGTGGCCGGCATTCGCGGCCGCACGCTGATCATCAACCTGCCGGGCAGCCCGAAAGGCGTGCATGAGAATTTGGCCGTCATCCTCGGCGTGCTGCCGCATGCGCTGGGCATCCTGACCGGCAGGGAAGGGGACCACAAGTGATGAAACCGGAGCCGATGCTGCGCGAAGTGAAAGTCGAAGAGGCGATCGGCATGCGGCTTGCCCACGACTTGACGCAAATTGTTCCCGGCGAGTTCAAGGGCAGGCTGTTCAAGAAAGGGCATGTCGTCAGCGAGACGGATATTCCGGCGCTGCTCAGCATCGGCAAGGAGCATATTTATACATTGGCGCTGCAGCCGGGCTACCTGCACGAAGACGATGCCGCCGAGCGGATGGCCCGGGCGGCCGCCGGCGACCGGCTGACGTTTACCGAGCCGCACGAAGGCAAAGTAAGCCTGCGCGCCGCAACGCGCGGCCTTGCCGTCGTCGACCGAAGCTTCGTCGACGAGGTTAACGCGATCGAACACGTTGTGTTCTCCACCGTGCTCGATCGGACGGTCGTCGACGAGCGGCAAACGCTGGCGTCGACCCGGGTCATCCCGCTGGTCGTTGAAGAAGATATCGTGCGCCGCGTGGAAGAGGCCGCGAGCAAGCGGGGAGCCGCGCCGATTGGCGTCAAACCGTTCCGCCCGCTCAAGGTTGGCGTGGTGACGACCGGCAGCGAAGTGTTCAAAGGCCGCATTACCGACAAGTTCGGCCCGATCGTGCGCGAGAAGGTGGCAAACTTCGGCTCGGAAGTGATCGAGCAGCGGTTTGCCCCGGACGAAAGCGACGCGATCGTCGGCGAAATCCGCTATTTTCTCGAGCGGCAAGCGGACTTGATCCTGGTCACCGGCGGCATGTCGGTCGACCCGGACGATCGTACGCCGGGCGCGATCAAACAGGCGGGAGCGCGCATTGTCAGCTACGGCACGCCGATGCTGCCGGGCTCGATGCTGATGATGGCTTATATCGGCGATATCCCGATTATGGGGCTGCCGGGCTGCGTCATGCACGATCCGTATACCTCGTTCGACGTGCTGCTGCCGCGCGTTTGCGCCGGCGAGCGGATCGAACGGCACGAAATTACAGCACTTGGCTACGGCGGCTTGCATCACTGCTGATCCGCCTGTATGCTAGAAGTGCGTGTTCAAAAAGTTGGCTTTTCAGTACCGAGAAGGTTGCGAGAACCTGAAGAAGGAGTAGCGGAGTTTAGGCAAAACCTAAATGAGCAACGGACTTCGAAGGTGAACGCAAGATTCGATGCCGAATATGCTTCCTGCCCGAACTTCGTAATCAAAAGCCGACTTTTTGAACTACCTCTAGAGCTAACGGAAGGAGTGAGCCGAGATGTTATTGGGAAGCATTGGACCTGCAACGCTCGTGATTCTTGTGATTGCGGCATTGCTGTTGTTCGGCCCGACGAAGCTGCCCGAGCTTGGCCGCGCGTTCGGCAAGACGCTGCGCGAGTTCAAGAAAGGGACCAACGAAATACTGGGGGACAACGACGAAGACGACCGCCCTCAGGCGCGCAAGGAAGTAAAGGAAGTTCACGATATCGAAGCGACGCCGGCTGCCGAGAAGAAACCGGCCGAATCCCGCAGGCTCCCGGATTGAAATGAAGAACGCCGATGACATGTCGCTCGTCGAACATTTGACGGAGCTGCGCAAGCGGATCATGTGGGTGCTGGCGGTACTGGTGGTTACCATGATCGCCGGTTTTTTTCTGGCCGATCCGCTGATTAACTACATCAAGAGCACGCCGCCCGCCGACAAGCTGACGCTGCACGCTTTGTCGCCCTGGGACTCGGTGCGTATTTACATGCAATTTTCATTCGTGATCGCTTTGATCGTTACGCTGCCGTTCACGCTATATCAGCTCTGGTCCTTCGTGAAGCCTGGCCTGAGGCCTATCGAGCAGCGCGCCACGATCAAATACATTCCGCTGGCCGTGCTGCTGTTTCTGATCGGACTGGCGTTTTCCTATTTTGTCGTGTTCCGCATGGCGCTGCTGTTCACGGGACAGATGAGCGACCGGCTCCATTTGGAGGAGACGTACGGGATTTCGCAGTATTTTACGTTCATGTTCAATATTCTTATTCCGATTTCGCTGCTGTTCGAATTGCCTGTCGTCGTCATGTTTCTGACGGCCATCCGGTTGCTTACGCCCAAACGGCTGCGCAAATTCCGCCGCTTCGCTTATTTTATCCTGATGGTCATCAGCGCAATCGTCACGCCGCCCGATGTGATGTCGGCCTTGATCGTGATGGCGCCGCTGGTCGTGCTGTACGAAGCCAGCATCGCTTTTGCGTCGTACGTGCATCGCAAGCAGTTGGTTCGCGATCAGGCGTGGGAAGAGGAATACGGGGCCAAATGAGTCCATTCGAGCGGTTTCGCCGCTCCATCGTCCGGCATGCGGCCGACAAGTCGCTCCGGGCGTTTTTTGTTTTTTCAAATTTTCGCAAATGGCACCCAAAACCACTTGCAAAATCGGTGCAAAATTATTATCATAAAAGAGGTTGTTAGCACTAACCAGACCCGAGTGCTAACAATACATAGCACCGGGTTGCGGAAACCTATTTCAAAAGGAGGAAGTTTTTCCATGATCAAACCGTTAGGTGATCGCGTAGTAATCGAAGCTGTAGCGAAAGAAGAAACGACGGCAAGCGGCATCGTGCTGCCCGACACGGCGAAAGAGAAGCCGCAGGAAGGCAAAGTGCTGGCAGTAGGCGCGGGACAACTCAAAGACGGCGTTCGCACTCCGCTTGAAGTCAGCGTTGGCGACCGCGTACTTTTCTCCAAATATGCAGGCACAGAAGTGAAATTCGAAGGCAAAGAGCTGCTGATTATGCGCGAAAGCGACATTTTGGCGATTCTGTAAGCTTTAACCGATAACCATTCAAATAACGGGAGGTAACCGATCATGGCAAAAGAAATCAAATTCAGCGAAGACGCGCGCCGCGCAATGCTTCGCGGTGTAGACGCTTTGGCGAATGCGGTGAAAGTGACGCTTGGACCGAAAGGCCGCAACGTCGTCCTGGAGAAAAAATTCGGCAGCCCGCTGATTACGAACGACGGCGTGACGATCGCCAAAGAAATCGAACTGGAAGACGCGTTCGAGAACATGGGTGCCCAGCTCGTTAAAGAAGTAGCAACCAAAACGAACGACGTTGCCGGCGACGGTACAACGACGGCTACCGTTCTGGCGCAAGCGATGATTCGCGAAGGCCTGAAGAACGTGACTGCCGGCGCCAACCCGATGGTTATCCGCAAAGGCATCGAGAAAGCCGTTAAAGCCGCTGTCGAAGAGCTGGCCAAAATCGCCAAACCGATCGAAGGCAAACAATCGATCGCCCAAGTTGCCGCCATTTCGGCAGCCGACGAAGAAGTGGGCCAACTGATCGCGGAAGCAATGGAGAAAGTCGGCAACGACGGCGTTATCACCGTCGAAGAGTCGAAAGGCTTCGCCACCGAACTGGAAGTCGTTGAAGGCATGCAGTTCGACCGCGGTTACATCTCGCCGTACATGATCACCGACACCGACAAAATGATCGCGGTTCTTGACGATCCGTACATTTTGATTACCGATAAGAAGATCTCGAACATCCAGGAAATCCTGCCTGTGCTCGAGAAAGTCGTCCAACAAGGCCGCCCTCTGTTGATCATCGCGGAAGACGTGGAAGGCGAAGCTCAAGCTACCCTGATCGTCAACAAGCTGCGCGGCACCTTCACTTGCGTTGCGGTCAAAGCTCCTGGCTTCGGCGACCGCCGCAAAGCGATGCTGGGCGACATCGCCGCTCTTACCGGCGGTCAAGTCATCACCGAAGAGCTCGGCCTCGACCTGAAATCGACCAAAATCGAACAACTGGGCCGTGCCCGCCAAGTTCGCGTTACCAAAGAGAACACGATCGTTGTCGACGGTTCCGGCGACAAGAAGGATATCGGCGCACGCATTACGCAAATCCGTGCCCAACTCGAAGAAACGACTTCCGACTTCGACAAAGAGAAGCTGCAAGAGCGTCTGGCGAAACTGGCCGGCGGCGTAGCGGTTATCAAAGTCGGCGCGGCTACCGAAACCGAGCTGAAAGAGCGCAAGCTGCGCATCGAAGACGCGCTGAACTCGACTCGTGCCGCGGTTGAAGAAGGCATCGTTTCCGGCGGCGGTACGGCGCTTGTGAACGTGTACGGCGCAGTCTCGGCCGTAGCGGCATCCGGTGACGAGCAAACGGGCGTCAACATCGTGCTGCGCTCCCTGGAAGAGCCGGTGCGCATCATCGCCAGCAACGCCGGTCAAGAAGGCTCCGTTATTGTGGAGCGCTTGAAGAAAGAAGCGGCTGGTATCGGCTACAACGCGGCTACCGGCGAGTGGGTCAACATGTTCCAAGCGGGTATCGTCGACCCGGCGAAAGTAACGCGCTCCGCGCTGCAGAACGCGGCATCCGTTGCGGCTATGTTCCTGACGACCGAAGCGGTCATCGCCGACAAGCCGGAAGACAAAAAAGCCGGCGGCGGCGGCATGCCGGACATGGGCGGCATGGGCGGTATGGGCGGCATGATGTAAACTGAGGGCTGATCCCTTGCGTAGCAAGGGATTCTCCTCGTGTTAACAGTGATTGCCCACATTTTGCCCACATTGTGTAAAAATAAGACACCGTAGAGTGATGAAAATTGCTCTACGGTGTCTTCTGTTATTAAACACCTTTCATCAGATCACTGAATTTTTGTGATGCTTCTTTCTTCATTGATTTCGTTATGTGAAGATACACCCTCTTCGTAATTTCATCGTCCTGATGGCCCAATCTTTCCATAATCTCATGGATGCCGACTCCAGCCTCAGCAAGCAACGATGTATGCGTGTGGCGCAATGAGTGAGGGGTTAATGTTTCATTCAAGCCAGCGAGCCGCAGAAGCCTTCTCATACGGTTCTGAATCGTTTTAATGAACTCAGGATAGCCCATATCTTTCTCTGTTTTGGCAAATACAAAATCTTGATCGTAATAAACATCTCGATGGAGCATCTTAAGCTCATCTTGATGAGCTTTCAGCTTTTCTAGCTGTTTAAATACCAGTGGGTCTAGCTCGATGGTTCGTTTCGATGAGCTTGTCTTAGGTGTCAGCAAATGATACTCAGTTGCTCGATTTGTAGGATTGTAATAGGTCTTCGTTACGGATAGCGTATGTTCTTTAAAATCGAAATCCTTCCACTTCAATGCACATAGCTCACCGACTCGAAGTCCACTATAAGCAAGAGTCAGGAAGATTATATAGTCGTTCGTTAATCCCTTCTCTTGTGCTGTTTCAAGAAGCTTAGCTAACTCATGTTTCTCAAGGTATTTCACCTCTTTTTCTTCCGCTTCAATATCCTCAACTGTCTTCCGGGGGCGGGGCAACTTTGCATATTGCGTTGGATCGTTTTTGATAATCTCTAATTCTATTGCTTTGGTAAAAAGCATTCGCCCTGTGGAGTGAACGCCAGCAATCGTATTTAACGCAAAGCCGCGCTCGTACAAGTCTAGGAGAGCATATTGATAAGCTTTCCGGGTAATGGCCTTCACCTGATGACTTTTAAAATAATCGAGCAGTCGAGACGCTTCGTGCTTTCGAACACGTACGGTACTAATTTTAACTGTAGTCTCATAAAGTTTCAGCCATTCATCAACTAAAGTAGAGAATAGAATCTCCTTTTCCGCTGTATAGGTTCCTTCCATAAGCTCCGTCTGCATCGCCGCACACGCAGCCTGAGCCTCCTTCTTAGTCTTAAACCCGCCCACTTGTCGTTGGATTCGTTTACCCTTCATTGGATCGAACCCAATGTCGATGGTAAATG
Source organism: Paenibacillus cymbidii (assembly GCF_004764705.1). Classification (GTDB taxonomy): domain Bacteria; phylum Bacillota; class Bacilli; order Paenibacillales; family NBRC-103111; genus Paenibacillus_AN; species Paenibacillus_AN cymbidii. The sequence goes on along the minus strand of NZ_SHLX01000021.1, from coordinate 6,963 downwards.
ACCAGGTCGCATCACAAGTACAGCGTTTGCCGGCGCATTTGCAGCCGCGCTTTCTAAAATAGCCTTTCACAATGATCATCCTTTCTTAAAAGCGTAGAGATGGCAAAAGCCATCTCTACGTAGAAGATGCCGTTATGCTAATATCGCATTGGGATTGGCGCGTTTGGAATCCAGCCATTTGAAAAAGTCGTCTCTGTATACGACTTTTCTACAGTTGATAACGAGTAACGGGAAATCGGGGGCTTTAGCAATTTCGTAAGCTGTCGAGCGTGAGATACCTAAAATTTCTTGCACGTTCTTGATTTGTAAAATTAACGGATAGTCAGATTTGTTCATGGATCGAAATCCTCCCATGTCGTCGTAGATGGATCGCTTGAAGAGCGACTGTGTAAAGCTCGGAGTCCCATGTTGAAAGCCCACTTGCTAGATCAAATTCTCGTCCGTTCCACAGATTGAGAGCCAAGTGAACAAGTGCAGTGGTTTGTCCGGTCAATGGACCTGTTGAACCTGTCGAGCGATGCTCTTGGAACGAAACGTTATCCAAGGTATCGAAGTACCAGTCGAATGGTCCGTTTTCTTGTTGTTCTAACTCGAAACATTTGTGAATTTCCGGATGCGCGGCCAAATAACAAGTGGAGATATACTCCTTCGAGTGGCATGCAAATTTTTGTATGCACTTTTGGAAATTTTCCTGATGAGCTTCATCTGAAAAATAAACCTGGCTGTCGTTTATCGGACTCCCTTTCATGCTAAAACCTCTCTCCAAATATATTCAGGTAAATAATATATAACTGAGATTACGAGAATAACTTGTGCGCTTTTGGATGTTTGGGTGATTATCGTTTATCCGAATGAAGCAGTCGCTGGATGACGTACTTCTTTGCATACTTTTTCTTTTTCATATCTCGCTTATGTTCCTTGCGATTCGCATGCTCATAAAAATCCTCTATGCTAATCTCTTTGGCGTATGCTTCGTCAGATACTGCTTGATTTCTATAATTTCGAGTCGTCAATGGTTGTACCCCCGGTCATAATTGATTGATAAAGGTTGTAGCTGCATGTAGCCAAGCAGTAGACAGAGCATGCTACGCTAAGAACGGCTTAATACGCCCAGTTACTTGATATTTCTAATGCCGTAGCCAATGTAGCGATGAAACCTACTGTATTTCAATAAGCACAGATTCAAGTTCGGCTTTTGTTTTTAGTCGAATTCCCCGAAAGCCCTCTAGTGGGGTAGACCCGTTGATCCTCATTTTGTTGGCATAAACGTTAAGCTTTGAGACTTCTACAAAAAACTCTCGCTTGCTAAGTGACTTGTAGCCATTATCCTGACAGTATTGCTTGTAAGCAGGGAAAAGAACTTTGCGATGAACCTTGCACTCATCGTTATCCAAATCGACAAGGCATCGTTCACGAATAAACTCTGATACATTATTCAATTCCGTAATGTATCTCGTTTTAAAAGTACGAGCCTCATTACTTTCAGTAAAGATCAGATTATTGTCCATTAACTCGCGCAGACCTTCCAATGCCCATTCCACAATGTACGTCTTCTCCGCAATCAATTTGTCCAGTAACGATTTATCCCTTCGATCTTCTGGGATGGTATTGGAGAACACAAGAAAATGGATTCTGTCAGTGAAAGCGGTTGTTCCATCTAGCTTGCTAAGCAAAGGCATATGATTACCACAAGCAACGAGCTTCGTTTTTCCATAGAAATGGAACGGGTCTTTACCCTTTTTTTCGCCGGTTATAAGATCGCCCCCGGTGAGTGACTTAATGATATCAGTGCCTTTAATGGCTCCGTTTTCATCCATTTCAGAACTGATGTTGACCTTTGATTTGAATAGCTCGGCACTCATAAACCGATTCTCGCCCAGTTGCTTTAACGACATGGCGGTTGTATGCTTGGGACCAATTAACGAACGAATTAACGAAAGCCATACGCTCTTACCGGTGTGGGGAAGTCCTATCAGAACGAAGAATTTCTTGGCCCGCCATTCATTGCTGATAATGTAGCCCATTAATTGCTGTAGAGACTTCATTTTCAAACGATCTCCGGCTGTGCAATCTTCCAGAAATCGTCTAAAATAATATCCTCGGTCTGTGCCGTCTCGATTCGAGCGATAAACCCGAATACCAGAAGGTGACTCTCCGTAATCGGCATCGACATAACTTGTGAACAAGTATTCCGGACTATGAGGATAGCATCTCTGCTGATTTACATCGAAAACGCCATTCCGCAAATTGATCAAATTAGTGTGGCTATCGAACTCCGTGTAAGGAACTTGAAGCTCTGGGTCGCTAACAATGCGGTGGACAACTTCTGCCATCTTGTGTTTCCCGAGCTTCATGTCCATCTCCGGGGTCATACACTTTCGGATGGCCACGTAAAGACTTGCTTCCGTTTGTTCCTCAAAACAACCAAAATCATCTTCGTAGAGAAACGTTGTTGTACCACTACATCGAACTACCCGTTTTTCAAGCAAAGCGATCTTCGCATGGACATCGATCGGTATCTTTGCTTCCTGGTTTTCGTTAACGTTCTTCTTTTGGTTTTTATGGTTGGAAGAAGTGCTAACTGCATCGTCGTTCAACTCATCATCCGACTGGTCGGATGAATAATTCGGAATTTGGACAACAAGCCTTGAGTTATAACGGTTAGTTGCAGAATCGCTAACTGCATCGTCGTTCAACTCATCATCCGACTGGTCGGATGAATAATTCGGAATTTGGATAACAAGCCTTGAGTTATAACGGTTAGTTGCAGAATCGCTAACTGCATCGTCGTTCAACTCATCATCCGACTGGTCGGATGAATAATTCGGAATTTGGATAACAAGCCTTGAGTTATAACGGTTAGTTGCAGAATCGCTAACTGCATTGTCGTTCAACTCATCATCCGACTGGTCGGATGAATAATTCGGAATTTGGATAACAAGCCTTGAGTTATAACGGTTAGTAGCATCTGTTTCGTCGTTTGGCTCATAAAGCTGTATACGATGCTCATCGAAGTAGTCTTGCGTCAACTCTCTGCGATTATCCTGCTGTTTCATTCTCTCTGCCACCTAACTGAACTAAATAGCGAGAAAGAGCAGGAAAATGTTGATCCAACATACTGTGAGCAAGGATTCTAAGATTTTCGCTCGCTATCCCTAAGGGGATAATGATATGACTGGACTTTCTCTGAGCTAACCTACCATCATACACTGAGAGTTGAACGAACTTTGGACAATGGAGCAGTGCGATCATGACTAAGTTGATATTGATCTCTTCGTCACCGTAGAGTAGTCTATATTTTTCAAAATCTTGATCGTGAGAGATTTCAAAATGTTGGTTATAACAGTTGAAGTGAATTATATAGTCACCTTGTCCCCTATCATCAATCCAGACTCTTGTTGGACTTATTGATTGATTGGCAGGGAAAGAAAAAGGTTGTTCACCGTATCGACCAATACAAAGTCTTGTATCATTTTGAATAATTCCGATAATGAGATTGTACGAGTCAAGCATTGTTTGGTTAATAATTGCACATGATTCCTCTCCATTACTTGCTAACAGTTGGATATTGTTTTTCGGTTTTGTCAGTTTGGCAGTCAATTCTTGTTCTCTGTCAGACAGACTGGTCATAAGACTATTGAGGTTCATTTTTGCATCTCCTTTTGTATTGTGGCTTACATTCTAAATATAGTTGCACCCAAAATACGCTCTAAAATTGATAGTTTCTATTTTTGCACAGTAGAGGCCTTATAAATAAAGAGGAGCGGCGCATGAGTGTTCATGCGCCGCTCCTCTTTATTTATAAAAATCATAAAATTGTTTTTATATTGAACTTTTTCGTTTCGACTTTTCCTTTCTCTTACTTGCTTTTTCCTGCAATCTATAGAATTCTTCATCTTCAAAGCCCTCAAAATCATCGTATTTATTTTCTAAGGCATCATCTACTACAGTTCCCGTAGCCAACTGAGCTAAGAATGCATCGACTGAATTTAGAGCGACAATATCAAGTAGTTGTGTTTTATCTTGTAGTTCATAAACCTTAAGGCGTTCGAAATCAGACATGATCTTTTGGGCGAAATCGATTTGATTCTTTCTTCGAGATGCCCGTAGTCCATATGTTGCCTTGTATAGGCCCAAAAATGTGTTGATGCTTTCCAATGAATGGGTGCTACTGTTGTTGCTTATGGATGCCGAGAGTGTTAAAACATCAGAAACTGGCCATATCTCTCCAGAACTATTATTGCATCCCTCAGAAACCAAATAATACAAGTATAATTTTTTCTTCACCTTCAGGAACTCCTCCAGTTCCTTACTGTCAGTGATAGTTACATTTTCGGGTTGAGCTTTGAAATGAATGATTGCCTGCTCTTTAATAAATTCACTGAGAAATGGAATAAATATGTACAGAATCTGAAAAATCCGGCATAGCCCAATTTGTGAAGTGAAGTTGGATTTATAGTATGAGTTATTCTCTAGTCTAGCCTCTTCAATATATCTTGTTAAAAACAAGTTTCTCAGTTCAATGTCGCCGATTATGGAAAATGCCGAGTAGTACTTAATGAATTTTTTGTCCGTTGCAAGTTCTCCTAATTCTCTTAAATCAAAGTAGGCTTTGATCAGAAAGAATAAGTTAGTCTCTTTCTCAAAGTACAGTAGGTCAGAAGTGGGCTCATCTTCGAGAACCTCTTTCAAGATTTGACCATACTCTTGTAAGTTACCAACTAAAGGCTTGAAATCAGCTATTACAATTCTTCCAGCAGGAGTCTTTATTGGCTTCTTATAGTTGATACAAGCTTCAAGATAAAATCGGGTCAAAGCAGTCCCCTTTTTTAAATAGGCTTGGTCCTTAGCGACGATAATTTTGTTTTTTTCATATACCTCGTTCACGAGCTTCTCAATTCTTCGTTCTTCTATTTCCCATTGAGTATCATCGCCTTTCGATTCAACGTCGTACAATCTATCTCCGTTCTTTTTGCGAAAATAAATCTTAAAGGTATTTATCAAGTCTTGTTTTTCCTGTGGAGAATCAGAAAGAAAGCCACGGGTAAGGACGTCCTCGAATGTTGTATCTTCAAGTAGCGTTTCTTCTGCATATTTACTGGCAATTGTTAATTCCGCTTCTGAGAGATCGATTGCCTCTTCACTTAGTTTTTGGAATGCACTTCTTATCGCATTCTTAAATAGCAAGGTGGAATCAATGTCCAATGTGTCACAAATTTTCTTGGCTACTTCTCCAAAAGTAATGGCATTGCTAAGGTTATCGTAGGAATAAGACACTCCCGATTGTAATTGTAAGCGAAATCCGAAAAGTTCATAAATGAACTGCTTTGATTTTTCTGATATGCTATTCAATTTCTAACCCTCCGTATTGTTGTTAATGAATTGCTCATGAAAAAAGTTAATGTCTATTGATTGCGATTTGACCTTTTGCTGATGATATAATCCGTAACGGCAGAGCGTTGAATTCGATGTGATTTACCCACCCTGAACGATTCGATCTCTCCGGAGTTAATCAAATTATATGCCGTATTCATACCGATTTTCAACAATTCGGCCATCTCTTGGACAGTAAGTATCTCATCATAGTAATCATCATACATAAAGATTTTCCCCCTTACATTATGGTTACTGTACTGTTCATTAAATCTATTTAATCGACATTAATCGGCATTAGTCTTTGTTATTTGGATATTTTAATGCTTGGGCTCGCCTTTGTTTCTATCCGTTGGAATAATGTGCGGGTTGAATCAGGAACGTAAATTAACATTGCGAGTTCAGAAAATGACTTAACATCACAAATCATCAGGCTAAGCAGAGTAGGCTTAAAATGATTTTTCACTCCGGCAATTTGTACTCATTAGACTGTTTGTTAGGATGCATTAAGTACAGTTATGCTCCGTTAATCCTCATTATTTTTTCAGTTATCGAGCTAAACTATTTGAACGATTACACCCTCATTTTATTCTTTCAACACAACCCTATTTGGATTTACTGTAATAATTCTTGAGGCTCTAAAAAAATACACCAAATTTCTTCATGTTAATCTTTGGATGCAAGGATAAAGCAGAAGTGAAATTAGGAAATGTGCGCTCTTAGCTATATGAAATAATTTATGGCTAAGCAAAAAAACAAAACGAGGAGTGTTGGAGAAATGTTGGCTTTTGATTATGAGGTTTGTGGCCGCGATGTTAAAGTCAGGGGTGTTAATTTACTTTATCCTAAGGAGCGAATCGATACGGCTATTGGTTTTGGACATCCGATAGTTGCTGAGGCATTTGTGGCACTCATTGAACTGGTTGAATATCGAGTGAAGAATACTTATTTTAAAAGTCACACAGTAACATTTGAGGGGGATATCCTTCTCATTTGGACCGAAGACAGCTTAAGTAGTGAAGAGGAGGAGGGTATTCGGGAAGCTTTAGTTGATATAATGGGTTTAGACATCTTCTTTAAAACCATTGTTATTGAACCTTATTGATCTGGTACGGTTGAGGGACACTCAGAATTGAGTGTCCTTCATATGCTAATCATGATTATGAGCCAGAAACCGTAACTGTCTTAGCCTCAACCCATTGCTCGGACAACCATTTAATTCCGAACACCGCGGCGGTTTTTTCTTCCTCGCCTTTTCCTACGACAAGGTAGTTAGCTTGATTCCAGTAAACAAGCACTTTCGTTCCGCGTATTTGCTTGACGATGCCGTCAAATGTTCCTAACCCGACAGTATCCCCTGCATGAATCAGCTTTCCGTAATAATCCAGCGGGTCGTGGTCGTTATATTGAACCTTCTCGTGCTTCTCTTGATTCTCCTTCACCACACCTACAAGCGTTTTTCGTGAATATTCCGGCGCGTGAGAGCCACCGTTCTGGAAAGTTGAGAGCCAGGCCTCCGGAAAAAATGAGCCACGTCTCCGGGGGAGGGAGCCACCTGGATTAGTGACTCCCCTTATCTGTTGACGTGCG
>NZ_SHLX01000020.1 GCF_004764705.1 Paenibacillus cymbidii | reverse complement strand
TAACCAAGATTTGGAGCCTAGCCAGGCAACAAAAAAGTAGGGTATTCTCGGGATGGTCAAAGTCACCAAGAAAGGAACCCTACTCGATGACTACTATAGCGGAAAAAGCATTCCATGATCTACTTGAAAATTCTGTTACCCAGTTGCTTCAAGAAAAGCTGGAACTCTTGTTACGGGAAGAGATCAAAAATCACCTTACCGTGGAACAGCCCACCCAGCGCAACAGCCGAAATGGGCACTATACGCGTACGTTCCAAACTCGATACGGCACGATCAACGCGCTTCGAGTGCCGCGGGATCGGAAAGGCACCTTCCAGACCCGTCTATTTGAGCCGTATCAGCGTCGCGAAGGTTGGCTGGAAGAAGCCATCATCCACATGTATAAAGGCGGCATGAGCACGCGTGAGGTAGCCAAATTCATCGAGAGCCTGTATGGTGCCCAATACTCGCCAACCACGATCAGTAATATTACGCAAACCGTGATGGAAGACATTAAGCAGTGGCAGCAACGCCCGCTTGAGAAGCGCTATTCGGTCATCTACCTGGACGGCCTTTACGTCAAGCTCAAACGCAACACGGTCGACAGTGAAGCGGTTTACCTGGCCATGGGCATCGATGAACAGGGGACGCGCCAAATCCTCGGGTTCTACGTTGGCGGTCAAGAGAGCGCGAACGTCTGGCGAGACGTGCTGATCGACCTCAAGAACCGCGGGGCCACCGAGGTATTGCTCGGCGTATTCGATGGCCTGTCGGGGTTAGAGGAAGCCTTTCGCGAAGTCTATCCCAAGGCGGACGTGCAGCATTGTGTCGTCCATAAAATCCGTTCGACCTTCCCCAAGATTCGGGTGGCAGACAAGACCGAATTTCTGGCGGACTTAAAGCTCGTCTACACGGCGATGGACGCTGACGTGGCACGTGCGGTATTCGACGGGTTTAAAGACAGATGGCGCAAGCAGTATCCGAAGGAGGTCCTATCCTGGGAAGAGCAGCTCCCGACACTCCTGACCTTCTACAAGTATCCGCCGCTCATTCGGGCGGCCATCTACACCAATAATCCGATTGAGCGAATGAACAAGGAAATCCGCAAGCGACTAAAGCCCATGAACAGCCTCACGAACATCGAAGCTGCGGAGAAGATCATTTACCTGCAAGCCATTGACTACAACGAGGCATGGTGTGGTCGAGCGATTCGCGGCTTCGCAGATGTGGACACGAAAGCCGCGCTCGAACAAATGTTCACCGCGCGCTACGGAGCAAAAAAATAACCTCCCGCGCCTTCGCTTGGGCTACGGCCGCCCACAACCTTTTACACCAAACAAATGACCTCCATCGTCCCGATGGAAGAACCTACTACACAAACTACTTGACGGCACCGCAATAGCCAGTGAAAACACTGGTTATTTGCCCGTGATCGCCTTCAAATAGGCATTTCCAGCGAAATAGCCAGTGATTTCGCTGGTTATTTTAAAGAGGGTGCTCGTTTTGGCGAAATAGGCAAGAAAATAGGGCCTATTTTGCAGGGAGTTAGTTGGCGGATGGTGGAATGGAGGCTAGCCTGCAGTTCATCATCAGGAGATATCACATTGAATAGTAAAGAGGTTTTTTATGATGAATAGCGGCTTTCGGATGGATAACGAGGTAAATCGACGCCAATCATTGAAGCAAGTGAAACAAGCAGCTCTTATGGCTTTGCAGGAGTACGAAACTGACTGGAACGCGATTCAATTCATTCAAATATCCGAACACGCCACCTTCCGTGTAGCGACCAACGAGGGAAAACAATACTTGCTGCGCATTCATCCGGAAAACAAACCGCGTGAGGAAACTATCTCGGCATTTGAGTGGATGGTTTTCCTCAAGAGCAAGGGTGTTATTATTCCGGAAGTCGTATCGAATCGGGAAGGTACTTTCATTACTGATACGCCGGTGAGCGGCGGACAACGGCACTATTCGACAATGTTGAATTGGATCGAGGGAGAACGATTGGAAAAAGGGGCACTAACGGAAGCGTCAATCCATAAAATGGGGGGGATGATGGCGAACCTCCATGAGGCGAGCTTTTCTTTTAGCCCATCAACCAGTTTTACTCGCCCCTCTTGGGGCTTGGAGAGCTTTAAACGGGATTGGACGCATTTGGGGCTGCATTACAGTAATTTTATTTCCGATGAAGGTTTTGAGCTGTACTCGGCGGCCGCCACTAAAGTGGCAGCCTTTCTGCACAAACTCGCAAGTCATAAGGGTAATTATGGGATGATTCATGCAGATTTACACATTGGCAATGTCGTTTTTCGTGATAACGAACCGTATCCTATCGATTTTGGGAGGTGTGGCTTTGGCTACTATCTCTATGATATTGCTCAGTCGATCATGGGACTTTATCCTTCCCAAAGGACATCATTCATCGAAGGGTATCAGGGGAATAGGCAAATGGATGACGATTTTATTCCCATGCTGGAGTGTTTCTTCATCATGGCTATCATAGAAGCATATAGTTTCCATTCGGAGGATCATCTTGAAACAGAGGGCTTGATTGAAGAACAACCATATGCGCAAGCGATAATGAAAGCCTATGTTGAGGGCAGATCATTCTTGTTTCAGCCACTTGAGGTCTCTTAAACGGGATCTTCTTCAACTGATGGAGTGGCTGGAGCGATGTTCCAAGCTGAACCACGCAGGGATGAAACATCCCGGGCAGTGGTTCTTTTGTTGTTCGTTCGTCTGTGCCAGAATGGGTATGGGGGGTGAGAAGAGATGTTTCGCGATTTCAAGCTTGCGTATGACCGTCCGGTAGCGATTCAAGTGAGAGACTACGTGAAGCGGCTGATTATTAAAGGCGCGCTGCAGGCGAACCAGAAGCTTCCGTCCACACGTGAGCTCAGCCTGCTGCTTAACGTAAGCCGCAACATCGTTATTGCTGCCTACGAAGGGCTGGAAGACGATGGGTTTACTTATATGGTACGGGGAAAGGGCAGCTATGTCGCTACGATTTCCGGTGGCGCCAGTAAGATGGTTCAATTCTGGCAACCGGACTGGTGCGCGCGCATGAACGGTCACGCGAAGTTGGCTGTCGAGCTTGACCATATGAAAAACGGCTTCCGCGCGGAACGGACGACAATTTCGTTCACCAGCATTGCACCCGATGAGAAACTGTTCGATATCGACAACGTCCGGCGGGCGTTCCTGGACCGGATGGCGTTGGAAGGCAACGTGCTGCTTAATTACGGTTACGCGAAAGGCTATAGGCCGTTGATCGATTATTTGCTGCGTTATATGGAACATAAAGGCGTCAATACGAAAGGCAAAGATATGCTAATTACGAACGGTTTTACCGAAGGGCTCGATATTGTGCTATCGTCGCTCCGCCGTCCGAACGGCTCGGTGCTGTGCGAGAATCCGACGCATAACACGGCTCTCAAATTACTGAAGTTGCACGGGTTCGAGATCAAAGGCATTCCGATGGAAGGCGATGGCATCGACCTGCATGAACTGGAAAGCGCATTATCGGAGCGGACTTACGATTGTGCCTATTTCGTGCCGTCTTACCACAATCCAACTGGCATCGTAACGTCTCCGGAGAAGCGGCTCACGCTGATGAAATGGATGGCCGAACGTCAAATTCCGATCATCGAGGACGGCTTCAACGAGGAGTTGCGCTATTCAGGCTCTCATGTCGCGCCGCTCATAGCTACGGCCGGGGACGGAAACGGCGTTGTCTACCTGGGCAGTTTTTCCAAAGTTTTATTTCCCGGTTTGCGGGTCGGTTGGGTGTTGGCGGATCGGGTGTTGATCGACTACTTGGAAAGTATCAAACGGGCGCGTACGATCCACACATCGACGTTGGATCAGTCGCTTTTGTATCAATATTTGCATAACGGCAATTTCGAGAAATATATGAAGAAAGCCCGAGCGGAATATAAGCGGAAGTATGAATGGACGAAACAATGTTGTGAGGCGCATGTGCCGTATGTGCGGATGACGGGAGACGGAGGCTTGCATTTGTTCGTCGCTTTTGAAGAGGGCTTCGATACACGCGAATTGCTGACCGCTTGTTCTCGTCAAGGCGTTTTCTTTACCCCAGGGGATATGTTCTTCACCGGAGAAGGCGAGGGTCGGCATACGATGCGAATCGGCTTCTCGAGGGTTACCGGCGAGGAGATTGAAAAAGGCATCCGGATTATCGGCGAAACTGCCAGACAGTTGATGCATTGAGAGGGACACAAAGATCTATTTTGCAGAAGAAAGAGAGAGTGCAGGTATGGAATCGGATTATTTATGTAAACGGGTGAGGGAAATTCCGCCCTCGGGCATTCGTGCCTTTTTCGACATTGCTGCAAGCAATCGCGACGTTATTTCGCTTGGGGTGGGAGAGCCGGATTTTGTCACGCCGAAGCTTGTACGGGAGGCATGCATTCAGGCACTTCGCGAGGGTCAAACTCGCTATACATCCAATGCCGGTCTGACCGAACTGCGGGAGGAAATCGCGCGTTATCAATCGGAGCGTTTCGGACTGAGCTATGAGCCGTCCCAGGACATTCTGGTGACCATCGGCAGCAGTGAAGCGGTCGATCTGGCTCTGCGCGCCTTCGTAGACCCGGGAGACGAAGTTCTCCTTACAGCTCCGAGCTATACCGCATATGCACCCATCGTGCATCTTCACGGCGGATACGTATCGGAAGTGGAAACGACGGCAGAGAATGATTTCAAGTTAATGGCAGAAACGCTGAGGAATAAACTGTCTCCCCGCTCCAAAGTGTTGTTAGTCAACTACCCATGCAACCCGACCGGGGCGATCATGTCCGAGAAAGACTGGCAGCCGATTGTTGATCTGGTCGTTGCCCACGATCTGATTGTCATTTCTGACGAAGTCTACGCCGAACTTACCTACGGCCCTCGGCATGTGAGCCCGGCTTCTCTGCCGGGAATGAAGGAACGGACGATTGTCATCAATAGCTTCTCCAAAGCTTTTGCCATGACAGGTTGGCGCATCGGCTATGCCTGCGGCAGTCGGGAAATGATTTCCGGAATGTTAAAAATTCATCAATATACGGCGATGTGTGCACCTGTTCTTGGCCAAATTGCCGCCATCGAGTCGCTCCGTCACGGCATAGAGGCGATGGAGGAGATGAAGGCGATGTACCGTCGGCGCAGAAATCTCGTTGTGCAAGGATTGCGGGAAATCGGACTGTCGTGCCGTGATCCGGAAGGGGCTTTCTACGCTTTCCCTTCCATAGCGGATACAGGGCTGAGTGCCGAACAATTCACGCATCAGCTGCTGCAGGAGGGCGGCGTCGCCGTCGTACCCGGTCATATATTCGGCTCCGGAGGCGAAGGGCATGTCCGCTGTTCTTACGCGGTATCGGAGAGCCTTCTGACAGAGGCGTTAGAGAGAATGGGCCGGTTTGTAGCCACACTGCGGAGAACCGGCTGCTTACTGCCGGAATAGCGGCCGGCGTGACTGTGGGTTTAGCGTGATGATGAACCAACAATTTTTCGAAAATGAAACCGCCTAAGGGATGATTGGCGGTTTCGTTACGTTAAGGGGACACCGCATTCAAAAAGAGCCGTAGCGCCGCGGCGGGTGCTCTTTATTCTCATTAGCCCGGGTTTCTAAGAGTGGTTGCTTATGCCGTGTTTATTGGCAATTTGCTCGCTTTGGTTGGGCTGGCCTTTGCCCTTGGTGATCAAGTCGCGAAGACTGCCGCTTATGTAGATGCCCCAGGAGTCCGTACAGACGGCGTAGCACTCATACGCGGGAACGAGGCCTACGTGCGTAAATCGAACTTCTGTTTTGCCGTCTTTCTTGTCGATTTCAAAAACAATGTCGGTATCTGTCCACTCCCTCTTGTCCTCTACGAAGTTAAAGTAGTTGTCTGTAACGTGCCAAACAACCTTCTTATCGGGAACAAGCTCGGTGATTTGGATCGTGCAGCGGTGAATATCTTGGTAGTGGTACTTAAATTCACCGAGTTCGTCGGTAGCGCCATCAATTTCCTCCGACCACCATCCGCGGACGTTATTGATGGCGGCAAAAACTTCTTCGGGGCTTTGGTCTACTTGAAAAAAAGTGCTGTAACTTTGATTCATTCAAGTTATCTCCCTCGTTAATTGTTAATTACACACCGAGTATAAATTATGTACTTGCAAAACGCAAGTACAAACTTGCAAAATGCAAGCACGAAATGTATAATGATTCCCATGAAAAAGCGATCTTCCACCGTTTGTCCCATCGTTTATGCGCTCGACTTATGGGGTGATCCCTGGAGTCTGGTCATCCTTCGTGACGTCCTTATCCATAACAAGCGGTATTACCGCGAGTTTCTTGCTGCGCGCGAGCGCATCGCAACTAACATTTTGAGCGCACGGCTCCAATCGCTTGTTGAAGCAGGCTTGCTCGTCAAGACAGAAGGAGATTCAAACCGCGCACAAACCATGTACCGGCCCACTCAAAAGGCGCTTGACCTGTTTCCGGTCGTTTTTGCCATTATGCACTGGGGCTTGAAGTACAACCCCAATACCGATATGACGATTCCGATCATGCAAGAACTGAAAACAAACGAAAAAGGGCTGGAGCTGCGCCTTTTGCAGAATTTTGGCGATATTACATCCTAAAAAATCGTGTCGCAATTCCTGCGTTCCAAGCCATGAAAATAGACGCACAAACCAAACTGTTTGTTATAGGGGAAACCGACCCTTGACAACGGGCCCGGGACCGGGTAATATGACAACTATCCTCGATTAGGGAGAGATTTTAATGTCTGCAGGGGTTCTTAACTGAGCAATTTCATAGAGGCGTGACGGGAAGGAAGCGGTACGAAGACTCTGTCGATCCGGCGGGGCCTTGTTTTCGTACGTACCCTCGAACCGAACCCTCAATCAGTTAAGAACACGCGGAAACGATCATTACGCCGCCGGCGTACTCCTTCGGCCCAGCCCGCGCTGTTGTTGCAGCGCGGTTTTTTATTGCGGTCCGGATCCGACAGGAGTGCCCTCGCCGACTGGCAAAGCTGCGTCGTGTTTTTGACGTTGGCTTTGCCTTTTTTACGTTTTCGGCGAGGCGTCCGGATGTCCTGAGAGAGAAAAATCATTTTCCTAAACGAAGAGGAGTGAACTCGAAATGAACCTGAACGAAAATATGATGATTCGATTGGAATACACGCAAGTGATCGAACGATTGACGCAATACGCCGTCACCTATCTTGGCCGAACGATGGCGATGAAGCTAACGCCGTTGACGGAACTCGGGGCGGTGAAGTCGCTGCTCGCGGAGACGCTGGAGGCGGCCGAGCTGCTGAGGCGCGGTTCGAGCGTCCCGCTGCCTTCTCTGGACGGCATGGAGCCCGTGTTCCAACTGATCGGCACGGGTTACGTTTTTACGGAGGCGGATTTCGGCGCGATCCTGACATTCCTGACCGGCTGCGGCCATCTGCGTCGGTATATGGACGGTAAGCGCCCCCAGGCTCCCCGGGTGGCAACCTATGCGAACTCCCTCTACGACCTCGCGGAGGTGCGCCGGGAGATCGACCGCTGCATTCGGCACGGCCGGGTGGACGACGCCGCGAGCGGGGAGCTTGCGAAAATTCGCAGGCACATTCTGATCGTCGAAGACCGGATGAAGAAAAAGCTGGATGCGTTGATGACGAAGCACAAAAGCCATCTGCAGGAGGCGATCGTTACGAAGCGCGGCAACCGCTATGTGCTGCCGGTCAAGAAGGAGCATCGCCGGCTCTTGCAGGGCGCAGTGCTCGACGAGTCTGCGAGCGGGCAGACGGTGTATATCGAGCCGGCGGAGCTGGCCGCGCTGCATTACGAGCTCGGCGACCTGCGGACGGAGGAGGTGCGTGAGGAGACGAAGGTGCTCGCGCTTTTGACGGGGCTCGTCGAGGAGCACGAAGCGGAGTTGCGGCTGAACGCGGAAGCCGTCGGCGCGTACGATTTCCTGTTCGCGAAGGCGAAGTACGCACTTGCGATCGACGGCGCCCCCGTTGACGTGAACGACACGGGCGTCATCGACGTCCGTGGCGCGAAACATCCGCTGCTCGGCGGCGGCATGGTGCCGCTCGATTTCGCGATCGGGCGGACGTACCGTTCACTGATCATCACAGGACCGAATACCGGCGGCAAGACGGTCGCGCTCAAGACGGTCGGGCTGCTAACGCTGATGGTCCAATCGGGTTTGCTCGTCCCCGTCGAGCCGGGCAGCGTCTTTGCGGTGTTCAGGCGATTCGCGGCCGACATCGGGGACGGCCAGTCGCTGGAGCAGTCGCTGAGCACGTTTTCGTCGCATGTGAAGCTGCTTGTCGAGACGCTGCGAACGGCGAACGGCGCGACGCTCGTCCTGATCGACGAGATGGCGTCCGGCACCGATCCCGGGGAAGGGGTCGGCCTGTCGATCGCGGTGCTTGAGGAGCTGTATCGCAAGGGGGCGACGGTCGTGGCGACGACGCATTTCAACGAAATCAAGCGGTTTGCGGCGGCCGCGCCGGGCTTCGAAAACGCGCGCATGGAATTCGACGCCGAGACGCTTGAGCCGCTGTACCGGCTGCGCATCGGAGAAGCCGGGCACAGCTACGCGTTCGCGATCGCGAGCAAGCTTGGCATGCCGGCGCATGTGCTCGTGCGCTCGCGGGAGCTGACCGAAGGCGTGCGGCGCCGGGGCGAGGGCGGCGAGGACGCCTTCGCAGAGGCGGTCGACCTGCCGGCGTTCGTGCCCGGGCAAGCGCAGCCGCTAAAACAAGCGCAAGGGCAGGCTGCATCGGCCGAAGCGGCCGGAGCGGCGCCCGTCGAAGCCGAACTCGAGGTCGGCGACTGCGTGTATATTCCGTCGCTCGACAAATTCGGCATCGTGTACGCCGCGGCGGACAAGGTCGGAGAGGTCGGCGTCATGGTGCAGAAGGAGAAGCTGAAGTTCAACCGCAAGCGGCTCAAGCTGCACATCTCGAAAAGCGAGCTTTACCCCGACGATTACGATTTCGATATCGTGTTCGACACGAAGGAGAACCGCAAGAAGAAGAAGCTGATGAGCAAGCGGCATGTCGAAGGGCTGACGATCGTCCGCTCCGAGGAGGATCTCTCGTAATGCGGAACGGAGAGACGGGGGTTCGGCCCATATGTGGTCACGTTAAGCGACAGCTGTTGAATATATGCCAATGCCGAGCTGTTATTTGTGTCTCGGGAGCGTCTCCGTTGCTTCATCGTGCGGTTGGGGGAGAAACTGGCTTATTTCGCCATTCTCTTGTTGTTCCCGCGTTACCCTGACAACATGTTTGGGGTGCGGCCCAACAGTTTGGCTGAAAAAAGCAAAACGTCTGGAACCATATTGCCGCGGCAACTGTTTTTTGATTATCATTGGATCAGGGAGCAGAACGTCGAGAATCGAAAAGCAGCCTATTTAGTAGAAGCAATTTGGCGGAATCCATCGCTGACAAGGGAGAACGAAGCAATGAAAAAGTACATACTCTTCGATCATGATGGTGTTCTGGTTGATACGGAATTTTGGTATTACAAAGCGGGAGAACGCGCTCTGGCTGACATAGGATTCACCTTGGATAAGGATCAATACCTTCGCGACATGACCCAGTCATTAGGCACTTGGTCCCAAGCCAGGGCGGCAGGTATTGACGAACAGACCCTCAGTAAGCAGCGCGAGGTCCGCAACGTCTATTACCAGGAATATTTAAGGACGGAAGCCATAGAGATTGAAGGCGTAGTTGAAACGCTGGCCGAACTGTCAAAGTACGTCCGCATGGCCATCGTGACGACTGCCAAACGTGCGGATTTTCAACTCATTCACGAAAAGCGCCGGATTAGACAATTCATGGAATTCGTCCTTGTTCGCGAAGACTACGAGCGCGCCAAGCCGCACCCGGAACCCTACTTGACCGGCCTAAAGCGCTTTGGATCCACCAAAGAAGAGACCTTGGTCGTAGAGGATTCAAACAGAGGGCTGAACTCGGCCGTGGCGGCGGGTATCGGCTGTGTCATTGTCCATAACGACTTCACACAATCACACGACTTCTCACAAGCCAGCTATCGAATCAATACTCTGATTGAATTAAAAGACATTATCCTGAATGCAACCTGAGAGAGCATTCGCACCGTTCAATTGCGTGAAGTCCGGCAACGTAATCTTCGCTTCCGCAACTTTTAAATATTCCTTGACTGGAATATTCTCTAAATGGTATATTTTAAATGAAAACTAATCATTAGGAGGAAAAGACAAAGTGAATCAGGAAGTTGCGGCTTACATCGATAATTTGCCGAAATGGCAGGGGGATATAAGTTCAACCCTGCGGGACATGATTCATGAGACGATTCCGGAAGCCGAAGAACGCATTCAGTACAAAAAACCGCATTTTCTTAAAAATGGACACTATGCTGCGGTTATTTCGCCTTCAAAAGACGCCATTGCGTTTATGATTTTGAATGCAATTACGAGGAGGAAATCTAGTGAGCAATGCCAAAGGACTTCTATTGAAGCGCGAATTTAACGCTTCACGGGAATTGGTATTTCAGGTATGGACCGATCCCAAGCATTTCGGCAATTGGTGGGGACCGAAGGGTTTCGCGCTTGAAGTGGCCAGAATGGACGTTCGCCCGGGCGGTATGTTCCTCGGCTGCCAGAAGTCTCCGGACGGGCAGCATGTCATGTGGGGCAAGTTCGTCTACCAGGAAGTGCAAGAGCCGGAGAAGTTGGTTTGGGTCCAGTCATTTTCCGATGAAGAGGGGAACACGGTTCGTGCCCCGTTCAATTCGAACTGGCCGCTGGAAATTTTGAATATATTAACGCTCGAAGAAAAGGAGGGAAGAACAATATTGACATTGCAGGGCGGGCCGATCAATGCAGCTGCCGAGGAGCAAGAAGCGTTTGACGGAATGGCGCCAATGGTTGCACAAGGATTCGAAGGCACGTTCGAGACACTGGCCAATTATTTGGCGAATCAACAATAAGCGGATACAAATCCTTGAAACAGAAATTCTCCAAAGGACTACTCGACGAAACCAGAGACAGTGTAGGACTTTATTTCCGGTCCAACTGCTTCTGGTTTTATTTTTGGGCAGCGCGCTGGATGACGGCAGCTGGAGGAGAATGACTTCAATAATTTGCCTGTATGCCCAGCTCGCCTGCCTGCTTGAAGGCCGCTTCAAGCGGATCGAGACGAACCGCTGTCCAGGCAGCATGTCTGCCATGATCCGGTTGCATAGGAGGGGAAGTCGGTGGAACAAGAAAACATGCCGACGGAAGAGGAACGGCTTATGCCGTCGATTTGCGGGGATTTTATCATACGGGGCGGATGGCAGCTCGGGCCGCGGCGACTGTCCGATTATGAGATCGTTTACTTTCCCGTGGGGTCGGAGACGATTTATTCCGTGGCGGAACGCATCTATCCGCTCGACAGGCCTTGCTTTGTACTGACGAGGCCCGGGGAAACGCACCGCTACTTATTCGACAGCAAAAAGCCGATTCGTCATATGTTCAGCCACTTCCGTTTGTCGAATCGGGCCGCGGAAGCATATGCGAGTATAGCGGATTTTCTTCCGGCCGACGGCCTGGCTCATGTTCCGAATTGGCTGCAGCATGCAATCTGGGTAGCGAGCACCAAACGGCCCCGATATCGCGAACTGATGATCGCCATGCTGCTGGCTGTCCTGGAGGAGCTTGTCGCCGCATCAAACCGTCACAGTCTTGCGACAGACCGGCGGATGCCGCCGCAGATCTCCCAGGCGCTGACCTATATCGAGGCGCATTATCGGCAGCCGATTTCGATTATGGACCTGGCGGAAAATGTCGGCTGGTCGCATGAGTATTTAACACGGATGTTCGTGCAGCACCAGTATTTGACGCCGAAGCAGTATATTTTGCAGCGCAGAATCGACCATGCTTGCGAACTGCTTAGGGCGGGACATGCAGCAGTGAAGGAAATTGCCTACGAATCGGGCTTTCAGAGCGAATCTTATTTCAGCAGGGTATTCACCCGGCTGGCCGGGATGAGTGCAACCGCGTACCGGGAGCGCCATTTCGAAGAACGTTACTTGGCGCTTCACCTGATGCCAACCGGGGGTGTGCAAGCGCCGTATACGCTCAACCGGTTATACTGATCCTTCGCACGAGCGGATCGGGGCGACGGAGGAGTAATGTCAAATTCGTGCAAGGATTTTTGGATTTCACCCATCGACACCCGGTTCCGTCTCTGTCACACTTGAGGAGATATGACATTTCATGAAGCGGCATAAAGGAAAGGGGATATCAAAATGCTCACATATACGGGGATCGAAAATCCGCTTGCGGTGGGAGCGTATTCGATTGAGCGCAATTCCGTTGTTTTGCAGCGGTATCGTTACTTGCATGAGTCGCTGTTCCGCATGGCGGCCGGGCAGCTGCCGAATCGGGAAAACTGGGATTTGCGGCTGGGTATTTGCCGCCATATTTATGAGGATGCGGAAGCGGCCCAGGCATTGCGGAAACGCATTCCGGAGCTGCGCACCTCCTCCAATCTGCTGGGACGCGAGCCGGATCCGCGGCTGACGTTGATGATGGAGGAGCTGGTTCACGCCGAAAGCGATTTGGAATGGGCCGTTGCCGTTTATGAGGTGATCAGACCGGCGATGCTGGAAGCTTATCGCGAGCATCAGCGCTTCACGCAGCAAATTGTCGACCAGCCGACGATCCGCTTGTTGAAGCATGCCATTGCGGATTTGGAAGAGCAGGTGGCTTGGGGAGCCGAGCTTATAGCGGATCTTCGCTCGTACCAGGACACGGGTGCGGAGGCAGCGTTTGCCCATCATATTCGCGGGCTGCTTGAAAGCGCGGGCGGCGTGTCGGGCGGCGGCGAACGATCGCCGGAAATGCCGCGCCGTCTCCGCTCGCACGTTGCTTACGCGATTCCGCTGCGCTCCAGGCGCGATTCGCGGAGAATGGGCGGGACGACATGGGCACGCACCGGCATGGACAATCTGGCCGACGATGCGGTGCTGCGCCGGCTGGTCATGATGATGCGCGTGCGTCAGGAGGAAATGACGGCATGCGACCTGATCGCAGGCGTAATCTATTCGCAGCAGCATATGCCTTGGGATTTCTATTACGACTTGGCTCGACATATATGGGATGAGGCGCGCCACGCCATGTTCGGCCAGGCGGCGCTTGAAGCGGATGGCTACGACTGGATCGGGCGGCCGCAATATACCTCGGATTACGATGTCAACGCGGAGAAAATTCCGGCAGCCCAATATGCCTGGCTCAGCATCGGCATAGAAGAAGGCGCGATGATCACGCAAGCCAAAAAGAAGGAGTACGAGTTTTGCCGCAATGAGGCGAAGCATCCGCTGATGGAGCAGTTCCAGGACTACGACTGGGCGGACGAAATCGTTCATGCCAATCTGGGACGGAAATGGTCGCCGGAGCTAATGGGAGAAGAGCTGGTCTTCGTTCGCGAAGTCGCCAAAAAGGAGTTGGAGCACTTCTGGGCGGAAGTAAGCAAAGCGCAGCGTGAGCGAACGCAATAACACCGAAAAAATCAGTCCGGATTGACGACAGCCGCAAGCTCAGTCCGGCGATCGTTAAGACGGTCGAGATCAGCCACGCCGAATATACGCGGCTTGAGACTCCCCGAGCCGGCAAAGAAGGTTAATTTTTTTGCAAAATCGATGACCAAAGGTCACTGGGCATACGGACCAGCATCTTTTATAGTTTAAGAGATATGGAATGTTGCAGATTTTCAGTTGACAAGGAGTTGGCGAATATTTTGTTGAAGAAAATCAAGTGGACCAAATGGGCGGCGATCGTTTTATCAGGCGTGTTAATGGTATCCGGTCTGGTTGGATTGCCGGGGAGAGGGGCGGCAAATTCCGCTTCGTCCCATTCGGGCAAGTGGGAGAGTTTGGGAGATCCCTTTAACGGCTATGACCCCTATACCCCCTCTGTCGTCTTCGATAGCTCAGGTACTCCTTATGTCGGTTTCCTCAACCCGGAGGCGACAGTCAAAAAATTTAATGGCATCAGTTGGGTAACCGTTGGAAATGCCAATTTTCCGGGGAAAACAATTTCGGTAATCAAACTGGCCATGGGCACGGACGATTCGTTGTACGCCCTTACCGGCGACCCCGACAGCGTGAATAAACTGACGCTCTGGAAGTATGCGGGAACCGGCTGGAGCGTGCTCGGGCCGGCCGATTTCACGCCTTCCATCCAGAACTCGAGCTCATTCGGTTATTTGAAGGATCACGTTGCGTTTGCGCTGGCGAGCGACAATACGCCTTACGTGGCATTTCCCAATTCCGGGCAAAGATACAAGCTGACCGTAATGCGATTCAATTCGAGCGACACCCTGTGGGAAACGGTTGGCGGCGATGCCATATTGGAAGACAACAAGCAAACGGTAACGAATACTTCCATGGCCATTGGTGCCAACGACAACGTGTACGTAACGATAAAATACGGGAATGATATGAGCCGTTTGCGCTCCATTTTCCGTTTCGACGGGAAGAGCTGGTCCAACCTGGGGGACGACGTGCTGAACGGCATGCAATTCAATACCCGGTCCGCGGCGCCGATTGCGATTTCCGCCGGTGATCAGCTTCCCTATATTTTCGTCTCGCCTCTCACAACCGAATCTCCGTACAGCATGTATGAGTCCAAAATGCTCGTCTACCGCGATTCGCAATGGGAACAAGTCGGCTCTGCGATCGACGGTACGGATTCGACGCTGTTCAATTTCGCCCTTGCCCCGGACACGACGGCGTATGCGACAACGATGGATTCGGAAACGAACGTGACATCGGTTGTAAAATTGGCACCGGCGGAAGGTTCCGAATGGGAGACGATTCTGACGGAAACCGATTCTTTTTTGCGAATTGTAGCGTTAGCCGTATCGCCCGAAGGCAACCCGTATATCGTCGTGACGAGTTCAAGAGGTGTCGAGGTAAAATATTATGCCATCGTTGACGCCGCGCCATCCGCCGATAATGTGAGCATTTCGGGCAAAATGATGGCCGGTCAAACGTTGAAGGGCACCTATTCCTATTCCGATGCCGAGGGCGCCAAGGAAGGCGCGTCCCTGTTCAGTTGGGAAGTGGCTGATGACGCCAACGGCACGAACGGAACGGCGATTGTAGGTGCAAATTTGGATCAGTATGAGTTGCAATCGTCGCAGAAGGGCAAATACGTTCGATTCGTCGTAACGCCTGTGGCGATGGCAGGCACAGCAACCGGAGCGCCTGCAGCCAGCGATTGGAAGGCAGTATCCAGCTTGAACCTGGGCGACGCCAACGGCGACGGGATCATTACGCCAGCGGATGCTCTTCTTGCGATTAAATATACGCAAAGCAAAATCCAATTGACCCCCGAGCAAATCTATGCGCTGGACGTGGATAATAGCGGCACGGTAGACGAACAAGATGCGCAGCTCATTTTGCGTTTATTCGTGGGCGTCAACTAACTGCCGCCTGTCGACGAGACTCCGGAGACGGATTTCGCAAGGAAAATTAGCGGTAAACTTGTTGACAGCAGCGTCTCCGATCTTCTGAAATTGTGCCGCTAAACCGTCTGCTGCTGCAGCAGATAATGGTAAACTCCCTGCCGCAATACGAGCTGCTCGTGCGTGCCGCGCTCGATTACCGCTCCTTGATCGAGCACGACGATCAAGTCGGCGTGGCGGATCGTGCTGAGCCGGTGGGCGATGATCAGCGTCGTCCTGCCTTGCAGCATTTCGCCCATGTTTGTCTGAATAATTCGCTCGGACTCCGAATCGAGAGCGCTCGTCGCTTCGTCGAACAGTAGAATACGCGGGTTGCCCACAAGCGCGCGGGCGATGACGATGCGCTGGCGTTGGCCCCCGGACAGCCGGATGCCGCCTTCGCCGATCATCGTATCGTAGCCGAGCGGCAGCGCCTCGATAAATTCGTGGGCGCCAGCCAGACGGGCTGCCCGTTTCACGTCATCCATGCCGACATGGTCGCCGGTCAATGCGATATTGTCGCGCACGGTTCCGCGGAACAGCATCGTTTCCTGCTGGACAACGCCGATCTGCGTACGAATGGAAGCGGCATGCACGTCGCGAAGCGCGTATCCGTCGACGTAAATGGCGCCGCTTGTCGGCTCAAGAAGCTTGAGCAGCAAGCCCGCGATGGTCGATTTGCCCGAGCCGCTGCGTCCGACTAGCGCTACCGTTTGTCCCGGCATAAGCTCCAGATCAAGATGCTGCAAAATCATGTTCCCGCCGCGATAATATTGAAACGATACGTTGTTGAAGCGTATATGCCCTTGTATGGCGGGGAGCAACCGCATCTTGTCCGGCTGCGGATGCTCCGGCGTCGATTCGTACACATCGTTCAGCCGTTCCATCGAAATGCGCGCCTCCGACAGCTCGCCGAAGCGAAGCGAAATCATTTCCAGCGCAAACATGAATGAAGTGAACAGCACGGTGAACGCAACAAGTTCGCCCATACTGAGCTGATGTTCCAATACCAGTCGCGAACCCCAAAAGAGCAGCGCAACCTGGCAGACGGATCGCAAGCCTGAAGAGGCGGCTTTGGCGACGGCCTCCAGCCGGTTGCCCGCGAGACGCAGCGCGAGCAATCGGCTCAGCTTGCTCATCAGCTTGCCGCGGACACTGCTTTCCATTGCTATTCCTTTAACCGTGGCGATGGCTTGCACCGCTTCCACGATTTGCGTCTGGGAATCGCTCTCGGCAATCAGCTGCTGGCGGAGATTGCGCCGCATTCGCGGCAACAAGTACGCGTATAGACCGATGTATAGAGGCAAAGGAGCAAAGGCAACTGTCGCCAACCCGGTGTGGTAATACGCCATTAATGCCCCGTAAACGAGCATCGTTAACAGATCGAGCATCATTTCGATCGCATGATCGGTCAATAACCGGCGCAGTTTCTCGTTCTCGTAAACGCGCGTCAAAATGTCGCCGGACGTTCGCTTCATAAAATACGAGTAGGGAAGGCGAAGCAGGTGGCGATAAAAGCTGTCCAGCATCGTGCGGTCGACCGCATGGGCAAGCCGGCCGATCAACGTTTGACGCAAAGCGATGCTTGCGGTATTGAAGCAGATCAGCGCAAGCATGGCCGCGACGATCGTGTGGAGCAAAGGCCAATTGGCCGCTTGCAGGACACGGTCGAAAATTTGCTGCGTCATGACCGGAAACAGCAAATAGATCATTTCCGTTAACACGGATAAGCCGAATACGGAGAGGAGCAGTTTTTTGGATGTGCGCAAATAACCGATATACCGTTTCCACAGCACTTCTTCGTCATCGAGCGGCTGCAGCTCTCCGGATGGATGAAGGGAGATTACGTAACCCGTCCAATGCTTGGCAAAAGAGTCCAGCGGTATCGTGTCTACGTACCCGAAGGCAGGGTCGGCGACAACAAGCCCGGTTTTACCCACTTCATACACGACAATGTAGTGATTGCCGTTCCAATGCGCAATGAAAGGCGCGGTCAGTTCATGCAGCAGGCTGCTCGATGTCTGCAAGCCTTGGGCTGCGAATCCAAGCGATTCGAGCGTTTCGATCAATCCGAGCAGCGAAGTTCCTTCCGCGCCGACGTTGCAGCGTTCGCGCATCCGGTTCACGCTGGCATTCATGCCGTAATAGCGGGCGATCATTGTCAAGCAGGTCGGACCACAATCCATCTCGCTCTGCTGGAGCAGCGCCGGAAATCGGCGCCGCCTTTTCCACAAATTTGTCTTCGGCCCGGACCATTCCCTTGTACCATCTGTTGCGAGGGCAGCTGCCGGTTCCGACTCCTCCGGAGCCGATATCATCGCCATCGGCTCGTTCGAGTAATAGTTGGCAATGCTGCGGATAGAGTCGAGAATGACCGGATAGCGCCGGATCAGCTCGTCGAAATCCGACTTCGCGAGCCGATACGCCGTCACCGTATCGGCGGCGCGAATCGTTGCACGACGCGGTTCCCCCGTCAGCAGCGCCAGTTCGCCGAAAAAATCGCCCGCATACAGCCGGTTGACGATTTCGGACGCGGACCCTTTCTCCACTAGCGCCGAGCCGGATTTGACGATATAAAAGGCGTCGCCGGCTTCGTTCTCGCGAACGAGCTCGGAGCCCGGTTCGTAGGTGCGAATTTCCAGCCGGTCGAGCAGCGATCGAAGCGCCGCATGATCGAGATGGGCGAGCACCGTGTTGCTCTTGAGAAACGTGCGGATAATATCCGATGCGATGAATTGGTTGAAATAGGTGGCGATATCCGGATTGCCTGCCACCATCTCCTGAAATTGGCGGCGTCCGAGACGGAGCACCTCGAGTGTAGTGGAGGCACGGATCGTAACGGGCGGCGCTTCTTCTGCGTCCAGCAAGCTGCTTTCGCCGAAATGGTCCCCGGGCTGCAGCAGTCCCAGATTCGTTTCTTTGCCGGCGGCGTTCAATCCGATTTTCCTCGCTTTGCCGGCTACGATAATGTAGAAGGCATCCGACAACCGGTCGCGCTGGACAACGGTTTGACCCATCGCGAACGTCTCCGGTTGAAATTGAGCGGCCAATAACTGTTTTTCTTCCGCACTGAATACCTGGAACAGCGGAAATTGCTGGAACAACGACAGGCGGTCTGCGTTCACAAGCTTCATCCTCCGCTAAGTAAGCTCCAAAACTTATCGTGAATATCCAACGAACGCCGGTAGGCTTCCAATTCCTGTTGAAAAAGCTGCTTGCGAATGGCGTCTCGCACTTCATCTTCCAGCTTCGCCGGATAAAGTCCTTCGACCCTTATCAGACTGAACGCGCGCTTACGATCGAACGGACCCAACAACGTCCCGACGGGTGCGTTGAATACGGCCGCAGCTGTTTCCGGTTCAAGATCGGCCCGGCCGAACAAACCGGCGTAACCTCCGGAACGGGCCGTCGCCGCCTCCTTGGAAAACTCGCGGGCAAGCGCATGAAAATCGGCGCCTTCTTCCACCCGGAATAGCAGCTCCTGGGCCGCGCCATGATCGTCCACGACGATGATCGATATTTCGGCGCGATCGAACTCGTAGGCAACATCCAGAAAATGCCGGTTAACCTGATCGTCGGTTATGATGTACCGGCCCACAATATCCCTTAGCACTTGCGGCTTTATGACATCAACAAGGTCATCTACGTTCATGCCGCGATCGGCCAGCCACCCGTTCGTTTGTGATGCCGACAACAATCCGTTCGCGCGACGGAACCGGGTGACAGCGGCCTGCAAGAGGGAAGCGTCGGCGGCAAGACCAAGCGATTCGGCCCAGCAGACCAGAGTCAAATCTTCCTTGCACCGTTCGATAGCCGCCCATGCCGGGTCGATGCTCAGCCGCTGCAGCAGTTGTTTGAGCGTTAATGTTCGCTCCTTTATTCGCAGCACAATGGTGGGAGTCACGGTTCCATTCCTCGCGTTTTTAATTTGCTCACGGTAAATATTGTAGCAGCGGCGCGGGTTTTGCGCGATGGATTTATTTTTGCGTACTTAAACGAAACTTAATCTTCTTGTGCTAAGCTGTTCGCATTCCAAGCAGGGAGGGTTCCGAGATGGCCGATAAGGAAGAGAAGAAGCAACAAGCGGACAAGTCAGTCGAAATTGCCGACTTGTCGCAGGAAGTGAGCGCGGAGCAATTGAAGGAAGTCAAGGGCGGAGACTTGCATGTGGGCACCAAGCCGATTATCAAAAAAGTGACGATTCGGCCGTAATATCGCCGCGTTAACGAAGAAGCCCCGAGCGGTTAAGCTCGGGGCTTCTTCGTTATCGGTTTCCGCCGAACTTGTACCCGAAGCCGCGAACCGTCACGATATAACGGGGCTTCGTTGGCTCGATCTCGATTTTCTTGCGTAGCTGATGGATATGGACCATTACGGTTCGTTCGTCGCTGTCGCCGTTCAAGCTCCATATGCGTTCGTACAGTTGGGAAACGCTGAATACTTGCTTCGGATGATCGAGCAGGAGAAGCAGCAGCTGCAGCTCTTTGGCCGGCAAGGCGACCGGCTTTCGGTCCACCAGCACCTCAAGCCGCTTCTTCCGAACCGTCAGCCACCCGTCCTCCCAGCTGTCAGCGCTGCCATCGCCGTGTTCCAGTCCGCCCGATGCGCGATGGCGGCGAAGCGCCGCTTGAACTCGCGCGACCAGCACTTCCGGCTCGAACGGCTTCGTTATGTAATCGTCTCCGCCGATTTGCAGACCGGCTACGATGTCCTGCGGCGTCTTTTTGCTGGTGAGGAAGAGGATCGGGATCGTCGTACGGCTGCGGAGGTGCCTTACAAGCTCCATGCCGTCCATGCCGGGCAGCATAATGTCGGAAATTAGCAGGTCGTAAGCTCCTTTCTGAAACAAGGCAATTCCTTGCTCCGCATGCCAGGCAATATCGACGCGATACCCTTCTTTCCGCAAGTAAATGGCTACCAGTTCGCCGATGTCGGCATCGTCTTCAATGAGCAGTATGGACGTGTTCATGTTCATCTCCTTTGGCAAGCTCTCCGACAGCGGCGGGGAGCAAGACGGTAAATTCGCTTCCTTCTCCCAATCGGCTGCTTACGCTTAGCTCGCCATGATGGCGCGCCACGATTTCGCTGCAGATCGCGAGCCCCAACCCGCTGCCCGACCGGGACTGATCGGTACCTTGTATACGGTAGCGGCGTTTAAAAATGTGAGGCAGTTCGGCTTCCGGAATTCCGATGCCGGAGTCGGCTACATAAATCGCCGCTTGCCCGCGATTCGCCTGCGGTTCGGGCCGGAATTGCATTCCGATGCGTATGCTGCCGCCAACCGGAGAATATTTGACCGCATTGGCAACCAGGTTGTCCATGACGCGCTCGAACCGAAGCCTGTCGATGACAACGAGCAGCTCCTTCCCGGGAGGAAGCGGGATCGCAGGTTCCACCCAGTGAAGCGCAATTCCGGATGCCGCTGCTTCAGTTGCATACCGAAAGCTCAATTGGCGAACGAACGGGACAAGCGGCGTTGCGACGAACTGAAATTGTACCTCGCCTGTCTTCAATTGGCTAAGCTCGACGACGTTGTCGATCAGCTTCTCCAGCATCAGACTGCGTTCGTAGATGCGGCTGGCATAGAGCGGCGCCTCCTCTTCCGCAATGACCGCCGTATGGATTGCTTTGGAGAAGCCTTTGATCGCTGTAATCGGGGTTGACAAGTCGTGGTACACTTCCGCCAACAGCGCACTGCGGACGTTTTCGATCCGGATGAGCTCGCGATTGCCCTGTTCCAGCCGGTCGTTTAGTTGCTGCAGGGAGGAGGTGCGTTCTTTAATCGTCTCTTCTTGCGAAGCGATCACCTGTTGCAATTGCGACGTCAACGATTCCGACTCGGTCATTGCCTTGGTGAACGCCGACGATAAATTCATCAGCTGTGTCAGCAGAAAAAACAACAGTCCGAACGAAACAAGCCCGCCGAAAGGCAGGAAGCCGGTATAATACAGGACTTCGTGAATAACGGCGAGGAAGAAGCCGCTAAAGCCGATCATATTGATTCGCGACCCCATTCTTCGACGCAGCGCCGCGCGGACATATATGTACATGACATATACAAAAACAGGAAGCAGCAGCACGATAATGTACGGCACCATCAGCTTCGTATATACGATGGCGGGCGTTGCCAGCACAAGAATGGCAAATGCGGACAGAGCAACGGCGAAGATCGGAAACAATCGTCTTATCGCATCCCGCGGATACTGTTTATTCACGAAGGCGGCCAAGCTGATAATCGTGACGATTTCCGATAAGTACTCCAGCTTCACCCCCCATTCCCAGGACAGCTCCGGAAAGAGGACGTATACGTACGATTCGCCCAATAACGAGGATCGGATGCAGATGGCCAAACAAATCAGCCCGAACCACAGGGCCGCGCGTTCTTGTTTACGGAACAAATAGAGGAAAACGGAGAACACCGTCATAAGCAGCAAGCAGCCGGTGATGAACGTCCACACCATGACGCGGTTTCGATGCTGCGCGGAGATGTCCCCGGCATCCCCGAGCTCGATCTGCTCCCATATTCCTCCGGTACGCTGGACATCGTTCGACACCTGGATCACGATTTCGTTATCGCCGGAACTCGGCAGGAAGAAGACCACCTGCGGGTAGCTTCTTGGCACCATCCGGGTCCGATCGTTGCCTACGGTTCCGTTGCCTTTCATCGGTTCGCCATTAATCCAGATCTTATAGGCGGAAGCGATGTTGTTGATATACAAGCCTAGCGGCCCAGCGGCCGCTGCGCCGGATAACGGAAACGCCAGGCGATAGGTGGCAAAGCCTTCATTGGATAAAGGTTGACCGTTTATTCGGTATGACTTCCATTGCGCCGGGAGGGTAACGATTACTGCCTTTTCGGATATGTGGCTATCCGCGAAGTCGGCAGGTTCGAGCAATTGCTTCCAATAAAATTCCCAAGGCCCGTCCAACGTTATGATGCCGTCTTCCAGCGGATGCCACTGCGACAAGTCCATTCGTTCGTCAGGCGCGCTAATGACATGCGTCGCCCCCCAAGATGACGGTGCAGCAAAACACCAGATGAATAACCCGATCAGTATTATTGCGGCGTACCTGATTGTGCCCACTCTCCACATCAAATCATCCAGTCTGCATGGAATTCCTGCTTGAATTCTCGAGGAGAATGACCTTTGAACACCAATTCCGGGTTCTTTACACTCACTTTCGTGCCATCCGGAACCGAGGTTGTAATAAAGGCATTGCTTCCAATAACGACGCCTTTGCCAATAACCGTCTCGCCGCCTAATATCGAAGCGCCGGAATAGACCGTTACTTCATCTTCCAGT
This sequence comes from Paenibacillus cymbidii, assembly GCF_004764705.1. Taxonomy (GTDB): domain Bacteria; phylum Bacillota; class Bacilli; order Paenibacillales; family NBRC-103111; genus Paenibacillus_AN; species Paenibacillus_AN cymbidii. The sequence continues at coordinate 141,233 of NZ_SHLX01000020.1, read as the reverse complement.
GTAGGGTGGCGCTTTGAGCCGCGAAGTGCTTGTCCGCCCCGGGTGGATAAAGCGCCAAGGGTGACGCCTTGATAAATTTTCACATGATTGCCGATAACGGTAGTTTCACCGATCACGACGCCTGTGCCATGATCGATAAAGAAATAGCTGCCGATCGTCGCGCCGGGATGGATATCGATTCCCGTCTCATTGTGCGCGTATTCCGTCATGATTCTCGGGATGAGCGGCACGGACAGCTTGTACAATTCGTGTGCCAGCCGATAAATCGTAACGGTAAATATACCGGGAAAGCAGAAAATGATTTCGTTCGTATCTTGAGCGGAAGGATCGCCTTCGAAGGCGGCCTGCACATCGGTTGCCAACATCCGCTGAAGCTCCGGCAGTTTGCTTAAAAATGCGTAAATGATCTCCTCAGACGTTTTCTCTACAGCGACGTCTGCGGACTTTTCGTTAGCGGCTTGATACTTTAGGACGAAAATGATCTGTTCGAGGAGTTTATCGTGAACTTGAATAAGCAGATCGCCAATGTGGTAGTCGAGCGTAGCGGTTGTAAGGTTCTGTTTTCCGAAATAGCCCGGGAACAGAAGTTCTCTCAATAATTGGATGACTTCAATAATCGTATTTCTGCTCGGAAGAGCGGCTGCATCCAATGGAATTACATGAGACTGCTGTTGATAGCTGGAGCCGATCGCTGTGACAAGGCTGCCAAGCTGTTCATGAAAATATTTGCTCATTGTTTCATCTCCGATTCCCATGCTCGTACAAACAGGGAAGGCGAACACCGTACCTGCAATCCTCCCTGCAACGTCACTTCATTTTAACTCCAGTTGAAGTTGTTTTCAATTTCTAAAGGGCACCTGGGCCAGACCGGTAGCGAATCCTTATTTTTTCAGCGTTACGACCTGCTTCGACATTGAATGGACAACATTTAATCTATCGTCTCGTTTCTCATCGTTTGATCGCACGATCGTCGGATTGCATCATTGCCTTCAATTAAACGAAGGTTGTATGATAGATGGATATTAAGTTGCGTATCGTTGTTTCAGTTGAAATGTAACGCTTCAATTTTGGGTGAGAGAGGGAGAAGATGTGAAGCCGTTTAAGACACAGAAAGGATTTTATAAAATCTTGCTGATGTTCGTCGTCGCCATCAGTATCCCTGCCGTTTCGATCGGTTATTTGACGATCCGCAGCAGTACGACGCATATTATAAAACAAGTCGACTTGTCCAGCAATGTTCTTCTTGTGGAAAAGAAGCAGTATATCGAGCAGATGATGTCCGACGCTAGGGAGGCGGATTCTGGAATCGGAAAATGTTCTTGTCAATCGGTGTTGTAAGTAGTGCCCCTCGTTTTTCATTCTATTTTCGATGATGTACGACTGTCAGACGCCTCGTTTCCAACGCCGCTTTGTTGCAGAAACAAAAGCGTGTGTTAGATTGGCAGCCAGCAGTCCCGCGAGCAGGAACGATAAGCCGCCTACGACCAGATTGAACCAGACGGAAACTCCTGCCGCAACGATGGCGTTCAGTACCTGCTCGGCAGGCTTAGCAGGAGACGTCGGGGGATCGGTTAGCATGAAAAAAGCAAGAAACAATGCGGTGTTCAGGAAAGGGACACGGAACACGTCGCTCACCTCGGCCGTTCCGAACAAGGCAGCGGAAAGGAAGGTCGCAAAATAAACGGCCAAAAAGGTGAATATGTGTGGAAATTTATGCACTTTGTGAGCGATCCAATACCCTGCCATCAGAAGCAGAGACAGCCACCATACCGGCAAATCGGGCAGGCCGCCCCACCAATCCTGACCAGTCGAGAAAATCGTGAGAACAGCAAGCAGTCCGACCGCGGCCGGGTTGAAGATCGGTCGTTGCGCAAGAGCAAGCAGATGCTTGGAGGCAATCGCCAGCGCAACCGCGAGCACGACCACCGGCCAGGATGTAGTCGGGCTTAATACCATGCCGATTATCATACCGGTAAGCATGGCACCATCGGGTAAACTTATTTTGCGCTGCTGCAAGTGCATAACGGCGTAATCGAGAAGTGCCGCCGTCGCAGACGCGACGGCCATATTAAGTAACCCGCGGACGGGCCCCGCCGCGGCGGAAACGATAACCGCAAGTCCGGCCAACACGATCAGCATCGTTCCTTTCGGCGTGCCCCAATATCCCCGTTTTCGCTTGGCATGAGCCTCCGTTTTCCCTTGAATCCTTATCATAGAAACAAACGTATGAAAAAATCATGTAATTTCCGATAATAGAACTATTCCATCCTCGATTCTTTTCGCCTCACGCACCACCGCGGGATTTATTTATTTTCGTACTTCCGTTGTTTCCACGACGGTTTTCATTACTTTTTCATAATCGATTCTTTATAATGATCGACATCGAGCAGGAAAGGGGGCATCTATGCGAATTCTGTTGGTCGAGGACGATGCCAAACTCGGGTTTATGATTCAATACAAGCTGGATTCCTCCGGGCATCGGACAGATTGGGCGCAGCGTGCGGAGGAAGCTGAAGCTTACCTGGACGCGAACAGCTACGACTTGTACATCCTGGATTGGATGCTTCCCGGTACCAGCGGTTTTGAGCTGTGCAAGATATGGCGGGATCGTCAAGATACAACAGCGATCCTGATGCTTACCGCGCGCGATGCACTGGAGGATCGAGTGAATGGCTTGTTACAGGGGGCGGACGATTATTTGGTCAAACCGTTTGCATTCGAGGAACTGTTCGCCCGCATCGTGGCGCTTGGTCGCCGCAAGCAATCGAGCGGTTATACGGAAATGTATTCGCTCAACGGCCTCAACCTGAATCCGCTCACCCAGGAAGCGGCAAGAGACGGCGTGCCGATTCAACTAACAAAGCGAGAGTTGCAGTTGCTCTCCTACTTGATGCGGCATCCGGGCGAAGTGCTGTCGCGGGAGCGCCTCCTGAATTACGTGTGGGGCAGCGGCGCCGAGGTTACATTAAATGCGGTAGATGCCACAGTCAAGCTGCTGCGGAGGAAAATAGACGAACCTTTTGCATTTAAAATGCTGCAGAGCGTGCATGGCAGGGGCTACCGACTTGCCGTCAAAGGGGAGGACGGGCATGATTAAGCGGACTCGCCGCAGCCTGTTGCTTGTTTTCAGCAGCATTCTGGCCCTGATTCTCATCATTCTCGCGGCTTCCTTCTACTTCATGCTCGCAGGCGTTGTGAACCGGGATGAACATAACCGCATGGAGAAAACGGGGAAGAAGACGGCGGATGAGTGGGTAAGACATACGACCGGCAAAGGATATGGTGTCAAAGAGGAGTTTGATCGTTTACGGATCGGCGTCATGGAATGGGAGTTTCTGCAATACGATCAATTCGCCGTCGTGTTTGACACCGCGGGGAGTATGATTTCTTCCTCGTCGGATGATCGGAACCCGCTAATAGATGCGGAAATCCAAGAGCGGCTTGTCGGAAGAATGAGTGGCTCCGATTTTTTTCGTCTGGAAAAGACGGCGCCCGAGGGACGAAGTGTATACGCATTGTTCCGGATATCTCCGGGAGACGGCAAAGGAAGCGTTATCTTCATCGGCGAGGACATCAGCAACCAAATCCATTTGCTTCGTGAAATGAAATGGCTGATCGCCGGTCTTTCAGGAGTGCTTCTCCTTGTCGCATCCGGGATCGGTTACGTTTTCGCCGGAAGTGCGATGGTTCCGATCATGCGTTCCTTGAAGAGGCAGCAGGAATTTACTGCCGATGCCTCACATGAGCTGCGGACACCGCTAAGCGTGTTGCAATCGTCCGTAGAAATACTGGAGGAAGAGCAGAGCCGGCTGCCGGCCGTCCATCGTACCGTGCTTCACCACATGAAGGATGAGATTATTCGGATGATCCGTCTAACGGAACAACTGCTTACATTGGCACGCAGCGATTCCGGCGGCACACCACTTCTGCGAAGCGAGACGTTTGACTTGCGCGATACGCTGCAGGCGGTGACAACGAGAATGCAAACGACGATCGCCAAGGAGAAAGGAATCGATATCTCGCTCGACGATATGCTTCCGGAAGAAGACGTATCGTACGCGGGAGATCGTGATCAAATCAGCCAGGTGCTTTACATCCTGCTCGATAACGCGGTCAAATATTCGTTTCCGAACGGAACGGTCATGATCCAAGCGCGCAGAAACAATGGAGACGGGGTGGAGCTGATCGTGGCGGACCAGGGATGCGGCATCCCGGAAGAAAACTTGCCTTATCTATTCGAACGGTTCTTCCGGGTGGACAAGGCAAGGTCCAGAGAGTGGGGAGGAACGGGACTCGGCTTGTCGATCGCTGCCCAAATCATCCGCCTCCACGGCGGGCGTATCGAAGTAAAAAGCACCGTAAATCGAGGCTCGACATTTACCGTCCGGCTGCCATAGCGGCGACACCCGATTCGCCAACAAGGAGGAAACTACTATGTGGTCCGAAATCATCAACCATGTTCATCCGATTATCGTTCACTTTCCGATCGCCATCATCGTCATCGCGTTGTTCTACGATCTTGTGCTTGCATGGCGGAACCGCGTGCTGTCGCCTAAACAAGGTTTGTGGCTTTGGCTTGTCGCAGTCTTAGGCGCATGGCTTGCGGTCGCCACGGGACCGGAAGACGATGCAAGGGGCAATACGTCCTATCTGGAGCTTCATTCCAATTTGGCTAACTTGACTGCATGGGGCGTGTCGCTGCTCGCTGCATGGCGGTTGTGGCTGATACTGAGGGGCAACCGTCCATTGGCCAAGATTATGTTGATCGGCTACCTGTTCCTGTCCATCATTTCGTGCGGGCTCGTTCTTGGGACCGGTTACTACGGAGGCAAAATGGTCTATACAGACGGCGTCGGCGTTCAGATGAATGGAACAGATGTTAATCCCCCGAAAACGCGGCTTCATCGGTGAATGCAATTTCCCAATAGGAAAGAAAACGTTTCTTCAGACCTGAAGAAACGTTTTCATATATCGTATCAGGTATCGATCAGCGATATTGTCTTCAACGATTTGCAACCGTTTGCCCAATGAGGAAATCATATTTGTCTGCATGTTTGAGTTCATCAAGAATAATGCCGAAAACCGTGTCTTTGTAGACCCCTGGAGGCAATCCGAACCACATCTTGCGATAGCGTTCAACGGCGGAAAGTTCGCCGAATAATGCGGTCTTCAATCCGTTCAGGTAAGAATCGGGTCTCGGCTCATTTTCCTCGCCACTACCTGTTCCCATTTGTTGACCTGTAAGTACTAGCAGCATTTCGCGGAACATCTTGTTGTGGCTTCGCTCGTCGTCCCGGATGGAAGTGATGATGTCGACCTGCTCCTTGCCCGGAGCGAGTCGGATGAGTTGGTCATAGAACAACTCATCTGATTTCTCCCCTTTAACCGCCTGTCTCATTAGTTCCAGCGCTTCTATGTAACTCGTGGCCCAGATGGGCTGGAAGGCCACGCGATACCAACCGTACCCCTGATAATTGTTCCAGTACATTGAATTGGCTTACCTCCCTACATAGTCAATGACTTATTACTTATTCTATGCGAGATGGTCTTAAACTTTCCGAAAGCTTAACAGCTGCAAGCTCGAAATCAACTTGGTAATTCGAACTGTACTCACTTCATTTCGATAACTCTCTTCAATACTGCTGCCGCAAATGTCCATGACATCTTTTTCATGTTCGTGCGACCACGCCGGCCTTTTTTCTTGCAAAGTTCGGGATGGCGATATGCCGAGTACATCAAGCTTTTTAGGCTGGAAAGGGAAGGTTCGGCCCACTTTTGACCCTTACCCGAAAATAAGGATCGAAATCGTCGCGCTATCGCGTACTTGCTATTCATGCTAATCTGCGGATAACGCAATCTGTATTTGACGAGAAAGGAGTTGCCGTCGTTTAAAAAATCCATATGACCGCCCCAACCCGTAGCAATAACGGGAACCCCGCTGGACAACGACTCCAAAAAAGGAAGTCCAACTCCCTCTCCTCTGGTCGGAAGAACGAATACATTGCCGAGGGTAAAAACGCCCTTTATCTGATTCTGATGCATATGTTTGGTTATGATAACAATCGGGGCTGTTTTTTTGCGTATCCCGAGCTTTTTCTTATAGGCCCCGATACGGCTTCGAATCCATTTTCCGGTTTCCTGCCGCGTATATCCATTTGTCTTAATGACGAGCAACACCCGGTCATCTGCTGAAAATTGCTCCCAGTAAGCCCTCAACAACGTTTCAGGATTTTTCCGATGTTGAAATCCAAAAATGGAGACGAAAACAAAGCGTCCCTTGGCAATTGGCAAGGGATATTTCTTATTACTGGGTTTAAACGTTTTGGTGTGGACTCCATGGGGGACGATGTAAATTGGGATCTTAACACCGCTTCGACGCAAAGCGGTTTTATTGTGTGTTGTTGGCACACAAACCGCATCAAATTTGTTGATCTTCTTGGGCCAATGGGAGGGAATCCGAGTCGTTTCCCAAATTGTATTAAGTATGATCCGGTCAAACTGTTTTCGTTCCTGTGCCATATTCCATCTTTGTGGTAATTGATGATAGATTAGCACCTTACGTCTATTCTTGCCGATTTTTCCTCTGGCCCTCGATTCGCCGCCTATTCTGACTTTTATGCCTTGTCTCTTTAGGGCAGATACGTATTCTCTACTCGCTTTCCCTAGTCCCGAGGCACGTTTTGCAGGCCCCCTCCAAATGACCAGAACGTCCGACATCGTTTCACACCTTCTCGAGTGGTATTTTCCTCATGGATGCGATTATTCTTCTTTCGCAGCTGCTGAATCTCAATATTGTATGTGGCAAACCAAAAGCCGCGAGGGCACTTTGATTATTGAGTTCGATCAAGTTATCTCCCCAGACGATCGAGTTGTAAGGTTTGGCCTCGGTGGGGGGAGGCCGTTTGATGTAAGGGTGATTGTGCAGCGGAAAAGAACGTCTAATGGGGTCATAACAGGGAAGTTAGCAAAACACTCAGGTCCGCGGCGGTGCTTGGCGAGTATTATGGGATTCGGAAGGTTGGAAAAATGGCACAGCCTAGGGAATGCGACCATCCTCGGAACGATCAACGATTTGGTTATTCTTTTTAATGGAAACCTGGAATTAAAAGCATCTGCAAAAATCAACGGTTTTGTTTTAGTGGTTGGAGGAACGTTAACGCAGGAGCCTGGGGCAGTTATAGCAGATAGTCAGTATTGTCGCTGGGCTGTGACAAAGGAAATACCGGTGCCGGTGACGAAATGTCTCCAAGGTACGAGTGGGAATCGGAAGAAAGAAAATATATGCCAGTGTGGCAATACCCGAAGGAAATGTGGTCGGATGCGCAACATCATTATTCCGATGAAAAGCACGGGGAACTAAGGGGGAAGATCCGATCGCACCTTCTTGAATTGGTTAAAAAGGCGTACACCGAGGCATGAGGTCGGTGATTACCTATTTTCAGGGTTTGAGTCAATTATAATTAATTTTTCCCTATATCGTGGACGATCTTAATGTTATGATTGTGTTGCAGTAAAAGTAAATCGTAATGAGGTGAGGACAATGAACACAAAAACAACATATAACTCTTATCCTCATATTGCTTTTTAGATATTTTTTACAAGTACATTTGGCTCTGAGGGTAGGATTCACTCTCCGGGCTTTTATATTTAGGCAGCTTTCTTGCCGGTCTATGACAGCCACTTGCGGAGTGGCTGTCATTTTTTTAGTTCAACAGGGGCCTCCTTCTTGAGATATCGTTTCCATTTCGGCACCGTTCCCATTATCTACTGTTTTCCCAAATATGAAAGGATGATGCTTTATCAAAAGACTCGCTCAATATTTTCGCGCATTACAATCCGGACAGTCATCTTACAGTATGATTTATGAACCTGACCCAATCTATTGGAATCATGATGTTGCCTATTACATTGATCGGACACATAAACTCACATTGGATAAACCATGCATCACCATAAAAATACCTTTTGACCGTCTTGGCTTGGATGAAAATAGAGATCCAATTGTTCTTTCCGATTTTGCATTAAGAGAATGGGCTGATCACATGGAGGCATTAAATGAATTGGTTTATAACCGGTCACGACCCGATAAGGAAAATGGCGCTTTTTATTGCTTTCGTCCAACCAATGTGGTGTTGCAACGTAATGCATCCTTTGTTGAAGCCATGCCGGAGCAACGGTATCTATGCATAATGATTACCGTTCAACTTCCTTTCCGGAATAATGATAAAGCGATGCGCATGCTCTGCAAAATGCTGCCAAAAGAAGTTGAGAAGTTTATTGCCAACTTTGATCTCATCAAATTAAATGCTGCCTTTGAGTTGGTAAAAAAACAAAATATGATTCGCGAATGGCTGAAATCCAGTGAAAATTGTGCGTTTATTGCGAATGGCAGCATTTTGCCAAGAAATAAAGATAACAGCGGCCCACTGGAGGGGGCATTGCCTTTTATATCCCCGGAGGATGTTGAAGTTGAAATTTGCGGTTTGCGAGGATTGGGAATAAAACATGGTGTGACGGTCATCACCGGCGGTGGTTATTCGGGTAAAAGCACATTGCTGGATGCACTAAATTCGGCGATTCACAATCACGTCATAGGCGACGGACGAGAATTTGTGATTACCGATCAAAGTGCAATGGAAATATCTGCAGAGGAAGGTCGTTCCATAAGAAATATCAATATTACGCCTTTCATAAAATGGATACCCAATCGTTCGGCTGAACAGTTTTCGACTGACTACGCCTCAGGTTCCACATCTCAAGCCGCAAATATTATGGAGGCCATCAACTTCGGGTGTAAGCTTCTTCTTATTGATGAAGACAGAAGTGCGACGAATTTTATGATTCAAGACATCAAAATGCGTTCATTAATCAAGCATGAACCCATTACGCCTTTTACGGAACGGGTCAGGGAGCTTTATGAGGCTGTCGGCGTGTCTTCCGTTCTTGTAATTGGAGGTAGCGGTGAATTTTTATCCGTTGCCGATCAAATTATCCTGATGGACAATTTTGTGCCAAAAAACGTAACGCAGGAAGCAAAAAAATTATGTGAACACGACAAACCACGCGAACGTATCCCCCATACAAAATGGGAGATAGAAAGAAAAATAACCACCGATCACTTTTCGAGCTATCCACAGGGCAGTGGTACGGAAAAGCTGATGGTTTCAACCATGGGATACTTAATGATAGGTGATGAACAAATTGATATCAGAGGGCTATACAATATCACATCACACGCCCAGCTTGCAGCTATTGCCTTTTTACTTCGAAAAATTGCTATAAGTAATCAGGATCGCCTCATCTTTCTTCATGAAAAAATTAAAAAAGGTCTCGAAGATATGGAGAGAGAAGGAGTGGATATTGTATTTTCTTCCTTTTTTCCTGGTTTCGAGAGATGGCTTGAATTACCAAGAATTAATGAAGTATTATCAGTCATAAACCGAATGAAACATTTGAATGGAGGTATTACATGAAACCTATGGTTTATGAATTTCAAGAGAAGAAAGTAATTGGAGTTGGAAACATAGGGAATCCCATAAACCCTGGGGATGTTGGGCCCATTTTATTTTCCAGAATTCAAGCCTGAAACTCTTGGAGTTATTAAGAGAAATGAACATGGGTATATAGCTGGGATAGAATGTCAGTATATTAGATCGACGTGGGCGTTAAGCTATCGGACAGAAATCCTCAGTACGCGAGAAATATTTAGAAGGACGTGAATTACTTGAATATTCATTATGTATCGGAAACTGAGTATCTAGTTAAAGATGTCTATGTAGATCAAATACATGAGCGTCCATATTGCATATTTGATTTAGAAGGAACGGGCATTCTTGTTGAGAAAGAGTACATTACCCAATTTGGCGCCATTATTTATCAGAACGGAAAAGTATTGAGAAAGTTCAGTTCCCTGGTAAAATCGCCGAAGTTAATTCCGGAAAGTGTTGAGCAATTAACGGGAATTTCGAACGAAAGATTAACCAATGCCCCTGCATTTGCGGATGCATACCGGAAGTTTCTAGATTTTTGCGGAACGGCAGTATTGGCTACGCAAGCCGGGTATGAATATGATCTTCCAATGCTTCAAAAACATTGTCAATGGAGTAATTTATCACTGTTTGAGAACCCTGTCATCGATACCAAGGCATTATTCGCCCAAATACATCCCGAACTTAATGATGTGTTTAGTACTGATTATCTTGTAAAGCATTACCAAATCGAAACAAATGATATTAAACGTCATGATGCATTAGGGGATTGCGTTTTAATAAGCAGGATTCTAGATCGAATATTGAAGGAATACAAACAAAGAAATATACCCGACTTTAATATCAAAGAAGGTATAACGGTTAAACGATTTGTTATTCCTGCTATGTACCTTAAGGAAGAATAACTTCTGAGTCGCAGATGGTTTAATAGCGATTACTGATCACAATGTGCTAGAAACGAATCATAAAAATAAAGATTATAAACCCGACCTTAAACACGCTTAAGGCGGGGGAATAGTAAAAAAGTTACTCTTTGGAGTCACTTGTGCTTTAATGAAGATAGATGATTTTGAAGGGCAGGTTGTTCCCCAATATGTCACATCCTTCAACAGAAAATTTGGCTGCCGAGATCGCGGCGCATCTCAAAGATCGGTTCGGCTTGCATGTCAGCTAAGCCTTGCCCATCGAGATGGGCTGGCTTAACGTAAAGTGGAAAATGGCAACGAATCAGGGGCCCGTGTTTGTGAAGTACTATCACCCGGAACGGTATAAGCTCCATTCTAGACCGGATCGAAGAACCGCGATTGAGAAGACGCTCCATCTGCAGCACGGATTGAACAAAGCGAGAATTCCTTGCCCGGGCGCGATGGATTTTCAACAATTCGAGTCTAGTAAAATCGGGTGGCTGCATTGGGATTTATGGGTGGACAATCTGCTAGTTCATGAGCGGGGCTTGGCCGGCATTGTCGACTTCGACCGGATGATGACGGCTTATCCGGAAATCGACGTGGCTCGTGCGATATTGTCAGGGGCATTGCAGGATGGCCAGTTGAGGATGGAGACTGTTCAAGCTTTTATGAGTGGTTACCGCGAGCACTCGGAAGCTCCGGAGGGCGTTCTCTCGCGGGCGATGTCAATGCTGTATTTGATTGAGTCCATCTGGTGGTATCGTACGGAGGTTCGTGCCGAGAGTGCGCTGAGGCCGTTGCTTGGGCGGTTTATAGAGGAGATGCACTGGCTTGAAGATCATTTCCCAACGGAACAATTGAAGGGGATTTCATGAGGCTTCAATTGGTGGAGCTTACGAAGATTTAATCATTCGAAAAAACGTTAGTTCAAACACCCGGCAAACACTAGCTCTCAACAACACGGTTCCTCTTAGCCGTGTTTTTTGCATTTATTCCTCTATAGCGAATAAGGAATAACATTTTACCCGGGTAATATTGTTTTTTTATTTTCATCCGGGTAAAATAGGTGAGACAAGCAGAGAGGAGGTCAACATGAGTAAAGCCTTAACGTGCTTTAACTGCACGGCATTTTTGGGTGTGAGAGTCGTTTCCAGTGGTTCGTTACAGCAAGTTGTCACTGCAGTGAAGGATAATCTGGATGACAAAGACCTTACACGGTTGCTTATATTTGACGATTCCACGGGGAAGCCGATAGATGTTGATTTTCGTGGGAAGACAGATGATGTGCTCAAACGATTGGGAGAACAGTTTGGTGTCTTATCCGGTTCGGAAGTGAATCACCAGCCTACTCAAAAGGTCGGTCGACCCAAGCTGGGGGTGGTTTCCGGTGAAGTTACGTTAATGCCACGGCATTGGGAATGGCTCAAGAGTCAACCTGGAGGGGCGTCGGTAACATTAAGAAAACTCATTGATGAGGCTCGCCATGCTGGAGAAAAACAGAGCAATATCCGAGATTCACAAGAAGCAACACATAACTTTATGACAGCTATGGCAGGAAACTTCCATCACTACGAGGAAGCTCTGCGGGCACTGTATGCTTGTGATTTGGATCGCTTTTACCACTTCATCGATGACTGGGCACCTGATATCAGAAATCATATCAAAAGATTAGCCGTTAGTGCATTCTCTGAAGAGAACTAATGAATGAAAGCATTTGCAGGAGTAAAGAATTAAAAAAGGAACTACGAAAGGAGCCGCTATGGCAGAGTTTGAATCTATTCCAGCGATCGAAGATTCACGCCTTCTGCCTATGGCAGAACTTGCGATACTGAATTAATTGAAGGAGAACATGATCATGAATATTCTGAAAGTCAACGGTGTTGATTTGGCCTATGACAGTTTCGGTAACGAAAATGACGAGTCTATTATCCTAATCGCGGGGCTTGGAACCCAGATGATTCGTTGGACGGTTCCGTTTTGTCGGATATTAGCAGCACGGGGCTATCGCGTAATCCGCTTTGACAATCGCGACGCAGGTTGTTCAACACACTTTAACCATTATCGGGCATTGGATTTTGACGCACTGGCGACTGCTCTCATGTCAGGACGGCGACCGGACATCCCTTACACTCTCGATGACATGTCCAATGACGCAATCGGACTGCTCGAAGCCCTTTCCATTGACCGAGCACATTTCGTTGGAAGGTCAATGGGCGGAATGATCGCCCAGATTGCAGCCAGTGAGCACCCTGAACGGGTTTTATCACTCACCTCCATTATGTCCAGTTCCGGTAATCCTACACTTCCGCAAGCTGCCCCGGACGTCATGGAGATGATGACTAAACCGGCACCGAACCCCTTTGAGGATGAAGCAGGATTTTTGGCGCACAGCCTCTCTTTTGCAAGACGCATCGCCAGTACTGGCTATCCGTTTGAAGAAGACGATTATCGGGCACTCATTCTGGAGGAAGTCCAGCGAGCCTATGATCCAGGCAGTGTCGGACGACAAATTGCTGCGATTGCTGTCTCCGGTGACCGTCGTCCGCGGCTGGCGACCATAAAAGCACCAGCACTTGTCATTCATGGGGTGGACGATCCCCTGTTCGTCCCGGCGTGTGGCGAGGACACGGCTTCTGTAATCCCGGGCGCAGAGCTAATGTTGGTCGAAGGCATGGGGCACGACCTGCCGCACCAACTATACAAAGTAACCGCTGATGGCATAGAGCGAACGGCTCGTCGCAATTGACACGCGCTTCCTGGAATAGACCCAGCGGCGCAGCGCTGATCAATTTGCCCCCTTGACGCATACAACCCGAGTGGAAGCGGACACATTCCCGATTGGAACTGTTAGGTGTCTATGTCGTTAGGAGTGCCGATACGCGGCTGCGGTATTTGTAAACAGGCAAATATGCCAATTCCACTGGTAATGTGACTTCTGCCAGAAGGGGGCGCGCGCAATAAAATAATATTGCGAGAAGAGCCAATTCTATGATATATACCGTGATACATGGTTTTATTTACAAGGATACCCGCTCGATTGCGATACGGCAGATTCATCCGGAAAGGTTGACGTCATGGGAGAGACAACGGCAAGAAGTTCGATATGGAGCCCCGCATGGCGACTGCATACTTATACGAGCCGCTCCTTCTGGAGATGGGGCATATGGCGTTGGTTCGGTGGGCTGGCTTCGGCTTCCTTGAACATCATGATCGCCCGCACCCTCGGCAAGATGCTGGACATCGCGATCAGCGGCATCTGGTCCGAAGCGGTCACGTTTATGATCTGGATGGCGATTTTTGTTCTGGCGCGTACCGGAATTCATTATATTAACATCTTGACCAACTACCGCTACCGGTCGGAAGCCGCCTACCTGATGCAACATGCCATCATCGACAAGATCAATGCGCTGCCCATCGGCTATTTTGAATCCAGACATACCGGTACGGTCACTTCGCGCTTACTCAATGACATAGAGAAAATACAACAATTTCTTACAAATTCTGTTGCAGGAATCTGGAGTCACACGCCGGTCAACATTCTGTTCGGATTGTCCTTGCTCTTCTTCATCAACTGGAAGTTGACGCTGATCGTCATCACCGTCGTCATGGTCACGACCTTCCTGCTCAGCAAGGTGTCGATTCCTCTTTCGTCACACGCCAAGGCCGAGCAAGCAAGCATGACCAAGTATAACGCATATTTACGCGACTTTCTGGAAGGCAACGAGATCTATAAAATTTTCGGGATGGAGAAAACCCACGGCAAACGATACAACGCCGCCGTCGCGGAACAATACGGTCACAACAAGGCGATCCGGAAACGCCGCAGCTTCATGGGCGCTATCTCCGGGCTTAATTTCTTTCTGCCCTTTGTGCTTTCCTATGTGGTCGGCAGTTTCTTTGTCGCAAGCGGCGAGATCACCATCGGCAGTCTGTATGCGTTCTCGATGATTTTGCCCAATGTGACGCTGGTTGCCTATCAGGTGGAAGAGTCAGTCGCGTTAATCGTCGAGAGCAGCGGGATATCGCGGCACTTCTTTGGATTGATCGACACGCCGGAGGAACGCAGAGACGGCGCCGACTACAGTCTGGCGGATGCCCGCTGCGTCATCGCCTTTGACAAGGTCGGATACTCCTACCCTAACGGTCTTCACGTTTTGGATAATTGTTCCTTCTCCGTGCCCAAGGCTGCGATGGTGGCACTGGTCGGAGCAAGCGGCGGCGGAAAATCCACCTTGTTCAAGCTGCTCAGCGGGTATTACGAAGCATACAGCGGGGAGATCCGCATCAACGGTCACTCCTTGCGCGAGTGGAACCTCCGCGCCTTGCGCAGCAACATCGCTTATGTCGGCCAGGAGAGTTACTTGTTTGACAATACCATCATGGAAAATATCCGTCACGGCAGGCCCGGAGCGACCGACGACGAGGTGATCGCCGCAGCCAAGGCCGCTTATGCCGACGAATTCATCCAGGAGATCGAACACGGCTATCAAGCGACACTGGGCGAGCGGGGAATCAATCTCTCCGGCGGGCAGCGGCAACGGATCACCATCGCGCGAGCCATCTTGCGCAACGCGCCGATCATTTTACTGGACGAGCCTACCGCAGCGCTGGACACCCGTTCGGAATTCCATGTGCAGCAGGCGCTGAACAATCTCTCGGCTAACAAAACATTGTTCGTGATCGCCCACCGCATCTCCACCATTCAACACGCCGACCTGATCCTTGTCCTGGACAACGGCACCATCGTCGAACAAGGCACCCATCAAGAACTGGTTGCCCGCAGCGGACGCTATGTCGCCTTGTATTCCACACAAATTGTGGAGGAAAAAGCATATGAAGCGTAGTTTCATGACCGACTTCACCCGATTCACCAAACTGTGCGGCAAATACGGCGGCAAACTGTGGATGATCAGCATCATCAGCAGCCTGGTCAGCGGCACGCTCGGCGCCATTTTTCAGGCGCAGGCATTAAAATATATCATCGCCTATTTTATTGAGAAACAGGACAATGCGCTGCGCCTGGCTTTCCTGATGATCGCGCTGACGCTGATTGTCGGCTGTGTGCTCCGTCCGCTCCTGAATTACTGGAGCCAGATCATCACCAGCAAAATAACAGCCGCGATGCGGGTCAAACTGTTCGACCATCTCAACACGTTGCCTTCCTCGTATTTCTCCGGCACACACAGTGGAGATGTTGCCGCGCGAATCAACGGGGACGTGGACGCTTTCTCCAAAGCGTGTGATACGGTGATCAGCTTTCTTGGTGCGCTGCTCCCCGCCTTCACCGTCATTCCTTATATGATGACGCTGGATATGCGGATGGCGGGCATTATTGTCGGCATCGGCATTCTGTTCCTGTTGCTCACCGTCAAGGTGATCACGCCACTGCGCAACCGGCAGCAGAAAGTCCGCGCCGAGATTGCCAAACTGTCCGTCGCCGCCACCGAAAGCATCACCGGGTTCAACGTCATCCGCACCAACAACCTGGAGGAACAGTTCGGACAAAATTTTAAACAAAGCGCGAAGCAACTGCTTCACACGCAAGTCAAATACAGCAATCTGGAAGCTGTCGTCGGCATGTTGGGAATCTTGATCTGGACCAGCGGGCAGGCACTGACAGCCATCTTCGGTCTCCTGTTTGTCTTTGCAGGAACGCTTGCGGTCGCCAACTTGTCCGCGTTGGTTTCAGTCAGCAGTAACGTAATCCGCATTTTTACCGATTTCTCTTCGCTGCCGGTCCAATTGCAACAAGCTTTTGCGGGCGTCGATCGCATCTACGAGCAACTCGCTATCACCCCTGAATCGGAACGTTACCCGACAAGCGGGGTTACCGGTCCCGCCGGGACCGGAATCAGCGTAAAGCATCTCTGCTTCTCTTACAACGGCACGACGAATGTGCTGGAAGACATCCATCTCGACGTGCAGAAGGGACAAACCATCGCGCTGGTCGGAGACAGCGGAAGCGGCAAAACCACATTGGTCAAAATTTTGGCCAGCCTGTACCGCGCAACCAGTGGCGAGGTGACCGTATTGGGCCGTCCCCTGAACGATTATACGCTGGAGGAGTATCGGGAACAGATCGCTTATGTGCCGCAGAACGCCTATGTCTTCGATGGGAGCATACGAGAAAACATTGCATATGGCAAAGAAATTGGCCGTTTCGAGGAAGTCGTCACGGCGGCGCGCAGCGCCAACGCGGAATCATTCATTCTGCAGAAGCCCGATCAATACGAAACACTTGTCGGCGAGCGCGGGATCCAGCTCTCGGGCGGCGAGCGCCAGCGGCTGGCGATCGCAAGAGCGATCTACAAGAACGCGGACATCTTGCTGCTGGACGAGGCGACCTCCAGCCTGGACGGCGAGTCCGAACTGGCTATCCAACAAACGCTGGATCAATTGATGAAAAAGCATACCTGTGTAGTAGTCGCCCACCGTCTGTCCACCATAACGGGTGCTGACTGCATCTACTTTATGCGCGGAGGCAAGATCATCAGCAGCGGCCGTCACGAGCAAATTTTGGCGACATGCCCCGAATATGAGGAACTGTATTACAAGAAATTTCAATCGCAAGCAACTTAAAACAGTCGTCCCCCCCTATGGAAACTAGGGAACCGGCTGGTTGATCGCTTGCCGATTTTGGGTAGCGTTAAAATAGTGATAGTTTAAACAATTCGACAATACTCTCAACAAAGGTATTCCGACGATTACCAATTTTCCGCGGAGGTTTATTATGATAAATCAGATACATATCCTCGGTGCCTCAGGTGTTGGAGCATCGACTCTGGGGAATGAACTATCTTTACTTATACCATATGTTAATTTTGATGGGGATGATTATTTTTGGATTGAGAAGTTTACAAAGCAAAGGGAACCGAAGGACAGGCTACGGTTATTAAAAGGCAGTCTTGAGAGACAAAAGCAATGGATACTTTCGGGAGCTGTCTGTGGTTGGGGGGATGAATTAATGTCGGAATTTGATTTGGTTATCTTTCTTTATATTCCGAAAGATATAAGGCTCCAAAGATTAAAAGAGAGGGAATTAAGAAGATATGGCGAGGAAATACTGCCAGGCGGAAAAAGGGCCGAACAATTCAAAACATTTGTAGATTGGGCTGCTCAATATGATGAGGGTGGATTAGAAGTTAGAAGCAAAACCTTGCATGAGCATTGGATGTCAGGTTTATCTTGTCCGATATTGCGTATTGAGGGAGATTATTCACTAAAGGAAAGAGTCGATATTGTATTGGATTATCTAAAATCAAAAGACGCATGAATCAAATAACCGTTGAATTGTGTGCACGTAAAGACAAGTTTATCATCAACAATCTATACGCCTATTGTTCCCATACCTAGTAAAAGTCGATGGAGTACCATCAGGAAAAAATATGGTATATTAGTTTGATGGTCTTACACTTAGGGGGTGTATTGTTGTCTTCTCCTTTTGACTGTATTACTGATTTTATGTTTTATGAAACAGAGATTGGTCCATCAGATGTTGTTTTAATTCCAGGAGGAAGTCATCCTCAATTGATGGAAAGAGCCGAGATGCTATACCATAAGGGTATTGCTTCATTAATCCTTCCTTCAGGTGGAGCCACTTCACATGTAGAAACAACTGAATGGGAATATTTACGAAATGTTGGAGTATCTTTAGGAGTTCCTTCCGAAGCAATACTTAAAGAAGATAGAGCAACTAATACCTTTGAAAATTCGCGGTTCTCATTTGAGGTTTTACAACAACAAGGGTTAACCCCCAAAAAGGTCGTTTTAGTTTGTAAAAACTATCACGCACGAAGAGCGCTTTTAACGTACCAGATTGACTTTCCAAGAGAAACAGTATTTTATGTAAGTCCGGTTATTGATAAAACAGGAACTTCAAAAGATAACTGGTATTTAGAGGAGAATAAAATAGGGTGCGTTATGAATGAACTTGAGAAGGTAGGGAAATATTTTAAGCATCATATACACAATTGGGTTAAATAACTCGTTAACGGTTACGTTTGCTTCATAACTACATCACGAGGCCGCCGCGGAAGTTTGATCGGTGGTCTCGTTAAGTTATCGGGCAGGATAATTAAATAAACTCGTGGTATTTATTGGATATGACATTGGATAAACAAATGATGAGAGGCGGCATTCTATGCAACTAAAAACCAGTTACCAGTACATTCCTGTAACTAATCTTCAACAGGCTATGGAATGGTACTCAGAACATCTTGGTTTTAAATTAGCAGTTGAAGACGCGATTTGTTTAGAATTGAGAACAGAATCAGGAGTTCGAGTAATCTTAATACCTAATGAAGAAGGTAAAGTTACGTCTCATATGAATTACACTAATGGTGTGCAAGCAACTTACGGCTTTACTGTAGGTGAGGATATCCATTCGCTTTACCAGCAATTCAAAGACAAGGGAATAAAGGTAGGAAAGTTGACAGACTACCAAGGCTTATCCTTTAAGTTTTTTGACCCAGATGGAAATGCAATAGAACTTTGGGGTGACTATCCAACATTATAGTTCATTACGGATTCTTAAGCTCAGCGATGGAACCGATCCATCTCTTGTTGTCGTTCCAGGGTACAACCTTCGCTCAACAAACGGGCAGCTTATTACGAATTGTAACCATTGAATCTAGGAGAGTACGTTGCTATAATTCAGCACAAGCAAGTTTACAGTTTAGATGAGGCTGCCGCTAAATAAACGTTATGATGTCGGCTTTGGTTATCAATGTATTAATATTGGGATCTGCCTATTGGTTTCTGTACAACATGGACGAGGAATCAAGATTGTTTGGAATTGATTTCCACGATCTGATCCAATCTTTGATGTTGCTGCCATAATTTTAGCCATTAGCATAAAAATACTCCTCTAACACGAACCGTTTGATTTCAATTTTCTCCAAACATTCCGACCACGAAAGGCATTTGCAGTTTAACCCCCTGTCGAGGATCTGTATCATTAAATTCAACTGCTTCTTTCGATCCTGCTGATTTATTTCGTTTTGATGTTTTTGGTTTCCTTCTTAATGTTGCTACCGCGGCAGCAGTTCCTTATTTATCATTCGGCAGGCGATCAGTATGCCGGCGACAGAGTCACGTTCGCCATAAACGCAGAACTGGAGTAAAACTTGCAGCTGTCGGGAACACTTCATTTGTTTGCGTCCGGATAGGATACATTACTTGATTGGAGTCTGAACGAACATGCGGAGAGTGTGGCTAGGAGTTGCCGTTCTTGCGATTCTTCTCGTGGGTACGGGGATAAGTACGTGCGCCAAAGCTGCGACACAAGAGAATCGAAAAGAACCAGAAGTGTCGATCCAAATTGACGTTGTGCGCAACAGATTGACCTTGTTCATCGACGGCGTGCCGTTCAAAAAATATCCGATCGCCCTGGGCAAACCGGGAACGCCAACGCCCGTTGGGGAGTGGAAAGTCGTCAACAAATCGAAAAATTGGGGGAAAGGCTTCGGTTCCCGTTGGATCGGTTTGAATGTTCCGTGGGGTACATTCGGCATTCACGGCACCAACCGCCCGCATTCGATAGGTTCGGATGCGAGCCACGGCTGTGTGCGCATGCTGAATCGTCACGTCGAGGAACTATACAATCTGGTGCCGATCGGCACGCTCGTCAACATCATGGGGCACCCGCTTGGCGAATCGTTTGCGGACCCGAGGCCGCTCGCCCTGGGCGATAGCGGCGCCGATGTGATGCTCATTCAGTTCCAGCTCAAATTCGCCGGTTTCTATAAAGGAGCATGCAACGGTCGTTTCGACGGCGCGACCGATCAAGCGCTGCGCAAATTTGAACAGTCGCAAGGTTTGCAGGTTGACGGGGTTGTCAGTTTGAGCGATTATCTGGCACTCGGGTTGCTGGAGTAGAAGGTATTCAAATCTAATGGTTGCCGCGGGTACACCATTCGGATCAAAGCACCGCATAAGGATCGTCTCTACACACGCCGGACCGGCGGAGCGGGGCGGTTTTTTTTCATGTTTCCCTTAAACATACGATATTGTCCCCGTGGATCGCATTCTGTCCCTTCAGGTTTATGAGGTACGATTCTATACTTTACATGTCATGCAGATAAACGAGGGAGGAAACGACAATGGCACAACCGGAAAAGGCGGGGTATATTTCTCATTCGGAGAGTACGTATTATTTGAAAATAGGCTTTCATCTCGAGAAGATGATGATGGAGCATTTGGCGGCGATTATTCCGGCGATGCCCGACTGGGCGATGAAGCAGGCGCTTGGGTTGCATCAATGGCAAGATTCGATACATGCCAATGAATTGCGGGTTCGCACGAAGGAGCTTCGCGGCCGCCCGGATAAACAGGTTCATCCGGCTTTGTCATATATACCTGTCTATTTGGCGACTGCCCCTAACGTCCGGGCGATGCTTGCCGCGATTTATGAAAGCATGAAGCCGCGGTTGGTGGATTTGCTGCAGGAGCAGGAAAAAAGCGTGTTCCCCGTTCACGATGCGCCGACGCAGCACATCATGAAGCAAATTTGCACAGAAGAGAAGGAGCAAATCGCAAGTATTAAGCTCCTCGAGCGGCTGTCTGCCGAACTGTATAACACACCGGCATGGCAACCGTGGTATGCCGCATGCGATCAAATCATCGGCGAGTTGCTGGTTGACGTGTTCAGGCAGTCCAAGACATGGACGGAACAGCGACATCAAGAGGCGCTGAGGGAATTAGTCCGGCTTGCGCCTGAGCAGTTGGAGCTTCCCGCTTCTCAGGCGATTCGTCCGGAGAATTTTCAGGTGCAGGATCGCGTGAGTGCACCGGTCAATCCTTCTCGCAGAGAGGAATTGATTTGGCAATTCGGCTATGGTTATTTGCAGGAGATGCAGGCAGCTGAAACGCTCGGCAGCATTATGTACGAAATCAAGGGGATGCCGTGGGAATTTTATCTTGATTTGTCCCGCCATTTATGGGATGAGGTGCGGCACTCCACGATCGGGGAAGTAAGGCTGAAGGAGATCGGCGTCGCTCTCGAAGAAATGAAATACATGACGGGAAACTACAGCTGGCGCCAGGAAATAGATGCAGCCCGCCGATATATCACCCTTACGCTCGTTATCGAAGCCGGCTCGTTTCCGCTTCGCCATATGCGGCTGAAGGGTCATATGGAGTTGAACGATTATTTATCCGCTCAGGCATTCTTGTATGACGCGGCGGATGAAACGATGCATGTCCAGTATGGCAGGAAGTGGGCTCCCGAGCTCATGTCCCGCTATCGGCTTGGAGCCGACCTCGAGGCATTGGTGCAGGAATGTCGGGAGGCTAACGACAAGCGCACATTCGACAATAATAGAGAACCCGGGCCGGCATGAACAAGCGGATTAGCACTTTTCTGCAATCGGGCGTATTTTGTATAATAGGGGCATAAGTTGGCGAAGGGCGGTAGCCGAGGGGGAGACATAATTTTGCTTCATGTGATGTTCAAGCGGCACAGCATCGCCATCCCGTGGTTGTTGTCTTATGCCGCCATACTGCTCGTTCCGCTATTGGTCAGCATCGTCACGTACACCCAAACGAACCGGACGGTTGCAGAGGCAATCAACCGCTCGAACAATCTCATCCTGTCTAAAGTGCGACAGGACATGGACAACTGGCTCTCCGATATCGATCGGCTGAGTATTGAAATCGCTTTCAACCCTCAAGTGCAAGAGCTGCTGACAATCCAAGGGCCGCTCATGCCCGAACAGTATTTTACGTTGTACAAAGCGTTCGAAAGCTTGAAAGTGTACCAGTCTTCGCAGCGGTCGGCGCATTACTTCGTCTATTTTCCGTCCATAGATGCGATTGTAACGCCCGAGATCAGCAATTCTTCCGAAGTCGTTTATAACCATCTTTATACACGCAATCCGATCCCCTATGAGGAATGGAAAATGCGGCTGCAGCAGCGTTACAACGGCGGTTACGTCCAACTCGGAAACAGCGCGGCGAACGAAAACGGGGGCATCGGCGATCTTGCTTATGTCCGCTCCGTCCCGATCGGGAACCCCAGTTCGACGATCAGGGGGAATGTGGTGATCCTCGTGGACGACTCGAAATTTTGGATAGCCGGCAGCGTTGACTATATTCACAATGGCGTAGCGGCGATCCTTGACAAGCAGGACCGGGTGCTGGCTTCCACTTCGCCGCTTGTCGAGCCCATGCCCGTCGGGTATAAAGAGCTGGCGGGCAAGAGCGGCGTCCTGAAGGCGTCCTACTCGGGGCAGCCTGTGGTCGTTTCCTATATAAGCTCGGAGGCGACCGATTGGAAATATATGATCCTCATGCCGGAGCGTGTTTATTGGGACAAGTCGGAATATATCAAAAAAGCGACTGCGATCGGCTTGCTCGTATGCTTGTTAATCGGCGGAGGGCTTGCGTACTTGTTCGTCCGCAAAAATTATTCGCTTGTCCGGGCATTGATGGAGCTGTTTCAAGGACGAAAGAACGTGGTTATCGTCCCGGGCGCGCAGGCCAACGAGTACAATTTCCTCCGGCAGGCGATTCACTCGACGATTACGGAGAACGAGGACATGAGCAGCAGATTGACTACGTTCATGCGCGGCCGGTTTATCGAGAAGCTGCTGAAAGGGAAAGAAAGCGCCATTCCGCTGGAGCAATCGCTGGACGCCTACGGGATGCATTTCGTTTCCGATGCGTTCACCGTCATGATCGTACGGGCGAATGAGGATGCGGATATGCCGCTTTCGGCGTTTCGTTCGGCAGTTGCGATCGCAATCGATCAGGCGGCCGGACCGATGGTGACCGGATATTTGGCGGAGATGGACGATTGGCTCGTCTATTTGCTCAATTGCGACAAACGAGAGGAATCGGATGACCGGATACGGGACGCCTCCGCGTCCGCAATCGCGAATCGCATCGCCGGTCATATGGAGACCCTGCACGGTATTTCACCTGCTATTACCGTCAGCGGTGTCCACTATTCGGCGATCGGCATTGCCAAAGCGTACGACGAAGCGCTCGAGGCGATGGAATACCAGAGTGTCTACGGCGTGACGGGCGTATTCCTTTACAGCGACATGAACAACACCGGGATGAGGGGCGAATACTATTACCCGCTGGAGAAAGAGCAGTCATTGATGAACAGCATCAAGGCGGGAGAGTACGGGTACGCGGAGGCAATCATAGATGATATATTCAAGGATCATTTGGAGCAGCGAAAGCTGCCGCTCAAACTGGCAAAATGTTTATTCGTCGATCTCGTCAGCACGATGCTGAAGACGATCAACGATATGAGCAGCATAAGCGACAATCCGTTTCTGGAATCGCTCGATCCGATCGAACGACTGCTTGAATGCCGTACAGTAAACGAGTTGAAAGGGCAATTGAAGCAAATTTTACGCAACATATGCGGGTATGTCCGACAGGAGCAGGCGGGCAATCGTCATACGTCCGTCGTTCAAACCATAGTGAGCATCGTGCAGGAGCAATACCGCAGCATCGATTTCAGCATCGTTTCGATCGCCGATCAGATGGGGCTGCACCCCGCTTCCGTCTCCCGCATCTTCAAAGAAGGAACCGGTACTCCGCTGCTGGAGTACATCGCCAAAGTGAGAATCGCCGAGGCGAAAAATGTTATGCAGGAGCCCGGGATGACGATGGACATCGTCGCACAAGCAGTCGGTTATTCCAACGTACGCACGTTCCGGCGCGTATTTGCCAAACATGAGGGGGTAACGCCCGGTAAATATATGGATTTGTTATGATGCGAGCCACTTGTAGAGCCATGGATGACATGGCTTTTGTTTTTTGTCCTGGCGCGATCGAGTTTGTCCTTGCAAATATGCGCTATTGTCCCCCCATATCATGATTTGTCTCTGTTCGGCGGCAAGTTGCCGATTCTATACTTGGCTTGTATCGCAAAATACATGGCGTTCAGGAGGGTACGATGAGCAAAAGATCAAGGTGGGTTGCGTCGTCGCTTGCAGCAGTCATGCTGGCCGGCGCTGCGGCAGGTTGTACGAAGGGCGGCGGGGACGAGGCGAAGGTCGGCGCGACGGCGGCGCCGACGGCGTCTCCGACCGCGACGGCGGCGGCCGGGAACGAACCGGTATATCCGATGAAAGGCAATGTCAAATTAAAGTTCTGGTTTCCGCTCGCCGCCAATACGTCGGCCACGGCGAAAAATCTCGCCGAAACGGAGTTCGCCCAAGAGCTGAAGAAGCGTACCGGCGTCGAAGTCGAATACATTCATCCGGCGCCGGGCAAGGAAGGCGAACAATTGAACCTGATGATCGCCTCCGGCGACTTGCCGGATATTATT
The DNA here is from genome assembly GCF_004764705.1 of Paenibacillus cymbidii. Classification (GTDB taxonomy): domain Bacteria; phylum Bacillota; class Bacilli; order Paenibacillales; family NBRC-103111; genus Paenibacillus_AN; species Paenibacillus_AN cymbidii. The sequence continues at coordinate 116,550 of NZ_SHLX01000020.1, read as the reverse complement.
TGGAACGACTGGACCAAATATCCCGGCGGACCGGAGAAAGCGATAGCGGACAACGTCATTGCCAAGCTGAACGATGTGCAAAGCAAGTATGCGCCGAACTATACCGCCTACTTGAAGCAGCATCCGGACATCGACAAAATGGTGAAGACGGACGCAGGCAGCTATTACTCGTTCCCGATCATCAAGGGTGATACGAGCATTCTAGTGTCGGCCGGGCCCTCGATGCGCAAAGACTGGCTCGACGAGCTGGGGCTGCCGATCCCGACCACGATGGACGAATGGTACACCGTTTTGAAAGCGTTTAAAGAAAAGGAAGGAGCGGTCGCGCCCTTCAGTCCGTATTGGTCGTTCCAGGGCAATGTGCTGCCTTGGGGTACTTTTGTCGGGGCATACGGCATCACCAAAGGGTTTTTCGTCGACAACGGCAAGGTCAAGTACGGATCAATTGAGCCGGCTTACAAAGATTTTCTCGCGACGATGAACGTCTGGTTCAAGGAGAAGCTGCTGGACAACAATTTTGCCACCCTGGATACGAAGACGGTGGACGCCAACATCCTTGACGGACGATCGGGCGCGACAGTGTCCAGCCACGCCAGCGGCGTTGCGAAGTGGATGACGGCGATGAAGGACAAGGATCCGAAGTTCCAAATCGTCGGCGTGCCGTATCCGGTATTGAAGAAAGGCGATACGCCGCAATTCGGACAATACTCGCTCCCCTACATCGGCTTCGGAGCGGCGATTTCCGCGAAAAGCAAAAACAAAGAGGCAGCCGCCATGTTCCTCGATTATCTGTACAGCGAAGCGGGCTCGATGCTGGCCAACTTCGGCATCGAAGGAGTCAGCTTCGCGTTGGTGAACGGCAAGCCGAAGTATACTGAGCAAATCACGAACAATCCGAACAAGCTTCCGGTCAGCCAAGCGATGGCACGCTACATGCTGTCGCACGACATGGGGCCATTCGTGCAAAATCCGGACGTGCTGCAGACGATGACGGACGCGCAAACAAACGCGGTGAAGGCATGGGCCGCCACCGATGCAGCCAAACACTTTATGCCGCCGGTATTCGTTGCGGCCGATGAACAGGAGAAAATGGCAACCATCATGAACGAAGTGAACACCTATGAAAACGAGATGCTGTTGAAATTCGTGATGGGCTCGGAATCGCTCGACGGCTTCGACAAATATGTGGCGCAAATGAAGAAGCTCGGCATCGATAAGGCGATCGAGATGCAGCAGGCGGCGCTCGACCGGTATAACAAACGGTAAACCGTTGTCCGGCGGGGGAGCGGGAAGTAACTTCGCTCCTCTGTCGGTTTCAACCGCACAAGGCATGAAACAAGGAGAGACGGCAACATGAACCGACGGTTGGAGCTTCGGCGGGCGCTGCAGATGTGGGTCCCCGTCATTCGCCGGGATTGGTTGAGAAATTATTCGTTGTACATGATCGTGCTTCCCGTCATCGCGTACTATGCGCTGTTTCATTACGTTCCGATGTACGGCGCGATCATCGCCTTCAAGGAGTACGTCCCTTCCAAAGGGATATGGGGAAGCCCGTGGGTTGGATTCAAGCATTTTCAAGTTTTTTTCGACAGCTTTTATTTCGGGCGCATTCTCAAAAATACGCTTGTCATCAGCCTCACTTCGCTCGTATTCGGCTTTCCGGCGCCGATCGCGCTTGCGCTGCTCATCAACGAAGTGCGCAGCCGTTATTTTTCGCGTTTCGTGCAGACGCTCACGTATATGCCGCATTTCGTTTCGCTCGTCGTCGTGTGCGGGCTGATCATCGATTTTACGATGGACAGCGGCGTCATCAATGCCGTCATCGGGCTGTTTGGCGGCGAGAAGGAGACAATGCTGAACAAGGCGGGCAATTTCGTACCCATCTATGTGACATCGGAAATATGGCAGGAAGTCGGCTGGGGTTCGATCATATATTTGGCGGCGATGAGCGCGATCGATCCGCAGCTGTACGAAGCGTCCACGATCGACGGCGCCAGCCGATGGCGGCAGACGCTTCACGTGACGCTGCCCGGAATTGCGCCGACGATCGTCATCCTGCTCATCTTGAAAATCGGCAGTATGCTCAGCGTCGGTTACGAAAAAATCATTTTGCTGTACAATCCGGCCACGTACGAGACAGCGGACGTCATCTCGACTTATGTATACCGTAAAGGGCTGCAGGATTTCGCATGGAGCTTCAGCGCGGCGGTCGGTCTGTTCAATTCGACGATCAACTTCGCGCTGCTCGTCGGAGCGAATTGGTTCAGCCGGAAAGCGGGCAATTCCAGCTTGTGGTAAGGAGAGATACGAATGAAAGATAGCGTCGGCAGAAGAAGCTTTCGCGCACTGAACGGACTCGTGCTGGCTTTACTCTCGCTCGTGACCGTGTACCCGATCGTCTATGTGGTCTTCGCTTCGCTGAGCAATCCGGCGGAGATGATGGCTCACCGCGGCCTGCTGCTCGCTCCGCTCGGCTGGTCGCTTGAAGCGTATAAGGTGGTGCTGGCGAATCGGATGATTACCGGCGGTTACGTCAACACGCTCATCGTCGTCATCGCGGGGCTAACCGTCAACTTGCTGATGACCTCGCTCGGCGCTTACTTCTTGTCGCGCCAGGGAGTGCTGTGGCGCAATGCCATCATGATGCTGATCGTGTTTACGATGTTTTTCAGCGGGGGGCTTGTGCCTTATTATTTGACCGTCATGGGGCTCCATCTCGGCAATACGCTGTGGGCGCTTATCGTTCCGACGGCTGTTAACACGTTCAACCTGATTTTGATGCGCACCGCCTTCCTCGGCATTCCCGGCGAAATCGAAGATTCGGCCCATCTTGACGGCGCCTCGCACCTGACGATTTTGTTCCGTATCTTCCTTCCGCTATCGATGCCGGTTGTGGCCGTCATGATTTTATATTACGGCGTCGGCCATTGGAACTCGTGGTTCAACGCGATGCTGTTCATTCGTGACCGCGATCTGTACCCGCTGCAGCTCGTCCTGCGGGACATCCTCGTGCAGAACGACACGGACGGCATGCTGGTGGGGATGGACTCGTTCGACAAGGGGTTAATCGACGTTACGCTGAAATACGCCGTCATCGTTGTGGCGACCGTGCCCGTACTCGCGTTGTACCCGTTTCTGCAAAAATATTTTGTGAAAGGCGTGATGATCGGCGCCTTGAAGGGGTAGTGGCAAGCAGAGCGGGGGCTGCGACGATCGCTCCTTCCCCCGCGCAAACGACGAGGAGGTGCGAACGATGACAGCGATTCAAGGATGGCGGCAACGGCTGTGCACGCTGCTGTGCGGAACGTTATTGATCGGCCTGCTGCCCTTTTCTCCATGGACATCCGGCGAGGCGAACGCAATTGCAGGGACGCCGAATGCGGAGACAATCTTGTTCGCGGACGACGGTTCATCCATGCAAGCGGCGGGATGGACGGCGAACAGGGCGCCCGAGAACGGCTTGTATACGACCGATGCCGGGCATACGCTCGGCAACCCGAACGGGGTGACGATGAAGCCGGTGCCGGCCGGCCAATATTTGCTGTTCGGGGATCAGGCGGCGGGCAATGCGGGGCATTATACGCTGCTTTCCCGCGATGTGACGATTGGGCCGGGCGCTTGGACGGTCGAGCTGTCGGCGCGCTTCGCCGATTTGATGACCCCGTCGCGGTATGCGGCGGAGCGGGGGTTCGGCATCGATTTATACGCCGACCATAAGCGATTCAAGCTTTCGTTCAACGATCGCAACAAAATATCGGCGCTTATCAGCGTCGCCACATCCGCCTTCGTCACCCAGGAAGTGGCGATGCCGGCCGATGCGGCGTTTCACCGCTGGGACATCGCGTATGACGGCGCGAATACGGTGACCGTGTTGCTGGACGGCACTGCGGTCGCTGCGTTCACAGGCATCGTGCAGCCGGCGCCGACTCACGCGGACGGCTTTACGCTGTTTAATGCGCCGCTCGATTGGGTGTCGGGCACAAACGAAGTGTACATCGACAGCATCAACCTATACAAAAGTGCGTTGACCGATCCCGACGCACTGCTCACGGATTTCGGCTCGAGCTTGAGTGGGGCCGGCTGGTCGCGGACGTTGGCGCCAATCAACGGGTTGTACGCGACGGATGCCGCGAATTCGCTCGGCAACCCGAACGGAGTGACCATGAAGCCGGTCGCCGGCGGACAATATTTGCTGTACGGCGACCAAACGGCGAGTGCCGCCGGCAAATACGTGCAGCTGAACCGCGACGCGGCGATCGGTTCCGGCGCCTGGTCGCTGCAATTCGGCGCGCGCTTCGCCGACTTGATGACGCCGGCGCAGAACGTGGCGGAGCGCGGCGTTGTGTTCATCGTCTACGCTGCCGGCAAACGGTATCAAATCGCCTTCAACGACCGCGACAAAGTCGTCGCGCTGACGAGCGGCACGGGCGCTTACATCCGGCGACAGGTGGCGATACCGGCCGACAGCGGCATCCACGAGTGGGAGATCGCCTACAACGGCGGGCGAACCGTCTCCGTCAAGCTGGACGGCGCAGTTGTCGCCTCGTTTGACGACATTTCGTTTGCGACCACCCATGCGGACGGCATGACGATCGCGAATTCGCCGCTCGACTGGCAGGCGGGCACGAACGAGACGTATCTCGACAGCGTTCGCTTGACGAAACGGGCGACGGCGGACGGCACGGTGCTGCTCGAGGACGACGCCGCCAACATGAAGCAAGCGGGGTGGAGCTTGCGGATCCCCGCCGAGAACGGACTGTATATAACTGACGCGGGCCAAACGCTCGGCAATCCGAATCAAGCCGCGATGAAGCCGGTTGCGCCCGGACAATATTTGTTCTACGGGGATCAAACCGCAAGCTTCAACGTGAAATATACGTCGCTGGCGAAAAGCTTCACCATCGGCCCCGCTGCGTGGACGATCGAATTCGCCGCCCGCTTCGTCGATCTGATGACACCTACGCAATATCCGGCGGAGCGGGGATTCGGCTTTCTGGTTTATGCCAATCAGAAACGGTATCAGCTCCTGTTCAACGATACGAACAAGCTGCTCGCGCTGACGAACGCCAGCACTTCCGAGTATGTCCGCAAGGAAGTGGCAATGCCGACCGATGATGCGTTTCATCAATGGGCGATTACGTATGATGGCATCAATACGGTCATGGTGCTGCTCGACGGCGCGAAGGTCGCTTCATTTGCGAATATCGCCTTGTCCGCGCCGGGCAGGGCGGACGGGTTGACGATCGTCAATACGCCGCTGGACTGGCAGGAGGGCACGAACGAAGTCTATTTGGATTCCATTCGCATGTGGAAGGGCGCGATCGCCGATCCGAATGTTGCGATCAACGACGACGCGACCAGCTTCGCCGCCGCCGGCTGGACCGCGGACACACCTGTCTCCGGCGCTTACTTTACCGACAGCGGCCGCACGAATGGGTCCGTGCCGGGCATGAAGACGATCGAGGTCGGCCGCTATTTGACTTATGCCGATTCGTCTGCCTCCGGCGCCGCGACGATCCGCCAATCGGTTGCGCTCGGAGCGGGCGTATGGGCGACGGAATTCGACGCGCGTTTCGATCGCTTGGCCGTCCCGGCCGCATCGTCGCCGGAAGTTGGGCTGAGAACCGACATCGTCGCCGGCGGGAAGCGGTACCGTGTCATCATCGGCGGCGCCGGCAAGCTGCTCGTCGAAAACGCGCAAGGCGGTTACGACAACGGGGACGCTGCTATCCCGACCGATGGACTTTTTCACACATGGGGCATCGCCCGCGACGAGCACGGCCGAATCATCGTCACCCTCGACGGCGGCAAGCTCGGCTGGTGGACAGGGGCGGGAACCCCGACCGCAGAGCCGGACAGTTTCGCGATCGGCAACGATGCCGTAGGAGCGCTGTCGGGAGCGAACGAAGCCGCGTTCGACCGCATCCGGCTCACGCGGAACGAGCTGCCGGAATGGACGCAGTTTAAGCCGCTCATCACGGGCGTTACCGTGTTGCCAACTTCACAAACCGCACAGATTGACGCGATCGTCTCCGTTGCCGATGCCGACCCGCTGTGGTATGCCTCGGGAGCCCTGACCGTACAAGCGGCCGTATACCAAGGCGACACCGCCGTATACTACGGGACGCAGGCCGTACAAGGTCCGGCGGTCACGGTGCGACTGAACGCGGGCAACGAAACGGGCGATATGAAGATGAAGCTGCGGCTGGTGGACGGCGGCGGCGCCGTCAGGAACGAGGTGACGCAGAACATCAAGGTGTACCGCGCCGTATACGGTCTGAATCCCGGACAAACCGACACCGCCGTACCGGGGGAAGTCCGGTTGTTTACCGCGATGGACGAGACGACGGACAATTCGGGCAACCCGACACCGCTGGCGGAATGGCATCAATCCACCTTTACGTATGACGGCACGAACGAGGGCGGTATTCTGTTGGAGCATGCCGACGGGAGCGGCTCGTGGCAGCTTCCGGTCCACCTGAACGGCTGGTATGGGGTTTATATCGGCTACGTGACCGGCACCGAAGGGTTTACGGTAACGGACGGCGTCTATCCGCGAGATGTGACGATTCCGGTTGTCGGCCCCGTTCCTTCTGTACCGGTCGATCCATATGGCAGCAAAGCGATTGCGGAAGTGTTCGCGCTAGCGTCCGATTTTGCCGGCGGCACCGTATCGGTCGCCCCATTGGCCGGGAAAAAGGCCAGAATCGCCTATGTGAAGCTGATCGGGCTGACGCCGGATGAAATCGCGGCGTACACGCGGCCGGACGAAGGGGCGGCAGGCAAGCGAGTCATCTACAATAACGACGGTTCCAGCGATTTTTATTCCGGTTTGTATGCGGACGAACAGACATTGGTGGACAACGCCGTCAACATTTTTGCCGGGCAGGACGTCGACTCGTTGTACTGGGGCCTTGGCACGACGATGCTGCTGCTGCGCAACAGCCAATACGCAGGCATGCCGTTCGCCGGCTTGACGCCGGCGCAGGAAGCGTTGATGGCGGACGGGGATAAACAGATGCGGGACACGATTGTCGGCATGCTGAACAGCGGCAAAGATCCGCTGACAATCGTCGCCGGCCGGGCGCGGCAGCTCGGACTGCACCCGTTCGCGTCCATGCGCATGGAGGCGTTCTATAAACAAGACCAATTTCCGTGGCTGAACGGCAATTTGTACGGCGAGTACGCCGGCAAAGGCTATTTGCAGAAAACGGTGGACGGCTTCAACGATTTTCGCATGAGCTACGCATATCCGGAGTTTCGGCAATATGTCATCCATGTGCTGCAGGAAGCAGCGGCGGTCACCGATGCAGCGGGCGTTCCGCTGATCGATGGTGTGGAGCTCGATTACGGCCGTTACCCGTACGTGCTCGGCTACGAGCCTGTACTTACGAACGCGTACAAAGCGCAATACGGCATTTTGCCGCAACAGGAGACGACGCAGGCGGGGCTTGCCCGATGGTACCGGTTCAAGGCGGAAGTCATGACCGACTTCATGCGCGACGTGCGGCAACAGCTTCCGGGCAAGCTGATTTCGGTCCGCATTCCGTACGACGAGTACGAGAAGGACGGGCTCGACGTCGCGACATGGGTGCGGGAAGGGCTGATCGACCGGCTCGTGCCGTCCGTGATCGGACACGAGGATTTTTTCGGCAGCTTGAACGTTTTCCGCGACATGACGGCGGGGACGAACGTGCAGCTTTACGGCGGCATTACCTCTACACTGGCCGGTCACGAATTGACGAAACAGGAGGAAGATTTGCGCAAGCGCGGCATCCCGATCAGCGCCGGGTTTACGGCGGTCAGCCGGCAGCAATATTTGCTCCGCGCGCACCAGTTCTACGAAGCTGGCTACGACGGCGTCTACATCTTCAACAATTGGAACGGCGGTCAATCGATACTTGGCGCGCTCGGCGACCGGGTGAAGGTGGATCGTTGGTACAAGCTCGCGTATCCGGCGGAATGGGTACAAAATTTGGTTACGGTTGCGCCTCCGCAACAGACTGTGACGGGCTTGCGCCCAATCGGCGGCTCCGCCTTGCGCATCGAGGAAGGCAGCCTTTATGTTGATGCTGGCGCAACCGCCACGGACGGCGCCGGAGCGGATATTGGCGGGCGGATTGTCAGCGACGCGCAAGCGGTGGACACGCATACGCCGGGTGAGTATACGGTGTCGTACCGTATCGCCGGCGCCGACGGCCGCGATGCAGTCGCTCCGGCAACGCGAACCGTCACTGTCGCACCGCATCGAGTGTCCGCACAAGGCAGCGCTGACGGGTCAGGCGCGATCGTAGTTGACGGAGCGCGCGGCGGCGTGGAACTGAAGCTGTACGACGCTTCCGGAGCGGTGGCGCGAACCGGCTTGGCCGACAGTACTGGCGTGCAGCAGTTTTTGTCCGTTCCATTCGGCGGCGGCTATACGGTAACGCAAACGGCGTACGGTGTCGAAAGCGATCGGAGCGTTGCCGTCGATGTGACGACCAGCGTGCACGCGATGCGCGGGCTCGTCGGCCAATTCCGCGCTTCCGGCGATATCGTTGCCGCTTTCGCGGACGAACTGGATTACCGGCTTATGATCATTGCCGCGCTGCTTGGGCAGCACGCTTCCGCACAAGCAGCCGCATACATGGAGGATTTTGTCGCGCATATTGGCGATCCGGCCGTTCTGCAGCAGCGCTTGATCGCAGCGGAGGCGACGGAGACGCTGAAAGCGTCGGCTCGCGCCTTGCTGCGGCAATGGACGTCGTAACGCTTGGCGACAGCATCGGCCGGGTTCACGCGAAAGGGCCGCCTCGGCAGTTCGTTCGGACCCGGCGCAACTATACTTAAGGAGCGGCTTTGGATGAAAAAAAAATCGGCGTCGTCGGGATCGGGGCGATCGCTCATCTTTTCCATCTGCCTCATTACGCGCAACATCCGTTCGTCGAGCTCGTGGCGGTTGCGGACCAGGATTATGACAGAGCGCAGCAAACTGCGCAACAGTATGCTTGCCAAGCTTATGCCAGCGCGGAACAGATGTACGCCGATGCGGATTTGGACGCGGTCAGCATCTGCACGTTCAACGAGAGCCATGTGCGCTTGTCGCTGCAAGCGATCGCGGCTGGATTGGATGTACTTGTCGAGAAGCCGATGACGACGACGGTGGAAGACGCCGAATTGCTACAACGGGCCGCGGCCGCATCCGACCGGATCGTCATGGTCGGCATGAGCAGACGTTACCGCGACGATTGCCGCGTCTTGCAGAGCGTTGCCGCGTCCGGCGAGCTCGGCGACATTTATTTCGCCAAGGCGCGCATTTTACGCAGACGCGGGGTGCCGCTCGGCTGGTTTACGTCCATGCAGCTGTCGGGCGGCGGGCCGATGATGGACATCGGTGTTCATGCGCTGGACGCGGTGTGGTGGATGATGGGGATGCCGCAGCCGGACAAGGCGATGGGCAAGCTGTTCCGGCGCATTGCGCCCTATGCCACTAAGGATACGGGCAGCTATGAAGCCCGGTCGAGCGACAACAAGCTGCAGCCGGTCTACGACGTCGAGGATTTGGGGACAGCTTATATCACGTTCGATAACGGGGCGGCATTGACTCTCGAAGCAAGCTGGGCGGTCAACGGCAATCAGGACGACGCGATGAAGATCGAGTTGTTCGGGACGAAGGGCGGCGCCAGCTTGGAGCCGCTTACCTTGTTCAAGGAATCCAATCGTATACCGGTCGATTCCCGGCTGTCGGTGACAAAGAACGACCACTACAAAGACGAAATCGCCCATTTTGTCGAATGCGTCCTGACGCGGAAGCAGCCGTTGTCCGATGCGTCGCAAGGCTGCGAAATCGTCAAAATGCTCGACGCGATTCGCCGGTCGTCGGAGGCAAACGACGCGGTAACAGTCGTCTGACACGAGCGGGACATTGACCAACAATAGAGACGGGGAGAAGCAGGATGAAACTGGGGATTAGCTCGTATAGCTTGAGCAAAGCGATCCAAGCCGGAGAAATGACGATTGTCGACGTGGTGCAATGGGTGGCCGACAATGGTGGGGAACACCTGGAGATATGCCCGATCGGGTTTACCCTTGACGATAACCCGCATTTGCTGGAGGCGATCCGCCGAAAGGTCCAGGAGACAGGGATTGACATTTCCAATTACACGATTGCCGCCAATTTCATCCAGCCGGGCGAAGCGGGCGTTGCGGCGGAAGTCGCCCGCGTCAAGCGGCAAGTCGACATCGCCGCCGCGCTCGGCGTCAAGCGGATGCGCCACGATGTCGCTACGCGTCCGATCGGCGAAGCGACGATCACGAACTTTATCGCTGATTTGCCGATCGTGGCATCCGCTTGTCGGCAGGTGGCCGACTATGCGGCCCCACTCGGCATCACGACAAGCGTGGAAAACCACGGCTATTATGTACAAGCAAGCGATCGCGTACAAGCGCTCGTTCAAGCGGTGGACCGCCCGAACTATCGGACGACGCTTGACGTCGGAAACTTCCTTTCCGTCGACGAAGATCCTGTCGCAGCCGTGAAGCGCAACACCGCGATCGCTTCGATGGTGCATGTAAAAGATTTTTATGTTCGGCCTGCCGATCGCAATCCGGGCGACGGTTGGATGACGACGGCAAGCGGCAACTATTTGCGCGGAGCGGTCGTCGGGCACGGGGACATCGACATGCGGGAAGTGCTGCGTGCGATCAAGCGCGCGGGTTACGACGGCTATATTTCCGTCGAATTCGAGGGGCTCGAATCGTGCACATACGGCACGAGAACAGGATTGGACAACGTGCGTCGCATCTGGCAAGAAGTGTAGCGCGAAGGGAACATGGGACCCGGCCACCGACAAGTTTGAACAGAACGGAACATTAACATGATTAACGAGTTGAATGATAAATGCATGAATGAAAGGGGATTCGAATGTCTGCGCTCTCCCAATCAATTGCCAATCTTGAGATCGTCGATACCGGTATCATTTACCGCAATCCGCTACCGTATGTTTACTCTCGCCATGCCTATTTTCCGTCGGTGATTCAATTGGCCGGCGGCGACTTGCTCGCATCATTTACGGTAGGGCAAGCGTTTGAAGCCGCCGACCTGCACACGGAATTGTCTCGCTCCAGGGATCAAGGAGTTACGTGGGAGCATGAGGGCCGGTTGTATCCCGGCACAGCGGACCGAGTCACATCGGATACGTGCCGGTTGTCCCATGGAGCACACGGTGAAGTGATCGCCTATGTAATTCGCCACAATCGATCCAGGAAAGATTGCGGATTCGTTAACCCCGGGAATCTCGGCTTTGTCGAAGTCGAGCAGCTGTTGTTCCGGTCGTCCGACGAAGGGCGTACATGGAGCGAGCCGCAGTCGATCGAGCCGCCGCTGGTCGGGCCGGCTTTCGAGATGACTTCGCCGATCGTGCCGCTGCGTAGCGGTACCTGGATTTTGCCTACTTCCACCTGGAAAGGCTTTGACGGCTATTGCCCCAACGGAATGAAAATGGTTGCCTTTCGATCAGAGGATCAGGGGAGATCCTGGCCGGCATATACGGATGTAATGGCGGATGAAAGGGATGTCGATATTTTCTGGGAGTCCAAGATGGTCGAGTTGTCCGACGGCAGAATTTTGGCTGCTGCCTGGGTATACGATAGGCAAGCGGGGAAGGACCGGGACAACCACTACGCCATTACCCGCGGAAAGAGTATCGATAGTACGTTCACGGAGCCACGATCATGCGGGCTGCAGGGACAGACGCTGAATTTCATGGAAATATCGCCGGGGCAAGTGCTGACGGTTTACCGCCGCACGGATGTGCCCGGACTGTGGGCCAATCTGTCCCGAATTGCGGGTGACGAATGGGTGAACGAATCCGAGCGTCCGCTATGGGGGAGCGGCCAAGCCGGGTTGACTTCCAATTCCGGCAACATGGCGGCTGATTTCATAGCGCTTCGGTTTGGCGCCCCCTCGCTGATCCGTATCGATGCCGGCCTTATTTTCGTCAGTTTCTGGGCGGTGGAAGAAGGAGTAGGCAATATCCGCTGGATCAAGCTTCGGGTGATCGATTAACGAAGGTTAGCAGGTTGAAATTAAATAGGATTACTCCGACGGATTTGAGAACTGGGAGTTGAAATACTAACGCCCCTTGGCCTGCACAAGGAGAACCTTATCGGTTCAACGTATGCGTGGCTAAGGGGTACTTGATTTAATCGCGGCCGATCAATGGACGAGCTGTGAAAATAAAAACAGGCCGTTCCGATGGGAAGGCCTGTTTTGTCGCTGTGCAGCCTATTTTACACGATGGATTCAAATGGCGTCTTATTTGCCGGTAAGCATCCTGACGGCTTCCTTCATCGTTTCGCGAATCGTGACGACATCGGAACCGTAATATTTGTCCGTGTCGAGCAGATGGACGTTGCCGTTTTTGACGGCGGGCAAGTTTTTCCAGAATGCGGATTGCGCAATTTCGTCATATGCCGTTTTGTCCGCTCCTTCGCCGCGGACGATCAGGAACAGGTGATCGCCGGCGAACTGGGGCAGCTGCTCCATGGAAATGGCGATGGCGGATCCGTTTTTGTTTTTGGCGATTTCGGCTGCGACCGCATCGGGCGCCTTGACCTGCAGGCCGGTGTTCAGCATGTAGCCGGCGAAGTTGCGGTTCAGGTAAATGCGCAGACGGCCTTTCTCCACGCGGAAGATAGAGACGGTTTGATTGCCGAGCGCCGTCTTCACTTGCTCCCGCGCCGCTGTCGTTTCCTTGTTGTAGCTTGCGATCCAGTCGCGGGCTTCCTGCTGCTTGCCGACCAGATCGGCGACTTTCGAGAAGATGTCGTTGATCGGATCTTGGTCGAACGAAATGTAGTAAACCGGCGCAATTTTGGCGATGTTCTCCATCTGTGTCTTGTAGATGTCGAGAAACACCGTGGAGGCGATGACGAGATCCGGCTTCAGTTCCAATATTTTCTCCGGACTCGGCGGATCGCCGATCCGTTCGACGCCTTTCATTTGCGCTTCTGTGAAGACAACCTTGAATCCGTTCTCCCCCGAACCGATCGGCGTTACGCCAAGCGCCAGCAATTCTTGAGCGAATTCGCCGGCGACGATTCGTTTGGGCGACGTCGGAATGACAACTTCGCGCTTCAGGTCGTCGACGACGGTTCTCGTGGCCGGCAACTTGCTTGCCTCGGGCGACGGCGAAGCGCTGTTCTTGCCGGAACTGCCGCAGGCGGCGAGCAGCAGACTCATAACGACGGCGAGGGCGATAAACGGCAGGCGAATCTTGTTGACAACCAACATCATGACCTCCATTGCGAAAATGATTCTTATTCTCAGTACGTATTGTAGCGTGGATCGCGGCAGGTAATCCATGGACGCTCATTGCATCTGTGATGGATATTTGTGATGTCTGTCGTTTCTTGCGGTGAGCAGCCGCGCCGCTTGCTCCATTTGCCTTGCGATGGAGAGTGGATCGAACGGCAGCCATTGCTTCGCCTCGATCGGGTACACATTGCCAGACAGGACGGCAGGAAACGACCGCCATATGCCGGTGTCGGCGATTTGGAGCCACAGCTGCTTGTCCGCTTCCGTGCCGAGTACGACGAACAGATGCTCCGCCGCATAGTAGGGAAGCTCCTCCAGCGTGATGACACTGGAATGGAACGTGCCATTGCACCAGCCGGTCATGGCGATTCGTTCCGGCGGGGTTACCTGGAGCGAGCGGTACAACGGGTACCCGATAGTTTGAATTCCGTACATTTGCAACAGTCCTTCGCGGATGCGGATGACGGCGACCCTTTCCCGTCCGATTGCCGCTTTGACTTGCTGACGAAGTTGATCGCGTCTTGCTTCATATTGCTCGATCCAAACCGCCGCCTCCCGCTCCTTGTTCAGGAACGCGGCGATACGGGGAAACTGTTCGTAGATCGGTTCGTCAAACATTTGAAATTCGCATACGTTCGCGATGGACTTGAGCGTACGATTCCAATCTTTGCGCGGCGAAATAACCTGATCGGGCTGCAACGCGAGAAGACGGTTCATCATGGCGTGCTGCCCGTCGGCCTCGTGGATCATGTGCGGCGTGCCGCCGGTACCCTCGCTGCCGGCAAAATCGGCGCAAGCGGCATTAGCTGCGTACGGAACGACGCCCAGCGCGAGGCAATGACCCAGACAGTCGATGGCGATCGTCCTCGATGAGGGGCGATCGGTATAATGGGAGGGAGCGACGCCGACAGTTTGTTTGAAACGGCGGCTGAAATGGTACGGGTCGGGGAAGCCGACTTTGCGTGCAACGTCGAGAATCGAAGCATTCGCCTGCGCCAGCAGCGTCTTCGCTTTCTCCATGCGCGCGTTCGTCAGCCATTCGCTTGGACTCATGCCTTTGCACTTGCGGAACATGCGTGAATAATGCTCCGGATGCAATTCGGCGATGGAAGCGAGCTTCTCCCGCGTGATCGGCTTGTCCAGATGCTCCTCCATGTAGCGGATCGATTTTTCTATTTTATCGGCCGGTTTTTCCATTGCGAGCTGCATCGTTCTGTCTCCTTGCCTCGATGAGAATCATTATCACCTTCGTTGATTATAGCATAACGCACGCTATTATCGATATGGTGGCGGCATGGACGTGGACCGATTATACCCACTTTTGATTATGAACGATCGGGGCACCGTCAATATACAGGTAAGCAGCAGTTGTTGACAGCAGCAGCGAACGAACATGCGGCGATTGAGCGAACGAATTTTAGTTATTCAGCCGTGCATATTGTTCAATGGCCTGCTTCCGATTCGCAACGCCCAGCTTGCGATACACATGCCTGCAATGCTTTTTTGCGGTTTCGGTTGTTATGGCTAACACGTCTGCAATCGTTCGATTGGAGGCTCCTTCAATAAGCAACTGAAACACGCGCTGCTCTTGTCGCGTAAGGATGGCTGTGAGTGCAGCGTTCGCCGTTCTCTCTTTGCCTTCTTTGGGAATCCGCATCTTTTGGAGCAGCGTGGAGGCAAACGCATCCAGTTCCCGATTGTTCTGTTGTCGATTGCGCTTGTTATGGTCAAGAAGCAGGTCGGTCAATGCCGATCCTTCGTCGTTTATCATCTGGACATATCCCTGCGCATGTGCTTCCGACAAGGCGCGGTTCAGTTTCTCCAACGCCCGTTCCTCTTCCCCTTGCATGCGGTGGATTCGCGCCAACAAGAGATGCGCTTCGATTAAATCTTTCGGATGGTTGACCAGCAAGGAAGCGTGAAGGAGCGTTTCCCCGAGCGTTAACGCTTCGGACGTTTTCCCGATAAATAAGTACGCCCGCAGCAAGACGAACGCTTCGAACATCCGATCCGGCGGAACGGAAGGAAGCGAGCGGATGGAAGCCGTTTTCATCCATTGTCTTACATGACGGATATCTTGTTCTTCGATCCTCAGCTTGGCTTCGCACGCATCGACAACCGCAAGACCTTCTCCGAGTTGGAGCGGAATCAATTGGTTCCGCGCCTCACGAAGCGCAGCCCATGCCGCTTCCTTCTCGCCTTTGCTGTATTTCAGCTGCGCCCATGCCAGATAGGCGGGAACGAACAAGCCCGGTTTGTTCAAATCCAAACCAAGCTGCAAGCCTGCCCGCAGATGCTCCTCCGCTTGCATCAGCATTCCCTCTTCGTAGCAGCATTCTCCCATACAGACCAACATGACGGCGAAGGCCGTATCTTGCCGCCCCCAACGCGGAATGCAATATTCGCACGTGACCCGAGCGGATTGGAGTACCCCGTAATGCCCGTATTTTCCTCTGAGCAGAGAGGCGGTATGCGGATGGAAATAGAGCGCGTGACGATGCAGTTTGCCGGGACCGCCAAGTTCATCCGCCGCCCGGATCATATACTTCAGACCAAGATCGGTCTCTCTTCTGGAAAAGTGGATCATGGATCGAAGGGACGCCAAGTAACCGTTCAGTCGTTCACCGGTAGGGGGAAATAGGATATCCGGATCTTCTGCTACTACTTCGTTCAGCAAATTGACGACATGTTCGGCGGCATTGATCCTGCGCGCGTGAATCAGTTTATTGGCGTACATGACGGCAAGTCCCGGACGCTCCGTCAATTCGGCTTCCGTAAATCGTTCGAGCTGAAGCTTCAGATTGCTGTCCCTCATCAGTTCAGCCGCGTACTTAAACAGCAGATCGGCTGCCTGCCTCCGATAGCCTCCGTCCTGCAAGTGCTCGATCGCCTTGAAGATTTGCCCTGTCTCCTCCATATGAATCGCGCATTTCCACATCAATGCCGAGTAAGTCTCTCCGGACGATTCCCGTAATTCCCGTTGCAAAAAATCCGCGAACATCGGATGAAATTGGAACTGGCCCGGTTGATGACGCGCAGGGAACAAAAACCATCCTTCCCATGCCAATTGTGCAAGGGTCAAGGCAGGGTTGATGGTTTCCGTCAACAGCTTGGCGAGCGTTTCGTCCGGCTGCCGGGCGACCGATAGGTGCAGCAAGGCGGCTAACAAGTCAGGAGTGCCTTCCGTTCGAATCAAATGGCGGAAATATGCCGTCGTTTCTTGCCGTGCCTGGCCGTGATAATGCGGATCGCCGCTCCGGTAACCTTGATTCCGAACGAGGGAGAGATAGGCGTTTGCTCCAACGAACCATCCTTGCGAGCGTTGCATCAAATCGCCGATTTCAGACTCCGTTAAACGGACCGATGTTCGTTGAAAAAGGTAAGCGTACAATTCCTTGTCCGTTAAAGCCAGATCTTCGGCGTCAATATAACCGGTTTCGTCGATTTCGGTCGGTCTAATGCCGGTATCTGCCACCTCTCTGCCGGACAAAATAACATGGAGGTGCGGCGGACTGTATCGGAAGAATAACGTGAGGAAGCGCACTATGGAAGCGTTGCGAATCGATTCGAAGCCGTCCATTACGATCAAATGCTGCTTCTCGATCCGGTCCAGCACGGCAATCCATTGCGCCGCAATAGGTTCAAGCTCCAATGGCAACCGCTCCGAATCCGTATCCATTATTCGTCGTGCCCAGCTTGACTGCTCGTCTTCGGACGGAAAGGGAAGCGTATGCACGAAGTAGAAGAGGAAGCGCCGCAGCTCGTTGTCGTCCGCATCCAGCCGAAGCCAGCGAACGTTGAACCGTTGGTTGTCCGCCCAACTTTGCAAGAGGGATGTCTTGCCATATCCGGCGGGAGCCGTAATGACGGTCACGTTGCGCTTCCATGCCGCGCTTAGCTTGGAAAACAGCCGTTCCCTGAGCAGCGGCTGGGGAATTGGCGCCGGCGGAATTAATTTAGCGCGGAACAACCGGTAGGATTCATCAACGGATGCGGAAGAGAACATTTCGACTCCTCATTGTCTTTTTTATGTCAATGTGTACACTCAATCCTTCTTCGCTCTTGTCAGTAGGGTACAGTTGCGTTGTTCTACTACAACTAAAATATATCAAGAAACGCAGTAGATGAAAATAGATCCGTTGATAGGGGGTATATCCATCTGAATAAAATACCCCCAAGGGTGAATTGTCCGATAAAAGTAGGCAAAGTAAACTTAGAATGAAAATTTGTCGAAATGGGAGGGAATTCGCAAAGAATGAAAAAGATTTGTCTATACATACTCATGCTTTCGATCGTCATGCAGCCTCTCGCGGCGTCCTTCCGGACAGGGACGGCTCTTGCCGCTCCAAGCGGCGGGGGCAGCGGAGCGGATAGCGATCATCCCTATATCATCCTGACCCCTGAAGATCTGTCCTACATTCGCAATGAATTGAACGCTCACTATAAACTGGGGGCGGATATCGATTTGGCCGGGTATGGCGAGGACGACGGAGGCTGGTTGCCGATCGGCACCTATGTATCGCCTTTCACCGGAACGTTGGACGGCAACGGCTATACGATCCGCAACCTGAAGATCGAACGTCCGCTCGTGGATTACGTCGGGTTGTTCGGCGTGGTAGCCGCAACCGGAAAACTGGCAAATATCCAGTTAGTTGACGCGCAAGTCAGCGGCGATTCTATTGTCGGCGGGTTAGTCGGTGAATTGAGCGGGCAAATCTCGAACAGCTGCGCGGCCGGCACTATAATCGGCAATGCTCGGCAGATTTACGATCCTTTTTTTGGGTATATACTCGGCGGAGGCACTAACATCGGCGGCTTGGCAGGTCGAAGCTATCAAGGGCAAATAACGGAATCTTGTGCGAGTGCAAGCGTAAACGGAAGATTAAGCGTCGGCGGCCTGACTGGCGAAAACTTCGAAGGAACGATAACGAACTCCTACGCGATCGGCGATGTAACGGCATCGCAAAACTACGCGGGCGGTCTGGTCGGCATGCAGCAAGGCTACGCTTCCTCGACTTCGAACGCTTTTGCGACGGGAAGCGTTAGCGCGTCCGCTTACAAGGGCGGTTTGATCGGGTTTAACGCGGCCGGCATTTCAACGTTGTCTTCCGTATTTTGGGACACGGGTACTTCAGGAACGTCAATCAGCGACGGTGGAACAGGCAAATCGACGGCAATGATGAAGCAGAAGGAAACGTTTTATGCCTCTGGCTCGGGGTGGGACTTTACAAGCATATGGGGCATCAGGGAAGGGGAAAGTAATCCGTACCTGCTGCCGTTCCAACCGAGCATAAACATTAATTTGCTCGCGAGTACGCCTTATGGCGCTGAGTTGGCGGTGACGGGTACGATATTGGATTTCAGTATCGGAGAAGCGTTGACAATCGATTTCGCGGTCAAGAATAGTTTGAACGCGACCGTATCCAGCACAACCTATCATACTTACGCGAGCGGATCGGACCAGTCGATTGCCCGATCGATATCGCTGGCCGGGTTGCCCAGCGGATCATACACGCTGCATATCGCGGCTGCGGATACCTATCATACGGCTGTCTCTGCACCGCCGCAGACTTTCTTCGTGGACGCCGACCTGCCGATTATCGCCTTCGGGACGAATGGCAACGACAGCTGGGCGGAATCGGCATCGACGTCGGTCACGGCGACCGATTCCGGAAGCGGGGTAGACGGCGGCTTGCTTCGATACGCATGGACGACCGATACGTCCGTTCCGGCTGCCGGATGGACTTCATTCGCCAATGGGGCCACGTTAACGAAGAGCGATGCCGACGGAGAGTGGTACTTGCACATTCGGGCAGAGGATATGGCAGGCAATGTGGCGAACTTGCGATCGAATCGTTTCCGGCTGGACAATACCGGCCCGTTGATCTCCATTGAGATGACGAAACCCGATTCGAGCCTCTATACGGATAACTCGTGGACGAATCGGACGATAACCGTCTCTGCAGATGCATCGGATACGAACAGTGTAACCACTGTCACGTATTCGCTTGACGGCGGAGCGGCGTGGAACAGTTATACGGCCCCTATCGTACTCCATAATGGCGGTACCTATCCGTTCGTTGTAAAGGCTGTCGATCAGACGGGCAACGAGTCCGTGCACAACCGTACGGTGAACATCGATAAGACGGCGCCGGTTATGACGCTCGTCGGACCGTCGAGTTTGCGGCTGACGGCCGGCGGCGGGTATACGGAAGATGGGGCAACGGCGACGGACGCCGGCGGTTCGGGAGTCAACGGGCCGATCGCGGTGACCGGAACGGTGTATACATCCGCGCCCGGAACCTACGTCTTGCGGTATAACGTATCCGACTTGGCGGGTAACGCTGCGGCGGAGGTTACGCGCACAGTCTTCGTAGACCCGGCGGATTCGCCGGCAGCGTCCCCGAGCGGCGGCAACGTGACCACGCCTGCCGTGATGAAGCCGTTCATCGATCAGAACGGCATCAAGATGGACCCTTCTGCGATAGATACGGCCAAGCCGTCCGTTACATTGGAAGTGACGCCGAAGGACGGCGTCGCCTATATCAGCATTCCGGCGGCCGTTTTGTCCGACTTGGAAGGCAGCAACGCCGAATTTTTCATCGAAATCAAAGCACCATACGGCAGCTATCAAGTCCCGGTCCATATAGCGTCGTTAATCCCGGGCTTGGAAGATTTGCTTGCTGCGAACAAGCTCCAAGCCGAAGATATCAGCTTCAAGATCACTTTATCGGACAAGTCCGGCAATAAGGAAATTCGGGAAGCGTTGGCAAACGGTTTGCCGAACGGCTCCATACGGGGCGCAATCGTCGATTTCCATATCGAGATCATAAACGCGAAAACCGGTCTGTCGATCGGCCCAGCCGATACGTTCAGCAAGGCGCTCACAAGGATGATTCCGATGCCGAAAGACATGTCCGTCATGCCGGAGCAATGGGGCGCGTTCCGCTACGACGAATCGACGAACAAGTTTGCGTTTGTCGCAGCCAATAAGATGCAGATAGAGGGCGTATGGTATGTGTTGATTCGTTCTTATTCGAACAGCGTGTACCTTGTGGCGGAAAATTCAGCGAGCTTTGCGGATATGCAGAAGCATTGGGGCAAATCGTTCGTGGAGCTTGCCGCGGTGAAAGGGCTTGTCGAAGGCGTTGGCGGCGGCATGTACGATCCGGACCAAGCGGTGACGAGAGCCGAGTTCACTGCGATGCTTGTCCGGGCGCTCGGACGGGGGACGTCGAATGTCAGCGTCGCGTCATATGACGATGTGCAACAAGGCGCATGGTATGTTGGGGAAATAGCCGCTGCAAAGGAACTCGGGCTGTTGGGCTTTGCGAACGGCAATCGGTTCAAGCCCGATCAGCCATTGACCCGCGAGGAAATGGCGAGCATGCTCGCGGCCGCCATCGGCATCGAGAAGCTCCCGCTTACCGAGGATAGGGAAAGTTTGGACGGTTACAAGGATATTGAAAGCGTCGGTGCAGCCTTCCTGGAGGATGTTCGCTTGATGGTGATGCTCCAAATCATGACGGGCACAGGCGATGATACATTCAGTCCGAAGAGTGAATCGACACGTGCACAAGCGGCGGTCGTCTTCATCAGAACGCTCCAAGCGCTGGGGATGATCGACTAATTCATCGGGCAGCAATCGCTTCCGCTCAAAGTCATCGATTCGCGCGTCATACTCGTAACAGATTATCAGTATTTTTTGCTGGGCTGTAACAAAGGAGATACTTGTGCCAGTGGCGAAATATCTAACGAAATGATTCATGGAGCAAACGGTAGACCGATGAATTCCCGGATCGGCTTTCGTCTATAAAAACGAAAGCATCAATGACAACAAACCAATTTGACGATGAGGTGTTTAAAAATGGCATTAACGTCCACATTCACGAGCCTCAATCTGCCTGTAAACAACGTAGAACAATCGAAGGCGTTCTTTATCGGACTCGGATTCGAGCTCAACCCGCAATTCCCCGATAATGAGAAGTCGGTAGCCATCGTGATCGGCGACAACCTGCAGGTCATGCTGCTCACCAAAGAACTTTTAAAGTCGCTCACGCAGAAGGAAACCGTTGATACGGAAAAGTATGCGCAAATGACGATCGCATTGGCCTTCGAGAGCCGGGAAAAGGTGGATGAAATCGTGAATACTGCGGTCTCCTTGGGCGGGAAATCGTACGAAGAACCTGAGGATTATGGATTCATGTATCATTGGGCCTTCGAGGACTTGGACGGCCATATGTGGGCAATCAACTACATGAACACGGAGCCAGCTCAAGGTCAAGGATAACGAAGAGCGCACTCATACTTGGATTAACAAGGGAAGACGCCGGGCACTTCGCCGGCGTCTTCTTTGCGAAGATTAGTTTTGTTCGGAATAGGCTTTGAAATTGTCCATAATAGTGCAGCGGTCCAAACAGTACAAAACCACGCTGCTGCCCGAAAGCAGCGTGGCGCATATGCCAATCGTTACGAAGCCGCAGCGCAAGCAGCAGCTATTTACCGATCATCGAGCTCAGCACTTGTTTGGCCGCGTCCACTTGAGGAGCGCGCGGAAGCACGAGGGCATACAGCACTTCCCCTTGGTACCCGGCATCTTTTAACCATTTGGCATCCGTCACCGGCACGCCGTACAAATGCATGCCAGGCTTGACGTCCGGCTTCTTCGGATCTGGCTCCGGCGTAATGACGCCGTCCGGGTAAAGGGCCGGATCGAACACATCGTCCAGGACGACCAAACTGCCTTGCAGGGCGAAATTGACGAACTGTCCTCTCGGTACGATCACGATGCCGTTGTCGCCAGCGGCGATCTCGACCATCAGCTTCTGCAAATTGAAAAGCGGGCTCGCCTGGACGGAAACCGTCGGTTTCTCGCCAATCAAGCCTTGCAGCGACTGTTCCAGCTGCCGGGCCGTTTCCGGCGCCATGCCGCTATTCGGCATGATGAATATCGGCACATCCGTCTTCGATCCGCCGCAGCCGGCCAATACCGCCAGCAGCAGAACAAGAACCGTCGCGCAAACCCATCTCTTATTCATAATAGCCAATCTCCCCGAATTTCCGGTTTTTCCCTCTTATTTTAGCATAGAGCAGAGTTCCCCAACAATCGAAAGGAAATCGGAGCGAATGCCCCGGGTTCGCCTGATGGAGAATAGTTGAAACCGTCCCCAAAGAAACAAGAAGTGAAAAGCAAGGTGCGCTCCAAAACGAAAAATAGTTAGTTTGGGTGATCCATCTTGAAATGCCGCGCAGCCGCATACCGCTCATGCTTGCACAATCCTTCCTTGTTGACAGCCGTTTTCTCCATGTTACGGGAATCCCGATTCCGAAGCTACTGTTGCTTTCCATCATTCCCGTCGTTCTATTCGGAACGATTATCTACAAACTTGGCACGCATATGGTGCAGGAAGAGATCCATCGGTTCGCCGAAAAAAATCTGGCCCAGATCATGTACCAGACGGAGACGCGGATGCGGAAACACCGACAAATAGGTAAGTACCGGTCGCTGTTCGCCATTGTCCGTTATTTCCCGCGGCGCCACCCACAGTCGTTGTTTTTTCTCCGTCGTCATCTGGTCCAGCTTGTCCAGCCATGACTCATCGCTGAAAAGCCGCTTTTCCCCCAGCTTGGTCAGCAGCTTACTCGTAAACACCAATTGTTGCGGGATATGAAACAGATAGACGGAGTCGATGTAGTCCACCGACGTTTTCATGACGGCGAGGCTAGCGATCAAATTGTTGGCGGCGAACGTCGTGCCAAGTGAAGGAATCATGCCCGTATTGACAATTTCCAGTGTGGACGGCTGCAAGCTGAATTGGTTGGCCAGTTGCTCGATATTCCGTTGCCGTATTTCGCCGATCGGCCCAAGGCTGCACTCATCGTGAATATGAAAGCGGATTTCCTCGACTCGATTATCGGCAGCTTGCCGATGGAGAAGTCGGGAACGCTGCTTGTGTATAACGAGCAGCATACGCTTATATCTGCCACCGGCGGGATCAACTCGTCGAGCCGACTGGCTCTCGGCGTTCAAGCTGAACTGGACAATGAAACGACGCTGGAAGGGACACGTACGCTGCAAACGCGTGGCCTATTCGTGTCGATGATGCGCTCCTCCTACACCGGCTGGACTTACGTCGTGACGGTACCAGCCAGCGTCCCTCGTCAAAGTGTCGATTTATTCAAGCGGCTGCTTGTCTTTATCTCGATCGCGCTGGTGGTGTTGGCCATTCTTTCTGCCTATTTCAGTCATAACCAGTTTCAAAAACGGGTTCGCCGCGTAGCGGAACGGTTATTTCCCCCAGGGCAAACCAAACCCGGCGATACGCCGCCAATCGACGGTTCGCTCGAGAACATGGAACATCACATTCTCCAGTTGGTGCAAGAGAACATGGACAACCGCATCCTCGCCCAATCACGTTTGCCGCTGCTTCAGACCCATTATATGTACGCCGCTATTTATGGCAATGCAGTGGATTTATCGAAGATCTCTGGTCAGGATACGCGAATCGGATTGTTTCCGCACGCTCGTTATGTCGTCATTGTCGTCGAAATGGACTTGGGATCGGGCAACGCACGGTTTTCCGGCGAAGATCCCCTGTTCTCGTTCGCCGTGACGAATATTGCAGACGAGCTGGCGAGCCGCAATCGGCAGACAATGGCCATTGGTACGCTGCTAACCAATTGGCATGCCGTCATCATTCTCAACATGGCTGAAACCGCCTCTGTCGAACAGGAGGCGGTGGCATTCGCCGAACAATTGCGTACTGTAGTCAAACATTATTTGAAGATGACCGTTACCATCGGCGTCGGCACGATTGTCGAGGCCATTGCCGACGTTGCCAGCTCTTACAGAGCGGCACTGCAGATTCTGCAAGGCAAATGGGGTCAGGCGGGAGACACTGTGCTGACGCTGCAAAGCACATCCATTATGGAGGAGAAACTGATTCCGTATCCATCGACAATCGAACAGCAACTGCTCGCCGCTTTACGGGCAAGAGATTTGACTCAGGCCCGACTGCAGCTTGATGCGTTCCGCCAGGCGCTCGACCAAGAGAATTGCCCGCCGGCCACCATAAAGACCTGCTGCATGCAGCTGCTTGTCGCCGTTGTCCGACTGGGGCAAAGCTACCATGACGACCTGTCGCAAGTATTTGGCGGCAATCCGTATGAAACCTTCTTCCAATTGAAAACACTTTCCGATGTCGTGCGCTGGATGGACGTGACGTTGTTCCCGGCGATGCATTCGTTCCTTGAATCCGTAAAACGGAGCAAAACAGCCTACTTGATCGAACGAACGCTGGAGTTGATCGAGGAACGATATGCCACCGACTTGTCCTTGCAACTGGCCGCGGACGAACTTGGCATCAGTCCGTCGCATTTGAGTCAGCTGTTTAAGGAGGAAACGGGCGAATCGTTTATCGAGCGCGTGACGAACAAGCGAATCGAAAAGGCGCAGCAACTGCTGACGCAAACCGATCTGCCACTGGTTCTGGTGGCGGAGGCGATTGGCTATACGAGTGTGCAGCAATTGTTTCGCGTGTTCAAGAAGAAGTTTGATATCACGCCGGGTGAATACCGCGAACATCAATCGGGAACACCGGAGCGGACACAACACACCCCTTAACAATGCCGGATGCATGCCTCACACCCGCCAAATAAATGTGAATGGCGGAGGAATCGGAATGCAAGTACCGTAGGAGGTGCCGAACGAGTCGAGTCGGCGCGCCTGTGGCCACAAGCGGCAATAAAACGAAAGAGGGGTGTGAAGGTGGCGAGGTCAACGTTGTTGCGGCATGACGAGGAAAACAATCACGCAACTAGCGCGGCAGCGGGACGAATGATCGCCAGGCAACATGCGAAGGGGGCGCTTAGGCGAACGATTCGTTCCTACCGCGCGCACAAGTATGCCATCATCATGTTTTTGCCGGGATTTTTGTTGTTTCTGCTGTTTCATTACGTCCCCATGTACGGGTTGCTCATTGCGTTCAAAGACTACAAGCTGACGAAAGGCATTCTGGGAAGTCCGTGGGTCGGAATCGACAATTTCCGTTTTATGTTCTCCGGTCATGGGCTGACGAATGCGTTGCGAAATACGGTTGTCATTTCGCTGTTGAAATATGTGTTTGTGTTCCCCGCGCCGATTGTACTCGCGATCTTGCTGAATGAGGTGCGCTTGGTCGCTTTTCGTCGGGTTGTGCAGACCGTCTCGTATTTGCCGCATTTTTTTTCATGGGTGATCTTGTCCGGCATTTTGTTCACCTTTCTCAGCCGCTCAGGCGGGTTAAATCAATTGCTCGGCTTGATCGGGATCGGACCGATCGATTGGCTGATCGACCCGGAGAAATTTTATGGCGTTATCATCCTTTCAGACATTTGGCACAGCATAGGCTGGGGATCGATCGTCTATTTTGCGGCATTGGCGGCAATCGATCCGACGCTGTACGAAGCCGCTATTGCGGATGGAGCAAGCAGATGGCGGCGCATCTGGCATATCACGCTGCCCTCGATCACACCGGTCATCACGACGATGCTGCTTTTGTCGATCGGTCATTTCCTGTCTGTCGGCTTCGATCAAATTTACAATTTGACCACGCCTACGACATCGAGTATCGGCGATATTCTCGACACGTACGTACTGCGCAGACTGCTGTCCATGGATTATCAACTGGGTGTGGCGGCCAGCATATTCAGCTCGGTGTTCGGCTTGCTGCTCGTAATTGCAGCCAATCGGCTCGTCAAATGGTACAACGAAGACCAGGGCTTATGGTGAGGTGGCGATATGGCCAAACGAACGACAGGCGAAATCACATTTGATTGGTTCAATGCGGCATTTTTGCTGCTGCTCGGTTTTTTTACGCTCTATCCGTTCCTGTACACGCTGACGATTTCGCTCAGCAACCCGACGGACGCCCAGTTGCCCGGCCTTCATCTGATTCCTTCGGCACCGACGCTGGATTCGTATCGGAAGGTGTTTACGCAGCAAGGGATCGCGCTGGCTTATGGGAATACGATTGTCCGTACCGTGGTTGGCGTCGCGTTTACGCTGTTGCTATGTTCGTTGACTGCGTATCCGCTGGCCAAACGGACGTTCCCGCACCGCAAGTGGATTATGCGGCTGTTTGTGTTCAGCATGTTGTTCAGCGGAGGTGTTATACCCGGGTACTTGCTGATCAAGCAACTCGGTTTGCTCAATACAATTTGGCCGTTGGTGTTGCCTGGTGCGGTCAGTGCGTTCAACGTCATCGTCATGCGCAATTTCTTTGAGGCGATCCCGAGAGAGGTGCTCGAATCGGCGACCATCGACGGAGCAGGCGAGTGGACCATCTATCGAGCCATTATTTTGCCGCTTTCGCTGCCGGTTCTGGCTGTCGTGGCGCTATGGGCGGGTGTCGGCCACTGGAACGCCTGGTTCGACGCCATGATTTACATTCAGGACAGCAGCAAACAAGTGCTTCAGTTGTTTGTCCGCCGAACGGTAATCGAAGAATCGCTTCAGCTTGCGACTACACAGGAACTGATGCGGCGTACCGAATATACGTCCGAGACGCTCAAAGCGGCAACGCTGATGGCAGCCACTTTGCCGATTCTGCTCGTGTATCCGTTCATTCAACGCTATTTTGTCAAAGGCATCATGCTCGGCTCTGTCAAGGGGTAACGCGCAGACGATCAAACGATAACGAAAGAGGGATGTTTCCATGTTTCGGAGAACATTGGGACGGGTCGATGGAACACGTTTATTGGCGGTCGCCGTATTGAGCACAGCGGTTCTGGCCGGCTGTTCGTCCAACAACACGTCCAACACGTCGAGCGGCAAGGAAGCAAGCGTCGCGCCTTCCGCCACGACAGCTTCCCCAACAGCAAGCGCAACACCGAAAGCGCCGGTCGAGCTCAAATGGCTGTTTCGCGGCGGCATGCTGGAGAATGCGGAAGCGCTTGCTTATGTGAATCAGAAATTCAACGCCGTCATCAAGCCGACGGTTGTGCCCGCGGCCGATTACGTAAACAAGCAGCAGCTGATGTTGTCGTCAGGCGATGTGCCCGATGTCATGCTTGTGCTCGATCCGAATACGCTCAAGAAATATGCGGATCAAGGTCTGCTCGCCGAAGTGCCGGTAGATACCATTGCCAAGTACGCGCCGAAGGTGAAAGCCGCGCTTGACAAAGATGCTCCGCAAGGGTGGTTCTATTCCGCCCAGGGAGGCAAAAATTACGGCTTGACGACGTTGTACACCGGCAACTATACGACCCCGGTCGAATGGCGGACCGATTTGTTGGAGAAAGCGGGCATCACCAAGGTGCCGGCTACCATTGACGAAATGACCGCTGCTTTCGAAGCGCTGAAAAAAATCAATGTATATGGCATGAACACCAATGGCAATTCGTATTACGCCGCCTTCCAAAAAATATTCGGCGCCTACGGCGTCATGCCCACCCAGTGGATGCTGAAGGATGGCAAAATTGTCAACGGAGCGGTAGTGCCGGAAGCGAAAGAAGCGCTCACCTTGTTGGCCGACTGGTATAAAAAAGGCTATATCGATCCCGAATTTATTACCGGCAAAGACCTTGGCACGAAGTTCATCGACGGTAAATACGCCTTCAACGACAATGGCAGCGTCTTCGATCTGGACGAAACCAATGCGAAATCGGCCATAGCCGCGATCAAAAAAGTATCGCCGCAAGGCAAGCTTGCTTTCGGTACGATGCCCAAAGGACCGGCCGGCAAGATGGGCGGTTGGTCGTGGGGGACAGCCGGAAGCATCTACGTATTCGGCAAGCAGCTGGAGAAACAACCGGAGAAGCTGCAGAAGGCACTGGAAATTATGGAAAGCGCAATAACGGACGAAGAAACGTATGTAAGGTTGGCATACGGGGTGAAGGGGAAGCATTGGGACTTCGCCAATGGGCAAAACCTCGACGACGGCGTCAAACAGCTGTCTCCGTACGACGACACGGCAAAGCTGCAAGCCGAGGGGATTGCGTTCGGACAAACATTTTTCGGCGGCGTGGCAAGATTGGACCTGAACGGCAAATACACCGGAAAAAAAGTGACCGACATCAGCGAAGCATACGGCAAACCGGCGCAATGGGACGTATTCGGCAAGTCGGACATTCTTCCTTCTTCAGGAAAATATTGGGGTGATTTAACCAAACTGAAAACGGAAACGTATGCCAAAATCATTCGCGGCGATTTGCCGATCACGGCTTTCGATTCATTCGTCAAGCAGTGGAACGATATGGGAGGCGCCCAATTGGAGAAGGAAGCGAACGATTTGTACAACAGCTTGCATAAATAATCAATCCCGCTCCCGCGGATCGGCCGGCATGGAGAGGTTGGCCGGTCCCGGGCGCCGCACCGGATTCATTTCTATCAAACATGGAGGTGTACTAATGAAAAGAATTCGGTCACGCCACTTTTGGTTATTAACCATATGGGCCATGATTGTATCGGTACTGGGCATAACACCTGTCGCATCTGCCGATCCGGCCCACGAAGCGATCTACCGAGGCGAAGACAAGACGACGAACGGAAGCTGGAACGGCGTGTACGGCAGTGACGGGTATGTGATGCCGTTCTATACGACGACGTCAACGAATGGCAGGGAGGCGGGCTGGCCAACTTACAAGCCTGCGCATGCGGTCCAATTGCCATCGTATGTATCCGCTTACAGTATGAACAACAACAACGGTTACTGGGTTCGCAAAAATCCGAGTACGGATGCCAGAGCGCTTGTCGCGCCATCAGGCGTGACCCGCAAGCTAATGGATGCCGGGTCCGTCGACCATACGTTTACCGTATCCGGTGAGGAACCGTTCCTGTTTACCGTTTACTCCTATGCGACCATTACGCCGGCCATTAATCTGCGTTTGGAAATTTACGATCTGAGCAACCATTTGCTTGCTTCACGAACAGTCGTACAGAGCAACTTGAACGCAGGAATTTATTCCCAGTTTATGATTCAGGGCAGTTTCAAGCTGAAAGTGACTGCGAACGAAGGCGCTGCCAATACCCAAGGCTTCTTCTTCGATCCGGTTCCGGCATCGACGGTTTCGGTCACGTCGGTAACGTACGGCCTGCCGCGCAAAGCGATTGTGACATGGAGCAACAGCGATACGGACAACAAGATCAGCATCGCCCGCAAAAAACATGCGGACAGCGAGTTCAGCGAAATTGCCGTCGTGAACGGGACTGAAACGTCCTATGTGGACAACAATCTCGAAGCTGGCGCAACGTACGATTATGTGCTGCGATCCGTGAGCGGCAGGTTGACTTCTGCCGATTCGGCCACATACAGCGTAACCATTCCGACTTACCAGCCGACGACAGTCACATTGTCGCAGTATGCGTATACGCTGGACGGTCCAGTAGAATCGCTTATGATTCAGGCGCTGCTAACCGATGACGCGTCGGCGCCGATTGCCGGACGGACGGTTTATTTCGAATTGTCGGGCGAGCATGTCGGTACCTTTATCGGCAGCAGTCTTGGTTCGGCGGTTTCGGACGCTTACGGCGTAGCGGAGACGGTATATACATTCCCTTACGCTGGCGACTATACGATCCGAGCTTTTGTACTTCCAGACGATGTGAACGGTTTCGACAGCGGGGACGAAACGGCGCCGCTTACCGTGCAGATTACACCGTGGGCAGCGCCGCCGAAAATCATTCGCTTGTCGGATGCGGTATCGCCAGGCGGAGCGATATCGATCAATGGGTATGCGATCGATGACGACGAAGTCGAAGTAGCGATTGCTCCTGCGGACGGCTCCAGCGTATCTCCTGCCGAAGCGACCAAGCTTGACATTCTGCAAACGGATGCCGACGGTTATTTCGTCGTCGCCAAGCTGCCGGATGAACAAGCGGCCGGCGTATACCGGGTATGGGTAAAGAACGGTTATGGCTGGAGCGATTCGTTGCTGCTGAAC
Source organism: Paenibacillus cymbidii (assembly GCF_004764705.1). Classification (GTDB taxonomy): domain Bacteria; phylum Bacillota; class Bacilli; order Paenibacillales; family NBRC-103111; genus Paenibacillus_AN; species Paenibacillus_AN cymbidii. The sequence continues at coordinate 86,333 of NZ_SHLX01000020.1, read as the reverse complement.
GGACCGCGGCCTTTATTTTTGTCCGAGCGCGAGGCTAATGCCGGCTTGTCAATGAAGCTGGTCGGCCGCAACCTCGACGGTGAGGAATTTGGCGCCGCCCGGCACACGGCGGTCCGTCTGCACAGCGCGAGCGATACTGTGTACACGCAAGTGGTGATGGACGTCAATCCGTTTGCTGTCGATTTTACAGTTGGCGCCGACGTTCCGAACGGAACGTACACGGTGGAGATCAGCAACGACAATGGCGCGAACTGGACGGTGCTGGACAATGGCCAGCAGTTGACCATCGTCACCCCCGGCGCGGATCCGCTCGGTCTCGGTGTTGCGTGGGCGCGCGATTTCAACTGGAGCAACCAGTTGAGCGTGCTCGATTACGGCGCAGATCCGGGCGATGCGGCCGACGATACGGCGGCCGTACAAGCTGCCGTTGACGCGGCGCATACGGCCGGCGGAGGCGTCGTTTATTTCCCGTCCGGCACTTACCGGATCACGCGGATCAATATGCCGGCCAATATCGTATTGCTCGGCGAAAGCCGCCGTACTTCCGTACTGATGTACACGGGGAACGACACCAGCAAAAATTTCATCGAATCAACCGGCGACGGCATGACGGTGGGCAAACAAGGATTTGCCGAGCTGCGGGTGACGATGGACGAAACGACCGGGATACGACCGTCGTTTTTCTTCTGGATCGGCCACGATTGGAGCAAGTCAGCCGATCGCACCTTGCGTACGGCAAGCGAATTTTTCATGCACAATGTGGACATCGACTACCCGATCGATCCTGCCGGGACGACCGGACAGGGCAATGCGGTGTGTTTTATCGGTCACGAACGGTTGCTTATGACGGGCAACAGCTTCCGCGGCTTTGCGGCGACGATGAACGTCAGTTATGTGGATTCGTACTTCACCATCCGCGACAATCAGTTCGAAATGGCCAAGGGTACCGGAGGAGCGGCTCAAGGCTATGGGATCTTCGAGCACAAAATCACGATCGGCCATCCCGAGTACGATTATGGCCTGCACGGCCCGTTTATCGGCAACAACGCCTATGTGTACGACAATGTTGTGCAGAACGTTGGGTCTTTAGACAATAACGACGGCGAAGCTTTCGGAGCGGACGGATCGGCTTTCTGGGCCTACGGCGACGTGCTTGCGGGAACGGAAACGACGATTGAAACGGCGCCGGAAGCAGGCCCGCTTGTTGTCGGACCGCTGCGTGCCGCGCCGGCGCTTGTGTTGATCGTAGGCGGTCGGGGCATGGGCCAGTACCGCAATTTCGTCCATGCGGACGGCAATACGATTACCGTCGACAAGCCGTGGGATATTGTGCCCGATCGCACCAGTCAATTTTCTGTCGTCAATTCTAACGCGAACATTACGTTCTATAAAAATGCGGCGGTGAACAGCAGCGGACCGTTCCAGTTCTATGCACACGTGGCGGACGGCGTGATGAAGGACAATACCGGCGTCGATACGCAAGGATTTCAGGTGACGGCGCACGGGGCGCCGCGTACGGACGCTCGCTTCTATGTCCGGCTTGACGGGAACGTATTGCGCGGCGGGCCAAAGCCGGACAAACGGATTTATTCGCGCATCCATCTGGTTACGGGAGGCGATTACGGCACGATGATGTACGGCTTCGACATCCGCAATAACGTGTTGATCGGCAACGGGGACAATACGTCGCCAGTCGGCATTCTGATCCAAGTCGGACAGGTGCAGGCAGCCGTTCATCCGCAAACCACGCGCAATGTTACGGTAGAAGGCAATACGATCATGGATTACGACGCAGGCATCGGCGTTGGCAAAGGATCGGACGGCACGCTAATTTACCGAAATCATACGATTGGCGTTGGCGCGCTGACAAGCGGCACCGGCAGCGTCAATACCGTAACGCTAGAGAACGATTGATGCAGCTTCGCGGGAGGGAGCTATCCGGGATTTCGCTGCGATAGCTCCCTTTTGTGTTGGAGTAAGAAAGGCGTCAACCATCAAGGAGGCACACCAAATGGCGGTAAGAACGATTATGTTACGGGACGATTTGCAGCATCGTGCGTATCGCTGGCCGACAACGCTGCTGTCGTACCCGCTTGTATTTGCCCCTGGCGAAGCGATTTCGGGTCGATTCAGGGTGACCGATGAATCGGATGTACCGCTTCCTTATCAGTTGGAAGTGACCGAGCTTCAGGATGCAGAGGTACGACAAGCGGTCTTATACGCGATGGCTGACTTGCCAACAGGCTCGTTGCGAACATTCCGCCTGCACTACGATAATGGATCGGGTTCCCCCGCAAATGAGGATGGCATGCATTCGGTCGCCCCAGGTCTGCGAACGACGCGTGAGGAAGCGTTCACGCTTGTCGAAAACGACAGACTGGCTATGGAAGCCGGTCATACCGTAAGCAGGGAAGGGGCCTTGAAGCCGTTTATGTTGTGCTGCAAACGTACCGGCGTCCGGGCACAGGCGGTCGTTATGACACCGGAGATGCCGGATGCGGCTACGTTCGATGTGGAAGCGCAAGGGCCGTTGTTTTGCCGATTGGCTTATCGGTATTCCTTTCCTTCCGGCGCGACCTACACGTTGCGGGTGACGGTCATCGCAGAAATGGACTTTGTCGAGCTGGATGAGACGATCTCCGGTTTCGATAGCGCGGACGGCGCGGCGCTGATCATTCATTGGGAAGATTTTATGCCGGAAAGCCGCTGCTTCCGGCGCCGGTCGAAGGAGCGCATCGACGCTTATGCGGACGAGACGGGCAAGTTGCCTTTCATGTTGCTCCCGTATCGCAATTGGATCTCGTGGTGGCACGGCAAAACAGCCGCTTTCGTCGATCGCGCGCATGACTGCGCGGCCGCCATTTTTATTCGCCGCACGGATCGCTGGGATGACGGCAAGTTTGCGTTGTGGGGAGCGGATACGGCACTGAGCATCACCTTTTATTACGGCAGTGATAAAGCGGACGTCGATCCCCGGTTAAGCTGGCGATATCCGCTTGCGTCCGGAACGCGAAGCACAGCGATTGCCCTCTATCCCGCTGTAAAGGAGGAGCAGTCGCCGCTCGGGTCGTATGTGCACGATCTCGACCTGTGGTACGAGCTGCTGCATCTCGACAAGGTCAAAGATTGGCGTTTGGAGTGGGATGAACCGCAGGAAGCTTATCCGCGCTTTTTTGCGCCGTGCGCACCGGGCGAAAGCAGCGAGTTTGCGCATTTCGGTTGCCCCGGCTTGCCGGAACCGGCCCATATGGAGCGAATGATCGGCGAGCTGGCGGGAAATATGAACCGCATCTACGAAATCAATCCTGGCAGCGCGCGCGACTTTTTCGCTTGGGTGCCGATGCTGGATATGACCGCCAAGGACATGACCGCACGCCAGTTTCGCGACGCCAAGGCAGCCAGCGCCTTTATGGCCTATGTGCATATGGACGAATATGCGATGCCGGTACGTACGATGTTGGCGGGCCACCCCAACTTTCTCGCCGACATGATTGCGGTTCCGGGCATGATGGCCGCCTTGTTTCCCAACCATCCGGACGGAAGCAAGTGGCGCGATCATTTTGCCCGGGCGGCTGCGCTGAATGTGAAATATCACGTTCGGCCCGAGGTGCCGGTATGGCAGACGAAAGGAGGGCGCTGGACGGAAAATATCGGCGTATACGCATGGGCGGCACTTATGCCGATGATTCGTACGGCATGGCTCATCAAGAAAACATGGGGGGGCGACACGCTGCTCGTGCCGGGCATCGAGCCGCTGGCGGAATGGCTGCTGCATACGATGAGCCCGTCGATTGAAGGCAAGCGGACTTATCCGCCGCAAGGAGCCCACTCCGGTGCAATATGCGAGCGTTTTTTGTTCGCCGCCCCTTATGAGCTGCGTTTGCTCGGCATGCTGTTGCTTGATTACCGTCCGCTGCTTGGCGCCCGGCTGCTTGCCGAAGTTCAGCGCGATGCGCTGGGCTTCTCCAAGAAGCCGCATGCCGCCGACGTATGGTCGCAGTTGCTGGATACGCCGCTTAACGAAACGAAGGGCGTACCGGTCCCCCTTCGTTCGGCAGCATTTACCGGCTATGGCTTCGTGTTGCGGGCTGCCTCTCACCGGCCGGACGAAATGTGCGTCGTGCTGCAGCAGATCGACGAGGGGCCGAATTATCGGTGGGGCCGGGCAGCGGCCGGCGGCAATGGGGTCATTTACTATTACGCGGAAGGACAACGTTTCAGCCACAACGGGCCGGAGGATGTCGGCGACGAGAATCGCGGCGATGTACAGTCATGCACCAACTTCGGTGTATTGGTCGGTCACGAGTATCGTTGCATCGGCAGAAATGAGTTGAGCGGGCCGTTGTACGACCATATGTTTGCCCAATTTGCCTGCGCGTTGGCCGGTCCTTCGGCGCGACCGTATTACCGGTCGCGCAGCGTACTGCTGTCGGGCAACGACTACATCGTTGTGTACGACGAGGTCGGCGACCAAAAAGTGAGTGGACGCTTCACCTGGTTCGTGCACGGCGAGGAGCCGTTTCCATCCATTTGGCAGCTGACGCCGGGAGCAGCGCCGAGCGATATCGATCCCGGCGTGCCTATTGATCGTTCGCCGTCGTATCGGGATCGGTACAGTCCGCGATGCAAAGGCAGGCAATATGATGGGAAAGGGCACTTCCTGACCGTCGTCAGCCATCGCGATCCGGCCGTCATGCGCGTGCATAAGACGGATTACGGCGCGCTTGTCGAGTTGCCGGGGCGAATCGATTACGTATTTCGCGACAGCAGCCGCATCCGGTTTCGCGAGGACGATAACGTGTTTGACGGCAGGTGCGGCATCCTGCGATATCACGGAGATGGCCGAATCGAAGGCGCGCTGTTCGATGGCGTACGGATCGGTGCCGGCGGCATCGAGCTGGCCATCGCCGGCGCAGCAGAAGGAAGCGGCGCCGGCGGGCGGGTGCGAGCCAGCGTTGGCTTCGTCCTGGATTGTGGAAACGGCAACGCCAGCGGTACCTGGATGCTGCGAGATGCCTGCAAGGTAATGGTCGAATGCCGCCGGGAGCAGTCGGCGGGAGGCAGATTGTACGTCAACGGCGGCCTCGTCAACAGCGAAGGCTTGACCTTTGCCGTCGCCCTGGAGCCGGGTGAATACAGGTGGGAGTGGACATCCGGCGAACCGCTGCCGCTGCCAGTTCGCATTGTATCGTCCGTTGCATATCCCAACAGCTTGCGATTAAAGCTGGACGGTGCATACGAGAACACGATGCAAGTGGCGTACAGCAACGATTGCGGGAGCTATTGGCGCACGATCGCCGCGACACCGGAGAGAGGAGTGCTTGATTTGTCAGGGCTGAAATCGGACACCGATTACCGGGTGAAAGTGCGGCCGGCGTCGTTGCAGGCGGAGAACGACTGGTCCGATCCGTATCAGGCGAGCACAACGTCGCTGCTTCCCCGTACACCGACCGGCCTACGTCTGACGCGCAGAGGGCAACATACCGTCGAGGCGGATTGGGGAGAAATCGCGGGAGCGGCTGCATATCGCCTGTACCGAAGCAGCGAAGACGGGGAGTCGGTTGAACTGATCTATGAAGGCGAAACGATCCGCTACACGGATGATAGAGCCCCTCGCGAACGGACATGGACGTACCGGGTCTCCGCTGTGAACGGCAACGGCGAAGGATCGCCTGGCATCGCACTCGATACCAGGCCCGGCGGTCCAGCGGATTGGGACCCGCTGCCGGAGGAAACGTTCCGGCGCGATACCCGGTCGCACGAATACGGATATGCAGGCTTTGACTTTGCCGCAAATGACGACAAGCCCGTATTGGCGTATCCGCGTCGGGCCGCGGCCGATCGGAGGAACGGGAAGGATGCCTGATATGGGGAACGGGAAGCAACCGAATGTGATCGTTTTTTTCACTGACCAGCAACGATGGGACTCGACCGGTATTCACGGCAATCCGCTCGGCTTGACGCCGGTTTTCGACTGGATGGCCACTCAAGGTACACACTTGATGCACACGTTTACCTGCCAGCCGGTTTGCGGTCCGGCGCGCGCTTGCTTGCAGACCGGCCAATACGCCACGAAGACGGGGTGTTATCGCAACGGGATTCCGCTGCCGCCCGACTGCCGAACGCTCGCTCATCATTTCCGCGATGCCGGTTACCGGACCGGCTATATCGGCAAATGGCATCTTGCCGGGGAGGAGCCCGTTCCGCCCGGACAGCGCGCGGGCTACGAATACTGGCTTGCCGCGAACTTGCTGGAATTGTCGTCGCAGCCATACGAGGCGGTTGTTTACGACGACGCCGGAGACCGCATCCATCTGCCAGGCTATCGCACGGATGCGCTGGCTGACGCAGCCATTCGTTTCGTTGCCGACAACCGCACACTGCCGTTCTTTTTGTTTCTCTCCTTCCTCGAGCCGCACCAGCAGAACAACACCGACAACTATCCGGCGCCATACGGCTACGAGCAACGCTATACCGGCCGCTGGATGCCGCCGGATCTGGCGGAGCTTGGGGGCACTGCGGCACGTCATTTGGGCGGGTACTTTGGCATGGTCAAACGGTTGGACGAAGCGCTTGGTCGCCTGTTCGACACGCTCCGCAGCTTCGATTTGCTGGACGATACGATCGTGCTGTTCACGTCCGATCACGGCTGTCACTTCAAAACCCGCAACGCCGAATACAAGCGTTCCTGCCACGAAAGTTCGATTCGCGTGCCGGCGGCTTTGTATGGTGCGCGCTTCACAGGCGGCGGCTCCGTCCGCGAGATGGTCAGCCTGATCGACTTGCCGCCCACCTTGCTGGACGCGGCGGGTATTGCAATTCCCGCCGAGATGCAAGGCAAGTCGGTGCTGCCGCTGTTGCGGGGCGAACGGTCGCAGAACCGGCCGCAGGAAGCGTTCGTCCAGATCAGCGTTACGCAGGTTGGCCGCGCTATTCGCACCGATCGGTACAAATACGGGGTCGTTGCCCCCGGCAAGGATCCGGTGCGCGACTCCTGTTCGGACCTCTATGAAGAAGCATATCTGTACGACTTGCATGCGGATCCGTATGAGCTCGACAATCTTATCTTGCGCGATGCGGCTGTTCCTGTTGTCAAGGAGCTGCGGCAAAGGCTTCTCCGGCGGATGGCGGAGGCGGGAGAAGCCCCCGCGACGATTCAACCTGCCTCTTCTCGGCAAGGAACAACGATTGAATCATGATCCGGTGACATGGCGCGGATCGGGCTTGCTGCAAGGAGTACTTTCAACGAATAGGGGGGACATCGTTTGTTTACAGGATACCTTATAACGGATCAACATACGGAGCAGCGTTCAGGTGTCGTTTGGCAGTTGGGGGAGCCGACGGCACAAACGTTCGCCAGCGAATCAGACGGCGGCTGCCACCCGATCTTTGCCTCGCTGACCGCACCGCTTATTCGGGTGGATGTCGACAACACCACTTCCGAGAGACTTGTTCCCCGCCGTCTGACGACGGACTGCCGCAAATTCGCGGGGGCGGAATGTCTGGAGATCGACATGAGGGTATTGCCGGGGCGGTACACGCTGCAGATCGATGTGCTCGAAACGGTGCAGTCCGACTTTTGCACAGTCAGTATGGACGGGTATGAAATTGGCGGCTTCGGCATTCCGTTTGCCGGCGATCCGGCGCATACGTACCGAAATATGCACGCACAGAGCGAGCGGCACATGCAGCAGCAAGCCGAACATGACGCGATCAAGAGCCGCTATCGCCTTAGAGATACGTATGAGGGGCAAATGCGCCGGCTGCGTCCGTTCCGCTTCGAACTGCCGCTTGTTGTCGCAGCGGAGGGGCGGCATAGGTTGTCGGTGCGGTGCCACGCTTCCGCTCACAGCGAACGGCAGGACGTCTATGTCGGCGACGGGTTCTCCCTGATTTGCCTGGCTTTGGTCGAAGGGCTGAAGGAAGCCGAACCGAGCTTGCGCCGTCCGTTTCCGGGCCAGCCGCTGATCGATCTGTGGGGTTGGATGAGCATGACGTCGTTTGATCATCCGGGCAACCGGGAAACAAGTCCGGAGCGGCTTAAAGCTCGTGCCATTCGTGAGCCTGGCAAGTGGGGAGCCAACAATTTTGAATTGCTGCCCGTGCATCGAGACGGCGTGTTATTCGATTTTGCTGACGATCCGGCGTGGGTGAATAGCGTTGGCTACGAGCAATCGCGGGAAACGGACTATACGAATGCGACCATCGCTTCGATTCTGGGGCAAGCCCGGAAACATGGCATGTTGAATACGTTGTTTTTCTATTCGCTCTACGGGGCGAACTTTATTGAACGCAAGCTGACGTCTGTTCAGCGGCAACAGCTTGCAGAACGGCTGTTTGCCCGGTGGATGGACGCGGCGGATGGCGCGCGACCCCGCTTTGACGCCATGAGCATGGAGGCTTGGGTGCCGTTTGACGCGCCTGCCTTTCAGCGACTGGTCTGGCGATGGAATCCCGGCTTGTGTTTGCTGATGTCCAGCGGAGCCGCGGGTGGCGTGCCCGAAGCGCAGGCTTACGGCTACACGCCCGGACTGCACGCTTATAACGCGCATTGGCAAGGACCGCTGTGCTACCAGACCGGCTTCGATCTGTCGCATCCGCTGCAGCCGTATCCGCCGGAAGCATACGAAACGGAATGGGGGACCACTTACTTCTACATGCAGGGCTGCGGGCAGTCGCACCATCCCCGCCGCTTGTTCCCATTGCTGCGTTTCGCCGAATACGGGATTACGAATCGGACGGCGACACCCGACTGGATCGTGGCGCAGGCCCATCAATTCGCTTATCGGCGGTGGATGAACCCGCATGACCGACTGGCATCTGCGGTTTGCTGGGAAGCTGACGAGGAAACGATGGCGCCGGATGAGACGCGTGTCTACATCTATGCAGCAAGCCAGGACCCGATTCGACTGGCGGTAGCCGGCCAACTGACGGATATGGGGCTGGGTGGGGATCTGGCGATGAAACACTCGCTCAAAAAGGCAGCTCCCGGCGATACGACACGCGTTCGGCCGCGCCATCGCTATCCGGCCTCGACCCATTTTATCCAGAACAATCACTTGCAGATGCTGGTGTTTGACGATCGAGAATACAATAGTCTCCAGTGCGATTTGCAGCGGGCTGGCTGCTACTACAATTCCGGCGCGCTCGTCGAACTCGCCTTCCCGCTGTGCGCTACGCGTTTTGCAGACAATCGCTTTTTGCGCCAACAGGCGGCTTATCCGGAACCGGCGGGACCGAAGGCGATTCTACGGGAAGAAAGCGAGCTCGGCAGCTTGGCCATGACAATTCGGCAAACGCGTACGATCGAAATGTTCGCTGATTGCCCGGGCTTGCGGATTCGGATTGAACGCCGCCTCGCGCATGGTCAGGGCGGGATGGTGGACACGGTGATGTCGTTTCTCGGCCATGATGTTATCGTTATTGGTGACAAGACCTATTCGGAGCGACTGGAGCTGCAGGGGACGAACGGCGGGGAGCCAATCCGTCTGATCGATTCGCGCGGCGTGCTGCCGGACGTAGTCATCGGCATGCAGGGCACGGATGCACCGGAACGGCTGATTTGGCTGCCGGGCAGCGGGCTGGAATGGAGCCATGCCCTGTACCGCAGCCACCGCATCGACATTTCGTTGGTCGTGCCTGACGGCATGCAGCGCGACTGGAGCAGCGAGATTCTGCTGGCGATGCTGCGCGAAGTCGACGGGGCACCGGCGGCCGGGGATCCGGGAACGGTCGCGCTATGCCGTAATACATTGCCGGTGCCAAGCGTGAAAGTGGCGCAACTGCCATCGGTTGGCGACGGTCCATATATGGTCCGGGAACGGGGGTGGTGGCGGGTGAGAGGCGCTTCTCCCAGTCGGACGAATCCCGGCATGGACCGGGTGAAGATTTATGCCGATGCGGGAGAAGAAGTACCGATCCTCCCTGCCGGCTACGTGGAGGGCACCGTTAAGCCGGGATGGGGCTGTCAGCATGTGCTGGCCATTCGCGACGTGAGTCGGCAAGCCGCGTGTGTACGGTTTATAGTCCATGTGGACGGCGTCACGCCGCTTCTTTTTGCACCGAGAGTCGAATTGTGTTCAAGCGTCGGCCGTGTGCGGGTGAATGGAGCGGAGTGGCACTACCAGGACGGAAGCATCCTTTACTTACCCAACTGTCCGGGCATATATGCGATCGAAGCGGCAATTGGTGCGGTCGGACAAACGCCGCATTTGCTCACTTCTTATGCGCTCATCTCCGATACTAGCTGGCGTGATGGCATCTTCCGCTTTCGCGCCGACCATCCATTATGGACCCGTAAAACAATGGAGGATTTCCGCTATACGGCGGTTGTCGACCCTAGTGGCAGGAAAGCGGAGGCAATCTCAAACGGCACGTTGCTAGATGTGCGAAACGGCAAACTGGTACTTGCGTTCGAGCCTGGTGAAGTTTCGGTCAAGCTGCACTGATTTTTCTATTAGACAAAAAAGGGAGGATTTCTACTAAGGCAACTGCCGCGGTTGCTCCTATTTAACTATCTTGCTCGTTAATGCAACAGGCAGAATACCAGATAAGGTTTCTTCAGCCTAATTACTTGCCGTTAATACTTCTGAATACTGAATCGATTTCCGTCTGTATAGCTAACAGTAGGAATAATGGAAATCATTTGAAGAATATATAGGAGATAAAATAGATTATGTGAGCGGCCGTACAGGCCTCAAAGCTGCAGCTAAAACGGCATGGACGTCTGATATAACGGTCCAATCTGTCCAATCCGTACGGCACGCGCTAGCGACGTTGTACAGCAACGTCGCTGGCACGTGCCGTTACCGGCCCAGCAAGTATCCTCTCAAATCTAATTATACCGGCGTATCTTTTCTGCGGCGTGATAGTTTCTCGAAGACGGCGTCGCTCTTCAGCCGGCTCATGCACAGCAAGCGGAGGCCGTTGTCGATCTCCTGCGGGCTGATCAGACAGCTTTCCATGTCCTCCATCACAACGTCGCCTTCCACAACTTTGAAAATGCAAGTACGGCACGTGCCGCTGCGGCAGGAATAGGCGACCTGTATCCCTTGCGCGATCGCAGCGTCAAGAATAATGTCCCCGGGGGCCGTGGTGAATGTTTGGTTTCCCGGCAGCAAGGTGACCCGATACTTATCCATGCCGGGATCCGTTCGGTTCTCCCTCGATTGCGGCGATTCGCGCATCGATCCGGCTGAGGAAAGGTTCGTAGTCCCATACCGCTCTCGCTTGGGCGACCCATTTGTTCCAGTCGTCCATGACCTGCTCTTTTAAATCCTCCAAGGCGTCCATGTCGCCTTTCAAGCGATGGAGCACCCATTTGTGCCCGTAGGCCAGATGAATGCTTTCGTCCGCCCAATCGTAATCAAAGTCTTGCGAGCTGGATGTATCGCCTTGATTCTCGAATTCGGTTTTCATCTGGCTCTTCCAATAGGGGCCGTTGACCTCGAAAGCATGCAGAAGCGCAAGCACGGCTAGTTCCCCTTGGCCGCTTACCGCCAAATAATGATCGGCGATGACCGGATAATCAATGCCGATCTCGAAACCCCATGCTTGCAGGCGTCGTACGCCCATCAAGCAATGCCGGGATTCGTCGTAAGCCCATCTTGCGCAGTCGAGATAGAAGTCCCACGGCATGTCGTTCCATCTCCACATGACCAGAGCGGGTATTTCCGCGGCCCATATTTCGTTGACATGATTAATCGCCGCATATACTTGCCGCTCTATAAATTTGCTGACGGGACGGATTGGATAGTGGTAGCGGGCTTCTGCGAAACGCGGGTCACGTACCGGTACAAGCGGCGGCTCGTAGGGAGGACGAACAGCCAGCAATGGATCGGCTTCAATAGAAACGTTAGATGCGGCGCCGGGTGATTTGACGCGGTCTTTGTTGGAACCGAGTACTCCCCCGATACGGCGCAAGCTATCCATCAAGAAATATCGCCACTCTCCCTCGTCTGTCGTTTGCGCATGCCCGGCATCTCTGCGTTGTCTGGTTTCCAGCTGTGCTTTCAGCTCCACCGCGTCGTGAATCTGTTCCTTGATTTCCGGAATGAATCGTCTGATCAGCGATACGGTAGGTGCGTCATCCAATAAATCCGCCGTTTCCAAATAGATAGAATAAGCATGGGCAAGAGCCCGTTTGACGACAAAATATATGCCCTCCAAAAGCTCGGCGTCACCCTTGCACCGGATCAGCAAGTTCAAAACGGCAAGCAAATCTTCGTCATGCTCCTGATCGACATCGCGCTTCGGATACCTCAATTCCAGAATGCGCGTGCGAAGGGCGTCCGCGCGTTGCGCGTCCTGCCATATATGGCGGGGAAGCTGCGTTTTTAAGTTCCAATCGGCCACATTGACCAAATAACCGCCCAGTGTTCGCATCGTTTCCCGTTCAACGAGATACAATCTTTTTAACAGATACGAAGCCTCTTCCACCGACCGCTTGCCGGGAATCCCCATTGCCAACACCATTTCTGCCATGCTCCCATCCCCGTTATTGCGACGCTAAAAACGTACGGACTTGATGTCCAGAAACGTTAAGCGACGCTAAATAAGCCATAACGTACGGACTTGATATCCAGAAACGATAAACGTGCCTGGAACTTCACTCGCGTAAATACGTTATTTTTCGCAAATATACTTCGTATTATGGGGGTGAAAGCAGCCGTTCTCAATAGAGGGAGCCGTAAAATAAGTGGATTTTCTTGATATGGCCGCAAACCTTAGTCGTAGTAGAAATATTCATTGAGCGGGTAAGGCGCAAGCGTATCGTCGACGGGAGCCAGGTGCTGGTTGCGCGGATTGGCAAAATTCGTTCGGTATTGCGACGGCGTCAATCCTTTCCGCTTATGGAACAACCGCGAGAAATAGTGCTCGTCCTCCATACCGATGGCGTGCGCAATTTGTTTGACGCTCCAAGTTTCCTGCACTAGTAGTCGACAGGATAACTGAATGCGGCGACTCATGATCGCCTCCCTCGGAGACATTCCGGTATGCCGGGCAAACAAGCGAGAGAAATGCTCGTGAGTCCATCCTGTGACAGCGGCCAGTTCAGCGACCGTAAGAGAAGGCCGTCGCAAATGGACGTTCAGAAATTCAAGGGAACGGGTAATTTGCTGGGGTAAGGTTCGCTCCGGGGCATAGATCATCGGAGTGCCGCTAACCAGTGCCTCGGCTTCCAACAGGGCTGCGGCAACGAGCAGGATGCAGCGCTCGCGCCAATTCCAAGCATTCATGCCAGCCACGGTTATCGCTTGCTTAAGAAGTGTCGGGATGACGGAAGTCTCATGGAGCGGGATCATCTGCGGGCCACGAACGGAGAGTAGCTGTAACGTCGGCGATTGTTGCTTCTCCGTCATTACATGAAAATGAAAGAACATATTGCGTGTCGGATGTTCGGGGTCGAAATGATACGAATGCTCTTCGTTCGGTCGGGTTATAACGAGACAAGCTTCGTTCAGCGTACTGGTTAGGCCGTTTGCCGTATAACGGGTTTTTGAGCCGGCCGGAAAATAGACGAGTTCGTAATCAGAAATAAATCTCGGTCCCAGCACCCAGTTGGCTTGTACGATGAAATCGCCGGCCAGGGACAATTGCATATTCGTAACATTACCCAGCATGTCGGGTCACCTCTGTATTTGAAGTAGAGCAGCAACAGAAATAGAGAAAAGCGGTTTTTGCCTCAATCGGATTGTTGGATTATACGGCTATTATACTACACCATCGGAAAATTTCATTTTGACGTTTTTTCGTTCTCTTGGCAAAAAAACTCTGGTGATGTCAAGAAAATTGTCCGATTGCTACGGAAAACAGATAATCAGTATTGTCTCTGGGCAGTAACAAAGGAGATACCGGTGCGGTGGCGAGATGTCTGACGAAACGATTCATTGAGCTTTCGGGCAGAATTCTTTAATACAAGATATTCTGAGCATAATAGAGAAAGAATATAAATAATTCGAATCTTGTATAAGGAGAGGTTAGTTTGTTAACATTCTCGTCTATTGATACTAGAACAGCTGAGTGGAAACAGGTAGTGGAAGGCATCGAGATTGTAGTATTAACCCAGCAGAGGTTCGAGTGTTATTAAAATTTGCTCCTGGAAAAGGATACCCACGACATAAACATCCTGCGGGCGAGGAAGTTTTAGTTTATAGCTGTTTGGAATAACTTAGATGTTTTTAAAGAAAATATTCAGTATAAACTTGTTCCTGACGGTCTTAATGAGAGGCTTACAAGAGGGCAAATTTCTGATATTAAACATATTAGCACACAGATTTATTGGCTTTTAAAGGGTCTTCATTAACCTAACGGGGAACGTTAGCTTCATAACTACACCACGAGGCTGCCGAATCGGCGGCCTCGTTAAGCTAAGACGGGCAGGCTTTTTTCAATGATTTATGAGAACCTACGTAGAAGAAATGCTTGTATTGCTTTTAGGGAATCGATCTGACGGACAGAATTGTTAAAAAGATATCCTCCCTTTTATTAATATGACACAAGATGACATAATTAAGGTTTATAATGGGTGATAGATCAACGAAAGGAGTAATAAATCATGAAACGAAGAGTAATTTTAGATTTAGCAGTTACTTTAGATGGTTTTATTGAAGGAAAAAATGGAGAAGTTGATTGGTGCATTATGGACTCTGAGATGGGGTTTAATAATTTCTTAAATCAAATTGATACTATTTTATATGGAAGAAAAAGCTATGATTTATGGGGACAATTTACTCCAAAAATTGAACATACTGATTCTGAAAAAGAATTTTGGGAATTGGTTCATAGTAAAGAGAAATATGTGTTTTCCAGGACGCAAAAAGGGGCTGATAATAAAGTAATATTCATAAATGATAGTATTCTTGAAGAAGTAAATAAATTAAAAAATAAGCCTGGCAAAGACATCTGGCTATATGGTGGAGCAAGTCTTATTACAACTTTTATCCATTTAGGACTTGTTGATGAATTTAGATTATCTGTTCATCCTGTTGTTTTGGGAGAAGGGAAACCGCTGTTTGTGGATATAAAACAGAGGTTGAATTTAAAAATGGTTCATACAAAAACGTTCTCCTCAGGCGTTGTACAACTAATTTATCATTTTGATGGAAACTAATAATATTGCACAATCCAAAGATAAAATCGTTAGTTTTATTTTAACAGCGGCAAGTCTAAGACTTTATTTTCTGGTCTTCGACCGCCGCTTTTTCATCTATTGGGTTCAGTCTAAAACTTTATTTTCGCCCCGGTTGCTCTGGCGAGTCTCGCTGCATCGTTAGCCTTCCAGGTGCCGAACAAACTTTATCTGCAATGAGAACATTCGTCTAATCATGACACAGTTGTCGTGATTGCTTATACTGTGAAAGCTAAATAAATGGAAATTCGAGGTGGAGTCTATGAACGTCAATGATATTGTAATTGAAGGAGCACGCGAGAATAACCTGAAAAACGTGAATGTCCGCATCCCGAAGCGAAAAATCACGATCTTCACCGGTGTGTCGGGCTCGGGCAAATCTTCCCTTGTCTTCGATACCATCAGCGCCGAAGCTCAGCGGCAGCTTAACGAGACGTTTTCCGCATTCATCCGCAATCGGCTGCCCCGGTTTAATCAGCCGGATACCGATCTCATCGAGAACTTGTCTACGGCGGTTGTTATCGACCAGAAACGGCTCGGCGGTAACTCCCGTTCAACGGTCGGCACAATCACGGATATTTATGCGATGCTCCGGCTGCTGTTCTCCAGAATCGGGAAACCTATTGCTGGAAATTCGCATATTTTCTCGTTTAACGACCCGGCCGGTATGTGCCCGGAATGCTCCGGAGTCGGACAGGTGGTGCAGTTTGATGTGGACAAGCTGCTCGTCAGGTCCAAGTCGCTGAATGAAGGCGCAATCCTGTTCCCCGTATTTAAAGTGGGAAGCTGGTACTTGAATACGTATACCCATTCCGGCTTGTTCGACAACGACAAGCGGCTTGCCGACTATACGCCTGCAGAATGGGATACCCTCCTCCACGGCAAAGAAAGCAAGATCGTATACCGCACCAAAGGCGGCGATATCGAATCGGATTATGAAGGTCTGCTGCCCAAGCTCACCCGCCTGTATTTAAAGCGGGACAGCAGCGAGATGTCAGATGCCAAACGCGAAACCCTTGACCGCTTTCTATCCTATAGCGAGTGTAACCTTTGCAGGGGAAGCCGGCTTAATCAAGTGGCCTTGAGCTGCCGGATTAACGGATACAACATTGCAGAGTGCGCAGCGATGGAGATTGGCGAGCTAATACGTATGATTGAAGTCATTCGGGATCCCGTTGCCGGTCCGATGATTGGCGGGATTCTGATCCGGTTGAACCATCTGGTCTCTATTGGGCTGGAGTATCTGAGTCTGGACCGACAGACCGCAACCTTGTCGGGCGGCGAGTCGCAGCGCATCAAGATGATCCGGCATCTGAGCAGCAGTCTTACCGATATGATCTACATTTTCGATGAACCGAGCGTCGGACTGCATCCGCGGGATGTCCATCGTCTGAACGGCATGCTGTGCCAGCTCCGGGACAAAGGGAATACCGTACTTGTCGTCGAACATGACCGCGAAGTCATGGAGATCGCCGATTACATCATCGATGTCGGACCTCATGCGGGAACCCGCGGCGGAGAAATCGTCTACGAAGGCGACTTTGCGGGCTTGCTCCGCGCGGATACCTTGACAGGACAGTACTTGAAGCAAAGTCTTCCCTTGAAAACTTCAACCAGGGTGCCCAAAGGTCGGATGACCGTAGCCGGCGCCAGCCTGCACAATCTGAAGGATGTGACAGTCGATATACCCGTCGGTGTGCTGACCGTGGTAACGGGAGTAGCCGGCTCAGGCAAAAGTACGCTGATTAACGGAGCACTCCTGCCGTCGCATCCGGAAGCGATTGTCATTGATCAGACGGCCGTGGGCACGTCCATCCGCTCCAATCCGGCTACCTACACGGGGATGATGGACGAGATCCGTCGGCTGTTCGCAGCAGCCAACAAGGTGAGCGCTTCCCTGTTCAGCTTCAACTCCAAGGGAGCCTGTTCCAACTGTCAGGGTCTTGGGATGATCTACACGGATTTGGCCTTTCTCGAGCCGGTTAGGACGACATGTGAAATATGCGAGGGCAAGCGGTTCAGCGATGAAGTGCTGCAGTATAAACTGAACGGAAAATCCATCAGCGACGTCCTCGCTATGACGGTACGGGAAGCTTCGGCGTTCTTCAGCGGGAAGGAACTGCTCCGTCAAATGCGGACGCTTGAGGATGTGGGACTCGGATACGTAACGCTGGGCCAGCCTCTGAGCACCTTGTCAGGCGGGGAATGCCAACGCATCAAATTGGCCGGGGAACTTCACAAGGAAGGCAGTCTCTACGTAATGGACGAGCCGACAACCGGACTGCATATGTCCGATATCTCTCGTCTGATGGACATTTTGAACCGCTTGGTCGACGGAGGCAACACGGTTGTGGTCATCGAACACAACCTGGATGTGATCAAGAGCGCAGACTGGATCATTGACATGGGTCCCGAGGGCGGCCACCGGGGTGGCCGAATTGTATTCGAAGGCACCCCTGTCCAACTTGCCGCTGCCGAGCATTCGATAACGGGGGCGTTTTTGCGCAAGGCAGAAACCTGCCAGGGAGCGTCTTCCTGACGGGGTACGTTGCAACGGACCCAATTCCGAGACATCGAATACAATTTGTTGTATCAACGGATTTTCCAGCTGGATAGCTACGACTTGTGTGGCATAGGAGGGTATTCAAATTGAACGTAAGGATAAGGGATGCTGTAGAGGCGGATATTGGTGACATCATTAAATTAAGAAGGCAAATCGATGACTACCATGCAATTTTGAGACCAGAACAATTTATTAGTGCAGATCTGTACAATGAACAGACCGTAACGTCCTACTATGAGGCTGATGTTGACTCAAATACTCTTCTCATTCGAAATAAAACACATGAAGGGGATTAACTTATTTTTTCACGTGATATTAAAACGTGACAGGGTATTAAATTCAATTGATGGATCTCTGCTAAAAGAAATTATTTCTTCATATCATGGAAAATAATAGAGAAAATTGTCGATTGAGATCGAATACATCATGTAGTTCTTTTGGCTTGGGTTAATAGAATTATATAACCCGTATGTCGCAAAAGGAAATACAAGAGGAGATGTATTCTATTGAAAAATCATTGGCTGTTATGCTCTTTATTTTCATTTCGGTATTAATATCTTCTACCGTTTTTGCTCATTCAGGCTGAACAGATTCCAAAGACAATGATATTATTCGTCCGGAATACGCTCAAGAGATGGCAAAATTGCTTCACACCGAACTAGTATTAGTGACCGGGGATCATGCTTCGTATATTACTGCTCAACCTCAGTCGTTGCTCGCTCATCTATATTGTTTTTTCGAGTTATCCGTGTAATTACTAGTTATTCAGATCGCCTCTCCGCTACGGGTACGATAGAAAAGCCCGCCTGCCGGCGGGCTTTTTTCAGCTTCGAACCTCTTCCAGCTGCGGCCGCTCGATTACAAGAGGCGGCGGAACAAGCCACCCTTTCTCCTTGCTCAAGCGAAGTGTCTTTAACCCAATGGCCGCTTTTGTGGCATGATACTTCGCGAAAAGTACACCTACGTCTTCCCGAATCGATTTGCCCATGATTTGACTGCATGTCACAAGCCCCGCCGCAGAATCAGCCGCTATCATGGCGGCAATCTCCATGTCCGTGAATCGGGCGCCGATCGGAATGTTTTCCATTCGGGCTTCCGGACGGTCCGGCAAGCCTGGAGAGGGGACGAGACCGTTGTGAACCAAGATGTCGTCGCATTCCGCGGATTCAAGCTCCGCTTGGTTGATCATATCTCCGATAATCCCTTTCAGCCTCTTTGTCGCCAGCATGATAGCTCAGTGCCCGATAAGCAGAAACACATCCCTTGGCTGCCATGGAGAACTGCCAAATATCGTAGGCTTCTCCATAATGCAACGGCTCTTTTTTCGGGTTACCACTCAATATGCCCATCCTTGTCTCCCACCTTTATTTGAATATCAATGCTTAATGCACTTGGGGTCTTGAACAAAATTGTTTGTTGCCGTTCCAACTGCCCCAGAAGCAGTTTTTGCAAGATTCGGGTTGTTTTGCGACAAAGTCATTGCTGGAGTAGGGGGGTCACGATCTTTCCCGATTCCGACTCCGAAGTCCTGCCAATCCAAACAATCCTACCAGACCTAACCAACCCCAATTATTACGATTGTCATTAGTGGTCGCTTTAGTCTGGTAATTGCTCCCGGTGTTATTCATTCCATTATTGTTCATCCCGTTTGGATTTCCGTACCCAGTACTTGTACCAGCAGCCCCTGCGGCACATACAACGATACTGGTGCCTAGGATGGCTGGTAAGAGTAGGTACATCAATTTCTTCTTCATTTACTTCACCTCACTCTACATGGAGTATGAATCTCACACTTTCTTGGTTTCCCCAATGAAGTTTCGGATTATGCGTATCATGTCTAGTGATAGCTAATGTACCCCTATGGCACGGGATGGCTTTTTTTTAATCAGACAATGTTCTTGACAATTGGTGATGTCAAGAACATTGTCCGATTGCCACGGAAACAGGTGTATCCCCAATCGGACGCAAATGCTTGCTGCAAGCGGCTTTATAGCAGTTGCTTCGCAATTCGGGTGTATCCGTTGCAAAAAAAGTGTTTGGAAATTGGAGCGGCTCCACACTTCTTTCCAATAAATACATATTCCCGCCCCTACGTCGGAATACTAAGCGAAAAAAAAGGGGGGGGAGGGTTGTCCGTGTCAATCGTGAATTGTTCCGCAGACGATTTCGTTTACAAGCCGCTCCGTCGGGTATAGCGGAACAGCGGCAAACAAATGACGAAAACGCGGAAACCTCCTTCGATATTGATTCTCGCCTCGCAGCCATGCAGATGCGGTTATCGTGCAGCTACGAACCCCATCGGATAGGATGTCGCCTAATCATCCGTTTGAAGCAAATCGATCAGTCTGCTTATACCGCGGTCGATCGCCGGAATCGGATGCGGATAAACCGCAATTAGCGCGTCAAGCGCCCATGCGGGTTGAGACGGCGTGCTGGCGCCGAGCGGGACATACTGCATACGCTGCGGCACGACTCTCCCCAGCCTCCATCTTGATTATGGACGAGTTGAAGCCAATCGGTGGTGCGTTTGACGGAAGGATGGTCCGCTTCCGCCCCTACCGCCATCATTCCGGTCAGCGCCGCCCATGTGCCGTACAAATAACAAATGCCCCAGCGAGCCCGAATCTGGTTAGGAGAGTATACATTCCGAAACCGGGTAAAGAGGAAAAACGCCCCCCTCGCCGGATTAGGAATCCCAAAATCCTGAATACGTTCCCGCAGCGAGCGGCACGCTTAGAAGTCGGGGCTCGGCAATCACACTTAAATTGTAGGATCCATCTTGGGCTCAAAACTTCAAAGGCCAGCTCGATACCGGATTGTACCGAGCGAGTTTTTGAAATTGTATGGATGCTGCACATCCTATTCGACAATCAAGCCTTTTGGTAAGAGAGCACGACGACACCCGATTGGAACGTCTTCGTATCCGTCAATTTCAGTACGGTATTCTCCATCCCATCTTGGAAGACGCGTTTGCCGCTTCCTACCACGACCGGGAACACCATGAGCCGGTATTCGTCAATCAGTCCCAAATTGTGAAGTGTTTGTACGAGAGAGCAGCTCCCGAATACAAGAATGTCTTTGCCCGGCTGCTTCTTCAGCTTCGAGACCTCATTAGCGATACCCCCCTTCAGCGCCGCGCAAGCGGCATGAGCGTCTAATACATATTTATAGAATTCTGAGGGCTTAGAAATCTCAAAGGGGCGTGGGATCAACCTGTCCAGTCTTCTTTTTTTCCAAGAACAGCTGGCTGACTTGCTCGACGGACTTATTGCGGCAACCGTAGAGGAGGGGGCGAAGTCGGCGGCAAGAACGGATGAATGCGGAGCTGCGGTGCGAAGCCCGCTGGACCATCGCGGCAACCGTTGAGGAGGGGCCGACGTCGCCGGTGGAACGTACGGACGAACGCGGAGCTGCAGCGCGCCGCCGGCCGCCTTGTTCGCCGTACTCATCGCGGCGACCGTAGAGGAGAGAAGCCTGCGATGGTGGGATGTAGGGACGAACTCGGAGCTGCAGCTCGAGTAGCCGGGAATCCGACGGCACTAGCGGGACGTCCGGACGAGCGCAGAGTTGCGGTGCATCGCAGGCCACCTGATTTGCTTTACTCGTTGCGGCGACACCGTAGCCGGGGGAGACGGCGGCACCAGCGGGTCGTCCGGACGATCGTGGAGCTGCGGTGCACCGCAGGCCGCCTAGCTCGTTATTTTGCTTCCGAGAAGCAAAAGCCCCTCCGCAGTTTTTGCAGAAGGGGCCAATTCAAAAAAAATGCTTTTGTAATTTTGCGTCGATCTCCAGTTCGATGGCTTGAGGGGTGATCCCGTCTTTGTCATGAACCTGTTTGACCATACGGGGAACATTTTGTTCTCTGAAGTCTCCGGCTAAAATCAAAAACGCGCCTGAACCATTGTGGTTTTGCGGGATTTGCCGGGACGAAAAACGGTGTCAGGAAGGAATGTTCATAGCGGCCTGAATGTTTTTCAGATCGAGCTGAATTTGCTCTGGAATATGGTAGGGATGGTATAGGCCCCGCTGCATCATGTAGATTGTTATCTTTTCATGGGAGTCTATAGCTTCGTCGAGCTGTTTCATCAAAATTTGCTTGATTTCGGGGGTGGCACATTCGGTTACGGCCATGGCGTAATTTCTGACTCCGCTCTTGGCGTTCATCAAAAAATCCATTGCGATCACGTCGTCGGTCAGCGAGTGAAGCCCTGTCATGTGTTCTAGTATTGTGTTCATGTTTTATCTCCTATAGGGTCAATTTAGAAAGCACTCCACCGAGCTCCTGAAGTTGCTGTTGTGATAATTGCACGTCTTGCTGCAAAATTTGCTTGAGCTCCGGGTCGGTTACCAGAGCTTGCATGGTTTTGGATTTGGTCATGCAAACGGTCTTGAACGCAGCCATTTCATGAACCTCCAGCATCTCATGCAAAGCGTAATTGGAATTCATTCGGATTGTCCTCCCCTGTATTTACCCATATTCAGGGCTTTAAGATGACTTTGATGCAATTGTCCGTTTTCGTATCGAACATTTCAAAGCCGTGCTTGGCATCGCTAAGCGGAATGACGTGCGTAACAATATCTCCAGGGTCTATTTTGCCCGACGTAACCAGCTCGTACATATACGGCATGTAGTGAATGACCGGGGCTTGTCCGGAACGGATATTCACGTTGCGTTGCATGATGTCGCCGAGCGGGAATCCGTTATAGCGTCCGCCGTATACCCCTGTAATTTGGATGGTCCCGCCTTTGCGGACAGCCTGAGACGCAATGATGAAAGCGCTCATCGTGCCGCCTTGCAGTTTCATACCGCTGGCTAGAAATTCGAGATCGCTCATCTTGCCGTCCATTCCTACCGCATCAATCACGACATCGGCGCCGCCTTTGGTCATTTCCTTGAGATTGTTGCCGATATTCGTATCCTGTTCGAAGTTTACGATTTCCACATGGTTCGTTCGCTTCGCATGCTGTAAGCGATAATCGACATAGTCAACGGCGATGACCCGCTTGGCTCCTTTCAGCCAACAGAATTTCTGCGCCAGAAGTCCGACCGGACCGCAGCCGAGCACGATGACCGTATCACCATTCTTGACGCCGGCGTTATCTACGCTCCAGAATGCCGTCGTCATGGCATCGGCGATCAAACTTAGCTTTTCGTCCGGTTGCTCGCAGTTTTCAGGAATCTTGAAGTGGGTGAAATTAGCAAACGGAACTCGTAAATACTCGGCTTGCCCGCCAGGGTAACCACCGGTCGTTCCGGAATAGCCGAAATATGCGCCCATATCACCGTGTTCGTTTGACTTGTCACATTGGCTTTCCAGCTGATTTTTGCAAAAAAAGCATTCTCCGCATGCAATGTTGAACGGGATGATCACGCGGTCGCCTTTCTTTACCTTTGTCACGCCGGGGCCTACCTCTTCTACGATCCCCATCGGTTCATGCCCGATGACATAGTTCTCCTGAAGGTTAGGGATCATCCCGTGAATAAGGTGAAGGTCGGAACCGCAAATGGCGGTACTGGTGATCTTTACG
Organism: Paenibacillus cymbidii; assembly: GCF_004764705.1. GTDB lineage: Bacteria > Bacillota > Bacilli > Paenibacillales > NBRC-103111 > Paenibacillus_AN > Paenibacillus_AN cymbidii. Next base: position 63,111 of record NZ_SHLX01000020.1, on the reverse strand, counting down.
ATCATATCGTCCGGTTTCTCAATCTTCGGATCCGGCAACTCTTTGACCACGACATTTTTAATCCCTTGATAGGTCACCGCCTTCATGCTTTATGTCCTCCAATATGTTCATCTGGGGTCCGATCAAACAACCCTTTACGCGACGTATCATCCGGGAACAAATTCATCTGCCCGATCATCACCGTATTTTTCGCCGAAAGCTGGTCGAGTTGGTACTGTTCGTTCAGCTCGTAAGGATGGAACCATTTTTTGCGAATCATAAGCTCCGTGATTTCTTGGTGCATTGCAATCCCCTGTTTAAGATGATTGCGCAACAGCGCTCTTACATCTGGAGAAGCCGTTTCCGTCAGGGCGATGGACAAATTTCGCACACCCTCCTTGGCACGAAGAAGGAAGTCCATTGCAAAAGTCATATCTGCCATTTCCGGCATATTTAATGAATTAATCGGGTCTAAATAATCGGTAATCATTTGTGTTCCCCTTTAATGTGTTATAGGTGTCGGGCTATTCGGAACAGGCGCTTGGAAAGGAGCTCTTGCGTAGATTGCTTGCAGCTCGGCGATCTGTTGTGTGGATTGAATTACGTCTTTCTGCATTAACGCTTTTAGCTCTTGGTCAAAGACCAAGCCTTGCATAAGTTTTGACTTAACGAGGCAGAGCGTTTTAAAGTTTAACGCTTCATGCAGTTCCATCGATTCGTGCGCCGCTAACGTTGGCATATTCATTGAGAAATTATAACCTCCTTTTTTTTCATCATCAACGTTAGATTTTCCGGCGCATCGGATCTTATACTAAAATTGATTGCCGGAAATGTGGGATCCGGATACTTTCCATGCAATCACAGGAGTATAAACAAAATCTCAACCGCATACTTATTTCTGTTTAAAATTAATGAACTTTGCTCGAGGGAGGGGGACTCGCTTTGCCCAACGAAAACAAAATTGATCTAGCTACCGAAAATGCAAGAAAACCGGCAGAAGGCACACTTAACTCGAGCGGCAATACACTGGAGCAGCATGCATCTAACGCGGTTTCTGAGGTGCAAACGGCTATAAATCAGGCGATAAGCTCGATAAGTGAATCTAATGCAGCAATAAATTCACAAGTTTTGGAGACGGCCCGGCAGCAATTATCGTGGCAATCGGACATTGGTCAGCGGCAGCCTGTTGTTTTTCGAAAAATAGAGCAAAACGTGGCAATCGGACAATGTTCTTGTTTAATATTATTTAATGTCGGGTGACAAGAACATAGGCCACGGAAAGTGGATATGCCGTTCCGAATAGACGCTGGCGTCGACGCGATGTGATTTGTCAGATGGATATTATTTTTCGACGATCCATTAAGCTATCGGGCAGATTAGTTCCAACTGGAGCTAACGGAACTGAGCGCCGCTACCGGACGAAATAAAAGGTTATAAGCCAGCTTAACGGAACTGAGCGCCGTTATTCAGCAAAAAATGGTGCAAATGCGCCTGCCAAACGCCCAATAACGGCGCTGAGTTCGGCGGAAATCAATTGAGCGACATAAAATGAGTTTTATTAAAGGATCGTGGCAATCGGACATTGTTGTTCTTGGAAATATTAAATGAACTGATGATACGCGTGAGGAAATAATAATGGCTTTTGGAAAGGGGATAAAAATGAATGAAGTAAATTTAGGAAATGAAGGATTTACAAAAGAAGAATTAGAAGCTATTAGAAATTGGTTCGGTATATAAGGCAGTAGACAAAAATCCATCAGAGATTCATCTCTCAGCTCTTCGCAAATTGAACTTGTTATTGCAATCCCCGGTTCCGACAGAAGAAGAACATAGAATGATTCAGACGGTAATATAGCTCAAAAAAAGTCGGTTTCGCAACGGAAAATCTACTAATCAAAAGTTATTCAAAATATTACGATTTCGATCAGCAGTATGCTTCAAAGCTTCTTATAATAATGATAAAAAAAAAATACTTAGCAAGAAGAGCGATTGAATTCTATAAAGAAGGTGTGCAGGTGCATCGAAAGGCGATAGTTACAATTGAAGAAAAGAAGCGGTTATTAAAGGAACATAATGAACGAATAAACATAAAAAATTCAACTTGCTCAGCTGCAGAAGAAAAAGCATGAATGCACTAAGAAGATGTCAAGTGACAAGAATATATGCCGAATGAAACCCGCAACTGATGCGGTTTTTTTTATTTGTAGTAAAGAATTTATATGTTTCCGGGCCCACGCAAAGTAACTGAATATGCTTCGAAGCGAAAGCCCCACTTTGTGGGGTTATTTTGTATTCACTATTCCATCTGGTTGAACTTGATCACTTCCTGCAGTTGGTTGAACAGGACGTCGCTTAAATAGTCGGAGGCGATGTTTATGTCGTTCCTGACCCACTCGGCCAATACGGCGAGCGGGATGGCGGAGCGCAGCGCGAAGAAGTAGTTGCTGTACTTCGTGGCCGGATGGACCAGTTTGATCGAGGCTTGCAACTGGTTCATCATTTTGGCCAACGATTCGCTGAGGATGTAGGCGCGGTCGGCTTGGAAAATCAGGCGGAGAATGGCGGAATTGTCGTACCAGTACCGCAGAAACGGCTTCGGGAAGAAGGGCGCTTTTCTGTGTCGTTTCGCACAAAACGTCGAATCATGTCGCACTGCCGAAACGAAATCATGCTATATTTTATGAATATGTAGGCAGTTGTTTTCGAGTACATATTACCATTGTGAATAATGGCACAAATGATGAACCAGGGGGAAATTGATGTGCGGAAAATAGTGGAGGCATTTCTGTGCCTATTGCTTGTCTTGTCTTATCTGCTGCCGGCGCGATCGGCACAGGCCACCGCCAATGGTGACCATTATTTGGGTGAAATCAAGCTGTTTCCGTACGGCAAAGCGCCGGACGGGTGGGAGTATTGCAACGGTCAAACGTTTCTTATCAGTCAGAACCGCGTTGTTCAGCTTACTCGGCACGGCTTACGGCGGCGATGGGACGTCCACGTTTCAATTGCCGAATATGCAGCCGCTGGATAGTGCAGGCGTCTATTATGCGATTGCGACCAGCGGGATGTATCCCGGCGAGGGAGGAACGGGGCTTGGCTCGGAGTATAGCGGGGAAATCGGGCTATTCGCTTATCCGAGTACCCGGTTGGCGCAAGGTATCGTGCTGGATGGACAGGCACTTAATCAAAGCGAGTACCCTATCTTATATGCGATGTTAGGAACACGATTTGGCACCGGCGGCGGCTCCACGTTCAAAGTGCCCGATCTGAGCGGAGCGAACCCGACATTGCTTGGCCGCGCCAGTTATACGAACGGTTTGACGATTTACCAAGTGTTTAACGGCTCTATACCTTCCTTGTCTTCCGCGAACGCGCCGATCGCCAATTATGACGCTTATGCGACCCAAGCCGGCTCGTTGAACGTTACAGTCACCGGTTTGCTCGCCAATGACAACTACGCTTCCAGTGTAATGGTTGTGAAGCAGCCGAGTCACGGCACAGTGACCGTGAATGCAAGTGGCCATTTCGTTTATACGGCGAACACTACATACCAAGGTGCCAACAGCTTCACGTACAAAGCGTTCAACAACTGGGGCAGCAGTATGGAAGCGACAGTCAGCCAGCTTCACCAGCAATGGCGGGACGACGGTATCGTCGCAAAACGTGGAGTATGACGCTTCGGCCGCGGAACCTGCTGCGTCGACGCGAACGGGTTACACGTTTGGTGGCTGGTATTCGGATAGCGCGCTTAGCAACGCGTACGTCTTCTCGACGCCGATCACCGTTGACATCACACTATATGCGAAGTGGACGATCAATACGTACACGGTCAGCTTCGCAAGTAACGGCGGGACAACGGTATCGTCGCAAAGCGTGAACTACAACCATGCGGCAACCGAGCCGACTGCGCCGACGAAATCGGGTTTTGTGTTCGGAGGCTGGTACACAAACAGCGCTTTGAGCAATGCGTACACCTTCTCGGCGCCTGTCACCGGCGACGTCACGCTGCACGCGAAGTGGGCGATAGCTGCCAATATCGTTGACACCATAGTGCGGGCCGAAAGAGATCAAACCCAGGTCGCTGCAGACACAGCGGCACAACTGATTTTGCTGATGGATGATGGTCCGGAGAAGGATGCGCTGGTCGTACGTCTGGCTGCTGTGCAGATGATCATCAACAACCGCGATTTCCATATGGAGCAAATTATCCACATCATCACCGAAGGCACGTTATCCGAAAAAGACTTGAATGGCGATCAAATGTTTGACGCGGCGGATATCGTCATTTTCTTGCAGCGAATTTCCGTTTCTCACTAGCGTAAGGGAATGGTTAGGGGAGGGCAGAAGCAGTTTGCCGCGAGGCAGGCTGTCGCTGCTCTTTCGCATTTGCCGAAAAAAAAATCGAACTGCGGCACAGGAAAATGGATAAATTTGTCGAAGAATACGATAATCATGCATTTGAATGTATCGGAGGGCGCCAATGGCAGAGACGGTTGAAGAATGGTTTCATATCGAAAATGGAGTAAGAAAAGGACCTGTCAATTCGAGCGATATGGCTGAGCTATTGCGAACCAGGAAAATTACGGCCGAAACATTGGTTTGGAAGAAGGGGTTGTCCGACTGGACGCCGCTTGCCAAAACCGAATTTGGCGAAATGATCTCGGAGCCGCCCCCAATAAGCGGCCAAGCCGTCAACAACACGTTTGTTTGGTGGATGGTAGCTACTCCGATCATCGGAATTTTCGTGGAAAATATAATCATGGCCGTTACCGAACAAGAACTTAATTATATGGCCACTGCGCTGGCGTATTTTTTGGTCTATTCGATTTTATGCTCCAATGATCAAACAAAATTGAAAAAAGCAGGCCACAACACAGCTTCATTCTGGTGGATTCTTTTCGTGCCGGTTTATTTGTTTATCCGGGCCAGGAAGCTGCGACAGTTTCCCCTGTACGCTATTATCTGGTGCGTTTGCTTTGTAGGATCGTCCGCTTATTCGGAAAACATTTTTGATTATTTCGGCGTCTCGAGTCAGACGACAATCAATGCGGTGAGAGAAGGAACATTCTACGATCATCCGGAAATGACGATTGACGAAGCAACCAAAGCGTATCTCGTCAATCCGAAGTGGGAATCTTTTATAGCAGGCGATAAGCAGCAATATGTCAATGTTTCGGGCATTATCAAATCAAGTGAAGACAAGCTGCTTATCCAGTTCCTTGTTAATTCCGATCGAAGCTTCAGCGTTAATGCGCTGAAAATCAATGAGCAATGGCAAAACGTGGCACAAACGAACGCATTTGTGGATGACATGTACGCGATCGACAACTGAAAATGCTGCCCTGACTGCCATGCCCTATGCCGCGGGGCAAAGGATGTAAGAATCAATGTGTTTCTGCGGAAGATTGACAATGCACTTTCAGTGATTCGTGTCCAAGCTCAGCCCCCGCCCCAGCCGGTAAGCTGCACCACAGCAAGGGCGAGCTCGCTTAAGATCAGCAGGACGATGATCCATTCGATGAACAAGCCGCGAGTCGAGTGGCTGATGGTCGAGAAGCCCTCCATGATCCGGTACAACATCTCCGTCTTGCTTTTGATGATCGCATAACGATCGTTCATCTCGAAAAACTCCAGCATCCGATCGTAGAAGTCGCCTGCGCTGCTGCTTGTCCACGTGATGTCCGGCTTGTCGAGAATCATAATGTAGGAAATCGTGTTGTACTCATGCCGCATGATCGCAGCGGTCGTGCGCGCAAGCTCCTTCTTGCCGAGCCGCAAATTATTTTTATCCAGCCGATCGATCATCGTTTCCAGCTTGTCGTGGATTTTGCCGAGTTGCTCCTCGATCTTCTCCAGCGCCACCGACTTCGCCAGCACCGTCGCGATCATCTCCTCGTGGAAAGGCTCGATCTCGGTGACCACGACGTATTCGTCGGTCAGCTCTGCCGTTCCCTCGGCAATCGTGCGAAGACGATAATCGTCCGTATACCGGTCCGCGTCGGTTTCGTCGATATTCGGCTCGAACGTTCGCAAATAACGAACGAAAGGCAGAAACCATTCCCGGGAAGCATCATTCACGAAGACGACGCTGCCGAACGAGAAAACGAGCGCCTTCTGCGACTCGTCGACGCTGCGCCGCACAATCATCTCAAGCGCTTCACCCTTCAGAATAAGCGGCTCCTCCCACGTGAACTTTTTCGGAATCCCGCAGTCCAGGGCGATTTTATTGAGATCGATTTCGTTGGTGACTGCAAACGCTTTGAAAATAACATCGTTCATCGGACTCAACTCACTTTACCAGATTATAAATTATTGTAAGCATATTACCCGTTCGATTATGTATGGCGGAGCGGCCGTATCCGAGAACCAAAATGAAAAAGCAAGCGCCGGAAGTGTCGATTTATGGTATAATCTGGACAGTTTAACGCGTGAATCGCAACTCGGCTTTTGAAGGGATGAAAGCATAAGACATCGCAGCAATTTGGCCGTTATGCTGGCATTTTTGCTGGTGGCGGCGATAATGCCGTTATCGACTTGGGTTAACGCCGCTCCGACCGAAGGCGCATGGCACCCCGGAACGACGACAAGCAACACTTCAACAGGCTTTATGGGCGCCGTATATAGCAACGGTGTGTTCTCGGCGGTGGGAAGTCGGGAAATATGGTCTTCCGCCGATGGCATTACCTGGACCATTCGTATAACTTCTTGTCATTAGACAGAACTGGATCTTTAGTTTAATAGGAGCAACTCTTGTCACCCGACATCTGTCCGATGTCGGGTGACAAGAACATAGGCCGAATCAAGTCCGCATAATTTGCGGGCTATTTCAGGTATCGGACAAAGTTCTTGACAATTGGCGATGTCAAGAACATTGTCAGATTGCCACGGAAAACAGATAATCAGTATTGTTGCCTGTGCTGTAACAAAGGAAATACCGGTGCCGGTGGCGAAATGTCTAACGTAACGATTCATTTAGCTAAACGAGCAGGATAGTTAACTAAATAATTCCGGTGGACCGTACCATAAGTAACGGCAAGTTTCTGTTGTACATTATTACGTTTCAAGGAGAGTCAATGAACAAAACAGATCGTTTGTTGGCCATCGTGCTGGAGCTGCAAGGCAGACAAGTGGTACGTGCCGAGGATTTGGCGGCACGATTTGAAACCAGCGTGAGGACCATCTATCGCGACATTCAGGCGCTCAGCGAAGCAGGCGTGCCGATTATAGGCACTACAGGCACAGGGTATTCCTTAATGGAGGGATATTTTCTACCTCCGATCAGTTTTACAATAGAGGAAGCCGTGACCTTGCTTCTAGGAACAGAATTTATCGAGCAACGATTTGATGATGATTATCGTGATAGAGCTAATGTTGCTAGGAAGAAAATCGAGGTCACTCTATCAGACAGTGTCCGCAGTGAGACCTCCCGTATACGCAAGTCGCTGCGATTGCTCGCTCCTGGCAAACAGACAGCTCTGTCAAACGAAAGGGGAAATCTCGATAAGATCCGCCGAGCAATACTAGATGGGCGAAAGATCAGATTTCATTATTCGAAAAGAATTACGGATTCCACGGGGAGCCGCCATGGCAAACGTACCGTCGCTCCTTATGGCCTTGTACTCGTTGAAGGGTCTTGGATGCTTGTGGCCCGGTGTGATCTACGCCAAGACATCCGCCATTTCCGGTTGTCCCGAATGGCTGAACTTATCGAACTGGACGAACGATTCGAACTCCCGGCGAATTTTGACTTAAGGGAGTATACCCCTTTAGATGATCGCACATTGCAAGTCTGCCTTCGATTTAACCAGGACATTGCAGATAAGGTGAAGGAATCGAACTATCATTACATAGAAGATATGAATGAGCATTCAGATGGATTGGATGTGGTCTTACGTGTTCGTCAGCTGGATGAATTGCTGCAATGGGTGCTTGGCTGGGGAGCGGGTGTGATCGTGTTGAAACCCGAATCTTTCCGAAATCGGATTCACGAGGAAGCCCAAAAAATTCTAAACCGTTACTGACATAACGTTGTCAGTAGCGGTTTTTTATAATTGGACATGTAAATGCAAAGGAGATAGATGAGGGAAGGATGATAGCTTGTGAATTTCGCTTCTGTACGCATCATTACTGACGACGTGGATCGTCTCGTCGCGTTTTATGAGAAAGTCATGGAGGTTGCGGCGGTGCGACCCGCGCCTGTATTTGCCGAACTCGTTGCGCCATCATGCACCCTTGCGATCGGCCACTCCCAGACGGCGCAGCTATTCGGCGCCGGTTCCGTAGTGGGGGCCCAAAACCGCACCGTCATTATTGAGTTCCGCGTCGACGATGTCGAGGCCGAATATGTACGTTTGAAGCCATTTGTCGATAATTGGGTAAAGGAACCGACAACGATGCCGTGGGGCAACCGTTCTATGCTGTTTCGCGATCCCGACGGCAACCTTCTTAACCTCTTCGAGCCGGTGACAGAGGATGCAATTAAACGGTTTAGAGGTAGACATTGACGGGGAGTAAAGGATAGCCTTCAAACTTGCCGTTACAGACAGCGCGGAGAACCTTATCGCAAATAGGGCGAATATTTTGCAGAAAGTTCGCAGGAGCCTGTATTAGCAACAAGGGGATGGTGGAGTAGGTAGCTCACACCCAGGCTGTTCAGCTATCGGGCAGAATAGCATAGCTTTCTGTATCTAACTAAACGGAACACAGCGCCGTTATTCAGCAATAAATGGTGCAAATGCGCCTGCCAAACGCCCAATAACGGCGCTGAGTTCCGTTGTGATGCGATTCATCGGGTTGTGCCCATGATAAGGGCGCTGGGTTCCGCTAGCTTCCTCCACATGTTTGTACATCCAAATTTGGAATGCATTCACGTGGGACTATCGTTTTCAATCGAAAAGTAAAGGAAGGCGAGCATTACGCTAACGGAGAACGATAGTTAAATAAGGAGCAACCGCCGCGGCAGTTGCTCCTTATTTATAATTGGACCTGGAATCAAATAATAGTCCGTCCGCAGGAGCACCATTCGGATTGAACGGCGGAAAACAATTGAGCGACACAAACGAGTTTTATTACCGCATCGTGGCAATCGGACAATGTACTTGACAACCGACAAGCAGCCACATCTGTCGGATGACAAGAACATAGGCCGAATCAAGTCCGCGTAATTAGCGGGCTTTTTTGTTAATCGGACAATGTTCTTGACAATTGGTGATGTCAAGAACATTGTCCGATTGCCGAAAATGTCAAGAACATTGTCCGATTGCCACGGAAAGTGGTTATGGCGAACCGGGGAGACGCCGGCGCCAATGCTATGTGTTGACAGGACGGTCCATTAAGCTAATCGGGATGGAATTTTTTACATTTGGCGAATGACGAATGCTGTTAACACAATCAACCTTCCGAATCGACAGCAAACAATCTGTGATTATGGTATTGAAAACCATTTTTCCCCGCTTTTCAAGGACGATGTTGGTTATGAGAATCGGTTCGTCAAGAATCCAGAAGGCTTCGTGTTGAACGTGTATGAAGAGAAAGCAACATCGGACGAGATGCACTTAGCTAGCTTTATCTTCGATCAGGGGGCGATGAGAGTCGTTGAATTAACTCAAACGAAAAGGTTTGCTCCGACAACCTTGAGGAAAAGTCAAATGAAGCAACTAAGGTCGGCATCAAACGCAATAATGTTTGGGCATTACAAGATGAAAGTTGACGAGAAAAAAGCGAGGTTCTTTATATTGTAAGAATGTGAATGAAGGCTATGCGGAAGCTAAATCTCTAGTACAACACTTATTATCCGAATCTTGATAGTTCACCAACAACAGGCTGCCGATGATTCGGTTGCCTGCAGCTATTCCTGTTAAGGCAAAGAAATGGCCTTTGCCAAAGTGGGAGCGCCTCAGTATGATGGGTTTGCCCGCTACACCATCAAGGAGACGCTCTTATTATGTCACTAAATCAACGGATTTAACTCTACTTTGCATCTATATAGTCGTAGGGAACGACATGGCCAAGGAAACACATGTAGCTACGAACTACCGTGGGATCGTGCTCACGAATCGGCATCTGTCGTTAATAACACCATAGAACGATTTGAACAGGGATCGTTGGATGACTTACAAGTATGTATCGATTAAGCAGCGTTATCATTGGAAGAAAATCGAGATAATTGTCAATCGATGAGTGACCCAAAAGATGCGTTTGTCATTGCCGATGTGCTTTGCCGCGGCTGCTACTATGATTACACGAGGCAGACCCATGTGTCTAAGCGCTTAAAAACCTCCCTCGTACTTAAGGGTCTTTCTCGCGAATGCTCAACCATTCGCAGGATTTCATGGATTCCGATTCGTTTTCCGTAGTACAGTTTGGTGTTTTAAAAGATTGGACCTGCAAACGTTCAAGGCAACGCTGAAGGAGCTACCTACACCTCAGGATCTTGCGGATCTGTCTATACCAGAAGTCATTTCGCTGTTCAGAAAACATATGCAGAGGGATCCACAGCCACACAGAAGGCCGCCGAGCTCCTTGCACAAGCGATACGGAGCGTAGGAGACATGACGGCTTTAAAGGAAACAAAGCAAGACTTGTTGCGGAGCCGTGCCGGGAAGACACCAGTGCGGTTGTGACAAACTGTGTCTGATGTGACGAATCATTAAGCTGCTATGATTAGAACGGATTAACTTTCGTTCTCGTGATGTGTGCGGCATGGATGGACGGGACGCGATAGAATGATAGGTTAGCGTAAAGAAACACAGTGTTGAGGTCACTTTAAATTGTGGGAGCAGGCACGGAAATAAGCATTTTGTGAAAAAAACCAGGCAGTCTATCAATGGCAGAGGAGCAGTCTTAAGGCATAAAATCAATGAGAAGAAAATAAACGGGGGGATGAGGCATGAATCGGGAACAAGCAACCATTGCTGCTCCCTTCCGACTGATTACGGTGCCTGAACGTTGGTGCGTTCACAGCTATTACACCTTATCTCCGTATGCCCCTGACGGCTCCGGGCGTTTACTGCTGGCCGGCGCTGATCTGGAACGGGGAACGGGAGAGGTGCTTGTGTTGGACCCGGCAAGCCGTGTGATGGACCGATTCGGGGAGAACCGATTGGATTCGTCTTTTTATCATACCGCACACTGGCAAACCTGGGGACCGGACGGACGCAGCGTCTATTACCGCAGCGGTTCCCTGAAGGAGCCGCGGATGGTGAGGCGGGATCTGGCCAGCGGAAGGGAGGTGACGCTGGAAGGGGATATGGAAGGGGCTCCGCCCTTTGGCGAGCCGATTGTATCGGGGTTATTGGGTATGCTGTACGCCGCCGGGTATGGATACAACCGCTTTCAGCCGGAGCTTGCCCCTGTGCCGTTCCAGAAGCGGGGGGAGCATGGGCTCTTCAGCTATAGCTTCGATTCTGCCTCCAAGAATTTTGGTGGGCGGCTGGTGCTAAGCGTGGAACAAATTCTTGCTTGCCATCCCATGCGGGATCGGCTCCTGTCCAGCGACCGTGAGCTGAAGCTGCGACTGGGGCAAGAGGATGGTCTTACGCTCATGGCGTATTGCGTGCGTTGGAACAGGGACGGCAGCAGACTGTTGTTTTACTTTGGCAATCATAGTGTGGTCGGCAGTCGACACGAGCCGCGGCTGGCCTATATTTTTACCGCGGACCGGGAGTTTAGAGAGATTCATTTGGCTGTCGATTTAAGTTATGGCCGCCGGGGGGTCCATTGGGGATGGCATCCGGACGGGGAGCATTTGCTCGGTTATGGACCCGACCCTGAGAATGATGGGGGCATGTGTCTGGCTCAAGTGCGATACGATGGAAGCGGTTACCGCAGAATCAGCCGCCATACCAGCGGCGGGCATCCCAGCATCTCTCCGGCAGACTACAATTTGTTGGCAACGGATGAGAGCACCGCGCCCGGCAAGGTACTGCTGATTGACCTGCGGGAGGACCAGGAGCTGATGAGCTTCACCCTGCCCCGGGTATACGGCACGGAGGAGCCCAAGGGCCGCAATCCCTTCCGCGTGTGCCATCATCCGGTGTTTTCTTCAGACGGCAGCAGGCTGCTGGTGAATGTATTGCCCGGGCGGCATTCGGCGTTGGCCGAGCTTGTGATGGAGGAGGCCCTATCATGAGCCTGTGGACCTTGCTGGAAGGCGGGTACAGCATGCCGGGCCGGCAAACGATAGGCCGAAGAATATCGGCGGCATTCGGCTATTGGCTGGCTAACCGGCACAAGCAGGCAACGATACATCCGACTTGCCTGATCAGCCCGGAGGCGAAGATTTGCCCCCGGCAAGGGCGGATTGAAATCGGGGAGGGCAGTGTTGTAGCCGCCGGTGTCTTGTTACAGGGAAATGTGGTTATGGGACGGAAGTCTTCCATTCAGGCATATGCCAATATTGTCGGCTACGGGGGGCCCGATGAGGAGAGCGGGCGTATTACCATAGGCAACGGGGTCCGGATTGCCTCGCACACCATTATGATTGCCGGCAATCACCGTTTCGACGATATGACTCGCCCCATCCATAAACAGGGGATGCAGCTGGCGCCGATTGTCATTGAAGACGATGTCTGGATTGCCGCCCGAGTCAACATTATGGCGGGAGTTACGATCGGCACAGGTTCTGTCATTGCTGCCGGAGCCGTAGTGACGAAGGATATTCCCCCATACAGCATTGCAGCGGGTGTACCGGCGGTGGTAATCAAACAACGAGGGAAGCAAGAGCAAGACGAATGCAAGATTGAAAGCCGGTAGGAGGCGTACAGATGAACCCGTTATATATTGCACAAAAGCTGTATGAACGGTATGAGCATGAAGAGGAGGTCAAGCACTATTATGGGGTGCTGGCCATATACGGTCTGGTCCAGACAGCGGAGGAGAAGGAAGACGCTTATCTGCTGGAGAAATGCAAACGAATTCTCTCCCGCTTCCCCGATCATATCGAGCATCCTCATTACAATTTCCCCAGCTACCGGATCGGAGGGATTGCCAAGTCCTACGCTTATATGCGGAATCTTGCACCGGAAGCGGAGCAGGAGGTTCGCGAGTATGCGGAGGAAATGATGACGGCTGCGCGGGATCGAAGAGGCATTGTGTGTATGCCCCGGCAGTCAGAGGAGGAAAAGATCTGGATCGACGCGGCCACGGCGGTTACTCCGTATCTGTTGTACGCCGGTCTGGCATTTCATGAGCCCAGGTACATGGATGAGGCCGTCAAGCAGACATTGCTGATGATAGATGAATTTCGCAATCCGCTGAACGGACTGCTCCATCAGTGCAAGAACTTCATTGCACCCGGCGTCTATTCCCAGGACCACTGGGGCAGGGGCAATGGCTGGGGCTACTTCCCCCTGGCGGAGCTGGTGCGCTGGCTGCCTGCCGATTCGGCTCACCGGCCTGCTGTAGAGAAGGCGTTTACGGACTTGTCTGCATCGCTCCTGCCCCATCAGTCCAAGCGAGGCCTATGGCGGCAGGAAATTCCGTTCCCTTACTCCTATGAAGAAACCTCAGGCACAGGTCTGATTCTGTATGGATTTGGCGTTGGCATGCGCCTTGGCCTTCTGAATCGTGATGAATATGGTCCGGCTTTCCGAAGAGGAGTGGAGGGCTTGAACAAGCTCAGCATTAGTCCGGATTTTTCCACCGAACACGGCTGTCCAGGTTGTTTGTGCCCGGGTGACGGGGACGACAAGGGAACGGTGAAAGCCTATGTCACCCTAAAGCTGCCTCGCCGCAATGAGCATCACAGCTTTGCACCGTTGATCTTGGCTATGGTGGAGGCATACCGCAACGGTGTCGTGGATCTTCCCCGTTAAGGCCGAGAAAGGGCACTGGAACGAGGTGGAGAAAGCGGGATTATGGTTTCGGGAAAGGTTGTCCGTGCCGGCCATTACCCTTGAGGAGGCGAAGCTGATCTTGTTAGCCCCATTCGAAACAGGCACCATCACCGCCAGGGATAAGCGGGAGAAACCAGATACCATTCTGGCGGTTCAAGGTGGCTTTCGGCAGAGGAACTTATCCTCCCGCAGCCATGAAGACAAGACCAGCTTTCTATTGGCTCATAAAAACGAGCGCTTCTTCATCGTCGACCCGGGCCATTGCTGCGATCCGTTAAACGCCCTTCATTCGTCCGGGCGGACGGATTCCCACAATACCTGGAGCTTTCAGGCGGAGCCGGATCAAGAGGGCGGGGAAGGGAAAGTTATCCTTCAGCAGCAGGCAACAGAAATAAGTCACCATTCCCAGAAATATTCCAATCGTAACCGGATGGTTCAGCAGGTGGGACAGCTGCATGTTATCCGTGTCGACAGCGCCGATGCGTACGGGGATCCTATCATGAAGGCTGAGCGGACCTGGATTGCGTTTATGCCTCATGTGCTGTTCATTGTCGACCGGGTGGAAAGCCGGACGCCGGTGAAGGTACAAAGCCATTTTCTCCTTAACAACCGGGACAACCGCCTGAAGGTTAATGTAGCCGCAGCCAACAGGCTGGTGTTCAGGCGCAATGAGGCTGCCCTGAAATTCATTCTGCTGGATGCCAGATCAGGGGAGCAAGACAATCCATACCGGCTTCGGAGGGATCGGTGCTGTAAGCATGACTGCGGCCAACCTCCGACCAATCATGAGGGACAGGACATGGCGGGAGATGCTCCTATTTTCCGCTACGAAACCGAACATTACTTTCCCAGTCATACGATGATATACGCCATAGCCATGGACGAAGAGCCGCTGATCAGGGGCTGGCACCTGAACGTGCTGGAGGATGGAAGCTGCTTCGTGGAGCCGCCGGGCAAGGCGGGCGGATTCGCCCTTCAATTGGACAAAGAAGAGTGGCTGCTGCACAATCGGGGAAGTGGGGAAACATACCGCATTGCCGCCAACCATGTGGAGAAGCTGCAGGCGCCTCCCGTCACTCCATCAGATCGGACGGATTGATCCCCAGCGTCTTCTTAAACAGACGGCTGAAATAGAAGATATCCTGGAAGCCTACGGCAAGAGCGGCTTCGGTCACATTGCACTCCCCGCTGGCCAATAGATCACGCGCTTTGAGCATACGAATCCGGTTGGAATACTTCACCGAGGTTATGCCGGTTATTTGCTTGAACAGCAGACGGAAATGAGAGGGACTCAGCCTGGCATGCCGGGCCAGCTCCTCAATGGAGTAGGAGCGGGTAAAGTCGGATTGGATCAGCTGCAGCACTCTTTCAATGGCTTGGTATTTGCCGGAATGGAACCGGACTTTATCCCGTTCCTTCAGCATCCGGTAGAGAATATCCATCAGCAGGCTTTTGCAGCGGACGCGATAGCCGTTGCGCCGGCCTGTCCAGGTATGGTGCAGCTCGGATAATTGGGATTGCAGGGTTTGCAGGTTGGGATTGCGGATAATCCCTCCCATGGAGTCGAAGTACCGGCCGCTTTCTTCATCCGTGAAGCCGATGTCGAAGGATATGGAATAGAAGGACCAGGGATTGTCCGGGTTGCTGCGGCCTGTCCGGAGACATTCCTTGGGAAACAGCAGCAGGTCTCCTTTGACCACCTTATGGTCTTGCTCTCCGAAGAAATAACAAGCTTCTCCGTCCAGGCAATAGGCAAGCACGTAGTTGGATCCCGGTTTGGTATTGGCATAGCGCCATTCCGGATTGGGCTTGCTTTCGGTAACGGTGTTGATTTTGACGATCTGAAAATCATAGTCCTGTCCCGCAGGGATGAAGGACATGGCAACCGCTCCTTCAGGATCAGCATTCTGCTGCTACTGTCAGTATAGTGCATGCGGAAAGGAGCGTCCAGCAAGGGAAACAGGGATAAATGCCTGACAGCATCACTTTGATGCCATGCGTTTGTCACGAATTCTTGCAGCTTCCTCGCTTATTTTATTGATATTTGGACCAAAGGATGGTGCGTCAAAATGGATTTGAAGCAACTGGCTGCCTCCCGGGAGCAGCATCAAGCGGTAAAACTGCCGATCCCGGACAAGGAGCTCTGCGACCGGTATGAGCAGGTCTTTACGGCTGCGGTAAACGATGTGCTGCGGGAGCTGGGCTATGTGTATCAAACATTGCCGACAGGAATTATGCCGCTTCGCGAGGAGATGAAGGTGGCCGGCATTGCTTTTACCGTAAAAGGCTCGAAGAACCTTACCTTGACCAGCGAAATGGAGCAGCGGGCGAAGATGCTGGAGGAACTGCACGAGGATTCGGTTTGCGTCTGGGATACGAGCAGCGACGATGAATCCGCCCAATGGGGAGAAATTATGACCATGGCCTCCAAACGGCGGGGCTGCCGGGGAGCCATTGTGGACGGCGGCGTAAGGGATACGGATAAGGTGCTGGAGCAGCAGTTTCCCGTCTTCTGCAAATACCGCACCTCAAACGGCATGCTGGGCCGGTTTCGAATGATTGGCTGGCAAATGCCGATCAAGCTGGGGAACGTGATGATTTATCCCGGCGATGTGGTGTTTGGCGATGTGGACGGCGTTATTGTAGTGCCCCGTCATCTGGCCTGCGATGTCCTGCTGAAGGCGGAGCATATTAAGGAGAACGAAAAAGAAATCAAGCAGATGATTGTGGATGGGCTAACGCCGTCACAGGTTGTAAGTCGCGGCGGATATTTCTGAACAAGGGAGTGGATCGGCAATGATTTCGCTGCAGGATAAAGTGGCTATTATTACCGGCGCTACAGGGGGAATGGGAACCATTCTGACCCGGGAGCTTGCCGCCCGTGGAGTCAAGTTGGCGCTAACTTCCAAAGACTCGGCAAAGCTGGAGAAGCTGCAGACCGCGGCTATCGGCGCCGGAACCCAAGCTGTGGCGCTGGCCGCGGATATTGCCAATGAGGAGGAAATCAGCAAGGTTTTCCAACTGGTGCGGGAAACGTACGGCAAAGCCCACATGCTGATTAATTTGGCCGGAGTATCCATCCCCGCGAAGGTGGAGACGATGGAGGAGGAGCAGTACGTTGCGACCCTGGAAGTCAATCTGAAGGGCACCTTCCTGTGCTGCAAGCATTTTATTCCGCTGACGGAGAAGGAGGAAGGGGGCCGAATTATCAATATCGGGTCCATGGCCGCCAAACGGGCCAACGGCAGTGCTCCCATGTACTGTGCTGCGAAGGCGGCGGTGCATATGTTCTCGCAGGGACTTGGCATTCAGGTGAAGGAAAACAATATCCGGGTCACTACGCTGAATCCGGGCCCGGCGAATACCGGTTTCTGGGGCAATCGCCAAGTGCCGCGGGAGAAGTTTCTTCAGCCGGAGGACGTGGCGGAGGTCATATTATTCGTGCTGACGGCCGATGCCCGCCTGCAATTTCACGAAATCGCCTTTGAATCTTTTTATGCGATGTAGATCATCTGTGCAACGGGCATGCGGCCTTTGATGTCGGAATACTAGTAGAACGAGCGGGAATGCGAGCTTTCTTGAAAAGCGGCATTCCCGATTTTCATAAACTCAAATTGCCATACTGACGTCGGATGGATAAGATGAAGGAACAAAGACGATAAAGTTGTAACCGCCTTCATTAGGGAAGAAAGGTGTGTCCTCGCATGTTTCAGCTTATACGAATCAAATGGGGCCTGTTCTGGAAATTATTTATTCCTTTGCTGGTCGTCATGATTGTGCCTACGGTAGTTGGCTCTTTGTACAATTATCGCACCATGGCGGGCAGTCTGGAGTCGGAAGTGAGCTATTCGAATCTGGAGCTGCTTCGTCAGACCAATCAAGCGGTCGATCATATTTTGCAGATGACGGAATATGTCGGCAAACAGATGGTCACCGACCAGGCCATTGCCAGCTTGCTGGAAACGCCGGTTTCCCTGTCCTCCTACAATGATGCGGACAGGCTCCTTCGAGTCATTCAAACAGGCAAGGGAATTATAGCCGGCTATCCGTTCATCGCCAATATTTCGGTATACAGCCAGAAGAATCACGCCACGCTTTCTGCGGCCGATGAAACTTATCGAAATGTGGATGCCAAGGCATTCGATGAAATGATACCGCAATATTCCCGTGAACAGCAGTCAGGAATTTGGCTCAGACCCCAGGATCGGGAATTTCTCGGTACGAAGTCCGGGGCGATTCGTTATGTCCGGTTTATGTACGGAATTGACGGCAGAGCCATCGGTCTTCTTGTGATTCACCTGAACGACAATGAATTGTTGCAAAGTATGAAGAATCTGTATATCCGCAAATCGGGATTTATGGCCATACTGGACGAGTCGGGTCAGCCCATCAGCAATGAAGGTGCCTCTCTTTCCCCTTTGCAGTCTCAACTCAATCAGATGAATTGGCTTTCCAATAAAGAAGGGATCGCTCGTTTGTATGGAAGTGACAAAGAATCGCTGCTGTTTTCTTATACCACCTCACACTTGACGGGGTGGAAATATGCAGCTGTATTGCCCGCGGATGAATTGAAGATAAAGAAAGAAATCATTGCCCGGAATATCGGGTTCGTCAGTTTGTTGTTTACCGTAGTAGCTGTCCTTGTTTCCCTTGCCATGGCTAGGGGGATTTATCATCCGGTCCGGCTTATAAAAAGTCTCATTAGCGGCGAGAGTCTGGACATGAAGAAGCTGGGCAAGCTGTTGCTGCGCCAAGATGAATTCGGACAAATCAACACGGGGATCCGTTATATGTTCGATCAAATTTCGCAGGAGCAGACTCTCCGCCGCCAGGCTGTAGGGGAGCATAATCAATTGAAGGCCAAATGGGAGAGGATCGTGCCCGAGCACGTGCAATACTTTTTGTATCGAGTGGCCAGGGGAGATATCACCGATTCGCAAGAAATTCGGGAGCAGGCGGAAGAATTTCAAATCGCCGCGGATGCAGCTTATGTCGTCCTGCTCATGGAGTGGAATGGGCCGACTGGCAATCCGGCTTCTTACAGCCAGCAGGCACAAGTGAGCAGAAGCTTTTTAACCATCTTCAAAGGATGCCCTCAGGCGGATGAAGTATATGCATATAAGGAGCAAGAGCACCTGCTGGTTGGAATTGTCTGCTGCAATAAGGGGACTTTCGACAGCAATTCATTAAAAGAGCAATGCGAAATCCTGCAAAAGCGTGTTGCCGGCGATCGCGATTCTGCCTTGACCATTGCCATCGGTTCCACAAAGCATGGTTTGGATCAACTGGCTTGTTCCTATCGAATAGCTCTTCAAACCTTACGGTTAAAGTTTGTGCTGAAGCGCGGCATTGTTATTGCTGCCGAGGATATGACGGAACAATTCTCTGCAGACCTCCCTGACTTGGCTCGTATTGATTTGCTGAGGTACTTCCGCAATCATATGGAGACTGGAAATTACGGAGAAGCCCGACAAATTGTTAGTGAATTTCGCGAATTCCTCGTTGCCAATATGATGTATGTGACGGGATATACCTACTACTACCGTTTTTTTATTAGCCTATTGGATCAAAATGTAGACGCCCGGATGTCGGAAGAGATCGAGCTGAAGAGGGAACTTAATCAGGCTTTTTTGCACTTCGAGCAAAGATTCCAGCATGTGAATGACGTGACGGAATGGTTAACAGGCATTTTGCAGGTCATGGAGGAAGCGCAAGCCAACAGAAATCGTCAGCTGCATCCGTTGATCGAGCAAGCGCTGGATATCATTCACCTGGAATATACCCGGGATTTAAGCCTGTTCGAATTGGCGGAGCGGTTATCCGTGAAGCATACGTATTTAAGCGGACTGTTCACGGAAGAAATGGGGAAAAGCTTCAAAGCGTATTTAACCCAAATCAAACTGGAAAAAGCCAAGGAACTGCTGCGGGATACGGATTGGCCCATCGAACAGATTGTCAGAGCGGTCGGCTACAACAACCATGTGCAGTTTGCGCGCATGTTCAAGAAATATGAGCAGCTATCGGCGATGGAGTACCGGAATATGATCCGAAATACGGACCTTTCCTAGCTCGCTGCAAAAAGAGCAAATCCGCCGAAATAAAGACTATATAAAATGTTGATGCGCTTTCATACAATTAAACCATCGCATACAGGGGAGGAGAGAGAAGCTCATGGAAAGCTCGCTGGGTCCGTCCATGAACGCCAAACGGGACAAGTCGATTCTGTCTCGTTATATCAATATGTTCGTCCGCCATAAATTTATTTACTTCATGGTATTGCCCGGTCTTTGCTATCTGCTGTTGTTTGATTATTTCCCTTTGTACTTCCTGCAGATCGCGTTTCGCAGCTTCAATATGTTTACCGGACTCGCCGACAGTCCTTGGGTTGGACTGCAAAATTTTCTCGATTTATTCCAATCCACCTATTTCTTGCAAGCGCTTAAAAACACGGTTATCATCAGCTTTTACAATTTGTTCTGGGGATTTCCGGTTCCGATTATGATCGCCATTCTGCTCAACGAGTTACGAAATGTTGCATTTGGCAGAACGATTCAATCCCTGTTGTATCTCCCTCATTTCCTCTCCTGGGTCATTATCGGCGGTTTGGTAGCTATGATCCTGTCGCCGGAGGGGGGCATCGTCAACATCATGCTGGGGAAATTTGGGGTGGATCCGATATTTTTCATGGCAGACAAGAGGTGGTTTCGTTCCGTGTTGGTAGCCAGCAGCATCTGGAAGGAAATGGGATGGAGCAGCATCATTTACCTGGCCGCCATTCTCGGGATTAACTCGGATCAGTATGAATCGGCGATTGTGGATGGCGCAAGCCGATTTCAACGCATGATTTACATTACGCTTCCGTCTCTGGTGGAAACCATTCTGGTCGTATTGCTCCTGAAGATCAAAGACATTCTGGACGTCTTTACGCAAGTGTTCGTCATGTACAATCCCAACGTGGCGGAGGTATCCGAGACCTTGGGCACATACACGTATATGATGGGGATTCAGAAGGGGGATTTTTCCTTTTCAACTGCCGCAGGCTTGTTTAACGGCCTCATTTCCCTGATTCTCGTGCTTAGTGTCAACCAGATCGTAAAAAGACTTCGTGGCAGCGCCATTGTATAGCAAGGAGACGTGACTAGATTGACATTTCACAAGAAGCTATCCCTATTTGACATCCTGAATGTAATGTTTTTCCTGATTCTAGGTGTTGTCATGCTGTTTCCGTTTCTGAACGTTATTGCACTTTCCCTTGAGCCGGAGCATATTGCGGCGGATACCAGCCGGATCCATCTGATTCCTCGGCAGGCTACCCTGGATGCTTATAAACTGATTTGGGAATTTGGCCAAGTGCAGAGAGCCTTCTGGAATTCCGCGTATACCACTTTAGTCGGTACTCTTCTGGCTGTACTCTTGACCGGGATGATGGCGTACGGGCTGGCGCAGCGTCATGTGCCAGGAATGCGACTTCTCTTGTATATGGTCATGTTTACCATGGTGATAAAAACGGGCATTATCCCCACGTATATGATTATCAAATCCTTGGGGTTAATCAATCATCTATGGGCCGTTATCGTGATTCATCTGCTCAGTGCATTCAATCTGTTTCTCATGAAGGTATTCTTCGAGAATTTGCCCCGAGAGCTGCCGGAGTCGGCCAAGATTGACGGTTGCTCGGAGGTTGGCATTTTCTTCCGTCTCATCATTCCCGTTTCAGCTCCGATCTTTGCCACTTGCGCATTGTTCTATGCCGTAGGACTATGGAATGACTATTTTAATATCGTCATGTTCATTACTTCCGATCAGAAGAAAACGCTGCAGGTGCTGTTGAGGGAAATTCTCATCCAATCGGTGGATGCGGAGGGGGGGTTGTCATTGGGCAAAAACTTGAAGATGGCCACTACGATTTATGCCATTGTGCCCATTCTGTTGGTATACCCCTTCTTGCAAAAGCATTTCACTAAGGGCATTTTGCTGGGTGCGGTAAAAGGCTAGTTTGCTCTGGGAGCGGTTATTCCCCGCTATCTCTGCGAGATAACGGGATAACATAAAATTGTTTAGGGGAGCGTGTAGTATGGAGAAAAAAAGCATGTGGAAGCCGGCTGCGGCAGCGATGGTGGCCCTTTCATTTATGGCCGGTTGCGGCAGTACGGGAGGTGACGGGGGACAGAAAGCTGCAGGTACGTCGGCAAGTCCCGCAACGAGTACTGCCGCAAGTCCCGCAGCCACTTCTTCCGCTTCGAAGGCGCCAACGACGATTAATGTCATGTTTCGCGGCAAGCTGCCGGACAGTGTGACCAACATTTTCCGGGATGAAGCGAAATCCAGGTTCAACGCAGATCTTGTCATTGAATATGTGGATGACACCGTCTATGCCGAAAAGTTGAATGTGGCGCTGGCTGGAGGGACTACAGCGGATATCGTGAATACATCCGATGCTCTCTTGGCCAAGAAAGCGGTAGAGAGCAATGCATTCCTGCCTATCGACGATTTGATTGCCTCCGAACCGGCATTCAAGGATTTGCCCAAGCAATATTTAGGTAAAATCAATGGAAAAGTGTATACCTTGCCCGCTGTGAAGGGGATGCCGTCAGCGATTTATTATCGTGCGGACTGGCTGAAGAAGCTGAATTTGAAGGTGCCGGCAACGGCGGATGAGCTGTACCAAATGATGTATGCTTTTACCAAGAACGATCCGAATGGCAATGGCAAGGAAGATACGAAGGGCTTTATTATGTTCAATAATTTCGGAGCGGACGGTCCTTTCTGGAATATGTTCCTTCCCGGCTTCTGGACCAACAAGCTGTATTGGTATTTCGAGCCGGACGGCACCGTAAAGTCTTCTTACCTGCTGGCGGACGACTATAAGGCCGCTTTGAGCTGGTTCCGCAAAGCCTATGCGGACGGCGTGCTGGATAAAGAATATATTCTGGAGAAGGGGCAAACCCGGGAAGATAAAACGTTCACCGGGGTAATCGGAGTCAACACCCAACAACCGCAAAATGTATTCGCACGTGTGGCCAAAGTGCAGGCAAGCAATCCGCAAGCCGAGCTTGCGGTCTTGCCTCCCATTATGGGGAAGTACGGCAGCAATTATTCCGCCAAGACTTTTGAAGCTGCCGGATATTATATTATGAGCAAGACCAAGTCACCGGATATTGCCAAGAAAGTGTACGCCTTGATCTTCGGCCCCGAAGGACAACAAATCCGGGCATACGGCAAGGAAGGGGTAACCTATACCATAGAAAACGGAAAGATGGTTTTCAAAGATAAGGAACTGGAAACCAAGTACAATCCTGCAACCATGTATGCGAGCGTTTTCAATGTAAAACCTGCGGTACCGGAACCGATGATCGAGAAGTTTATCGATCAGGCCAAGGGCGAGCTGAAGGTCTATGATGATCCGACGCCGATTTTTTCACAGAGTTCAACTTATACCGCCAAGCTGGCAGACATCGACAAGACGGTGCAGGAATATTCCAACAGGATCATTATGGGAGAACTGCCGGTAAATGCATGGGATGAGGCCATCACCAAACTGAAAAGCATCGGCATCGACAAGATGCTGGAGGAAATTAACGCCGTTGTAAAGAAGGGGCAATAAGCTTCATACAGGAGTTTTAAAAACATGCAGCGGGAGGGGACATTATTCGTTACTAGTTTCCCTTCCGCCAGATAAACAGAAAAGGCGGGAAACTGTCAATGGATGATCGGAAAGGTATTGCGGGAGGAATCAGGATTACCTACATTGGCGGTGGCTCACGCAATTGGGCCAGAAAATTGATGATAGACCTGGCTTTGGAGGGGCAGATGTCCGGAAAGCTGGTTCTTTACGATATTGACGCAGACGCAGCGCAGGATAATGCTTCTATTGGAAATCGAATTAGCGCGATGGAAGAAGCCGTCGGCAAATGGAGCTACGAAGTAGCAGATACGCTTCCTAAAGCCTTGGAAGGTTCGGACTTCGTCATTATCTCCATTTTACCGGGAACCTTCGATGAAATGGAAGTCGATGTGCATGCTCCGGAAAAGTACGGCATTTATCAGTCCGTTGGCGATACGGTGGGCCCGGGGGGCCTGATGCGGGCATTGCGGACGATTCCCATGTATGCCGAATTTGCCCGGCAAATAGAGCGGTATTGCCCCGAGGCATGGGTTATCAATTACACGAATCCCATGACCTTGTGCACCCGAACCTTATATGAGGTATTTCCCGGAATCAAAGCCTTCGGCTGCTGTCATGAAGTGTTCAGCGCGGAGGAAGAACTGTCGGCGCTGCTGGAGGTGTTCGCCGGAATCAAAAGTGTGGAGCGCACCGAAATTGAGATTAATGTGAAGGGAATCAATCATTTCACCTGGATTGATCGGGCTTCCTATCAGAGCATCAATCTGATGGATCTCTACAGCGAGGCAGCAGAGCGATATTCCCGAGACGGGTTTATCGCTGATGCAGAAGGAAAGGGCAGCAGGCAGCGGGGCAAATGGCGCTGGCCCAAGCCGGTCCACTTTCATATGTATGAACGCTACGGTCTCGTGCCGGCTGCCGGAGCTAGGCATATGGTTGAATTTATGCCTCTTGCCTGGTATCTGAAGGATCATGATCCCAAGTGGGGCTTCGGTTTGACCACGGTTGCCGAGCGAAGGGAAGGCCAGGCCAGACAGCTTGCCGAAACGAAGCAGATTGTTCGGGGTGAAACACCTATCCGATTGCAGCAATCTCCGGAGGAGGGAGTACGCATTATCAAGGGGCTTGTCGGTTTAGGCAGCTTCGTCACCAATATGAACCTTCCCAATCAGGGGCAAATCCCCGGCATTCCTCACGGTGCGGTGGTGGAGACCAATGCCGTTATAAGCCTGAACAGGGTACAACCTGTTATGACAGGCGAGCTGCCTGTCCCTTTGCAGAACATTGCCTTGCGGCATGTACTGAATCAGGAGACCATTCTGCAGGCGGCGTTGTTGGGGGATTATGAACTGGGTTTTCAGGCTTTCCTGAACGACCCGCTGGTCGCCATTGGCGAGCAACAAGCCCGAACACTATATGAGGAAATGCTGCAGGGCACCAAAGCCTATTTACCCGGCTTGTCCGGCAAGTTCGCCATACAAGGAGTTTAATTCATGCAAGCCTATCATCATGGTTACCGCAAAGTATTGCTTACCTGGCGGCAAGAAGAGGAAATAAGAGGAGTACGGCTTTACCGCATGGAAGAAGGCGCAGAGAAGAGCCTGGAGCTTTCCCTACAACTTCCGGCCGTTTCCGGGAAAACGTCCGGTACAATGGAATCTGCCTACATCGATATCGTTCCAAAGGCGTTAAGCCGGACGCGCTATATGTATACCCTTGAGAAAAGTGAAGGTTCCCATACGGTGATTGAAACGGCTGCAACCTCCTTCGAAGATTGGTGCGAACCGCTTCTGCCCAGACTGGTGTTGCCCGCGCATCCCGATTGGCTGGCTGTCTACCGGAAGGCCTGGCAGTTGGCCTGGTCATCGATCGTTATGTCCGATGCCCTTCCGGTTCCGTTTGCCTATAACGACTACCCGGACAATAACAGCACCTATCTGTGGGACAGCTGTTTCTGCTCGTTGTATCACCGGTATGCCGCCTTGCAGGAGGCGCATCCTTGCATGGGTACACTGGATAATTTCTATGCCAAGCAGCAGGAGGACGGCTATATAGTCAGAGTATTCAATTGGCAGACTTATGAAGCAGCCAATGGGCATTCTGCCGATATACCGGCGCCTGAAGCCGTCAACCCGCCGCTGCTTGCCTGGGCGGAATGGCAGTATTATCAGACAAGCGGAGATCTTGCCCGTTTGCGGGCGATTCTGCCCAAGCTGGTCCTTCATTATCAGTTCATTCACTCGTTCTTGGAGGAACAGCCGGGTCGCTTCCGCTGGGACGGGGACGGCAGCGGCTGGGACAATATCAACTGGAACCAGGATCAGGACACCATTTGCTGGTATGTGGACATGCTGGGACAGCAAGCTTTGGCTGCCCGAATGATCGCCAGCATTGCCGGTGCGGTAGAAGAGGAGGGAATTCGGAAGCAGTTTGAACAGTTGGAACCGGTCCATAAGGAAGCACTCCGTCCGTATTGGAATGAGGAGAAGGGCTGGTATTGCAGTCTCACGGCAGACGGCCGCTTCACCCGCAAAACCTTAAGCGGGATCTGGCCTTTGCTGGCCGGACTAACGGATAAAGATCAGGCGCGACGCATGGTCAAGGAAAACTTGCTGAATCCGGCGGTTTTCTTAAGCGAACCGCTGCCGCTCCCCGTGCTGGCCAAGGATGAACCGGGATATAACCCCCTGGGAGAATATTGGTTGGGCGGCGTATGGATCAACATGTCCCTGGCCGTTGTCAAGGCGCTTGATGAAAATGGGTTTGGGCAGGAGGCGCTGGAGCTTGCCAGGCGTACCTTGCAGGGGGTTGCCGATGTATACCACCATTATGAGCCTTTTCCCTACTCACTCTGGGAATGTTATGCACCCGAGCATCCTGCTCCCGCTTCCCATAAAATCCGCGAGCCAAATCGTCACGGCGGAGTCCGCAGGGAGTTTGGAGGTTGGACGGGAAATGTGATTAACCTGCTGATTGAGCATATTTTGGGCATTGCTGTGGATGCGCCGAAAAACAGACTGCGCTGGCAAGTACGGCTACAAGAGAATCAGGGGATAGAAAATCTCCGGTTCGGCAAGGTTTGTACGGACGTAAGGCTGGAACTGACAACGGATACTATTGAACATGCCGGTCAGGCAAAACTAACCGTTGCCAGCAATTCTCCGTACGAATTGGAAATGGTCTTTTTTGGTGAAACACGCATTTGGCAGATTCAGCCGGGAACGCAATATTGGGCCATATGAAGTGCCGTTAACAAAGCTTTATTCCGGAGAGCATATCGCGAGCGCATTGCCAATTATCGTCACTACCAGTAGGAAAGGTGGCTATAACGATGAAGGGTACATTAAAGCTGAAGAAGGCTGGGCTGTTTGTTATCTTGTTAAGTTTGTTGCTGCAGAACGTGTCTGTTTTCACCCTGGTCTCGGCCAATCCGCCGCTTTTTGCAGACGGATTCGAGAGTGGTTTTGGCGAATGGACAAATTTGTATGGAACTCCCAGTACAAGTTCAACGCAAAAATATGAAGGAAGCGCAAGCTATATCGTTAACGAAGATACGGATTCGATCAAACGAACCTGGCCGGAAGCGATGAATAAAGTGGTTTCCGTACGGTATTACGACGAT
Source organism: Paenibacillus cymbidii (assembly GCF_004764705.1). GTDB lineage: Bacteria > Bacillota > Bacilli > Paenibacillales > NBRC-103111 > Paenibacillus_AN > Paenibacillus_AN cymbidii. The sequence goes on along the minus strand of NZ_SHLX01000020.1, from coordinate 36,050 downwards.
GCGAACGATACCTCGATGCAGGTGGAAGCGGGAGCGGGAAGTGCAACCGTAAGTGCCTACATGGGAGTGAAAACCACCCAGTCCGCCACCACGTACTCGTATAAGCTGGGGAATGCCGCATGGGCATCAACTTCTATTCCCAGGACCACGGCCTGGCATAGTTTTGTATGGGATTTTCGGTCAGGGACGGAATGTATCTTGTATCTGGATGGCGTTGAAATCGGCAGAACAACCGCAGTGAAGTCGATCAGCACCCTGCGTCTTGGAGACGCAACCAATGACGGAAGAACCGGAACCGTCTATTTTGATCAGGTTGAAGTATTGGATGGATTGCCGGTGATGGAAGCAACGGGGGTTACGCTTGATAAATCGAGTGTTTCCATCCAGGTGGGCGAAACCGATACCCTGGCAGCGGCCGTATTGCCTGCCGGCACCCATCAAGGGGTGATCTGGTCCAGCAGCAATGCCGGCGTTGCTACGGTATCCGGCGGGCTGATCACCGGTGTTGCGGCGGGAACAGCCACCATTACAGCCACCAGTGTGACCAACGCGGTATATACGGCTTCCGCCACCGTGCATGTGTCCGGATCTACTACGCCGCTTTTTTCAGACGGATTCGAGAGTGGTTTTGGAGAATGGACAAATTTGTATGGAACCCCCAGTACAAGTTCAACGCAAAAATATGAAGGAAGCGTAAGCTATATCGTTAACGAAGATACGGATTCGATCAAACGAACCTGGCCGGAAGCGATGAATAAAGTGGTTTCCGTACGGTATTACGACGATGCGAACGATACCTCCATGCAGGTGGAAGCGGGAGCGGGAAGTGCTACGGTAAATGCCTACATGGGGGTGAAAACCACCCAGTCCGCCACCACGTACTCGTATAAGCTGGGGAATGCCGCATGGGCGTCAACTTCAATTCCCAGGACCACGGCCTGGCATAGTTTTGTATGGGATTTTCGGTCAGGTACGGAATGTGTCTTGTATCTGGATGGCGTTGAAATCGGCAGAACAACCGCTGTAAAGTCAATCAGCTCCCTGCGTCTTGGAGACGCAACCAATGACGGAAGAACCGGAACCGTTTATTTCGATCAAGTTGAAGTATTGGATGGATTGCCGGTGATGGAAGCAACGGGGGTTACGCTTGATAAATCGAGTGTTTCCATTCAGGTAGGCGAAACCGATACCCTGGCAGCGGCCGTATTGCCTGCCGGCACCCATCAAGGGGTGATCTGGTCCAGCAGCAATTCCGGCGTTGCTACGGTATCCGGCGGGCTGATCACCGGTGTTGCGGCGGGAACAGCCACCATTACGGCCACCAGTGTGACCAATGCGGTATATACGGCTTCCGCCACCGTGCATGTGTCTGAAGCACCCGTATATCCGGGCGGGGTTAAACTTACCCAATATACGGCTTCTCTTCTCGTTGGGTCTACGGATTTAATAGCTGCCTCCGTAACTCCCGCGGGAGCCAATCAAGGTGTCATTTGGTCCAGTAGCGATAGCGATGTGGTAACGGTAGTTGATGGAGCAATAACCGCTGTTTCCGTTGGAAGTGCTATCATTAAGGCAACCAGTTCGGAGGACCCGAATTATTCCGCATCCTGCTTTGTAGCAGTAACCTCGCCTCAGCCGGTTACGAAAGATGTTTTGGTACAATATCCTGTGCCGGGATTTGTCAAAGCGGCTGACAATTATACGGTTACCATCAACGGACAGCCCGTTATTGTGCAAAAAACAATGGAGGGCGGCTACGTACATGTTTCATTTGCGGGAACTGCCCATATTACTGTCACCGTTGCCAATGCGGAAGAGTTTGATGAAGATTGGACGTTAAGTCCGTTAAGCTACGAGATCGCCACCGTTCAAACAGGCAATGACATCAGCTTTGCCATTGATAGACCTATGCAGTTGATCCTGCAGAAAGACAAATATTATCAATATGATTACGAATACGTGGATAAAGCCGCAAGCGATGCTGCCAATTTAGCCGATATTGAGAATAGGATATCGGACAAACTGTTTATTATTGCCGATCCTTTGGAAGAAGCGGGTACTCCCAGGCTTGGAGATCCTGACGTCGTGAGTGTACTGGATTTTGGCATAGACAACACAGGGAGCGTGTCCGTCAATGAGGCGGTTTACGCGGCCTTGCTCGAGACCTCGATTGCCGGAAAAACACTGTATTTTCCCCCGGGGGTTTATAATTGGGAGAAACGAGTTGTCGTTCCAAGCCATTCCAAGATCTATCTGGAGGGAGGGGCTTACCTCTTCCTCGATTCGGACAAATTTCCCGTGGTCAATAATAAAATTCAAAGCGGGGGCGGTTTCTTCTCGGTAGGCGGAAGGGAAGATATTCGCATATTCGGCAGGGGAACCTTGCACGGCAACAATCATTTACGCGGTGATGGCCTGTTCTTCAGGACCTCGGCCATTAACCCTTACGGAGATGAACTGGTAGAGGAATTAAGCGACAATATCACCATTGAGGGCATTATCATTGCCGAGATTCCCGGCCTTCCCGGAGGAACGAGGGGCAGCAATACGACCGTGCGGAATGTGAAATTTATTGGGAGTGTCAGAAAGCATATGGACCCGGTCAATGCCGGCTACGACCGCTCCGAGGGTTTTAATTTTCAGGGGGGATCGTCCAACATACTGGTGGAGAACAGCTTGATTGTAGGAGAGGACGATTCCATCAATTTTTCCAATTCTATAGGGAGAGAACTTCCTAACGATGGATTAACATTGAGGAATAGCGTTATTATGAACGCCAATGGCGGCTCATTGAAGGCAACTCGGCCATATGGAGGATATATAAGGAATGTTGCCTATGAAAATGTGGATGCCGTTTATGCAGACCGTGCCCTTGCCATCGGTCAATGGAACGAAAAAAGCTCAGGCAGTATGCACGATTTCTATTTCAAAGGTTATCGGGTAGAAGAGATGAGGTATAAGGGTGCTTCAACAGGGTATACGGAAATCAAAAATTCCATCGCTCCCACAGCTCCGTCCGGTACGACGGTAGGTCCAATTTATAATTTCTTCCTGCAAAATAGCGAATGGAGTGGAATTGGCAGTCGTTTGGCACCGGAATACCTGAAAATAAGCGGTGAAAATGAACTAACCATGGTGAAGGATATTCATTTCTATAACTTCAAAGTAAATGGAACGATGATAACCGAAGACAATAAGTTTACGGACGGCAGATTAAATCCGGTAATGCCCTTCACCGAAGATATCACCTTTGAGACGAACGATCCCGCAATTGTCAGTATTGAAGCTACGAATCAATATGCTTATGCTGCAGGAAATTCCGGCACTTTCACGATTACGAGAACGGGAGATTTAACCGATGCCTTTCCTGTAGGTTATCAAATTCGAGGCTCGGCAGTAAACGGTGTGGACTATACGACTATCAGCCATGTGGCAACCATTCCAGCAGGGCAAGCTTCGACAACCATCACGATTGTATCGTCAGTTGGTCTCGATACCGTCAAGACGGTGTATCTGAGCTTGCTCAGCAGCGGCTACAATTTGGATTATATGCTGGCGCCTCATTCGGAAGCGGTGGTCACATTGGTCCCGGACGGACTCTAAAACACCATTCAAGGAAACAGGTTCAATAACGCCATCCGGCAAGTCATGAATAAGTCCAGAAATGGCTTGCCGGATCATAAGGTTGGGCTTTTGTATTCCGCCGGACTTTACCTTGGAGAATGAAAGAAGAGTGGAGCATGCTCAATAGTTTTGAGAGCGACAAAGACAGTGTGGAATGGATCACCTATGAAGATGAACGAATCAGCAGGTATGGATTGGCCACCCAGGATGATCGATCCGTTTTTTGCCGGTTGCCTGCATGGATTTTACCGCAATTGCCTGACAATTTGCGCCGTTTGGCTTATTGTACTGCAGGAGCCCGGCTAAGATTTCGTACGGATTCTCCCTTTATAAGATTGACTTCAGAATTGCGGAAAGATGAAAATATGCGATTCATCGGCAGAGGAGGAGTAACTGGCTTTGACCTGTACTCCGGTGAAGGCGGGAAAATGAGTTTTTGCAAAGTCATGCTGCCTGATCTGCAGACAGGTGAAATCGATGTCGAATATAAATTCCGAAGTGAGTCCGTAAAAGATATTTTGATTCATTTCCCGCTGTTTCTGGGTATACAACGTTTTCAGTTGGGTTTAAAACCTGGATCGCTCATCCTGAAGCCTAAGCCGTATCAAATCCAAGATCCGGTTGTCTTTTATGGTTCCTCCATTACCCAAGGCGCTTATGCATCAAGGCCTGGTAATAGTTACCCTCATCTGCTGTCGCGCTGGTTAGATGCTGATATCTACAATTTAGGTTTTAGTGGCAACGCAAAAGGAGAGCAGATCTTAGCCGAATATATTGCCCAGCTTACGATGAACGCCTTTGTACTCGATTATGATCACAATGCGCCTACGCCTGCTATTCTGGAAGAGACTCATTTTCGTTTCTATGAAACAATTCGCAAAACCAGGCCTGAGCTTCCTATCTTCCTTGTAAGTCGGCCTGATTTCGACCTGCATGTTGAAGATTCTGTGGTTCGTCGTGCGATTATTCAAGATACCTATCGAAGAGGCAACGAGAATGGAGATAAAAAACTGTGGTTTGTAGATGGTGAAACCCTTTTCGGCGAACAAGAGCGCGATGCATGTACTGTTGATACCTGTCATCCCAACGATCTCGGTTTCATGAGAATAGCAGAGGTGCTATATTCTGTTATAAAACAAGTTTTGGACTAATAGTTAACATAGTTAACAGAGGCACATCCTCGGCGCAGGATATGGTGCCGCTTTTCAAGTCCGCGAAAATTGCGGGCTTTTTTAATTTATCGGACAATGTTCTTGGCAATTGGCGATGTCAAGAACATTGTCCGATTTCCGAAAGATTGTCCATTTAGACAATAACTCGATTAGAGCTTTTCGTTGGTAATGTAACCAATGCATAAGGAATAAACAACAGGCTGTTACAACCGTGGCAGCCTATTGTTTTTCGAAAATAGAGCAAAACGTGGCAATCGGACATTGTTCTTGTTAACCGACAATGTTCGATTACCACGCAAAAATCCAAAGGAAATACAACCGAAACCGACATGTAAACTGTCGGATGACAAGAACATAGGCCGAATCAAGTCCGCGTAAATAAGTGTCGAATGACAAGAAGATATACCGAATGAAACCCGCTACTGATGCGGGTTTTTATATTTATCGGTACAAGTTCTTGTCATTTTGGCGTGACAAGAACTTGTACCGATTGTCGATACTGGACAAGAACATGTACCGACTGTCACGATTTGCTTGGAGGCCGCCACAAGCCGCTCGTGTTGGACATTGCGACAAGCGTCTTGGCGCAAGGCAGAATCATTATCGCCGTCAAGGGATGCATGTCGATCCCCGGGCATTGGACAGTGGACGAGAGCGCTGCGCCAACGATCGACCCGCCGCCGCGCTGAGAGGCGCGTTGCTGCCGTTCGGCGGCCCGAAGGGCTTATGGCATCGCCACGCTCGGCGGCAAGTTAGCCAGCCCGCATATCCGCGCGTTCTGGAACGGAATATGAGCAACCGCAATGTACCTATATTTGATATAGAAGTAACATGACAAAATTGCTATAGCGAGTTCGATAACGGCTGCATGCACGTCATTCCCGGCGGAATGAAGCTACCCGGCGATTGTTTATACATAACCGTATATTCGGCATTCGCGAATGACATGGAAACTAAGCGCTCCGCCTTTATTCCGCTTGCTTGCCGTTCACGTCGACGCGAATGACGTTCCACGACAACTTCGGCAGCGACGCGCGCAGCAAGCCGTCCTCACACGCGGCGCCGCCCCGTTCATGCGGTACGGCCGCATTCGGCCGCGCTTCGGTGTTGCGTGCGTCGCGATCGCCGCTTTCGTAGACGATATGCGAGATGACACGGCCGCCGGCGAAGCTGCGGATATCGGCATCCAGCAGCAGCGTGTCGGTTTCGCTGCGGTTAACCGCGAAGACAAACCAGTTCGCCGGCTTCCTCGTTGTAGACGACAGCAGATTCCACATAGGGAACGTCGGAGAAATCGGCGCTGTCGTACCGGGGGCTATTGCCCGGGGTATGCAGAACGACGCCGCGGCTGTACAGACTGGCGTGCAGGTACGGATAAAAAATCGTCTGCCGCCAAGCCCCTCCGCCGTTCGCCGTCATGATCGGGGTGATTTCGTTGACCAGATGGGCGATGCACGCCATTTTTACGCGATCGGCGTACCGGAGCATTGTAATGAGCATGCAGCCGACGACGAGCGCATCTTCGAAGGTGTATATATCCTCGAGCTGCGGCGGCGCAATTGACCATGGCGCCCGCTTCCTTAGTCCCCATCCAGATCACGCAGAAGATCTGGATGTTCAGGCTTCCACCCATGCAGTTCTTGGGTCAACTTACTCGAAGCCTGAATGTTCTGCGATGCGAAATGCGCGAGCCAACCAAAGTGACCAGGAGCAGCTTCCATCGACTTGCTGATCATAGGTAAATCAAGGCGGCGACCGATAACTGCTGCAATCTCGCGGATAGGTACCCCTACCTCGCCGATTGCATGCAGTTTGGAGCCTGCTAGCAAAAAGCGCGATCAGCTTGGACATGGCTCGTCATAATGGCAGGAACAGGAGAATATGCTTGGAACAAGCAGGGATCTTGCTAGGAAGCATTTCCAATAGGGAATGCAGCATCGTAGGTTAACTGGAGTGTTAATTGCCTGGAAGAATGGAGGCAGGATATGGAGCACGATCATTCCGTCATCGGTATTTGGGGAATTGGGACGGCCGTTCCGGAGCATCGGATTGACCAAGCTGAAACTTCGCAGCGGCTGGCGGAAGCGCTTGCCGGGCAGTCGGATTCGGCGCGCTGGGCCAAGCGAATATTCAGGCAATGCGGGGTGGAAACCCGCTACACATGCGAACCGAACCTCCTAGCGAAAGCGGCGGATTGCCGTTATTTTCCGGGTGGATCGGCAGAGGTTGCGCCTTCAACGGCGGTGCGCATGCAATCGTATAAACGGGCTGCCGTCCCGCTGGCAGTGGAAGCGGCGACCAAGGCGCTGGCTGATGCGGAGAACGAAGCTTCCGATATTACGCATCTGATTACCGTAAGTTGCACCGGTATGTTCCTTCCGGGTTTGGATGCGGCTTTGATCCGGCAGCTAGGGCTTGCCGGCGGCACGAATCGGATTCCACTGCAATTTCTCGGCTGCGCTGCGGGGCTTAAGGCGGTATGTCTGGCGCGGCAAATCGTTGCCGGGAATCCGCAGGCGCACGTATTGATCGTTTGTGTCGAGCTATGCACGCTTCACATCCAGCCTTCTGCCGAGCGGGAAGCGTTGTTTGCCGCTTCCTTCTTCGGAGACGGCGCTTCCGCATGCGTCGTTGGCGCCGACCAGCTTGGCCGGAAAGCGGGATTGCAATTGGGGCGGGAACACTCCGTTCTTCTGCCGGACGGCGCTGACGAAATGGTGTGGGAACTTGGCGATCACGGCTTTGATCTGTATCTGTCCCCGGACATTCCGAAGCAGCTCGGCCGGCTCATTCCGCACGAAGCGGCGCAGCTTCTGGGCGATGCCCCGCAGTTGCCGGAATTATGGGCGATTCATCCGGGCGGGAAAGGCATTGTCGAAGAAATGAAGCGAGTGTTCGGGCTGACGGAGAAGCAGGTAGAGCCAAGTCTTTCGGTGCTTCGTCGGGTCGGCAACGTTTCGTCCGCAACGATCTTGTTCGTGCTGGAGGAAATGAGGCGGGCGCTTGTTGCAGACGGTACCGGGTCGGCCAGCGGCGTGGCAATGGCGTTCGGTCCGGGATTAACGGTGGAAATGCTTTCGTTTGATTATGTTCCGACCGCTGCCGCGAACATCCACTCGATGGCGGAAGGTGTTCGTGTATAAGAGGCTGCTGCAGCGGGCGGAGGCACCCGAGCTGATGGACGACTTGTCCCGTGGAGGGGACGACCTGCGAGAGGCGCTGCGGCATCTTCGCCGGCTGAATCGGCTGTTCGGCGCTGCAGGACCGACGGTATACGGAGTGAAGCGGCTGTGGGCGGTTGCAGGCAAGCCATCCCGTCTGTCCGTTCTCGACATCGGCTGTGGTTCGGGAGACGTGAACCGGAGGCTGCTGCGCTGGGCCGACGAAAGAGGGATCGAGATCGCCATTACGCTGGCCGACATCACGGTCGAAGCTTGCGAAGAAGCACGGCGGCTGTTTCGCGGCGAGCCTCGGGTGACGGTCATGAAGCTTGACTTATTAGCGCTTCCGGAAGACTACGCCGACATCGTCACCGGGACGCAGGTAGTTCATCATTTTGCGGCGGGGGATTTGCCCGTCGTCATAGGGCGCATGGTGGCAGCATCTCGGCTCGGCGCCGTCGTGAACGACATTCACCGGCACTGGCTGCCGTGGGCCGCCGTTTGGGCGGCGACGCATCTCGTATCTCGTAACCGGTATATTCGGCATGACGGACCGTTATCCGTAGCCAAAGGGTTTCAGCCGGCCGACTGGGAGCGGCTGCGGTCGGAAGCGGGTTTATCCGACATGAGCTATAAATGGCGGCCATTATTCCGTTATGCAGTCGTCATCCGCAAACAGGACGAATCGAAACGAGCAGCGGAGCTGATACGATGAATCGTTTGTGGGACGCAGCCATAATCGGAGCGGGTATCGCCGGCGGCAGCTTGGCCAAGGCGCTCGCGGATAAAGGGTGGGAGACGATGCTGCTTGACCGCCGTTCGTTTCCCCGGCATAAGGTGTGCGGTGAGTTTCTATCGCCCGAGTCGCAGCGCATGTTGCATACACTTGGGCTGAGCGAGCGCGTGCAAGCGCTACGTCCCGTCGCGATTGAGCGCATTCGGCTGATCGCGGGAAACGGTGCGAAGCTGGATATCGAACTCTCGGGTACCGCGATCGGCATAAGCCGGTACCGGCTTGACGCTGCGCTGCACGAAGCGGCGGTCGAGGCAAGCGCCTTTGTTCAGACGGCGGCGACAGTAACGGCGGTTCACCGCGACGGCGACGGCTATTTGGTGGAAACGAAGCGGCAGGGGGAACATAGCGTTATTCGTGCCCGCGCCGTTATTGCTGCATGGGGCGCTAGCCGCCGGCCTGATCTTCCCGGTATCAAGGCGGCCTTTCGCTCGCCGGGGCGGACGATGCTTGGCGTCAAATCGCATTTCACCGGTATCGATCCGGAGCCGGTGGTGGAGCTGTATTTGTTTCCGGGTGGGTACATGGGCATTTGCCCGGTCGGAGACGGGATCGTCAATGTGGCGGCGCTGCTTGATCCAATGATGTGCGGCGGTGGTGCTCGAGAGGGAGCGGTGCTGCAGCTGATTGATGCTGCAGCTCGCGGCAACCCGGCGCTGTGCCGCAAGCTGGAAGGCGCCATGGCGATTCCCGGCACTCAGGCAGCCGTTGCTCCGGTCGTTCTCGCCCGCAATCTACTTGCCTGGGACGAGCTGCCTCTCATCGGCGATGCGGCGATGATGCTGCCTCCGCTGTGCGGCGATGGCATGTCGATAGCGCTTCGTTCTGCGCTGCTATGCGCAGACTTCGCGGATGGTTATTTGCGCGGAAGCCTGCCGCTTGCTTCCTGGGAACGCGAGTATTCGCTGGCGCTCCATAAGGAAATGAACGGTCCGCTGCGGTGGGGCCGTTTCCTGCAGTGGCTGTTCGGCAGACCGAAGCTTGCCGCGCAGCTGCTTGGCATTACCCGACGGATGCCTGGCCTCACGGAGCTGCTCGTTCGCTCGACCAGGTTGAAAGAGGCGGAAAGGTAGCGGGGGATTGGGGGCAGGTATCAGCTGCAGGGTGTAGAAGCCAATCTCCCTTGCACGAAAGGAGTGCGGTTATGGACAAGGGGTTGCGGATGCTGGCCGTGCTTTCGTTTCAATTTCCACTAGTGGTGCTTGCGGTTTGGATTGTGCTGGTGACGTTTTTCGGCTGCTTCGTCCCCAAGCTGCCGCATGTGCTGAAGGACCACGGCTTGCTGGCCCACGGCACCTATTCGCAGGTACAGCGCATCCTTGTCTCCGATTTTCAACTCCCCGACAATCCCGTCATCCTCGTGTTCGAGAACTCACAGCATGTTTCCACAGACCGGTTCCGAGAAGGGATAGAGGGCGCGTTGCAGCGTGTGCAGGGTACGGACGGCTTGCTCGAAACCGTCTCTCCGCTCGAACGGCCGGACATGCTCGATGGAGATCATGCGTACGCTTTACTTGTCTTTCGGCAGCCAGCTTATGAAATGGAACCGGTACTGGCGAAGCTGGACCGGCGTCTGCCGCATCGCAGCGATATCACCGTGCGGGTAACGGGCAAATCCGTCGTGCAGGCAGATGTGAATCGCATGAGTCGCAAGGACCTGCAGCAAGCGGAGCGGATCGGCATTCCCGCCGCCATGCTTGTGCTGTGGCTAGCCTTCGGCGGGTTCATCGTCGCCATACTGCCGGTTGCCGTTGGGGTCGCAGGGGTCACCGCCGCCATGGGGATGATGGTGTTCATCGGCATGAAGCTGGAGCTTTCCAATTTTGTGCTGAACGTCATACCGATGGTTGGCCTTGCGCTGAGTATCGATTACGCGCTCATGATCGTCAGCCGATACCGGGAGGAGCTCGTGTGGCGTCCCGCCGAAGCGGCTTTAACCGTCGCCATGCAGACGGCCGGACGAGCCGTTTTATTCTCCGCCGCCGTCGTTTGTTTTGGCCTGCTTGCGGTGCTGTTCATCCCGCTGCCGATGTTCGCTTCCATTGCGATCGGCGCGCTGACCGTGCTGGCCGTTTCGGTGGCGGCCACATTGACGCTGCTTCCAGCGCTGCTTGTTCTCTTTCGACGAGGTATCCGGGCAGTTAGCGGCGCTTCACCGGCGGTTCGGCGAGCGGCACGCTGGCGTGCCTGGCCGCAATTCGTGCTGCGCAGGCCGCTGCGCGTCATGCTTTTGGCGGCGGTGATTTTGTTCGTTTGCTTCCTGCCGCTGAAAGACATGGAAGTAGCCATTCCCGATGCGTCCTCGCTGCCAAAGGGAAACGACTCCCGGCAGGCGGCGGAAGCTTACCAGACCCATTTCGAATCTGCTGATAGCTCGTTGGTGTACGTGCTTGCGCAAGCGCAGGGCAAGGAATGGACGCCGGACGACTGGCGCAGGGCGAATGCACTTGTACGAAGCTTACGTGGGGACCCGGGGGTGGAGCGTGTAGACGATGTGTTTACCCGCTTGCGTCTGACTCCCGAGCAACTGGATGCGCTAGTCAGGCAGCCCGCGGTCATGAAGCGATTTGAGCCAACGCTGAAGCCGTTCATGCAAAGCGGTCGAATGCTTATCGCAGTGACGATCGAAGGAGCGCCATCCTCCAAACAGGCAGCGGACTGGGTCCGTAGCTCGCAAAACCGGTACTCATCTAGCCAGATGCCCGTTCTTGTGGGAGGAGAAGCGAAGTACCGGCAGGAAGTGTTCGACGCCATTTTCGGAAATATCGGAAAAGTCATTTGGTTTCTCGCCATTTCCAACTTCATCGTCCTGTTTGCTGCCTTCCGCTCCGTCATCATTCCGCTCAAAACGATTGCAATGAATATCATGAGTATCGGGGCGTCGTTCGGCATTTTGGTTTGGCTGTTCGGCTCGGGACGATTCGGTTTGGAGCCGGCGCCGATTGCAATTATGATCCCGGTTTTCATATTCGGACTCGTGTTCGGGATCAGCATGGACTATGGAGTGTTTCTCATTTCCCGCATGTACGAAAGCTACCGGCGCACGTTGTGCAATGAAGAGGCGGTGCTGGACGGAGTGGCCGGCTCCGGCCCGATCATCACGTCGGCTGCGGCGATCATGATTGCGGTCACCCTGCCGTTCGCGTTCGGCGAAGTGCAAGGGGTGAAGCAGCTTGGTATCGGCATTGCGGCGGCGATCCTGATCGATGCGACCGTCATCCGGTTGATGCTGGTCCCGTCGCTCATGAAATGGCTTGGCAAATGGAACTGGTGGGCACCGGGGTGATCAAGCGCCGATGATAACGACAGTTCGGGTCGTTAATAATCGCCCGAAGCTGTCGTTTCATAATGGGATTTCTTATGTGACTCACAATCGATTGATGGCGGTTTCCATCGTTTTATCGGAAAGCTGGGCATAGATTTCGGTTGTGTCCGTACTCGCATGGCCGAGCTGCCGCTGGGTTTTATAAATATCGTTTTTTAAATAATAGCAAGTCGCAAACGAATGTCGCAGTTTATGTACCGATAACATCGGCTTGCCTTAAACGGCGGCGTATTTGCTCACCATTTGTTGAATTGCTCGTTTGGACATCCGTTTGGCATGTGAATTGCCTCTTGGTACGGCCAAAAACAGCGCTTTTTCGGATAAGTATCGATGTTGACCGTTTGAAGCTTTTCAAGATCCGACAATGGAATTTGGTTTATTGATGGGGAAGACGCAAGCCCTTCCTGGATGAGCCATTGAAAAAATTCGAAATCGCGTGTGTATTCCAGCAGGGTAGAAGGAGAGAGTGCGACAAGCTTGTGTTGGATGTATTGCTCGACATACCATGGGAAAAAAGGAAGCCGTTGCACAAGCAAATTCAAATCATGAGCCTTGATGACATTCATGGCAAACCTCCAATGTATATTATTAATGACATTAATTATAATAAAATAGAACACATGTTCTGTGAAGGTGTTTATTTAAGATATGTGGGTTGAGCGTGTGTGTGGGTTCATATACACATAAAACGTATTTTGTGTGCAATATACTGTCCAAGGCTTAGCAATGGAGATAACGCTGCGGAATTATAAATGACATTGAATCAAATGAAACCGTGAATATTCGATACATATGAATAAATTAAGCTCCATAATATGGAGTTTAATTAGAAAAGTGAATATTTAATTAGTTGGATCGTTTAAGCTAAACGAATGCAAAATTGTTGACGAGATTCAGATGTCATTATTTGAGGAAGTTACGGCGAACTCCGGATGATTTCATTTCTTTAAAACTCAACTTTCGCAGCGCCAAAATCAGTTCAACAGCACGTATAGCTTGGGTTTGAAGCCAATGGGAAGGATGGCTTGACGAAAATAGAAAAACACCGCTTCGTTTGGTAAAGTGAAGGTGACTAGCAATCACTACCACACAGAAGAGGTGTCTTCTCTATGATAGATCAACAAGGGTCACTCGATCAACTACCAAATGAAATCAAACCGGCTTTCCAGGAACTGAAGGTGCTCAAACACTTGCGCGGCGCGGGTTTCAAAAAGAAATTCGGCTTATCATGCACCTCTTTATTCCGCCTTGTATTTGTCCTGCTGTTTCATCAAAAGAACTGGTTCCGTCTCTTGGAGAGCAAGAAAGGCGAAACTTTCCCGGGCAAAGACACGGTCTATCGTTTCTTAAATCACAGCGGCTACGCCTGGCGGCGGTTTTTGTTGTCGCTCAGCGGTGAAACGATCACCCGGATGGAACCGCTGTCCTCGGTGAGACGGGAGACGGCGCTCATCTTTGACGATTCCATGTTTGAGCGTAATCGGAGCAAAGCCGTCGAAATGCTGGCACACTTTAAAGATCATGCCACAGGCGCTTTCTACAAAGGCTTCCGCATGCTGACCATGGGCTGGTCGGATGGCCATTCGTTTGTCCCCGTAGACTTTGTGCTGCTGAGTTCAGTAAAATCTGGCATTACTGGCATTACAGGAATGGCAGACGGGATCGACAAACGAAGCCATGGTTACAAACGTCGACAAGAAGCGTTTTGTTCGGCTCCGCAAGTGATTCCAGCGATGCTGGATCGTGCGCTAAAAGCCGGTATTTCGGCCGCATACGCCCTGATGGATAGCTGGTTTACCCGTGCGCCGCTCATCCAGGAAGTTGCTTCATAACTTTCAAGGCGAAATTGAACCACTGTTAGTAAGAACAAGTTTATGCAATAAGTATTGCTTCAATTAGTCTTATGCACATGTTTTGGCTTCATCAATGCAATATGATTTGCTTCACCGTACTGTCGGATGACAAGAACATAGGCCGAATCAAGTCCGCGTAAACTGCGGGCTTTTTTAGTTATCGGACAATGTTCTTGACAATTGGTGATGTCAAGAACATTGTCCGATTGCCACGGAAAGAGATAATCAGTATTGTCACTGGGCAGTAACAAAGGAGATACAGGTGCCGGTGGCGAAATGTCTGATGAAACGTTTCATTGAGCTATTCCGGGCAGGATACTTCTAAAGACTGATTTACTAAATATACCATATGATATACTTACAAGAGCGATCTTTGCTCAGAAATATAGCGTCACGGAACTTAATACTATATCGATCCAAGGCTCACAGCACGGCTTTTATTTCAAATCCATTCTCATTCGGTTCTGGATATGCCGAACCAGCGGGAAAACATCAAGAATGACATTATTCGTTCACAATATTTAAATGAAGACGAAAAGGGAGCAGTTATCACCCATTTGGATCAATTACCTCTGAAGCAGCAGCATTGTCACGGAGATCCCAACCTGATTAAATATGCAATATTACCGCCAACTTCTCCACTTTACGTAAGTATTGTTTTTAATGAAACGCGTGAGGCCAGCATCCGCATGTTTATGTAGGAGTACGAAGGGTTGTGCGGTATTGGATATGCAACCGTAGAGCCGTGGATTGTTCTAATTGCAGCACGAAAGCTTTGTGCTGATGGAATATCCGAGGAGGAGAAAAATATGCTGGTAACGGAAATCAGAAGAAAACGGCGACCTGCTCCTGGTCTTAATAATACGCGGGCGGCTATGCCCCTTGTAATACTGATCTCTATGAAAAAATCTGAGCAGGCATGTGTGTGTGAAATGTTTGGGTAGCGCAGCGCAAGCGAGGGCTGTGCGATTCGTGAAGCTCCGCTGCGAGCGTACGGCTTTGCTGCTGCGGAAAACCGCATCAGCCTCGAACTACTGCTGCGAAATGCCGAGCAACCGCGGTTCGATTGCGTTAGCACCGATGATGTGATGAACGGGGACGGCGGGCGGGCAATCTTGCCACGTTCAAGATCGACTGGATGACTTGCTCCGCCATAATTATACACTCCCGGCAAAAGATTATCCGTATGGCCGTGGAGCGAATCGACCCGCACCGAGCAATATTCTCAATCCGCGTCTCTTGCCAAGGGCGGCGACCCGGCTTGCCAGTCGCGGATTTGGAAGGCGTACAGTTGTTGGTGATCGACAACAGCAACTGTAAAGATGACACCCGGACAGTTGACCTATGAGGAGCGGCAATTGGCTAACAGCATGCCGACATTGCTCTTCATGCACATTTATCCCCAGCCTGCTGGAGGAAGTCATGCGAACGTGGCATTCGCCGATGCGCGATTATCGGAGGGTACCGGAAATTCCGATTTCCTGTTTAAATCTGGGGGATATTTTAAGTCACAATTAAGTAAGCATATTCATCATATGATTCAACGGACACGTTAGTTGAACAGCTGCCGCGGTGTATCCCGTTAGTTCCAGAGCAATTGCAACCGCGGCAGCCTGTTTTATTCGAAAAACGAGCATAACGTGGCAATCGGTGTCGAGTGACAAGAAGATATACCGAATGAAATCCGCTGCTGATGTGGGTTTTTATATTTATCGGTACATGTTCTTGTCATTTTTGCGTGACAAGAACATGTACCGATTGTCGATTTTGGACAAGAAAATGTACCGATTGTCACGAATTAGGGTCGGCGGGCAACGGCTGTTTTGCGATGAAAATGGCGCGGTGTTCGGCAATGTCGCCGATCCGTCGGCGGAGCAGGTCGTTCCGGCACTGCAGCGGCTGCTGGCGTCGGGTGAGACGGCTGTCGTTTCGGCGGCGGAAACGGAATGGAAGCTTGAGCTGTACTGGCCGCGCGAGCGGTTGTATGTGTTCGGCGCGGGGCCGGATGCCGAGCCGGTCGTGCGGCTGGCGGCGGGGCTCGACTTCGAAGAGACGGTTGTCGATCCGCGCAGCGACAGATGTACGGAGGAAACATTCCCCGATGCGCAGCACCGGGTTGTCGAGCATCCGGGAGCTTATCTGGAACGCCACAAGCTGCCGTCCGGCGACTATGTGCTGGTGATGACGCATTGGTTCCAGCACGACCGTGCGATTGTCGAGCGGCTGCGGGCGAACCCGTCTCATTATGTCGGCATGCTGGGGAACAAGGTGCGTACCGCTCGATTATTTCAACCGGAGCCGGTGCCGGAGTGGGTGCAATCGCCCGTCGGGCTTTCTCTCGGAGCCGAAGGCCCGGACGAAATCGCCGTCAGCATCATGGCTGAGCTGATCCGGGTGCGCAGCGGGAAGGTGCAGCCGCGATGAGCGCGATCGGCGCCGTCGTGCTGGCTGCGGGGATGTCGACGCGCATGGGGGAGCACAAGCTGCTGCTGCGGGCAGGCGGCCGGCCGCTGTTTCACTATGCGGCGCGGGCGGCATTGGCGGCGAGTCTCGAGCCGGTCGTCGTTGTCGGCGGGTATCGGTTCGATGCGTTGGCCGCGGAGGTTGATCTGTTTTACGGCCAGATCGAACTGGTCGAAAACAAGCGTTATGCGTCGGGGATGGCTTCGTCACTCCAGGCGGGTATTCAGGCGATGGAGGGGAGAACGGACGCGGCGTTCGTGTTCGTGGCGGATCAGCCGCTCGTTCCCGTGTTGGCGATCGACGCCATGGTCAGGCAGTACGAGCGGGAATACGCGGATGGAGTCCGCATTATCCGCCCGCTCTACGGCGACGCGCCGGGGCATCCCGTGTTGTTCGACGCCGAGATTTACGGCGAGTTCCGGCATTTGGCCGGCGACGAAGGAGGGCGATCGATCGTCGTGAAGGATCGGTCCCGCGTGCAGACCGTGATATTCGCGAACGCGGTGTGGGGCTTCGACGTCGATACTCCGGACGATTATGAGCGGGTAAGGGCATGACTGTGAACTTCCCGCCGGACGATCAGGACGGCGAGCTGCCCGCTCTCGGCTCCGTACCGGGACTGTGCTGAGGCCGATCGGTGTCTGCATGACTGAGGCGGATGAGTTTGACCCGTATAAGGATTAAGCCGGCTAGCGATTTATGGTGCGAGCTTTATTCGTCGTAAACCGCGATGCGTGTCAGGATGTGATACCGCAGCGAGCCGCATTTTTGCACGAAGTGCAACATTTTTTTTCGTCAGGTTGTATTCTGTACAACAATTGGCGTACAAAAGCGGCTCCATCGCCCCGATTGTTGTATTCTGTACAACAATTCTGCTCATACTGCCTCCCAACCACCCGAATTGTTGCAGGAAATACAATTTACCATAATAAATTGTTGCATTATATACATGATTGCTTTCCGTATACGGGGACCAGGCGTGTATGTATATAAAACGGGGCTGTCCCAGGGTCAGTATTTCATGACCTCTTGGGACAGCCCCTGTCTTACGATTGGATCAGTCGATCATGCCGAGCCGCTGCAGCGAACGAATGAAGACGACTGCGGCTTGCGCGCGTGTCGTTTGCCCTTTGGGGCTGAACGTGCCGTCGTCCATGCCGGTCATGATTTGCAGCTTCACCATCAAGCGCACATCCTCCAGATAGGAAGCGTCCACGCTGTCGATATCCGCATAATCGTCCAAGCCTACTAACCCGCCCGGGATCGGCAGCTTCTCCAGCGCCACCACCGCAGCCAGCATACTCGCCATTTCCTCGCGGGCGAGCGGTTGATCGGGCTTGAAGCTGCTGCCGCCTGCGAAGCCTAACAGGCCGAGTTCTTTCGCCGCCGCTACGGCTCCGAAATACCACGCTCCTTGTTCGACGTCGGCATATGGCGCCGGCGCGCCGGTCGACGCGCTTTGCCCTAGCGCCCGGACGAGCATCGCGGCGAATTCCGCCCTTGTCACGGGCCGGTCGGGGCCGTACACGCCGTCGCCGAATCCTTCCACAAGCCCTTTCGACGCGGCGAGCTCGACGAACGAACGGCTCCAATGGCCTCGCACATCGGCAAAGCTCGTTTCGTTATCCGCCACCGCATAGGCGCTATTGGAATACGAGCTTATCATGACATACCACACGCCGTCGATCTGCTTCGCTTGGGCCGGGACAAACTCGAATCGGTTCGCCGCCTCGTTGTAGCGGAACGCTCCCCATTGCTCCGGCATGCCCGATTGATCTTTCGGCAGCGGAATGATTCGTGTCAGCGCTTGATTGAATCGGTCCGCCTTCCCGATCGGTTGCCCGGACTTGCTGTTCAGCACGTCGATATGGAAATCGACCATCGCACCCATCACGCTGCCATGCGGCAAGCCGTTTACGAACGCGGCTTGAAGCCCCTTGTCGCCGGACCTGTCCGTTAAGGTAATCCGGAAGCTGATATCCCCGGCTTGGAGGTTGTTCGCCGCAAGCCATTCCTTCAGCCCCGGGATCAGCGACGCCAGATTCACCGGAACTTGATAGCTCCCGTAAGGCGTCTTGATTTCGATGAAAAAGTCGGCGTTCTTGTTCTCGAGATTCGTTAATATGCTGGCCGGAATGCTGACAACCGCCGTCCCGTCCTTGGGCGTCACCTCCAACGTGACGGAAGGCCGCGACGTATCGATGGCATCCGGGTCGAACGAAATGCCTCCCAGATCGATGACCGGCTTCTTCACGACAGGCGTCGAGCTGCCGCCGCCGCTCGGGGCCGTTGGAGGTGCAGCCGCCTCATCCACGATGACGGTGCGCTCAACTTCCGCGGCCTCGTTCCCTGCACGATCGGAGACGCGATACTGCAGGGAGTACGTTCCAGGCGCGTTCGCATACACCCACCCGGTCACCGTTACCGCGCCGGCGACTCCGGAACCGCCGGTATCCGTTGCCGTCGCTCCTTCTTCCGTATACACGCCGCCCGCCGTTATATGCCTGCTGGACGGGCCAGTGAGCGTAATGACCGGAGCCGTCAGATCGATGTTTACCGCCAGCGGGGCGGTTAACGTATTGCCGGCGGTGTCGGTTACCTGAAACAAGAGCGTATGTGCGCCTTCCTGCGAAAGTTGTACCGGCGTCCCGCTCGTATAAGCTTGCGCCTGGGCGCCATCCAATTGATAGCTCAAATCGGCGATGCCGCTTGCTCCTGCTTCCGCGTCAACGCTCACGGTGACGCTGCCGTTCGTCCAATCGCCGCTCGTATAGGCGCTTCCGCCCTCCTGGGTCAGCGTTGGCGTCAACCGCAATCCGCTTTTGCTGATCTTCACCGTGCGCTGTTTGAGCGTTTCATTGCCCGCCGCATCGACGGCTTTGAATGACAACGCGTGCATGCTGTCCGCTTGCAGGACGATGGGCGCGTTGTATCCGCTCCATTTTGCGCCGCTATCGAGCGAATACGTAACCGACGTCACGCTGTTGGCATCCGTTGCGCTCGCGCTAACGGTGACGTCCTGATTCGTCCATGTGTCATCCGGATACGGACTCGCATCGGCTGTCGTCATCGTAATGTCGACCGACGGCCCCGTATTGTCCAGCAGGAACGGATCCGATACGAGCACCGCCTGGTTGCCTACGCGATCTTTGGCCTGAATGTGCAAATACCACTCCCCATCCGCACCGGCTTTCGTCAGCGTAGCTCCGCTTGTGAAATCCGTCCATTCGCCAGCTTGAACATCGGCAGTTTGCGTCCAAACATACTGAAGCGAATGGGGATCGACATCGCTTTCCGTATCGTACACCGTCACTACGGTCGCAGCGGACCGGGACGGAACCGTGTTCCCGTACACGCTGTAATGCACATCCGGAGGCGTAGCATCCCGCAGTATGGTAATCGTGTAGGTTTTGGACGGCAGGAAATAAGGCTCGATGCGCACCGGAACGACGGTCGATGCGCCCGTGACGTCGATCGTTGCGGCGCTGCCGCTCGTTTGCGGTTGGTTGTTGACATACAGGGCGGCATACGACGAGTCCGACAAAGACGCCGTCACATGGACGCCGGAAACCGACGGCCCGATATAGGAATAGGTGTAGCCCGTAATCGAAGTGGAAAACGCGGTATCGAAATCGCCTTCCTGCAGCGTCAATCCGTTCAGGTCGGTGTTTCTGCCCGGCAAGGTTGTTTGACCGCTCGCATTATCGCCCCATGCGACAATAGTGCCGTCCGCTTTTAATGCGAATGAAGAATCGTTTGATCCTGCGGCAATCGCTACGACTTGATTCAGATCTGCCGGTACTGCCGTTTGCCCTTTGCTGTTATCGCCCCAAGCGACGACAGTGCCGTCCGCTTTCAGCGCCAGCGAATGATTCGTTCCTGCTGCGATCGCCACAACCCCATTCAGCCCTGACGGCACGTCCAATTGCCCATTTCCGTTATCGCCCCAAACGACGACGTTGCCGTCCGCTTTGAGCGCCAGCGAATGGTACCGTCCCGCGGCAATTGCCGTAACTCCGGAAAGCGCGCCTGGCACGTTCGATTGTCCTGCATAATTCCATCCCCAAGCGACGACAGTGCCGTCCGCTCGCAGCGCCAGCGAATGGTCTGTGCCCGCGGCAATCGCCGTCACCCCGGTCGCCCATGCCGGCACAGTAGATTGTCCAACGCTATTGGCCCCCCAAGCGACGACAGTGCCGTCCGCTTTCAGTGCCAGCGAATGGAACCTTCCCGATGCAATCGCCGTGACCCCGTTCAGCCCAGTTGGTACGTTCAATATTCCATAACTATTTTGCCCCCAAGCGGTGACGGTTCTGTCCGATTTTAATGCCAGGGAGTGGTACCATCCCGCGGCAACCGCGACTACCCCGTTCAGCCCTGCGGGCACGTTCGTTTGTCCGACGGTATTATTCCCCCAGGCGACGACGGTGCCGTCCGATTTCAGCGCCAACGTATGTGCGCCTCCCGTAGCCATGCCGATGCCTTTAACAGGGGAAGAAAAATCCGCCGGGACGTTCAATTGCCGATAATTATTTTTTCCCCAGGCGACAACGGTGCCGTCCGATTTTAGCGCCACGGTATGATAATATCCTGTGGAGATTGCAACAATGCCGGTCAACCCCGAGGGGAATTGATAATCAAACCCGTCACTTAGCCCCCAAGCGACGATGCTACCGTCCGCTTTTACCGCCATCGCATGACCGCCGTGTGCGGCGATGTCGACGACGTCGGTTAATCCGGCAGGCATAAGATTGGCAAAATCGCCCCAAGCGACGACGGTGCCGTCCGATTTTAACGCGTAGGCAGTGTAGTCGCCTGCGGCAACTTTGATAACGCCGGTTAACCCCGCGGGAACGTTGTTTACTGATGTGTTGCTTCCCCAAGCGACGACGGTGCCGTTTGCTTGCAGCGCCAAGAAACTGTTGGGACCTAATGTCGTTGCGGCGATATCGACGACGTCGGTCAACCCCGCCGGTACTTGATAGGAGGGGATCGTACTTCCCCAAACAACGAGAGTGCCGTCCGCTTTAAGCGCCAATATCGTACTGCTTCCCACGGCGACTGTAACGGCATTGGTCAAGCCGGAAGGTACATTGTTTTGACCGGAACCGTTCGTTCCCCAGACGACGACGGTACCGTCCGCTTTCATCGCGGCTGAATTATTTGGCCCTGCGGCAACGGAGACGACGCCGGTCAACCCTGCGGGTACATTCGTTTGGCCGTTGCTGTTATCTCCCCAAGCGACGACGGTGCCATCCGTTGTGAGCGCAACGGTATGATAGTCTCCTGCGGCGATCTTCTGGAAGCTTCCCCCGTGCCGGCTGCCTGCTGCGGCCGATTTTGCCGAAACTGCGGCGGGTGCTATGCAGGTCCATACTAATAGAATCGACAACCACACAAAGAGCCATTTTGCGGGTGACGCTTTGCGTCCGATTTTATATGCCATATTCAGACTTCCTTCCTGCCATGTCGGCTTGCCTTTCTCTTAGAAATTATAGCAACCTTCCATTCGCGGAAATCTTAAAGGATTCTTAAAGGATTCGACATCATCATCCTTAAAATGACAACGATCGGAGCAATCGTGCTAAAATCGAGCTATACAAACATTCCGGGCGGTGACGACAAGACAATGGAACAAATCCTCGTGGTTGACGACGATCCGCAAATTCGCGAGCTGATTCGCGCCCATATCGAACAATCGGGCATGCACGCGCTCGAAGCCGAATCCGGCCGACAAGCGATCGAACGGCTCGAGTCCGATCGGGTGGACGTCCTTATTCTTGATTTGATGATGGACGATCGCGACGGGTTCGAGGTGCTGCGGCACATGCACGATCGGAGGCTGGATACCATGACCATCGTGGTAAGCGCAAGAAGGCAGGAGCAAGACAAAATCGAGACGCTTGGACTCGGTGCCGACGACTATATGACAAAGCCCTTCAGCCCGATGGAGCTCATGGCTCGCGTGCAAGCCGTTCTGCGCCGGCGTTATCCGGTATCCGGCCGATCCTCCCTGGTAATCCGGTTGAATCAATTGGTTCTGGACGTCGACAACTATACGCTTCTGACCGGGAGCGAAAAAAGTTCCTTGACGATGATGGAGTGCGGACTAATGCAGCTCTTCATGCAAAATCCCGACCGCGTGATGACGAAGCTCGAAATCTACCAGCAAGTCTGGCAGCATGAAAGGTACGATGACAATAACTTAAGCGTTTATATGAGCCGGTTGCGGAAATTGCTGGAGAAGGCGCAGTCCCCTTGGGATATTCAAACGGTTCGCGGCGTCGGCTACCGTTTGACGGGGGCCGGCATATGAAATTGCGCACAAAACTATGGCTGTTGCTGATGCTTAGTGCCGCGTTCAGCATGGTGCTGTTCGGGTTTACGTCGGTTTGGATCGGGAAGACGGCGAATAAAGGGTATGCGCTGTTCGAGCTGAATCCGCTCGCGTTATCCATCGTGGATTCGATCGAGAAGCAGCCCGCCTCCGGGCCGGACGCGCTGAAACGCATTTTGGACCGGGCGCATGAAGAACATCCGGAAATTCGGCTGTTGTGGATCGACGAGACGGGAATGTCCTTTTACGATACGGCGGGTCTGAATCCGACTTTTACTTTCCATGACTTGGCGAAGCTGATGCAGAACATGCCCAAGCAATACTTGACGAATGACGATGTGCCGATCATTACGCCGGCAACATGGAGCGGACAGTCGTATTACTTGCTTATGACCATTCCCGCCTCTGCTATGAAGCAAGGCGAGGTGTATTTTCTGATCCGCACGCTGAAATCGCTGCTTACGCTCGTTTTGCCGCTGATTCTGTCGTTTTCGCTGCCTTATTTGTTGGCCCTGTGGAGCTTCACCGAGCTCAATAAACGAATCCGCAAGCTGAACAACGCGCTGAACCAACTGAATATCCAGAGCAGCTCTCCCGTCGTGGAATTGGCCGATTCGTCCAAGGACGAGATTGGCCAGCTGACGCAGCACTACAATTCTATGGCGCATCGGATCCGCTCCCAATTCGCCCAGATTCAGCAGTTTGAGAACAACCGCAAGCTACTGCTTTCCAACCTGTCGCACGATTTGCGCACGCCGCTGACCACGATGCTCGGTTATGCGGAAATGATTCGAACCGGGAATTATTCCGATGAGAAAGACCTCCAGGCGAGGGCCAAAATCATTCTGCAGCGCTGCCGATACATGGACAAGCTGCTGGATCAGATGCTGGACATCTCGCGCCAGGACGCGGAAGCGCTGACGCTTCGTTCGGTGGACCATAACGTTTCCGAGCTCACCCGTAAAATAGCGGCGGAATACATCATGATACTCGACGGCGAGCAATTTGAGTTCGATGTCGAGATCCCGGACGAGGATATTTCGATTCCGATCGATGCTCCACTCGTTGAGAGGGCATTGCGCAACATTCTCGACAATGCGATCCGGTATGGGAAAGAAGGGCGCTATCTCGGCATCCGGCTGAAGGAGGACGGGCAATCCGTAAATGTCAGCGTGACGGATAAGGGAAAAGGCATTCCTCCGGAGCATCAAGCGCACATATTCGAACGTTTCTATCGGGTCGATAGCGGAAGGAAGGGAGAAGGGCTCGGGATCGGTCTGGCGATTGTGAAAGATGTCGCCCTCGCTCACCATGGCAGCATCGAGGTGCACAGTACGCCGAACGAGGAAACGGTGTTTAAGCTCAAGCTGCCTCGATGAGGGTTGATAGAAGCGGCAAAAATGGAGCGACTCAATGGATCGGGGGAGCGAAAGCAATGACGATGGTTTCCGAACAATAGCCAGCAGGGTCGGAAATGGAAGCATACGGGCTGGTCCGGGCGCGGCGAATAAGGGTGAAGGCGAACGCGCCTTATATGCGCCAATCGGAGGTCTTTACTTTTATGTCTGTACCAGTCGCGAACTGTATTTTGTGCAGGTAATTTTGCGATTTCACCCCCAAACGGCTTCATAAACTGCAGAAAGTACAGCATATTCCATAAAATCTCCGTTTATAGCGAAATGTGCTGCAGTTTCTGCAGTACAATAGGGTCATTTCACGAAATAAGAAAATAAGTTGTAGTTTCTACAGTTCGTCGGCGCGTGATGCAGGAGCTGCGCGACATTCGCAAAGGCGGGGTGGCGAGCGCATCACCCCTGACATTAGCTTGTTGCGCTGTTGCGCTGCCACTCTTTTCTTGATCGCACTATATAATGATTCGGCGGAATGGAGGGGACAATCGCTGAAAATGGCAGCGCTTTGATGAACTAGGGCACAGATGGATCGTATTCTGTGGTTACGCACCGAAATGTTTCATATGCTTGTCGTCAAGGCGGATATGTTCTGAAGACGGGCATACGGAAGTTGAATAGGGGGTACTGAAAAGTAACGTGTAACAAGTATATTAATCAACAAAAAAAGCGTATTTAGGAAATTGTACGCTTTATCGTTAAATGTATCTTGTTCGACGAATAAAGATTATGTAACCTTTATTCATGTCTTGCACAAAAATCAAATATATAGCGTCAAACTATTGGCGGGATTGCCTGTCCGGAAGTTGCCGAATATAATGACCCTATCACAGAAAAGGAGAATGAATCAGTTGCAATTGCATTATGGAGCCATCGATACTACTCCAGATACCGCAGGCTTTTATGAGCCAAAGCTGACGGAATTAGATAACCATTTCAGAGAGCTTGTGGAAACCAGGGAACTGCAGTGCGCCAGCTACTTACTGTCCCGAAATGGCAGTATTTTTGCCTGCCGGTCCATGGGCCGACTCCGATACGATGATTCGGAAAGTGGATTTCTTCCGGATTCCATCCGCGGGATCGCCTCAATAACGAAAGTATTTACATCAGTGGCGATCCTGCAACTGATAGAGCAGGGTAAGCTGCTGGTCGATTCCCCCGTAAGTCAGTGGATAGAGGAGTTTAATACCCCGCTGCATAGAGGGATTACCGTTTTCCACCTGCTGACTCATACATCCGGCTTAATAGCCGATCCGGGTTACTTTACAGAGCCTTATACGCGCGGTTGGGGGGACGGTGCGAGCAAGGGCAACTGGCTAAAATCGGTGCTTGCGGGGCCACTGCAGAGCGAACCGGGTAGAACTTGGAGTTATTCCAGCGCGGGCTTTTGCGTGCTTGGCGAAATGATCGCCCGTATCTCGGGTATGTCATATGAAGACTATATCTTGAAGCGGATCGTCGAGCCGCTTGGTATGGAACGTACCTTCTTTCATGTTCCTTCGGCACTTCATGATCAGGTGTGCCTGACGGCCGATTGGGATATGAAACGGCTACAGTCCGTTCCCGAGGCGGAAGATAGAGTGAGCCGGCCACCTAGAGCAGGCGGAGGGCTGTACTCGAGCCTTCATGATTTATGGAAACTTGGAGAGGCATTGCTGAATCAGGGAATGTTTCAAGGCGTCCGCATATTAGGCCGAAAAACCGTCGAAGCGTTTACGAGAAATCATCTGTACGATGTTCCCGCATTCTGTTGGGGAGCGAGAATTCCTTCCATGCGCTATGGATTGGGTATTCAATTGAGGGAAGAAGGGTTCTGTTCCCCGCAGACGTTCTCACATGAAGGCACTGGTCGATGCGCATTGTTCGTTGATCCGGTGGAACGGTTCGTAGCGGTCTACATGGTGCCTTCACTCGTTCCTTTCTGCGAGAAGTCTGTTTTTCATCCCAGAAGCATCATGTGGTCCGGACTTCTATGAGCCGT
The DNA here is from genome assembly GCF_004764705.1 of Paenibacillus cymbidii. Lineage (GTDB taxonomy): Bacteria > Bacillota > Bacilli > Paenibacillales > NBRC-103111 > Paenibacillus_AN > Paenibacillus_AN cymbidii. The sequence goes on along the minus strand of NZ_SHLX01000020.1, from coordinate 9,932 downwards.
TCATTTGCCGTTATGAAGGTTGTAGCTTTCGATACATACAAAGAGTGGGCGGCTGCCGCGACGAATCGCTACCACTTCTTGTCAATTATCGGCACAATTTCTTAACACTATATTAAAAAACTTATAGACATTGACGATTGGTGTCGAATGACAAGAACATACGCCGTTTCAAACCCGTAAGAGTCCTTATAGCTTCCGCGGCAAAACATAAAAGCATGATCCACTTGGCACGCATACTGAGGCGTGTTTTTTTATTATTCTTGAGCACCACATGGATCGGTTCAAGTTCTTGTCAATTATCGGTATAGCTTCTTGTCACTCAGCAGTTGTCGAGTGACAAGAAGATAGGCCGAATCAAGTCCGCATAAACTGCGGGCTTTTTTAGTTATCGGACAATGTTCTTGACATTAGGTGATGTCAAGAACATTGTCCGATTGCCGAAAATGTCAAGAACATTGTCCGATTGCCACGGAAATGGCTATGCCGAACCGGGGGGACGCCGGCGCGAAGTGTGTTGTCAGATGGATATTATCTTTCAACGGTCCATTAAGCTAACGGGCAGGATAGTGAGAATCTCCTAGCGAAATATACAAGGAAAGTAATCAAATATTGGAAGAGGGAGTGAAAAGTTGAAAACAACATTATATCTTACTCGACACGGAGAAACAGAATGGAATGTCGAGGGAAAATTACAAGGTCATATGGACTCGCGATTAACAGAGTTAGGTACACAGCAAGCAAAGTGGCTGAGGTCATCATTGAAGGATATCCATTTTGATGCTATTTACTCCAGCACAAGTAAAAGAGCATTACATACTGCTGAAATACTACGTGATAAACAAGGAATGGATATTATTACATGTGATAATTTGATGGAAATCAATATGGGCACTTGGGAAGGTCAGAAAGGGACTGATATTGAGAATACCTGTCTAGATGAGCATAAAGCTTTTTGGAATACACCACATTTGTACGAACCTAAAAATGGTGGAGAATCCTTTACTGAATTTCAATATAGAATTATTGCAGCAATAAAAGAGATTGTTTCGAAACAAAGAGGAAGCAATATTCTGATTGTTACCCATGCAATTGCACTTAAAGTTATCATGGCCTATTTTAGAGGTGACACTCTTGAAAAGTTATGGACTCCCCCATTTATCCATCCTACTGCGTTGAATAAAGTTATCATTGATGAAACCGAAAATGTTATTGAACTGTATGGGGATATATCGCATTATCAAACCACTCGTAAAGCTGTCGGAGCAATTGCTTACCAAGGGAGTAAGTTTATATTAGTGCATAAAACGGATAGATTCGGGGAAGGACCTGGAGCTTGGGATTTCCCAAAGGGAGGGTGTGAGGAAGAGGATTTAAGTTTAGTAGATGCTGTTAAACGTGAGTTGTTAGAGGAAACTGGAACTGATAAATACATAATAACTCAACTTTCGCAGCTTGAAATCGGCGGATAAGTCTTGATGTAACTGGGCAAAGCTGCAATCCAATGCTGGAGTTGACGCTGAATCAGGGACGAAAGATTTTTGCTCGCTTTCGAGGCGACTTCCTGGATCAACTCGAGCAGTTGTTGCAAAGCGGTTGCCCAATCGAGGGTGCCGACTTCATCGCACAGCAAATAAAACAAGCCGCCAAACGAGCGCGAATCCGTGCTTTGCCGATGTTGCCAAGCGAGCAGGATGTAGCGCGAGAACACAATGGTGGTGTGACTCACAAGCAGGTCATACGAGCGGCCTTGGAATTCTTTTTGCAGACGCAACAGTGACTTGGCGCATTTGAAGAACACTTCGATGTCCCAGCGGATGCGGTAGATCCGGATGATGTCCTGGGCGGCGAGGCTCAGATCGGTCGAAAGCAGGGCCAGCCATTCGTTCTTCTTGGAACGATGTCGAACAAATACGACCACAACCGGGATTCCCGGGACAAGCTCAGTTTGTATCAAGCGAAGGATGTTGCGGTTCTTTCCCGCTACACGTGGCGCTGCGCCATAGAGTTCCTTCAGGCTGAGCCGCTTTCCGTTCACGAGATAACGCTTGTTATCGTTCTTCACCATGCCGATCACAGGCAGTCCGCGACGGATGACTTCTGCAATCAGCGGCGCATGGGTAAACCAACTGTCCATCAGGACGTATGATGCGGAAATGCCAGCTTGTATCGCGCGATCCAGCATCGCCGCGATTACCTGCGGAGCGGTACAAAATGCTTCTTGTCGGCGCTTGTAGCCATGGCTTCGCTTATCGATGCCGTCCGCCATGCCGGTGATGCCGGACTTTACTGAACTGAGCAAAGCAAAATCCATCGGCACAAAGGAATGGCCATCCGACCAACCCATGGTCAGCATGCGGTAGCCCTTGTAGAAGGTACCTGTGGCATGATCTTTAAATCGCGCCAGCATCTCGACGGCTTTGCTCCGGTTGCGCTCAAACATGGAATCGTCAAAGATGAGCGCAGTCTCCCGGTTCGCTGAAGTCAGCGGTTCCATTCGCGCGATTGTTTCACCGCTGAGTGCCAGCAAGAATCGCCGCCAGGCATAACCGCCGTGATTCAAAAACCGATAGATGGCATCTTTCCCAGGAAACGTCTCGCCTTTGGCACTCTCCAAGAGCCGAAACCAGTTCTTCTGGTGAAACAACAAAACAAACACAAGGCGGAATAAATAGGCGCATGAGAAGCCGAATTTCTTTTTGAAACCCGCGCCACGCAAGAGTTTCAGCACATTCAGTTCGTGAAAAGCGGGCTTGATTTCATTTGGCAGTTGATCGAGTGACCCTTGTTGATCTATCATAGAGAAGACACCTCTTCTGTGTGGTAGTGATTGGTCGCACTTTCACTTTACCAAACGAAGCGGTGTTTTTCTATTTTTGTCAAGCAGGCGACTTTATTCGCGCCTTCCCTATGCTGTACCTGTTATCATGCTGATTTTGTAGCTGCGAAAGTTGAGTTAATAAAATGTGTGTTCGGGAGGGGTTAAATGCAAGGGACTGTTTCAAAAATAAACGGCGTATCGCTATGGTATACCATGCAAGGACAAGGTATTCCTTTCGTATTAATTCACGGTGGTCCAGGATCATACGATTATTTGGAACCCTTGGCTGAGTTGATGGATAACCATAGCTATAAGGTAATTCGTTATGAGCAGCGTGGAAGTTCAAGGTCCGAAAAAAAGGGTCCCTATAATATTGAAACGTTTATAGAAGATTTGGAACAATTAAGGATTCATTTAGATTTTGAAAGCTGGGTTGTGTGCGGACATTCTTGGGGTGCATCATTGGCATTAGCATATGTCGCTAAATATCATAATCATGTTAATGCATTAATCTATATATCGGGAACAGGGATTAATTCCTCTTGGCATGCTGAATATCGTATCAATAGGCTTAACAAAATGAGCGCAAACGATAGAGAAGAATATTCCTACTTACGATCAATCGTAGAAACATTGAACGGAGAAGACAAAAAGCTTGCTAAAGAACGATTACGTGAACTTGGTTTGAGAACAGATTTATTTAATCAAGACAATTATGATATGCTTCCCAGGGTGGACGGCCAATTTGTAAATAATGAGGTCAATCAGAAAGTTGGATCAGAGTGTAAAGAGTATTTTGAAACCGAAAAATTCGAAAAACTTCTTACTATAATTACCGCACCTTCCCTCTTTATTCATGGTGAGGTAGACCCCCGTCCATATCATTACGCGAATGAGCTCTCTAATAATTTACAGAACAGCGAGTTTATTCTGATTCCTAAAACCGGACATTATCCTTGGCTGGATAGCCCCTCTGTTTTAGTAAAGCATATAGATGAATTTATAGGTGAGAGGGTGCTGAAAACAAGTTGATCTGATAGGTTCCCCAATTAATGGATACGGTACTTGAATAATCTACTGTGAGGCAGCCTCGATATCAACCGGAGACCTTGTTACGCTAAAGATGAACGATAGCGCGGCGATGGAACTGATCTATCGCTTGTTTTCATTTCAATGTGCACCGCTCAATAAATTGGCAGGAGAGCTTATCAGATTAGTCGAAAAATATTCATACCAACGTCAGAAAGCTGACAAAACGAACAATTCGCCACGATTGATTTTATGGTAATAGCGAATCTAAAACGGGGTGAAGCGACAATGGAATGTTTGGGATGCAGGATTGCAAATGGAATTGAACCTAATCTGAATATTATTTATGAAAACGAGCTAATAACTTGTGTACTTGATATTGCTCCGTTTAATGAAGGACACATTCTGATCCTTCCTAAAAAACACTATTTGGATGTCGAAGAAATCGACCAAGAGACTGCTTATAGCATCATGGATACCTCAAAGATGCTTTCAACTGTCTTAAAACGCTTGTTTAAACCCGATGGTATTAGCATTTGTCAAAATGGTGGGAAATTCAATGATTTGACTCATTACCACATGCATCTCATTCCGAGGTACGAAGGCGATGGTTTTTCTTGGAATGAACCATTACATCCACATGGTGCCGAAAACCGGTTACCACAAACAAAGGAAGAGATCTTGAGGATTTTACTGAACTAACGGGCACGATAGTTAAATAAGGAGCAACCGCCGCGGCAGTTGCTCCTTTAATTGTTATTGGACCTGGAAATCAAATATAAGTTGCCGCAGGAGCACCATTCAATTGAACGGCGGAAATCAATTGAGCGACAAACAAGTTTTATAACGGATCGTGGCAATCGGACAATGTTCTTGACAACCGACAAACATCCGTGTTGGATGACAAGAACATAGGCTGAATCAAGTCCGCGTATATCGCGGGCTTTTTTGTTAATCGGACAATGTTCTTGACAATTGGCGATGTCAAGAACATTGTCCGATTGCCACGGAAAACAGATAATCAGTATTGTTGCCTGTGCTGTAACAAAGGAGATACCGGTGCCGGTGGCGAAATGTCTAACGCAACGATTCATTAAGCTAAACGGGCAGTTTAAATTGGGAAGGAAATCATCAATAATACAAAGAGCTTATGATTAAATACTCAAACCAACGGAGGAATACATTTGGAGCAAAATGTTCAACACAAATTATATACTGTTTGTTTGATTGTAAATGACGATAGTATCTTGCTTATGCACCGAAAACATGATGATTACAGTGGGTATATCGCACCTGGAGGACGGGTTGAGTTCTTCGAGAGTCCAGTCGAAGGGGCTATTAGAGAGGTTAAAGAGGAAACTGGATTAACGGTTAAAAATTTGAAATATAAAGGATTCGCAGAGTACATTAACCCTTTCAAGCCAGAGCGATACATGATTTTTAATTATATAACATCAGATTTTGAAGGCGAACTTTTGCCAGACCACGATGAAGGTAAATCAGAGTGGATTCATATCAATGAGTTGGACTCGATTCCAATGCAAGATTCATTTAGAAGAAGGCTACCGCTTTTTTTCGATGATTGTACATTTGAAATTCATACGACTTGGAGAGAAAATCGTCAATATGATGAAGTTATAATAAGAACATAGACCAGCGTTTTTCGTAAATAACAAAATTAACCGTTCTACTAACGGGTAACGATAGTAGAATGTACAGCGCGGCAGTTGGCCAAACGTCGACTGCCGTTTTCAATGACGGGCAGGATAGCGTAAATTGAGGTCAAATATATTATTATAAAAGTTATTTGGTGGTTAGGGGAACTCGTATGCGGAAGGATTGCAAATTGATTTTGGTCGAAGGGTTGTGCGGCACGGGTAAATCTACGTTAGCGGAACGATTGCATCAGTACCTGGTGCAACAAGGCAGGTCGTCTTGTTTTTTTGATGAAGGCGCCGAAGGGCATCCAGCAAGCTTAAACTGGCATGCTTTCTTTCGAGAAGAGGACTATAAGCAATTTTTGGAGCGCTATTCGATCACAGCAAACGAGATCCGTTCGCGGGCTATAAAGGATGGTAGTAATTATTTACTACCTTATCGTGGGGTCAAGGAGTTTAGCGAGTTGAATGCACTTTATGCCGAGCTGAGGTCCCGTGAATTATGCTGGACGGATTCGCCCAATGCCTCGCTATCGGAGTTTACATACTTGATTCAGCGGCATTGGGCTCGTTTTGCTGAACTTGCCAGCACTACAGATACCACTTTTGTACTTGAAGCTGTGTTTTTTCAACATCAAATTCATGATTTACTAGGTCACTATGAGGCTTCTGATGGCCAAATTGAGCAGCATATTCAGGGAATCGCTAATCAAATCATCACTATGAAACCTGTCTTGATTTATTTAACTCAACCTAGTGTACGGGAGCAGCAGGTCTGGATTTCATCCATCCGTTCTAAGCCACACTTTGCAACGGAACAGAATATTAAGTTTATGGAGAACCGTGCACGGATCGAATTAAGTTTGCTTGATGCGCTTCCTTTCCCAACCCATTTGATTGAAAATGTAAATCTGGACTGGGAAGATGTCTTTTGTAAAATGTTATGCGCAATGAAAGACGAAACGGAGCTTTCATTGCGCTAACGAGTGACGATAGTTAAATAAGGAGCAACCGCCGCGGCAGTTGCTCCTTATTTATAATTGGACCTGGAATCAAATAATGGTCCGTCCGCAGGAGCACTATTCGGATTGGACGGCGGAAAACAATTGAGCGACACAAACGAGTTTTATTACCGCATCGTGGCAATCGGACAATGTTCTTGTCAATCGACATTATTTATCCGCAACTGTCGGGTGACAAGATCATAGGCCGAATCAAGTCCGCATAAATTGCGGGCTTTTGTGTTTATCGGACAATGTTCTTGACAATTGGTGATGTCAAGAACATTGTCCGATTGCCGAAAATGTCAAGAACATTGTCCGATTGCCACGGAAACGCAGGTACGTGATCAAGAAGAAGCTGGAGCAGGCGCGACATGGAGGGGCAGATGATTAATTAAAAACGGTCCATTAAGCTAACGGGCAGGATAGCCTAATAGCGATGTAGAATCAGTGAAGTAATAGTAGGAAAGAGGTGATAGCAATCCGAATCCATATCATCGGCGGATCAGGTAGCGGCAAATCCTATATCGCGGGGATATTGAGCGAAAAGCTCCGGATTCCGCATTTCGATTTAGACGATATTTTCTGGGATCCTCAATCGAATGAATATGGCGTTAGGGCACCAGAGGATGAGCGTGATCGCCGGCTCAGAGAGATCATCAGTCTTGATTCATGGATTGTTGAAGGTGTACATAGGTCGTGGGCATTTCCAAGCTTTGCTGCTGCAGATAAAATCGTCGTACTGATGGTACCATTGTCTGTTCAGGAGGAACGGATTTGGAAACGTTATGAAGAACGCATTACCGGCATCGTCCCAAGCAAGAAGCGTGAGACACTTGAAGGCATCCACAACTTGCTGGCATATAATAAAGGCTACAATCTTAAGCTGTCTAACTTAATCGCCAATTGGGACTATAAGGATAAAACGATCCTCTTTCGAGATAATCTGGAACTTCTTGAATATCAATTGATATAAGTTATTAGCGGACAAGACCTCCATTACCCCTATTTATTATGCTAACGGATACAAGAGCTCAATAAACCACAACACGAGGCTGCCGCGGGGATCGATCGGCAGCTTCGTTATGCTATCGGGCAGGATAATACAGCAACAAAAAGGATAAATATGCGTACAAGTCGAATATATAAAATACAATTTTTGTATATAGGGGATATGCATGAAGACATATAATTTAACTCAAAGTGACTATGATCTTATTACTGTGGCATTGGAAGTGTTAGAAAAGAACTTTGATGACGGGGTGTACAACCACACAGTTGGCGGAGCTATCCGCTGTAAAAATGGCAAAGTATATCTTGGGGTTAATTGTGATGGTATCCATGGCTCATGTGCAGAATATATAGCTATCGGTGCAGCTATAACTGCTGGCGAACGAGAATTTGAAACCATAGTCGCCGCTCATGATAAAGCACATAACTGTTTAATTCCTCCATGCGGGAACTGCCGCCAAATGCTCATTAATTATTGTCCTGATATTAAGGTGATCTTGAACGATGAGAAAGGGAATCCAGTTAAAGTTGAAGTAAAAGATTTGCTGCCCTTATCTTATAAACGCATAATTGTGAATGATTAATGCAATCACACGTCGATAAAGTGTACTAAACCAACGGAGAACGTTAACTCCATTTCTATACCCACGAGGCTGCCGAGGGAATTTGATGGGCGGCGTCGTTTAGCTATCGGGCAGTTATCTTGAGCAAGTTCTTGACTAAGGTGACGGGAAAGAGTAATATTTAACCAATATCCGTAAATCAATGATGGAACAAAAGTAAATCATTAAACTCTTCACAGGAAAGGGTTTCATGACTGAGAAAACCCTAGAGTACTGATTGATATGCCAGTTCCAGAGTATGGCTAATACCCATCGGTTTGACCCGTTATAGTCAATTAAGGTGGCTGTGTGAAAATACAGCAACCTGGGTGGTACCGCGATTAATATCGTCCCAGAGCATTTGGCTTTGGGGCGTTTTTTATTTTGGGAGGAGTCTATATGATATTAGAAAAAGTTATAAAAAGAATTGTAATACAAAATGAATATAAGGATTTTGTTGATAAGTATATAGATAATATACTTACCGAATTTAAAGGTAAGATTCATAGCATTTATATGTGTGGCTCGATTCCAAAAGGAACTGCTATACCTTTTAAGTCAGATGCAGACTTTACTATTGTATGTGTAAATCCCAATGATATTGATTACGAAAGATTGTCAAATATTAAAGACAGTCTGTTGGAAAAGTATCCATTACTAACTAAGATTGATACGATAATTTGCTCGATTGACGATGTATTAAGCAAACCAAATGAGTGGGGTTTTTGGATTAAGATAATTTGTGTTTGCATATATGGTCATGACGTTGGTGAAAAAGTACCACCGATAATTATTTCTCCAGAGTTCATTTTAGACTTAAATACAGAGACCAAGAAGGAAGTAGATCGTATACATCGTTTACTTTCTAATGCTAGTGATAACACAATGAAGAACAGATATATTAAAGGTTACTCTAAGAGATTAATTCGTGCATTATACTCTTTGGTTTTAGAAGATACAGGTGTATGGCAAGATGACATTATTAAGATGAAGAATGCCATATTAAACTATTGTGAGATTGACTCCGCTTTAGTTGATTATCTGTATGCTTGTTACTTGGATAGTAATAATATACTTGTTGAAGAGTTTCTGGGAATTGCAGTTGAAGTATATAGCTATTTTGAGAACGCGTTAAATGCAATGGCTGCTTCCAGAACTTCCTTCGACTAACACCAGCCCCCTAAGCCCGTCGGGACGTCACTGCATTAGGTGTTCGGCAAGCCTTACAACTATAAGCAGCGACTCTAATTAAAACATAAGACTATTAAGCCAACGGGTACGATAGTTATTAAGGAGCAACTGCCACGGCGTTTGCTCCTTATTTATATTGGGCCTGGAATCAAATATAATGATTGCCGTAGGAGCACCATTCTGATCAAACGAGTTTTTTACCGGATCGTGGCAATCGGACAATGTTCTTGTCATTTATCGGACAATGTTCTTGTCAACCGACAACATCCGATGTCGGGTGACAAGAACATAGGCCGAATCAAGTCCGCATAAACTGCGGGCTTTTTTAGTTATCGGACAATGTTCTTGACAATTGGAGATGTCAAGAACATTGTCCGATTGCCGAAAATGTCAAGAACATTGTCCGATTGCCACGGAAAGTGTATGTGCCGTACCGGGTTGTCGCCGGCCTCGGCGCGATGTGAGTTATCAAATGAATATTATTTTCAATGATCCTGCGTATTCCGGTAATGTTTGGACACTCATTCCGAAAAGATTTGGACACCTATTCCGGTAATATGTAGACAGTCATTCCGAAAAGTATTGGACACTCATTCCGGAAATGGTTGGACAGTTTCTCTTT
>NZ_SHLX01000001.1 GCF_004764705.1 Paenibacillus cymbidii | reverse complement strand
TCGCCTTTTTTAGGATCGCGAGTTCCTCCTGCAGATCTTGATTCTGTTTTTCCAGTTTCTTCAGCTTCTCGTGGTCCACATATAATTGGGACTTTTCACCGACGTCTGTGAACTGTTTTCGCCATCCACGAATACTACTCACAGGAATATCCAGCTCTTTGGAAACTTCGGCTGGTGTTTTCCCGGTTTCTTGCATGTGTTTGATGGTTTGGCGTTTGAACTCCTCATCAAAATGTTGGCGGATATTTCCCATGACACACCTCGACCTTTCGTTTGTTTGTATTGTATCAGGTCGCTGTTACAGTGTGTCTACTTTCTAGTCTAAATTCATTTCGGCAAGCGGCCGGCCAAATAAGGCTGATTTCAGCCTTACAGCGGCGTTTCGGCGAGCGGCGGCCTTACAGTAAATCGCAACAGCTACCACCGCTTAACCCGGCAACCTTGCCAACGTGCCCCCTGCCTTTACCTGCATTAATACACTAAAACTCGCCCAAAACGGCCGATTCGAACAACTTAAATGCAAAAACACCTTTAATTCATTGTTGATTTCCATTAATTAGTACCTTTAAATCGAAGTCAAGTGCATTTTTACCTTTAAGCGCTTCAAAAAGGGATGTAGCGCAATATTTAAGTGCATATTTACCTTTAAACTGCTGCCAGACTTCGTCGGAACGCCTGTCATCGAGTTGCCTCACCAAAAGCAGCTCTCCACACCTCCTGTTTTCCACATCCTAGAAAATCACCATGCCAACAAACGCGCTCAAAAGCCCGCAAACGACCGAAAGCCCCACATAAACCGCCGCTTGCACGTGCTCCCCTTTTTGAACAAGCTGGCTTGTTTCGTAACCAAACGTGGAAAACGTCGTGTAGGCGCCGCAAAATCCGGTCCCGCCAATCAGCCACAACGAGTCGGAAATATTCTGGTTGGCATGAAGGGAGAACAACACTCCCAGGATAAACGAACCGGTTATGTTGATGACCCACGTTCCCCAAGGAAACCCCGGTTGAAGCCGGGAAGCAATCCATCTCCCCAGGTAAAATCGCGCAAGCGTGCCGACAACGCCGCCAAGCCCAATGAGCCAGATCATGCTGTCCCGGTCCCCTCCTTCTTCACTCGCGCTTTCGCCAGTCGAACTCCGGCAAAAGTCAAAAGCAATCCTCCCACGATACTAAGCAGAACATATAAGACGGCAATGATTCCATGTCCCTCCCGGATCAGCTCGACGGTCTGAACCGAAAACGTGGAAAATGTCGTAAACGCTCCGGTCATCCCCGTTCCCAACCCGAGTCGAATTTCGGGACGGATGGCGGGATGTCCCCATGACACGGTAAAAAACCAGCCCAGAAACAAACAACCCGTCAGGTTAATCGTCAGGATGGCCAGCGGGAATCCGCCCGATAACGCAGGCACGATTTCCCCCAACTCGTACCGCATGACGGTCCCGATCAGTCCGCCTATGACAAGCGCCACAACATTCATGTTCGACTCCCTTTCGTCACAAAAATAAAACTCCTACCAGCACAAAATAAACTGGTAGGAGTCATTAGCCTTTGGAGGGCGGTTACGGCGAACTCCATCGCCATATCAAGTTCAAAGTTGACTATAGCGGATGACTCGAAAAAAATCAAGCGCAGTTGCGTATAGCCTTTGCTCGCGACTGGGGCGCCCAATTATCATCCCGCCCGCATGCTTCGGTTCATCGCGACCAAGCAGGCGGCGCCAGCGGCAAGCCCGGCGCTTGCCAGGTACATGGCACTGTACGACAGCCGGTCCGCGACCGGCCCCATCGCCATGCCGCCCATGGAAACGCCAAGGTCGGCCGTCGCGATAAACAAGCCAATCCATACGTTGCGGGATGCGCGCGGCACGACAAAAGTGAGGTAAGCCACCAGCGTCGGGTACAGCAGCGCCTGCGCCGTGCCGATCATCGCCGCTGCCGCGTACAACGCCGCCGGCCCTTGCGCCTGCGACAGCATCATCGCTCCCGCGGCCGCAAGCAAGCAGATCCCGCCGACAAAACGGGGATGCCACTTGCCGTCCGAAGGCAACCGCTTACGGAAGGCGAACCGAACGGCGACAATGACGGCGGCCTGGACCGTCAAATAAACGCCCGCCTGTCCGTGCGGCACTTGTTTGGCATACAGCGGAATGAAGGTGGCGACCGCCCCGAACACGACGGAAACGATCAGCATCAACAAGCTGCATACCACGAGCGGACGCTGGGCGGTTAACTGGCGCTGCCAGCCGCGCACACCCTGCCGTTCCGGGGCCGCAGCGGCAGCGTCCTCCTGCGGCCGAACGGCAAGCGTCGGCACGCTCCAGCCGAAGATGGCCGTCGCCATAGCAACGCCGATGATGACGGCGGCAAAGACGTCCATTCCTCCCGCCTGCCACAAGGCGATGGCGATCAGCGGGCCGAATACGGTCGGCATGTACGTAAACAAGGAATACAGCGACACGCCCTGGGCTCGCTGCTCCTCGGGCAAGGCGTCCATGATTCCGATCTGCAGCGTCATGGAGAAAAAGGCGGTGCACGCCCCCTGTATGACGCGGGCCACCGTATATCCGCTCAATCCCGCGAAGGCGTACATCGCAAGCGCCAGCCCGTTGACCACAAGCAGGAAACGAAGCACCGCGGCAGGCCCGTGCTTGTGAATCAGGTGCCCGGCCCACGGCCGAAAGCACATGCAGGCGAGCATATAGGCGCCCATCATCGCCCCGATGCGGCCGTTGCTTGCCCCGAGCGTCGCGCTTTGCAGCGGCACGATCACATTGAGGATGGCGTTGGCGCTGAAAAAGAGCAGCGTCAGCGCGTACAAACGCAGCAAAGGCGCGGCAAGCGCCCGATTTGCTTTCACATGATGACCGCCTTTCCCGGCAACCTCAACCCGCCTTAATCGGCGGGCGTATCAGTCGAGCCCATCTTCCAAATCGCCCGCGCACCGAAGCAGCAACTGCGTATAAGAATGCTTGCTGTCGCGAAGCAGCGTGTCCGCCTGCCCGATTTCGCAAATGTGTCCGTTGTGCATGACGGCAATGCGGTGGCAGAAGGAGCGAAGCACCCGCATGTCGTGCGAAATCATCAGCAGCGCAAATCCGTACTGCCGATGCAGCCGCATCAGCAGCGCCAATATGCGCGCCTGGATGCTCATATCCAGGGCGGAAACCGCTTCGTCGCAAATGAGCACCTCCGGCCGGACAACCAGCGCCCGAGCGATCGCCACCCGCTGGCACTGGCCCGTGCTCAATTGGGGCGGCCGCCTGCGCTGCGCTTCCCCGGCGATGCCGACTTCGTTCAAATAAAACGTCGCCAATCGTTCCCGTTCCTGCCTGCCGCCGCCGATACGCAAGTACCGAAGCGGCTCCTGCACAAGCTGCAGCGCGGTGCGCCCCTGGTTCAAGCTCGCGCGGGCATCCTGAAACACGAGCTGGATCCGCCGGCACAGCTCGCGCCTTCGTTTGCCCCGCAAGCGGCCGATATCGGCGCCGCGAAGCAGAATGCGGCCGCCGCCCGGCGGCTCCAGACCCGCGATGAGGCGGGCCAAGGTCGATTTGCCGCTGCCGCTCTGCCCCGCAATGCCGAGAATCTCCCCGCCATGCAGCGTCAAGTCGACCTGGCGCAAAACCTGCTGCTGCTTCCGGCCGAACGATTTGTCCACCTGCTCCAGCGCCAGCAACGGTTCGTTCGTCGCCGGCTGCTCCGTCTCCCGCACAGCGGCGGTCACTTGCGCGCGCGCAGCCAGCAACCCGCGCGTATAGGCGGCTGCCGGCCGCGTCAGCACGGTGCGGGTGTCCCCCTCCTCTTCGATCGAACCGCCGTTCAACACGATGACGCGGTCGCTGATTGCGTTCGCGACGGCAATATCGTGGGTAATGAACAACACGGTCAAATTCAGCTTTTTCCGCATCGCCTGCAGCAAGTCGAGCACTTCCTTCTGGCTGACGGTATCGAGCGCGGAAGTGGGCTCGTCCGCGATCAGCACGTCCGGCTGCAGACACAGCGCCAGCGCGAGACAGACCCGCTGGCACATGCCGCCGCTGAGCTCGAACGGATACCGCGCCAGCACGCCGCGCGGATCGGAGAAATTCAGCGACGCAAGCAGCAACGCGCCGATCTCCCGCGCCTCGTCGCCCGCGGCGAGGCGGTGAAAGCGCAGGCTTTCGCGAAAATGCGCCTGGATGGTCAACAGCGGGTTGAGCGCCTGCTGCGCATCCTGGAACAGCATCGCGATCCGTCTGCCGCGAATGTGCGCCCACGGCGCGTCTTTGCCGGACAGGTCGATGTCCGGCCCCGCGCCGATGGTCATGACGCCGCTGCCGATTTGCGCCGACGGCGGCAGCAGGCCCGTCAGCGCCCGGGCGATCGTCGATTTGCCCGAGCCGCTCTCCCCCAGCAAGGAAACGACCTCTCCCTTGTGCAAGTCGAAAGAAAGGCGGTCGAGCACGGGAACGGGCCGGCCGTCAAGCGGATATGCGACCTGGAGATGGCGCAGGCGCAGACTGGCTTCGCCTTGGCGATGGCGCTGGGTCATTCCCCGCCCTCCTATAACTCCGATTTTTCATATGGGTCGAGCCTGTCGCGCAGCCCTTCCCCGATCAGGTTGAACGCCAGTACGGTCAGAAAAATAAACAACGCGGGGCCGAGCAGGATGTGCGGCGCCTGCAGGAAATGGTCGCGCCCGTCCGCCAGCATGCTGCCCCACTCGGGGGCCGGTGGCTGCGAACCGAGTCCCAGAAACGAAAGCGACGCAATCGACAAAATCAGGCTGCCCAGCTCGAAGGTGGCCAAAATCAGCACCGGACTTATCGCCTTCGGCAACAGTTCCTTGCGCATGATCGTGCCGTTCGACGCCCCGAGCACTTTCGCCGCAGCGAAGGAACCTTCGTTCTTGGCATGCAGGACAACGCTTCGCGTCAAACGCGCGAAGGAAACCCACCATACCGCCACAACGGCGGCGAGCAGATGGTAGAGGCTCGTGCCGAACAACGCCGCAACGATCATCGCCAGCACCATGAACGGAAAAGCGAGCAGCACATCGACGATGCGCATCAACAGCGCGTCGAGCGGCGAGCCGTGATACATGCCGGCCGCAAGTCCGACGGCGAGACCGATGGCGAGCGCGGCGCCAAGCGCGGCAACGGAAGCGAGCAGCGTCTGTTTGCCGCCATGCAGCGCGCGCGAGAGCACATCCCTGCCGAAGCGGTCCGTACCGAACGGATGGCGCAGGCTCGGCCGCTCCAGCCGCTCCTCCGCCTGCTGTTTCAGCGGATCGTGGGGAGCGAGCCGGGGCGCGCCTATGATGGCGATCGCGAGCATCCCGAACAGAACGACGCCAACGATCAAACTGAGCGGGCGTTTCCCTTGCCTTCTGTTCATCCCGCTCCTCCTTTCCGGCGAACGCGGGGATCGACAAGCGCATAGGCGATCTCCGCGAGCAGGTGAATCAGAATGACCAGCGCGATCATGACCAGCGCATAGCCTTGAATGACCGGATAATCTTGGATAAGCAAACTGTCCAGCGCATACTTGCCGATGCCCGGCCAGGAAAAGATGCTTTCGATCACAACCGCGCCGCTGATCGACATCGTCAGCGAAAGCGCAGCCAGGGTCACGACGGGAAGCAGCGCATTCCGCAAGGCGTGCCGCACGACCGTCCGGCGGTCGAGCCCGCGGGAAAGCGCCGACAGCACATAGGTTCGGCCAAGCTCGGACAGCAGATTGGCTCTGACGACGCGGATGAGCTGCGGCGCTCCCATCGCGCCAAGCGTCAAGGCGGGAAGCCATAATCTCGAAAGAACGGCTTCGCTGCTGATTTCGTATATGCCCAGCGTTACCGCGCAAACCGACAGCAGCCCAAGCCCGATCACAAAAACCGGCGTGGACGCGAGACCGACACAAGCAAGCCGGATCGCGTTATCCTGCACAAAGTTCGCCTTGAGCGCCGCAATCGTCCCGAAAATCAGGCCAAGCAGCGCTTGGATCGCCAGTCCGGAGACAGCCAGAAAAGCAGTCGCCGGCAGCCGCTCTGCGATCTCGGCCCCAACCGGCCTGCCCGTGCGGATCGATTCCCCCAGGTCGAGGCGCAGCAATCGCTTCGACCAGGCGATGTACTGCGCGGCCACACTCCGGTCCAGCCCGAACTCGGCTCGCAGCTCGGCCGCTTTGCGGTCGTAGGCGGTTGTGTCGCTCATGGCCACTTCGGCGGAGCGGCCGAGCAGCAATTGGATCGGATCGCCGGGCGCGACGCGAATCAGGACAAAAAGCAGGAACGTTGCGCACAACAAAACGACACCGGCTCCGAGCAGCTTGCGCAGAAGCGTCTTGACCATGGGCGGAGCCTATTTCGCCGCCAGGGCAAGGTTGCCGTTCACGATATTCTCGAACTGGCGGAAGTGGGCTTCGAAGCCTTTCAAGGAGCTGCTGACCGCCGTAATTTGCGGGCGCGGGAACAGGCCGATGACCGGCGCCTGCTGAGCCACGCGCTCGTTGATTTGCAGCGCCAGTTTGCGGCGCGCTGCGGCGTCGGTCGCTTGCTCCAGCTTGGCCAGCAATCCGTTGGTCTCATCGTCGCTATACCCGCCGTAATTGGCGCTTCCCTTCGGCCCGTATTGCCCGATCAGCAGCGCGTATTCGTCGCCGAAGGTACTCCAGGCTTCGATGGAGGCGTCCCAATCGCCGGATTTGCGCGCCGTTTCGATCAGGCTGTAGTCCCCGTGCCGCACTTCCGCTTTGATGTCGATTTGGGTCCACTGGTTTTGCAGCGCCTCGCCCAGCGCCTTGTCGCCTCCCCATGTCATCAGCCGCAGCGTCAGCGGTTTGCCGTCCTTGTAGCGAATGCCGTCGGCGCCTGCTTTCCACCCCGCCTCGTCCAGCAGCTTCGCCGCCTTGTCGCGATCGAGCTTGTCGTAAACCGCGTTTCTCGCTTCCGCGTAAGCCGGGTTGGAGCCGAGCCACGTGGATACCGGAAAGCTTTGTCCTTCCGCCGCCAGCGTGACCAGCTCCGCGCGGTTTACCGCCCACGACAGCGCTTGCCTCACCCGGGCATCCGCCAACTGCGGCTGCTTCAGATTCAAGTAAATCGTTTGCGTATTGGCCGCCGGCGCAGCCTCCAGCTTAACTGCGGCATTGCCTTTGAATTGCGCCAGGCTCGTCACCGGCACGTTCATCACCACATGGCTGCGCCCGCTCAAGCCGGATAGCACCCGCGTCTGTTCGTCGGCGATTTCCTCGAACACGATTCGCCTGACCGCCGCCGGTTTCGTTCCCCAGTGCGATTCGTTTGCGGTCAGCACCATTTTTTGCTTCGGGACGAATTCCACCACCTTGTACATGCCGGTCAAATCCATCGTCGAGACCGCGTCATGCTTCGCCTCCGCATTGTGGATCAGCGTCTGGTAGTAAGACAAATTCAGCGGCACGGGCATATGCTCGCGCGCCGTTTTGACGCGGATCGTCAGATCGTCCGCCTTGCTCAGCGTCAGATCCTTCAGGAACGGCAGCGCCTGCAGGTCGAGCGCCCTGGATCGCTCCAGCGAAGCGATGACGGCGTCGGCGTCCGCCTTCTTCCCGCTCCAGAAGCGCAGCTCCGGCCGCAGCTTGATTTCCCACGTGGTGGCATCGAGCTCTTGGGCGCCGAGCGCCAGCTCGGGCACTACCTCGCCCTTGGCGTTCACCTTGAACAGCGCTTCCCCGGCGCCGATGGCGCGCAAGTAGCTCGAGGTGATCGGTTTGACCGGATCCAGACTGGCCGCGATCTCCTGACTGACCACGATCAGCTCCTGGTTCGCGGACTCCGTTTTCGTTCCGGGTTGCTCCGTCCCGGGAGCGGCCGTTTTGTCGCTTGTGCTGCAACCACTTAATGTAATTATTACGATTAAAATCAGCGCAAAAAAATTTTTCTTCATGATTTCCTCCACTTTGCCATGCGGCAGCGTTCGATTTGGGTTCCATTGCGTGTGCGACGCGTTGCAGACGCCTTCTTTCTGTTCCTTTCGCTGAAAGTTGTGCGGCGCGGGTCAGCGCTCGGACGGTTTGGGCTCTGCAAAATCGAGTGTAATGCGTCTCAGCGCTTCTTCCGCATATTTTCTGGCATTCGCCCCTTCCCGATCCTCCGCGACCACATGGCCCAAATAACAGGCGTTGTCGACCGGAGCCGCTACGGTTTGGCCGGCGCAATCCTCGATTGTGTAACGAACGAGATGTTCGTCGGCCGCCAACGTTTCCAGCCCTTGCACTTGCGCCACCGTGCCGCCTCGCGGGGGCACGAGGAACATGACGGCCGCGCTGCCTGCGCCGGTTTCCGCAGGTGTGAGCACCGGTTTCAGGCCAAGCGACAGCTCGACGAACGCCCGGAGCAAATCGATCCCCGTGACGCGGTCGATCAGCTCGACGATGTAGTTGCCGGCACTTCTCGGGTTGATCTCGACCAACCGCGGGCCTGCGGCCGTCAGTTTTACCTCCGTATGGGCGATGCCACGGTCGAAGCCGACCGCCGCCAGGGCGCTGCCGACGAATTGTTTCACCGCCGACCCGGTTGCCTCGTCCAATCGGGCCGGGAACATGTGTCCATTTTCGATAAAATACGGGGTGCCCGTTACGGATTTGTCCGTGATGCCGATGATCGTCGTTTCGCCTTGGCAGGAGACACTTTCTACGCTGACTTCCTCTCCTTCCATGTACGCTTCGAGCAGACAGCCGAGGTCGCGCGGTTGATCCCGGAAATTGAGCGGAAACGCGTCGAGTGCCCGAAACGCCTCCTCCAGCTCCCGCTGGTTGCGAATGAGGTAAACGAACGCGCTGGACGCCAGATCGACCGGCTTCAGCACAAGCGGATACCCGATCGCGGCTGCGGCTTGCTCCACTTCCGGCCATCCGTATGCAATACGGTAGTCCGGGTTTGCCAATCCGGCGCGGTCCAGCAGCCGGCGCATGAGATGCTTTTGCCGCACCTGCTTCACCTCGCGGGGAAACGGGCAAGGAAGCTTGAACGCCCGGGCCACCTCGCTTGCGGCTTCGATGTAGTAATCGCAAACCGTAATGACTCCATCGAACCGATAGGGCTGCAAAAATGCGATCAAACCCGGTACGTCGTTCGTTTCGGTTACGAGAACCGAATCGGCATGCTGCAGGACTGGGTGCTCTTCCGTGCTTGACGCGCTGCGATAATGCTCCGGCTTGCGCGTCACGAACGTATACGTGTGCCCCAGCGATTTCAACAGCGGGGGCAGCAGGATGCCGCTCGCCCCTACCCAGCTTTCGATCATGAGCAAACGTGCCATATGTACCTCCCGAAACGATTATGATGCCAACCCTTTCTCCAGTCCCCTCGCTTGAATGAGGTTCCTGCCTTCTGGACGCCTCCCTTAATAGTAATAATTACATTTAAAAAAACTATAGCTGATTCCCCCTTTCATTGTCAATTGTTGTTTGGCTAAAACGAGTGGAAATCGGCGAATATCCGGCGAACCCGGCTTCCGCCGCTCCTGTTTGAACCGTCGCCAAGCAGACACGTTGCGCAAAACGCGGCATTCTCCCCTCCGCCAACTAACTAATTCGCTTTTGTGCCGCTCCGATTAAGCGCCCTGAAGAATAGGCCATGTTAACTATGCCCACCAAAAAAAGCCCGCTTCAATTGCGGACTTGATCCGGTCGGCTTGTGGCGTTATTTGCGAACAGATGCGAGGGCTTCCAAGCGTTTCCCGTCCGGGTAGGTGAAGATTCCTCTTACAACCCGGCCGTCGCTCGAGAGCTCCAGCCTTCCGTCGTAATAGCTCGTCGTGTATTCGATACTTTTGTTCGACACAGCCACGGGGATGAGTTCGAGCATGACCCAACTGTATCGTATACGGATATATAAATAAGCTTTGTTGCGGGATTCGAGCACCAGAAAGGCTTCCGCCGGATTGATGGCAAGCAGTTCAAAATCGCGCAAGAACATGCCGTTCGCAATATCCCCTGCCGTCGCTTCCTCCAGCCGGGCAAGCAGCTTGTTCTCCTCCAGCTCGCGGGTATCTTCGAATCGTACCGACCGATAAATGCCCCGCACCGCAAATGGGGGCTCTATGCTCGTTTGTTGCGGCTGAGGCGGGAGGAACAGAAGCTCGTCGCCCAAAACCAGGTGTGCCAATTGTTTGGCAATGCCTGCAACGGGAGTGATGTCGATATTGCCGAGCACAATAATGCAAACATCCTCGTCAACGGCATTCACCATATAGGCCGTATACCCGCTCACATCCCCGGCAAGCCAATAAAAAGGAAACACAGTCCCGCCGATCGTGAATTGATCTTTCCCCCAACCAAAGGCATAAGGAGCGTCCCCTCGAAACGATGGCTTCACATGACGCTCATACCACCGATACAAATCTTCCACGGTCGAATACAAGGAGAAGGCGCCTTGGCCGTAGGACATATCGGCAAACTCGGCCCGAATCACGTCTTCTTTATGCACCGAGTACCCGGCAGCCAAATGCCGGACGACCTTCCGGCCATCATCGTTTCCGGTATGGTCCATCCCCAGCGGCCGGAACAATTGTTCCTCCAGAAACGCCGTGTAGGATTTCCCGGAACATTGTTCGATAAGCGCTGCAAGCAACATGTAACCCAAGTTGGAATACATAGATCGGGAGCCCGGTGCAAAAAGCAACGGCTTGTTCGCGCTTTCGAGCCGTTTCTCGGCGGTGTGGTAGAGGCGCTGCGCGATTTGCCAGGACGCAAGCGAAAAGCTGGCATCGTCGAGACCCGACGTATGTGCCAGAAGATGCTCGATCGTGATTTCCTTGTGTGGAAAAGCAGGAAAATGCCGCACCAATCGATCGGTAATGTGCAGCCGGCCCTGCTCCTGCAGCGCTAATACGGCCTGAGCCGTAAACGCTTTGGAAAAAGAGGCGATGCGAAAAGGATAAGCGGCCGAATTGGCGATACCGAACTCCACATTCGCCAGACCGTATCCTTTTTTCAACAGGATCTCACCCTTCAGGCCGACCAGGACGGAGCCGTAAAAGCATCCGCGCGAGGAATACGCTTCCATTACACGTTCCAAACTTTCTGCCAAAGGCAAAGGCCGCACGGAACAACCACCTTTCCACTCAACATGCTTGCTACGTACGATTTTAGCAGACCCGCTCCTCCTCATTTTGATAATAAATGGTTATAAATGAACGTTGCCAACGAAGCGAAGCTGCCGCTCGTATTTCGCGACAGCTTCGTCTTGCTCAACTCAGAAACTCAGGAAAATTCGTTCCCCGTTAAGGAACGGCACGCAGCGCGTTTCGCAAAAGGCAGGCAATTTCTCCCGAATCCGCGGGTGTACAGCCTGGTGCTCCATCATAAAAGCGTAGTACCCCAGCACCGCGGAAAGCATAAATCCGTCCACGACCGGATCGATCGCTTCGAGCGCCAGCTCCTTGCCGTAATAACCGTTTACCACTTGGATCCGGTGCTCTTTGGGAACCATCATCGCAGCCATTGCCACATCCAGCAGCAAATACCCATAACCGAAGAGACAATAATCAATAAAAACATAAGCTCCGGATGGCGTGATCAGTATGTTGCTCTTGTTAAGATCGGCGTGGATCATCCCCTGCGCCAACCAATCGGGCCGCCCGGACTTCAGCTGTTCGACGAAAAGGGCAAACGTACGCTGAATGATCGTAAAATGTTCCTCGGCGAACAGTTCCATTTCGACACCCCGCCGAATTTGCACGAGCATTTTCTCCGTGCCGGAGATGCCGTAATCGGGCCGATCGCTTGGCAGCGCCTTGTCATAAGTGGCAAAAAACGCATGCAACTGCGCCACCTGCACGCCCAAACGGTAAGCGGCGGCATCGCTCGACAAGTCCTCTGGCGTCAAAATTCGCCCTTCGATCCAATGAAGCAGCGAACAGAAAATCGTCCGCCCCTCCCATTCGAGCTCGCTAGCGAGTTGCCCGCGCAGATCGGCTACAGGCATCTGGGCCATAAGCTCCGCACCGCTCGCGATCGCTTCCAACAGCCGCAGCTCGGATTCAATCCCTTGTCTGGTATGCTGAATACCGGCAAGGTTGACGGTCACCGGGTCGTGCACGCGCAGCAGATAGTCTTTGCCCTGGGAAAGATCGTTCACTTTATACGTCCGATTCTCGTTGTGTCTGAGCAGATTGACTTCAGGGCGGATCAACCCATACTGGAGCAAAAGCCCGGGCATTTTATCATCCATAACGACACCCCAATCTTGTTAAAGCTGCAATACGGCAACCGACTCGTTGTGAATCACTTCGCCGTTGTCGCGGAAGCCGAGACTTTCATAAAGCTTGGCGGCAACGACGTTTTCGGGTTTGTACGCGATCCAGCAGTACTGTGCCGGACCCGCCGGAAAGGTGCGGATAAAGGACAAGACAGCTTTCATCGCTTCCCGGCCGTATCCTCTGTTCTGGTGCCGCTTATCCATCATCAGCCGCAAAATGCAATAGTTGTTCCTGGCGATCGAGGGTTCGTCGTATCCGGTAATCCCATAGACCGCCATGACAAAGCCGACCGGCTGCTCCTCCTCGTAAATCGCAAACGGAAACGGATGCCCCCCATTGGTTGCCAGAACATAACACGACGCCAAGCTTGATAGATTGGAGGCAACAAAACGACGCTGTTCCTCGGTTACTTCCAGGTTAAAAATATCGCGCCGGTTATCCAGCGTGATCTTTCGGAGCGTAATCATCGAAAGGGCTCTCCTTCATCCTTTGCCGTATTGCGCCGCGGTCGCCTTTTAACCATACAATTTATGTCTATAAAGTAATAGACTTATGCCGAATTTTTTTATAGACTATTATGTATCCGTGCCAATTTTAAAATATCCATTTTATGGGACATATTGACCGGCAATGAGTGCTGAAATATCAAAATAAGCCATGTTTTATTGGCTATTTCGTCAAAAACAAGGAGCAGCACAGAAATAGCCAGCGAAATCGCTGGCTATTTTGCTGAAACTGCCCGTTATAGAGCGATTTAGTCGCAATAGCCAGTGTTTTCACTGGCTATTTTTGTCGATCCAAAAGAAAATGGGCGAATAAGCCATTTTTCATTGGCTATTTTGGACGACGAGAGCATGTAGTTTACGTCGCGAGCGGGATCGCAATCGTCCATGTGGCGGTGGCGGGGTCGCGGGTGTCGTACACGCCTCCTCGATTGGCGGTCGCGGCATAGAAACAGACCGGACGCCCGTCTCTGACGAGCAGCTGCGGCCGTTCCAGCGAGCCTTGCACGGTTACGGCGCCGTCGCCCCAGGCGACGGTGCGCGAATACGCAAGCGGCTGCGCGGACACCGTCCACCGCAAGCCGTCCGGCGACGTCGCATGAATACCCGCATGCTTCTCGCCGCATATGCCGCCCTCCATGTCCTTCATAATCAGCTCGAAGCGCCCGTCATGAAACCAAATGTACGGGTCCTCCACGTGATCTCCCATCTCGTCGAACCGGAAGATCGGTTCGTCCGCCGCCCGCTCGTAAGGGCCCAAACAATGGGCCGCTTTCGCCACGCCAAGCCGCAGGCGGTCGCTCTGGGAGCCGGTCGACTTGTACACGAGCAGCACGCTTTCGTCCGGCAGCACGCATACCGCCGGATTCGTTGTCATCAGCCCGTCCCACTTGCCCTGCCTCGGCAGCAGGATCGGCGTATCAAACCGTTCCCAGGGCCCAGCGACCGAATGCGAAACCGCAAGGCCGATCCGCTGGTTGCTTCTGGCTTCGAGCGGTTTGCCCTCGCCCCATAGTTCGGGATGCGAAGCATCGGGCATGCCGCCTTCGTAAGTGGTCCCGGTATAATACAACAAATAGCGGTCGCCGGAACGATGGATCGTCGGATTGTGCGTCATCATCCCGTCCCAATAAGCCGGGCCGCGGGGCGGCAAAACAACTTCAACGAAACGGAACGGGCCTTCCGGCGTGTCGGACACGGCGCGCACAATTTCCGAATTCGTCACCCAGTACGGCCAGAAGCTTACCTCCTTGGACCACCGCGAAGCAAACATGTGAAACCGGCCGTCTTCACCCTCGATCACGGAACCGCACCATACCCAATAGTCGTCCATCGCAAATCCGCCGCCGACGGGCGCCGGCAGCAGTCGTTCCTGAAATGAAAGCGCCATGCGTCACCTCATCCTCCTTTCGTTCCCCCTGCGTTCTCGCTAAGCTTGCCGTCTCCGTCCGCCAGCAACGCCAATTGCCGCTGCTGGAAACGAAACGCGTTTTCGTTTTCCCGCTCGGGCGAACAAATGCGCCGCAGCTCATCCTCCAATCGCTGTGCCATCTCCGGATAGTCGGCGATGACGTTGCGCAGTTCGTCAGGATCTTCGGCCAGATGAAACAGCTGATGCGGCGCATCCATATAATAAACCAGCTTCCAATCGCGGCAGCGAATCACGTATGCGCCGGAGCGGGTGCCATGACCGTGATATTCGGCGAACACGATCCGTTCGGGGTCGTCTTCCGGTACGTCCTGCAGTGGCTGCCCCGCCCAATCCGGCGGCCTGACGGCTCCCGCCGATCGAAACAGGCTCGCCTGCACGTCGAACAGATCGACCGCCGATTCGACGACGGCTCCCTCCCGGTAGTCCGGCCCCATGGCGAGACACGGAATCCGCACGGAATCTTCGTACAGCGAACATTTTCCCCACAGGCCGAATTTCCCCAGCATTTCGCCGTGGTCGGATACATAAAGCAAATTGGTCGTAGCCGCCAGCCCGGTCCGGTCGAGCGCGTCTATCAGCCGCCCGAGCTGCCGGTCGACGAAGCTGACATTGCCGAAGTAGCCCCGGCGCAGCCCGCGCGCCTGCTCCGCCGTGACGGCGTCCGTGCCGAAATGCGCGCGCAAGTCGGCGGCATGCGGATGCCGCGCCGACTCCCGGTCGACGCCGTGCGCGGACAAATCCGGCTCCGGATACAAGCGCCAATAGTCATCCGTGTTCCACTGCGGGGGATGGGGATTAATGACATTGACGACAAGCACCCAGGGCCGCTCCAAGCAGGACGCCTCGTCGTGAAGCCAACGCAGCGCAAGATCCACCTTGGCAAGATCGTCGTCAAACGCCGACTCCTTCACGCCGTAAGCGTTCGCCCGCTTCTCCGCACCGGGACGAACGGCAATCGGCTGTCGCCCGATGTGGACATCGCCGGGCGATCGGCGGTCTTTCGGCTCCAGCAAACGCGAAAAGCCGAGCCGGTCGCCGGCGGCAAACACATCCGTTTTGCCGATATAGACGGTAAACACGCCTTGTTCGGCCAGCCGCCTGCCGTACGTGTCCGCCTGCTCCGGCACGCCGATCGTGCAGTTGCTGTACGCCTGCAGCTCGTGCACCCGCTTCCCGGCCATAAACGCGCTGCGGCTCGGCATGCAGAGCGGCGACGGGCAATACGCGCGCCGAAACAATGTGCCGCGAGCGGCCATCGCTTCCATATGCGGCGTCTGTACGAATGGATGGCCATAGACCGAGGAATACACCGGGTTGTGCTGATCCGACATGAACAGCACCGTATTAGTCATCATGGGACAATTGCTCCTTCAACCAGTTCAGCTCGGGGCAACCGGCCCGTTCGCCGTGCCGGACGAGCGCGCCGGTCAAACGGACGACATGCTCGCGATAAGAAGGCCGGTCGATCCGGTTGAAGAGCTGCTTCGGATCGGCCAAGCGATCGAACAATACGCCGCCGGAACGATCGGCGTAAACGAGCTCGAACCCCGGGGTAAACACCCCGAATTTTCGCTGGCTGTCTTGATGCAGAAATACTTCGTCGATCCATTCCGTCAGTTCCCCGCGCAGCAGCGGCGAGGCGTCCTTCCCCTGTTCCCTGCCGCACGGCGCGACGCCGATCAGTCCGGCTAAGGTAGGCATCACGTCGACGGCTGCCACCAGCCGCTCCACCTCCGTGCCCGGACGGATCGCTGCAGGCCAGCGAACAAGCAAGGGTACGCGGTAAGCCGTTTCGTATACGTTGTTTTTGTGCATCAGCCCGTGTTCGCCCATGTATTCGCCGTGGTCGGACGTAAAGACGACAATCGTCCCGTCCAGCAATCCCGCCTCCCGCAGCGCCTGCATCAGCTTGCCGACGTTATCGTCGATGCATTTCACTTCGCCGCAATACGCCGCTTTCGTTTCCTGCAGCCGCCGCTCGCTCCATACGCCGCGAATGTCCGATTTGCCGCCCGAATCGACGGCGGCCGGCCGGTCGCCGGCGGCGAACGTCGGCGGCACCTCCATCGCGGCCGGATCGTACATGGACGCGTACGGCTCGCGCACGGTGTACGGATCGTGCGGGTCCGGGATGCTCAGCATCAGGAAAAACGGCCGCTCCCGCGGCTGCCGAACGTAATCGATCGCCTTCGCCGTCAGCCAGTCGGTCGTGTACGTCCGTTCGTCGCCGATTTCTCCGCTGACCTTCACCTGGCCGGATTCGTCTTCCAGCAAGCTTTTCCAATGCCCGCGATTGAACATGAACCGGGTGTCGGCGAAGCCCATCGCCTGCTCCGGCTCCATCCATCCGGGACGCGGCTCGCCGGCAAGGTGCCACTTGCCGATATACCCGGTGTCGTATCCGGCCCGGGCCAGCAAATGCGCCAGCGTCACCTCGTCGTCGCCAAGCCGCAGGCCGTTGGCATAAGCGCCGTGGGCGTGGGGATACCGGCCGGTCATGAAGCATCCCCGCGAAGGCGTGCATAACGCCGAATTCGTAAAAAACTGGCGAAACGTCGCTCCTTCGCGCCCGATCGCATCAATATGCGGCGTGTCGACGCAAGTGCTGCCGTACCGGCTCAGCGCCCAGCCGCTCAACTGATCGACCATAACAAGAAGCAGGTTCGGTTTCATGGCGCCTCCCCTCCGCTCCCGTCCGCAGCGCAGGCCGGATCGAGCCCGAGCCGCGCGAATTGCTCCGCCGGCGCTTGCGCCTCTTGCATGGCGCCGACCATCAGCCGGATCATGCGCGCTTCAAGCGCGTCATCGTCCAGCGGACGGCGCTGCAAATAGTCGGCGCGAATGTCAAACAGCTGCGTCTTGCGCCCCAGCAGCGCATGCCCAAGCTCCGGACCGGCTCCCCCTGCGGGGAAACGGAGGACGGGATAATCGGTGCCGGCGAGGAAAGCGCCGCAGGCCACATCCTCCGGCCGCTCCGCCCTTACGCTGCGGCGAAACGCGGTCGGCATCGCCGTGTACAGGTAACAAGGCTGGTTGTCGCTGCGCGCCGGCGTGCGAAAGTAAGTAAACGCGCCGTCCGTCACATTGACGTCAAGGCCGAAGTAGCCGTAGATGGCCGCCCCGCGCAAACGGTCCTGCTGCCCGTTTAGCAGTGCAAGCAGCGAACCGCCGCGAACGGAAGCCGGGACCGGCAGCCCAAAGAAGTCGAGCAACGTCGGCATCAGATCGATATTTTGCGTCAAGGCGTCGATTCGCCTGCCCGCGCCGGCGCCGCCGGGCAAATGAACGAGCAGCGGCAAATGGGCCAGCTCGTTGTAGACGTTCATCACATTTTTGCCCAGCATGTCGTGTTCGCCGAGCAGGAAGCCGTGATCGGTCGTAAGCACGACCAGCGTATCGTCCCACATCTGCAGCCGGTCGAGCGTGTCCAGCAGCTTGCCGAACCGGCGGTCGACCATCGTCAGCAGCCCCGCGTACCGGTTGCGCAAATGGGCAGTCGCCTCTTCTTCCTCCGGGTTCGCCCCATAGTTCGGCCAATTGTAGCGAGGACCGTCGTACGTGTCGCCGTACAGGTCCAGGTATTCCTGCGGGCAATCGAACGGCTCGTGCGGATCGAACGGCTCGACCATCAGGAAGAAGCGATCGGCGTCGCGGTTCGCCTCCAGCCAGTCGCAGGCGCTCTGAAACGTGCGCGCCGTCGGATACTGCTCCTCCGAGGCGAGCAGCGAACGATTCCGTTCGTACTGCGCGTTGACTCTTCCTTTATGTGACGCCGGCATGTCCGGCGGCTTTACGGTCGACACCCACGGATCGAACTCCTGGCCGCGATGGAATTCCCAGGTTGTAAACGGCTGCACGTAATTTTCGCCGCCGGTGGCGAAGTAATGGTAATGATCGGTGACAAGATGGGAAAAAACGCCTCCTTGCGTCAGCCGTTCCTGCAGGGTGACGTCGAACGGCTCCATGCCGCCCCAGCCGCGCTCCAGAAAACCGAGCCTGCCGGTAAAAATATCGCGCCGGGCCGGCATGCACGGCAGCGAACCGGCCCAATGGTTGCCAAACACGGCCGACCGGCGCGCGAACCGTTCAATGTTCGGGGCCAGCACCCGGGTGTCCGGATTGTACACGGACAGGCTGTGCCGGTTTAGCGTATCGATCAGTACGACGATCGCTTTCATCGTCATTCCCCTTCCTTTCCGGCCGAATGCCGCCCAACGACGAACACCGGGCTGGCGTACATGAAGCCGCCGTCGCGCTGGAGCGCGCGCATGTAATAATAGGTCGGCCGCGGCGGTTTGCCCAGGTGCACTTGAAGGTCAACGAACGGCGTAGACGACGAGGCCGCCCAGACCGTTTCCCCGTCCGACACGATTTCGATCGACTGCAGCGGCGCCTCGGCGTGGATGCGGATAACCGCCGTCAGCTCCGCCGATTCGTCATGGGGCAGCTCGCCGCCCATGGGCACGCCGCCCACCGCAAACCAGACGATCGCACGCGTGTCGATCACGGCCCACGTATGGCGCCGCCACAACGCGTCGAACACCGGCTCGCGCGCCACGCGCGTTGTCCAGACGCCGGTCAGGATGACGCTTTTGCGCTGCTGGTGCACGACTCGTCCCGGCCAGCCGACATGATTGTCCGTGCCGCCCGTGAAGCCCAGGCGGTGGCCGGCCCGCAGCGCGTCCTGGACCGAAGCGAACTGCTGCTGCACCATGCCGCGCCAGGCGTCGTCATAGTCGTTGCGCTCCTGGTTGCCGCGGTGCTGCACGATTTCCACCAGCCGTCTATACGGCCGAGGCTCCATCCAGTTGTACGGATGCCACGCCGGCACGCCGTCCCTCTTCAGCGCGGCGCTGCTGTTCGTATGATGCGGCACCGCCAGAACCCGTTCCGGCGGGAACGCGTCGAGGCCGGCGGTTGCCTCCTCCAGCGTGTGCGGCGCAAAACCGGCCTTGCCTCCGCGCACCGCCTCATGATCGGACGTCGTAAAATAGTAGTTTTCGTGACCGCGGTTCGTCGAATTTTCCCAGCCGTACAAGGTGGCGAAGCTGTCATTTTCGTTGAACGCGTCGACGGCGTCAACCGTACGCTCCCATTCCGCCCTCGTCGGATCGTGATCGCTTGGCGCGGCGAAATCCATGTTCAGCTCGTCCCGGGCGCAGCGGAGCGCTTCCGTCATCGCCCGCCCGCCGTCCTTCGCGGACGCTTCTTCGGTATGCCAATGGATTTCGCCAAAAGCGGGCTGGAGTCCGTCCACGCGCTCCGGCTGCACCGGATTGCCGCGCACGACGAGCGCGTCTTCCGCTGCCTCGCCGTTCGCAATATTTTCGCGCAGCGACAAGGCGTCCATGCGAATGCGCACTTCCGCCCGCTCCGGCCGTTCCAGCCGCTCCGGCGCGTCAAGCTCCAGCACGGCGGCTTCGCTTAGCGCAAGCGTGCCCGTCCGCCCCGCCCACGTCCATTCGGTCGTCACCGGCCGTTCGAACGCGGCAGGGTTGCCGTAGCGGTCCTCCGGCACGATACACGTGCGAACCGTGCCGCCCGGACCGGGAAACGGCCGCGCGTACACGGACAGCCGCTCCACCGGCCCGGCTTGCACCGTCAGCCGGCACGGCTGCTCCGATTCGAGCTGCGGCGGCGCGGCTTCGGCGCTTTGGTCGGCGCCTGCGCCGACCGTCGTGCGCACCCAGACGAGCAGCTCCAGGTCCATGCCGGCATACAGCGACGGCGTCGCCGCCAACCGGATCGTCACCGGTTCGCCCCGCCGGACCATCCGCAGCAGCTTCGCTTTGAACAGCAGTCGTAATTTGCGGTTCTGCAGCGCATCCGGCCCCGCCCGCTTGATCTCCGGGCTGAACAACACGTCGGCCCGCTCCATCTCGATATGATGCATCGTCCATTCGCAAAATTGGCGAAACAGCTTCGTTCGCAATTCCACCTCGGTGCCAACGATGTAATTGCGTTCCGGCAGCCAAGTCAATTCATAAGCGAACTGCCGGTACGCCGAACAAAACGCCTGTCCGTCGCGTTCGATTCGAAGCGCCATTCCCTGTTCCCCCTTTCGCTGTCTGTTGCCAAACGGCCGCCTCTGCCGCATGATCGGCTCAACTCCGGTACAGCGGCTCCAGCTCCTGCCAGTTGTGCTGTCCGGTATGCAGCAGCCGGGTCATGGCGTTTCGCGTCAAATAGCCGATTCGTTTCGACGTTGCCGCCGTCGAGCGCGCCCGATACCGGTTCACATGGTCGAACATTCGTTCAGTCAGCATCAGCCGGATTGCGGCATACGCCGGATCGGCGTACCGGTTGAGCAATTCGCCCGGATCGGTTTCGTAGTCGTACAGTTCGCCTTCGCCTTGTCCGTAATAGACGAGCCGGTACCGCTCCGTGCGTATGGCATTCACCCTCTCCGCATAGCGCGGAGACGACCATTCGCACACGGTTTGCGGCTTGCCCGGCCGCTCGCCGGCGGCCATGGCCGTCAAGCTGCTGCCTTCCACCCGCTCCGGCACCGCCACGCCGCACAGCTCGCACAGCGTCGGATACAGATCGACGCTTTCGGCGATGCCGCGCGGCCGATTGCCTGCCGGCGCGCCGGGATAACGAAGCAGCAGCGGAATGCGATGGATCGCTTCGTAGATGCCGGCATTTTTGTTCATCAGCCCGTGTTCGCCGGCAAAATCGCCGTGATCGGCCGTAAACACGACAATCGTCCGCTCATACTCGCCCGATTGCCGGACGAAATCCAGCACGCGGCCGATCTGCTCGTCGATGCGGGTGATGAGGCTGTAGTAAAACGCCAGCTGCCGCCGCAAATCGGCTTCGTCCTCCGGCGCGTACAGCATGCCGCTGCCCGATCCGGCCAGTTGGCGCAAGCTGTCCGGCTTGCCCGCGAGCCGGCGCTCGAACCAGTCGCCGGCATTGTCCGGCAAGGCGATCGCGTCCGGATCGTACAGCAATCCGGTGTCGTACGGCACGGTGTAAGGCTCGTGCGGCCGCTGAAAGCTCATGTGAATGAAAAACGGCCGCGTGTCGTCCCTCGATTCGAGAAACCGTAGCGTTTCGTCGCCGGTCCACGTTTCGAGCGAGTGGCGCTCCGGGATGGACGATTCGAAGGCGCGCCCGCGGCTGCCCGGATGGTCCGGCGGCAGGGTGCCCAGGTCGTAAGCGGCGGCAAGTCCGTGCTCGTGCAAATGGCGGAAATAGTCGTTCGCCAGCGGATCGTTGCGGTCGCAATCGCACAGGTCGCAGTAGCGCGCGTGTTCGAAGCCTTCGCGGTCCCAGGCGCCGATCATGTGCGATTTGCCGATCACCGCCGTCTGGTAGCCGGTGCGGCGGAACACCGCGGCCAGCGTATGTTCGTTGCGGTCGTCCAAGTCGCGGATGTCGTTGCCGAGAATGCCGTGCGTATGCGGGTATTGGCCGGTGATGAACGTCGTCCGCGACGGGCCGCAAATCGGGTTGTTGCAGTAGGCGCGCTCGAACAGGACGCCTTCGGCGGCCAGCCGGTCGAGGTGCGGCGTGCGGATGTCCCGGCCCGCCGCGCCCAGGCAGTCGGCGTGAAATTGGTCCGCCATGAGGTAGAGCACATTCGGTCTTCGTTTCGTCGGCTTCACGAGCCTTCCTCCTTCAAGCGCCGTCCGGCCGGGGTGCTGCAAGCCGCTCGTCAAGCGGCCGTTCGCCCGTTTCCGGCATCGGCCAGATGTCGCTGTCGCCGCGCACGGCGTCGAGCCGCGCGGCCATTCGTTTGGCGACGGCCGGGTAATCGGCCGCCACATTGTTGCGTTCGCCTTCATCCTCCGCCATCCGGTACAGCTCGATTGCCCCTTTGCTGCCGTACCGCACCGCTTTCCAGCCTTCGCCGACATCGAGCAGCGATTGCCGGCCTTTGCGCTCCGCGCCCATCGAAATGAATTCCCAGTACAAATCGGCGTGCTGCTGTTGGCCGGGCCGGTCCAGCAGCGCCGGCACGAGCGACAAGCCGTCGATGTTCGCCGGCACCCGGCTGCCCGCCAGCTCCGCCAGCGTCGGCAGCCAGTCCTGAAAGCCGCAGACGTGTTCGTTGTCCCCCGGATGGATTTGCTGCGGCCAACGAACGATCAGCGGCACGTGAACGCCGCCGTCGTACACATCCCGCTTCATTCCGCGATACGGCCCCGCGCTGCGGAAAAACTGCACCATCTCCCAGATGTCGCGGGTATATTCGCTGCCCGGACCGTTGTCGCTGGTGAACACGACAAGCGTGTTGTCGTCGATGCCAAGCTCGCGCAGCTTATCCAGCAGCCGGCCGATATCCCGATCCATCCGCGTAATCATCGCCGCATAGCTGCGATACGACTCCGGCCACGGCTCGTTGTCATACGGCTCGCGATCCGGCGGATTGTACGGATTGTGCGGAATCGTATAAGCCAAATACAGGAAAAAGGGCACCTCCGGCTCCCGCTCTCGCCCGATCCACGCCAGCGCTTCTTCCGTGAACAAGTCGTGGCTGTAAGCGCCGTCTTCGTTTGGCACTTGCCGTTCGCCTTGCCCGTCGCCCCGCCACAGGAAGGACGGATAATAATCGTGCGCCGCCTTGTGCGAATCGTAGCCGTAGAAGGTATTGAACCCTTTGGCAGTCGGGAAACCGGTGCTGCCCGCTTTGCCCAGCCCCCACTTGCCGATGCAGGCGGTGTCGTACCCGGCGTCGCGCAGCAGTTCGGCGATCGTGGTGTCCTCCGGCCGCAGCGGCACATCGTTGCCTTGCGACGGATTGCCTTTGATGTAGCCGCTGCCCTGGTGCTGTCCGGTCATCAGGCACGCCCGCGACGGGCCGCATACGGGACCGCCCGCATAGTGGCGAAGAAAGCGTTTGCCTTCCGCCGCCATCCGGTCGAGCTGCGGCGTGCGGATCCGCGTTTGCCCGAAAGCGCCCAGCTCGCCGAAACCAAGATCGTCCGCCAGAATGAACACGATGTTCGGTTTGACCACAATGCCTCCCCCTTTCGCGCCGTCGTTCAACGGAGGACCCGCGCGGGCCCTCCGGCAACGGCGGTTATTTTTTCATTTTCGCATCGTAGGCCGCCTGGTAAATCGCCAGCAGCTTCGGCAAATTGAGCGTGTTCAGCTGCGTCAGATAAGCATCCCAGTTTTTGTCGATATCGACGTCGCCTGTGACGAAACGGGCGAACATTTCGTCCACGTAGGTGCCGATCGTCTTCGAGTAGTCCACGACCTGTTTGCTTTGATCGACGTCCATAAACAGCGTCGGGATGATCGTATCCGGCTTCTGCTGCACCGGCTCGTAAAGGTTTTTGGTCGTTTCGTAGAGGACGACCGCCAGCGGCTTCGGCGCCTTCGGATCGACCACGGAAGTATAGCGCTGGGCGTCGGGCGTAGCCGACAAACCGCGTTGATACCAGCTGTTGTTGCTCTTCTCCTCGGCAATCGGCGCCAGCTGCGCGAACACGGCCTGACGGCCCATCATGTCGAGCTCGCCCGGGTTCGCTTTGCGCCAGTTGCGCCCTTCTTCGCCTTTCTGCAGCCGCCATGTCACTTCGCTGTCGTACATGAAATCGGCCCAACGCATCGCCACTTCGGGATGTTTCGCCGCTTTGGTAATGATGAACGCCCCCGTCTG
Source organism: Paenibacillus cymbidii (assembly GCF_004764705.1). Classification (GTDB taxonomy): domain Bacteria; phylum Bacillota; class Bacilli; order Paenibacillales; family NBRC-103111; genus Paenibacillus_AN; species Paenibacillus_AN cymbidii. The sequence goes on along the minus strand of NZ_SHLX01000001.1, from coordinate 769,094 downwards.
CGTTGCGTTCGCGATGAGCGGCGTCACCTGGAAGCCCGACGGGCCTTTGAGCGGCGGTACGGCGACGTATTCCGTCCAGCGGTTGCTGGGCCCGCCGTATTGCGTAAACTGGCCGAGCCCCAAGGCGCCGGTTGCGCCGAGAATCACGGTGTTCGGATTTTCGCCGATCGCTTTCAACTGCTTCAGCGTTTGCGTAAACGCCTGCGGGTCGATCAGTTTCTCGGCATACAGTTTGTTCAAATATTTGAGTCCTTCTTTCCAGCCAGGCTGGGCGAAGGCGGCGGTAATTTTGCCTTTGTCCACGTACATGTGCTGCCCATCCTCAATCGACAGGCCGACGGCAGTCGCTTTGACCCCGTTCAGAACGAATGCGTTCATCAGAAACTCGTTAAGCGGCGTATGATCGCCTTCGATCGTGCCGGACAGCGGAATTTCGTCGGCTTTGCCGTTTCCGTTCGGGTCCTTCGTTTTGAACGCCAGCAGCATCGCTTCGAATTCGTCCGTCGTCGTCGGCACCTTCAGGCCAAGCTTGTCGAGCCACGGCTTGTAAACCCACATCTTCTGCCCCATCGAGCATTGGTAGCAGTCCGCCACGTTCGGCAGCGAATAGATGTTGCCGTCCGAGGCGGTAATGTCGTTTTTGACGGTTGGAAAAACGTCGAATACGTTCTTCTTCGTATTGATGCCGTATTTGTCGATCAGCGCGTTAAGCGGGAGGAAAATGCCTTGTTTGCCGTATGTCATTTGCTGCGTGCTGGTCACGTTGAAATTCATGATAACGTCCGGGTAGTCGCCGCTGGCAAGCACGACGTTCAGCTTCGTTTGCGCTTCGGGGCCATCCGGCGCCACCTGCCATTCGATGTGGACATTCGTTTGCTCTTCCATCCATTTCGTCGCAGAGCTGGTCGGGAAGTCGATGTTCGGCCGCCCTTGCACGAGCACCTTCAGCGTCGTTTTTTCCTTCGTGATCGGCAGCGTGCCGGCCGGCGTCACGATTGAATTGTCCGCCGTCGGCTTCGCCGATGCCGCCGCCGTGCCGCTTGGGCTGCCGGACGGACTGGTCGAAGCGCTGCCCGAATCGTTCCCTTTGGAGCATGCGCCCAGCGCGGCGACGCTGACCATAACCGCCGCCAGCGCGGCCAAACTTGTTTTTTTCATGCGATCCCCTCCAGATATAGTGGTTACCCTTTCAACGAACCGATCATCATGCCTTTGACGAAATGCTTCTGAATGAACGGATAGATGACCAGCAGCGGCGCCGTGGACACGACGATCAGCGCGAACTTCAGCACGTCGGTCATGCCCGCGAGCCGTGCCGGGTCCTGCACCTGATCGAGCATATCCGGCGTAACATGGCTCAGAATCAAAATTTCGCGCAAGATGAGCTGCAGCGGAAACAGCTTCGGCTGCGACAAATAAATGAGCGCATTGAAATACGCGTTCCAGTTGGCGACAGCGTAAAACAGCGCGTTGACGGCGATGATCGGAGCGGACAGCGGAATGACCATGCGGGCGAGAAACCGCCAGTCGCCGCAGCCGTCCATCTGCGCCGATTCCAACATTTCCTGGGGAATCGTCGTCTTGAAATAGGTGCGCGTAATGATGACGTTCCAGGCGGCAAGCGCGCCGGGAACGATCATCGCCCAAACCGTGTTGATCATATGCAAGCTTTTGACCACCATATAGGTCGGGATAATGCCCGCATGAAACACCATCGTGAATACGAACAAGGCCATAAACCACCCTTTGCCGTAAAAATCGCTGCGCGACAGCGGGTAGCCGGCGAGCAGCGTCAGCGCGATATTGAACATCGTGCCGACACTCGTGTAGAGGATGGAATTGCCGAGCCCGCTCCAAAATTTTTCATACGTAAACACTTGCCGATAGCCGGCAAAATCCGGCCGGACCGGCCACAGATATACTTTGCCGGCACCGACGGCTTCCGGCGCGCTGATCGAATTGCTCAGCACCACCAGCAGCGGATAAAGCACCGACAACGTAAAAATCGCCAATATGACGTAGTTGATAATGGTGAATATGCGATCGCTGCCCGATTCTTTCATCGCTTTCGCTTCCATGCCATGCCCCGCCTTTACCATAAGCTTTCCTGCTTCAACCGGCGCGCCGCCTGATTGACGGCCACGAGCATCACCAATCCGACCACGGACTTGAACAGGCCGATCGCCGTCGAATAGGAAAAATCCGCCGCCGGCGACGCAAGCGCCACCTTGTACACAAGCGTGTCGATGACTTCCGATTTTTTGATGTTCAGCGGATTTTGCATGAGCAGCACTTTTTCGAACCCGGTGTCCATGATGTGGCCCGTGTTCAGAATCAGCAGAATGATCGCCAGCGGCATGATGCCCGGCAAATCGATGTGCCAGACGCGCCGCAGCTTGCTGGCTCCTTCCACCACGGCCGCTTCGTGCAGCATCGGATCGATGGCGGCAAGCGCGGCGATGTAGACGATGCAGCTGAATCCGAGATTCTGCCACAGCCCCGACCAAACGACGATCGACTGGAAGTACGCCGCTTTGCCCATAAAATTGACCGGGTCGAGGCCGAGCCACCCCAATGCCGCGTTGATCAGTCCGGTTCGCGGATCGAGCAGCTGCATGATGATGCCGACGATGACAACGACCGAAATAAAATGCGGCGCGTAGGTGATCAGCTGCACCGACTTTTTGAACTTGCGGCTGTGCACGTAATTGAGACTAAGCGCCAGGATGATCGGAAACGGGAACCCGGCGATCAACTGGTACAAGCTGAGGCCCAGCGTGTTTCTCAGCACGCGCGCGAACTCGTTCGAACGAAAGAAACGGGTGAAATTGTCGAACCCTACCCAATCGCTCCCCCATTGGCCTTGGACGAAAACGTAATCGCGGAACGCGATTTGCGAGCCGATCATCGGAATATACTTGAATGTAATCAAGTACGCCACAGGCAGCAGCATCATCAAATATAACGGCCGACTCTTGGCAATCCGCTTCCACGTATGCGCTTTCACAATACTATCACCTCCCTGCGCCAAGTGTAAAATGACGCCGAAAACGCGGTCAATTGGAAATGTTGCGGCATGTGTGCATCCCTCAAGAATCCGCATATGCAGCAAAATAGCGATGTGCACGAAACAAGAAAAGCTGCTGCGCGCGAGTTCAAACCGCGAAGATTCGGCGAAACCGGCTCCCGCTGCGCGCGGGGGTTGGGATTCCGATCGCTTCTTGTTTTCCGGATTCTTGGAACGATAAGGTCAAGGAGGAATCCGGAAAACAAAGGCGAACGCTGAGCGTATGCTTCCGAAGCCGCTTTCTTACAGAAAGCGCTCAGCTTCTCCATCCCAACCCCCGCTCTCCGCTCCCGCACCCTCGCCCCTGGTTGAAACATCTCAAAGCAGACACATTGCACCAAGCGCGGCATTTTCCCCTCCGCCAACTGACAAATTCGCTTTTTGCGCCGCTCTGATGAAGCGTCTGGCAAAATAGGCCATCTTTTATTGCCTATTTCGCCAAAAACGGGCCGACTCTTCGAAATAGCCAGTGAAATCACTGGTTATTTCGGCTAAAATGCCCGATTAAGGGGCCTGACGGAGCAAATAAGCCATGTTTTCACTGGCTATTTCCGACGAGGCACCCGAAATCGGGCCAATAAGCCATTTTTCACTGGCTATTTCATTCCGGATTTAATACTTTCTGTGATGCCGCAAATCGGCATGAAGTTTGAAATGCAAGAAAACCTAGCCAGCGGCTAGGTTCTTTTGTGATCGCGTTAAAGCCGGCTTTCCCGGCTTATTTGCCTCGACCTGGGCTCATGCGACGATTTAAGCCCGTTTTCCCGGCTTATTTGCCTCGACCTAGGCTCACGCGGCGATTTAAGCCGGCTTTCCCGGCTTATTTGCCCCGACCTGGGCTCATGCGGCGATAAAGCCGGTTTTCCCGGCTTATTTGCCTCGACCTGGGCTCACGCGACGATTTAAGCCGACTTTTCGGCTTATTTGCCTCGTCCCGGGCTCCGGCAGCGCTTGTAAGCCTCACCTGTCGATCAAACCCGATTGGGCCAACAGCCGTTCCACGATCGCAGCCGCTTCGGCACGGGTCAGCAGCGCCTTCGGCGCCAACTCGCCGTCGCTTCTTCCCGCTACGATTCCCGCTTCTATGCTTGCCGCAAAGCCGCTTGCCGCCCAGGCCGAAACTTGCCCCGCATCCAGATACGGGTGAAGCGCCTCATCCGTCAACTGTCCCTGCAGACGCTCGGCCAAGCCCGTGACGGCCATGGCGTTGGCGACAATTCGCACCGCCTGCTCGCGAGTGATCGTGTCGTCCGGCCGGAACGTACCGTCGCCGTTGCCGTCGATCAGCCGATATGCCGCCGCGGAACGAATCGCTCGGAAGTACCAGTCCGCCTCCGTCACGTCCGCGAAGCCGCTATCGCCGCTCTGCGGCGCAAGACCCAAGCCACGAACGATCATGGCGGCAAACTCCGCCCGCGTCACGTCCCGGTCCGGATTGAACAGGCCGCTGCCCGTCCCGTTTACGATCAATCGCGAGCCCATGCGGGAAATGGCCGCTTCGGCCCAGTGGCCCGCAATATCGCTGAAAACGGCGGGACTCGCGACTACCGCGTACGTGCTGTTGGTCAAACTGCCGATTTCCGCGTATAATCGGCCATCCCGCTCCACCACCCAGGTCGGTACGTGGCGAACGGTTCCGTCCGGATCGACAACGATGCCCGTGGTCACCCGTTTCGGATCCACCCCTTCCGGAATCGCTATCGTCCGCCGCACATAACTCGTAAACGCGCTCACCTCTTCCGTATGTTCGCCAAATACAGCGCTTATTCGGAAGTCGAGCGGCGGCGCAACAATCGCAAATCCGCCCTCGTTAGCCGCATCCTCCACAACGGAAACGGTCTCGCGGGAAGGAGCCGCCACGGCGATTCTCACCTTGATGTCCTGCAGCGTCGGTTTCGTTCCGAACCGTTCGGCAATCGCCTCCAGGTTCAATTGATTCGCCGGAAGCGTATACGAGCCCCGATCGGTGCGAATTTCGATTACCGCTTCCCGGTCCGCCATGTTTTGCACCAATTGTCCGTTCAGTTCGCCCACCGCAACATCGCCGCCGGCCTGGAACGGAATGGCGAACACGGCGCCTTTCCCCGCTTCTCCGAGATTGTGCCGTACCCACTCCTCATCCACCGTAACAGTGGTCACTTGCTGTCCATTCCTTTCAGACGTTGTCGCTTTCCCCGCTTTACCCGCCGTGCCGTTCACAAGAACGTCCACGCCGGTATCGACCGGCTCCTGCGCCGGCTGCGAGGTTGGCCGGGGAGTCGGAACTGGCGATGGTGACGGCGAAGGCGTTGGCGACGGCGTTGGTTCGCTGCTGTCGGTATCAAGAACGGCGGCCGCCGGCGTCGCGTCGACCTGCTGCGAATAAAGACTTTCCAGGCTGCCGTTCAACGCCGTGATGGCAAAATAATACCGGATGCCGTTCGTCAATCCGTCCAACGCCGCGCTGTACACGGACGCGCCAACGGACGCCGCTTCCGCACCGTACGTAGCGGAAACGACACTTTGGTAAACCTTGTAGCCGGTTGCGCCCGGCACCGGATTCCACGAAAGGTTCACCTGTCTGTCGGCCGCCTCGGCCCGAACGTTCGCCGGCGCCGCCGGTTTGGCATTCACCGTAAGCGTAACGGTCGTCGAAGCGGTCGCATATGCGGAAATGTCCCTCGCGATCGCACGGTAAGCGTAACCGTTCATGTCGCCGGCCGCCCCGGTTACGGTCAGGGTCGATGTTGTCGCCCCGTCGTACGGGCCCGTATTGCCGACATCAACAAAACCTGTACCCTCGTCCACTTGCCATTGGTAGGAAGCCGCGCCGGTTGCCGTCACCGTAAAGCTGGTGCTGCCGTCTTCGTCCACTGTTGCGGGGAGCGGGTGCGTCGTGATCGTAGGCCCCCGGCCGATGCCAACGCCGTTGATGACCGGGTAGCCGCCATTTTGCCCCGCGCTCCATTTCCACACGCCATTCGAAACCGAATCGCCGTTCATAACGGCGAGAAACGCGTCTTGCTTCATATCGGCCGATGTCATGGCCCCGTTGGCATTGGCGGGATAGCTCGCCTCGGTCGAAAAAGCGACGCCAAGCTTCTCTTCGACCGGAGCAGGCGGCACGTCCGACCAGCTGCGCGTCCACGTGTGGACCGCATCGCGGTTCCAATAGCTTGTGCCGCCGATCGCTGTCGTCGTGTAGCCGACCAATCCGCCGACCCGCACCTTGTCGCCGCCTCCGGCCAAGTCGCCCGTCGCGTAGCTGTTCTCCAAGTTGGTATCGATTAAAGTACCGGCCAATCCGCCCACTTTGGCCCCCTGCAGCCCCGCCGTTATGGCGGCCGTCGAGTAGCTTCGCCTGATCGTGCCGCCTGCCGGACCGGAGGATCTGCCGACCAGCCCGCCTGTATGGACATTGATGCCGGTCGCAATCGATCCGGTGACATAAACATTTTCGAGCAGCGTGCCGGAAGTTTTATTGAACATGTTGCCGACCAGTCCGCCGGCGAGCGTCGTTTCCGCGATGTTCACCGCCACTTGCTCCAAGCCGACATTGCGAATTTCGGCGTCCTGCACTTTGCCGAACAGCCCCGCTTCCTCCGCATTCGTGGTGATGGTTAGATGGGAGATGACATGGCCCTTGCCGTCGAACTTTCCGCGAAAATAGGGGGTCGTGCCGCCGATCGGCGTCCACTCGCGCCCATCAAGATCGATATCGGCCGTCAGTTCGAAATAAGTATTCGCATATTGATTGCCCGTGTTTACCTGTTTCGCCAGGTAAGCAAGCTCCGCGCCGGTTCCGATCAGGAACGGATTAGCCGAAGTGCCGGCACCGCCGGAATAAGCGGTTGCCGCCGCTGCGCTCCACGATTCGGCCGAAACCTTCTCCGGAAACATAGCACCCTGCACAATACCGGCGCCCAGGCAAAGCGACAACAGGACAGCTTTCATTTTCCCCATTCTGATCTGCAACATCCGCCACCCCTTGGTATTCATCTTCCTCCGCTGCTGCGGCTTGTCCGGGCATCGGCTGCACGACGCCGCGCCAGCGCAAGCAGAAGCAATGCCAGCACGGAAAGCGCCAATTGCAGCGTATCCTGGCTGCCGCCTACAACCGTTTCGGCCTGCGAAGGCTTAAATGCATAGCCGATCCACAAATTCAAGCCCGTCTTCAAGCCTTCCATCGCAAACGCCAGCGGCAGCAGCGTTCGACGAAAAAGCGCCACGTACACATAAAACAGGGCCAGCACGATCTGTACCCCGCCGATGATGGCAAACAAATACACAATATCGGTTCCCCCGGCGTTGTCGATGGTTATGCCGGCCGTTCCCGCAGCGCTGTCTTGCGTCAAGAGATGCGTCAGGCCTCTGACCAGGTTGATGGCTCCGACGATCAAGCCGATGATCCAGCAGCTATGTTTGATAACTCCTTTCAAGTGCCCCTTGCTCCTTCCATGAATGATGGTGTGCTTCTGGATTCAGATACACTTGTATCTCATTTCCTTGATGATACAATAGGGGGCGAGTCGATGTAATAGCGGCGCGAGATGTGGAACAGGAGGGCGAAAATGTATCATATTTCGGATGATAAACGTTCCAGGGAGAGCAGCGCGTGGATTTACGAAGCGCTTGTCCGGCTGATGGAGACAACTACGTACGCCGATATCAAAATAACGGCCATTTGCCAAGAAGCCAAAATCGGCCGTGTCACTTTTTATCGCCACTACGATACAATTGACGACGTACTGCGCAAAAAGTGCGACGAAGCGTTCGACGGCCTGATCGAATTTTTGTTCGACTACAAAAAAAACGCTCCCGACGAACCGACTTTTTTTCTGAAACCGTTCCTGCGCTACTGGTATCAAAATCCAACCATTTTGAAGCAGTTGTTCCAGGCAGGCAAAGCCAATATTCTTGGCGAATCGTTCGATACGATGCTGCGCAAGCTGCGCGCGACGATCAGCCTGCGGCATCCCGCTACCAAATACAGCCCTTACTTTTTTGCGCTGCGCACGACGATCCCCATCGCCATTCTGGCCGAATGGGTCAAGAACGGGATGGACATCCCGCCGGACGAATTAAGCGAAACGTTGCTCCATCAATTGAAGGAAGTGGTCAAATTCAATCAGATGGGGTAACGGCGAACAGCCCTGACTTCGCAGTCAGAGCCGTTCCCTTTCGCCTTCCTTTTCCTACACGCCGGCTGTCGCTTTTTTATAGTCGGTTGTGCTGACGCCATTCATGCGTTTGAATGCGCGGCAGAACGTGTTCGAGGAGTTGTAGCCGACCTGCTCGGCAATGTCCTTGACCGAATAGCGGTCGTCCATCAGCATCGCCTTGGCCTGCTCCATCCGCAGCCGCTCCACATACTCGGAGAAGGTGACGCCGGTTTGCTCTTTGATGAAATACGATACATACACTTCCGAAATGCGGAACGTTTCCGCAACAACGCCGAGGGAAAAGCTGGACGAGCGGTACTGCTCGTGAATCATCTGCATGACGTTGGTCAACAACTGATCGTTGTGGCTTTTTTTGCGCCGATCGACGATGTCGCTGATGTGCAGGCACGTACGTTCGATCGCCCGCATCGTTTCCTGCGCGTCTTCGGGGCGGTCGGCGGGAGCGAGCAGCGTCTGGATTTGCCCGGCCAGCTTCGGATCGTCGATCGCAATTTGATCGCCCAGCTTGGCAACGGTCCCCTTCAGATCGTTCAGCAGCAGCTTCATCATCACGGCGGACAAATTGCGCTTCTCCATATTTTCGTGGAGCAAGCCGGCGAACACCGCTTTCACATCGCCCTGATGGCCGACCTTGATCGCATTGACCAGCTTCATCTCAACTTCGGGCGGATACGAGTAGCTGCTGTTGTTTTGCGGCAAATCGTGAAAGTGGACAAGGCCGGACATTCCCCTGCCCATCGTATAATCGAGCGCCTGCTGCGCTTCCCGGTAGGACAGCGGCAGCTGCTCCGGATCGGCATAGGCGTTGCCCAAGCCGACCGAAGGATTTCCATACATTTCCTTGTGCATCTCGACCATGAGGTTGCGCAAGAAACGTTCTTCTCCGGCCCGGTATTCGGCCGCTCCGTCGTCTGCAGGACCTGCCGGGGACGAAAAAATGAGCGCCGCCCGGTTGCCGTTCAGTTCGTGCACGTAGACAGCGTCGCCGAGCCGCGACACGATGTCCTTGAACTTCACGTGCAGCAGGTCCGGATCCGGCAGCAGCTCCGATCGCAGCCTCAGCCGGTCGTCGCAGAGCGAAACGACGGCGACTCTGTATGCGCTGCCGTCCAGGCGAATGCCGAGCCGTTCCATGACCGGGTTGCGGTCGTCCGCATGCGGCAATTCCCCCTTCAGCAGCCGTTCGAAAAAGGCGAAACGCAGCATCGGGCGCTGCTTCTCCATCTCCTGCAGCAGCGCGTCGTTGTTGATTTTCAAGCTGTCGATCGTCTGAAACAGGAAACGCACCGGGCGAAAGCTGCGATAAGCCATCAGAATGGCAATGATCAGGCCGGCGGCAAGCGACAGCACAAAAATGGCGATCATCGTATTTTTGATGTAAGTCGCCTTCTGCAGCGCGATATGCGCCGGCTGTGAAACGACATACGTCCAGCCGTTGTAGGACGACGTCGTATAGGTCGTCATGACGTTGCCTGTTTGCGCCGACGGGAAAATCGTGCCGCCCGCATCCGGGAACCGCCGGAACGCGGGAGCGGCGGCCGGTTGGTCGTCGTCCGCAATGTAGCTGATGATTTGCCCGTTCTGGTCGGCGATGTATGCATAGCCGCCGTCCGAAATGTCAAGGCCGCGCAGCAGCTTGGCAAACTCCTGGTTGTCGATGAGCATGACAACTGTCGCATACGTATGCGAAGGCAGTCCGAGCGACTGGATGTAGGTGACCATCTGCCGCTCCTTCCCTTCGATCGTGTAAGCGCTTGCGGGCTCGATGGAGCGGGAATGGTATTGATCGATCGTCAGATTCGTCCACGTCTCGTAGTTCCAATCGCCGCGCTGCAGCACCTGTTGGTAAAACGTCGGCAGATCGTAGACGCTGGTCGGCGTCATGACCAGCTTGCTGCTGCTGAACAGCACATAATAATTCGAGATGAAGGTGTTGAACAGGTTGTAGTTGACCAGGCTCTTCTTCATTTCGATTGTGCGCGCCGTATTGGAGCCGTCGAACGGATGTTCCATGTATTGGTACGTAATCAGGTTCGGATCGAGCATGATCTGCTGGACGATCCGGTCCAGTTCGTCGAGCCTTCGGTCGATAATTTCTTTGCTTTGGTTCAACAGCGTCATGTTCGACCGGGCGGTTTCCGTTTCGATGACACTGATCGTCTTCTGATAAATCGTCGTTCCGATCGCGATGGGAATGACAAGCACCAGCAAATAGGGCAACAAAAATTTGCTCACGAAGTTGCTTCGTTTGATCCGCATAACACCGCTCCTCCACTCTTTTTCGGCAGCATCATTCGTTTCCGCCCGGTTTCAAGCCTCCGCCTCTTGAACCGGCTCGCGAACGCGGCGCCTGAATTGCAGCGGCGAGCAGCCGGCATGGCGCTTGAAGGCGCGAGAAAACGCATACAAATCGGCAAATCCGAGCGAATACGCGATTTCGGTCATCGACCGTTCCGATTGCGCGAGCAGTTGTTTGCCCTTCTCCATCCGCAGCCGATGCATGTACTGCTGTGGCGAAACGCCCATTCTGCGGGAGAATTCGCTGGAGAAGTAAGAGCGGTGCACGCCTGCGCGGCGGGCGGCTTCCTCGATGCGCAGCGGCTCGGTGAAATGCAGCTGGAAGTAGTCCAGCGCCTGGGCGAACCAACCGCCGTCCGCTTCGCTGCCGCTGTGTTCCGCCTCGTCCCCTGCGGCCGACAACGCCTCGAACAAGCCGTAAAGCAGCTGCTGCACGCGCAGGAAGCTGTCGTTGCCGCCGGCATACAGGCGCACGAGCTGATCCAGACACCTCCAGCACGCCGGCATGTCGGCGATCGCGGCGGTCGGCCGCTGCTCCCGCATGCCGCACATGTCGAGCAGCGCCGGCATTTGCGGTCCGTCCATCGACAGCCAGACCATGCGCAAGCCCGTTTCGCCCGGCAGCAGACGATACGTGTACACCGGGCCCGGGAACAGGCAGAACCAGTCGTCTTTGCGCAGCTCCCACTCCCTTCCGCCCGATTCCAGCAAAACCCCGCCTTCCTCGATAAAATGCAGGCCGTACCAGCCGATTTCCTTCGGGCCGACCGCGTAGTTCGGCTTTGCTACGTTCCGGCCGATCCGCAACAGCCGCATGCCCCCGTCCTTCTCCAGCGGCGTCGGAACGCTGTACCAGAGGTCGGCGAACTCATAAGCGTATTCTTTCATGGCGCAAATCTCCCCCGTTCTCGATTGACGCGTTCCGCTTCCCAACATTGCGATGCTAACATTGTACCATTTTCTCAGCCTGTTGATATGCTCTATTATAAATAAAAATCAAGCTTTCGGGAGACGATGCGAATGAACCGACCTAACATTTTGCTTATTACAAGCGATCAGCAGCATTGGCGGACGATCGGCGTTTGCCAACCCGAACTGGCCACGCCGAATCTGGATCGGCTCGTCAAGGAAGGGACGATGTTCACGCGGGCGTACTGTCCGAATCCGACCTGCACGCCGACGCGGGCGTCGATCGTCACCGGCATGTACCCGAGCCAGCACGGGGCATGGACGCTCGGCACGAAGCTGCTCGAGGACCGGCTCACGATCGGGGACGTCCTGCAAGCCGAAGGCTACCGGACCGCGTTGATCGGCAAGGCGCATTTCCAGCCGCTGCGCTCGACGGCAGACTATCCTTCGCTGGAAGCGTATCCGGCGCTGCACGATCTCGACTTCTGGCGCAGCTTCACCGGGCCGTTCTATGGCTTCGGCCATGTGGAGCTGGCGCGCAACCATACGAACGAGGCTCATGTCGGTCAGCATTACGCGTTGTGGATGGAAGCGAAAGGCTGCGCCAACTGGCGCGACTATTTCCTGCCGCCGACCGGCACAATGGACCGTTCGATCCGGCACACGTGGCCAATTCCGGAGCAATTCCACTACGACGCGTGGATCGCGGAGCGCACGAACGCGCTGCTGGAGCAGTATCGCGGCGAAGAGGAGCCGTTCTTTTTGTGGGCCAGCTTTTTTGACCCGCATCCGGATTATTTGGTGCCCGAGCCCTGGGACACGATGTACGATCCCGATCAGCTGACGATTCCGCAAGCGGAGCCGGGCGAACACGACAACAACCCGCCCCACTTTCGGATGACGCAGCAACCCGCGCCCGACTTTTCCCCTTGGAAGGAAACGGGGTACGGCATTCACGGGTACGGTTCCCATGTGAACCTGCCGGCGGAGGAACGGAAGCGGCTTGTCGCCACCTATTACGGCATGATCAGCATGATGGACCGATACATCGGCCGGATTCTCGACAAGCTGGATGCGCTCGGACTGGCAGACAACACGATCGTCGTGTTCACTTCCGACCACGGCCATTTTTTCGGGCAGCACGGCTTGCAGGCCAAAGGCGGCTTTCATTACGAGGATCTGATCAAGGTGCCGTTTCTGGTCCGTTATCCGGGGCAAGTGCCAAGCGGACTATCGTCTTCGGCAATCCAGTCGCTGGTCGATCTGGCGCCGACGCTGCTGTCGTTCGCCGGCATTCCGGCTCCGGCCGCCATGACCGGCGTCGATCAAAGCGACGTGTGGCGCGGCCGCCGTCCGCAAGCGCGCGATCACGCGATTTGCGAATTCCGTCACGAACCGACGACCATTCACCAGAAAACGTACGTAGGCGAGCGGTATAAACTGACCGTCTATTACAATCAAACGTACGGCGAGCTGTTCGACTTGCAGGAAGACCCCGGCGAAATCGACAACCTGTGGGGCAAACCCGAACATGCGGCGCTGCAATACGAGCTGCTGCTGCGCTACGTTTGGGCCGAGCTGGGCAAAGAAAGTATGCCGATGCCCCGCATTTGGCATGCGTGATTAAAGCGGGGTTTGGCTTCGTTGGGGCAAAAATGGTAAAATGGCAGCATATTCCGCAGCTTTTCATCCACTCTCAAGAAGGAGGTCAATTAATGATCAACTCGGCGAACGGATCTATGCCGCGAATCGTGCCGCACCTCTGGTTCGACAAGGAAGCGAAAGAAGCGGCGGCGTTTTATTGCGCCGTGTTTCCGCAATCCCGCATTACCAGCCAAACGGTGCTCGGCAATACCCCTTCGGGCGATTGCGATCTCGTGTCGTTCCTCGTCCGGGACCAGCCGTTTATGGCCATCTCGGCCGGGCCTTACTTCCGGATCAATCCGGCGATTTCGTTCATCGTCAATTTCGATCCGTCGCGGGAAGCGGACGCAAGCGCCAAGCTTGACGCTGCCTGGGACAAGCTGTCCGACGGCGGCACCGCGCTGATGCCGCTTGACCGCTACCCGTTCAGCGAACGATATGGCTGGATTCAGGACAAATTCGGCGTCTCCTGGCAGCTTATGCTGACGAATCCGGACGGCGAGTCGCGGCCGGCGATCATTCCCAGCCTGCTGTTCGCAGGCGACAACTGCGGCAGAGCCGAGGAAGCGCGCAACCACTATTTGTCTCTGTTCCGCAACACAGCAGCCGGCCCGCTCCTCCGTTACGGACCCGGCCAAGAGCCGGACCGGGAAGGTACGGTGATGTTCACCGACTTCAAGCTGGAGCATACGTGGATCGTTGCGATGGACAGCGCGCACGAGCACAACTTTCAATTCAACGAGGCGGTTTCGCTGCTTGTTGTTTGCGACACGCAAGAGGAGATCGACCATTACTGGTCGGGCCTTTCCCACTACCCGGAAGCGGAGCAGTGCGGCTGGCTGAAGGACAAATTCGGCGTCTCCTGGCAAATTTCCCCCGCCGTCATGGACGACATGATGGCACATGGCACGCCGGAGCAGCTCGAACGGGTCACAAAGGCGTTCATGAAGATGAAGAAGTTTGATATCGCCGCCCTGCAGCGTGCGTATCAGGGAGAATAGCGCTTATTTTTACGAGGCAACGAACGGCCGGCCGGGCGGCTTCTCGAGAAGCGTTTGGCCGGCCGGATTGGCTCATGCCGGATAACGACCTGGCGAAAACCGGCGTATGTGCCGCGGAAATCGGAGGAGGAAAGTGGATGCAGCCGTTTACGGAGGAAGTGATCGCCATCATTCGTGCGATCCCCGCCGGCAAAGTGATGACGTACGGCCAAATTGCCGAGCTTGCGGGCAGCCGGCGCGCCGCCAGGCAAGTAGTGCGGGTCCTGCATGCGATGAGCCGCTCGCACGGGCTGCCCTGGCACCGCGTGCTGAACGCGCACGGCAAAATCGGGGAACGCGACGGAGAATCGATGATGCGGCAAATCGAGCATCTGGAAGCGGAAGGCGTCAAAGTGTCGGCCAGGGGCGAGATCGACCTTGCCGTTTATCAATATTGGCCGCCGCCCGAATCGCCGATTTAACTTTCCATCCACAACCTCCCCGCCTGTTTCCGGTTCTTTACACCAGTTTATCCAGCTTGACGCGATACAGAAAGTCCATCTGACGCGCCATTGCCGCCTGCGGCAGCAGCGGAAGCAAAGTGTTGCGAATGGCAGCGGGCCATCGTCCCTGCAGCTGCAGCACACGTCCGATGCGGCCCGAAAGACGGGTGATCCGTCCCGTCCGGCGAACGCGATCAAGGTCGTAGGCAACAAGCGCATCCCGCCAATTGGCCGCCCGCTTCAGCCGCATGGCAAGCACAACGGCATCCTCGAGCGCCTGTCCCGCTCCTTGCGCCATATTCGGCGTTGTCGCATGCGCCGCATCGCCGAGCAAGACGACCCGGCCATAGCTGAACCGCGAGAGCGGAGAAATATACTCGATATCGTGATGCAGGAGACGGGTGTTGTGCGAGGCGGCGAGCAACTGCGGAACCGGCTCCGGGTAAGCGGCGAACCGATGTTCCAGATCGGCCGCCGTTGCGGCGTTCATGGCCGGGTCGCCCGCCGCGGCATTGACGCAGGCGAACCAATAGATGGACCGGCCGGTCATCGGCGCGATGCCGAATCGACCGGAACAACCGAGCACTTCCATAAACAGCTCCGGGTCGTACGCCAGCGACGCGTCCGCCTGTACAACCGCCCGCCAGCAAGTATACCCCGCATACCGCGGCTGAACGTCCGGCAGAATCGCCGCACGCACCGCCGAACGGATGCCGTCGGCCGCCACCAGCAAATCGCCTTCGTCCGACGTTCCGTCGTCGAATCCCGCTTTTACACCGTCGCCATTCTGCTCGACATGAAGGCAGGTTTTGCCGGTGACAATCCGGCCGGACGGCCCGATCGCTTGCAATAACAGCTGCAGCAAATCTCCCCGGTGTACGATCACTTGGTCCGGCTCGTTCGTTCGGCCTGCCCCCTCCGGTTTCACCCGGCGCAGCAGCTTGCCGCTTTCCGCAACGAAGCGAACTTCCTTCATCTGTTTGCCAATAGACAGCACCGCATCTCCCAGACCAAGCGCATGCAGCGCCATCACCGCATTGGCGCCGATGCCGAGTCCGGCTCCCTGGAAACGAATTTCCGGTTTGCTTTCGTAAACGACGGCATCCATCCCGACCGCACGCAAAGCAATCGCTGCGCTCAAGCCGCCTATTCCTGCGCCAATAACGATAACTTTCATCGCCGCCCTCTTTTCCGTACCGGGTTTTTACACTTGCGACGCCGCTTCCCGAGCGGAAAACGTGACATGGTAGGAAACGCTCTCGCCGTGTGCCAGCAGCGGCAAATCGTAATTGCGGGCATCCGCCCGCCCTTTCATGCCGCGGCAATTGGCCGGTTCGACGCCGAACACGTACATGCCGCTTTTGAGCATTTTCCATTGGTACAGATGCGGCAGCTCCGCCGAACGGAACGACACGCGCGCGCTCAGGTTCATGCCGGGATTGACGATTTCGCAGTAAGCGTAAGGCTGTTCCTTGCCGGCATAATGGTAGAACACTTCATCCTTGTTTGCCGGATGCGCAGGGTAGAACCGGTCGCGATCGGTCAACCCGCGTCCCATGTCGTCCATGAACACTTCTTCGTCCCCGGCTTCGCTCCAGCGAACGAACGATTCGGGCGCAACCAGCGGGAAGCCGAAGTTAAAATGATACAGCATCATATGCGGCACAGCGTCGAAGCCTTCGTTCGTCACCGTATCGAAAATATGCAGCTCGCCGCGGCCGCCATAAGCGCGAATCGTCCGGTCGAGCCGCAGCTTCTCGCCGTAAACCGCCGTTTCGCGGATCGTGCCCGCCGCTTCCAGCACGTATTCGTCGCCTTCCCAGTATTGCCGCGTATTCACGTCCGACGCCGGCAAATTCGAGGCGCGGCCGTGCAGCCCCAGCTCCTGATCTTCGTCCGTGTTCGGGTCGCCGAACTGCGTCAGCCCGCCGGTAACGAACAGGCCGCCGGGATAATTGCGCAGCCAATCCTGATCCTTCGGCGAATAGTACGCCGGCGCCGCGTCGCCAACGGCCGAACGCCACGCAAGCGGAATCCCTTTATACTCCAGATAGGAAATGTCCATGCACCGGTCCGGACTGACCGAAAAGCGCAAATCGCCGCAGCGCACGTCAAGCAGCCGGTTGCCCCGCTCCGCGCCGTCCGTCATTTCCAGCGCCTTGATGCCGAGCAGCTGCTGCATGTCCCCGGTATACGCCAGCAAATCGCGTTTGCTCCATTCCCGTCCCCACAAGTTCATCGCTGATCCCCCTTCGCTTTCTTCTCCCCATACTACTATGGCGAATGAAGCGGAGACAAGCCCTCGGCGGCGGCGGGCAGCGAGCAGGCGGCGGAGAGACAAGCCGGTTTTTGGAGCAGTCGATTAACGGTGTATACCTTCGGGAAAGTACAGAGAGCCGCATATGGTCGAAAAATCATACAGATAAGCAACGTCCGCACCAAAGCCGTAGGTTATATTCGAAAATTTATTCAGCCACTTGGGTAGCCATTAATCTCTTTTGTGTTCGCTCAAGTGAAAACTGTCCAGCCTCTTTTTTGCTCCGATCCGGACCGCGGCAGCGAATAAGCCGGTTTTTCCGGCTTATTTCATCTAAATTACAGCTGTGATAGCGTACTCTGCCTACTTCATGACAGTCGTTTGGAGATTCACTTGTTGTTTACTTCTGTGCAGGAAACGAAATGGCTTCGACTGCCTGGCCCAAACACCTCATCGGCTCGCATAGGCAGAAACATTCCCAAATGAAGCCCGGTCCGCTTCGTGAGCAGCTTATTTTGTCGCCCCGCCCCTTCCACGGAGCGAATCAACCAGTGACATGTAGATCAAGCGCTTACCCTTCCGTGTCGAAAATCGGCGATTCCGCAACGTCCGTGCCGGGCGTTGCGGCATTTTCTGTCGCATCCTGCGCTTCCCCGGGAAATAAACGGCGGGAAATGACTCCGCCGGCGTTATCCCACCTCCACGTCGACCTCATCCGGACGATAAACCGCAAGCAGCTCGCCTTGCCGGCCGGCGGCAAACAACACGGAACGTTCGCTCTCCACCGTAAAAGCGTACGTTTTGCCGGTGGCCCGGTCCTTCACCTTAACCTCGGCGGCGAACCCGCTTTCCGACACAAAAACGAACAGCGCCCCTTCGGCAAAAGTCAGCTTGCGGCCGTACAAACCAGGCAGTTCCCCGCCCGCGAGCCATTCCAGCTCGGTCGTTGCGCCGGCAAGCGCAAGCGCATGGCGATAAACGGCCGCAGTCGTGGCGGTGCGCCGGTTCAGCTCCAGCGGCAGCGGGCACCACAGGATACGGCCTCGGCCGACCTCCGCTTCAACTAGCGCGGACCGTCCGCCCGCCGTGCCGCCGGCCAGCTGCTTCGCGCTGTCGGCGATGCGGGAGCCGCCGAACGACAACGGCAGCACGGCGCCGTTCAGTTCGAGCGCTTCCTCGCGCAGCAGGTTGACGACTTCGCCCGTGCGCAGCAAAGGAACAAGTCGCGCTGCAGGACGCCAGTATTCGTCGAGCCCGACCGGGCCGGTCAGCAGCAGCGTGCCGCCGGACGATTCGATGTGCGCCAGCAGCCGGTTCAGCGCGGCGTCGCTGAAATTGTGCGGGCTCGGCACCACGATCAGCTTCGGCGGCGCGGCATCGAGCGCATCCAGCTGGTATTCGCCGACGCCGCGCGGATGCACGTTCATTTCGTACGCCAGCGTGCGGACGGCGGCCGTCGTCGCTTCATAGGCAAGCGGCCGGCTGGAGAAATCGTTGGCGTAAGGGAACACGACAGCCACGTCCTCCAACACCCGCTCGCGGAACAACGGCGCCGCCGCCTTCATGAACGAGCCGTAATCGTAGGACACGTTTGCCTCCGGCTTTTCGCTCCCGTCCGCACGCAGCGCCCCGATGTTCGATTCGTTTACGTTGTTCATATAGAAATTCGTGTTCCAGATCCACTGCACCGCCCCGGCGCCGCCGGTCGCAAACGCGTACGCATACTTGCGCTCGAGAATGCTGCGCAGCTCCGCTTCGCTTCGTTTGGCCCGGCCGTCGGGCGTTTCGACGTACATGATGCCCGTCTCCTGGATCAAATTCGGCTTCCCTGCCTCTTTGCCGAACACGCCGTCCCAGACGAGGTCGTCCATGTTCCACCACGTATGCACCGTCGTGTAGTCGACCGCTTCCGCATAGAAGAACGGCGACGGCCGTTGCCCGCCGAGCCCTTCGTCCTGGCCGACCGTCACCAGCTGCTTCGGCTGAATCGAACGAAGCGCACCCACGAGCTGCGACGCCCAGCGGTTGTGCATCGCCATCGTAAACAGCGTGTAGTCGAGCCACGGCCCGCCTCGTTTGGCCAACCCTTCCGTCGTCCGGAACGGCACGTCCTTCGGCTCCGGCAGCCGCACGGCGGCAAACGCCGGCAGTTCGTCCGGCGTCATGTTCCACTTCGCCTGCAGCGCTTCGATCGTGCCGTGGCGATCCTGCAGCCACGCAACGAACGCCGCCAACTCGAACCGGTCGCCGCTCGTGCGCGGCCCGCTGAAAATCCGCTTCGGATCGAACATCGACGGTTCGTTGATCAAGTCCCAATGCACGTTTGTCGTCTGCGCGTGGCGTCCCGCGACCGAGGCGATGAACCGTTTCTGCGCTTCGACGCTGCGCGGGTCGAGATACGGGTTGACGCCTTCCCAACCTTCCGGCGTAAAAGCGAAGAAATTGAACGTCACTTCCAGTTCATAACGTTTGGCCGTCAGAATGAAGGCGTCGATCGCCCGCAGCGCCTCCTCCGAAACATGGCCGTCGACGAACATCACCTGCCGCCAGGCTGTCCAAATGCCGGTGCGAATCAGATTGATGCCCGCCCGCTTCATCTGCGCCATGTCGCGGTCCCAGACGGCGGCGTTCGGCAGAAACAGAAACTTGCGCGCCACGTCGCTCGTCATGTAAGTCATGCCGACGATCGGCACCGGCTGTCCGCCGCGCACGAAGTAGTCGCGCCCGCAAGAGAGCCTATCGCCTTGCCGCAACAGTTCGTCATCGAAGCCCCAGAAGCCTTGGCGCAGCACGCGCCGTTCCCCGTCCGCCGCAGACAGCACCTCGCATTCCGCAATATAAAATCCGGCCTCCAGCGTCACCGGAACCGGCACGCGCAGCTGCGTCAGCACGGCGCCGACTTCGCATTCCCGCTCCGTCTCCCACACCGGCGCGAAGCCGCTGCCGTCTCCCGGCTCCGGCGTTTCGCTTGCCGCCGCCGAGCTTGCCGCTTTCAGCACGCGCAAGCGCAGCCGACATCGTGCCACCTCTTCTTTCCGGCTGCCAAGCCGTTGCCCCTGCAGCGTCAGCACCGCCCGTTCGCCCGGCTCGTACGAAGCGTAGTTCGGCTTCAGCCACAGCTCCGTCACCCCGGATGCGGCGTAGTCGGCCCATTCGCCAAGCGCATCCGCCCCGCCGCCCGACCAGAACGGCTCGCGCACCGCCTGATTGACGAGCACCCACCGTCCGCCGGCAAAATCGCCCTTCGTATGCTCCAGCAGCACGGCAGGAGCCGCAACTTCGCGGCGCAGGCCGCAGCCGCTGATGCCCTTCAGCAGCGGATAAATATGCGCGTCCATCGGACCGCCCGAGCCAAGCTCGCCCGGTTTGTCTTCCGTGCGGGTGACATGCAGCACGAGTCCGTACGTCGGCTCGACGGTGAACAAGCTTTCGCGTTCCGCCATCAACGGAATGTCGGCGTTGGCGGAAAGGGAAGCCATTGGCGCGGGATCGACCGGCAGCGCCTCGTGAATGTGCAGCTGCTGGTGATACGCCGTCTGCTCCGGTTCGGGCGCCCATTGCCCTTGCACGTCGTTGACGGGGATTTTGAACGGAGCGCCGCCGATGACGACAAGCCCTTTGCCGCCGCGCAGATGGGCCAGCACCGCCGTCCAGGCCGCCTTCGGAAAATAAGCGCCGTGCAGGTGCACATAAACGTCCGCATCGGCCAGGGCAGCGGCAAGCTCTGCCGCTCCGGCGACATGGCAGCGGGCGCGCAGCTTCTCCAGCGCCGTGGCGGAAGGCCTCTCCCCCGGGTATGGAAAATCGGCATCGTAGAAAACGACAATACGGCTTGGCAAATGAATTCCTCCTTGAATGGAAACAATGGACTTAGTATCATTTTGTTAGGTTGGTTAGGTTGCGAAGGTGCCGATCGCGCCCATAATCTACGCTTCCGCTCCGGAATAGTCAATAGCCAATCGATGCAGCGGAGGTGCGATTCCAATGGCAGGCAAAATTACGATGCAGCACATCGGCGACAGGCTCGGCGTGTCCAAATATACGGTATCGCAGGCGTTGTCGGGCAAGCCCGGCGTAAGCGAAACGAAGCGGCGGCAAATCATTGCCCTTGCCCGCACGCTGGGCTACCGCCTGCCGCCGGAGTCAATGGCCCGACCCGCCGACGACGAACCGGCCAAACTTGCAGCCGGTTCCGGTT
Organism: Paenibacillus cymbidii; assembly: GCF_004764705.1. Lineage (GTDB taxonomy): Bacteria > Bacillota > Bacilli > Paenibacillales > NBRC-103111 > Paenibacillus_AN > Paenibacillus_AN cymbidii. Next base: position 748,076 of record NZ_SHLX01000001.1, on the reverse strand, counting down.
CCGGCGCCAAAACACTGCTGATCTGCATGGCAAAAGAGCACCGCGAAGAACCGACGTTCTGGAAGCGTGTGCTCGACGGTTTGTACGGCGCTTGCCGCGACTACGGCTGGTCGCCGCATATGGTCGAACCGGGCGATCCCGTTGCCCTTGCCGCCGGCGGCATCGTCGTCGTCGGGCGCGTATCCGTCGCCGATTTGCTTGCGCTTCGCCCCTTGGCGCTGCCGACGGTGCTGCTCGATCACGAAGAACCGCTTATCGAAGCGGACGTCATTCTGAACGCCAATCTGGAAGCGGCGCGCACCGCATGCCACCATTTGCTCACTGCCGGGTGCAGGAGGATCGTGTTGATCGGGAGGGACAGCTTTGCCGTCAGCTTCAAGGAGCGCTGGTGGGGCTGCCGGCTGGCGGCGGACGAGTGGCGGGCGAAGCGACCGGAGGAAGCGGCCCGGCTGACGAAGTGGACGATCGCGTACGGCGGCCCTCCCGCCGCTTGGGAGACGCAACTGGCCAAGCGGCTGGACGGCATCGCGCCGGGTGACGAACCGGACGGCATCCTGTGCGCCAACGATCAAATTGCGCTGAAGCTGCTGCCGCTGCTTGCCGCTCGCGGCATTCGCGTTCCCGGGTCTTGCCGCGTGGTCGGCATCGACAACATTACCGCTGCCGCCGGAGCCGAACCGCCGCTGACGACCGTGGCGCTGGCGAAGGAAGCGCTCGGCCGGCGGGCGATCGAAGCGCTTGAACGCAAACGGAGCAACCCCGGCAGCGTAAGCGAAAAAATCATTTTATCCGCCCGATTGATCGTCCGCCGCTCCGGCTGAACTGACAAAACCCTTCCCCGCCGCTCTTGCGAACGGCGAAGAAGGGTTTCGTTCCGGTTTGGCAAAGATCGTTTGTCAAAGGAAAGCCATATAGACCCGTTTGCCTGCGAGCAGCTCGAACCCCAGCCTTTCGTACAACGCGCGCGCAGTTGCATTGTCTTCATCCGTCTCCAGCTGCAGCCGGCATGCTCCTTTCAACTTGGCAATGGCGAACGCGTGCTCCATCAACTGCCTGCCGATACCGCCGTTCCGGTGCCGGGGCGAAGTGTATAGCGCTTCCACCCGAAGCACGGGTCCCCCTTTTGACGAAAAGCTCCACGCGAGCATCATAAACCCGACAAACTCTTGCTCCAGCTTGGCTACAAAGCATTGTGCCGTTTCGTTCCGGAGCAACCGGAACAAAGCGCCTTCCGCATCCTCCAACTGGCTGCGCGTCAATTGCTTTTCCGCCTCTTCGTCGGCTGCATCGGTCCAATAACCGGCAAGCAGCCGCGCGACCGAAGCGGCGTTCTCCTGCCGCAGCGAAATGATAGCCAGGCTCATGAACGACCCTCCCCCGTAAGTACTCGCCATTATAGCCTAAATCGGAGACGATCGCCATAGCGTTAATATTAAGCCATGTTTCATTGGCTATTGCGCCCAAAATGGCTCCCCATAACAAAATAGCCAGTGAAATCGCTGGCTATTTCGCGGAAAAATCCAAATTCGGGGCTGTTGGGTCACAATAGCCAGTGTTTTCACTGGCTATTTTCGCCGCAGCAGGCGAAACCCGGCAAATAGGCCATTTTTCATGGCCTATTTGCCGGAGAGCGGCCACCAAGGCCCATCGCCTGGCTACCGCGCCGCCCCGCCTGCCCTTTTCCCCTTACGGCATCTGATTCACCTTAACAAACAGCGGCGTTTCGCTGACGTTGATCGTCACGGCGCCGTTCCGGATCGTCAGGCTGCTGGAGACGCCGTCGGTGTCGTTGTTCGCCAGCGCGATTTGCGTTGCCCTCGTGGGGCTTCCTCCCAGGCTGAGCGAATAGCCGCTTACCGTCGTTCCGTTAGCCGTGTGGCACCAAACGACATACACGCCTTCATTGCTCGTCGCGCTTTTGAATTTGTAAATCCACACATTGGCGTTGCCTGACGCCTGTTCGCCGACATACTTCATGCCGGTTAACGCATTCCGCATCGTGTACACATAATACCAGGACGGTTTTTTCGTCCAGTCGTTTTTCGGCCCGACCATGCCGGAGGTCGAATACTTCTGGCTCGACGTGCCGGCGTCGCGCAGCATGTACATCATCGAGCGGTCGATGCCGGAGGCGGCCAGCGCCAAATACGAGCGGACGAGCCAATCCGCCTGCACGTCCTTGTTCGTCTTCGCGCCGATCGTCGGCGCTCCTTGGGTCGAGGACGGATGCGTATCGTAGCCGAATTCCGACACCCAGATCGATTTGCCCGGCAAGTTGACGTTGCGGTACGCAACAAGCTCCTCGGCCGCTTCCTTCATCCCGCATGCCTCCGGACTGATGCCCTTCGTACCGCTCGTACAGTACGTGTGGAAATTGAGCACGTCCGCCGGGAAGGAGCCGTCGCTGCGGTTGTAGTCGGTCCATACTTTCATCGCCTGCAAATAATCGAGCCGGTAGCCGGCAAGCCCGCCCATCACGACGGTGACGTTCGGATCGGCCGTCTTCATCCCGAACGTGTTGCCCATCGTGCCGTTATGGCCGTCGTAGTCGGCGCTCAGCATCGCCGCGTATTCGTAAGGCGCCCAATACGCTTTGCGGTCGCCCCAATCGCCGTTTTCCTCGTTCCAGTCCTCGACGTAATGAACGCGTCCAGACCGCTGACTCGCGGTTGGCCGGCGTCGAGCTTCAGTTTGCCGTCGGCCACGGCGGTGCTGCCGTAACGGGCGACGAACTGGAACAAATGATCCGCGCGCGAGGCGTAAGAAGCCGGGTTGGTGGCGCTTTGACCGGTCGGCACGACCCAGGGCGTATTGTAATCGTTCGTGCCGAGCCAGTTCGTCATCCAGCCGGGGGTCGCCTTGTGGGCGGGGCTGACGAAATACCCGGCGTTGATCATATCGGTATAATACGTGTCAAAATCGGCCCCCGAACTGGACGGATTGAAGCTGTTCAGGTCGTTCGGATACGTGTTCGCCAGATCGGCTTCCCAGTCCCAGTTGTGGTATTCGCGGATGACCTTCAGCACGTCGAGGGAATCGCCGGGATCGAGCGTATCGTCAAAAAACGCGTTCATCCCCATAAACTCCTCCATCACCGGCCGGGTCGTGCCGACCGGCGTCGGCGGAGCGGGCGGTTCTTCGATCGGATAGCCGTAAACAACCACTTCCTTGACGATCGCCCCGGCATTGGCGAACGTAAATCGCAAGTAGCGCGTATCCGCATTGACGTTGTTGTTTTTCCACAGGTTGTTGCCGACGAGGTTGTCGGTGAACGCCGCCGTCCAATTGAACGGCTCGCCGGTGGAAACGGTAAACGCATTCGTTGCCGATCCGTTCGTATCGTAGAAGTACACTTTCGTAATATGATACTTGGCGCCAAAATCGAGGAAAGCGGAAGCCGGCAGCCACCAGCTTTCGGTTTCGTGCGGGGCGGCGTACTTTTTGCCGAACAGGTACCAGCCTGTCGTCGGAGCGCCGCCGGTTCCGTTCATCGGATCGCCCGCCAGCGTCTGCTCGTCGATCAGCGTGCCGGCGTTCTCGTGAGCGATTTCGTTCACCAGCATCGACGGCGTCAGCGTCATCTTCTGCGCGACCGCCCCCGACGTCGTGCCGCTGGCCACATTGGAGAGCGCCGATTCATTCGGCTGCTCGTCGCTCGTCTTCATCGCAAAATAGTACGTAGTGCCGTAGCGTCGCCTCCCGAACCGTATACCTGGAACTCATAAGCGCTTGCCCAGCCGGTGCTCGCACCCGTTACGGTGTTTGCGGATACGTCGGGCCGACAGCCGACCAGCGCGTCCCGGTCAATTCGCCGTCGTTGGCATTGCCGGGCGGATTGGAGCCCTGATTCGAGCTCACCGCCACCGATTTGCCTTGCGAGAGCAGCACTTCCGCCGCATGCGCCGGAAGCGAGCCGAACCATACTCCCGCCAGGCATAAGACGAACACGCCGACCAGCAGCCATACCGGTTTCAGACCGAACCTTGTTAAGCCCACTTGCACGTTACATTCCTCCTTCGATTCGAATGCCTTTTTGAAAACCATCGTCTGCCATTCGGCCCCGATGCCTTGGGACAAGCCCCCTTTCCGCCTGCCATTCGCAAAGCAACTTCATTATAGGCAATCGGCTCCGCGGGAACTATTGCCTTCTATTGTGTTTCCTGATCTTTCGTTAAGCAGTTGTGTAAACGGCTCCGGTCATCGACGGCACATGGGCAAAAAAAAACCGCAATGCCGTCCTCGCCCGTTCGGGCAGAAGCGGCACTGCGGCATTGCGGCTCAAACCAAGTTGAGATTATCGTTTGACCGTTCCGAATCGTTGCACATTCCTCGCCTTGGCCCTGGCGATTTCGACGTCGCGGTTGCGCGGCTCGGCATTCGTCACGAGCGAGTCCAGCAGCTTGCGGGCCGCTGCGGCCACTTCTTCGACGGCTTGGTGAAACGCCGCTTCATTCGCCTTCGACGGCGATTGAAAGCCGGACAGCTTGCGCACGAACTGCAGCGACGCCGCCCGGACCTCGTTGTCGGTGGCCGGAGGGTCGAAGTTGTACAGCACTTTGATGCTGCGGCACATGTCTGGCGGTCTCCTTTCGCGAACAGGGATATATCCCAGTTTACACGATCCGCGCCCCACTGCGCCATCTCCCGCTTACTTGACCAGCGTCCGCGATCCGTAGCCGAGCTTCTTCGCCGTTGGTTTGGGCTTGTGCATCACGCTGCCGAAACCCATCAGGAAGGTCGGAATGCCGGCGAATACGAGCACAACGATCCATTCCTTCCAGTTCAGCGGCACCGTCTTGAAAATTGTTCGCAGCGGCTCGACATACATGACGACCAGCATCAGCACTAGCGATGACAGCACGGCCAGCACCAGGTAGCGGTTCTGCAGCGGGTTGCGGTGGAAAATCGAACGCGAGCTGCGGCAGTCGAACACGTGGATGAGCTGCGCCATGACGAGTGTTGCGAACGCGATCGTTTGCGCCTTGACGAGCGTGTCGGCCGTGTCCGGACCGCGATAAAGCACCAGGCAGAACGGCGCCAGCGTGCAGATGCCGATCAGTATGCCGCGGCTGATGATTTTCCAGCCGAGCCGGCGGGCGAAAATGTTTTCCTTCGACGAGCGCGGCTTGTGCTGCATCAAATCTTTCTCCGCCTGGTCGACGCCGAGCGCCATCGCCGGCAAGCCGTCCGTTACCAGGTTTACCCAAAGGATTTGAATCGGCACGAGCGGCAGCGGCAGCCCCATCATCATCGCAAGGAACATCGTCAAAATTTCGCCGACATTCGAAGCGAGCAAATAGCGGATGAACTTGCGAATGTTTTCGTAAATGCCGCGCCCTTCCTCGATCGCCGCAACGATCGTGGCGAAATTGTCGTCGCCGAGCACAAGCGCCGACGCCTCCTTCGACACGTCGGTGCCGCTGATGCCCATCGCGATGCCGATGTCGGCCGCCTTGATCGCCGGCGCGTCGTTGACGCCGTCCCCCGTCATCGCCACCACATGGCCGCCGCGCTGCAGCGACTTGACGATGCGCAGCTTGTGTTCCGGCGAAACGCGGGCGTACACGTACACGTTGTCGACCGCCGCGTCGAGCTCGGCGTCGTCCATAGCGGCCAGCTGCCGTCCGGTCATCGATTGCGCTCCCGGAGGCAGCATGCCGAGCTGCCTGGCGATCGCTTCCGCCGTCGCCTGATGGTCGCCGGTAATCATGACCGTGCGGATGCCGGCCTTTTTGCAAGTGGCGATCGCTTCGCGCACTTCCTTGCGCGGCGGGTCGATCATGCCGGCAAGGCCGACGAACACGAGCTGCGATTCCGCCGTCTCCTCGTCGTCGAGCGACTCTCCCGGCTTGGCGTCGCGATAAGCGAAGCCGAGCACGCGCAGCGCCGCTTTCGCCATGCCTTCGCTTGCGGCCATCACCTTCTGCCGCAGCGTGTTCGTAAACGGGATCACCTTGTCGTCCCAAAGGATATAGCTGCAGAGCGGCAGCAGCACGTCCGGCGCGCCTTTCGTACAGATGATCGCGCCTCCCGGCTGCGATGCGACGACCGACATGCGTTTTCTTTCCGAATCGAACGGGAACTCCGCTTTGCGCGCATAATGCGGCTCGAGCGACTGCCGGCTGATGCCGGCCTTGGCGCCGAGCACGACCAGCGCCCCTTCCGTCGGGTCTCCGGCGATGCTCCACACCGGCTTGGCCGGCTCCTTCGCCTTCTTCTTCCCCGCTTCGGGCACCGACTGCGTCAGCGACGCATTGTTGCACAGCACCGAAATATGCAGCATCTTGCGCAGCATCGGCTGGGTGCGCGGCTCGACGGCTTTGCCCTCCAGCAGCATGGCGCCGGTCGGCTCATGCCCTTCGCCGGTTACCTCGAGCAAATCGCCGCCTACCCACACGTGGGTCACCGTCATTTTATTTTGCGTCAGCGTTCCCGTCTTGTCGGAACAGATTACCGATGCGCAGCCAAGCGTTTCCACCGATGGCAGCTTGCGCACGATCGCATTGCGCCGGATCATCCGCTGCACGCCCAGCGCCAGCGCGATCGTGACGATTGCCGGCAGCCCTTCGGGGATAGCGGCGACGGCCAAACTGACGCCGGCGAGGAACATGCCGTACGGCTGCTGCCCGTGCAGAATGCCGGCGACGACAACCATCACCGTCAGGCCGAGCGCCACGACGATAAGCGTTTTGCCAAGCTGCTCCAGCCGGTGCTGCAGCGGCGTTTCCATCGCTTCGGCGCTTTGGATCAGGCCGGCGATTTTGCCCATTTCCGTGCTCATCCCGGTGCGCACGACCACGCCTTTGCCGGTGCCGCGCGTCACCATCGTGCCCATGAATCCGAGATTGCGCTGGTCGCCGGCGGGAAGATCGGCGCCCGCCAGCGGCTGCGTATGTTTGCTGACCGGCACCGACTCGCCGGTGAGCGCCGATTCTTCCGCATACACGCCGTTCGTTTCGATCCAGCGAATGTCCGCCGGCACCCGGTCGCCGCTCTCCAGCAGCACGATATCGCCGGGAACCAGCTCTTTGGCAGGCACCTGCTGCACGGCGCCGTCCCGCACCACCTTGGCCGATGGTGCGGACAGTTCCTTCAAGGCGCGCAGCGACCGCTCCGCGCGAAATTCCTGGACGAAGCCGAGAATGCCGTTCATGACGATGATGGCAATAATCGTAATCGCGTCCAGGTATTCGCCGAGCAGGCCGGAGACCAGCGTCGCCCCCGCCAGAACAAGCACCATAAAATCTTTGAACTGATTGAGCAGAAGCACAAGCGGCGAGACGGATTGCCCGTCCGACAGCTCGTTGCGCCCGTTCTTCTCGCGCCTGGCGATCGCCTCCGCCTGCGACAGCCCCGTCTCGGCCGCCACTTGCTGCGCCTGCAGCGTCTCCTGCGCCGACAGGTTGTGCCACTGATTCGCATCCATGTTCCGTTTCCCTCCCGAACGGTCGCTTTCTGCATTCCGGCCGGACGGCGAAACCGCCGGACAGACTGCCCTGTCGCCAATGTATGCAGACAAGCCGAAAAATAGCACCCGACTCCGGTTGAAGTCGTTTTTTCCCTGGCGATGATTCCGGTTTCGCTTTATCATTAAGGAATGAAAATACAAGCGGAGGGATTTGATGTGTACGACAACAACAGCAGCAATATCGCCGTTCGCCAGTGGCGGGAAACGGATGCCGAAACGATATCCGCCGCATTCCGCCAGCAGGGCTGGGAGAAGCCGGCGGAGCAATACCTCCGGCAGCATGCTGATGGACCGGGCGGAAGCGACGATTGGCGAACGCTCGCCGATTGCCGGACTCGGCGTCGGTCTGTTCAGCGATTACGGGGCCGCGCAAGTGTTGTACGGCAAGCGCGGTTATATCCCCGACGGCAACGGCATTTACTGGAACGACGCCTACGTGCGATATGGCGAGCAAGTCGTGGCAGACGACGATCTGAACCTGTTTCTGGTCAAAATGCTGCGGTAGCCCTCATCCCGGGCAGTGCAAATAACCCCACGGAGTGGGGCCGGTCTGTTGCGGGGATCATCGGTGCCTTTCTCGCGATCGGCTCGTCATCGAAGCTGCCATCAAACATACGTCTTAACGCAAATTTGCTCTTGCCTGGGCAATCCAATCCTCGGCATATTTGGCCGTCGCCCATTGCGCCATAATCATCGTTTCGCCCGGATTCAGATCGATGCGCAGCGACATATCGGTGGCAACCCCGTTGTCCGTAAACGGATGGACGAAAATATACTCCGACGTCACGATTGCGATCATGTCGCGGTCCGGAGACGTCATGGCATCCACCGCCGCCGGGCGGGCTGCCTTCACATCTTTCCAATCGACGTCCATCTCGTCGTACGAAACGACGGAATAAGGCAGCTTCAAGTTCACATCGGCCAGCACGTAGGAAGATACGCGGCTGCTGGCGGCGCGCTGGGTTACCGCTACTTGCGGCTCCCAGGAGCCGCGCTTGCGGGCAACCGCCCAGTGGTCGCCGTTCACTTCCGTCTCCATGCCGAGCTCGGTCAGCACGCTCGAACCCTCCATAACGGCAAGCGCCGACGCAGCCGAATCGCCAAAAATATCGCGCAGCGACACATGAGGCTCGTCCGCTGCCGCGGAGCGCGCCGCGTTCAGCTGGCGAATTTCCTTCGTCCACACCGTGTCCGTCCGGGACGTCGTGTTGCCCCGCTTCACCTGATCGCTTTCCCCTACCGAAACGTACTTGTTGCCGACGTACAGCAGCTTCTCCTCGTGCTTCACTTCTTCGTTCGGGTCGTCCGCCGGCCAATCCGCCGCCGCTTCCGCCTGCCCGCGCACCGGCGCGGCCGTTAACGCGTGAAGCACGTCGGTGCTCGTTTCTTTCGTTTTCGTGCCGATGCGCCAAAACTGCTGGCCGTAAGGCATCAGAATGCCTCCGCCTTCGGCCGCCGTCAGCAGCTTGCCGCCGCGTTCGGCGATCAGCAGCGTGCGGTAGGTGCTGGATTCCGTTTGACCCAGCGTGCGCCGGCTGTCCTTCTCCGTATGGTCGGTGCGCAGACCGAGCAGCAGCACCGAACGGACCGGCAGCGCCGGCAACGGCTCGAAGACGGCGGCTGCGCTTGGCGCGGCAAGCGGTTGCTCCGTTGCGGCCGCCTGCTCGAACGGAACCTTGACCGTTTCTTGCTTAAGTCGCGGTGCGATAACGAGCAAGCCAATGAGGACAAGCGCTGCAGACCCGATCAGCGGCAGCCGGCGTCTCGGCAGCGAACGACGACGATCGATCGCTTCGCCGATCCGCCGTTTCAGCTCGGCGTCGACCGACTTTTCGGCAAACGGCGGCTTCGCCAGCTCTTCCCGCAACGATTGGTCTTCCGACCTGCTGTCGTCAAGGCTCAAGACGTTCACGCTCCTGCTGTTTTAACATTTTCATTCGCGCATGGTGCAGCCGCGACCGCACCGTTCCTTCGCGAATGCCGAGCACATCCGCCATCTCCTTCATCGACAATTGATGATGACCGAACAAAATCAGCACTTCCCGGTATTTCGCCGGCAACTGCAGCACTTGCTCCCAAATGTCGTCGATGGTCAGCTTATCCATCGTTTCCTGCTCGGCGGACGCCGTTCGTGCGCTGGTCCGAATCGTATCGACGAGCGTCACCCGCCGCAAAAACGCCGACCTGCGATAATCGAACGCCGCATTGCGCGTTATCGTAAGCAGCCACGTTTTCACAGACGCTTCGCTGCGGAATGTAAACAAGTTGCGGAATACTTTGAGAAACACTTCCTGCGTTATATCGTCGGCCTGCTCGCGCTTGCGCACGATGCTGAAGGCGTAATTCCACACGTCTTCCCCATAGGTCGTCATCAGGTCCACGACGATCGCCTTGTGATCGCTGCTGCTCGTCATCGTCTTCAAATAATTATAATCCACGTCGATGGCCATAATTTCACCTCTCCCCCATTTAGACGTTGCATCGCCGCAAAAAGTTGTATCGTTTTGCATCATTTCGGGAAAAAATCGTTGCGATTCGAGCTGCCCCTTAAATTTTGCCGCCATTTATGGCATGATAGAGGAATCTTGGACAGGAGTGAATACGACCTATGGCATTGGACGGACTCGTCGTCCGCGCGCTTGTGCACGAGCTGGCATGCTGCGCCGGCGGACGAATCGGCAAAATTCACCAACCGACAGAAAACGATATCGTGCTGAACATTCGCGCGCAAGGAACCAATTGGCGGCTGCTCATTTCGGCCAGCCCTACGTATCCGCGCCTTCATCTTACCGAAAGCTCTTACCCGAACCCGCAGGAAGCGCCGATGTTCTGCATGCTGCTGCGCAAACATTTCGAAGGGGCGATCCTCGAATCGGTCGAGCAGGTCGACAGCGAGCGCATTATTCGGCTGCAGGCGAGGCAGCGCGACGAGCTGGGCGATCTGAGCGTGAAAACAATTGTCGTCGAACTGATGGGCCGGCACAGCAACATCATTATCGTCGATCCGGCGACCGGCACGATCGTCGACGGCATTCACCACGTCACGCCTGCGATCAGCAGCTACCGCATCGTCATGCCCGGCAGCGCCTATGTCGCCCCGCCGGATCAAGGCAAAGCGTCGCCGCTTGCGGCCGATCGCGCTTCGTTCCTCGTTGCGGCGGACGGCGCAGGCGCACGCGACGACAAATCGGCGACCCAGTGGCTGGTGGCGCATTACAACGGCATCAGCCCGCTCGTCGCGACGGAAATCGCCTATCGCGCCGCCCGCGATCAAACCGCAGGCGCCTCGGACGCAATCGCACCGGAGGCGCTGTGGTCCGCGTTCGACGGTGTAATGGCCGACATGCGCCAGCACGACTATTCGCCGGCCATCGTCGCGACGGACAACGGCAAAACGGTGTTTTCGGTCGTGCGGCTGACGCACGCGGCAGGCGACGAGCAGCCGTTCGCCTCTGTCAGCGCATGCCTCGAAAGCTATTACGGCGACAAGGCGCTGCGCGATACGGTGAAGCAGCGAACAGCCGATTTGCACCGTTTCCTGCAAAACGAAAGAAGCAAAAACGTCAAAAAGCTGGGCAAGCTGGAAGAAACGCTGGAGGAAGCGAAGGACGCGGACAAATACCGCATTCGCGGCGAGCTGTTGACCGCTTCGCTGCATACGTTGAAAAAAGGAGACAAGGAAGCGGTCGTCGTCAACTACTACGACGAGGATCAGGCGACGCTGGCGATTCCGCTCGACCCGCTGCTGACTCCTTCCGAAAACGCGCAAAAATATTTTCGCCGCTACAACAAGAGCAAAACGAGCCTGACCGCCGCCGCGCAGCAATTGAGCGAAACGCACGAGGAAATTCGCTACCTGGACACGGTGCTGCAGCAGCTCGATAACGCCGGCCTGGCCGACATCGAAGAAATCCGCGCCGAGCTGGCGGAGCAAGGCTATGTGCGCAGGCGCGCCGGCAAGAAGGACGCCAAGAAGCAAAAAGCGGCCAAAATCAGCGTCACCCGTTTCACTTCGAGCGAAGGCGTCGCGATCTATGTCGGCAAAAACAATACGCAGAACGAGTATGTAACCAACCGGATGGCCGAAGCGAACGATACGTGGCTGCACACGAAGGACATTCCCGGCTCGCATGTCGTGATCCGCAGCCAGTCGTTCGGGGAGCCGACGCTGCATGAAGCGGCGCAGCTGGCGGCTTATTTCAGCCAGGCGAAAATGTCGGCCAACGTACCGGTCGATTACACGCTGATCCGGCATGTGCGCAAGCCGAACGGGGCCAAACCGGGTTACGTCATCTACGACAACCAGAAAACGCTGTTCGTCACCCCCGACGAGCAGCAGATCAAAACGCTGAAGCAGGAAACGGCGTCCCGTTGACGTGAAGCCGACACCAAACGTTTGCATGCTTTTTCCGGCTGCAGGGTGTATACTACAAGTAACATGGCATTGTCGGAATCGAGGTGGAACGTATGGGCGATCTGTTTACGCCGGGTCACATCATGCTGGTGATTATCGCCGCCCTGCTCCTGTTCGGACCGCGCAAGCTCCCCGAGCTGGGACGGGCGCTGGGCAGAACCGTGACGGAGTTCAAGAAAGGCACCCGCGGTTTGGCCGACGATGACGCCGAGCCGGAGAAGACCAAACCGCTGCCGGTTGCGGCGGAAGAACAGCCGAAGGCGTAGCTTCTGATTGTGGATCGTTGGAAAAAAAACGTCGCTCCGTTGCGGAGCGACGTTTTTTTGGAGAGTTTCCGTTTACTTCCATCGTTTTACAACCTCGAGCAAATATTCCTTCAGCTCCGCCCCGAGCTCCTCGCGCTTGAGCGCAAACTCGATCGTCGCTTCGATATAGCCGAACTTATCGCCCGTGTCGTAGCGTTTGCCCTGCTGCAGGTACGCCACCATCGACTTGCGCGCATTCAGCACGCGAAGCGCGTCGGTCAGCTGGATTTCGCCGCCGCGTCCGGGTGTCGCCGCTTCCAGAATATCGAAGATGTCCGGCTCCAGCACATACCGGCCAATAACCGCCAAATTGGACGGCGCCTGCCCGATTTCCGGCTTCTCCACCAAATCTTCGATATAGGAAACGAGCTTCGTTCCGTGCGAAGGCGAAATAATGCCGTACTTGTTGACATCCTCCCAAGGCACTTCCATCGCGCCGATCACCGACGTGCCGTGCTCTTCGTACAAATCCATCATTTGCTTCAGGCACGGCGGATCGGAATCGATGATATCGTCGCCGAGGAGAACCGCAAACGGCTCATTGCCGATAAACTTGCGCGCGCAATACACCGCATGGCCGAGCCCGAGCGGCTCCTTCTGGCGAATGTAATGGACGTCGACGAGATTGGAGACGTTCTGGACGAGGCCGAGCAGCTCGCGGTTGCCTTTCTCTTCGAGCATACGCTCCAGCTCCGCCGATTTGTCGAAATGATCCTCGATCGCCCGTTTATTGCGTCCGGTGACGATAATGACGTCCTCGATGCCGGAAGCGATGGCTTCCTCGACAATATACTGGATCGCCGGCTTGTCGACGATCGGCAGCATCTCCTTCGGCTGCGCCTTGGTGGCGGGCAGGAACCGGGTGCCGAGACCCGCGGCGGGAATGATCGCTTTGCGAATAGCCATTCAGACAACTCCAATCGACTAAGGTTCGTATTTACTCCCTTTAACCGGGCTTTTACTGCCGCTGCGCGCGAACGCTGCATGCTTGCCGCAGCCTGCCCAGCACAACCGCGTCAACGCGCTTCGAGCCGATCGCCCCGTGGAACACGATGCCGCCCCGTGCGCCGTGAAAATCCGAGCCCGCCGTGGCGGGCAAACCTCGTTGCTCCGCAAGTCGGGCAAACAACGCTTCTTCTTCCGGGGAATGATCGGAATGGTAAGCTTCCACGCCGTCAAATGCGCCGGAATCGAGCCATTCGGTCACAAGCGCCACATTGCGGTACAACCCGGGATGAGCCAGCACCGCCGCGCCGCCCGCTTGCCGGATCCAGCCGGCGGCGTCGAGCGGACCGTTCCGGTCCGGCGCCACATATGCCGCCGCGCCGTCGGCCAAATACCGGTCGAACGCTTCCTTCATCGACGCAACGTAGCCTTTGCGCACGAGCAGCGCGGCGATGTGCGGCCGGCCGATCGTTTCGTCCGGCTTCTTCTCGGGCACGCTCGCTTCCACTTCCTCCATCGTGATCGCCAGTCCCAATTCGCGCAGCTTCGCGGCGATCCGTTCGTTGCGCTCGTCGCGCGCCCGGCGCTGCCGCTCAAGATGCCCGAGCAGCGTTTCGTCCCGGATGTCGACAAAGTACCCCAGCACGTGAATATCCCGTCCTCCGGCCGTTGTGCTGATTTCGACGCCGGGCACGACCTCGACGCCGAGCCGTTTCCCTTCCGCCAACGCTTCCTCCACGCCGGCTACGGTATCGTGATCCGTAATCGCCACGGCGGCAAGCCCCGCGGCCGAAGCGGCGCGCACGTTGCTGGAGGGCGTTTCCAATCCGTCCGAGGCCGTCGTATGCGTGTGCAGATCGGCAAATCGGATCGACATGCCCTCACCCTCCCATTTTGCGAAAGCGCTACAGCCACTGGCTCAAATCGCGTTCGCGAATAAAATTCAAAAACGTAAGCGCCGGAATCGGCAGCATCGCCGATTTCAAATAAATCGCATAAAAGCTGCGCACGAACCGCACCCCTTCGATCGTGCGCGTCTGCAGCAGGCCAAGCGCTTCCTCGTGGCGCACCGAAGACTGCGACAGGATCGAAATGCCCAAATTCGCTTCGACCGCCGATTTGACAGCGCCCGTGCTGCCCAAATCCATTACGACCGACATCGCCCGCGGATCGCAGCCGTGCGACAGCAGCGCCTCCTCCATCACCCTTCTCGTACCCGAGCCCATCTCCCGCACGACGAACGGAAATTCCAGCGCGTCATCGAGCGTGATCGTTTCTTTGGTCAGCAGCGGATGCCCTTTGGGCAAGACAAGTTTCAACTCGTCATTCAGCACTGCCTCCACGTGCATATCGGCATGGTCGACCAGCGCTTCCACAATGCCGAAACTAAGCTGGTGCTGCAAGATGTCTTCCATAATTTGCGACGTGTTCATCACTTTCATGCTGATGGAAATATGCGGATGCTCTTTGCCGAACGGGCCGAGCAGCCGCGGCAGTATGTATTCGCCCACCGTCAGGCTGGCGCCGAGCTGCAGCCGTGCGGCAAGCAGCTGCGTGAATCGCGACATCGCGTCGTCCGTCTCGCGCATCAGATCGAGGCTGCGGCGCGCAAACGGCAGCAGCGCCCGACCCGCTTCTGTGAGCTCGACCTTCTTCGCGCTGCGCTGAACCAGCTTGACGCCGAAATGCTCCTCCAGCGACTGAATTTGCATCGTTACGGCAGGCTGGGTCAAATAAAGCGATTGCGCCGCGCCGGAAAAGCTGCCCTTCTCGACGACCGCAAAAAAAATGTGGAGCTGGTGAAAGCTGAGCGCCATAAAAAGGCTCCTTCCGCACGCACTACTAGCATTTTACCGCAAAACGGCAGGAAAAGGAAACCGGCCATTGCGGCCGGCTGCGGAGTTCCATATCGTCGTCAAAAAGCCCCGTTGTCCGCGGAGCTTTGGCACGGATAGACGTCAACCGGTGGCGCCTAACGGCGTTTGCGGCTATTTTTGATCAAGGTCATGCGGCGCGAGTGGCGAAGCCAAGAGTAGTACGTCTTCAGATCGCGCAGCTCCATCGTTTCGGACATGCGGCCGAGAAAGGTAACGACAATCATCTTGTGCAGCGGATTGCCGGCAATGTCGGTTTCTTCCATCTTGGCGAATTCGGCCACCATGACCAAATCGTCGTCGATAAGATAAACGTCCTCTTCGTTGCGGTAATATGACGTCACTTGATGATCTTTCAATTTATTCCAAAGGAAGGTGCAAATGTCCTCGAATCCGGTTTTTTCGTGCTCCACGCGGTCGATCCAACGAGTGCGGGCATGATTGGTAATAACGATATCGGCGATTTTCTTGTCGCCTAAGACAACATAAAAAGGCTCGTAGGTGCTCCATCTATCCATCATTTTGTCTCTCATTATTCCATCTCCCTCCCTGGAAGAAACGGTTCCCTCGTCCGCCTGGAGACAATGCCCGTTCTTCGAGACATCGATCATGTAGCTTCGGAATGGTGGAGCGTTGCAAAATCGGTTCTTAAGTACTATGTAGAGCGATTTACCTAATTTTACAGCAAACATCCTTATTTTCCAATCAAAATTTTACAGCGAGTAAAATCTTGTTTTATCCGGCACATTACTACTATATTCCGTCTTGATCTCATTTCGATACGACGGCTCCACTTTTTTTACGTACGGCAGGCGCTGCATATGTTTCAGCGTTTCCTCCAGCTTGGCGGCATGAATATACAGCACGACGTAATGCATTTTTTTGGAAATATAATGAATCGTTCCGAAACGCTCCAGGTTTTTGGCCGGTTTCAGGTCGTTGACCCAAACGATCAGGCCGGTTCTTTCCGTCAACATCATGGATATCCCCTTCCGCTAATCTCAAATGCGCTTCCGCCCTCTTCCGATGAGAGCGCTTTACCGCGCGGCTACGGCAGTTTGTGCCGGCGGCGCGTTGCGTCATCGACGCCGCGCGTTTGCCGACACAACAGGCCGTGCCTCGCTTCTAGCTGCAGCCGCCGCTGCAATTGCCGCCGCAACCGCCTGTCCCGCAGCTTGAGCCGGTATTCGCCTTTTCGTTGCCCGGCACTTTGATCGTTGCCGACACCGAGTGGGCAATCGTTTTGGAAACGTCGTGCAGCAGTTCGTCCAGCGCCTGTTCCGCAAGTTTAAACGACCTTATCGCTTCGCATGCGTCCATCTCCTGCTGGATGGCTTCCGCTTCTTGCTTGGCTCGATGATAGTCCGGGTGAAAATGCCCGAACCGTTCGCATTCCGCGAACAATTCCTTCTTGCGGGCGAACGTGCGGATAAGCCGCTGCGCGTCAGCGTCCGTTGCGAGCCGTAGCTGCCACTTCTTATAATCGGCTACTGCGGCCGACATATTAATCCGATCCCCGAGCTCGTAAGCCGTAGACAGGAGGATCGACATATCAAGCGCCTGCTCTTCTGCAATGCTCATTCCGATCATCTCCGTCGTTTATCGATTGATAGGCCGAACGCGGCCCTTATTCATTAATACCCGGAAGCATGATTTGCATGCATTCCCATTGTTCCTGACGCAGCTCGATCGGTTGCCCGCCGCCGTCGCGCAGCTGTCCGACAATCGACCACCCGCCGCTTTCTTCCTGCTCGATGCGCAGCGGCGTCACGATCCACTGCCGTTCGCCAGCGCCCAGCTTGACTCGCGTGCGCCAGGCAAGCGCCTGCTCGACCATCCGCCTGCGCGTCGATGCATGGTAGCTTCGGCATAGCGCGAACCAGGCTTGCGGGATGCGGCCAAATCCCGGATACAACCGTTCCGGATCACGAGGTGCCGGCACCGGTATTTCCAGATCGGGCGGCTTCGGATTGCGACTTGACGCTTGCTCCCGATTGCCTATCGTCGTGTCGAAAACGCGCGGATATAACCGATTCGACGGCATGTCGCTCCATTCGACCCGACAGCGATACGAAAGTCCCGCTTGCGCTATATTCAGTATAAGGTTTTCCGCCTGATCCCTCAATACGACAAACGCCAACTGGCCCGATTTACCGGACAGGCACATCCGCAGCTTCGGATGGCCGGCGACAGCCGCTGCCGTTCTGGCATCCGCGCACAGCAGCAGACAAGATGCGGCTGCCTGCTGCAGCCGTCCCTTACCGTCTCGCGCACGCTCGCCGGCTTGCCGCATCCACCGCCGCAGCTCGGCTGCCGCCGCTTCGGGCACGCCGTATTTGGCGTGCTGCTGCAGGAAAGCGATGGCCGTTTCCGCATCGCGGCCGTTGTCCGCGGCCCGCGCCGCGCTGGCCTGCGTCAGCTTGTATACGCTGACGACATCGGCGGTCGCGCGCTCCGCCAGCCCCATCAGCTCCCACTGCACCGCAAACGAAACGTTGGCGGAAGCAATAATTTCCAGATCCGGCTGCACGTACAGCTCGGCCCTGCTCGTTGCGCCGGCTGCCGCCGGAATGGCAGCGGCGGCGCCGTCTTCCGTCAACGCCCCGGTCGTGCGCAGCCATACCGCCGCCGAGTCCCGGCCCAGCTCCAACCAGCCGAAGCCGGCCAATTGGCACAGGATGCCTGTCGCATGTGCGGACGGCAACTCCGTGCCGTTACCGTTTATCATACCATAATGTTGCATCCACCGAAGCAAATTTTCCCACCGATTCCAACCAAGCGCCGGCAACGCCTCCAGTGCGGCGAGCATATGGCGCGCTTCGGCCGATCGCGGCGCGGCGATCCGCTTCCAGGCGGCGTATGCTTGTACCCGCAGCGTTGGATGCGGCTGATGGAGCCACGCGATCAGCGGCCGTTCGCGCAGTTCCAGCCGTTTGCCGGCGACGAGCAGCGCCAGTTCGCCCGCAAGTGCAAGCAGCAGCCCGGCATCCGGCTGCGATTGTGCGGCGGCAGCATCGTCCAACTCCGCCAAGGATGCCGCCGCTGCGTAAGCGTCGTTGTACGGCGCCATACAACCTTCCAGCTGTTTGGCGAGCTTCCTTGGCATTCGCCCCTCCTCCGGAGGCGCCGTGCCCCCTTCCAGGCCAATTCGGCCAAGCAGCTCGAGCAATCCGTGCTCAAGCCCGAGCGCAGCTCCCGCGGCAGCGGAAAATTCGGGCTCCGCGCCTTCCGGAAGAAGCGTTGCCGGGTGCCGCTTCGGCAGCAGCAGCCGCTGCCAAGCTGCCAGCATATGCGCCGGAAGCTCCAGCTTGCGCGGCTCCCGCGGCCCGTCTGCGGCTTCGCTCAGCACGCCTCTTGCTTGCAGCATCTCCAGCCCTGCCGTCGCTTCCGCCGCCGTCATGCCGCTGTATGCAGCGGCGGCCGTCAACTGCTGGGCGTCAAACGGCAAGTCGGCGAACCGGCGCAGGACGACCAGAAGCGTATTCCGCTCCCAATCCTTCATGGAAGCGAGGGCGTCCGTCAACGCCGTTTCAGCCGCGCCGCTCACGCCTGCACCCCCGCGCCCGGCAGCATTTCCGATCGGAACGGTTCCGCGGCTGCCGTTTCCACGCGATACCCGTACCCCTGCTCGGCCATAAATTGGCGCCGGCGCGCGGCAAAGTCTTGTTCCTTCGTGCCTTCCGTCACGACCGTATAGAAGTACGCCCGATTCGCTCCCGGCTTCGGCCGCAGCAGCCGGCCAAGCCGCTGCGCTTCCTCCTGGCGCGAGCCGAAGCTGCCGGACAGCTGCACGGCTACCGCCGCCGCGGGCAAATCGACGGCAAAGTTGGCTACCTTGCCGACGACAAGCAGCCGCAGCGAGCCGGCGCGGAAGCAGCGGTACAGCTCCTCGCGCTCGTCCTGCGGCGTTTCGCCGCAGATGACCGGCGCGCCGAGCGCCGCCGCAGCGGCGCGCAGTTGGCTGCGATACAGCCCGATGACGAGCGTCGGCTCGTCCTCATGACGGGCGAGCAGCTCGCGCAGCGCCTCCAGCTTGCGCGGATTTTCCGCGGCGATGCGGTGGCGCTGCTTCTCCGCCGCCTGCTCGTAGCGGCGCCGCCCGTCCGGCGGCAGCGGCACGAGCAGCTCGCAGCAGTCGACCCGCGCGATCCAGCCGCTGCGCTCCAGCGCGCGCCACGGCATGTCGAAGCGCTTCGGGCCAACGAGCGAAAAGACGTCCTGCTCATGACCGTCCTCGCGGACGAGCGTGGCCGTCATCCCCAGCCTTCGCGTCGCCTGGATATCCGCCGTGACGCGGAAGATCGGCGCCGGCAGCAAATGCACTTCGTCGTAGATGAGCAATCCCCAGTCCCGCTTCTGCAGCAGCTGCATATGCGGGAACAAGCCGCTTCGGCTCGGCCGATGCGTGAGGATGTGGTACGTCGCCACGGTAATCGGCCGCACTTGTTTCGAGCTGCCGTCGTACGCCCCTACCGTATGGCGCGGCACATTCGTTTTGCCGACGATTTCGTCGATCCATTGCCGGACGGATGTGGCGTTCGGCGTCAAAATAAGCGTCGCACAGCCAAGCTGCGCCATTGCGGCGATGCCGACGACCGTTTTGCCGGCGCCGCACGGCAGCACCACAACGCCGCTGCCGCCTTCTTCGCTGCCGCCGCGGTAGAACGCGTCGAGCGCCGCCTGCTGGTAGTCGCGCAGCCGCACGTCGCGCCGCAGCCGCAGCTCCAGCGTTTCGCCGGCGTGATAGCCGGCCGTATCGCGCACCGGGTAGCCCAGCCTCATCAGCTCCCGCTTGATCGTGCCGCGCAGGGCCGCCGGCAGCTCAGCCCG
The DNA here is from genome assembly GCF_004764705.1 of Paenibacillus cymbidii. Taxonomy (GTDB): domain Bacteria; phylum Bacillota; class Bacilli; order Paenibacillales; family NBRC-103111; genus Paenibacillus_AN; species Paenibacillus_AN cymbidii. The sequence continues at coordinate 728,240 of NZ_SHLX01000001.1, read as the reverse complement.
AGCGCCGTCTTCGCTTATGCCGTGCGGAAACAAGCCGCCGATGCTCGGATAAGCGGCAAGCTTGCGCAGCAGCCCCGGTTCAGCAGCAAGCAGCCGAAGCTGCCCTTCCCCGCTTGCCTCCAGCGTCAGCAAGCCGTAGCGGTTCATCAGCGTCCGCAATTCTGCCGCCACCTTGGCCGGCACGGCGAGCTTGCCGTATCGCTGCAGGAAGCCGAGCGCCGCTTCGGCAGTCATCCCGGCCGCCGCGGCGTTCCACAGCGACAGCGGGGTCATCTGATACGTATGAAGCCGATCCGGACTTTTGACCAATTCGGCGAACGTGGCGAGCGTTTCGCGCACTTCCTCGAACGCGGGATGGTCCGTCTCCAGCAGCACCGCCAGATCGTGCCGGACGAACAGCGGCGAATCCGCTTGTGCGAACATCGTATTCCTCCTCGTCGGCTGCGGGGAAACGAATTCCCGTATAGCCGGAATACATTTACCTTGTAGTATGAAAGAAATCGTTGCAAAATAAACCGGCGGCCTTCTACAATGAGAGGATCAGCGAAGAATGGCGGTGTTTGGGTTTCATGGCAAAAAGGTTTCTGTGGAGTATGCTCATCCTTATCGGCTTGGCGGCGGCTGTCGGCTGCTCCTCGTCCGATTCCGCGAACGACGCATCGTCGTTTGCCGCAGCGGTGCGCGGCAAGTATCCCGAATTGAAAGAAAACGCTTATACCGTTGACAAAGTGAAACGGGTCGTGGACGGCGATACGTTCGAACTGGAGAATGGCGACAAAGTGAGGCTGATCGGCGTCGATACGCCGGAAAGCACGAAGGAAATCGAGCCGTTCGGGAAAGAAGCGAGCGCGTATGCGAAGGAACAGTTGACGGGACAAACTGTATACCTGTTCCGCGACGCCGGCAACAAAGATACATACGGCCGTCTGCTGCGCTATGTATTTATCGCGGGAAATACGGAGATGTTCAACGAAACGCTCGTGCGCGAAGGGTACGCCAATCCGATGACCGTGCCGCCGAACGTCATCTATGCCAAAACGTTCGTGGCGCTGGAGCGTACCGCCCGAGAACAGAAGAAAGGGTTGTGGGGCGATCCCGCGGCGGCGAATGCCGCTACGGCTTCCAAACCGCCGGCGTCCCAGGCGCCTTCCGGCGATTCGGCGAAACAAGCCGGCGTGCCGGCATCAACCGCTTGCGCCAAACCGGCGATCAAAGGCAACATCAATTCCAAGAAGGAAAAAATATACCATTTGCCCGGCGGACGCTACTATGAGCAAACCGTTGCCGAGCAGTTGTTCTGTACCGAAGCCGAAGCGAAGACGGCCGGTTTCCGCAAATCGGCGGAATAGCCGCATGTATGCAAATCGCCCCTGTCCGTTTAGAAGCGGACAGGGGCGATTGCCGTTATTTGGCGGCGCCGGTGAACGACTTGTTCGATTCGGAAATTTTGCTGAGCGCTTCGCCCGCTTCATCCTCGAATTTCGTGCGCACCGCCATGTCGCCGATCGCGACGACGCCGACCAGGTTGCCGTGCTCGACGACCGGCAGCCGGCGAATTTGTTCGTTCGCCATCAGCTTGGCCGCATCGTCGACCGACGTCTCCGGATTGACCGTCGTCAGCTGTTCGCTGAGCACTTCCTGTATGGCCGTCGAGCCGGAATGTTTCTCCGCGTAACCTCTTACCACAAGGTCGCGGTCCGTGACGACGCCGACCAGCTTCTTGCCGTCCAGCACGGGAATGAATCCGATGTTGTGCTGCTTCATTTTGAGTGCGGCTTCAAACACATTGTCCTGCAGCGTTAACGTCACGCAGTCCGTACTCATGATTTCTTTGACGGTTTTCAAGGCGAGTCGCTCCCTCCAGGCGTAAGAAGTGTCGAACGACATTAGCTTTGCCCGAAGCGCGGATTTCATGCGGACGCGTTACCGATTCGCCGCCGCGGCATGGCTCGCCTGGTAATCGAGGCACAAGCCGGCGAGCAGCGCGGCTGACTGCTTCATCGCGTCCTCGTCGATATCGAACTGCGGATGGTGATGCGGCGCCGTTGCGCCTTTCTCCTCATTGCCCGCCCCGACGAAAATGAAACAGCCCGGCTTGATTTGCAAATAGTAGGCAAAATCTTCTCCCGCCATAATGAGCGGTAGCGGCCGGACGCTGGCTTCGCCAAACAGATTCGCCGCGACGTCCTTGCATCGCCGCGCTTCATTAGCGTCATTAACTACTGCCGGATAGCCGTCGATATAGTCGATGTCGCACGCCGCTCCGAACATTGCGCATGTCGTCTCGGCGATAGCTTCGATTCTGCCCCGGATCTGCCGTTTGACGTCCGGGTCGAATGTGCGCACGGTGCCGGACAGCACGCACGTTTCGGAGATGACGTTAAAGCCCGTACCGGCATGCAGCATGCCGATGGACACCACGCACGGATCGGCGGGATTGACGCTGCGGCTGACGATTGTCTGCAAATTGACGATCAAGTGCGCGCCGACCACAATGCTGTCCACCGTCTGATGGGGCAGCGCGCCGTGCCCGCCTTTTCCTTTGATCCGGATCACGAATTCGTCCGGCGCCGCCATGACCGGCCCCGCGGCGGTGTGGATGCCGCCCGCCGCGAACGGCGTCCACAAATGCACGCCGTATATGACGTCGACGCCGTCCAGCGCGCCGTCCGCAATCATGGCCTTGGCACCGCCGGGGCATACTTCCTCCGCCGGCTGGAACAGGAACACGGCATTGCCTTGCATCTCGTCTTTGCCGCCGGCGAGCAGCCGGGCCGCGCCGAGCAGCGCCGCGGTATGCCCGTCATGGCCGCAGGCGTGCATCACGCCGGGCACTTGCGACTTGTACGGCACCGTCTTCTCGTCCTGAATCGGCAGCGCGTCCATGTCCGCTCGCAGCGCTACGGTCGGCCCCGGCTTGGCGCCGCGCAGCAGGCCGACAATGCCATGGCCGCCGACGCCGGTTCGCACTTCGATGCCGATTGATTCCAGCACTTCCGCCACGAATCGGGACGTCTTCTCCTCCCGGTACGACAACTCGGGGTTCATATGCAGATGACGCCGCCAGGCGACCATATCCGGGAATATCGTTTCCACTTGTTTGCCGAGCTCCATCCGCCGCACCCCTTTCGTTTGAGGCAACTTTGTCATCTTTGCTTCCTATTTTAGCAAAATGGCGGCACAATTACACTTTTCCCGCCGTTGCCTTCAGCCCGGCGCGAACCGCCACAATTTGGTCACAACCTTGCCTTGGGCCGAAGCTTTCGACTTGCACTGGGCCGGGAAACATACTATCATGAAACATAATCGAAGATTTACCATATCCGGGAGGCGCATCTGTCGTGATTATCGAAAACACAGGAATCAAAGGAATGAAAAGCGATTTGGCCCATCTGGACGAATCGACCGAGAAGCTGGGCTTTGTTCGTTGGCAGTGGGAATATTACCGTGCCACGTATGACTATAAATATGAAGACCGCGCCACCAAGAGCGAATATTTCCTGCGCGTCAACGCCCGCGTCGAGAGCGGCAGACTGGAGAAGCCGGACGCCATCCTCTATTTGGAGGACGCCTACATCGGCAAAACCACGTTCCCCCACGGTCTCGACTACAATGCGCCGATTCCGGACGCCGTGCTGTCGACGCTCAAGTCGAAGCTTGACCAACTTAAGCACGCGCTGGCTCACTAAGAGCTGCCGATGAAACCGGTACGCAGAGGAACGCCCGACTTTTTGCTGCTGTTTCTGTCGCTTGCACTCGTCGCCTTCGGTTTGCTTATGGTTTTCAGCGCCAGCTCGATGACTGCCGTTACGGATTGGGGCGATCCGTGGTACTACGTCAAGAAGCAGGCCATCGCCATCTTTCTCGGTATGTTAGGCATGGTTGTCGCCATGAACATTCACTATTCCCGAATGAAAAAGTGGGTCCTGCCCGCTTTTTTCGCATGTCTGATTCTGCTTGTCCTGGTGCCGTTCTTCGGTACCGGCCCGAAAGGGATGGGCGTGCACAGTTGGTTCCGCGTCGGCCCGTTCAACTTGCAGCCGAGCGAATTCGCCAAGCTGGGCGTCATCCTGTATTTGGCGCTGTACATCACCCGCAAGGGCGAAAAGTTCCGCGAATGGAAAGGCGGCTTGTTCCCGGCGCTCATCATGCTGGGCTTTATCGCCTTGCTGATCATGCTGCAGCCCGACATGGGCTCCTGCGTCATCCTGGTGCTCTCCGCCTTCGTTGTTATTGTGGCCGGCGGCGCCAGAATGAAGCATTTGTTCGGCATCGCGGTGACGGCAGCGGCGATCGTCAGCCTGATACTCGGCATGAACAGCTTGCGCGGCAGCGAGGAAAGCGATTACCGGTTGGACCGGTTTACCGCGTTCCTGAACCCTTTCTCGGACGAGAACGGCATCGGCTACCAACTGGTGCAGTCGCTGTACGCCTTCGGGCACGGCGGCATCACCGGCGCGGGCTTCGGACAAAGCATCCAGAAGCTGCATTATTTGCCGGAACCGCATAACGATTTTATATTCGCCATCATCGGCGAGGAATTCGGTTTTATCGGAAGCTCCTTGTTCCTGCTTGTGTTCGTCTTTTTCCTCTGGCGCGGCATTCTTGTTTCCGTTCGTTGCAAAGACCAGTTTTCGATGCTGGTCGGCATCGGCGTTATGGGCATGTTCGGTATTCAGGCGTTCGTCAATATCGGCGGCGTCACCGGCGCTATTCCGATGACCGGCGTTACGCTGCCGTTCATCAGCTACGGAGGCTCGTCGGTCATCGCCACGCTGCTGAGCACCGGCGTCATGCTTGGCATTTCACGGGAGCAGAACAAACAGGACGCCGCGGACAAGCCGGAGCAGCCCGAACGGCAGGAGCCGGAGCAGCCGCAGCGCTCCGCTTATACGCGTCCCGCCGCCCGGCATTATTCCAAGTAGCTTGACACCCCCGCATCGGACATTTCCGGCGCGGGGGTGTTTTGTTGTGGCTCGAAAGCCGGTCTCGTATCGCGAGGCTATCGCCTTATTGGGGCTGTTGCCGTTGCGACTTGGGAGCGGATATCGCCGGAGCTTCTCCCCAACTTCCATACGCTAACGGTTTCCAGCGAGTCTATTCGGGCATTTCAAGCGTTTTTCCGGCGCTAACGATTTCCGTTGAGCTTATTGCAGGCGGGCCGGGCGATAGGGGGCCAATAGGCCATTTTTTATGGGCTGTTCGTTGCCGAGTAATCAATCGGACCACTCAGGAGTATGCTCGTTCTGCCGGCATCCGAAAACAACAAGCGATCGGAAAAGCAGCCCTTATCCGTATCTTATTTGTCAAAAAAAACCGCTTCTGCCAAGATGCCTTGGCAAAGCGGTTTTTGCTGCAAAATGCGGCGACAGTTCATTACTTGACCCGATGGGGATCGTCCAATTCTTCTTCCTTGAAGGCCACGCCTTCCACCTTGACATTGACTTCAACGACGCGCAGCCCGGTCATATTCTCCACCGCTTCGCGTACATTCAGCTGCAGTTCGCGGCATACGTCCTGGATTTGCGTACCGTAATGCACAATGATACGCAGATCGATTGCCGCCTCCAATTGGCCTACTTCGACGGAGATGCCTTTTTGCACATTTTTGCCGCTGAGCCGTTTGGCCAGCCCTTCCGAAATACCGCCGGACATTGCCGCGATCCCGCTTGTTTCCAGCGCCGCCAATCCGGCGATTGTCGCCACTACATCGTCTGAAATACGAATTAATCCTTGGCTTTCTTCGGACATCCCGTACACCTCGTTTCTTGTCGCAATGCCGCAGGGGCGGCTTCGTGAAATGCTTCGATAGAAGCTTCTCTTATTATAAGTTTTCCCATATGCAGCGTCAACGCGCCGCCTCCGCTTCTTCCGCTTCTTGCCATTCCCCCAGTCAAACCGTTATAGTAAGAAAAGCAACTATCGAAGCACTTCGAAGAAGTTGGCCCGGATTTAGCGGTAACTTTTCATGCCAATCAGAAAGTCGGTTTCGCTCTAACACTTTAGCGAATTTAAACTTTCTGATGTGGTAAGAAAAGCAACTATCGAAGCACTTCGAAGAAGTTGGCCCGGATTTAGCGGTAACTTTTCATGCCAATCAGAAAGTCGGTTTCGCTTCAATGCCTTAGTGACCGTAAACTTTCTGATGCGGTAAGAAACGCTGCTATGGTAGCACTTCACGGTTGCATCTTACATACGGGGTGACAGGTTTCGTGAGACAAAAACTGTTTTACATGCTGCTGATCGTCATGTTCGTCGCCAGCGGCATCGCGCATTACGGCGGAGCGGCGAATCTCGTGCAGCTCGTGCTTGCGTGCATCGCGGTCATTTTTGCGGCGGGTTTCCTCGGCAAAGCGACCGAAAGCGTCGCCCACTACTCCGGCGAGCGGCTCGGCGGATTCCTGAACGCTACCTTCGGCAATGCAGCCGAGCTCATCATCGCCATCATCCTGATCAAGGATGCGATCTTCCACGATGAGCCGAAGCTGTTCGACATGGTGAAGGCGAGCGTCACCGGTTCGATCATCGGCAACATGCTGCTCGTGCTTGGGCTTAGCGTACTGGCCGGCGGGTTGAAATTCAAAGTGCAAAATTTCAATCCGAAGCTCGCCGCCCACAACGCGTCGCTCATGATGCTGGCCGTCATCGCCCTGTTCGTTCCCGCCGTGTTCGCCAAACAGCTGTCGCCGGCGCATACGGAAACGTTCAGCATCATTGTCGCCGTCATCCTGATCGTCGCTTACCTGCTGTGGCTCTATTTCTCCATGGTGACGCACAAGGACGAGCTCGCGGATGAGGCGGTCGAACACGGCGAAGCGCTCTGGTCGAAACGCACGTCGATCCTGTTCCTCGCTCTCGCTACGGTGATGGTCGCCTTCGTCAGCGAATGGCTGGTCGGCACGCTCGACACGTTCTCCGAAACATTCGGCTTGTCGGAGTTGTTCGTCGGGGCATTCGTAATCGCAATTATCGGCAACGCTGCCGAACATTCGGCCGCCGTCATGCTCGCGATGAAGAACAAAATCGGCGCCGCCGTCGAAATCGCCATCGGCAGCAGCCTGCAAATCGCCCTGTTCGTGGCGCCGGTGCTTGTCATCGTCAGTTTCTTCATGGGCAATACCATGAACATTGTCTTCACCGCCTACGAGCTGGTGGCTATTGGCGTCGCGGCGTTTATCGCCAAATCGATTTCCCAGGACGGGTCGACAAATTGGTACGAAGGCGTTCTGCTGCTGGCCGTCTACCTGATTCTCGGCATCGCGTTTTATCTGGTGTAAAGATCGCCTTCCATGGACAACCCCCGGCAAGCGCCAAGCCTGCCGGGGGTTGTTGCGTATTCGTACGCATTCGGCCATGAGAAAACCGCCTGGGAAGACCGCCCTGGTCCTATTGGGTTTGAAGTCTGAAAGGGGCTGCTTTTTTGCCCGCGGCCATCGGGCAAGCGCATTAACGCGGTGGCAATCTGGCTTGTCCGGCAACTGCAAAGCCTCCAGTGGGGCCGGACCGCTGCAAGGAAAGGCTGGCCTTGTGAGGGCGGATCGCCTATCATGGAGCAGGCACTTTGCTTCATGCGCGCCATTCCCCCATCCGCCAACCAGCACCTTGCCAAATAGGCCATGTTTTCTTGCCTATTTCGCCAATAAAGGGCAGTCAATACGAAATAGCCAGTGATTTCACTGGCCATTTCGCTCGAAGTGCCTATTTGAAGGCGATCACGGGCAAATAACCAGTGTTTTCACTGGCTATTTCATACAAGCTGGGCGATAGGAGGCAAATAGGCCTTTTTTCATGGGCTATTTGGGTTGTTCGCCTTTGTTTTCGAATCGGAGGAGCAGCATTTCCGCGCAGCGGCTGCAACGTGAAGCTTGGTTGCACTTTCTAGCGCCAGCACGCCGGCAACATCCTGTCCCCACCCCGAAACTTATAAATTCTTAAATGTATAAAAAAAAGCAACCGTCGCCGGTCACTCCTTCGGATTCATCAATTCCACCAACTGGGACAAATTGCGCTCGAGCTTGCTGAGCAGCCCCTTCCCCGCCATTTCCTCGATCAAGCCGGCCCGTACCGCAAAATCCACCTGACGGGAGAAACCGTACATTTGCGTATCGAGAACTTCTTCATACAGCGGACATTTGCGCGTCGACAGGTTGGCCATCTGGATTTCAATCAATTTCTCGATTTTATCGGCATCTTCCTGAAGAAGATTATAAGCTTTGGCGCTTAGCTCCGTCTGCAATTCGGATGATGACATCAAGCTTCCCCCCTGTTACGTTAAAAAAACAACCCCTATGCTAATATTAGTCGAAATCGCGTCAATACACAAGAGAAGCGAGTGTTGTCGCGCGTTTCCCTGCCAAACAAAAAGCGCCGCACCGGGACGGAATCGCTTCCGCATCGCCGGAACGGCGCTTTTTTCGCACTTGTTGCGCCTGGGGCGTGTCTGAACGCCCTAATCGTTAATCAATTCAACGGACATGCCGTGCTTCGTGAACACTTCCTGCATCGCGGCCGAAGCTTCCGTCGCGTCCGGGCCGTGTACGTGCAGTTGATAGCTGCCTGCAGTCATTAACGTCGTGAATAATCCGAGAATACTTTTTACGTCGATAAACTTATTTTGATATTGCAGTACGATCGAAGACCGAAACTTGTTGGCGGTTTGAGAAATTTCCACTACTGCCGCGTTGCTGGTGCTGGCCATGACTAATCCCTCCGATTGGTAAAATGACAGACTGCAAGGTTTTCCATTCGCTACTATGATACCTTGGAACCGCCGCCGCGCGCAAGGTCGGCTGCCGTCTTATTTCAAATTTTCCGGGTTAAGCGCTTTTAATTCCGGCACAACGAACAAGCCGTCCTTGCGGATCAGCCGGTCGTCGAACCAGACTTCCCCGCCGCCGTATTCGGGCCGCTGGATCAACACAAGGTCCCAATGGACCGACGAACGGTTGCCGTTGTCCGCTTCCTTGTAAGCCTGCCCTGGCGTGATGTGAAGACTGCCGGCAATCTTTTCGTCGAACAGCGTATCTTTCATGGGGTGAAGGATCGCCGGGTTGAACCCAAGGCTAAACTCGCCCAGGTAGCGCGCTCCTTCGTCCGTATCAAGCACGCCGTTCAGCCGCCGCGTTTCGTTGGCCGTCGCTTCCACGATGCGGCCGTTCTCGAACACGAAGCGAATCTGCTCGAATGTCGTTCCCTGGTACACCGAAGGCGTGTTATATTGGAGCACACCGTTCACCGAATCGCGCACCGGCGCGGTGTACACTTCCCCGTCGGGGATGTTGCGCCTGCCGCAGCATTTGACCGAACCGATCCCTTTGATCGAAAAGCGGAGATCGGTGCCCGGCGCCACGATGCGCACCCGGTCCGTCCGGTTAATCAGCTCGCTGAGCGGCTCCATTGCTGCCGCCATACGCGAATAATCGAGATTGCACACATCAAAATAAAACTGTTCGAACGCTGCCGTGCTCGTTTTCGCCAGCTGCGCCATCGCCGCGTTCGGATAGCGGAGAACGACCCAACGCGTGTGCTTGACCCGCTGCTCCAGGTGAACCGGCTGGCGGTACAACTGTTCGTACAGCTTGCGCTTGTCCTCCGGAACGTCCGCCAACTCGCTGGCGTTGTCGCCGGCTCGCACGGCAACGTAACACTGCATGCGGCGCATGCGCTCCAGATCGAGCGCCGCCCACTCCTGCACGAATTCCGGCGTCGCCTCCGCCAGCTGAGCTGCCAGCACCGCGCTGTCGCGCAGCTCGACGAACGGGCGCCCGCCGCGGGCAACCACTTGCTCGACAAGACTGCGAACGATGTCGCGTTCGCCGCCGAACATTTCGATCATGACATTGTCGCCCGGCTGCACATCCATCGAATACTGCACCAGGCCTTGCGCCAATTTCACAAGCCGCGGATCTCTCATCGAACCTCGCTCCTCCGCCCACCGAATCGTATCATGCCGTCAAACGATTCGTTTCACCGTGTAACGCTTTTTGATCCAGGTCCCAACTGCCACAAGCACTACAAGCACGAGCAGCAATACGGCCAGCCTGCCGCCGTATTTCTTCAGGTGGAACAGATCGTGGCCGATCATCGACTCCAGCAGCACGATGGGCAGCTTGCCCAGCATCGTGCCCAGCACGTAAGGCATGATGCGCATGCGCGACACGCCTGCGCCCAGATTGATCGCCGTCGACGGCACGAAAAATAAAATGCGCCCCAGCAGCACGATCAAAAACCCGCGCTTCTCGATCAGCGCATTCACCTGCATGGCGGTCGGGTACTTGGCCATCTTCGCCGCGATCCAGTCGTGGGCCACATAGCGCGCGAACAAAAACGCCAGCATCGCTCCGAGACAGGACATCGAATAATTGATCAGAAAACCGGTCTTGAATCCGAACACGAGCACGTTTGCGCCGGCCAGCAACACGAACGGCACATACGGCACCCACGTCTGCAACAACACGGCCAAGCTGCCGACGACGATGGCAAACGAGCCGAACGATTGCAAATAAGCGGACAGCTCGCGGTCGTTCATTCGTTTCATATGGTTGAAATGCGTGCCGGTCCGGGCATAAACGACCAAATAAATAACAATCGCGGTTGCTGCCGCGGCGCATGCAATCTTCAACGCGACAAGCAGCCAGTTTCTTTTTGCCAAAGCGATTAACTCCCCCCGGTGACAGACGCGAGATTGGCTTCTATCTTACCATGTTCTCCAGACGATTGAAAACTATGCCAATAAGAGGTTGTCCGGAAAGCCGGCTTGCTGGACACGGTACAAGACGCGAAAAAACCTTGCGGATCGATTGCCCCGCAAGGGTGCCGCAATCGGCATTCAGCCGATCTTGATCTGGTTCTTCCCTTCGTGCTTCGCCTTGTACAGCGCCATATCGGACTTGTAGAACAGCATTTCCACGCTGACCCGCTCGTCCTGCCAGTTCCAGTCCGATACGCCGCACGACACGGTCACCTGCGGATTTGTTTCGGTCTGCACCCGCTCGCGCACCCGCTCGGCGATGCGCACCGCCTGCTCGATCGACACCTGCGGCAAATAGACTGCCAGCTCCTCGCCGCCCCACCGCGCCGGGATGTCGCTTTCGCGGATGCACGATTTGATGATCCCGCTGACCTGGATCAAAATTTTGTCCCCGACCTGGTGGCCGAACGTGTCGTTGACGCCTTTGAAATTGTCGATGTCGACGACGATCAGCGAGCCGCAAAAGTCTTTCTTCTGGAAGTAGTTGATCTGTTCGTCCAAGTAGTGCCGCGCATAAAGCCCGGTCAAATTGTCGGTGATGACCATGCGGCGCACTTCGGCGTGCAGCGACGCATTGGCTATGGCCAAGCCTACATGGCCGGACAGCACCTGCAGCAGCTTGTAGTTCTCGTAGGAGAAAAAGTTCGGCGTCCGATGCGTCACCAGAATAACGCCAACCACTTCGCTATTGACGAGAATCGGCGAAGCGATCAGCGAACGCGATGCCGTCATCTCCATCAGCTTGGAGCTGATTTGCGGATGCGACCAATAGTCGGATATAATCAGCGGCTCCTTGCTGGTCACCACCACACCAGCAAAACCGTAATCGACGGCAAAAATGTCGTGGAACATCGACGGAAGGTTCGTGCCCTGCACGATCATTTCCTTGTTCTCGTTATCGGTCTGCAGAATGCAGCAAAAATCGGCGCCGAATATCGTAATCAGTTCGGAAGAAGCGAAATGGAATATTTCGTTCAGCTTGAGGCTCTGGTTCAATCGTTTGGTAATTTCGTTGATAAGCCGCAGTTCGCTGATCATCAGGTTCGATTGTTCGTACAGCTTGGCGTTCTCGAAAGCCGTGCCCGCGGTGCGCGTAATCGATTCGATGAAAGCCGGCGATTCGGTAAACGGCTCTCCGTCCGAGATCAGATGGAACACCCCGTACACGCCCTGTTTGCCGATGAGCGGCGCGGCAACTTCCGTTCTGCCGGCGAGCGGGTCCGTCTCGCGAATGACGCGGCCTTCCATAAACGCCCGGGTACACAAATCGTCTTCCTGATTGTAAAAAATGAGCGGCTTCACATGCTGCGAATTGCTGCTGTTGTCCTGGGACAGCAGCAGATCGATTTCCGCGTGCGGGAATATATCTTTCATCTGGCGCAGCAATTCGGACAAGACGGAGTCGACATCGATCATCGAAAACAGCTTCTGCGACAATTGAAACAGCGTCTCGCGACGCTTCTCCTCGCGCAGCAGATGCAGATGCTCGGCCGTCTGCACTTTGTCGGAAAGCGCGACGACGCGATTGTCCACATAGGGAACAAACGATACTGCGCCCATCTGCAGCAGCAGCAGCGGATCGACGCCGGCCGGCAGTCGGCCGACGAGAGCGACGAACCCGACCGTGTCCGCTGCATCGGCGATAATCGGCATCAGCGCGACCGTCAGCTTGTCCTGGGCGCCGAGCTTCGGGTAAGCGTACGCAACGCTTGCCCGAAGACCCCCGTCCCGCCAAAAATCGGCCGCGTTCATCTTAATAAACAGCGTCATGTCCTGCAGCCGTTCGCCTTTATATTCGTCGTGCAGCCTGCCGGACTTGTCGCCGATCAGAAACTCGAATGTTCGTTTCGGGAAATGGATGCCCACCGTCTTGTGCCAGCGGACGAATGCGGGACGCAAAATGTCTTCGAATATGTCCGAAGGCGCGTTCAAATCCCGTTCGGATGCGGAGCGGAGCGTGATACGGCATGCGTAATCCCCGTTATAGCTCGGAGATGAGGATTTCCATTCTTTGTCGCTAAACGATTCACGCAGGTGATCCCTCATACGCGCCCTCCTCTCCGAAAAAATACCGTTACTGCAAAACCTGTCGACAGACATATAGTACAATGATACTATGTTTCCAGATAACTTGCACTAGGGAATAATATTTTGGCCATACAAAAGCAAGACAAACGTTCCTCTTGACATCACCTTTATCATGCTTATATAATTGGTAGTTGAGTGAACGCAAATTGTCACCCTCGCTGATTTTGTTGCTGACAGGACTGCGGCTGAACATGCCTGTCGGAAAGCGACTTCGCTTGTAAACAAAATCAGGCAATCTGCAATCGCCGACCCCATTACACTCAAAGGAGTAATCAATACATGTCGCGCTACACAGGCCCGAAGTTTAAATTGAGCCGCCGTCTCGGCATTTCGCTCAGCGGCACCGGCAAAGAATTGAGCAAACGTCCGTTCCCTCCAGGCCAGCACGGCCCGGGACAGAAGAAGAAGATCAGCGGCTACGGCATGCAGCTGCAAGAGAAACAGAAGCTGCGCCATATGTACGGCTTGAACGAGAAACAATTCCGCAACCTGTTCGATAAAGCGGTCAACATGAAAGGCATTGCCGGCGAGAACTTCATGATCCTGCTGGAAAGCCGCCTCGACAACCTCGTGTACCGTCTTGGCTTGTCCAACTCGCGCGCTGGCGCGCGCCAGCTTGTCGCGCATGGCCACGTAACGGTGGGCGGCAAGAAAGTGGACATCCCGTCGTACACGGTAAGCGTAGGCGATCTGATCGGTCTTCGCGAAAGAAGCCGCGGCTTGTCCACCATCAAGGACGCGCTGGCCGGCCGCCATCACATTCCGGGCTACCTCGATTTCAACGAGAACGCCATGGAAGGCAAGTACGTCCGGTTGCCGGAGCGTTCCGAGCTTCCGCAAGAAATCGACGAGAAACAAATCGTCGAATTTTACAGCCGGTAATCGTTCGAACCAAGCCGTCCCGTCGTCAGCTTCGCTGGCGCAGGGCGGCTTTTTGCTTGATCGTTCGCGCCAATTTGCCGATGCCCGGGACTAGCGGATACCCGCTCCCTTCTCCCCTTCGTTTGGCCCCTGCAATTGTGGTATAATAGTTTATTGATGGGGGGAAAACCGATTGAATCCGAAACTTCGCCGTACGATGTACATACTCAAAACGATCGCTATTGTGCTGCTCATGATGATAAAATGGGTACTCATCGTCGGCTTCATCTCCGGCGTGCTTGCAGGCGGCGTCGCCTTCGGGTACGTCTCTTCGCTCGTCAAGGACGACACGCCGCGAACGAAAGAGTTCATGCTCGAGCAAATCGAGGAAAACGCCGTCACCGGCTTCGTTTATTTCAAGGATGAAACCGTTATCGGCCAGCTTCGTTCCGACGAAGACCGGCGTCTGGCGACGCTCAGCGAAATTCCGGAGATGCTGCAGGAAGCGGTGATTGCCGTCGAGGACAAGGACTTCTACGAGCATAACGGCATCAGTATCGGCAGCTTGCTCCGCGCCGTCCGGCAGAAAGTATTGAATGAAGAAGTGCAAACGGGCGGCAGCACGATCACCCAGCAGCTTGCCCGTCGCGTCTTTCTGAGTCTCGACCGCGAAGACAGCCGCAAGGCCAAAGAAATTTTGCTCTCCATGCGAATGGAGCGGCTGCTGTCCAAGGACGAAATTTTGCTCGCCTACCTGAATAAAATTCCGTACGGCAACGGCGCCAGCGGCTACAATTTGTACGGCATCAAAGCGGCAGCCAAGGGCATTTTCGACATTGACGACCTGAGCCAGTTGAACGTCGCCCAATGCGCCTATTTGGCCGGTTTGCCGCAGTTGCCGAGCAACTTTTCCGCTTTTACGAGCAAGGGCGAATTCGATGCGGCCGGCTTCAAGCGGGCAAGCGGGCGGATGCAGATTGTGTTGAAACGTATGCTTGAGGAGCAGAAAATTACGGAAACGCAATACGAGCAAGCGCTTGCCTTTGATTTGAAAGGCTCGCTCGCCAAAACACAAGAAAAAGCGTACACCACCTACCCTTACTTGATGGTCGAAGTCGAGAAACGCGCGGCGGAGGTACTGCTGGCCCAGCAGTATCCGAACCTCGTCATCGATTCGGACAAGAAACGGGACGCCTATAACGAGGCGCTGAAGGATGTCCAGTCGCAGCTCAGCCACAGCGGCTACCACATTTATACGACGATCGATCAAACGATCTACGACAACATGCAGGCGATCGCCCAGGAGAAGAAAAATTTTACGCCCGACGATCCGAAGAAAGGCATCGAACAAGTCGGCGCCGTTCTGATCGAGAACAAAACCGGGGCCATTCTCGGCATGATCGAAGGACGCAACTTCTACGCCGAACAGCTGAATCATGCGACGCAGGCATACCGGCAGCCGGGCTCCGCGATGAAGCCGCTTGCCGCTTACGGTCCTGCCATGGAGCTCGGCAAAATTCAGCCGGGCGGCGTCATCGACGATACTCCGGTCATTCTGAAGGACGGACAAACGAACGGCTACTTTATTCCCGAAAACTGGGATAAACAATTTCACGGACTCATCACGGCCCGGCAAGCGCTCAATTCGTCCTACAATATTCCGGCGATCAAGCTGTTCCTGTACGACGTCGGCATCAACCAGGCGTGGGATTACGTGCGCAAGATGGGCATCACCTCGATCACGAAGGAAGATTCGTACGCCCAAACCGGCGTAATCGGCGGCTTGACCAAAGGCGTGTCCGTCGAAGAAATGACCAATGCTTACGCGACCTTCGCCAACAAAGGGGTCTTCTACGACGCCTTCATGATCAGCAAAATCGTGGACAGCAAAGGCAAAACGATCTATGAGCATACGGCCAAACCCGTCAGCGTCTTTTCGCCGGAAACGTCGTATCTCATGACCGATATGATGCGCACCGTCATTACGAGCGGGACCGCAAACGATCTCGTCGCGCAAAAAAAATTCAAGCATTACGGGCAAGTGCCGGTAGTCGGCAAAACCGGGTCCACCCAGGACGATGCCGACGCCTGGTTCGTCGGCTACTCGCCGGACGTAACCGTCGGCGTATGGGCCGGCTACGACCAGCCGGTTTACAAGCTGACCGTCGCTTCGGGCGGTACCGCCCGCGCCAAAAACGTCTGGGCGATGGTCATGGACATGGCCATCGACAAGCGGCCGGAGCTGTTCCCGACGAAGCAGTTCGAGAAGCCGGCCAATATCGTGTCGATGACGGTATCGAATTTGTCCGGCAAGCTGCCCAGCGATTTGATTACCGAATCCGGCCATCTCGTTACGGATCTGTTCAACAAGAAGTTTGCGCCGCAGCAGGAAGACGACGTCATGGTGAAAACGAAGTATGTCTCCTACGAAGGCGTCAACTATGTGCCGCTGGCGGTAACGCCGGAAGACATGCAGCAGGAAAGCGTCATGATTCGCCGACCGGAGTCGCTCAGCGAAACGCTGAAGAAAATCAAGGACATCGAGGCCAAAATTGCCGAAGACCGGCGCAAGCCGCTCGGAGCGTATATGCCGCCGGATGCCGGCAACGATGCGCCTACCGAGTCCGATCCGCGTGTCGACGACGGCAAAGCGCCCGATGCGCCAGGTACGCCGGTGCTGACGAAAGAAGGCGCCGATGTGCGCATCTCCTTCGCCGCTTCGCCGGGAACGGACATTGTCGGTTATCGCTTGTACCGCAGCGTCAACAAAGGAGCGTACCAGAAAACCGGCAAAGTCGTGCTTGTCGGCAAGGATCCGCTCTTCGCCGATACGCCGGACGCGGCGGGCGTCAACAGCTACTATGTGACGGCGGTCGACGTGGCCGGACGCGAATCGAGCCCGAGCCGCATTGTGGGCACGGACGGATCGACGCTTGACCCGATCAACGTTCCGGGCTTTACGCCCATACCATCGGGTTCGCCGCTGCCGGGCGGGCAGTCGCCAACGCCAACACCCGCTTCTGGAGCATCTGGAAGCCCTTCTCCGGGCGCAAGCGCCAGCGTGAAGCCGGATATGACGGCTGCCGCGGCGCCTACCCGCCCTCGCGGGTTAGCGCTCGACCTGCAAGGCGTTTCGCTCCATTTCAAGTGGACGGCGAACCCGGCGGCCGACAAGGTGCAGCGCTATGACATTTATTACAGCGACAAGGAGAACGGCAATTACCGCAAGCTAGGTTCGGCGACCGGCTCAAACGAGTTTATGTACACGGCCGTCGTGTACGACGGGTATTACCGGGTAACGGCGGTCAATTCATTCGGCGAATCGACGCCTTCCGCTTTTGTCTCGTACAAATCGAAGGTCACGACACAATAGCGGCCCGGCAGTCCCTCCCATGCCAAACGCAAAGCCCATGCACAAGCTGCATGGGCTTCTTTTCTGCGCTCGAATCGCAGGCGCGAAAAAAAACGGCCCGGCATTCGCGATCAGGCGAAGGCCGAGCCGTTTAAACAGCGAATCAATCCTCGATCGTCGACAAATCGCCGGTTGGCAAACCGAGCTCCCACGCTTTGAGGACACGGCGCATAATTTTGCCGCTGCGCGTCTTCGGCAATTTGTCTTTGAACTCGATTTCGCGCGGCGCAGCGTGCGCCGACAACCCTTCCTTGACGAACTTGGCGATTTCCGCCTTCAGTTCGTCCGACGGCGTAAAGCCGGCGCGAAGCGAAATGAACGCCTTGATGACTTCGCCGCGCAGCGGGTCCGGTTTGCCGATGACGCCGGCTTCGGCGACGGCCGGGTGTTCAACCAGCTTGCTTTCGACTTCGAATGGCCCTACCCGCTCGCCGGACGTATTGATGACGTCGTCGACGCGGCCCTGGAACCAGAAATAGCCGTCCTCATCCATATAAGCCGAGTCGCCGGAAATATACCAACCGCTCAAGCGGAAATATTCTTCGTACTTCGCCGGGTTGTTCCAAATTTTGCGCATCATCGACGGCCATGGCGTTTTGATCGCGAGGTTGCCCATTTGCAGCGGTGGCAGCACGTTGCCGTTATCGTCGATAATAGCTGCTTCCACGCCTGGAATCGGTTTGCCCATCGACCCCGGCTTGATCGTCATCGACGGGTAGTTGCAGATCAGGTGTCCGCCGGTTTCCGTCATCCACCACGTGTCGTGAATGCGGTGGTTATACACCTTCATGCCCCAGCGCACAACTTCCGGGTTAAGCGGCTCGCCTACGCTAAGCACATGGCGAAGCGAAGACAAGTCGAACTGCTTGACTACATCGTCGCCGGCGCTCATCAGCATGCGGAACGCGGTCGGCGCGCTGTACCAGACGGTAATTTTGTATTTGGCGATCGTTTGGTACCAGTCCTGCGGGCTGAACCGTCCGCCGCGGATCACGTTCGTCGCCCCGTTCAGCCACGGCGCAAAAATGCCGTACGACGTGCCCGTTACCCAGCCCGGATCGGCGGTGCACCAGTAAACGTCATCTTCGCGCAGGTCGAGCACGATTTTGCCCGTATAGTAATGTTGAATCATGGCATTGTGGGCATGGAACACGCCCTTCGGCTTGCCGGTGGAGCCCGATGTATAATGCAGAATGAGCCCGTCCTCGCGTCCCACCCACTGCACGTCGAATTGCTCGGAAGCGGCGTTCATTTCTTTGTAGAAATCGATTTGTCCGGCTTCCGCCGTTATGTCGTGGCCAACCAAAATGATGTGCTTCAGTTCCGGCAGTTCCGCTACCGGCACGCGCGACAGCTGCGACGGGGTTGTGATGATCGCAACGGCACCGCTGTCGAGCAAGCGGTCCCTGACGGCCGTTTCCATAAACGCTTCGAACAGCGGTCCAACGATGGCGCCAACCTTCAACGTGCCGAGCAACGCAAAATACAGCTCCGGCGTGCGCGGCATGAAGATGAACACGCGATCTCCGAGGCCGATGCCGTGGTTGCGCAGGACGTTGGCAAACTTGTTCGATTGCGCTTTCATCTCGCCGAACGTATATTGTTCATCGCGGCTCGCATCGCTGTAATACAGCGCGACTTTGTCCTGGAGGCCGTTCTCCGCGTGGCGATCGATCGCCTCGTAGGCCATATTGACTTTGCCGTTCGTTTGCCACGAAAATTGTTTCTCCACGTCTTCCCAGCGGAACGCGGCACGGGCGGCCTCATAATCGCCCAAATTGGTGACGGCCGCGACTGCTGGCAGCTTTTCGTCTTGCAGGTTGCTCATTTCGGTAAAACCTCCCGTTTCATGAAAAGTAATTGCATAATAACGCTTTCAACCGCATCCGGACAATCCAGTCTTTCGAGCGCAACGCAAAAACGGTGCTTGTGCATTTCAGCAAGCCTAATTATATCATACCCGTTGGCGACACGCCTACTTCTTTATTTGGTCGCAAAGTGAAGCCCGGCGCTTGGGGAAGGCCGCTATTCGCCCATCGCCTGCAGCATGCCGCTGACGATCGCATACGACCGGTCCGCCGATTCGCGGGCAAACGTGGCGAAATTGACGGAAGCGGAACCGTCTGCCTTATCCGACATAGAGCGAATGACCACATAAGGCACGCCGTTCATGGCGCACACTTGCGCTACCGCCGCACCCTCCATTTCCGTACAAACGCCGCCGAGCTCCAGGTGCAGCTTCGCTACCTTGTCGCGATCGGCGACGAACTGATCGCCGGACAACACGCGGCCGACAACGACGCGGCCGGTCGCCTGCTCGGCGCAACGCCTGGCCAGATCGGTCAATTGCGGATCGGCGGGAAAGTCGGATACGTCCTGGTAAGGGATCGCGCCCAGCGGGAAGCCAAGCGCCGTCACGTCCATATCGTGCTGCAAACACGAAGAGGAGACGACGATGTCTCCGATCTCCAGCGCCGGATCCAGCGCCCCCGCTACCCCGGTGAACACCACGGCGTCTGCGCCGAACCGGTCGATCAACACTTGCGTGCATACTGCGGCATTCACTTTGCCGACGCCGGACTTGCACACGACGACGGAACGGCTCTGAAACGTCCCTTCCACATAAACGATGCCGGCGCGCTGCGTCGTTCGCTCCTGCTTCATATGCGCGTGCAGAAGCTCCACCTCTTCCGCCATTGCGCCGATAATGCCGATTCGCTCTGCCATCGTATGTTCATTTCCTCCCTTGATCTTCCTCATATGCGGCATAATGATCCGCCAAGACGAAAAACAGCCCCACAACGTGGGGCTTGCGCTTCGAAGCATGCTCAGTTGCTTGGCGGGGCCCCGGAAAAGTAAAGCGCCTCATTTCACATGAGCCACGGAATTGCGCTTGATGATTTCGTGGGGCAGCACGTACTTCGCCTGCTCGACGTTCTCCTTGTTCATCAGCTTCGTCAGCAGCCTCATCGAAACGGCGCCGATATCGTACATCGGTTGCGCCACAGTCGTAAGCAGCGGGCGCACCATCGACGAGATGCGGCTGTTATCGACACTGATGACCGAAACGTCGTCCGGCACGATCAACCCTTTGTCCTGGATCGTATGGATAGCGCCAATCGCCATCTCGTCCGTCGCCGCGAAGATCGCCGTTGGGCGTTCTCCCAGCTCAAGGAAATACTTGGTCGCTTCAATGCCCGATTCGTACCGGTAATTACCGATACGGACCAGCTCGTCCGTCACCGGAATGCCGGCTTGCTCAAGCGCCTTGCGATAGCCCTGGTAGCGGGCGTAGCCATTGGCCGGATCCTGAAGCGTGCCGCTGATCATCGCAATGCGGCGATGGCCGTTTGCGATCAGCAGTTGAACGGCATCGAACGCGGCTTTCTCGTGGTCGATATCGACCGCGGGCATCGTGTTGTTCTCGTCCGTTGTCGCGCACAGCACGATCGGCACCGTCGACGTGCGGAACGCCTGAATGTGCTCGTCCGTAACGACGCCGCCCATAAACAGCAGCCCGTCCACCTGCTTCTCCAGCAGCGTGTTGACGACGCGGATTTCCTTGTCCTTCTTCTTGTCCGCGTTGCACAAAATAATATTGTAGTGGTACATATTCGCAATATCTTCGATACCGCGCGCCACTTCGGCGAAAATGGCGTTGGAGATATCCGGTATCACGACACCGACCGTCGTCGTTTTTTTGCTGGCAAGCCCTCTGGCGACGGCATTGGGGCGATACCCCAAACGTTCGATCGCCTCGAATACCTTCTTCCGCGTCTGCGGCTTCACGTTCGGGTTGTTGTTGACCACCCGGGACACCGTAGCCATCGATACGCCGGCTTCACGCGCCACATCATAAATCGTAACGGTCACGTTCGCTCTCTCCATTTGACAATAGATTTGTCCCAACGACTCGCATTAAGGCTATGATACGATAAATTGTCGTTTCGTGCAATTGTGAAAACCTTTTTATTGCCAAATCGCGTTTCTTTCATGAACTCACTGGCGCCGCGGCGATTTCGTTCGAACTCGCTTCTTCAAGGCAGCGCATACGGATTTGTTGCTATACTATCAAAAAAACCGAAAAAAAGCCAACGGGACGCTGGCTTTCGGCATTTCGGTTCGATGCTTGTCCCTTACGAAAAATCGTATGTAGAGACGGCATGGCTCGTAATTTGCGACAGCCGTTCGCGGATGTCGTCCATCCAGGCTTCGTCGCCCAGCGACTGCGCAATCAGCAGCAGGTCGAGCAATTCGTTGATGCGCTCGTCGAGAATCGTTTCGACGGACCGGTGCGCCAGCTGCTTGTCCGTTACTTTCGTCAGCAACAGCGCGACTTCGCTCACTTCGTCGAACGGAAGCGTCATCTTGTCCGGGTTGTTGCTCAGCTTGGCGATCAGCCCGGTCAAATGCGGCTTGACGGCCGGATACACTTCGCTGCGGCTGCACGACTCGCAGGAGAAGACCGGCACGTTCTCGATCTCCACTTTGTTCTGATAAATGACCGTTCGCAGCCGAATATTCATCGGATTCCCGCACTTGCACGGCTTCCGCACCACTACCACTCCTCCATTGCTTGGGCAGACCGCAGGCAAACGGTTTCGGCATACAGCCAAAGCGCGGGCTCGTTATCGGTCTTCTGTCATATTCTCTGTATATCGGCCGATTTCCTTCTTGCCTGCAGTAGTATTTGTTGGCATCCAAGGAATGATATGCAGCTCGTTATTGGCATTCTTCTTCGCCGCCATGGTACAATGACGGCAAGATTCGTCATCCAATCCCGTACGTTTGGAACCGAAGGAGGCTTGCATATGCGCTTAAGCGGCAATAAAGTCATCTGTCTCGTCGACGAAGAATTCGAAGATCTCGAGCTGTGGTACCCGATCTACCGGGTGCGCGAGGAAGGCGCCGTCGTCCACCTGGTCGGTCCGGAGAAAGGCCGCACGCACACCGGCAAATACGGCGTGCCGGCAACGGCGGACCTGGCGTTCGACGAAGTGGACAGCGCCGACTATGACGGCATTCTCGTGCCGGGCGGCTGGGCGCCGGACAAGCTGCGGCGCTACCCGCAGGTGCTGCGTTTCATCCGCGAGATGAACGAGGCCGGCAAACCGATCGGGCAAATTTGCCATGCCGGCTGGGTGCTCATCTCGGCCCGCATCCTGCAAGGCCGGCAAGTGACGTCAACGCCGGGCATCCGCGACGATATGGAAAATGCCGGCGCCACCTGGCATGACGAGCCGGTCGTCGTCGACGGCAATCTCGTGTCGTCGCGCCGACCGCCGGATCTGCCGCCGTACGCGAAAGCGTTCTGCGATTTGCTGGCGGCTCGCTGAACAAGCGGCAATACCGAAAGTAAGGGCTGTCCCGCGAGTAAGGGACAGCCCTTTTGCGTATGCGCCGCGGAGCTACGCTTCCGCCTGTGGAATGGCGGCGCATCCTGCCTGCAGCAGCGCTTTGATCTCCGCGCCCGTGCGGCACGCCAGAGCCCGCTGCAGCAGCTCGGCGCTGGCGTCGGCGCGACTGGCCAGCAGCTCCTTCTTCACCGGCAGCAGCGCCGGCACCGACATGCTGATTTCGCCGATGCCGAGCCCTAGCCACAGCGGCAGCGCCAGCCGGTCGCCGGCAAGCTCGCCGCAGACGCTGACCGAAATGCCGCGCCGCTTGGCCGCGTCGACGGTCGTCTTGAGCATGCGCAGCACCGCCGGATGATACGGATCGTACAGATGGGCGATCGCTTCGTTCATCCGGTCGACGGCAAGCGCATATTGCACGAGATCGTTCGTGCCGATGCTGAAAAACTGTACCTCTTCCGCCAGTAAATCGGCGATTGCTACCGCAGCCGGCACTTCGATCATAATCCCCACTTCGATGTCCGCGTTGTACGTTTCCCCGGCGTCGTCAAGCTCGCGCATCGCCATACGAAGCACGTCCCGCGCCGCACGCACCTCTTCAACGGACGCAATCATCGGGTACATGATTTTGACGTTGCCGTACCGGCTCGCCCGCAGAATCGCCTTGAGCTGCGTGCGGAACAGGTCCGTCCGATCCAACGATATGCGGATTGCCCGGTACCCGAGCGCCGCATTGTCCTCGCGCGGCAGCGCGAGAAAATCGACGTTCTTGTCGCCGCCGATATCGAGCGTACGAATGACGAGCGGTCGCCCGCCCAGCTTCTCGGCGGCGCGTCGGTACACGTCGAACTGCTCGTCCTCGGTCGGCAGCGCGCTGTTCTCCATGTAGATGAACTCCGTGCGCAGCAAGCCGACGCCGGCAGCGCCGCTTGCGATGGCGGCATCGAGATCCTGGATCGAACTCATGTTGACCAGCAGTTCGAGCCGCACGCCATCCTCGGTCACCGGCGGCACGCCGGCGATCGCGTTAAGCCGGTCTTTTTCGGCCAGCCATTCCGACTTGCGCGCCTTGTACGTTTCGACGAGCTTGTCGTCGGGATGGATATGCACCGTCCCCGCATCGCCGTCGATGATCAGCAAATCGCCGTTCTCGAGCGGCTCCGCCAGCTTCCCTTCCAGTCCGAGCACGAACGGAATGCCCATTGCGCGCGCCATGATCGCCGCATGCGACGTGGTGCCGCCGAGCATCGTGACGATGCCGAGCACCTGCTGCGGGTTCATATGCGACAGTTGGGACGGCGACAGTTCCTTGGCGCAAACGATGAACGGCGGCTCGTCCGGCACAGGAGCCGTCTCCGGAAAAACGCCGAGCAGATGCTTCAGCAGCCGGTTGCCGACGTCCTTGATATCCGTCGCCCGCTCCTTCATGTAATTGTCGTCCAGCAAATCGAACATGAGCGCAAACTTGTCGATCGTTTCCTTGACGGCCACTTCCGCCGACTTGTATTGCCGCTTCATGATGTTATGCACTTCGTTCATGAAGATCGGGTCGTCCAGAATCGCCAGATGGGCGTCGAAAATTTCCGATTCCTGCTTGCCGATCATTTCCGAAATGTCCTGCTTGATCAGCTCCAGCTCCAGCTTCGACGCACGAATGCCTTCGAACAGCTTCTCGAACTCGAACGTCAGGTCGTTTGCGTCGATCGCTTCGTCGGGAATGTTCCACTCCCACGCCGGCAGCAGAAACGCTTTGCCGATGGCGATGCCGGGCGAGGCGCCGATGCCGTTCAGGCTGAATCCGCTACCCATTCGTGCCACCTCCGCCGCTCGTCGTTTCGTCTTTCAGCACAACGGACATTACGGCCGCCTGCCCTTTTTTGACCGCCTTGAACGGTGCGAAGCTCCACGTTTTCACTTTGGCCGGATTGGTGACAACCATCGGCGTGATCGGCGACTTGGCAAGCTCCTTCACCTTTTGCAAGTTGAACTTGATGAGCAGTTGGCCCGGCTCTACCTCGTCCCCTTCTTTCACATAGGCGGTAAACCATTTGCCTTGCAAATTGACGGTGTCGATGCCGACGTGAAGCAGCACCTCCAGCCCTTCTTTCGTCACGATGCCGATGGCGTGCAGCGTCGGGTACAAGTGGGCCACGCGGCCCGCAACAGGAGAAACGAGCTCGCCCCGCTCCGGCAGGAAGGCGACGCCGTCGCCGACGATTTTGCCGGCGAATACCGCGTCCGGCACTTCGTCGAGCGGCAGCATCTTGCCTTGCATCGGCGAGCTGAACAGCACCTGTTCGATGTCCTTTCGCGTCACTTTGACGATTTCCTCGCGAATCAGTTCGGAGAACGTGCCGAACACGACCTGCACGTTGCCGCCGCCAAGCGTGATGACGCCGGCGGCGCCCAAATGCTTCAGCGCGGCCATGTCCAGCAGCTTGTCGTTCTCGAGCGTCAGCCGCAGCCGCGTGATGCAGGCTTCGATCGTCTTGATGTTGTTCTTGCCGCCGAGCGCGCGCAAAATAAGCGGCGCCCGGTACGGGATATCGCCGGCCCATTCCTCGAGCTGGGAGCCTTCCTCGCGGCCCGGCGTCGGAATGCGGAAGCGCTGGATCGCCCAGCGGAACAGCACGTAATATACGAGGCCGTATACAAGGCCGATCGGAATGAGCCACAGCCCGCGACTGGCGAGATGTTCGTTGATCACAAAGTCGATGGCGCCGGCCGAAAACGAAAAGCCGTGATGAATGTCGAGCTCGTAGGCGATCCACATCGCGGCGCCGGACAGCAGCGCATGAATGAAAAACAAATACGGCGCCACAAACAAAAAGGCGAATTCGATCGGTTCCGTAACGCCGGTAAGAAACGACGTAAGCGCGGCGGTCAGGAAGGTCGCGCGGATGCCCGGCTTCAAATCTTCGCGCGCCTCCTGGATAATGGCCAGCGCAATCGCCGGCACGGCGAACATCATGATCGGGTACAGGCCCGCCATGTACGTGCCCGCCGACGGATCGCCGGCGAAATAGCGCGGCAAATCGCCGAACACGACGCTGCCGTCCGCCCGTTCGAACGAACCGAGCTGAAACCAGAACACGTTGTTCAGGATATGGTGCAGCCCGGAAGGCACGAGCAGCCGGAACGACATGCCGTACAGAAAGGCGCCGAAGCCGCCCATGCCGAGCATAAAGTCGCCGATCGCCCCGAAAAACCGCTGGATCGACGGCCCCACCGCCATCATGATCAGCGTAAACACGATCGTTACCGCGCTCATGAAGAGCGGCACAAAGCGCGGTCCGCCAAAAAATTGAATGTACTCCGGCAGCTTGATGTTGCGAAACCGGTGATAGGACAGCGCGGCCAAAATGCCGATCAGGATGCCGCCGGAAACGCCAAGCTTCAGCTCCGTGCCGATATAATACGCTTCCGTCAGACGGGTGAACAAAAAATAGCCGAGCAGCGCGGACATACCGGCGGTGCCGGCGTTTTCCGTCAGGCCGAGCGCCACGCCGACGGCAAAGATGAACGGCAAATACGTAAAAATCGTATCGCCGCTGAAACGCAATATTTCCCCCACCTGGCCAAGTCCAACCGACTGCCAGGGAATTGCCCCGAGGTACAGCAAGATCGCCGCCACGGGCAACGCAATTGTCGGCAGCATGATCGACCGGCCGAGCTGCTGCAGATTACCCATCCAGTTCATGGCGCTGTCCTTTCCGTTAAACTAGCTTGTCCCCGCGTCAACCGGCATCGTCCGCCTCCGCCACCGCGGTTTCGAGCCGATTCGCCATTAATCGCAACGATTCGAGCTTTTCCGCTGTCCAAACTTGCCCTTCCTGTTGTAAAATAAAACCAAGCATGCGCTCGCAAGCCTCATCGATCGCCGGCAATGACAACGTGAGCGCCAGCCCTTTCATGCTGTGGGCGATGCGATACGCCGTGCCGGCAGTCCGATCCGGCTCCGCTGCGCCCCGCTCCCATTCGACGAACGCGCGATGCAGTTGTTCCATTTTGACGCGGCTGTCGTCCATAAAGGCAAGCTTCGTTCGCTGCAAGATAGCCGCCATACGCTCCGCTTTGTCCGTCATTTCGATTGTCCCCCGCTGCTCCGTAATCGATCCGTACCGGATCGCAATTGATTAATGCCATTAAAGGAGTGTCCAGTCCGTGCCCAAACATATCGCCATTGTCGACGATAGCGGCGCTTTCTGCCTGCTGGTCAAACAGCTGCTCGAGATCGACGAGGAGTATGTCGTCGAAGCTTTCGCCGATGCCGATGAATTTCTCAAAATCAGCTCGCGCATCCGCTCCTACGACCTGATTATGCTCGATATTAACATGCCCGGGACGAACGGTCTGAGCGCGCTTGGCCAATTGCAGGCCAGTGCCCATACGAAGTCCGTGCCCGTTCTGCTCCTCTCCGGCGATTCGCGCAAATCGACCGTCACCGAAGGCGTCATGCTCGGGGCCAAGGATTTCCTGATGAAGCCGATCGATCCGGCGCAATTAATCGAGCGGGTCCACGCCATTGTGAACCGGCCGTCTTGATCCATCTTATCACAAGATTGATTTATAAGGGAGACGCTTGACTGGAACGGATTTCATGTTCTATAATCTGATGCTAATACATTACACGCGATGATGAGCAGTAAGCGCACCTCCCTTGCGCCCAGAGAGCGGACGGATTGCTGAAACGTTCGCCGCAAGACATGCGCTTTAGTCCGCTCGGAGCTTCCGGCTGAACGCCGGGTTCAGGCGCCTGAACCCTGTGCCAGTAAGTGCGGACGGAATGGCGCTCGTTACCGCGCCTGAGGCAAGCTCGTCGGTTGCCTCATAAGGCCGGCATCGCAAGATGTCCGGCG
This sequence comes from Paenibacillus cymbidii, assembly GCF_004764705.1. Lineage (GTDB taxonomy): Bacteria > Bacillota > Bacilli > Paenibacillales > NBRC-103111 > Paenibacillus_AN > Paenibacillus_AN cymbidii. The sequence goes on along the minus strand of NZ_SHLX01000001.1, from coordinate 700,916 downwards.
AACCAGGGTGGTACCGCGAACCGTTAACCGTTCGCCCCTTTTGTATGGCATGCGCCGAAACGCGCTGCGATGCAGAAGGGGCTTTTTGATGTTTTCATATTCTCGCGTTCGCTCCCCAATCCCGCTTTCAAGGAGGAATTGTCCATGTCCACAACCGCATCTGCCGTTTCCGGTTCGGAGCTGCTGCTCCGCTGTTTGCTTCGCGAAGGTGTCGACTGCGTATTCGGGTATCCCGGAGGCAATGTCCTTTATGTATACGACGCCATGTACAACAATGCCGGGTTCCGGCACATTCTGACCCGCCACGAGCAAGGCGCGATCCATGCGGCCGACGGTTATGCCCGCGCTACCGGAAGGGTCGGAGTTTGCATCGCCACGTCCGGTCCGGGCGCTACCAATCTCGTCACCGGCATCGCCACCGCGCATATGGATTCGGTTCCGCTGGTCGTCATTACCGGCAATGTGCCCACAGCGCTCGCCGGTTCGGACGCGTTCCAGGAAGCGGACATTGTCGGCATCACGATGCCGATCACGAAACATAGCTACTACGTGCGTTCCGCGGCCGACTTGCCGCGCATCGTCAGGGACGCGTTCCGCATCGCCTCCACCGGCCGACCGGGTCCGGTGCTGATCGATATCCCGAAGGACGTGTCCAATCAGTCGGTTGCATGGAGCGACAATTGGCTGCCGGGCGCAGGTTGCGAAGCCGAAGCGAAAGCGGAACCCGATCCTGATCCGCTCGCCATCGCACGGATGACGGATGCGATCGCAGCAGCGAAACGTCCGCTGCTGCTGGTCGGCGGCGGCATCATCGCCTCCGGTGCCGCCAAGGAATTGCTCGCGTTCGCCGAAGCGGCGCGAATCCCGGTTGTGACGACGCTGCTCGGCCTGGGCGGCTTCCCCAGCGGGCACGAGCTGTGGGTCGGCATGCCCGGCTTGCACGGCGCCTACGCCGCGAACAAGGCGCTGCAGAAATGCGACGTGCTGATCGCCGCCGGCGCGCGCTTCGACGATCGCGTGACGATGAAAGTGAGCGGCTTCGCCCCGCAAGTACGCACGATTGTGCACATCGACATCGACGCGGCCGAGATCGGCAAAATCGTACCGGCCGCCATCGCCTGTGTCGGCGATGTCAAAATGGTGCTGCGCGCGGCGCTGCCTTTGGTCAGGCCGGCCGATTCGGCACAATGGCTGGACGAAATTGCGGCAGATGCTCGGCTGTTTCCGCTCCTGCGCGAATCCGATCGCGCCGCGGGCGACGAAGATCCGATCAAACCGGCTCGCTTTATCGACATGATCAGCGAATCGACGCGCGGCGAAGCGATCGTCACCACCGACGTCGGGCAGCACCAGATGTGGGCGGCGCAGTTTTACCGCTTCAGCCGTCCCCGCTCGTTCCTTACGTCCGGCGGTCTCGGCACGATGGGCTTCGGGCTGCCGTCCGCGATCGGCGCGCAGTTCGGCTGCCCGGACCGGCTCGTCGTGTCGATCAACGGCGACGGCGGCATCCAGATGTGCGCCCAGGAACTGGCGGTATGCGCCCTTTACCGGCTGCCGGTCAAGATCGTCGTCATGAACAACGAAGTGCTCGGCATGGTGCGCCAGCAGCAGGAGCTGCTGTACGACAACCGGCTGAGCCAGATCGAATTGGCCGGCAGCCCCGATTTCGTCAAGCTGGCGGAGGCGTACGGCATCAAAGGGGTGCGCGCCCGCACGCAGCAAGAAGCCCGGCTCGTTTGGCAGGAAGCGCTGCAAACGCCGGGCCCGGTGCTGATCGAATGCGTAATCGGCCGCGAAGAAAACGTGTACCCGATGGTTCGTGTCGGCTATACGCTCGACGACATGATTCTCGGAGAGCCGACTTAATGGAATGTCGGAAACTGCGTCCGGTAATTGCTGAACTGCTGGTGCGCTTGCGTGATTTCCTGCGCATCGGCGGCTTTCATCTTGTACCAGCCGTTCTGGAACATCAGATCGAACAGCTGCGACTGCGTGTCGTGCACATCGTTCAGCACGCGCTGCACCGTTTGATGAAGCGCCGGATTCTGCATTTCATTAAGGCCGACATTGTAGGCGGCGGTCAAATATTTTGCCGTCGTTAATATGTCGTTCAGCCTGTCCCGGTCGTTCATTTCAGGCCCTTTCACTTGCGGTTCGCCCGGTTTTTTCGGCATTGCGATTTCAGTGGCCATCTTGTCCGGTCCCCTTTCGGTCGTGGTTAGTGCAGATGCGACAGCAATGTTTCGTAATGCTGCTTGTGTTTCTCGCCGGTCTGCTTCAGCTTGGACTGAATTTGCATATCGGTGCAGGCGTTGGCAGCATCGTTGCATTTCTTCATCGCAAGCAGCTCCCAGGACAAATAATCCTTGATATAGTCCAGTTCCTTGGCAGTCAGCATGTTGCGGTTGCTTGTTGTTGCGGTAGTTGTGTTTGCGGTTTGTGTTTGCATCGGTGGTTCTCCTTTCGCCGGAAGGATCTCATCAGCTTGTTATTGCCCGAGGCCGTCGCGTTGCCGCGCTTCGATCAGGGACGGTCCCCACGGCCAGAAAGCGGACTTCTCAGTCCGCTTCGTACGTGCCGCTTGGTTAACGTCCCATATTCCGGCTCTGCATCGAGCCGGCGGTTGCTGCCGTCGACCGGTAGCCTGTTTGCGCCGCACCTTGGGCGGCAGTGGCCGCCGAAGTGACGGACGGCACAAAGCCGCTCGGGCGGAACGAGCTATTGCCGCTCATGGAAGACGAGGAAGCCGAGCTTGCCGCGCCTTGCGGGCGGGAAACGAAGCTGCTGCCGACCGTATGGGCGGATGCCGCGGTTGCCGTTTGGGCGGATGCCGGGTTGTTCCACTTATTGATGACGGACTGCTTGCCTTGATACACCGATTGGACGAACCCTACCGGCTCGTACTTCTTCTGGGCGCCGAACCGCGAGGAAGCGCCGCCGCTGCCGGCAAAAGACGACTGATTGTACACCGTTGATCCTCCTTGGCATTCGAGTAGTCTTCATGCCGCACCATTCGGTTTCACCGGTCGCCATGAAGCTCGTCTTATTGTTAGCTTCGGCAGCGATTTATAAGCAGGAGAACGCTGGCAACGGCAATCACAACCCACGACCAAGTTGAAAATAGACCCTGTTTTCTTGCCTATTTAGCCAAAAACGGGCAGCCTCTGCAAAATAACCAGCGAAATCACTGGCTATTACTTTGAAAAAAACGATTTTGGGGCTTCGAAGTTGAAATAACCAGTGCTTTCACTGGCTATTTCCGACGAGTCGGGCGATAGGGGGCAAATAGGCCATTTTATGGGCTATTTTGCTTATCCAAACCGGCTTCCATCTATCATAAAAAAAGCCCCCACCCACATTACTGTGGAAGGGGGACTTTTGGTGCAACGCCAACGTTCCCGTGCTACACGAGCTTCGCTCCCTCCGCCGCTGCGGCGATGCTGCGAAGCCGCGCCGCAGCTTCGCGCGGATCGTCGCTGCCGGCGATCGCCGATACGACGGCGATGCCGTCGGCGCCGCTCGCGATCACGTCCGCCGCGTTGGCCGCGTCGATGCCGCCGATGCCAACCTGCGGCAACCCAAGCTCGCGCCGCACATAACGCAGCAGCGACGTGCCGATCGCGTCGCCGGCATCCGGCTTCGTCGCCGTCGCGAAGATCGGCCCGACGCCAATGTAGTCCGCACCGTCCGCGGCCGCCTGCGCCGCTTCTTCCCTCGTCTTCGCCGATACGCCGATCATCCGCTCCGGACCGACAAGCTGCCGCACCATCGCGCACGGCAAGTCGTCCTGGCCGACATGCACGCCGTCGGCGTCCAGCAGCAGCGCAACGTCGACGCGGTCGTTGACGATGAACGGCACGCCGCTCCGGCGGCACAGCTCGCGGAGCGCCGCTCCTTCCCGCATAATGCGGGAAAGCGGCGCCTCTTTCTCGCGCAGCTGTACGATCGTCACGCCGCCGTCCAGCGCCTGTGCCACCGTCTCAAGCGCGCTGCGGCCGCCGACCGGCGCAAGCCCCGTGACAAAATACACCGGCAAGTGTTGGCGTAGCGTTTCCTTGTCAGCCATGCTTCGGCCGCAAAATCGAATCCTCGACCTTGATGCAGCGGTCCATAATCACAGTCAGCCCGCCTTCGGCCGCGATCCGCGCCGCTTCCTCGTTCACGATGCCAAGCTGCAGCCAGAACGCCTTGGCTTTGATTTGCACCGCTTCCTCGGCGATCGGCACCACTTGGTCGCTGCGCCGGAACACGTTGACGATATCGACCGGGAACGGAATGTCCGACAAGCGGGCATACACTTTTTCCCCGAGGATGGTGTCGGCGTTCGGATTGACCGGGATGATGCGATAGCCTTTGTCCTGCATCGCCTGCGCCACCATGTGCGAAACTTTCTCCGGGTTGTCGGACAGGCCGACGACGGCGATCAGCTTCGTTTGCTCCAGCAGTTCCTTGATCTGTTCGCGTGACGGATTTTCGAATGCCATGCCACATTCCCTCCTCAAAATAGAACTTCTACGGATTTCGGTACGAAATGGCCTGCTTCCCTAACGCTTCCCAGGATTGAACAAATTGATTCTTCGCGACCGGTACGGCGGCTTTTCCCGAACGCGGGTCGTTTACATACACATAGTCTTTGTCGTACCCGACCATCAGCACGGCATGTTCGGAGAACGTCGTGCGGATCGGTCCGATCGGCGTGTCCCAGATGTACCAATTGCTCGGCAGGTTGAAGTCGATCGTAGTCCATACAACAACCGGCATGCCGGCCGAAACGTACCGCTCGATGTCGTCAAACGTGCCGTCCGTCAAATCGACGCCGGTTTTGATGTACTTCTGCATCACCTGCAGCAGCGGCCCATGGTATATCGCAAACCCGCGCGTGCGGTTCGTCACGTCGCCGACGTAACCGGTGTTCGGATTGCCCCAGGAGACGATCTTTCCGTCAGCCTTCATCACGATCGGCGTCATATCGACGGGCGTGTCCGCGATCAAATCCATCTTGCCTTTGCTGACGCCGGCGTATTGCAGCAGCATCGCCAGGCTCGTAATTTCGCAGCCGGCCGGCAGCTCCGGGTATTGGGCGATCGCCGGCGCCTTCAGCATGGCGGAAGGTTTGGCCGCCGGCAGCTCGCTCGGCCCGGGCGTCGGCGACGGTTCGGGCGCAGGCGATGCCGTTGCGGAAGGTGGTGACGCCCCCTCTGCATATACGACAGCGTCGTCGGCGTTTGCGCGGAAGGACCAGTCTTTGTCGGTTATTTTCGCATAAAGCAGCACGCTGAACACGCCGCTGGAAAACACGAGCCCCACTACAAGCAGCAAGGTCGACGCGTATTTGATCAGTTTCCATGCCATTCGATTGCGCACCACGCTTCAGTGAAATGGAAATGCCGGGCGGCGGCTCAATCGGCCACTTGTTCGATGCGGGCGCCAAGCGCCTGCAGATGCTCGAAATATTGCGGGTACGACTTCGCCACATGATGCGCGTCGCGAATGGTCAGCCCCCGGCGCGAACGAAGCCCGACGACCGTAAGCGCCATGATGACGCGATGGTCGAAGTGCGCATCGATCTCCACGCCGCCTTCGACGCCTTCCGGTTTGCCGTGCACGATAATTTCGCTTTGCCGCTCTTCCACGTCGGCGCCGGCCTTGCGCAGCTCCGCCAAATAATCGGTAATGCGGTCGCATTCCTTGTATCGCAAGTTCTCTACATTATAGAAGCGCGACGTCCCTTCGGCGAAAACCGCCGCGGCCACCATCGCCAGCACGCCGTCGGTAAAATGGTCGCCGTCGAACTCGCCGGCCGCAAGCCGCTTGTTGCCTTGCACATGGACAACGCCGTCCTTGTGCGTGAGCGGCACGCCCATCGCCTTCAGGACGTCGACAACGGCGCGTTCGCCTTGTTTGCTGTCCTCCGTCAGGCGCAGCACGCGAACTTCGGAATCCGTTACGGCCGCAGCCGCCAGGATCGCCGCCGAACCCGGATAGTCGCCTTGAATAACGTATTCCTTCGGTTCGTAACGCTGGCCGCCCGGCACGCGGAAATGCATCAGATCGGCGCTCGCTTCCACGCGTATGCCCGCCTGCGCCAGCACCTCAAGCGTCTGGCCGACGACAACCTTCGATTTCAAATCGTTCAGCACGACAATTTCGCTGTCTTCCGCCAGAAGCGGCGTCATGAACAGCAGCGAGCTGAGGTACTGCGAACTGACGCTTCCCGATACCTCGATGCGGCCGCCGCGCGGGGCCCCGCCATGAATCGTAATCGGCAGCTTGCCTCCGTTATGGTCGACCTTGACGCCGATCTGACCAAGCGCGTCGATCAAATCGTCGTGCGGCCGTTTGCCGAGCGATTCCGGGTACGTATTGACGAACGTAACTTCCGGGCAGAAGGCGGCGGTCGACATCAGGAAACGCAGCACGGCGCCGGCATTGCCGACATTAAGCTCCTTCACGTTCCTCGGATGCCGGCCGAAACCGGTAATGGTAATTTTCTGTTCGTCTTCCGTCATGACGGCGCCCAAATCGCGGATGCAGCGGCGCATGGCGTCGCTGTCCTCGCTGTGGGCGGGATAAAGGATCGTGCTTGTCCCTTCGGCCAGCGCGCCGACAAGCAAATAACGGGTCGTATAATTTTTGGAAGACAGGGCGTTGATTGTTCCTTGTAAAGATGCTGCGGGTGTAACGATGACTTTCATGTAAGCTTGAGCGCTCCCCTCGAATTTCGTCGCATAGTGTCAGTTTACCATAGCTTGCCCTGCTTGGGAATGCGCCCCGCAAGCCGCCCGCAGGCCGCCGCGGCAACCGATGCGGCAATCGGCCGCGCGGTTTGACAGCGGCTCCGCTTCCTCCTATGATGAGGGGGATCGACGAATGCTGAGGAGGGGTTCTTTTTTGTCCACGATCGGTTCCATCACGCCAAAGCAATTGAAAGATCGGCTGCAGCGCGGCGAAACGCCGGCCATGGTCGACGTGCGCGAGCATGACGAAGTAGCGCACGGCATGGTGCCGGGCGCTGTTCATATCCCGCTGGGCGAGCTGCCAGAGCGGCTGCGCGAGGTGCCGCAGAACGGCGAAGTGATTCTCATTTGCCGCAGCGGCAATCGCAGCGGAAGAGCATGCGAATACTTGCAGGCGCAAGGCTTGCAAGGACTCGTCAACATGACCGGCGGCATGCTGGAATGGGAGAAGTTGGACTGACCGGCGCGGGCTTACGTTTCCGGACGGTCGTACGTTGCGGAAAGCCGGACAATCGTTTCGGCGATCTGTTCGACCGTAAGCCCGTCGGTAGCCACCGTCACATCGGCAAAATCGTAGGCGTGCTTGCGTTTCTCCATCAGCTGCGGCACTGTCTCATGCGCATTCCCCTGCAGCAGCGGACGATTCGAATCGCGATTGACCCGCGCGATGATCGTTTCCGCCGATGCCGTCAGCGCGACGACGATTCCTCCGGCCCGCATGGCCTCGCGATTGCGCGGAGCCAGCACCGCTCCGCCCCCCGTTGCCACTACTTGTCCGCTGCGCGACATCACATCGGCTATCACGCCGCTTTCGACGTCGCGGAAATAGGTTTCGCCCGGGCCCGCAAACAATTCCGGGATCGTCCGTCCTTCCCGCCGTTCGATTTCTTCATCCGTTCCGACCAGCCGCCAGCCGAGTTTGCCGGCCAACACCCCGCCGACCGACGTTTTACCCGTCCCCATAAAGCCGACCAGAACGATATTGTGCCATTTCATCCTTTTTCCCCCTGACGCCTTCCCGCCGATAAAATCTCATCTATTCTAGCACAGGAGACGCCAGTATGGAATGATCGGACGAATCCGATCCAGATGCGCATGATTTGGGCGATTGTCGCGTATGGATGAAACATGTCTGTCTTTCAGGAGTGAACAATCCATGGAATTTTCCCGATCCGAAACGGTTCCCGTTTCCGAAGCCGCCTTGCGCAAGCTCGAAAGGCTGACGCAAAGCGACTATTCGCTTTGCCGCGAAGAAGCCGTGTGGCTGCTGGAATATATGCGCGCTTCTCTGGCCTGCGACCCGGCGATGCCGGTTCAAGACCGGAGCGCGGCGCAATGGAAGCAGCAATTCCGCTGTTTCGCCGATGTGGCGCTGCTGCTCATTCGCCGCGGCCTCTCGCCCTCCGATTTGGAGATCGAACGGCTAAAGGCCGCGCTGCGCGAGCAATCCCGGGTTGCGCTGCCTTGACGTTTGTCGTTCACTCGATAATCGACGATTTGTCGCCAATGATAAACCGTGCCGGTTTGTTCGTGGCCAACGGGGCGTTGATGCGGGACATGGCACCGAATGCGCTGTTTAGGGCATACAGGTGCGCAAGCTCCGCCTGTTCCAGAATGATCGAATTGTCGATGGTGCACGCTTCCAATCGGCATGATTCGCCGACGGTAACGAACGGCCCCAGCCTGCTGTTGCGAATCGTGGCGCCTTTCCCGATGCGTACCGGCGGAATCAGGACGGTCCCCTCCAGATCGACGCCGTCCGCGATCACATTCCGGCTGCCGTCTTCCGCCATCAAGTGGCGATTGGCGGCAATCCATTGCTCCGGCGTGCCCACATCAAAAAACGGCGTGTCCAGCAGCGAGTATACGATCTTCTCCGTCTGTCCGATCATCATCTGCAGCACGTCGGTCAGTTCGTATTCCCCCCGCCGGGAAGGCCGGAGCCGGTCGATATGCAACCAGACGCCGGTCCGGAAGGCGTAGGCGCCGGCGATGGCAAGATCGGAGCGGGGATGCTCCGGCTTCTCCTCCAGGTCGACAACGCGCCCTTGCTCCACAACGGCAACACCGAATTGACGCGGGTTCTCGACCCGCGCCAGCATGATCGCGCCATGAGCGCCCTCCATCTCCACCGCCGTTCGCAACGCTTCGACCGGCCCTTCGATCAAATTGTCGCCCAGCATAACGAGGAAGGAATCGCCGCCGAGAAACGATCTGCCGCTCCGGATCGCATCGGCCAAGCCTCGCGTCTCCTGCTGCTGCAGGTAGGTAATCGAAACGCCATGCCGATCGCCGGAACCGAGGTGCTCACGGATGGACGGCTGGCTCGCATGGATAACGATGCCGATCTCGCTGACGCCCGCCCGCTTCAACTGGCGGATGGAGTAGTCGATGACGGGAATCCCGTTTACAGGAAGCATGCATTTCGGCCTGGAGTATGAAAAAGGTTGAATCCGTGTCCCTTTGCCTGCGCACAAAACGATTCCCTTCAAAAGCCATCACTCCATAAAAGTTAGTGCGGGAATTTTATTGCAAGTACCGGTCGACCATCGCGCGGGAATGGCAGCGACCGACGACGAACCGGCGCAAATCGGCCGGATGCCGTTTGGCGTTGCGGCGACGTCCGCTTTTCTTGACGCGTTAACTCTGCTCGGCGAAGTCACTTTGGAGGTTTTCGGCACCCTACTTATGGGTATGTTACCAATGTGTAGTCTGTATAGGCGTACAACCTCCTGCATCAACATATCTTTTGACTTTTGCCTACTCTATTTCCGCATGAGTGATACCGACTAAATAGCCCATGAAAAGCGGCTTATTCCCTCGTTTTCCCATGGTGCGGCGGACATAACCAGCGAAAACACTGGCTATTGTTGCCCAATCGCCCCTCAATCGAAGATTTCGTTGAAATACCCAGTAAAATCGCTGGCTATTTCTGTGTTGGCCGCCATTTTTTACCGAAATAACCAAGAAAAAATGGCTTATTTTCGGTATATGTCTTTGTGGTGCGCATTGGGAGACAAGTTTGACATAAAGAAACGGCTACTCTCTTGGACAAAAGAGGGCAGCCGTTTCTTTCGGCGGTTTATTTGCGACGGTGCGACGGCTTGCCGTTCGTTTCGTTATCCGGGTCGTCGCGAACCTTCGGGTCGTTCGGATCGTCCGCTTCCACCGGACCGTCCCACGATTCGCCGTTCCATTCCGGGTCCGCTTCCAGTTCTTGTTCGATTTCTTCGTTCGTCGGCGGGCGATCGAACGCGGCTCCGATGCCCAGCTTCTCCTTGATCTGGCGAATATCCAGCTGGATTTCCCTGACACGCCAATACGTGGCGAAAATAACGCCGACTACAATCGCGGTCAACATGATGCCGCCAAACGTTCCGGCCCAATACAGCAACGCGATCACAAGCCCGACGGCGACGATGGCACCGAAAATAAACAACGTTTGCCCTCCTTTCGTTTATCCCAAAGGAATGATCATTTCGATCGCCGAGTACTCCTGTTCGTCAATTACCTCGACGCTGATTTCCTTGACTGTATGCTGCTCAAAACGCTCCTTTATGGATCGATAGGAATGTACGGCGCGTTGCCATTCAGTTCGGTCGTTGATCCGGCCTACCGTCAGATGGGGAACATAAGGAGTCTCACGCAGAAACGGCGGATAATACGATTGCAGCATTCCCGTATAAAGCCGGCGATGAAGCTCGCTCAATTCTTCTCCGCCCTGCGCCACATCCAGAAACAAGTAGCCCCCTTCCGCGCCGCTGATTCCTTGCATCACAAGCCGGAACGGTTTCACTCCCGCAACAGCCGTCTCGATATTGCGGCGCAACGCTTCGGTAGCGATATCGCTGCAGAACGGAAACACGAGCGTAACGTGCGCCCCGACATAACCAAACAAAGGATCGTGTTTGCTTCGTATTTCCTCAATCGCCGCAAGGTTCTCGAAGGAAGGGAATATCATGATGCAACGGCGCTTGGCGCATCCGTCCGCAGCCGCTTCGTTCTTCCCGGTCTCCATCTTGTCGTTTGGCTCCATCTCCACGGCCACGCTCCCCCTTCAAAAACATCTCAAAACACAAGCGGATCGTTCAATTCCGCCCATTGCATCAGCGGCGCGCCGTCCTTGCCGCTTGTGATCGTGCCGACCCGGATTCCGGACGGATCCGCACGTTCAAAATCGTAGGCCAGCATCGCACGCACGATCGCCGACATCGGAAGGCCGAGCACCGCTTCCTTCCTCACCCAGTGCAGCTCGCCTTCGTCGCTGTTGACGAAATCGCTTCTGGCCGTCGTGCCGAAATAAACGAACTGCTGCCTGATTTCGTCGCCTTTGATCCGCAGCAGCAAATAACGCAGCCGCAGCTCCGACAAATCCGACTCGGCGAAACCGGACTCTTCGAAAATTTCGCGCAAACAGGCGCTTCGCGGATGATTCAGCTCGCTGGCTTCCACATGTCCGCCCAGTCCGCTCCAGAAAGGCCGATCCGCGATCCGGCTGTTCGATTTCCGCATCAACAGCAACTCATCGCCGCGAAACAAAAAAGCCGTGGCCATTTGTCTGACTTCCACCGCATCTCATTCCTTCCGGAAACAAAAAAACATCAAGTTTGATTCAACCTGATGTTCATCGTTTCTTGTATTTTCTCCTCTAGTATACGATAAATCGTTTCAACATTTAACAGATCTTCCCTGAATAACTTCCCCTTCGTTTCATTGCCGCAACGCAAACCGATCCGGTGCAAACGGCGCCAACAATCCCGCCCCCGCGCTTCCCTCCAGCAGGTCGCCGACAAGCTGCGCCGTCACTGGACTGAGCAAAATGCCGTTGCGATAATGGCCGGCGGCGATCAGGATATCGTCCCGATGCGGCAGTCGGCCGATCAGCGGCCGGCCGTCGAGCGTCGCCGGGCGAAGGCCCGCCCAGCGGCGAACCGGCTGCCGCCCTTGCAGAAACGGGAACAGCCGCGGCCCCCAGCGCAGCAGCCGCTCGATCCCGCGTTCGGTGACGGACGCATCGAATCCGGCCACATCTTCCGATGCGCCGCATACGAGCGTGCCGTTTTTTTTGCCCACCCAATAGGCTTGGCTCGAAAAGACCATATGGCGGGTATCGCCAAACGGCACGTCGTACGAACAAATTTGCCCCCTGATCGGATGAATCGGAATCGGCAGCCCGATCGTTTCGGCGAAACGGCACGTCCAGGCGCCGGCGCACAGAACGGCGCGATCGCCGCGCCATTCCGCTCCGTTGCCACCGCGCAACAGCACGCCGCTCCCCGAGAGACGGTGCGGATCGACAATCTCCACCTCACCCGCGTGAGCCGTCAAGCTGACGCCAATTCGGCGGCAAGCCTCCTCCAAAGCGGCGACCAGCAGGGGCGCATTGACATGGCTTTCTTCCGGGCAAAACAAAGCTGCCGCCGCACGGCTGGTGAGCTCCGGCTCCGTTCGCTGCAGTCGCTCTCCTTGCTCGATAAGCTCGGCGCGGGCGCCCAATGACCGCTGCCACGCAAGACGAGTCTGCAGCGGCAGCAAATCCGCTTCGTTCAGCGCAACCGTCAGACTGCCCGTCGCCAGCAGCTCGGGATCGATTCCGGAGACGGTCCGGACCCGCTCCAGCCGGCTGCGGCGCCGGACGCTTGCCCTCCGAACGCTCCCGACTCGATGACCGTGACCCGAAACCCGCGCGACGCCGCTTCAAAAGCGCACGACAAGCCAATAATGCCGCCGCCGATGATAAGCACGCTTGCCGCCACGTTCAGACGCCGCCTTTCCATTGCGCCGAGGCTGCCTTGCCGAGCGGCTGCGGCGGCACGGATATGCCGGCGGTATCGCTGCTCGCCGATGCGTCCCGCCGCTGCGGAATGCGGCCGGCGCGATAGGCCAATCTTCCCGCTTCGACGGCAAGCCGCATGGCGCGGGCCATTGCAATCGGGTCACTCGCCTTGGCGACCGGCGTGTTGACGAGAATGCCGGCGGCGCCCAGCTCCATCGCCAGCACGGCATCCACGGCAGAACCGATTCCGGCGTCGACAATTACCGGCACCGTCGCTTCTTCCGCAATCAAGGCAATATTGTACGGGTTCAAGATGCCGAGCCCCGAACCGATCGGCGCGCCTCCCGGCATGACGGCGGCGGCTCCCGCTTCTTCCAGCCGTTTGCACAGAATCGGGTCGTCGGACGTATACGGCAGGACAACAAATCCTTCAGCGGCGAGCCGTTCGGTAGCTTTCAGCGTTTCCAGCGGATCGGGCAGCAGCGTGCGGGCGTTGGCGCTGATCTCCACCTTGATCCAGTCGCCGAGCCCCGAAGCCCGCGCCAATCGCGCAATGCGCACGGCTTCTTCGGCATTGGACGATCCCGATGTATTGGGGAGGTAGATCAAATCCTTGTCTTCCAGTTGCTGCAGCAGCGAATCGTCCTCCACCATGTCGAGATTGACCCGGCGTACGGCGAACGTGATGACTTGGGCCGCCGAAGCTTCCAGCGCCATCCGCATCACCGCGGGACTCGGAAAACGTCCCGTGCCGAGAAACAGCCGGGATTCCAGTCTTTTGCCGCCTATAATCAACGGATCATTTCCTGCTTGTGTTTCCATCTGCCTCAGCCTCCCCCGACAAAATGTACAATCTCGATCGTCGCTCCATTTACGAGCGTCGTATCTCTCCAAACCTCTTGCGGGATAATCGCGCCGTCCACTTCCATGACGATTCGTTTATCGAGCAGCCCCAACTCCCGTACAAGCTCGTCCAGATGCAGAGACGTTGTCTGCCTATCCCTGCCGTTGACGCGAACCGATACGGTCGATCGCGAACCGGCGCAGGGCCTTGCGCAGTCGATTCGCGCAAGCAACCGGCGGCACACCTCGGCCGGATCGTCGCTGCCGACGACCGCGGATACCGCGCATATTTTCGTCGCGCCTGCGGCAAGTACGTCATCGACATTGCCCGCCGTGATGCCGCCGATGGCAACGAACGGAATCCGTATGCGTTGTGCAGCTTCTTTCACATACGTGGTGGTGACGGCGGTTTTGCCCGGCTTCGTCTGCGTCGGATAAACCGGACCGACGCCAATGTAGTCCGCTCCTCCCGCCTCCGCCTCCAGCGCCTGGGCGATATGATGGGTCGAGATGCCGATCAACCGATTGGGCCCGACAATATGCCGCGCCTCGGCGAGCGGCAAATCTTCCTGGCCGAGATGAACGCCGTCCGCATCGACGGCAAGTGCAACATCGAGGTGATCGTTGACGATCAGCGGCACCTCGTATCGCCGCGTAAGCTCGCGAAGCGCATACGCTTTTGCCAGCACCTCGCGCTTTGGCGCGTGTTTGTCGCGCAGCTGCACCATGTCCGCCCCGCCTTGCAACGCTTGCTCCATCACGTCGAGCATACTTCTGCCGGGATGATATTCCTCGCCAGTAATGACATACAGCCGAAACGACTTCCAATCTTGTTTCACGGATTCGTCCACCTTCTTATCTCATTTGGAAAATCACCCACTTGGGACAACAAAAAAACCGCTCCAACATAGGAGCGGTCTGTTTACACGAACGTTTCCGAACGCGCCGGCCTGTGCCGGCATGCCCGGATGCCATCGGTTCCGTAACACGGCGTCGTCCGCCGCGAAGAATCCATAAGCGTCGCATGCACATTCCCACTTTCCTACGCTGGTATGACCCAGATCAGGTTCGAAGGGACAAAGGCGGCAACGCCTTATCTCAGCCCGTACGGGCGCCCCCAGTGGATTTACCTAGTATGACTATACGCTGCTTTCACGAAATCTGTCAATCATACGGGTATCAATGGCAGGACAATCGCTTACGAAAGTAAACCTAAGCTGGAAAAAGACAAGGGGAGTTGCCGTTGATCAAACAAGCAATGAAAGCACCTGCTCGATCTCAAAAGATGAATCGTCACGGAATCGTGTCTCAGGAGCAGGGTGACGGTGAATAGTAACCATTCGTAAGCGATTGCCCTGGTATCCATCATTTACCGCTTACGGGTTCTAACGCTCGTTCACGGCGTTTGACGATTTGCGCTTCACACTGCCGGGAAAGCCGGCCACCAGCAACAGAAAACCGATGAAGAACATCAAATAGATCAAGATCCCGTAAGAGCCGTCGATCAGGTAGACACGCTCTCCCGTCGGGCCGCGTGGAGCGTCGCCGGATTGGATAATCGCTTCCGCTATGCGGATCGAAACGCGATCGATCGTTGCCAGCAGCACACTGCCGATCATCAGCACGACGCCTAATATTTTATTTGCGTTAAACATGATTGCCTACTCCTTTTGGACGACCACGTTCATACAGCCGTCATTCGATCAATTTCAGCTTGGGCCAACGTTCCAGCCATTTTTTGCTGTGCACTCGCTTCAGAAACTTGGAGGTATCTTGAAAGTAGGGGCTTTGCCGGACGATCAAGCCGAGCAAATCATCCGAACCATGTGGCGCAATGACGCCGATCCTGCCATCCGGCTGCGAATAGACGCCGATCGCCGTTGCGGTTTCCGGCCACCGCATCATCGCGTCTGCCATTGTCATGTAGGGAGGCTCTTGATTCCTCAGGTGCATTCTCGCTTGATTTTTGACCGACCATGGATATGTCGGCGCCAGCTGCCGAAGCTGACGCTCCCATTGCTTTTCCGTCTCTTCCCGAAGATCTTCGGGATCGTAATAAAGCACATCGACATCGTTCAGCGGCGTTTCTTCGTCATAGCCGTGCAAGCAATCCCAGACGTAATTCCGCACGTAGCCTGCGGCAATGCACCAATCAGGCAGCCGCAATTGACGGACCAGCTCCAAATCCTTCGTCAAACTCGGATGTTGCTGCAACAGCTCCTGCAGCCGGTTGTCGATCATCGGTTGCCTCCCCGTCGTTATCGCATGCGGTACTGGTCGTTGGTCATGATGGCAGCGAGAATGGTGGGCAATTGTTCGACGGTATACGTTTGCGTGTACAGCTTGTTTGATTGCGGCAGCTCGCTGTCCCGTTCGAATTCATCGAGCAGGATCAAGCTCCGTTCTCCCATCTGCTCCGTCTCCGGTCTCAATCGATCCCTGGTCACAATGGTTTCCCGGTCGACAAGCAGCACGACATAAACGAGCCTGATCTCGCGATCGTTCAGTTGTTCGGACAACCAGTAGACTTCCTTCGGAAACGCCACATAGTCGATGACGACATCATACTCATCATCCAACAAATTGCGGGTCAAGCACCGTATATTTTTCCAAGTCAATTCGTTCGTCTTCGGGTCGAGCCAAGGCTTTCCTCTGCCGTTGACCGGGATATGACTAATATCGTCACCCGACAGATAGGCGCTTCTGTCCAGCGCCTCCACCAACTTGCGCGACGTCGTCGACTTTCCCACCCCGGCCGGTCCCGAAATGACGTAAACTGTCTTTTTCATGGAAGGTCCTTTCGTTGGTTAGCTTATCTTAATCTTCCAGATCTTTGAACACATAAGTTCTATATGCTTGAAACCCTTGTTTGTCATAAAAACTGGCGGCCGAATGATTGTCCGCCCAATAATCGAGTTCAATCCTCCGAATGCCGCGGCTCGCCGCAAGCTCGTAGATCGTGTTCATTAATAGGGAGCCCAAACCTTTGCCGCGATGCTCGCTGCCAATACTCAGTTGATGCACAAAGACGGATCGATACGCTTTCATGAAGGCGTTCTCCCGGTACTCCTTGATCTCCACCCAGGCATAACCGAAATATTTGCCGTTGTCTTCGAGTACAAAGAAAAGAAATCGCGAATCCCCTGTCGCCTTCGAGAAAAATTCCAGTATCTCCTCGACCCTATATTCCTTGAAATACTGCGGATACAGCGATACATGTAATTCGTGAACATCCTTGTTGAGACGCGCCAGAAGCATGGCGTCACCCGTTTGTATTACTTGCATCCGGCCCCTCCTTAAAAAAACTCCCCCGCTACCACTTCAATTCATGACGTATTGTTAGCTCATTCCATTCTTTAACGGTATCGTGAATGAAATGGAGTATGCGGTCTGTTTGAAAATACTGGAGCTCCTGCTGCGGTTCGTTCAACGGCTCGCTCAACCACGCCAATTTGCTCTGTCGATACTGATCGACTTCCGCCAACGTTACAAAGGGCGACATCTCAAAGCTCGAGGCTCCCGAAAGTTTGGCCAACAGTCGGTCGGAGTTTTCCAATTCGCTCATCAACGTAAATTCCAATTGGCTTGCTTCGCTATTGTAGGTCGATCGAATCGTATTTTTTTCGCCTCTGCAGCGGTTCTCAAAATCGGCATACACAGTATGAGTCCACCGTACATCCGTATAAATATGCGAGAAGTAACCAAGCACAAAATGTTTCCACTCCATCTCCGATCGACGACCGCCGTATTCCACACATTTCTCCAAAATAAGCGATATGTCCGGAAGCTTTTGGTCACGGACAAAATGCGCAACGCCCTTCTCTTCCCGAGAAATATTTCCTCTCATGTGGATGGCGTCCGGAGCGATACAACCGAGCAACAGAGCCGGCGTGGCCTCTCCCGCAAATAAACGATCGGAGACAGCCAGATGCACCATCGGCCAAGGCAAACGATTTCCTCCTCAGAAATGAGATCGCTTATTTTAAAAATAAATGCCGGCTCAATTTCACCTGTTCGATCATATGCCCGATGTTCCCTTCGCCGGCGTACTGCGTCATATCGAAAAAAGGGCGGTTCAACTCTGACCAATACAATTCATTTTCCTCACCGGCAATGGTCACCTCGCGATTCAGCACGCCGGCATAAACTTCCACGTAGCATTGATGCAAGTGATAGGTAAAATCCATCAAATGGCGCAACTCCACATCCGCCTGGGTAATGGCGGTCTCTTCGGCCAACTCGCGATATGCCGCGGCCATTCCCAATTCCCCGGGTTCGATTTTCCCCCCGACGAAATTGCTCAGCCCTTTGTACGGCTCTTTTAATCGTTTGCACATGAGAATGCGGCTCATGTCCATATTGTAGATCATCAACACATTATACCCCTGCATCGGCTATCCCCAGTTATATATTTACTCCACATATTTCACGTTATGAGCATCGCACCAATCAATCGCGACTTGTTTATACCGCTCATCCCGAAAGGCGTACCATTTCTTTTCAACTCCAATGTAGCCCACCAGATCTTTAAATCTTCTGAAGGCGCCTTTTCCGCGAATGGCGTCAAGCAAAGAATCTTGATCTCTTTGATTTGCAAGCGTATAGCAGAAGTCTTCCATCATTTCATATTCATTGATCTCGTATCGATCGGGAAGATCGATGTATCCGTCGAAATTTTCGACCACGTCAATGGCGGCCCTTATATCATTCTGTTGCCACTCCGGCAAATGGTCCGTAGGCTCCTCGTCTTCTGCCAGCCGAAGCGCTTCCTGAGAAACGGTAATCACTTCGCCTTTTTTGACATTCAGGAAAGTTCGGAACTCATCAAATTGAAGGTCCATGCCATCCATTATTTCTTTAAGCTTGACTGGTTTTTCCACTGTTCTTCTTTCCTTTCAGAACCGCTTCAACAACTCATAAACCGCTGTCCCCTCTTATTTTAACACAATTTTCCACGCAGCGGATACCTTGACAGAAGTCCACATCAACGCCCTATTTTGATGCGCTTCTTAGCCTCCAACCGTCGATATGGAAGCCGCCCATTTTATGCAAAACATACTCGGTCAACAAGTCGTAATGAAGAACAAAATCGCCGATTTCTTCCGCTTTCACAGCCTTGACAAACAATGCTGCAAACTCCTTGTCAGGGAACGGTTCTTTCAGGTATTTGCCAAGATAGCTTGGCTCCGTCAAGTAAGCAAGCAACTGATGATAAGGGATTTCCTCCAGATGAAGAAATTCACAGTAGCTCTTGAACAAATGGTGCAATGAGTTGAAATAAACCGAACGGAGTTCTTCCCCGCCGCGATCCGCACAATCGTGAAAATTATCTTGCATATCCCACAATCCGTACTTGAGTTGCTCGAGACGAACAGATGGCATCTTTTCATAGGGCTTGTCCATCCATTCCTGTGCTTCCCGCCGCAATAACTGGAGAGTCCCCGTCCGATCCCACAGCACTTGGCCTGTAACAAATTGGACCATCGACATTTTGCGGCGATCGTGGTAGTCCTCCTGAAAATAGGCCCGGATTTGCCGCGGCGGGTTCATGAAATATTCGATCAAATAACCGGCGACGACCTTATTGCCACGTTCCCTCCAATCCGCTTCCTCGTCGAGCAACAAATGCACATCGATGTCCGAATGTTTCGTAGCGTTACCGGTGACATAGCTGCCGCAGACGAGCGCTCCGGTAACGATCGGATTCCCCCGCCATTCCATCAGAAATATGTCCAGCGCCTGTTTCCAGCCTTCCACGGTATCGCCTCCTTGCTATTTCCGCCAAAAGGTGGAACAATCCGCTTTATCCGTTATATTAAAATCGATCATGTTCTCAAGCAAACCGTAAGGAACCGGACGATCCCACCGGACCCGAACCAACTCCTTGGTATACTCGTAGCCGGATTGGGCAATTTTATCGGCAAAATGAATCATTCCCGCTCGTTCCGGAGCAAAAGCCATATGATGTTTGGCTGCGCTAAAACCGATAATAAACGTGCCGTGATCGGTATACATCGGCTGATTCCACGCCAGCTTCGGTTCCAAATGCGGAAATTGTTTCGTAACCCAGGTCAATACTTCTTCCATACGCTCCCGATGCAGCGGGTTGGCAATACGCACTAAATAGTCGGCGAAAACTTCCATGCCGTTCCCTCCTATTCTCAAATCGTCTTGCATAGCTTTCTGAACCCTATTTATTTTATCATTTTTCACTTGATTCGACCCATCACCAAGTCGCCAGACAAGGGAAGTGGCGTTCCTGGAGCGCTTCGTACCTTAGGTACTATAAGAATCGTTCCAATCATATTTTGATAAAGAAAATCGATAAACTGGAGGGGAAAGCTTTTGATAAACGTTACCGTCAGTTTACGACCCATTGTCAGAAACATCAATATGCCCACCGTTTTGAAAACAACCTATTTGCCGGGCGACTCAACAGAAAGTTTATTAATCGCAACTCAAGTAGGAGAGATCCTTTACATAAGGAACGGAGTAATCGGGACTTTTTTAGACATTCGCCCGCGAATCATGAAACTTGGAGCTACTGGTGGCGGATATGATGAAAGAGGATTGCTGGGACTGGCCTTTCATCCCCAATTTTACTATAACGGTCTGTTTTATCTCCATTATTCGGTAGCCGGATCTCAAGGACCGGGTGCTCTTCCAGGCACCTTTGAATCGTTTAAGCCCGACCCGTGCGATCCTGGAACTTTGAACCTGAAGTGGACCAATCGGGAAATTCATTACGATCATATGGATACAGTTGAAGAATGGATGATGCAGGCAAATGGCCGACCTCAAAAACGGCGGACCTTGCTGAATATTCGCAGGCCATTTTTAAATCATAATGGAGTCAATAGCTTAACTTTTTCACCTGAAACGGGAAAACTTGTTTTGACCACCGGAGATGGCGGATCCGGCTACGATCCTTTTCATTTAAGCCAGGACAATATGGAACTCGCTGGGAAAATTATTGAAATTGACATCGCGAATCAGACGTGGATCGAAAATCCGCCTGTCGTCACACGATTCCATGAGCTTCCCGTACCCATTCAGGAAATGCTTACGGTAATGGCCAAAGGAGTTCGCAATATACCTGGCCTTTCATATCAAAGGTTTGATCAGCATTACATCAAATACGCCGGCAATGTCGGACAAGATCTCGTCGAGTCGATTTTTTCGTTCACTTATTATCGCCCCCTACCGGTTACCTGGCTTGTTCAAGCTTCAACGAAGGAGTCAGAAACCGACCTAGAAGGATCGATTAACCTGGGTTGGCGAGGATGGGAAGGTGCCTTTCCCACATCGGTGCTAACGCGCTGCTCATCAAATCCGGCCTTGGATGTGAAAACAATCGCCTACTACGATGATGCAGTAAAAATGTCGGCGAAACGTCTTCAGCCGTTAACCAGCTATTTTCATCAGGATCCAAGGCCCGATAAATTTGCAGGAACTGCACTTACAGGCGTCCAGCCCTATATGGGAAATGAAATCTACGGCTTAACGGGAAGCATTGTGTTTATCGATCTTGCTCGGAAACAACCATCTCGGCTTCCGGTTAGAGGGGTCCTGGCTTATACCAGGGTAAGATCGGATGGAATGACGAATGATTATCATGTTATAGAAACCGATGATCCTTTTGGTTCACAATCCGCTTATTATGTTAGCTTGGGAGCGAATCTGAATCAAACCAGCTTATATTTAGGAGTTTATGGTTCCATGAAAGTGGCCGATGCCAACCAAGGCACCGTTTTCGAAGTTGTTCCGTAAATGAACATCGTTATTTCTTATTGTTAATCTCGGAGATTTCGCTATCCCGAGAAGCCATGGGCAGATCCGGGATCTGCGTGAAAACGGTGTTAGACGAAGTTATTGCCCTCTTTGAAATCTCCAATAACTACGAAAGCTTATCTCTTTTCATTCTATCTTCAAGCAATTTCATTTCATCATTGGCTTCTTTTATCAAATACTTTAGTGATCCTCCAGTAATTAACGAAGCAATCGAAATCATAAAACAAATTATCATCCAGACGGTTCCCCTTAAATCATTGGTGAAGTTATACGAAAGAATCTCTGTGAACTGGCTGCTTGCAAAGAAGATGATAGACAGAATGAAAAATAGTATAAAATTTACAAATAAGTAATTGGACAGTTTATTTGTTTTCTCGAAAAAAATCATTTCTTTGCCTCCTTGTACTTTACGGTTTTCGCCAATTGCATTATTACATAGTTAAAACTTCTCTTTAGTAGTTACTCATTGGATATGCCCTCACTTCTGTATACATCAGTAATAAAAAATTTTTTAATGATTCTCCGTAAGGATGTTTGGCTGCGCTAAAACCAATAATAAACGTGCGTGATCGGTATACTTCGGCTGATTCCACGCCAGCTTCCAAATTCGGAAATTGCTTCGGCACCTAAGTCAACACTTCTTCCAATCACTCACGGTGCAACGGGATGGCAATACGCGCTAAATAGTCGGCAAAAGATTCCATATTGCTTCCTCCCCATCCATTAATTTCACCATCCACTGTTGAGAAAAACTGACCGCCAACCGCAAAGCTGCTGCTCATATCGATAGATTCGCATCTGACCGGTTCAATCCCTGTTGGACCTCGCAAACGTGATGTAATCGACTTGGGCAGGCTCTGCCGATTCGATCCGAAGTGCCCGGTTGATCTGTCCCCGGTGATATTGCCCATGCAAGAGGACTTGCGACAGGATGTCCCGGATGGACGTTCGGAACGGAACCCCGCTTTGGTTCGCATAGTCGATCATCTCGTCCAACCCGGATTCCTCAAGCCCGTCGATATAGACGCGATATTGCTTGGCGTTTTCTGCGAACATCGTCCGGATCGCCGTCAGGTCTTCCGTTTCCTCCCACAACGAATATGGCGCGCTGCCCGTGCCCTTCAATCGGGACAGCCAGACTCGTTCTGCGACCGCGACGTGCCGAACCAGCTTCAGTAGGTCCTTGTTCTTCGTCTTGCTCTGCTCGAGCGCGTCCATGATGCGCCCGTCCGCCCAAATCAGATGGTCCATCATACCCTTGATCGTCTTCATTCTGTGTCCCCCTCTTCGTCTCAGCGACTACTTGAACCTGCTGTCCCCCGTTAGCGGAAAGGTTAAATTTGCCAAACGCTCTTCCAAAATCACGCGAAGTTCATCAGGAATCCGTTCAAACTCGACCCCTTTCCCCAAAAACAAAAGCCAATCCGCATAATACGCCAGCGCCTCGACATCGGTCACATCCAGCTGAATGTTGAACATCCCGCTCGACTGAAACATCCCGGTCAAGGACAAAATAATTCCTGGCGGGTGCATGCGCTTAAAGCGCTGAATCCCAATCGTATCAAGCTTCACCACAAGATTGGACTCACGTGCGACAAGCCGTTTTTTGCTTAAAATCTCTTGCTCGGACCACTTCATCTTCGTCTCGGAAATTGTCGAATCCCGCAGCATCTCAACGGGCAAATAACGAAACTCATCCGTGTCAAAATCATAAACTTCGACCAGCCACCGAGCGTTCGAGTTGAAAATATGCAGTAAAAAAACGTCCATCAACTGCGGCCAGCCAGGACTTCGCTCATAAGTCACGCGCAAATGCTTATTCCGCACAGCAAGCGAAATGAGCTGGTTCAGCTCCGCCGGCGCCGCATCGTCGAGCTCCAATAGAGTCGGATTGGCAGGATTCGTATTTTCGAAAAGCAAGATATGATTCAGCTCGATCAGCTCGTCTTGCTGGACCTGAGAAGCGATTCCGATCAGCTTTTCAGTGATTGAGCGGCGATTTTGCAGATAGGGCAGCTGCGAATTTTTCGAGGCGATAAAACTGATGAAAATCGCCTTCAGCTCATCCGGCGTGAAGCGGGTGGCGGGCAGATACTGATTTTGCAGGACAAAGTAGCCGCCACCGCGCCCAAGCTCGGTCGTCAGCGGAAAACCCATCGCCTGAATCTCGTTAATGTCGCGGATCGCCGTCGCGCGGGAAATCTTGAACTCCCGCTGAATCTCGGCAATCGTAAAATGTGCGCGGTTGTTGATATAGCGCATGATCAGGTTTACTCGTTCTGTTTTCTTCATAATTTTATTAGTATCATTTTTTGATACATTAGGCAAATAGAATCAAGCTTGTCAAAACAAATCCGCAAAGGAGAGAATAAAATGGCTACCTACTCCATCCAAACAATCTCGGAAAACTACAAAATGACTGCTTTTGGTGTTTCATTTGAAGACTTCAACGACTGGGCAGGCAATGCGGCAAAAACGGCAGCGAAAAAAGCGGAAATCACGGAAAACGGCAAGCTTGCCGAACTTCTCGCGCTCGCCGACGGGCAAGAATATCAAATTAACTACGTCATCAACGGAAAAGCTTGGCGCGGTTTCGGCGTGATGGGCGAGTTCGACGTGGAAGGCGCGGTCGTTCTCGATTTCCTCGCTGGCGACTATATCGTCGTGCCAGGCACGGGCGCTGACAAAAACCGTCTTGCTGACGAAATCACAGGCAAATTTTTTGGCGGGATGATGCAAGAAATCACAGACTACAAATACGTTGGTCCGGGCAACTCCACATTCGTCAAAGCAGCTGAAAACGGCGAATTTTACGGCGAAATGTGGCTTCGCGCCAAGAAAATCGAAGCCTAACCTGGATAAAAGGAGCATCCGCATGGCAGAATACACACTTGAACACAAAAAATCATTCACTTTGACCGCTTACGGTTTTTCGATCCGGTCGAATTTCCAGGACATGCCGGCTATGCAAAAGGAAAAAGCCGAGTTTTGGGGCGGACTCAAGGCTGACGGGCGTTTCGATAAGCTTAAAGGCGCCGCAAAAGACGATCGCGAATGGTCAGTCAACGAGGTTTATCAAGGCAAACCGTGGAATTATTTCGCGGTAGAAGCCAGTAAATCCGTAGGTGACGCAACGCGCATCATCGAGTTTCCGGAGAGCGAGTACATCGTGGTCGCAGGAAATGGCGATAAGGAAACTTTGTTCGATCAACTGACTTACCGCGCTTTTGGCGAAGTCTTGTCCCAAATCACCGACTATGCTTACATCGGCGGTCCGAATGCGACTTATCGCAAAGATAACGGCGACGGCACTTTCTACGGCGAGTTTTGGGTGCCGGTGGTTAAAAAATAAGCAATAAGAACGAACCAAGGACCCTGCATCAAGGGGCCTTGGTTTTGGTTTGTCAGCATCTTGTTCAAGTTGGCTAAGAAAAGTATTTTACTTGCTCTTCTTCCGACCATTTAACCTTGTATTGCTTGATAATATAATTTTCAATTGTTTGTCTGTCTTTATTTGAATAGGTACTGCTTATTTTTATCGATTCATTGCTATACATAAACAATTGATATTCATCTTCTTTTGGGGATTTTCCGATATGAATCTTTAGATGACCCGCTTTCCTTTTGGAGATCTTGACAATATGTCTTATCCTGCTTACCTCAATTTTCTTGCCCATCGGAACAAATAAAACATATCTAATAAGGAATCCGTCTTCAATTTTATAGTACATTCCACTTCGTGCTGCAATCACAACTATAAGTAAGAATGAATAAAACGGACTCTCCAAAAGATTGGCACTGCCTGTGATCATGTAATAAATAAGCACAACAAATCCCACTATCATTATTCTGGTTACGATATGTTCTTTAAAAACCATCCTGGGTTGCTCCCCATCAATATAACCTTTATTCCTCTCCCATCGTCCCTTTGATATAATCAAGACGTTTCTTCTTTCAGGTGGTGAACCGGCTTGGCTAAACTAGATTTAATTCTTGAACAACTCAGAGAACTTAATCAGATATCTTCTGCTGTCCGCACTAGAATCGATGAAACAGATGCAAAGATGGATGCTCTTGCTATAGATGTACATAAAGTTATCGTTCAAGTTACAGCAATTCAAGAAAGTCAAGAAAGACATGAGCGCCTACAGCTTTAGCTACCGATGGCTCTTCACTTAGCCTCGCAGGATTGTCTGCCTGACACCGCTTCCTCAAAATATCTAGGGCAGATCAAAGGTGGATGCCAGCCGGTCCGCTGAAAATACGGTAATAGTTGGTTAAACTCTCATATTCTTGATCCGCTAGAATACTCCAACGACTGCGACGACCCGAATTGTTGTTAAGTTGGACCCCAGCTACCCGACATACTGGTTGCTATGTAAGCGGACTTAACTTAAGCGGCAACGTTCCCTGACATTTTGAGCTAACAGTTGTATCTCCTAAGCGTCCACCGTACCCGATCGTTCGACCAGGAGAGAAATAGTCCATTAAAAAGTTACTACTTAGGTGGGGTAAAGTTTTTCCAAGGGAACGAAAGGGAAATGCTCCGCGTTGAAGAATAAGTGACATACAGAATCTTCAATAAAGGAGATGAAGCCCCGATGAAGGTAACCCCGGAACAAGTGAAAACGATCAGCAAAGGTGACCCTGAAATCGAAGGTTTCATCCAGATGCTCCTTGCCCATATCGAGAAGCTGGAGACGCGCGTTCGGGACCTCGAGCGTCAGTTGGGACAAAACAGCCAGAATAGCAGTAAGCCGCCATCCAGCGACGGGTTTCGGAAACCGACGAACCTGAGAAAACCCGGCGGTAAGAAGGGAGCGCCCGACGGACATTCCGGTCATACGCTTCTCTTCACCGATCGCCCCGATGAAGTCGTGACGCACCATCCCACCGTTTGTACGCGTTGTTTCCACCCGCTCGAGGAGGTCCAAGGAGAGCAGTACGAGAGGCGGCAAGTCGTGGACTTCCCGCCGCCGCGGGTGGTGACGACCGAACATCGCGTCTTCCAAGTCTGTTGTCCCTGTTGTGGGAACATCCAGCAAGCTGCGTTCCCAAGCCGCGTGAGTGCGCCGACGCAGTATGGGGACGGGTTTGTCGCGTTGACTAACTATTTCAGCACCTATCAGATGCTGCCGCTGGAGCGCATCGCCCAATTGTTTGCCGATCTGACCGGACTTCGGCCGAGTGAAGCGACCTTGCTCGCCCATCTCCGCGACATGTCCGACGCACTTGAGCCGGCGGAAGAAACCATTCGGGAGCAACTGTTGCGCAGTCCGGTGGTTCACGTCGATGAGACCGGTGTCCAAGTAGAGGGCAAGAAGCAGTGGTTGCACGTGGTCTCCAATGCAGCGTGGACGCTGCTTGGCGTTGACGCCAGCCGCGGAAGCAAGGGAACAGACTCGCTGAAGGTGCTTCCTACCTATCTCGGGAAAGTCGTTCATGACTGTCTGACCTCTTACTTTAAAACGTGCTATCTGTTTTGGCACATCCTATGCAACGCGCACTTGGTGCGCGAATGCCAAGGCATTGTCGAGTACGACGGCCATCGGTGGGCGGCCCAAATGAAGACACTCCTGCTGGAGAGCTGGGAGTCGGTCAAGGCAGCGCGGCTCGACGGCGTGCCGCTACCGGAGGAGCACATCGCCGCCATTCGGGACCAATATGCGGCCATTCTCGCCCACGGGAAGACCGAATGGGAGCAGGATGTGGTCCGCGAGAAGACGGGCCCCCAAGGCAGGAAAAGCAAAAGCAAAGCCGCGAATCTGGGTGAACGGTTCTTGCTCCATCAAGAGTCGGTCCTCCGGTTTCTTTGGGATGCCGAAGCGCCGTTTGACAACAATCAGGCGGAACGGGATCTTCGCATGGTGAAGGTGAAGATGAAAGTGTCGGGAACCTTTCGTACAGAGAAAGGCGCGGACCAGTTTGCTCGTACGCGCAGCGTCATCTCCACGCTGATGAAACAAGGTCGTCCGGTATTGGCCTCCCTGAAGTCCGCTTTGGGTGGCACAGCCATTTTTAGTTGACCAAAACGGGCGGGACCGTAGACAAAGGCTCCCGCACTTTTCGAGCCCCCCCCTTCTTACCTCTCTGCTCTCCTTTTTTGAGGCCAGCTCCAATCTCCCCACCTAAGTAGTAACATTAAAAATGGCTTATTTGCTTCATTTCGGTCGTCTCATCGAAAATAGCCAGTGGAAACGCTGGTTATTTGGGCCGAACGACCCCAATCAGACCAAATTGATAAGAATAGCCAGTGAAATCATTGGCAATTTCGTGGCCACTACCCATTTTTGACCAAATAGGCCATAAAAAATTGCCTATTTGGCACTCCCCCTTTCTTGTTCCACGTTAATCTGACAACATCCGCCCCCGATTCTCATCGCCGATCGATTGCACGATAAAACTCATTACATTTTAGCATATTTTCCATATTTTAAACTATCTCATTCCAATAAAAACGGACAGTCCCCCAAAAAGGGAACTGTCCGAAGCTTTCAAATGCGACTCATGTCTGTCTGAATTGCCTTCTATGTCGAGGATTACCCCGCACTCGTCAGCGGCTTGCCGCCGCTGAACTGGCTGTTGTACAAGTCGGTGTAGAAGCCGTTCATCGCGATCAGCTCCTGATGGTTGCCTTGTTCGATCACGCGGCCATGGTTCATGACGAGGATCAGGTCGGCGCCTTTGATCGTCGACAGCCGGTGCGCGATAACGAAGCTTGTGCGGCCCTGCATCAGGTTGACCATCGCCTGCTGAATATGCAGCTCGGTCCGCGTATCGACGCTGCTCGTCGCTTCGTCGAGAATCAGGATCGCCGGATCGGCGAGGATCGCCCGCGCGATCGTCAGCAGCTGCTTCTGCCCTTGCGAAATGTTCGACGCCTCTTCGTTCAGCACGGTGTTGTAGCCGTCTGGCAACGTGCGGATGAAATGGTCCGCATACGCCGCCTTGGCCGCCTGAACGATTTCATCCTCGGTAGCGCCGTCGCGGCCGTATGCGATGTTATCGCGGATCGTTCCGTTGAACAGCCACGTATCCTGCAGCACCATGCCGAACAAGCTGCGCAGCTTGCCGCGCTTCATGTCGCGGATATCGACGCCGTCGATCGTAATCCGGCCTTCGCCGATATCGTAGAAACGCATCAGCAGGTTGACGAGCGTCGTTTTCCCGGCGCCGGTCGGGCCGACGATGGCGACGGTCTGGCCCGGCTTCACGTCGATCGACATATGCTCGATAATCGGCGTCTCTTCCTTGTAGCCGAAGCTGATGTTGTGAAAGGCGACGTTGCCTTTCGGCGCGGCGAGGGCAACCGGTGCCGCATGCTCCGGCACTTCTTCCGGTTCGTCAAGCAGCTCGAACACGCGTTCCGACGAAGCGAGCGCCGATTGGATCAGGTTGGCGATCTGCGCCACCTGGGTGATCGGCATCGTAAATTGCTGCGAATACTGGATAAACGCCTGTACGTCGCCGATCGTAATCACATTGCGCGTGACCATAATGCCGCCAACGACGCTGACCAGCACATAACCGATGTTGCCGACGAACATCATCAAGGGCATGATGATGCCGGAAACGAACTGCGCCCGCCAGGCGGAATCGAATAACTTTTCATTAATGCCATGAAATTTCTCCAGCGATTTCTTTTCATGCCCGAACGCTTTGACGATCGTATGGCCGCCGTACATTTCTTCGACGTGACCGTTCAGTTCTCCGAGCGTTTTTTGCTGGGCGCCGAAATATTTTTGCGATTTGCCGGCGATGTTCTTCGTCACGAGAATGCTGAGCGGCAGCGTAACGATCGTAATCAGTGTCAGCCAAGGGCTGATCGTCAGCATCATGACGACAATGCCGATAAGCAGCACCACGGACGAAATGAACTGCGACAGCACCTGCTGCATGCTCGTGCCGATGTTGTCGACGTCGTTGGTGGCGCGGCTCAAAATCTCCCCGTGGGTGCGCGAATCGAAATATCGCAGCGGCAGCCGGTTCAGCTTCTCCTGCACTTCCTTGCGCAGCAAGTACACGACGCGCTGGGCGACGCCGGCGACAATATACTGCTGAATGAACGTAAACAACGCGCCGACCAGATACAAACCGATCAGAATGAGCATAATGCGGCCGATATAGTCAAAATCGATCGATGCGCCGGCAACGCCGTTAATCCGCTCCATCGCCGCCTTGAACAGATGCGTCGTAATATGGCCCATAATTTTCGGGCTGACGATGTTGAACACGGTGCCGATGATTGCGGTAATCAGAATGACGAGCAGCGAACCTTTGAATTGGCGCAAGTAGCCGAGCAGGCGTTTCATAGCGCCTTTGGCGTCCTTGGCTTTCTGCGTCGGCATCATACCCATCGGTCCGCGGCCGAACTGCATCCCCGGAGGCGGTCCGCCTTGCGGCCTGGGCGCACCTTGCTTGTTGCCTGCCTGACTCATGCGCTCTCCTCCTCCGACAGCTGCGACGATACGATTTCGCGGTAAACGCTGCAGCTCTGCATCAATTCTTTATGCGTGCCGATGCCCGCCACCGCGCCTTCGTCGAGCACGACGATCCGGTCGGCGTTCATGATCGTGCTGACGCGCTGGGCGACGACGATCAGCGCCGCGTCGCTCACTTGCTCCTGCAGAGCGGCGCGCAGCTTGGCGTCGGTCTTGTAATCGAGCGCCGAGAAGCTGTCGTCGAACACATAGATCGGCGGCTTGCGAACAAGCGCGCGGGCGATCGACATACGCTGCTTCTGGCCGCCGGACAAGTTAGCCCCGCCCTGGGCGATTATCGAGTCGAAGCCTTCCTTCAGCTCGCCGATAAACTCGCTCGCCTGGGCGACGGCCGCCGCCGCCTCCACTTCCTGGGCAGACGCGTTTTCGTTGCCGAAACGAATATTTTCCATCACCGTTCCCGTGAACAGCACCGCCTTCTGCGGCACGAATCCGATCCGGCTGCGCAAGTTCTCCTGCGTATACCGGCGAACGTCGGTGCCGTCGACAAGGACGCTGCCTTTTTCGACGTCGTAAAACCGCAGCAGCAAGTTGACGATAGTCGACTTGCCTGAACCGGTGCCGCCGATAATCGCGGTCATCTCGCCGGCATTGGCACGGAACGAAATATCGCGCACCGCCGGCTGTTCGGCGCCGGGATACGAAAACGTCACATTCTTGAACTCGACATTGCCTTGCGGCTTGACGCCGGATACGGCATCCGCCGCATCGGCAATGACCGGCTTCATGCCGAGCACTTCATGAATCCGTACCGCCGACGCGGATGCCCGCGGCACCATCATGAACATCATCGATACCATCGTCAGCGAAAATAAAATTTGCGAGGCGTACTGGATAAACGCCATCAAATCGCCGACCTGGATGTTGTTGTCGTCGACGCGAACGCTGCCGAACCACATGATCGCCACGATCGACAAGTTCAGAATAAGCAGCATGACCGGAAACATGACCGACATGATGCGCGTGACCCGAATGGCCGTATCCGTCAAATCGCTGTTCGCGTCGGCGAAGCGAACCCGTTCCCGCTCCGTGCGATTGAAGGCGCGAATGACGCGGATGCCCGTCAAGTTCTCGCGCAGCACGAGATTAAGCTTGTCGAGCTTCGTTTGCATGGCGCGGAACAGCGGCACCCCCTTGGAAGCGATCAGCACGATGGCGCCGACCAGAATCGGAATGACGGCAACAAGCACAAGCGACAGCTTGGCATCCTTGGACACCGCCATGATGATGCCGCCGGCGATCATGAGCGGCGCGCTCAGAAACATGCGCAGCATCATAAACAGCACTTGCTGTACCTGAGTAATGTCGTTCGTCGTGCGCGTGATGAGAGACGCGGTGCCGATGCGGTCGAACTCCTGCAGCGAAAACCGCTCCGCATGCGCGAACACTTCGCCTCGCACGATTCGTCCGAAACCGCTCGCGATGCGCGAGGAGAAGTAACCGGCGAACACGTTGCACAACATGCCGGCCGCGGCGACAAGCAGCATAAGCGCTCCCGTGCGCCAGATGAAAGCGGTATCGCCGGTGACGACACCCGTGTCGACAATGTCGGCCATCAGCGTCGGCAAATACAGCTGCCCGATCGCCTGCGCGAACATCAGCACGACGACGACGGCGACCCACGCCCGGTACGGCTTGGCATAACGAAACAGCTTGAACATCGCGAAGGTCCTCCTTTAGTCAGTATGAAATCGGGATGCAAAAAGGGACATTCCCGGTCCTTTCGACCGCAGAATGTCAAAATCGGCCAATCATGCGCAGATGCGATTATTATGCCAAATCCATGGCTGGTTGTAAAACCGGATTTTTGGCGCCGGTCGCGCGCATGCGCATTAGTATACGCGACTTTTGTGAACGGAATATAAACAGCCGGCCTTCCGTAAAAAAAGCCGAACGCGGTTCGCGTCGGCTGTGAGTGTATTTGCAAAGGGTCAGTTTCCTCTGGACTTGCGCCAGTACTCCATGTGCGGGTAGCGGTGGGTTGGCGGCGTCACCCGTTCGGCGACGGCAAAATGGCCGGTCGGCTGGTACGAGAACGGCATTTCGCCCTGGCCGGCTTCCGCCGCCTTGCGGCGCTCGATGCAGTCGAGCAGCACCTGCTGCTTGAGCGGCAAATACTCGGGCACGTGAGGCCCGAATTCCAGCTCGATTTCCCCCGGGCGGAATTCGTAATAGACGGTGCGGCGCAACGGATTGCCGTCGCCGCTCGGCGAGCCGTGCAGCACTTTGATATCGTGGAAAATGACGTCGCCGGCGTTAAGCGGCACCGGAATGGCGTCCGATGTGTCGAATCCGGCGCGTTGGCAGCGGGCGTCGGCATCTTCTTTGGTCCATTTGTTGCTGCCGGGAATAACCCACAAGCAGCTGCTTAAATCGGCGTCATCCATATAGAAGTCGACATTAAAGATCGGACGCGGATCGTCGCATCCTTCCGGAGGCTCGGAATCGCGATGCCAAGGGACGATAATGCCTTCGTCCGGCATTTTGAGCACCATCGAGTCCCAAGTGGGGATGAAATTGGCTCCCTGGACCTTTTCGACCGACGACAAGATGAACGGATGGCCCAAAAGCACCTTGGCCGGATCGCGCTTCTGAATCACGTATTCGATCCGCTTCAGCACTTGGTTCCCGCTCTTCATGCCGATGCCGTACATGAAGTCCGGATCGTTCTCGACGCCGGCGGCGCCGATGTTCACCAGCTCCATCATCGCCGCCTGCATGTCGGCAAGCTCCTTGCCCCGCAGCACATTGCGAATAACGAGAAATCCGTTGTCGAGAAAAAACTGCTTCTGTTCGTCCGTAATCGACGATTGCCGGGCGGCGTCCGCCTCCAGCATCGTTCCGGGACGGCGATCGTTTGTCAACATGAGTCAAAGCCTCCTTGGTTGTGTGGCAATGCTTCCGAAAAAACATGCCGGCGATCTGGGCTTGTGCCGGAAGCATCGGCTGCGATTTAATGCCATTGTAAGCGATGCCGCCGGCGCTTGTATTTAGCCGAAACGAATGAATCGGTTGCCAAAAGCATGCAACAACGAATAAACTGGGCTTAGCAAGAAACCGGATGAATCGGAAAGGAAATCGCGATGAACTTGCAGCCGCATACGCCGAACGATTTGATGCTCCTGTCGCCGCAGGAGGCGGCGCTTCGCGCCGACGGATTTTTTCACCCGCCGTACATTACGCTGGCCCACTTGTTCAACGCGCCGCAAGGCTGGCACCTCGGCATGCGCAAATTTCGCCAATACCAGCTGCAATACGTCTTGAACGGCGCCGCTTATTATACGATTGAAGGCACGGAGTATTTGACGCGCAAGGGCGACCTGATTTTGCATTCCCCGAACGAGCTTCACGACGTCGTTATGCTGCCGGACATGCCCTATGTGTGCGTTTCGATCGTGTTTCATTTCGGCGCAAGCGCGTTTCCGCTGCAGGAATGGCTGGCAGGCGCCAATTACATGGGCAACTACGAGGGCGAACCTACCGAGTCGATGCTTACCGAAGTCGCCGCCGAGTTTCACCAGCCCGGGCCGCTGCACCGGTTTCGCTGCCAGCAGCTGCTGATGGCCATCCTGTACGAGGTGCTGCGGCGGCACAGCAAGCTGTATTCGCCCGATAACGGCGAAGAATCGCAAGCTAGCCGCATGCGGGCAAATATCGTGCTGGTCAAAAATTACATCCGCGACCATTATGCCGAAACGATCACGTTCAAAGAGCTGGAGCGCGTCTCCGGCTGGAGCAAAAACCATATCACCAGCCGGTTCAAGGCGGCTTACGGCGTAACGCCGATGCAGTACCAAATTCGCGTCCGCATGGACCGCGCGAAGGAACTGGCGATCCAGAGCAGCATGAGCGTCACCGAAATCGCGCTTGCCGTCGGCTATTCGGACGTCCATACGTTCGGCAAAACGTTCAAAAAAAAGACAGGCCTCAGCCTGTCCGAATACTGCGCTTCACTGGTTGTATAACGGCGTCAGGAGCTCGGCCGCGGACGCGAGCGGCTCGTCGGCTCCGCCTGCAGCGGGTCATCCGGCCAGTAATGCTTCGGATACCGCCCTTTCAAATCTTTACGCACCTCGAAGTACGCCTCCCGCCAAAAGCTGGCCAAATCGCGCGTCACCTGCACCGGCCGCTGCGCCGGCGACAGCAGCTGCAGCGTCAGCGGCACCCGTCCGCGGCCGATGCGCGGCGTATCCGCGAGCCCGAACAGCTCCTGCAGCCGCACGGCAAGCTTCGGCGCCGCCGGATCGCCGTAGTCGACGGCGATGCGCGAACCGCTCGGCACCGTCACGTGCGTCGGCGCTTCGGCGTCCAGCTCGCGGCGCTGCGCCCACGTCAGCATCGCGCCGAGCGCGTCGACCAGCGCCAGCCGCTTCAAGTCGTCGCGGCTGCGCATGCCGGCAACATGCGGCGCGAGCCAGTCCGTCAGCGCGGCCGTCAGCGCGGCGTCATCCGCTGCCGGCCAGGACGGATCGGCGGCATGCATCAGCTGCAGCCGCTGCTGCAGCTGGCGCGCCGGCTTCGTCCACGGCAGCATGTCCAGCCCTTCCGCCGCGATGCCGGCGAGCAGCGCGTCCAGCACCCGCTGCGGATCCGGCTGCGCCAGCGGCGTTTCCTTGAGCACGAGCGCGTCCAGCCGCAGCCGCTTGCGCGCTCGCACCGCCTGGGCGGAGCGGTCCCAGGCGACTAGCTCCTCCGCGGCGATCCGCTCGCCATGCTCGCGCTCCAGTTCGTCTTGCTCCAGCGGCGCGGCCAGGTAGATGCGGCTTTCCGCGCCGCTGTCCTCCAGTTCGGCCGCAACCAGATACGGCGCCGCGGCCAGCAGCTGTTGCAGCTCGGCAAAAACGGCGCCGCGGCCGCCGCTCAGCAGGAAGCGGCCGTCGTCGCGGCGCTGCGCGATGCGGTCCGGAAACGCGAAGGCAAGCAAGCTGCCGCAACCATCAGCGGCACTCGCGGCACCCGTCGCCGGCAGCCCGAGCGCCCGGCGCAGCTGCGCCGCTTCGCCCTGGATGCGCCGCAGCGCTGCCGCATCGCCGGAGGCGCGCCCGCGCAGCGCTTCCACGCGCAGCCGCACGTCGGCTTCGCGCGTTTCGCCGCGCAGCGGATCGCGCTCGCCGAGCAGCGCCGCGAGCTCGCAGGCAAGCGCGCCGCGGCCGAGCTCGGCGGCGCGCAGCAGCATGTGCGCGAGCCGGGGATGCGCGCCGAGCTGCGCCATGCGCCGGCCGTGCGGCGTCAGCGCGCCGGCTTCGTCGAGCGCGCCGAGCTGGCGCAGCAGCCCGCGCGCCTGCGCGTAAGCGGCGGCGGGCGGCGCGTCGAGCCAGGCAAGCTCGGCGGGGTCGCCGGCGCCCCAGGCCGCCAGCTCCAGCGCCAGCGGCGCCAGATCGGCTTCGGCGATTTCCGGCGTGCCGCGCGGCGCGAGGGCGCGCTCTTCCTGCGCCGTCCACAGCCGGTAGCAGACGCCCGGGCCGAGCCGGCCGGCGCGGCCGCGGCGTTGGTCGGCCGACGCAAGCGACACCGGCACCGTTTCGAGCCGAGACATGCCGGTGCGCGGCGAGAAGCGCGGGATGCGCATCAGCCCGCTGTCGACGACGACGCGCACGCCTTCGACAGTCAGGCTCGTTTCGGCGATCGACGTCGCCAGCACTACTTTGCGCTGACCGGTCGGCGCCTTGGCAAGCGCCCGTTCCTGCGCTTCCTGCGGCAAGTCGCCGTAGAACGGCAGCACCGACACGTGCGGCGGCAGCGCCATCGCCGCCAGCTGCGTTTGCACGCGGCGAATTTCACCCGCGCCCGGGAGGAAGGCGAGCACGTCGCCTTCCTCCTCGGCCAGCGCGGAAGCGATTGCCGCCGCGACGGCGGGTTCGATGCGGCCGGCGGCACGCGGCCGCGGCAGGTGCCTCGTCTCCACCGGGTAGGCGCGGCCTTCGCTTCTGACGATCGGCGCGCCGCCAAGCAGCGCCGCAACGGGTTCGGCGTCGAGCGTCGCCGACATGACGACGAGGCGCAGGTCGTCGCGCAGCAGCGCTTGCGCCTGCAGGCAAAGCGCCAGCCCGAGGTCGGCGTGCAGGCTGCGCTCGTGAAATTCGTCGAACAGCACGACGCCGACGCCTTCGAGCGCCTGGTCCGACTGCAGCATGCGCGTCAGTACGCCTTCGGTCACGACTTCGATCCGCGTGTGCGGCCCGACCTTCGTGTCGCCGCGTACGCGGTAGCCGATCGTGCCGCCTACGGCTTCGCCGCGCGCTTCCGCCATGAACCGCGCCGCCGACCGCGCGGCCACGCGCCGCGGCTCCAGCATGACGATGCGCCGCCCGGCGAGCCACGGCTCGTCCAGCAGCGCCGGCGGTACGCGCGTCGTTTTGCCCGCGCCGGGCGGCGCGACCAGCACGGCGTTCGGGCCGGCGGACAGCGCAACGCGCAGCTCGGGCAGCGCGGTATCGATCGGCAAGGATGTCATTGTTTTCTTCCCTTTCCTTGTATCCGTATCCGTTTCCGTCTCCGTGTTCATACGGACGGTAGCGCTAAACGAGGGCAAATGCCCGTTTCGATTGCTCTGAGCCCACACTTGCTCCGCCAGTAACAGGCTTCGTCATCTTGGGCCGACAAATCGCACCTCGTCATCGAAAATAGCCCATAAAAAATGGCTTATTCGCCCCATTTCGCTCGCCTCGCCGAGAATAGTCAGTGAAAAGACTGGCTATTTCGTCCAAGCAGCCCCCAAATGGCGGTTTTCGAAGAAATAGCCAGCGATTTCATTGGCTATTTTGTTGTTGCCCGCCAAATTTGCGCAAATAACCAATAAAAAATGGCTTATTTTGAACCTTGGCCTCGATCGAGCCATGGATTCGCGGGATAGTGGACTCGCGGGTTCGCGAATTCTCGGATTCGCGGTCCGTGGATCCGCTGTTGACGAGCCAGTGTGTTCTCGGGTCCGCAAGGCCCGTGGGTTCACGAGTAGACGGGTTCATTTGTTCTCGAGTCCGCAGGGTCCGTGTATTCGCTGTTGACGAGCTAGTGTGTTCTCGGGTCCGCAAGGCCCGAGGGTTCACGAGTAAACGGGTTCATGTACTCTCGGGTCCGCAGGGTCCGTGGGGTTTACGAGTAGACGGGTTCATTTGTTCTCGGGTCCGCGGGTTCGCGGGTTGTCATGTCGATATTGATGATCCCAATCGGCTCGACTTCATCGTAACACGGAGGTTCAGCGGCCGGCAAATCCCGCTTCGCTGCGCCACTCGTCGACGAGCGCGATGTCGAACGTATGGTCGCCGGTCCAGCGAGTGCCGGGATGGAATTTCAGCTCGGATGCCTCGTCATCGCCCAATTCAAAACCCGGATCGTGTTCGGCGAACGCCAGGCAAGTTTGCCCGGCGGCGATAGCGACCGATCCGACGCGATAGCCGCTAGTCGTTCCGTCGGGATGAGTCAGCACCGCATAGCGGCCAGCGATTCGCTCGGCGAGAAGCGGCGCGATCGGCTCGCGAGCGACGATACCGTCGAACCGGTCGCCGTTGCAGCGGCGTTTGACCGCCGCAACGGTCCCGCTCACGAAACCGTGCCCGGCAAGCTCGCTCGCGCCGCAACGCAGCATAGTGCCGCCGACCAGCCCCATGTACCGCACTTCTCCCGCCACCCGGCGGACAAATCCCCACCGCCCCCGCATCGTCACGCCGCCGGCGACGATTGCCGCCTGCTCGCAGCCGCTCGGCACGCTCACCAGCAAATCGTCCGTGTCGCCGCTAACGACACGAACGACAATCGCGCCATCCGGCGCCGACTCCGGCCGCACCCGTTCCACGCGTTCGATGCGCGAGCCGGCATTCCGGTCCGCCAGCGGTTCAAGCAG
Source organism: Paenibacillus cymbidii (assembly GCF_004764705.1). Lineage (GTDB taxonomy): Bacteria > Bacillota > Bacilli > Paenibacillales > NBRC-103111 > Paenibacillus_AN > Paenibacillus_AN cymbidii. The sequence continues at coordinate 663,428 of NZ_SHLX01000001.1, read as the reverse complement.
CGATACGAACGCGCTGCGCAGCCCACCCTCCGAACGCTCGCGCCGCAGCACAAGCTTCGGCATCTCGTAACGCACCGCTTCGTCGTTCGTATCGCGCGATTTGCCATACAGGCGCGTGGAACGAAGCGACGGCGCGAAACCGACGAACAGCTCGCTTTCCCCCTGCTCCAGAAGCGCGGTCATCCGCAGCCTCCCCGCATGGCCGTTTCCTTCGCCTTCTCCTTTGCCGCAGGCTTCACCATCGCTGTCACCGCCTCCCTCCTCCGCCGCCATAAGCATCATTTCCAGCTTGTTGCCGTGCAGATCGGCACGCCGTACATGGCGCATAAACGCATACGCCGGATAAAACCCCTCGGCTTCGCCGGGATCGCGAAAGTCGGCGGCTTCGTGAACCGCAACGCCGGGCGGCAGCAAATAGTCGCCATACGGCGCAAGCGATACGCCTTCCGCTGTCCAATACCCGTTATGGTTGGCGTCCCCTTGCAGCGTATACTCATGGCGGAATCCGCCGCATATGCGGAACAAGTCCAGCGCATAGCCGCCGCCACGCGCGTCGTCAAACGCGATCTGCCACAGCTCGCGGCCGTATTCGCTCGTCTGCGGATAAGCTTCCCGCTGCTCCGCGCACTGCAACCGAACCGGCCCCGCTTCGGCGATGCCGCGAATTCGCCCGCCGTGGACGGAAGCGGCATCGATCGTCATGTCCGCCCCGTCCACCACGACCGTATTGTGACCGAACGTGGACAGCGTGTAGTAACGCGCCTTCGTATACGTGTAGCCAAGATCGGGCAGCAGTTCCCGGCCATCGGCGAACAAGGCGAGATGCAGCGGGTCGAAATGGTTGTGATGGCCATACTTCGGCTCGAAGCCAAGATAAAGCTGAAACATCCGCTCGCCTTCGCCAACCGCCAGCCGGGCGATACGAGCCGCCGGCAGCAGCAGCGTTCCGGCGGCGGAACATGGCGCATCATCCGTGCGATCCGACGCCCACGTATCCTGCACCGGCAGCATGCGCCCGTCCGGGTACGCCAGTGCGGCACGGTTCGCCGCCGCCTTGCCCGCAACCTGCGATTCGGCCAACAAGTCGAGCCCGTCGAACCGTTCCCCCGTTCGCGGCGACATGTAACCGGGCGGATCGCTCCAGCCCCGCAGTGCCTCCATTGCCTCCAGCAGCCCCTCCGTCGATTGCACATGGTACGAGGGCGCGACTTCGTTCCAGTACCCGTCGGAAAGAAACTGGCCGGCCAAGTACTTGCGGATCCATTCCACCGTCAAATGGATCAAGTCCGGCTCCTGCAGCGCCCGCCCCGCAGCGGCCAATCCGAGCCATTGCGTATAGTTCATGTTGCCGAGCAGCAGAGGGAACGACAGCGCATACCGGACCGATGGCACGACGACCGACTCGCGGAACCTCGACTCGACGTCTTCCCCGCTCTCCCGGCTCAACCGCCGCAATGCTTCGGTGCCGCGGACCGCGGCGAAGGCGCGCAGCAGCGGCAGCATGCCGAACAGCTCGGCGCACGACCAGCGGTACCAAACGCCGCCCCAGTAGTTGAACGGCGGACCGCTTGCCGGGCTGTGCGGGCTTTGGTGCCAGACATAGTCGGTGCTCGGGACGTACCGCTCGTACACCTCCGCGAACCGGCGCAGCAGCACGGCCGCGCCGTACGGATCGTGCGCCGCAAGCAGCTCGGTTCGGCGCAAGACGTACTCTTTTTGCCAATACCACAGGTGGGCCGAAAAAAAATACCGTCTCCCCCGTTCGTCTTCATAATACGGATAAACGACAGGCTCGCCGCCCCGCCCGGCCACGACGACCGACTTCGTTTCCGGGAACTGATCGTTCGGAAACGAAGCGCCGGTTTTCAGCGACACGATGCGGCGCCGGTCGTCCGACAGCCGGTACAGCCGATCCGGATGCAAATCGGGGTGCTCCGGCGATCCGAGGAACAGAAATCCGGCCCGGTCCGGCAGGAGAGCCAACAGCTCGCGCACTTCTTCCGAGACGGCAGGCTGTTCCCGATCGTGCTCGAACAATTCCTCTTCTGCCACTGCCGCTCCCATCGCCGGCTGCAACACGCCGCCACTTAGTGCCGCAAACGCCGCTTCCCCGGCGCGAATCAGCCCCATTCGGTCGAACGTCCATTTTGCGACAAACGTCTCCCGCCCGCTCCGAACAAGCTGCAGCTCATACAGGCCTTCAAGCAGCGGCTCCGGGTGGCGGAAGACGATCGTTCGCGCGCCTTCCGCCGCAAGCGACACGGGCTCGAGACTCGTTGTGCGCCCCGCCGGGTCTTTCCAGATCAACTCCAGCCGCGCGGCATCCGGCCAAACACCGTCAATTTCCACCGCCTTTTCCGTAAAACCGAGATACGTCATCTCCGCCTCCGGCTGCCAGCGCCTTCCGCACGGCAGGCGCCCGAAGTACACACTGCCAAGCCTGCCTTCGTCAACCGCGTTCGCTTTGACCGCAATCGTGCCGCCTGCATCCCAGAAGCTGGTCGTACGAATCGGCACCCATGACGCCATCGGCTTCGTATGCAGCCGGCGCACCAGCATCGCGTTGACCCGCCATTCGTCTCCTTCCCGCGGCTCCCGTCCGAACGCGTTCAGCGGAATCGCCGCTTCGAACGTTGTCCCCGCCCCGGGCGTACGCTTGAGCCGAACCGTTGCCGGTAACGTTTCCCGCTGCGGGTTCGCTTTCGCCACTTCGCGGCCAACATTCCAATCCGCCGTCATCGACCGGCCCGTTTCCGCAAGCGGAATCGTCACCACGCCGTGCCGCTCGCCTGCCGCCTGCGGACTGACGACGATGTCGACGAACGCCGTCGCTTCCGCCTCTTCCCGCTCCAGCGCCATGCCGACATACACATGCTCCGCGTCGTAAGCCGCGCGAAAATCAGCTCCACTCGCCGCCTCCAGCGTGTACACATATCGCAGCCCGCCCAAACGTGCAGCGTCCTCCCAAAGCGGATCGCCCATCGTTCCGTCCAGAACGGGCGCGTGCGGCCATTTCGGCAGTACGCTCCAGCAATCGCCGAACAGCTCCACGCTTGCCCGGCTTTTCTTCTTTTCCATATGCCGCCCTCCTCGCCTGTCGCCGAAAAAACGCCGGCAAGATGCCGGCGTTCCTTTTTTTGCCGCCGATCGCGCCTTACCCTTTGACCGCGCCGATCAGCATGCCTTTGATGAAATATTTTTGCAGGAACGGATACACGATTACGATCGGCATAATCGCCACCGTCACTGTCGCCATCTTGATCGTTTCCGGAGGCAGCGGCGGCAAATCGCTCGTGTTGACCATCAGCTCCTGGCTGACGTTCGGCGTCTGGATCATATTGCGCAGCACCACCTGCAGCGGCTCCAGATGTTTGTCCGTCAAATACATGATGCCTTTGAAATATTCGTTCCAGTGCCCAACGCCGTAGAACAGGCCCAGCGTGGCGACGATCGGCATCGACAGCGGCAGCACGATCGTCAGCAGCGTGCGCACGTCGCCGCAGCCGTCCACCTTGGCCGCTTCCTCCACTTCCTCCGGCAGTTGCTCGAAATACGTCTTCATAATCAGCAAATTGAACGTCGACACGAGTCCGGGAATCATCATCGCCCAGATCGAGTTGTACAGCCCGAGGCCGCGCACGACAAGATACGTCGGAATGATGCCGCCGCTGAACAGCATCGTAAACACGACCGCCATCAGGAAGAAGCTTCGGCCTTCCAGCGTTTTTTTGGACAGCGGGTAGGCAAGCAGCATCGTAACGATCAAGTTAAGCAAGGTGCCGCCTACGGCGATGATCGTCGTAATTTTGATCGCGTCCGGAATGCGCGGGCTGCCGAAAATTTCCCGGTACGCATCGAACGTCAGCCTGCTCGGCCAAATGACGAAGCCGCCGTTCTTCAGCACTTCCGAATAGGGCGTAATCGACACGACGAACACGTAATAAAGCGGAAACAACGTCGATAACGCGAACAACGTCAGCAGCGTATACAGTATGGCGTCTACCGCCCGATCCGCCGCCGATTTATGAAGACCTCCTGTCATGCTTGTGTCACTTCCTTTCCGTCCGGCATCGGGCAGCCGGTTGTTACCAGATGCCCGATCCGCCGACTTTTTTGGCCAGCTTGTTCGCCGACACGACGAGCACGAGCCCGATTACCGACTTGAAGAAGCCGGTGGCGGCGGCGATGCTGAAATCGAGGTTCTCAAGCCCGCGCCGGAACACCCAGGTATCGATAATGTCGCCCACTCCGTACACCCGTGCGTTGAGGAAAATGTATACTTGATCGAAACCCGCGTCGAGAATACTGCCGAGCCGCAAGATGAGCAGCAGCACGAACACTTCGCGGATGCCCGGCAGCGTGACGTGCCACAGTTTGCGCCATCGGCCGGCGCCGTCGATCGCCGCGGCTTCGTAAAGCTCCTGGTTGATGCCGGCCAGCGCCGCCAAATAAATAATCGCGCCGAAGCCGGTGTTTTTCCACAAATCGCTGACGATCAGCAGCGGCCGAAACAAATGCGCATTCGTCAGGAAATCGGGCGTGCCCCAGCCCATGTCGCGGAAAAAGTTGGTGATCAAACCCGAACCGGGCGCCAGAAACGAAAAGACAAGGCCATAAACGATGATCCACGATAAAAAGTGCGGGCCGTAGGTGATCGTCTGGATCGTTTTTTTGAACCAGGCGACTTTGATTTCGTTCAGCACAAGCGCCAGCGCCACGTCCGGCAGCATGTTGAACAGCAGGCGGTACAGGCTGATGACAATCGTATTTTTCAGAATGATCGTAAAGTCAGGCGAATGAAACAGCACGTTAAAATTGTCGAAGCCGATCCACGGGCTGCCCCAAATGCCCTTGTTCAGGTTATAGTCCTTGAATGCGATCAGGATGCCGCCCATCGGCACATAATGGAAAATCGCGTAATACACCAGACCCGGCAGCATCATCACATAGAGCCAGCGCTTGCGCAGGATCGACTTGATCCGCCGCCTGGCGTCGGAAGTTGCCGATTTGCTGCCGGCGGCCCGGTCCATCGTCGTACTCGTCACAGCTCGTCGCCTCCTTGGCAGCAGCGGGAAACGGAGGAGCGCCGCCGGGCCGGCAGGCGCTCCCCACTTCCGTTCATCGCTCGTTTACTTGATGATGCCGGCCTTTTTCAAATCCTCGTTGTATTTCGCGAACAAATCGGACGCCTTGTACTTCGTCAGCAGTTCCTCGCGGTAAGCCGGCCAGTTTTTGCCCGACTTGTCCTCGAAGATCGCTTTCGAGAACAGCTCGTTCTGGCGCTTGCGGAAGCCGGCAAGATCGAACCCTTGCGGCGGCGTAAGCGATGTGCCGATGTAGTTGTTCGCCGGCTGCTCGTCCAGAAACTTGATGATCGTACGGTCGCGGTCGGTTTCCTTCGGATCGATGACGGACAGGCCGAACACTTGCGGCTGCACCGTTTCCTGCGTGAAGAACGACCAGATTTTGAGAAAATTGCCTTGTTTGACGACATCGTTGTTGAAATTGTCCGCATTAATTGTGATCGTTTTGCCGTCGCGGGTATAATCCTTGCCTTCCTGGCCGAAGTGCGTCAGCATATAGCCTTCTTCGCCGGCCAGCCAGTCCAAAATTTCGACGGTGCGGCGCACCTTCTCCGGATCCTTCTCGGCCACGGACTTGGCGATCAGGAACGGATAGCTCGGTCCCAGCTTGTTGCTGAGCGGCGTGTCGCCAACCATCGTAAACGGCTGCCACTCGGCTTTCGGATTGATTTGTTTGGTGCGGAATTGCAGCCCTTGGGCATTGCTGTCGAGCGCAAAATCTTTGGTCGTGCCCATCACGACGCCCACTTTGCCTTGAATCGCCTTCTCGATATGCTGCGGCGACTTGTTCAGGTACCAGTCGGGATCGACAAGCTTGTCGGCGGTCAGTTTGGCCACCTGGTCGAGCACCGTCTCCATCTTCGGCGACATCGTGCCGTCGACGATCGAATTGTTTTCGATGAACGTAGGGAACAGCAGCTTCTGGTTGGCCCATTCCGGCCACTCGTACCCCAGGTTGGCGCCGGCGCCCGCTGTGGAAAACCCGTAGGTGTCAGCTTTGCCGTTGCCGTCCGGATCTTTTTCCGTAAACGCTTTGAGTACGTTGTAATATTCGTCGTAAGTGGTCGGAATTTTCATGCCCAGCGTGTCGAGCCAGTCTTTGCGGATGTAATAGATGCGGTATGTGCGCTTCATATAAGGAATCGGCGCGCGGAAGAACCCGTTCTGGATCTGATACCGCTTCACTTCGTCATCAGTCGTCCAGTTCTTGAAATAGTTCGGCATCGTCGCCGGGCTGACGAAGTTGGTCAAATCGGCGAGCAGCCCGTCGAGCGCGTACTTGTTGCCGCCGTCGCCGTTCTGGTCGACCCACATGTCGGGCGGCGTCGATGCGAGCAGAGCGTTGATTTTCGTGATGTAGTCGGTGCCTGTCGCCATGTAGGTCAGCTTCAGGTCGACGTTGAACTTCTGCTGAATCGCCTGCAGGACAAAATCTTTGCTCGCATCCGGCAGCGACGTGTTCGCCGAAGCCGGGACGAACCAATTGAGTGTAATCTTTTCTTTGGCCTTCGGCGTTGCGGACGCCGGTGCCGATGCTGCCGGGCTGCCCGATCCTGCCGACGGCGAGCTGCTCGCCGAAGGTTCTTTTTTGCCGCCGTTGCCGCAAGCGGAAAGCATCATGGATGCGGCTACCGTCAGGACAACGCCTTTCTTCCAATGTTGCGCCATCATTGTGGACCCCTTTCGTTTCGTCACTGTGCCGCGCTTGTTTATCGGCAGCCTCATCATGGCACGGCCGTCGTTACCGTTCAATTGTCACTTGATCGCACGCCCGGAACGTAAAGATAAGTCTCGCCACATAAAGATAACACCCGCAAAACCGCGTCAAGGCTCGGTTTTGCGGGTGCTCGCGGCGGAGCGGTTATCTTCTTGCTCCGGCTCGACGCCGTCCATGGCGCGATACGCGCCCGGGGTGTCGCCGGTCGATTGCTTGAAGATGCGGGTGAAGTTCGTCACCGACGTATATCGCAGCCGTTCGGCAATCGTTTTGATCGGCATCTCGGTATAGCGCAGCCATTCCTTCGCCTTGTCCATACGCAACCGAATCAAATAGTCGCCGAAATTGTCGCCGGTTTCTTCCTTGAACCATTTGCTTAGCGTCGGACGCGGAATTTGCAGCCGTTCGGCGATCAGCTGCAGCGACAGATCGGTTTCCAATTCGTCCTGTACGGCGGCGACGGCCGCCTGCACGCTCGCCTTCTTCTTCGACGTTTGCGCCAGCTCCAGCCGCTTCTGCAGCGAGCCGATCACCGTGTCGTCGATCCACGCCAGCAGCTGCGACGTATTACGAACGCCGTACAGCGGCTTCAGCACTTCGGTGCCGAGCATGTCGCCGAGGTCGACGCCGATTTCCTGCAGCGATGCGTCAATGTCGCCGATCAAATAGGCGAAAAGGCCGATAATCGCCTCGAAGCTGTGCATCGACGCGGAAGCTTCGCGCGTCAGCTGGTGCAGGTGGTCGGCCGCATCCCCGAAGCGGCCTTGAGCAATCGCGGCGACGATCGTCCGCTCCAGCTGGATAAGCCGCTTGAACGACGCCGTCGATGCCGCCGCGGCGACGCCCGGCTCGATCAGCGTGTTCGGGCCGAGCGCCAGCCGCAGCATGAGCCGCGACTGCGCCTCTTCGAAGGAAAGATGGACGCGCTCGAAGCCTTCCCGCGCCTCCGCAATCGCCACGGAGACGGTAAACGGGAAGTAGCGGCTGATCTGCGCGCCGATCTGGCGCGCGAACTGGCTGACTTGATCGTCGACTTTCTTGCTGCGTTCGCCTGCGGCGACGAGAAACACGATTTGCCCTTGCTTCGGCGATACGCCCAACACCGGGAAGTCGGCTTCGCCGATCTCTTCGATCATTTTGCGCAGCGCGTACATGATGAGCGAACGATCCGATTCGTTATAGGAGGTGCGCAAATCGAGCCATTGATCGATTTCGGCCACACCGACATAAAACCATTTGGCGCCAAGCGGTCCAAGACGCGTCTCCTGCTCGAGCATCACCGCTTCGCTTGCCAGCAGCTCGCCGCGCAGCAAGTTCAGCAGCGCATGCTCCTTCACGATCGGCATCTGCTCGTTCAAGCGCAGCATCAGATGCTCGTTCGTCTGTTTCAGCTCGCGCATCGCATGATCGAGCGTATGAATGACGTCGCCGCTCGGCTGGCCGCCTCCCGGCTCGCGGCCGGCGATGCCGGCGACCAGCCGCTGCAGCGGCACGAACAGCCGGTTCGAGCCGACGATGGCAGCCGCTCCCCAGATCAGTGCAATCGCACCGGCAATCATCCAGGAAATGTAGCGGATCCGGTTCGCTTCCGCGGCGATGTCGCTGGCGGAAGTAGCCGCCACGTACTGCCAGCCGTTCGCCGTCGAACGCACCGACGTGATCAGGTATTTCTTGCCGCCGACCGCCAGTTCGGCCGGCAACGGACCGCTTTTGCCCAGCTCGCCCTGGATGGCTGCCGTCGTGTCCGGCGTTTCGTCGCCCGTATTGGCGCTGACGACGAGCCGGCCCGTATCGTCGAAGACGAGCAGGCTCTGCGACAGCTGCGAGCCGGACTGCTCCATCAGCTCGACGAACCGGTTCGTCTTCAGCGACACGACGAGCAGCCCTTGCGGCGTTGTTGCGTTAAGCGGCACCGGGCGGACGATCAGCAGATCGGCTTGTTTCATGTATGTGCCGGGCGGAATTTTGTACGACGTATTGACGCCGGACCAGACGAGTTTGGCGATTTCGGTGAACGGGTAATCGATCTGGCGCATGATGCCGGTTTGCTGAGAATACACGGAATCGAACTTGTTCAGGATGACGGTGACGTCGATCGGCAGATCGGTGCTGTTGACCGTATTTTTCATTTCGTCCAGGAACGGCAGCGAAATGTCGAGCGTATTCATCGAAATGCCGCTTTCCACCGCACGCTGCACGAGCGCATTCGACGCCAGCGCCAGCGACGTTTGGTCCATGCGGGCAACGTAGGTGTCGAACTGGGTCTGCATATGCTTCAAATCGCTGTATTGGCGGGAATCGACTTCCTGCTGCAGCGAGCTGGCGAACAAATAGGAGGAAATAAGGCCGAGAACCAGCACCGGGACGATGCCGAGCACGAGCGAAAACGCCATCAATTTCTGACGGTAGGACAGCGATGCCACAGCTTTCATCCGGTTCGTTCCCCCGTAATAGGTAAGTGTCGGTGCAAGTGTTTCTATCTTACCTCTTCCGGCGGGAGGCGGACAAGCGGGAATTGCAACGAATCCCCGGAATCGCTTCCGGGGATTTGTTCGTGCCATTGCAATCAAGGCAAGCTGCTGTAAATGTTGATCATCCGGTTCTGATTGTCCCAGGAAGCATTGTAGCCGAACAGATCGCTCATTTCGCGCAAATTGATCAGCACGCGATTATTGAGGATATACAGATGCGTCGCCATCGTCCTGGACTCTCCTGCCATCTTATAGCGAATTTCCTTGCGGTCGAGGTCGATGCGCACCGATTCGGCACCGAACGCCTTCAGCAGCTCTTCCGCCGGCGACCACGTCTGACCGTCGACGATTACCGGCCGATGCGCCGTAAACTTGACTTCCTTGTTGTCCACGAACACGCGGATAAAAGGCAGCGTGCGGGCCTGCTCGTTCGCCAGCAGCGTAATATGCCCTTCGTTCAAATCGGCGATGTCGGCATCGGACATACCGGCAATTTTGTTCGTGCCGGCAGGCGGCATCAGCTGCACGCCGTATTGCTCCAGCATGACGCGGTGAAACTGCGCCAGCTGGTCGTCGGTCAGCTGCTTCAAGTTGGCGCCCGGGTACAAACCGAGCAGCACGCCGATGCTTTCCGCCGCGAGCGAGCCGTTCGCCTGGATTCGGGCGCTGCCAAAGGCAACATAGGAAGCGCCGACCAGCTTGCCGGTCATGATGACGTTGCCCGCGTCTTTCAGCAAGTAGCTGCGCAGCGGGATGCCGTACTTGTCGGGGCGGCCGATCGCAAAGCCTTCGCGGTTCGAGCGCGAGCCTTGAATGTCGATGAAATAGCCGCCGACGCTCACATTGTCCGCAAACATCGTGCCGCTCAGCAAATCCGATGCTTGAAGCACGTATTCGGCCGGGTAATGATTGTATTCGCGCACGTACAAATAATCCGGATCGCCGTTCAGCTCCGCCCGCTCGAAGCCGACGATGTGCTGCCGCAGCAAATCGCGGATGCGCGGCACTTCCTGCCTGGCGATCGCCATGGCCTCTTTTACCGTTTCCGGCCGGCTCGGATCGACATCGTACACTTGCAGCGCATTGATGATGACGTCCCCGTTCTTCTGATTCAAAATGTTAAGCCCGCGCAGGTTCGTTTTCTCCGGATGCAGCAGCTCGTAACGGGCAACGATCGGCGGGAATCCGTAGGCGATGTTGCCGTCCACGTACGTTTCCGGTCCGTACAGCGAAGTGCGCTCCGTCTTGGCAAGCTGCCAGAAGTGGCTGGAAAACCGTTCCCAGTCCACATTTTTGAACTTCATCATATACGTTGCGCTCATGTATTCGGGGCCGGGCGACTGGTACAGCGATTCGAGGCCCGGCAGCGGCTTCGACCCGATGGCGTTGACAAGCGGCGCATTATCGGTGTTGTCGACGAAATAATTGGCCGCGATCGATTGCTCGCGGTCGTTTTTGTCTTTGTACCGCAACGCCGTAACCGTGTCGCCGCTGCGCTCGACGCCCGTGACGACGGCGTTCGTTTCAAGCGGAATATCGTCGATCAATTCATTTACGTAGCGGCGAAAATCCGCTTTTTTGCGTATGTCCCCTTTATAATAACGCTCGAACAACGCTTTGACATCGCCTTGCAGCAGCGAATCCCCTTTGTCGTCGAACGCTTCGTCCAAATAAAGCATTTCGCCGCGCAGCAGTTGGCCGCCGATGTCGTTGTCCGGCTCGAGAATGCGCACGTCGAGGCCGCTTTCGTGGGCGCGTTTTGCCAAATAAAGACCTTCCAATTCCGTTCCGACCACTACGACGTCCGCCTTCCCGTCCAGTGGCGCGGGAGAAGGTCCGTTATCGTACCGGTGCCAATAATAGCCGCCGATCGTTGCAGCCAGCAGCAGCACGACACCGACCGATAGTAAAGCGAGTTGTTTCACGTGGGTGATGTCTTCCCTTCAATCTTCGATGAGTGCCTGGGTCCACGGTCTTGGTCCGATGCTACCGTATTTCGAACAACCTCTTCTATTGTAAATAGTTTCGTTCCAAATAGAAAGCGCAACTTGGTGCCGGCGGGCTGCAACGGGCGGTGGCCCGATATCGTGCCTTGACGGCATCGCCGCGGCATCGTATCCTTGAACTGACCTGTAGACCGGAATGATCACAAGGGAAAGAAGGGGAACCGATGAAGCTGCGGGAATTGGACTTCGTGCGCGCGATCGCCATCGCGGCCGTACTCGTCATCCATGGTACGTCCGACGTATTCGCCGCGCTGCAAGGCAGCGGGCTTTCGTATACGCTGTACGTCATTTTGAACAAAATGAGCAACTTTGCCGTACCGGTCTTTCTGTTCGTCAGCGGGCTGGTGCTGTTCTACCGGTATACCGGCGATTGGAAAAAGGGCGCCTGGCTTCGCTTTTACGCCAAACGTCTGCGCTCCGTCGTGGTTCCTTACGCGATCTGGACGCTGCTGTATTATTTGTTCTGGCAAATTCTTGCCCACCCGCGCGACTGGTCGACGGTGCGATTCGATCCGGTCTACTATTTGAAGCTGCTGCCCAGCTCGAACGCTTCTTACCACTTGTACTTTATCATTATTATTGTCCAGTTCTACGCGTTATTCCCACTCCTGATGAAACTGTCGGAAACGTATGCCTGGTTTCGGCGCTATTGGGTGCCGGCGGCTTGGCTGCTGCAGGCGGCGTTTTATATTTACGGCCATTGGTTTGCCGAAGTGCCGCACCGCGCCGAGCTGTTCCTGACCTACTTCGGCGTGTTCGCCGCCGGCGCGTGGGTCGGCGCGCATTATGCCGCCGTCGCCGGCTGGCTGCAGCGCCGCGGCTACGTCGCCTTGCTCGCCGCGCTTCTGATCGGCGGCGCTTACCCGACGTATTTTCTCGTCAACGAGCATCGTTTCGTGTTCGAGCATACGTGGTTCGAAATCACGTTTCATCTGTACGGCGTGGCGGCCGGGCTCGCGCTCATTCGTATCGGCCAGCTGCTGCTGGGGCTGCCGGCTCGCGCGACGGGCTGGCTCGTGTCGATCGGCGTTTGCTCGTACGGCATTTATTATGTCCATCCGGCCATTCTTGGCGTGTACCGCCGATACGTAACGGCGCCCGGCAACATCGGGTTGTATCATCTTTATACGCTAGGCGGCACGCTTCTCGTGCTGCTGCTTTCCTGGTGGGTCACGCTGCTGTATCGCAAAGCGGAAAAACCGTTCAAAGGTTTGCTCGCCCCTGCCAGCGGCAAAACAAATCGGACTAGCTCGGCGTCATAAGAAAAGCTGCTATCGCATTAGCCTGACGATACCTATCCTCATCTGCGAGTAACAGGAAAACCTCCCGTTATTTCGCATCAAAACCACCGATACGCCAAAATAAAAGGAAAACCTCCCGTTATTTTTCGCCATTTACCCGAAAATCGGCATTTGGCGCTGAAATAGCAGGAGGTTTTCCATCTATTTTTCATTTTCCCGTATAAAACGAAAAAATAACGGAAGCTTTTCCCGTTAAGGGGTGCCAGCTTCCCCACTCGGCAACAACGAATCGCCTCTCGTCCGGCACTCAAGCCGATCGGGAGGGGATTCTGTGTGTTTGCCCGACTAATGAATCCTCGTAACTGCCGTCTCCGCATACAGGCGTTTGACATCGTCCGGCTTGACGTCGCCGGCGACGAGCGACAGCGCATTGGCCGTGCCGACGGCGGCGGCGAAGCGCAGCGCGTCGTCCGCCGGTCTGTCCTCCGCCGTGGCGACCGCCATGCCGGCGACAAACGCGTCGCCGCAGCCTACCGCGTTAACGACGTCGATCGTCGCCGAACGGACGCGGTACAAGGCGCCTTCGTGGCCGGCCAGCGCACCTGCGCCGCCTAGCGACACGATCACGCTGGCGATGCCTTGCTCCATGCAGCGGACGATCCACTCCGCGAGATCGGCTTCCTTCTCGATGGCGCGGCCGAGCAGCACCTGCGCTTCGTCCTGGTTCGGCTTGATCAGGTGCGGCGCCGCCTCGATGCCGGCCAGCATCGCCGCCCCGCTCGCATCGAGAAAGACGCGTGCTCCCGCTTCCTTCGCCAGCGTCACCAGCTCGCGGTAGATGCCGGTCGGCACGCCTTGCGGGATGCTGCCGGAGAAGCTGACGATGCGCGAAGTGGAAGCGAGTTCGCTCACCTTCCGCTTGAGCGCCTCCACTGCCTCCGCAGGCACGACCGGCCCGGACTCCAACAGTTCCAGCGAGCTGCCGTCCGCATCGGAGATCATGTTCAGGCACAGCCGCGATTCGCCTTCCACCGCGACAAAATCGTGCCCGATGCCAATCGCGGAAAGCGACCGCTCGATATAAGCGCCGTTGCTGCCGCCGACGATTCCCGAGGCGCGCACCGGCAGCCCAAGCTGGTGAACGACGCGGGCGACATTGACGCCTTTGCCGCCGGGTTGCGCGAACATGCGGCTCGCCCGCACGACGTTGCCCGGGCCAAAAGCCGGGACGCCGGGCACATAATACGTTTTGTCGATGGCGGCGTTTAGCGTAAACGTTGTAATCATTTCGTTAGTTTCCTTCCTTCCGCAACAGGCGTTGTCTGGCATTCCAGGCGCTGCCGAAAATGCCGGCGTCATCGTTATGCTCCGCGGCGGTGATAACCAGACGTTCCCAATATTTCACAAAAACGAGCCGTTTCAGTTCTTCCCGCATGGGAGCCATGATGCGTTCGCCCGCGTTGGCGCCGCCGCCGCCGATGACAACGACGTCGGGACTGAGAATCGTAACGGCATACGACAAAGCTTGTCCGAGCAGCCTGCCGGTCGTTTGCATCACTGCGATGGCAGCCGGATCGCCGGCGTCGTAAGCGCGGGATACGTCGGCGGCCGTCAAATGGTCGTACGACGCGTCCGGAAACCAGTCGCGCAGCAAGGACGGTTCCCCGGCCAGCAGCTTCGCTTTCGCCTGCCGGGCGATGCCGCTGCCGGAAACCATCGTCTCCAGGCACCCGAACCCGCCGCAGCCGCATTCGTACGGAATGCCTTCCAGCTTGATATGGCCCAGCTCGCCGGCAAGGTTGCCGCCGCCGTAATACAGGCTGCCGTCGTTCACGATCGCCGCGGCCAATCCGGTGCCCAGCGTGACGCCAAGCACGTGGCGAAACCCACGGGCCGCGCCGCGCATCGCTTCCCCGTATACGTACATGCGCACGTCGTTGTCGATAAACACCGGGAAGCCGCTTCTTCTAGCCACTTCATCCGCCACCGGCACGTTCGTCCAACGCAAATTGCCGGCGAACTCGGTCACGCCGCGCTCCGGATCGACAAGTCCCGGCGTGCCGATGCCTACCGCTTGCACCGACTGCCGCGAAACGTTCGCCTCCGTCAGCAGCTTGTCGATCATCGCCGCAATCCGGTCGAACACATGGCTGCCGCCTTGCGCCGCTTCGGTCGGCCATTTGATTTTATGAATCAGGGTTCCTTCTTCGCTAACAAGCCCGCAGACGATATTCGTCCCGCCGATATCGATCCCGATGTGATGCACGGTTCCCATCCGTCTCCCCGCTTTCCGTCTGGCACCCCGCTTGCGCGCCAGCAGTTACTGAGAGTATATGATAGCATTATGATTTTTTCAATCATTTTTTGATCGTTTCGCCCAATTCTCTGCCGCCGGCCGATAGCCCGATCCGTTTACATTGCATTTATAAACGTGTCGTAAGATAGAAGCATCCGCACAAGCAAAAGGAAGGGGTCATCGCATGAATCGAAACGAGCGTTTTCCGCAGGAACGGCAGCTGCAAACCAACCGGCCGAATCGCCGTTCGGGCGATTGGCGCCGATTTTTCCGGCTGATCCGCGAAACGAAGCCGTCTTACCCGGCGCTATCCGCCGCGCTGGCGCTCAGCATCGCCACAACGCTTGTCGGGCTCGCCATTCCGCTGTTTACGAAGCACCTGATTGACGGCTTCACGCTGGCGTCGATCAGCGCCACGCAAATCGTTGTGCTCGCCGCGGTGTTCGTCGGCCAGGCGGTGACGCGCTTCGGCGCCAGCTACATGCTGAGCCGCATCGGACAAGGCATGGTGGCGAGCTTGCGCGACCGGCTGTGGCGGAAGCTGCTGAAGCTGCCCGTCCCATATTACGATCGGCACTCGACCGGTGAAACGGTCAGCCGCGTCACCAGCGACACGGCGGTTGTCAAAGGGTTGATCACCGATCAGTTGTCCGGTTTCATTACCGGCATCATCAACGTGATCGGCTCCCTCGCCCTGCTGCTGACGCTCAATTGGCAAATGACGCTCGCCGTGCTGGTCGCCATCCCGCTGGCTACGCTATGCATGCTGCCGGTCGGTCGTCTGCTGCGGCGCAACGCCTATGGCATGCAGGAGGAGACGGCCAAATTTACGGCGACGCTCACCCAGGTGCTGTCGGAAGTGCGTCTGGTCAAACTGTCGGGCGCGGAAGCGCGCGAATACGACAACGGGCACCGCGGCATCGCCGGCATGCTGCGCTTCGGGCTGCAGGAAGGCAAAATTCAGGCGCTCGTCGCGCCGCTCGGCACGTTCGTCATGATGGCGCTGCTCGTGCTTGTCATCGGGTATGGCGGGCTGCTCGTTTCGTCGGGCGCCTTTACGGCCGGGGAACTGGTGGCGTTTATTTTATACTTGATTCAAGTTGTGATGCCGACGACGCAAATCGCCAACTTCTTTACGCAGCTGCAACGGACGCTTGGGGCAACGGAACGAATCGTTTCGCTGCTGGAAGCGGACGAAGAAACGTTTGCGGCCGGCAAACCGCTGTCCGCCGCAACCGGTCCGATTGTGCTCGACCGCGTCACCTTCGCCTATCCGCGCGAAAGCGTGGATGAAGCCGGAGGCGGCGGCGAAAAGAATGGCGAACCCGCCGTCGACGTACTGCGCGACATCAGCTTCACGATCGAACCCGGCCGCACGACGGCGATCGTCGGACCGAGCGGCGGCGGCAAAACGACGTTGTTTTCGCTGCTGGAACGGTTCTACTCGCCGACGGGGGGCGGGATCCGGCTCGGCGACGAGCCGATCGAAAGCTACGCGCTCGGCTCCTGGCGCCGCCGGATCGGCTACGTGTCGCAGGAAAGCCCGCTGATCGCCGGCACCGTGCGCGACAACATCGTTTATGGCATGGAGCGAGACGTCAGCGATGACGAGCTGAAGAGCGCCGCCGCGATGGCTTACGCCGACGTTTTCATCGACGAATTGCCGCAAGGCTACGACACCGAAGTCGGCGAACGCGGCGTCAAGCTGTCGGGCGGCCAGCGGCAGCGCATCGCCATTGCCCGCGCCTTGCTGCGCGATCCCGATATTCTGATGATGGACGAAGCGACGTCGAGCCTCGACAGCAAGTCGGAGCTTGTCGTGCAGCAGGCGCTGCGCAACCTGATGGCCGGGCGCACGACGCTGGTTATCGCCCACCGGCTGTCGACCGTCGTCGACGCCAGCCGCATCGTTTTCATCGAGCGCGGCGCCGTGACCGGCATCGGCACGCACGAGGAGCTTTTCCGCACGCATGCGATGTATCGCGAGTTCGCGGCGCACCAGTTGCGCATGAGCGACGAACAGCCGCTCCCGGCCGGCGCGGGGCGTTGACGGGCCGCTCCTGCTATAATAGGAGCAAGATGAAGCAGACCGATCCCCCATCTTCGCTTTACGAAAGGAGCGAAATCCGATGACCAAAGTGCTTGTAGTCGACGACGATCCGCATATTCGCCAGCTGGTCCGCCTGCTGCTGACCGGGGAAGGCCTGGAGGCGCTGGAAGCCGAGGACGGCGTGGAAGCGCTCGAGCTGCTGGAGACGGTAAGCGTCGACATGGTGGTGCTCGACGTGATGATGCCGCGCATGGACGGCTGGCAGCTGTGCCGCGAGCTGCGCGAGCATTACGAGCTCCCCCTGCTCATGCTGACGGCCAAAGGGGAAACCGAGCAGAAGGTGAAAGGCTTCGATCTCGGCGCGGACGACTATCTCGTCAAACCGTTCGATCCGCCCGAGCTGATCGCGCGCGTGAAGGCGCTGCTGAAGCGCTACCGCATCGCCGCATCGCAAACCGTCCAGGCCGGCAAACTGCAGCTGAACCAGAAGACGTTCGAAACGTACGTCGACGGCATCAGCCAGACGCTGCCGCTGAAGGAATTCGAGCTGCTGTTCAAGCTGGCCAGCTATCCGGGCAAAACATTTTCCCGCGAGCAGCTAATCGAACAAATCTGGGGCTACGATTACGAAGGCAACGAGCGCACCGTCGACGTGCATATCAACCGGCTGCGCGAGCGGTTCGAGGAAGCCGTCTGCGGGTTCCGCATCAGCACGATCCGCGGGCTCGGCTACCGGCTGGAGGTGCAGGGATGAAGCCGCTGCAGTTTTTGTGGCGGATTGCGCTGGTGTTCGTCTCGATTTCGTTCTTCTGGAGCATCGGCTTTACGCTGATGTCCTGGATCAGCGGCAGCCACGACAAACAAGCCGTCTGGGAGCACAATCTGGCAAGCGGCACCCAGGCGGCAGCCGCCATTCGCAACGATCCGGCCGCGGCCGACGACTTGCTGCGGCAGCTGGGGCAGCTGCTTGTTGCCGACGTGGCGCTGATCGACGCCTCCGCCGCGGTCCGCCCTTCCGCATCGGCGGAAGCGGCAGCGCTGGCGGGCGATCTGTCGCCGGCTGCTGCCGACAGCGTGCTGCGCGGCGAAACGTACCAATCGCATTCGCGTTGGAACCCGTTCCGCGACGGACAAGCAACGACCGGCCAGCTTATCGAGGTGGAGGGCCGCCCGGCCGCGCTGTTCATTCGCACGGAAATTCCGTCCGTCTTCTCCGGTTATGCCCGCCAGCTGGCCGCGCTCAACATCGGGTTCCTGTTCCTGTTCGGCACGATGGCGCTGATCGGATCGCTCAGCAATAAGGCGCGGCGCGACGGCTTCCATCTGATGATCGAAGCGACAAGGCGCATCGCCAAAGGCGATTTCAACATCAATCTGGACGCAAGCCCGATGAAGCACGGACCGTTCGGCGAGCTGGCGCAAAGCTTGAATCACATGGCCGGCGAGCTGAACGAAATGGAAAAAATGCGCCAGGAGTTCATCTCCAACGTTTCGCATGAAATCCAGTCGCCGCTGACGTCGATCAGCGGGTTTTCGCGCGCGCTGCAGAACGACGACATCAGCCGAGAGGAGCGGCTGCAAATTCTCGGCATCATCGAAACGGAAAGCAAACGGCTATCCAAGCTGAGCGACAACCTGCTGAAGCTTACATCGCTCGAATCGAGCCATCACCCGTTCGAACCGAAGCGGTACCGGCTCGACAAGCAGCTGCGCACCCTGGTGCTCGCCTGCGAGCCGCAATGGGTCGGCAAAAACATCGACATGGACGTTTCCCTCGACGAAGTCGCCGTCGTCCTCGACGAAGACAGCATGAGCCAGGTATGGATCAACCTGCTCGGCAACAGCATCAAATTTACGCCGGAAGGCGGCGTCATCGGGCTTACGCTGCGGCAGGTCGGCGACCGGGCGATCGTTTCGGTGTCCGACAACGGGCCGGGCATCGGCGAGGAGGACGCGCCGTTCGTGTTCGACCGCTTCTTCAAGGCGGACAAGTCGCGCAACCGGGCGAACGGCGGCAGCGGCCTCGGCTTGTCGATCGTCAAAAAAATCGTCGACATGCACCACGGAACGGTTGCGGTCGTCAGCAAGCCGGGCGAAGGCGCCAAATTTACCGTGACGCTGCCGGTGCAGCCGACGTAGCCTTCGCTTCCCGTACTTCTCTGCCGCTCCGCTGCCGTTCGCCTGGCGTCAAACCGAAAAAACCGTCCGGCGACGAGCGACTGTGCGCTCCGCAGGGCGGGTTTTTCGGTTTTCCGGATGCAGTTATTTCGCCTTGCGCGTCAGCGCTGCAAGCAACGCGGCTGCGCCGAGCACCAGCGCTGCGATCGACAGGTAGAGCGGCAAATCGCTTGTCGACGATTCTCCCGCATCGCCGCCGCCCGCTACCGCGTTGCCGTGGCTGTCGGTTGCGCCGCCGGTCGGCTTCGCCTTCACCTTGGTGACGGAAGCCGGCGTTTTCGAATCGGACGCTCCCGTCCATTCCACTACCGTACCGTCCTTATAGGTTTGATACGCCTTCCATGCTATGTCTTTCGCCGTGTCCGCCACTTTGCCCTGCATGTTAAATTCGCCAAACTCCGTCGCCAGCAGCCCGTCGCCGGTAGCCGTCCAGACGACGCCGGTTATTTTATCGCCCGACTTGACGATGTCGTATTTCCAGCCCGGCTTCGGCTCGAAGCGCGATACGGCTACATCGTCGGTCGCGAATTTCACTTCCACTTTGACGGTTGGCGACTCTTTTTCGCTTGGCACGCGCACCGTAAACTTCTCATAAGTTCCCTGCGTCGTTTCTTGTGGGAAAACAGTCACATGGGCGCTGGCCGCGCCGGCGACGGAAAACGCCAGCAGCAGCGCAAATACGAGCGAACCCAGCCATTTTTTTCTGTTCATTGGTTAATCCCCCTAACTATTTACCGGATAAAGTTCCGTAAATCCGCGTCGTTTTTTCATATACCGTTTCGTCGTCGTTCGCGTCCATCACGCGCACTTGCACTTGCCATTTGCCGGGCAGCGCCAGCTGCTCCCCTTGCGCGCGATACTCGTACATGGTGAAGCCGGCGTACAGGCTTTTTTCCATTTCGTTCAGTTCGGCCGTCGCAAGCGGCACCTCAATCGCCGCATCTCCCCCGCCGTTCAGCCGCGTCAGCAGCAGCTCCGTCCGCTTCGGCGCCTTGGCCTGCTCCGGCAGCCAGACCCGTACGGTAAACGTATTCGTCCCGGGCACATTCGGCGCAATGACCGCCGACATATGGATCGTTTCCCCCATCACGTGCCAGTTCAGCGGTTTATTCGCCGGATGCGGGTTCAGAAACGTGAGCACCGACGCCAGCGCCACAATCGCCGCCATGCTGCCGAAATCGACGGCAAGCAGCCGGTTTGCCGCGCCCGGCGCGCGCCGTTTCAACGCAAGGCGAATACCTCCCGCAACCGCCGCAACCAGGACGACCAGCGCCGCTTTCAGCAGCAGCACGACACCCCATTGGGTGACGAACAGCTCCTCCCAGTCGGATGTAATGGCAAACGTCAGGAATACGCCGGTAATGGTCAGCACGACGATGCTGCAGAGAGCTGCGAACGAAAACCGCGGCAAACGTTGCGCCAGCCAATCGGCATCGCGGCGGAACACGAGCAGCTGCAGCAGCCCCCCGATCCACAAAGCCGCAGCGGCCAGATGGACATAGTCGAGCGCAATCGCCGTCGGCTCTCCTCCGAGTCCCGCCGCGTGCCCGGTCCACGCTTTGGCCGCCAGCAGCAGCGCCACCCATAACAGGTCGATCGCCTTGCTCCGCTCCAGGACATAAAACGCCAGCAGCGCAAGCGCAATAGACGCGGTCCAGCCGATGCCTACAGTCGTATTAAGCATCAGCTCGCGCACATGCTCGCCGGTCAACTCGGCTATGTACAGGCGCATTTGCAGCGCGACGCTGGTCAGCAGCGACAGCACAAAGGCGCGTTTCAGCCCGAGCGTCCAGGCGTTTTGTCGCAACGCGTACGTTTCGCCGGGCAGCGGATGCAGCCGCGTCCAGAGCACCCAGCCGGCAAGCGCCAGCATCGTCCCGTAGAAGGCGAACCGCGCCATAAACGTCAGCGCGTCGAGAAAGCCCATCGGCCACGCCAGCGTGAGCTGCGACTGCGGTCCTGATGCCGCGGGCAACGCGTTTTCACTTGACGGTACGGGCTGCCCGACAGCGTAGACGTAAGCGCCGCTGATCGGATGGCCGTCCGCCGATACAATCCGGTAGTTAACCGTGTACACGCCGTTTCCGGCATCCGGCAGCGGCAGCGTAAGCTGCTTGCCGTCGCTGCTGATCGCCGTCTGGCGGTCGTTCAGCTTCTTTCCTTTCTGATCCAGCACGCGGACGTCGAACAGCTTGCTTTCAATCCGTTCGTCGAACGTTAGCGTGACGGCATCCGGCGCCGTTTCGAGACGGCTGTCCGCTGCCGGCGCGGTACCGACCAGCGACGCGTGCGCCATGGCGGAGCCGGGCGCCAGGCAGAGCAGGAAAGCAACCAGCAGCAATGCCGTCAGCGGCCATCTGGTTCGCATCGAAGCAAACTCCTTTCTTGCGCAGGGTGTGTCTTTCGTCCGGGCAGGCCGTTTAATCCTCACCCAGCATACTGTATTTGAAGCCATTTGCCTATGACCCGATCGGGCTATCGTGCTTGATTGCCGACTGGCATGCGACATGCGGCATACGCCAAGCCGGATCGCGCATATACTGCAACAACGAACTTCCGGTCTTCTGCGAACGGCGGCGAAAGGAGACGAACGGACGCCATGACGATCAAACCGGCGATGCTGCGCAGCGGCGACACGATTGGCGTCGTTACGCTCGGCAGCCCGCTTGCTCCAACCACGATTCAGGCGCGCATCAACACCTTGCAGCGTCTCGGCTTCCGTGTCGTTGTCGGCAACTATGCCTATGACGCGCAGGGTTTAGTTGCCGCAAGCGCCCAGGCGCGCGCGGCCGATCTGATGGGCATGTTCCACGACAGCGATGTGCGCCTGATTTTGCCGACGCGCGGCGGTACAGGCGTGATCGATATTCTTCCCTATCTTGATTATGCCTACATCAGCGCCCATCCCAAAATCGTCAGCGGCTACAGCGATATCTCCGTGCTGCTGAATACGCTTTATTCGTATGCCGACCTGATGACGCTCCACAGCCTCATGCTGATCGATTTCAAAATGGAGACGCCCGCCTACAACTTCAATCAGTTTTTCACTGCTGCATCGACGCTCGATTCGCCCCGAACGATCGTCAATCCGCCGGCGATGGCGCCGCCGGTCGGGCTCGTGCCGGGCGACGTGACGGCGCCGGTGGTCGGCGGCAATATGACTTCGCTGGTCGGCTCGCTCGGCACCGCCTACGAATGGATCACCGACGGCAAAATTGTGTTCCTAGAAGAAACGCACGAACCGGTCAATCGGGTTTATCGCTATTTGACGCAGCTGCTGCTGGCGGGGAAATTTCGCCGCTGCGCCGGCATCGTCATGGGACAGTGCACGGACTGCGCGGTTGCTTACGGCCAATCGTACGACGATCTGATCCGCGAGCTTCTCGTTCCGCTTGGCGTGCCGCTGCTGACGGGCGTGGCGACAGGTCACGGCATATACAAGGCGGCGATCCCGATCGGCGCAATGGCGCGATTGAACGCCACCGCATCGACGTTCACTCTGTTGGAGCCGAGTGTGACTGTTTGAAACGGGCAATAAGCTTCCTATTTGCGCCGTGCGGGGCCGTAGCGGGAGCTGCAATGCAGAATTCCAAGGCCAGTTTGGTGATAAACTCGCCTCTGCCGGTATCCGCAAAATGCACTGCAGCATCCATTTACTGAAGTAGTTTACGATGTACAACCCCACGTTACGGTAGAGTTCAGTTCTTTGATGCAGACGGAGTTTGCTTCGTGCTTCTCATTTCTCTGTGAGGAGAATAGACGCCATGTTGCCAGGGTAATAACGAAGTTATGTGTCTTGACAGGAACGCCGCGTTCCTTTTCATGCCCAGTGGACATTAACTTTCAGTAACGCTTTGACGAGCGTGAGCAAAATAAGGCCGATTTCAGCCTTACAGCGTCATTTTCTCAAACGGAAAGCGAAATAAGGCTGATTTCAGCCTTACAGCACCATTTTCCCAAGCGGAAAGCGAAATAAGGCTGATTTCAGCCTTACAGCACCATTTTCCCAAACGAAAAGCAAAATAAGGCCGATTTCAGCCTTGCAGTGCAACCTTCGTCGCAAGCGGAAAGCAAAATAAGGCCGATTCCAGCCTTACAGCTGCGCTTTCGCTGACAACACGACTAACGCCTCCCCGGGCAGCTTCCGCTGTCCGAAGAGGCGTTTCGTTAATCGTGCTCATTATTGACCCAGCACGCGATCGATCAGCCCGTAGGCTACCGCCTCCTGGGCCGACATGTAATAGTCGCGGTCGGCGTCTTGCGCCACCTTGTCGAACGGCTGGCCGGACTGATCGGCCAATATGCGGTTCAAGCGGTCGCGCGTTTTGATAATATGCTCGGCCTGGATTTTGATATCCGCCGCCTGGCCGCGCGAGCCGCCCCAAGGCTGGTGGATCATCACTTCGGCATGCGGCAGCGCCAGACGTTTGCCTTTTGTTCCGGCGCACAGCAGGATGGCGCCCATCGAGGCGGCCATGCCGATGCAAATCGTCGAGACGTCGGGCTTGATGAAGCGCATCGTGTCGATGATCGCCAGCCCTGAAGTCGTTACGCCGCCCGGGGAATTGATGTACAGCGAAATGTCCTTCTCCGCATGCTCCGAAGCGAGGAACAGCAGCTGGGCGATAACCGCGTTTGCCAGTTCGTCGTTGATTTCGCCGCTAATCATCACAATGCGGTCTTTCAGCAGGCGCGAATAAATGTCGTACGAACGTTCTCCCTTGGCCGTTTGTTCCACTACGACCGGCACCAATGGCATCG
Source organism: Paenibacillus cymbidii (assembly GCF_004764705.1). GTDB lineage: Bacteria > Bacillota > Bacilli > Paenibacillales > NBRC-103111 > Paenibacillus_AN > Paenibacillus_AN cymbidii. The sequence goes on along the minus strand of NZ_SHLX01000001.1, from coordinate 639,624 downwards.
TTACCCCTCCCGAAAGCTTCCCTGCGGAAGCGTTGTGCCGATGCTCGGGCAAAACAAACGCCGGCATCGGCGAGAGGAAGCAACGAAAGCGAACCGAAACGCTTACGAAGCAAGCAACATCGTCGGGCCGCTCGTACCGACGCCGGCGATCCGGACGATGCGGTGCACGTCGGTTTGGCGGAACGCGTGCCAATACGCGTCAACTACGTCCGCATCGGCTTGCGCGCCGTCCGCGATCCCGATGCCGGCTTGCACCAGCCGCAACCGCTGGCGCGCGCGGTGCAGCGACGCCTTGACGGCGCCTTCCGTCGTCCGCAACAGCTCCGCCGCTTCGGCGGCGCTGAATTTCCAGACGTCGACGAGCAGCACGGCGGCGCGCTGCGCGGCAGGCAAACAGGCGACCAGCGTTTCGAGCGCAGCCCGAACATTGTCGCCGTCCGGCGGCAGCGCGGCATCGCTTGCGGCGCGGGCGGCGTAAAGCTCATCCACCTGGCCTGTAGCATCCTCGCGCTTGTGCCGGCAGCGATCCACCCAGGCGTTCGCCGCGATCCGGTAAAGGAACGATCGGGCGAGCGGCCTGCCGGGATTGCGCCGGTAAGCGGCCAGCGCTTTCTCCAGGCTGCTCTGCAGCAGATCGTCCGCTTCCCAGCGCGAACTCGCCAGCCGCAGGCAATACCCGCGAAGCGCGCCGGCATGCTGCATGACGAATTCGACAAAACGTTCGTCGCCAGCCGCAAGGCCGGCCTGATCGTTGCGGTTCCGCCGTCTGTCGGCTTGCTTCAAAGCCATTTCGGCCCGCCTCCCAACATGATCGTCTTTCCTCTCCTTATTGTAACGGATGGGAAGGTCGAAACGATACGCGGCCGTCGATCAAGACACGATTTTTCCCTCCAGCAGCTGCCGCCGCGTCCATTCGTTGCCGACCAGCGCATCGCCATCCTGCCGCAACACGTCGTACAGCCGGCGGCGAAGCTCGCGCACGGTTTCCGCATGGGCAGGATCGCCGATCAGGTTGGTCAGTTCGCCAGGGTCGACATCCAATCGGTACAGCTCATCGACGTCGGCCGTATTCCAAACGTATTTCCATTCCCGGGTACGAATCATACGCTGCGTGTACAGGCCAAATTGCTGGCCGTTGTACGAAGCGACCACGGCATCGCGCCATTCGCCGTCCGAGGCCGGTTGTCCTCCCGCTCCCGAAGCGTTCGCCTCAAGCAGCGGCCGCAGCGATCGCCCGTGCAGCGCATCCGGCGCCGCGCAGCCCAGCCAGTCGAGCAGCGTCGGCGGCACGTCGAGCAAATTGTAAACGAACGCGTCGCTAACGGCGCCGGCGCTCACCCGGCCCGGCCAACGCACGATCAGCGGTACGCGTACGATGTCGTCATACATCACGCAATGTTTATCCATCATGCCGTGGCTGCCGCACATGTCGCCGTGGTCGGCCGTATACACGACGATCGTTTCGCCCGCTTCCCCGGTTTCCTCCAGCGCCGCCAGCACCCGGCCGATCGCTTCGTCGGCCTGGCTGACGACGCCGTAATACCGCGCCACTACCTGCGCCCAGTCGTCCCAGCCATAGTGCTCCACGCCCCAACTGGCTTGCATTTGCCGCTGGATGTACGGCTTGTTCGCGAACGTGTCGGCGAAGCCCGCCCACGGCTCGATGCCGGCCGGGTCGTACATCGTCGCGAAGCGCCCGGCGGGCCGGTTCGGCAAGTGCGGCTCCGTAAAGTTGAGCCGCATGTGCCAGCTTTGGCCAGTTTGCGCCCATCCATGAATCGCCTCGGCGGCGCGGTCCGCAAACCAATGCGTCCGCGACGACGCCAGCGGAACCGGGTCCGGTTCGCCGAAGTAGCCGGCCCGGTATTCAACTTCCGGGAAACGTTCCTTGCGGAACCGGGCATAGTCGCCTTCGCTCGTATAAGCATCGTAGCCGAAAGCCGTCGGATCGTGTGCAGCGCTGACGCCCCATTTGCCCAAATAATGCGAAACATAGCCTTGCGCCTTCAGCTCGCGCGGCCAGACATATTCGTTCGGCGAAAGCGAACTGACCGGAAGCGCGATGCCTTCGTTCCATAAGCCCCCGAACGTCTCCGCGCGGCGGCCGTTCATGAACGATTGCCGCGCCGGCCCGCACAGTGGAATATGGCTGAACGCATGCGTGAAACGCGTGCCTTCCGCGGCCAGCCGGTCCAGGTGCGGCGTCTGCACGGGCCGCATCCCGCTCGATCCGATACAATCGTAACGCTGCTGGTCCGCCATAATAATCAAGATGTTCGGCAACTGCTTCATTTCCGGAGCCCTCCTTCTGTCCTGCCTTTGCCCCGGCCGCCCCGCAAGCGCCAAAAGCGCAAACGGCATGCCCCGCCCAAGCGGGACATGCCAGATGCGGCGGCCGTTGCCGCCCTTTATTTCGCTTCCGCTTCTTCCGACTTGGCTTGTTCAGCCGCCGGCTTGGCGTCTTTGGCTTGCAGCTTCTCCGCCGATTTCGGCGAGCCGATGTACATCGCCTCATAAGCTTCTTCGGACGATTGGAACGGCCCGGTGCCTTTGCCATGCCAATCGGTATTCGTGTAGATCGGCGCCGTGCGTCCGGTTTCGCTTTCGCGGCGGGCGATGAACGCTTCCATCCGCGCCGTCAGCAGCAACACCTGCTCCGGCTCGGCGTCTGCGACGTTGTTCAGCTCGAGCGGGTCTTTGACCACGTTGTACAGCTCAACCGGCGGCTTGCCGTGGAAGTCCGGCTCCAGCGCCACGATCAGCTTCCACTCGGGCGTACGCCAGCCGTGCTTGCGCATCCAGGTGCATTCGGTGATGTAGAACTCCGACACCGGCTCGAACGTTTCTCCGTTCGCCAGCGGCATCAGACTGCGGCCGTCGAAAGCAACGCCGGCGTCGATGCCGAGCAAGTCGAGAATCGTCGGCGTCAAATCTTTTTGCAGCGTGTAGCCGTTATCGATTCGTTTGCCTGCCGGCACCTTGCCCGGGTACCGCAGCACGAGCGGCACCGTCAGCGTGCATTCGTACAAGCCGTGATGGTCGAAATAGCACTCATGCTCGTCCAGCGTTTCGCCGTGGTCGGACGTGATCACGATCAGCGTCTCTTCTTCGATGCCAAGCGCTTCGACCGTTTCGAACAGGTTGGCGATCGCCGCGTCCATATAAGCAATGGCGCCGTCGTACTGCGCGTTGACGTATTCGGCGTCGGTGCAGTCCGGCGGGAACCACGAGCGAAAATAGTCGGCGAACGGCTTGAACGCGTAAATCGGGTCAAGCGAACGATTGTCCGGATCGGTTTCATTGCCGCCGTAGAACAAACGCTCGAACGGGCCGGGCGGCAAATACGGCGAATGCGGGTCCATATGGCGGAGGAACAGGAAGAACGGTTTGTCTTCCGCCGCCAGCCGCTTCAGCTCGGGGATTGCCACATCGTTCAGGTTTTCCGCTTTCGGACTGCGGCCCGCTTCATAGGAGCCCCAACCGCTGAAATCCAGATACTTGTCAAAGCCGCGCGACGACGGGTTGCCGGTGAAACCGACGCATGTCGTGTTATATCCGCGTTCGCCAAGAATTTCCGCCAGCGTTTTCACATGGTCGCCGAGCGGCCCTTTATGGCGCAGCGCAACGACATCGGTGCCGAAGCAGTCCATGCCGGTGAACATCGAGGCGTAGCCCGGCGTCGTCGGAATACTTGGGCTGTAATGCTTCTCGAATACGGTGCCGCCCGCGGCGAACCGGTCGATATGCGGCGTGGTCAAACGTTTGTAGCCGTACAGGCTCATATGGTCGGAGCGCAAGCTGTCGATGCCGAGCAGCAGCACATTCGGTAATTTGCTCATGGGTTCACCCATCCTTTCTAGAGGTTGTTCAAAAAGCCGACTTTTGATCACGAAGCTAATCATGAAGCATATTCGACATCGAATCTTGCGTTCACCCTCGAAGTCCGTTGCTCATTTCGTTAGCGGGGAGAGTTTAGCAAGCTAGACTCCCTATATAGGGTTTTGCCTAAACTCCGCTACTCCTTCTTCAGGTTCTCGCAACCTTCTCGGTGCTGAAAAGCCGGCTTTTTGAACACGCATTTCTGATCGTTACCTTGCGCCGAGCGACTTCAGAATCGCGTTCAAATAACCGTAGCTTTCCGCCGCCACAATCGACACCTGAGCCAACGAATGCTCCTCCTTGGCGCCGATCACTTCCAGCACAACGGGGCCGTTGTAACCGCCGTCGACCATCGCCTTGCAGTAGGCGGCCAGGTTGATGTCTCCGCGTCCGCACGCCTGCAACTCAATCGAACCGGGTCCGGCTTCGCGGCCGCGGCAATCGCGGATGTGCACGTGCTTCACGCGGCTGAGCACTTGCGGCAGCGCTTCTTCCGGATTTTCGCCGGCGCGGTGGATGTGGCTCGGGTCCATGTCGATGCCGAACCCGGACGAAGCGATCGCCTCCATCGCCCGCAGCGTCGTCGGCGTGTTGTAGATCGCGTTGCCGACATGCGCCTTGACGCACAGCGTCACTCCGAATGAGGCCGCTTGCTCGGCGCGTTTGGCCAGCGTTTCGATCGACTGCACGACGTCCTCTTCGACGTCTTTTTTGCCGCCCGGCCCGACGTTGACGATCGGAATGCCGATGGCCGCCCCCGCTTCAAACGCTTTCAGCAGCCGCTCTTCGTCGAGCGTCGCCACCTCCATCGACAGAAACGGCAGCTCGTATTCGGCCGAAATCGCTTTCAGCTCCGCCGCCTGCTCCTTCCAGCGATCGAGCTCAAGGTGTTCGCACATGCCTTTGATCGCCGAAATTTCCACGCCGTCGTAACCGCTCGCCTTGATATGCTTCGCCGCCGTGGCAAAATCGAACTGCTTGAACAATACCGAATTGACGCCCAGTCGAATCATCGGTCCGTTTCCCCTTTCGCCTACAGATCTACGACGGTGCCCGTTTCGAACGAACGGATCGCCGCTTCGATAATGTACTGCGCCTTCAGCGCATCCTGACCGGAGCCGTTGATGCTGTCGTACGATGCACCGGCGACCAGTTGATCGACCCAGTCGTTGATCCGGCTTTTGAACGTTTCGCCGAACGAACGCATGCCGCCAAGGTACTTGTAGGATTCCGTCTCGATGCTGTGCCGCGGATAGAAGGTCAGCTCCTCGCACGCATCTTCCAGCACGAAGCGGCCTTTCGAGCCGACCACTTCGCAGCGCTCCAGCCCGTAGCTCGAGCCGGCGTCGTAACTGCCGACGAGGTTGCCGATCGCGCCATTCTCAAACTGCATAATCACTTGCGTGTTGGACCAAATCGCCCGACCTTCGCCTTTCATCATGAACGCCGATACTTTCTTCACATCGCCGCAGAAGTAACGAATGACGTCGAACGAATGCGGATGAAGCGCGCGCAGATGGAACCACGGCGACGTTTCCACCGGATTGTTGATCCACATGCGCATGTTAATCATATGCAGCGCGCCGAGTCTTCCTTCGTTAACCCACCCTTTGGCGCGCAGCGCCGCCGGCGTAAACCGGTGGTTGAGGTTGACGGCGTACGGGATGCGTTTCTCCGCGGCAAGCGCCACCATTTCTTCGCCTTCGGCGATTTTGTTGGAGATCGGCTTCTCGCCCAGCACCGGAATGCCGGCGCGCAGCAGCTCCATCGTTGGCGCATAGTGCTCGCCGCCGTTCTCTTCGCCCTTCGTTGCGACGCTTACCGCATCGAGCTTGATGCCGCTGGCCAGCATTTCCTGCACGCTATAGAACGCTTGCCCGCCGAACTTGGCGGCGGCGGCGTCCGCCTTCTCCTTGACGATGTCGCAAACGGCGACGATTTCGGTGTTCGGGTTGTCCTTGTACACGCCTGCGTGGATGGAGCCGATATTGCCGACTCCGACGATGCCGACTTTTAATGTCATGAGGAGATGGCCTCGCTTTCGTTCGATTTGACACCAGTGTATCGAAAACGGGCCCCCTGCGGCATTGCCAATACCGCCATCCGCATGGTCGATTCGGTCATCCGCGTAAGCGTTTGCGGCATGAACGGGCGGCATTACGGGCGAAGACGTTCCCTCCCATTCATATATTTCCGCAAGGCATGCGGAATGCGAATGGAGCCATCCTCCTCCTGGTGATTTTCCAGAAGCGGGATGAGAATGCGGGGAGAAGCCACGGCAGTATTATTGAGCGTGTAGCAAAATCGCACCTTCCCGTTGTTGTCCCGATATCTGATGTTGGAACGGCGCGCCTGGAAATCGAGAAGGTTGGATGACGAGTGGGTTTCGCCATAAGCTTGCCGGCTGGGCATCCACGTTTCGATATCCACCTGTTTGTATGTTTTTTGCGACATGTCTCCCGTACAAACAGCCATGATGCGATAAGGAAGCTCCAACATCGTTAACACTTCCTCCGCATTTGCCGTTATTTCCTGAAACAGTTGCTCCGCTTGTTCCAAACTGTCCTCGCAAACCACGACTTGCTCCACTTTTGAAAATTGATGCACCCGGTAAAGGCCATGAACATCTTTCCCTGCCGACCCCACCTCGTTCCGGAAGCAAAGGGAGACGGCCGCCAGCCGGATGGGCTCCGTTACGTCAACGATCTCATTGTCATAATAAGCCACAAGAGGAACCTCCGACGTGCCAACCAGCCATTTATCATCCTCGGCCATTCGATACGTTTGCTCTTGACCGATCGGGAAATACCCGGTATGAAATAACGCTTCCGTCCGCACCATCAAGGGAACCTCGAGAAGCGTAAACCCTTTTGCGACCAGCAAGTCAAGCGAGAGCTGCTGCACGGCCCGATGTAAAATAGCCCCCGCACCGGCAAGATAATAATTCCGGCTTCCCGCTGTTTTTACCCCGCGAGGGATATCGATCATGTGGTGAAGTTCGCCGAGTGTCACATGATCCTTCGGTTCGAAGGGAAACGCTGTCGGTTCGCCTGCCCGTTTGACTTCGACGTTGTCTTGATCCGAAAGACCGATGGGCGTGTCCGGCGAAACCACGTTGGGAACGTACATCATGAGCTGGTTAACTTGTTTTTGCACCGCTTGATGTTCCTTCTCGACCCCGCTTAACCGACGGCCGATTTCCTGACCCAGCTGCTTGCGCTGCTCCGCTTGTTGAAGCTCGCCCTCTCGAAGGAAGGTTTCGATTTCTTGGGAAATCCGGTTTCGGTCTTGCCGAAGCCGCTCCACCTCCTGGAGCAGCATCCGCCGGTGGTCGTCCTGTTCGACCAGTTGGGCGATGGAGACAGGGATCCCTTTCCGATCGGCTGCCACTTGAACCTCAGCTTGATGTTGTCGGATCCATTTGATGTCCAGCATGGAAACGCACTCCTTTGTTCATTTTATGAAAATGCAAAAAGCGCTCTCTGTCCGATTGGGACGAAGAGCGCTATATTCTCGCGGTGCCACCCAAATTGATTGAACAGCTGATCTGTTCAATCCACTTAGTTCCGCGTTAACGGGCGGGTCCGGTTAACTTAGGGAGAAGGGTCGCTTCCCCTTGGCGAAAACGCCTCCGAGTTGGATTCTCTTCACTGGCTTGATGGCAATATTTTTATTAGTATAGCCGATGTGGCTCAGTTTATTCAAGTGCTAGACGCACATCACTTTTTTGATGGCTTCTTCCACCCGGTTCTTGTTGAACGGCTTGACGAGAAAATCGCGCGCCCCCGCCTGAATCGCGTCGATGACCAGGCGTTTCTGCCCCATCGCCGAGCACATGATCACATTGGCATGCGGGTCATGCCGGCGAATCGCCGCCAGCGCCTCAATGCCGTCCATCTCCGGCATCGTAATGTCAAGCGTGACCAGATCGGGCTTCAGCCGCTTGTACAAAGTCACGGCCTCCACGCCGTTGCAGCCTTCCGCCACTACATGGAATCCGCTCTCCGACAATATGTCCTTCAAAATTTCGCGCATAAACGCGGCATCGTCGACAACCAGTACGTTCATCGTTCGTGCCATCCTTTCGTCGGCAACCGCTCCTCTTCTGTTTGGCTCATGCTGCTGCGGCGCCGGAATCTTATTGCCTTACCCAGTTTACCAATCGATTCTGACAAATTTCTCACAAGCGCGCCCCTGCATGCAAAAAAAGCAAAACCCAACGGGTTTTGCTTCAGAGGCCCGATTCGCGGCGGCCGTTCCGATCGTTCTCCTACAAGACAACTTCTCTTCCCAGACGCGCCGATTCGTAAATGCCCATCAGCACGCGGATCATGTCGACTCCTTGCGCCGGTGTCACGACCGGCTCCGTGCGTCCCCGCACGACATCGACGAAATGCGCCAGCTGAGTCGCATGCGGCTGCTGGGAGTCGATTTTTTTGAACTGCGGCTCCAGGTTGCAAAGGGTGCCTTCGATTTCCGTGAACAGCTTCGCTTCGCCGTTCTTTAAGCTTAATCCGGCGTCCGAGCCGCGAAGCTCAAGAAACAGCGTCTCCTCCTCGATATTGGAGGCCCAGCTGAACTCGATCTGCAGCGTGGCGCCGTTATCGAAACGAATAAAACCCGTCGCCAAGTCCTCCACGTCGAACGTCCCCGTATCCTTCGTTTCGCCGAACTGGCTATGCACCGAGTCGGACAACGAGCTGCCGTCGAATTTGCGGTACGTCGCCCCCGACACCGCCACCGGCTTCGGATTGCCCATCAGCCAGATGGCCAGGTCGATATAATGAACGCCGAGATCGATCAGTGGCCCGCCGCCGGACAGCTCCTTCGTCGTAAACCAGCCGCCTTTGCCGGGAATGCCGCGGCGGCGGATCCAGCCGCAACGCCCCGTATACACGTCCCCCATATGGCCCGCCTGCACGTACCGACGCAAAAATGCGGCGACCGGCGTAAACCGGTTGTTGCGGATCGCCATCAGCACCTTGCCGCTTTGTTCCGCGGCCTGCGCCATCTTCTCCGCTTCCGACGCGTCGATGGCGTCCGGCTTTTCGCAGATCACGTGAACGCCTGCCCGCAGCGCGGCAACCGCCACAAGGGAGTGAAACAAATTCGGCGTGCAGATGTCGATCAGATCCAGCGACTCCTGCTCCAGCATGTCTTCGTACCGCTTGTACACACGCGCAACGCCATACTGGTCCGCCAGCGCCTGCGCCTTTTCTTCGACGATGTCGCACAGCGCGACGATTTCCACTTCCGGATGCTTCAGCCACGCAGGCAAATGCACAAGGCGGAAAATACCGCCCGTCCCGACGACGCCAAGCCGCAATTTGTCGCTCATCCCGGTCCCCCCTTATTGAAACAGCAGCTTCCGGAAATAGTCGATCGTAAACCGGATGCCCTTCTCTCCCAGCTCGTCTTTCCATGTGGCGGAATGCGGCTCGATGCTCAAATTGCCCGCATAGCCCTGGGCGTACAGAATGCTCATGAACGTCGGCCAATCGGTTTGGTCGAGGCCGGCCGGCGGATCGTCGAACCGCTTGCCGTCGATGACGACGGAGCCTTTGAGATGAACATGGTAGAAACGATGCCCCCAATCGCGCGCCTCCTGCAAATAATCTTGCCCGGCGTAACGGGCGTGGGAAGGATCGTATTTGATGCCCAGCTCCGGCAGATGGCCGTGAATCAGCTTCCATGCGTTCGCGTCGACCACGTAAGAATTCCAGTGACAGTTGTACGTGGCAATGCGCACGTTGCGGCTGCCGCCGTATTCGATCAACTTGGCAAAATAAGCGATCGCCGCGGTCGCGTTGTCATACAGCGACAGCTCTTCGACATAATTGCAGCCGCACACGAATACCGGACAGCCGAGTTGCTGCGCCGCATCGATCAGGCGGTAGGAGGTTTGCAGCTCCTCCTCGATCAGCGAGCCGTCCTTGGCGACACGGTCCGGTCCCCAGCGGCCGATGGAAGCGACGGCGACGCCGGTTCGTTCGGACTCCGCCCGATACGCCGCAACGCTCGCCAAAAAATCGGATAAATCCACATTCACATTGCACGTAAATTCGACGTACGAAAGCCCGAGCGACCGGACCTGCTCGAAGCTGGCCAGCTGCCGCGGCTTGATGATGCCCATATGCATGCGTTTGGTCCTCCCTGTAAGCGAAATGATGGTGTATACTGGATAAGTTCGCTATGTCTAGTTAACCACGACATGCCCGGGAAGCCAATATAGCCAATCGCAGAAAAGGTGGAAGTATTTGATATGAATTCATGGCCCGTCATTCGAATGGCCGGCGATTTCCTGCTCCCTCCCGGCAAAGGTTATACGCGCGTCATTCCCGATTTCGAGCTGATGTATTTCCCGGACCCGCCCGCCGGCTTATATCGGATGGACGGGCTGGACATTCGGCTGGATCGGCCCCTTGTCGTCGTGCAGCAGCCCGACATTACGCACACCTATATCCGCAGCGGCAGCCGGCCGGCTCGCCAGCAATTTGTCCATTTTGAGCCAGGTTCACATCTACGGGAGCTTGCGGCCCAACATCCGTGGAAAAGCCATTATTTGCTCGATGGCACATCGCCATTCCCCAAGCTGCTGAACGAACTGCTCGGTCTTCTCGCCGCCCGGCCGTTCAAATGGGTCGAGCGCAGCGAAGCGCTGCTGTTTACGCTGTGCAGCGAGCTGCTGACGGGCGAAGCGGAACGATCGCCGTCCGCGATGCTCCCGGTCGAATTGCAGATCGCGATCCGCTACATTGCCAGCCATCTGGAGCAGCCGATCACCGTTGCGGACGTGGCGAAGCAGGTCGGCTGGTCGCATGCGCATCTGACGCGGACGTTTCAGCGGCATCTGAAAATGAACGTGCGCGGCTACATCGTGAGGGAGCGGGTGGAGCGCGGAGCCAGGCTGTTGGCCGTCACCAACAGCCCGGTGAAAGAAGTGGCGCAGCAGACGGGGTTCGAGGATGAGCGCTACTTTTCGCGCTGCTTCAAAACGTTGAAAGGCTATACGCCATCGGGCTTTCGCGCGATGTTCGCCAGCTATATCGGGCCATCGGAGCCGCCCGCTGCCGATTCCGGTCTCCACCCGTTCAACGTGTATTTCCGATTGTAAATGCCAAAACTACGCGTTCAGCCACATCTCGCGGTATTTGCCGGGCGAGCACCCGACCGTACGGGCGAACAACTGGCTGAAAAACGCCGGGTCCTCGTAACCGACGGAAGTGGCGATCGTGATGACCTTCTCGTCCGTTTCCTGCAGCAGCAGCTTCGCCTTCTCGACGCGGATGTGATGCACGTGGTCGAGCACGCTGCAGCCGGCTTCCTGCTTGAACGTGCGGTTCAACTGGCGGGTGCTGATGTTGAACAGCTCGGACAACGACGTCAGCGAAATGCGTTCGTCGTAATGGCGCTCCAGGTAGCCGCAGATGCGGCGCACGAGCAGCTCGTTTTTGTTCGAGCGGGCCGGCTTTGTCCGCACCGCGTGCCGCATGCCGTAGCAGCGCGACAGCAGAATGAGCAGTTCGATCATTTGCAGCCGGATGAATGCGGTGAACCCGGGATGGCGCTGGTTCAACTCGCCCATCATGCCTTCGAGCAGCGCAAGCGCTCTGGCCGCATCCGGACCGCGCAAATTGAGCATATGATGAAACCGTTCGGTCGGATTCAGGAACGGGTGTACGTAGAAGTAGTCCATCGACTGCGAGACGCCCAGCTCCTTCAGCAGCGTATCGCTGATGAGGCCCGGCTCGAACAGGCAGTTGATGATGTCCAGCTGCTTGCCGGGCACAACGTGATAGGCGTGCTCTTCCCCGGGATTGATAATAAACACGTCGCCCGCGCACACCTCGTAACGCTCATCCGCAAACAAATGTTCGCCTTCGCCTTTGACAATGTACACCAACTCGACAAAATCGTGCCCGTGAAATTCGCCGGAATTATGCTCGTTATGGAATGCGGTCATGATCGAAAACGGGAATTCCCGTTTCATGAACCGGTCGCTGGTCAATGTTCTCATGCGCGTCACCGCCTGAATGGAAGTTTCGCTATCGAAACCAATTAGCCTTATTGTAGCACAATCCGGCACGTTTTACGTACGGCGGTTCGCCGCGAACCGCTCGTGATGCCGCTCGTCGAACAGGGCGCGGTCCGGACTGGCCAGCCACTCGTCCCAGTTCAGCCCGACTTCGGCCAATATTTGTTCGATGCGCCGGCGAAACGGCAATCCCGGTCCCGTGAGCTGGCGCACCATCGGATCGGGCCGGCCGTTCAGCGTGCGTTTCACCCACAGGTCGAGCTCCCGCTCCATCGCGTCGGCCAGCTCCGGCATCGTTTCCGCCAGGTTGCGAGTTTCCTGCGGATCGTCCTGCAGGTCGAACAGCTCCCGGCGCGGCCGTGCGAACGGTCCCGGATCGTAAATGCGGATAAACTTGTAGCGCTCCGTCCGGATGCCCCGGCACGCCTGCCAGGCGCATTCGCTCAAATAAACGCGGTCTCGCGTCCCTGCCTCGTCGTGCAGAATGCACGGCCACAAGCTGGCGCCGTCAAGCCCTGCCGGTACCGGCAAAGACGCGGCCTGCAGCAATGTCGGCATCAGGTCCGCCTGCTGCACAAGCCCCTTCACCCGTTTCCCCGGCGGGATATGGCCCGGCCAACGCATGATGACCGGCACATGCACCGTCGTATCGTACAAACCGCAGTGATCCCAATAAATTTCGTGTTCGGTCAAGCTTTCGCCGTGATCGCCGAACAGCACGAGCAGCGTATCGTCGCGCAAGCCCTGCGCTTCCAGGTATTCGTCCAGCTCGCGCAGCTTGTCGTCCAAATAGCGGATTTCCGCGTCGTACAACGCGTCGACATACGCGGCGTCCGTCACGCCGCCCAGCAAATCGTAGTGATGATGCTTAAAAAACGGATAGGCGCTATGGTTGTACGCCCCCTCCATGCTGCGGTTCGCCGGATCGAACGGGTCGCGTCCCGGTTCGTAAAAAGGCGGCACATACGATTCCGGTGGCAAATAAGGCGTATGCGCGTCCCAATAGTGCAGGAACAGGAAAAACGGTTCGTCCTTGTGGCCGCCGATCCATTCTTTAGCCAGTTGGTTCACCGTTTCGCCGTCGATCCAGCGCTGCTCTCCCACGGAATTGATGTAATGCCGATAGCCGCGGGCAAACCATTCCTTCAGTTGGTACAAGTTGTCGACGGCGGCCGTCTGGAAGCCCGCCTTGCGCAGCATCGTCGGCAGCCAGTCCGTCGTTTTGGGCAATTGGCTCAAATCGGAGCCGTGCGACACGACGCCGGTCGTCAAACCCACTTTACCGGTAAAAATGTCCGTATGCGCCACTTCCGTCGGAATATCGGCGGCAAACGCCCGCTCGAACAGCACTCCTTGCGAAGCGATCGTATCGAGATACGGGCTGGTCGGCTTCTCATAGCCGTAACAGCCGAGGCGCGAAGCCCGCAGCGTGTCGAGCGAGATCAGGATGATGTTCATGCGCCCGCTCCTCCGCTGCCCGTTCCGGCAGCAACGCGCGGCGCCAGCGCCTGCGGCACTCCGTTCGCCGCGAGCCATTCCAGAATGCGGCGCGTATTGTGTTCAAGCGGCGCCAGATCGGTGCGGATGGTCAACTCCGGCCGCTCCGGCGTTTCGTACGGATCGCTGATGCCGGTGAAGCGTTCGATTTGGCGGTTGCGCGCCTTGGCGTACAGCCCCTTCACGTCGCGTCGCTCGCATTCCGCCAGCGCGCAATCGACGTGGATTTCCACGTAGCCGGGCAATTGCTCCCGCGCATGTTCCCTCATCTCGCGATACGGCGTAATCGCCGAAACGAGCACCGTTACGCCGTGGCGCGAAAGCAGCTTGCTGAGATAAACGACGCGGCGGATGTTTTCGATCCGATCCTCGCGCGAGAAGCCGAGCCCCTTGCATATCGTCTCCCGCAGCTCGTCGCCGTCGAGCAGCTCGCACGCGACGCCGCTGGCGGCCAGCTCGCTCGCGACGGCGCGCGCCGTCGTCGTTTTGCCGGCGCCCGACAAACCGGTGAACCACAGTACTTTCCCTTGTTGACCCGAATCGTTGTGCATAACCGGTTCCCCTCTTCTGTCGCTTGTCATGGCAGCCAGCTTTCGACGACGTCGATCGCGGCTCCGCCTTCCTGCTGGGAGCGGATCGCCGCTTCGATCACTTCTTGCGCGGCCAGCGCATCGACGCCCGAGCCGGCGATCAGCTCCGGCGCCACCCGCTCTTTCACCTGGCTGATGAAATGGCCGATGCGATTGCCAAACGTATCGTTAAATCCGTTCATCGGCCCCATGATGGAGCTGTCGATGACGATTTTTTCTTCGCTTTCATGCGGATAGTAAACCAGCTTGTCATACACATTGTCGAGCGTAAACCGTCCTTGATCGCCGGCCACCTCGCAGCTTTCGATCGGATGCTTGAACGACATGTCGTAGCTGCCGGTCAAATGGCCGACCGCTCCCGAAGCGAACAACATGTTGATGGATACCGTCGACCAGCTAGTTCGTCCCGGCGCCTGCGTCATGAAAGCCTGTACCCGCTTGATGTCCCCGGCAAAATAGCGCATCACGTCGATCGAATGCGGATGAAGCGCGCGCAGATGGAACCAGGGCGTATCGTCGCGTTTGTTGCGGATCGTCAGCTTCATGTTGACGAACAGCAGCGTGCCGAGCTTGCCTTGGGCGATCCACTCCTTCGCTTTGTACGCCGGTTCGACGAACCGATGGTTCATGTTGCAAGCCAGTCGGACGCCGCGCGCCCTCGCTTCGCGGACGAGCGTCCGCGCTTCCTCGATATCGTTCGAAATCGGTTTTTCGACGAGCACGTCTTTGCCCGCCTGAATCGCCAGCATCGCCGGAGCAAAATGATGGCTGCCGTTCTCCAGCCCGGCCGTCGCCACATGAACGACGTCAACGTCCGTTTCCGCCAGCAGGCGGCTCAAATCCGTATAGGCCGTAGCCCCAAAAGCGGCGGCGGCGGTTTTCGCCCGATCCTCCATCAAGTCGCATACGGCCGTCAGCTCCACGTCTGGATGCGCCTTCAGCACGCGGCAATGAATGTTGCCGATATGGTTGCAGCCGACTACGGCAGCTTTAATCATGGGCAGGAGCACCTCGCCATTCGATATGGTGTCGCTTCCCTTTCATCGTAATCGCTCGCGCCGCGGCCGGCATTGCCGATTGCGCCATATCGATGGTGAAATCGGTCATATTGCGCCAGATGCACCGCTATCGGCGTGCATGAAAACCGCCCTTCCCAGGCATACGCGGTCATTTCCGCAACGAACTTCGTTTCATCCCGCTCAGCAACGAAATAGCCCACAAAAAGTGGCTTATTGCCCCCGTTTCGGCCGTCTCATCGAAAATAACCCGTGAAAACACTGGTTATTTCGGCCAAATAGCTTCAATCCGGGCTGATTGACACGAATAGCCAGTGAAATCACTGGCTATTATGCGACGACAGGCTATTTTTGACGATATAAGCAATAAAAGATGGCCTATTTCGCCATCCCCTTCGAAGTCAGCTAACGGAAAAAAACCGTACGGTACCGCCAAGCGGACCATACGGTTCTTGTGCATAGCCTGATCTTACCCGCCGTAACGATGCGTCGGCAGTCCCGGCACATCCAGCCGGATGCGGAACAACCCGCCGGATTGCGGATACTTTGCGAGCACGTCTTCGCTATTGTCGGTACGGGCAGACGTGATATACAAGTCGCGCAAATCGTCGCCGCCGAAGCAGCAAGACGATGCGTTGGCTGACGGCACGGCGATCGAGCCCAACTTCTCGCCGGTCGCAGGGTTCCAATGGGATACCTGGTAGCCGCCCCACTGCGCGACCCACAGATTGCCCGCCGCGTCGGACGCCATGCCGTCCGGAACGCCTTCTCCTTCGCCCAACTGCACGACGACCCGTTTGCCGGAGATGTCGCCGGTGGCGCGGTCATAATCGAAGGCAACTACTTGCAGCGTCGGCGAGTCGATATAGTACATGGTGCGATAGTCGGGACTCCAGGCGATGCCGTTCGAACAACTGACGTCGCCGAACAGCTTGCGTACGCCGGTTTTCGGATCGAGGCAATAGAACGAACCCGTTCCTTGTTCGCCCGACAACGACATCGTGCCCGCCCAGTACCGTCCTTCGGGATCGCATTTGCCGTCATTGAACCGGTTGTTCGTCAGTTCCGGCTCCGGGTCGACAATCGGCGTCAGCTGCTCCGTCTCGATGTCCAGCGAATGGAAGCCTTGCTGTGTGACGACATATACCAGATTGCCTTTGCCGGGCACGACAGCCCCTACCGGGGAACCAACCGAAATCGTACGATCCGTGCCTTGCGCCGGATCGTAAATATGTACTTCGCCTGCCATAATGTTAACCCAATAAAGCACCCGCTTCTCCGCATCCCAGCTCGGGCCTTCGCCCAAATTCGCCTTGACGTCAAGCACGAGTTCGACTTCGCTTCCCGCCATCCCGATTCCTCCCCATGATCGCTTTCGCCTCAACTTGCGCACTTGTTCCGCTGTCGGCGGTCGCCGCCGGAGCTGCTTGGCCGTTTAGTCGCTGCAGTTTTCCGGCTCGCCGGCAGTTTCCGTTTGTTCCACTTCAATCTGTTTCGACACGGTATCGCGCACGACCGACATCACCAGTTGCAGCAAGTAGTTGATGTCGCTTTGCGATTGCTGAAATTCGCTGACGATCGGAATGTTGTCCAGTTCGTCCTGAAGCGCGTTGATTTCCCCTTCGATCTTCTCGACCATCTTTTTGTTCTCGAACGATTCGAAGGCAACGATTTCCTTCTGTTTCTTCTTGATCGATTTGATCAGCGATTGCACATGATCGTTCGTATCGATCTGTTTTTCCGCCCGCTTGTAAAACTGCACCTCGGACGAAGTCGAGATCAAATCGGCGAGTTCCTTCGCCTTGGCCATAATATCGTCGCGAATGAGCAGTTCGTTCGCGTGGTGATGCTCGATGGCGCAATTGCCATGTTCGTCCAAATGCTCTCTCATGATCGTTCAACCCCTTGCCAATGGTAAAAATCGTTCCGATCGCCGCAATCGTCCGCCCGCCGGAAATGACTTGTCTCTTTCCCGGCGGCAGTGCGGCTAAATGGCGTTTCGCTGCGGCTCCCGAATCAGTTCCGCCCGGAGCAGCCACGACTGCGGTTCAGTAATGCGCACCTGGACGACTTGGCCGACAAGCGTGCGATCGCCGGTAAAATGGACCAGTTTGTTCGTACGCGTGCGCGCTGCCAGCACGTCGGGATTGGTCCGCGATTCGCCTTCTACCAGCACCTCGACGGTTTGGCCGCGCAGCCTATCGTTGCTTGCCTTGCTCAAGTCGGTGAGCAGATCGTTCAGCCGCTGCAGCCGTTCGCGCTTCGTCTGCTCCGGCACGTCGTCGGCCATCGCCGCGGCCGGCGTGCCTTCGCGCGGCGAATAAATGAACGTGTACGCGCCGTCGAAACCGACTTCGCGCACCAGAGACATCGTTTCCGCGAACTGCTCCTCCGTTTCGCCCGGGAAGCCGACGATTATATCGGTCGTCAGCACCACATCGGGCATCGCCGTGCGGATGTCGCGGACAAGCTGCAAATATTGCTCGCGGTTGTACTTGCGGCTCATGGCCTTCAAGATCGCACTGCTTCCCGACTGCACCGGCAGATGAATATGCTCCATCAGGTTGCCCTTCTTCGCCAGCACCTCGATCAGCCGCGCGTCAAAATCGCGCGGATGCGACGTCGTAAACCGGACGCGCGGAATGTCGATCTTGCGCACGTCGTCCATCAAATCGCCGAACGTATACGTGCGGTCGGTGAAATCTTTGCCGTACGCATTGACGTTCTGGCCGAGCAGCATAATTTCCTTGTAGCCTTGGCGGGCTAGGTCGCGCACTTCCGCCAGCACGTCCTCCGGACGGCGGCTCCGCTCTTTGCCACGCGTATACGGCACAATGCAATACGTGCAGAACTTGTCGCAGCCGTACATGATGTTGACCCAGGCTTTGATGCCTTCCCGCTTCTTCGGCAAGTTTTCGATGATGTCGCCTTCTTTCGACCACACCTCGACGACCATTTCCTTGCCGAACACCGCTTCCCGCAGCAAGTGCGGCAGCCGGTGAATGTTGTGCGTGCCGAAGATCAGATCGACGAACGGGTGCTTCTGCATGATGCGCCCGACGACCGACTCTTCCTGCGACATGCAGCCGCAAACGCCAAGCATGAGGCCCGGCTTCTCCGCCTTCAAGCCTTTCAGGTGGCCGAGCTCGCCGAACACCTTGTCCTCCGCATTTTCACGCACGGCGCACGTGTTCAGCAGGATGATATCGGCTTCCTCGCGGTCCTCGGTCGCCCGGTAGCCCATTTGCTCCAGCAGCCCTTTGATCGTTTCCGTATCGTGTTCGTTCATTTGGCAGCCGTACGTCACGACCAAATAACGTTTGCCTTCGCCAAACGCCTGCATATCTTCGGGAATGCCAAAATCGTAATGAACCTGTATATCTTCTTTGCCTCTTCGTTTTTCGTCCTTGTAGGAGGGCGCGGCATTGATCGTGATCTCTCTTCCTTTGATTCGATACGTCGTTTTGCCGTCTTGCTCGCGCACCACCTTGGCAGTCGAAAAATCGAAATAAGCCGAGTAGTCTTTCTGCGTCACTTGCTCACTTCCTTTGGCCTGGCCGCATCGCGGCAGGCAGCCTTAACAACTCAAAATTGCATCGCTCAATTTTTTATTATAGCATTCCGGCTGACCGGAATCCATCCCATAATGCTGCCATGTCCGGACCCGGGCGATTCGCACCGCTCCATCACCGCACGCCGCATCGGACTTCCGGATGCATCAGCCGATGATTTCGGCCAAATCGCCGCTACTGACGCCGGCGGCATTCGCTTCGTCCGTATCGATATGCATGTCGAGCGCGAACCGGTCTGACACGCGGGCAATCACGTCGAGAAAGACAAGTGGACGCTCTCCGTTCAGCTTCACCTGGAGGCGCTGCTTGTCGGCGATGCCCCAGGCTGCCGCCTCGTTCGGATGAAAATGAATGTGACGCGCCGCCACGATCACGCCCCGTTCCAGCTCGATGACGCCACTCGGACCAACCAGCCGAATGCCGGGTGTGCCGTCCAGCCTGCCGGACTCGCGAATCGGCGCCTGTACGCCAAGCGCCAGCGCGTCGGTACGGGACAGCTCCAGCTGCGTTTTCGGCCGGGCCGGCCCCACGATCCGCACAGCGGGGAATACGCCGCGCGGCCCTTCCACACGGACAGCTTCCTCGGCTGCATATTGATACGGCTGCGACAACTGCTTAAGCTTCCGCAGTTCGTATCCTTCTCCGAACAGCGCGGCGATATGATCGGTCTGCAGATGAATATGTCTGCCCGACACGCCGATCGGCACTACCTTCATCGTTTCTCCCCCTGCTTCTTCCAGCATTCCCATACCGTATGACGTCGCTTCCTCCGGCTTTGCAAAAAAGGCATACGGGCTGCCCCGTATGCCTGATTTCGGTACGATCGTTTATTTGAATTCGGCTACCAGCTTGTCGAATTCCGCTTCGGTCAACTTGATGTTCTGATTGGCAAGCGCTTCGGGCTTGAAGCCGCCGACCATGTCTTCATAGCTTTTCTTCTGTTCGTTCTGGTAAATGAGACCGGTCAACAAGCCGCCGGTTTCCATAATTTTGGTCATGGCCATGACGCGGTTCGACGGATCGTAGTCCGGCGTTCCTTCCAGATCGACGATATGCTCCTTGAACCAATCGTAAGTATTGACTTTGTTGAACGTGACGCAAGGGCTGAATACGTTGATCAGCGAGAAGCCTTTGTGCTTCATGCCCGCTTCGATCAGCGACGTCAATTGTTTCAGGTTACTCGAGAACGATTGCGCCACGAACGTAGCGCCAGCCGCCATCGCTACTTCGAGCGGCGACAAGGCTTGTTCGATGGTGCCCATCGGCACGTTTTTCGTTTTGAACCCTTCGGCGCTGCGCGGTGAAGGCTGGCCTTTCGTCAAGCCGTAAATCTGGTTGTCCATAACGATGTACGTGATGTCGATGTTGCGGCGAATCGCATGCACTGTATGCCCCATGCCGATCGCGAAACCGTCGCCGTCGCCGCCGGAAGCAAGTACGGTCAACTCGCGGTTGGCCATCTTCAAGCCTTGCGCGATCGGCAGCGAACGGCCATGGACGCCGTGGAAGCCATATGCGTTGACGTAGCCGGAAATGCGGCCGGAACAGCCGATCCCCGATACGATAGCGAGTTGTTCCGGTTCCAGCCCTACATTCGCGGCAGCGCGCTGAATCGCCGCTTGTACGGAAAAGTCGCCGCATCCCGGGCACCAGTTCGGTTTGACGTTATTGCGGAAATCTTTTAACGTTGCCATGCGATCAGCCCCTTACATTCTTTATACACTTCGGCCGGCAAGAACGGATTGCCGTTGTATTTGAGCACGCTGCTGATTTTGTCCGCGTGTCCCACGTTCAACTTGATCAAATTGGCCAGTTGGCCGGTTGCGTTGTTCTCGACGACGACCACTTTTTTCGCCTTCTCGATGTACGGGCGAAGCTGTTCCGTCGGGAACGGATTCATCAGCCGGACATGAATATGGCTCGATGCGATGCCTTCCGCGGTCAGACGGGCGCGGGCTTCGTCGATTGTGCCGCCGGTGGAGCCCATGCCGATGATGAGCATATCCGCCTTGTCGTCAGCGTCAACCAGAATCGGATTGGTCACCTGAATATGCTTCAGTTTCTCCATCCGCTTATCCATCATTTTTTTGCGGTTGACCGTGCTTTCCGACGGACGGCCGGTTTCATCGTGCTCGACGCCGGTTACATGGTGCAGACCGCCCTTGACGCCCGGCAGCACGCGCGGCGAAACGCCGTCTTCGGCGAAGGCATACCGCTTGAACAACTGGTTCTCTTCGAGCGCCGGCGGTTCGGTCACAAGATTGCCGCGGTCGATGACGATCCGGTTGTAGTCGAGCATTTCAGCCGATTGTTTGCCGAGGCTAAGCTGCAGGTCGGTGACGAGAATGACCGGCACCTGGTATTTCTCGGCCAGGTTGAATGCTTCGATCGTATCGTAGAAACACTCTTCCACGGTGCTCGGACACAGCACAACCTTTGGAATTTCCCCGTGCGTACCGTAAATCATGGCGAAAATATCGCTCTGCTCCTGCTTCGTCGGCAACCCCGTCGAAGGCCCGCCGCGCTGCGTATCGACGATAACGACCGGCGTTTCCGTCATGCCCGCCAGGCCGATCGCTTCCATCATCAGCGACAAGCCGGGGCCTGCCGATGCGGTCAACGTACGCACGCCGCCGTAGTTGGCGCCGATGGCCATCGTAATGGCGGCGATTTCGTCTTCCGTCTGGATGACCGTGCCGCCGAATTTCGGCAATGCTTTGATCAAATATTCCATGATTTCCGACGCTGGCGTAATCGGATAAGCCGGCATGAAACGACAGCCTGCCGCTACGGCGCCGAGGCCGATCGCATCGTTGCCGATCATGAACAGCTTCTGCTTGCCGTCGGCCGGCTCGAGGTTCAACTCGACTATCGGACCGCCCGCCTCGTCCAAAACGAACTTGGCGCCGCGCGCCACGGCTTCGACGTTCTTCTCGACAACCGCCGGACCTTTGCGTCCGAACTCTTCTTCCACCGCTTTATTGAATACTTCAAGCGGCAACCCGAGCAACGCCCAGGATGCGCCGGAAGCGACCATGTTCTTCATCAGGGAAGTTCCCAGCTCTTCGGCGATCGCCGTAATCGGCACCGCGAACAAACGAGCTTGGACACCTTCGGGCACAACCGGATTGAATTTGGCGTCAGCGACGATCACGCCGTTGGCGCGCAGTTCGTGCGCATTCAGATCGATGCTTTCCTGGTCGAAAGCGACCAAAATATCGAGATCGTCCGAAATCGCGCGAATCGGCTTCGTGCTGATCCGGATTTTGTTATTCGTATGACCGCCCTTGATCCGCGAGGAGAAGTGGCGGTAGCCGTACAAATAATACCCCAATCGGTTAAGCGCAGTCGAGAAAATACGGTCGGTACTTTCGACGCCTTCGCCTTGTTGCCCGCCGATCTTCCATGACAATTGACTAATCACTTCGTCCAACTCCTTTAGGTGGTCGTTCAAAAAGTTTTTTGGAAAGCCAACTTTCTGAACTTGCGCATCGGTACCCGGCGACGTCCAAAAAAAATCGCCGGCGAGGCGGCTTGTTGAAAACGCAATCTTGCCCGTCGCTACTGGTTTTCTCCGACAATTGGCAAGTTTGTTTGTCAACCAAATTTTAAGACGGGGAGTGACAAAAAGCAAGCGAATTCGCCGGAATATCGTATAGTTATTTTCGATGAAACCAATACCGGAAGAAGATTGTTCTAACGACTTAGTATCTACAAAATAGATGTGAGCTATTCACTGCGGCAGCTGATTTTGCAAAAAAGAGTGCCAATTCCGGAACAGAAACCCATCCACTTCCGAAGCGCGGTAATATTTCAGCAGCTCATTGTGCAGCTTGCCATAGTCGGCGGGAGTAGCCAGTTCGGGCACCCATTCGTCGATGCCGTCAAAATCCGAACCGAAGCCGAGCTGCGCCGCGCCGCCGAGTGCGCAAATATGTTCGATGTGGCGCAATACCCCGGCGATCGTCGGTCGTTCAGACGCAACAAAATAAGGAACGAACGTAATGCCGATCCGCCCGTCCACGCGAATGATCGCTTCGATTTGCCCGTCGCTCAAATTGCGGCGGTGCGCACACACGGCAGCGGCGTTCGAATGAGAAGCGATGAACGGTTTGCCGCGAAGCGTCTCGTGCAGCTCCCAGAACCCCGCTTCCGCCAAATGCGATACGTCCAGAATAATGCCGAGCCGCATGCATTCTTGCAGCAACAGTTTGCCTTTGGCCGTAAAACCGCCGCCACGCGGCTCCACGACCCCATCCGCCGCCCAGTTGGCATGATTCCATGTCACCCCCATCGCGCGCACGCCAAGCTGCCAGGCGATCCGCAAGTTCGCCAAATCGCCTTCCAACCCATCCGCCCCTTCAAGCGACAGCATCGCGCCGATTTTGCCGCCAACAAGCGCCGCTTCGAGTTCCCCTCGCGTTCTCACCGGTTTGACGTCGGGCTGCGACACGACGCGGCTGTAGAAATGATCGATCATCTTCAGCACCTGCGCGAACCGGGGTTCCCCAAGCCGCTGCGACAAATACACGGCGAACCACTGCAACGCTATTCCGCCTTCTCGCAAACGCGGTACATTCACATCGGAAGCGGTGTCTGCGGCGGCGATGTCGAGTGACAAGTCTTCGGTCAATTTGCTAAGCAAATCGCAGTGGGCATCGATGACGCGCATGGCTTCATCCCTCCGGCGAATCGATTTTTTGGCGCAAAAAAAACCTGCCTACAGGGTAAACAGGTGTATGTTCTTCGTTATATTGGCCCAAGGCCGCCTGAAGCGATTACCTCGGTTCTACGATAAGCTTGATCGCCGTTCTGTCTTCCCCGTCGATGACAATATCGGTGAAGGCCGGGATACATATCAGATCCACACCGCTGGGAGCAACAAATCCACGTGCAATCGCAACCGCTTTGACAGCCTGGTTTAAAGCGCCGGCGCCGATCGCCTGCAATTCCGCGGCGCCGCGCTCCCGCAGCACGCCCGCCAAGGCGCCGGCAACGGAGTTGGGGTTGGATTTTGCTGAAACTTTTAATACATCCATGGATAGTTCCTCCTCGGGAAAGATGGATTGAATCCAGTACCCATCATATTCTAGGTTTTTCGCAATAATTCCTGCTTTTCCTCCCCCTCCTTTCGCAATATTTCGAATATTCGCCTAATTCATATAAAACCGATCTTCCTCCAAACGAATCAGCTCGATGCCGCCCGAGCGCCCGGTTTGTTCGTCCATGTCGATGATAACGGCGTGAAAGTGCCATTTGCCTTCGTCAACCACGAAACGTACCGGCAGTTGCGTCTTGAATTTGTACAGCACCGCTTCGCGTTCCATACCGAGCACACCGTCGCGAGGCCCCACCATGCCAACGTCCGTCACGTATGCCGTTCCGCCCGGAAGCACCCGCTCGTCATGGCTTTGCACATGCGTATGTGTGCCGACAACGGCCGATACGCGTCCGTCGAGGTGCCAGCCCATGGCGATTTTCTCCGACGTCGCTTCCGCGTGGAAGTCGACCAGTACGCAGCGCGGCTTGCTGCCAAGCGAGTCCAGCAATTCGTCGGCCTTGCGGAACGGACAATCGAGCGGCGGCAGGAAAGTGCGGCCTTGCAGATTAATAATCGTAAGTTCCTTCCCGTTCGCCCGGATCGTCATCATGCCGCGCCCGGGCGTGTCCGGGGGAAAATTGGCCGGCCGAATCAGGCGCTGCTCGTCGTCAATGAAGGAAGCCGTCTCCTTCTGGTCCCAGGCATGGTTGCCGAGCGTGATGCCGTGAATGCCCATATCGTGCATTTCCTTGACGATTTGTTTCGTGATGCCGCGCCCGGAGGCGGCATTTTCGCCGTTGGCGATGACGATCGCCGGATGATGCTTGCGCACGAGCTCCGGCAGCTTTTCTTTGAGCGCCTTGCGCCCGACGGACCCGACAATGTCGCCGATGAATAACACTTTCAAATCGTGTTGCCTCCCTCTTCATTTCGGAACAAACTCGCAAGATATGGAAAAGTGGCCCCGTATCGGCGGCCACTTCTCGCGCGGTTCCAGCTTATTTGGCGTACTCGACGGCTCTTGTCTCGCGGATGACCGTCACTTTGATGTGACCCGGATAGTCGAGCTCGTTTTCGATCTTCTTCGTAATGTCGCGTGCCAGTCGGAACGCTTCCGTATCGTCGATCTTCTCCGGCTGCACCATGACGCGAATTTCGCGTCCAGCCTGAATGGCGTACGACTTCTCGACACCGTCGAACGATTCGGAAATTTCCTCGAGCTTCTCGAGACGTTTGATGTACGTCTCCAGCGTCTCCCGACGCGCTCCCGGTCTTGCCGCGGACAACGCGTCCGCCGCGCCGACGAGCATCGCGATGACCGACGTCGCTTCACAGTCGCCGTGGTGCGATGCGATACTGTTGATGACGACCGGATGTTCCTTGTATTTTTTGCCGATTTCGACGCCGATCTCCACATGGGAGCCTTCGACTTCGTGGTCAAGCGCTTTGCCGATGTCGTGAAGCAGACCGGCACGTTTCGCCAGCGTGACGTCTTCTCCCAGTTCACCGGCCATCAGTCCTGTCAAATACGCCACTTCCATCGAATGCTTCAGGACGTTCTGACCGTAGCTTGTACGGAATTTCAGTCTGCCCATGATTTTGATCAAATCCGGATGGAGCCCGTGAACGCCAACCTCAAAGGTCGCCTGTTCACCATACTCGCGTATGCGCTCATCAACTTCTTTACGCGACTTCTCCACCATTTCTTCGATGCGGGCCGGATGGATCCGGCCATCCGCAACAAGCTTCTCGAGCGAAGTGCGGGCAATTTCGCGGCGAATGGGGTCAAACCCGGACAGGATAACCGCTTCCGGCGTATCGTCGATAATCAGATCGATGCCCGTAAGCGTCTCCAGCGCACGAATGTTGCGCCCTTCGCGGCCGATGATGCGGCCTTTCATTTCTTCGTTCGGCAGCGATACGACCGATACGGTCGTTTCTGCTACGTGGTCGGCGGCACAACGCTGGATCGCCAGCGTGATGATTTCCCGCGCCTTCTTATCCGCTTCTTCTTTGGCCTGATGCTCGATATCCTTGATGAGCTGGGCCGTTTCGTGCCGCACTTCCTGTTCGACGTTCGTCAAAATGATGTTTTTGGCGTCGTCCATCGTCAAGTTGGAAATGCGTTCGAGCTCGGAAACCTGGCTTTTGTAAAGCTGATCGATCTGGGCTTGCGTCTCGTCAATGCGCTTTTCTTTCCCCGTGATCTGCTCTTCTTTGCGTTCCAGCGATTCCAATTTTTTATCCAGCGATTCCTCTTTTTGCAACAATCGTCTCTCTTGTCGCTGTGTTTCGTTTCGACGTTCACGAATGTCTTTTTCAGCTTCGGTGCGGAGCCGGTGAATTTCGTCCTTGGCTTCCAGCACCGTTTCCTTTTTCTGTGCTTCTGCGCTTTTCTTTGCATCTTCGATAATTTGCGCGGCAGCGTGTTCAGCACTCGAAATTTTCGCTTCAGCAAGAGATTTGCGGATAAAATATCCAATCCCAGCGCCTAGAAGAAGCCCGACAACGAGTGAGATCACGCCCCACATAATGGGCGGCATCTTGTACCACCTCCTCGTTGTTACTCCAAGGGGTTAGCTTGGGATCGATTCGGTTTGATCCGATTCAGTTGTCACACGAATGCGAAAACATGGGCTAGATCTACTGCATGCTGAATGGTTTCGTTCCTTTTGGCGAAAGGCGAAATCGGTGAAACATTTTGGGATATACAGGTTCATTTTATCTGTACACGAAGTTTCTTGTCAAGCTGGCGGGTTGACGGACAAGCAATAATTAAACCCGATAATGATTAATGGGGTGAAATTGAACAACCAATCAAAAATCGTCCAACGATTCCATCTCTTCGACGCTGCCCGCCTGCAAAGCGGCCAATACACGATTGACGATGGAAAGCGTATACCCCCGCCGCAGCAGGAAAGCTGCCAGCTTGCGCTTGCGGGCCGGAAGCTCGGCATTTGCAGACGAAGCCCACTTCTTCCGAGCCAGCTCATAAGCGCCCGTGTATTCCGTCTCTTCATCCATCCCGGCTAACGCTTCTGCGATATGTTCCTTATCGACGCCCTTCTCCCTTAGCTCCTGCTGCACCCAGCGTTTGCCTTTCTTCTGGGAACGAACGCGGAATTCGGTCCACTGCTGCGCAAATTGCCGGTCGTCGATGTAGCCTTGCTCCTTGAGCCGGCGCACGGCTTCCGCCGCGCCTTCTTCTTCGTATCCTTTGCCAAGCAAGTGCTGTTGCACTTCTTGCGCCGCCCGCGGCTGCCGACCGACGTATCGCGCCGCTTCGTGATAACAGCGCAGCCGCTCGTCTTCGGCCACGGCAGCCGCGGCGGAATCCGCATCGATTTCGGCGCCTTTCATGAGGCGAAACTTGACCATCACGTCCTCATGAACGGAAAAGGCAAACCGGCCATCGACAAAAATATGGTATCGATGCGCCTTCGTTTTTTGTTTTTCTACCTGTGTAATGATCGAACGGTTCGTTTCGTCCATCCCTGACCCTCCTCCTGCAGCAGTGCCGTCAACGCGCAATGGGGAACGTCAAACGGCAAATGTCAACGGCAAACAGCGCATCTCCGCTGCCGGAAATGCGCTGATGCCTCCTCGCCTGTATTATTATTCGAATTCCGCTTCGTCCTCGTCATCGTCGCTGCTGACCGGCGCGTGGGAACCAACCTGAATCAAGTTGCTGGAATTGCGAATCTTCTGCTCGATCACGTTTGCCTTCTGCGGGTTTTCCTTCAGGAACGTCTTGGCATTCTCGCGGCCTTGACCGAGCCGTTCGCCTTCGAACGAATACCAAGCGCCGCTCTTGTCGACCAAGTCCATTTCGGTGCCGATATCGATGATGCTGCCTTCCCTCGAAATGCCTTCCCCGTACATAATGTCGACTTCCGCTTGTTTGAACGGCGGCGCCACCTTGTTCTTGACCACCTTGATCCGCGTCCGGTTGCCGACCATATCGTTGCCTTGTTTGATCGTCTCGATACGGCGTACGTCAAGCCGAATGGTCGAATAAAACTTCAGCGCCCGACCGCCAGGCGTCGTTTCCGGATTGCCGAACATGACGCCTACCTTCTCGCGAAGCTGGTTGATGAAGATCGCAATGACCTTCGATTTGTTGATCGCGCCCGACAGCTTGCGCAGCGCCTGCGACATGAGACGCGCCTGCAAACCGACGTGTGAGTCGCCCATCTCGCCTTCGATCTCGGCCTTCGGCACGAGCGCCGCTACCGAGTCGATGACGAGGATGTCGACGGCGCCGCTGCTGACGAGCGCGTCGGCGATTTCCAGCGCCTGTTCGCCTGTGTCCGGCTGGGAAAGCAGCAATTCATCGATGTTGATGCCGAGCTTGCTCGCATAAAGCGGATCGAGCGCATGCTCGGCGTCGATAAAGGCGGCTTGTCCGCCGGCCCTCTGTACCTCGGCGATCGCGTGCAGCGCAACAGTCGTTTTACCGGACGATTCCGGTCCGTATATTTCAATGATCCGGCCTTTCGGGAAGCCGCCCACGCCAAGCGCGATATCAAGCGCAAGCGATCCGCTCGGCACCGTCTCCACCTGCATGTGGGTCGACTCGCCCAGCTTCATGATCGAACCTTTGCCGAATTGTTTCTCAATATTGCGCAATGCCATTTCCAGTGCCGCACGACGGTCTGCCAAATGTTTCACGTCCCCTATCAAATTATTATAGACTCATCATACCCTCTTTTTCCTGCTTTGACAAGCATTTTTACGAACATATATTCGTTTTTCTTCTTTACCTCCTCTCTTGCCCTCGCCAAAAACAAAAAACACCGTGCGAAGTTAGCTACTTCGACACGGTGCTTCCGTTCTCGATCAGATGGTTCCATTATACGCCACCGCAACCGCGAATGGCAAGCTTGCCCGGACAGTTTCCCTGCGAAACCGCCGTCAATGCGTGTCAATGCGGCCCGTTGGCAAGGATTGCTCGGGTTTGCTTTGAAATAGGCCATGTTTTATTGGCTATTTCCCCAAAAATGGCCTCCAACAACAAAATAGCCAGTGATATCGCTGGCTATTTCGCAAAAAAGGTCGATTTGGGGGCTGTTCGGTTCGAATACCCAGTATTTTCACTGGCTATTTTCGTCGAAACGGTCAGAATGGGGCCAATAGGCCATTTTTTATGGGCTATTTTGAAAAGGCACGCTGGAGCAATTTCGAGCAGAGATCAAACCTTGTCTACTCAAGATCCGCAAAGCCAAAGGCATGGTTTCGTTGCTCCTGCTCTTGTGTCTGCACCCGTTCTTGCTTCTGTTTATGCTTCTGTTTCTGCTTCTGTTCCTGTTCCTGTTCTTGCTCTTGTTCTGGTTCTGGTTCTTGTTCTTGTTCTGGTTCTTGTTCTTGTTCTGGTTCTGGTTCTGGTTCTGGTTCTGGTTCTGGTTCTGGTTCTGGTTCTGGTTCTGGTTCTGGTTCTTGCTCTGGTTCTGGTTCTAGTTCGGGTTCGGGTTCTGGTTCTTGTTCTGGTTCTTGTTCTGGTTCTTGTTCTGGTTCTTGTTCTTGTTCTGGTTCTTGTTCTGGTTCTTGTTCTGGTTCTTGTTCTTGTTCTTGTTCTGGTTCTTGTTCTGGTTCTTGTTCTGGTTCTTGTTCTGGTTCTTGTTCTGGTTCTGGTTCTGGTTCTTGTTCTTGTTCTGGTTCTTGTTCTTGTTCCTGCACCTGCCACTGCTCCTGTTGCTGCCACTGTTGCTGCCACTGGTCCTACTCCTGCACCTGCACCTGCACCTTTTCCTGTTCTTGTCCCTGCTCCTGCCCCTGTTCTTGTCCCTGCTCCCGTCCCTGCCCTGTTGCCGTACCTTCTCCTACTCCCTGCCCTGTTCCCGTGCCTACTCCTACTCTTATTCCTGCTCCTGTCACTGCTACCCTGCCGGTGCCTCCGCCCTACCACACTCTCCGCACCGGGTCCCTCGCTTACCCTCCGTGCCTGCCCTTCGGTCCGTCCCCTTCGTGCCGAACCGGCGCCCAATCAATCGGCCGCCACGCCCGCTTACGCCGGCTACGGCTGCCGAATCCGCAGCCATACCCGGTACATCGCCATCTTCGCCGCCCGCCGCTTGATCTGCTCGCGGCCGCCGGCGTAGTTCGCCTCATGCACCGCCGTCGCGCCGTCGGGCCCCGCGATGCCGACGAACACAAGCCCGACCGGCTTGCCTTCGCTCGGATCGGGGCCGGCAACGCCGGTGATGGCGACGCCGATGTCGGCGCCGGTCCGTTCGCGCACCGCCTCGGCCAGCAGCGCGGCCGTCTCTCGGCTGACGGCGCCCGGCGCCCCTTCGCCTTCGAGCACATCCATCGGCACGCCGAGCAGCCCGTGCTTCACCGCGTTCGTGTAGCAAATGACGCCGCCGCGAAAGACGCTCGAGCTCCCCGCCACCGAAGTGAGCATGTCGCCGAGCAAGCCGCCGGTGCAGCTTTCGGCGACGGCAAGCGTCAACCCGGCTTCTGCCAGCTTCCCGACGACGACATGCTCCAGCCCGACGTCCTCCGTCGCATACAGATGGTCGCCGACCCGCTCCCGAATCGCTTCGTATGTCGCCGCCATGCGCGCCTCGGCCTGCGCCGCGTCCGTCGCCCGCGTCGTCAGCCGGATTGCCACTTCGGCTTCCTTCGCGTAAGGCGCGATCGACGTGTGCGTCTGCGCCTCGATCAGATCGATCAGCGCATGCTCCAGCGCCGACTCGCCGATGCCGGCGAACTTCAGCATCTTCGAATACAGCGGCAGCTCGTCCGTCATGACGCCGCGCAGCCACGCTTTGCCGTAGCGGTCGAACATCGTTTTCATTTCCCGCGGCGGACCGGGGAGCAGCATGTAATGCGTTCCTTCGTGCGTCAACGCAACGCCGACGGCCATGCCCGCATCGTTCGTCAGCGGATCGGCGCCTTCGAGCGTCAGCGCCTGCCGCGCGTTGCTGTCGGCCATGACGATGCCGCGCTTCGCGAAGAAGTCGGCGATATAGGCCATCGACGGCTCATGCAGGTCAAGCTTCCGGCGCGTGTACGCCGCCAGCGCGTCCTTCGTCAAGTCGTCCTGCGTCGGGCCGAGCCCGCCGGTGCAAATGACGACGTCGGCCCGGCCTTTGGCGATGTCGAACGCCTGCACGAGCCGCCCTTCATTGTCGCCGACAACGGTCTGGAAGTACACGTCGACGCCGATCAGCGCGCACTGCTCCGCCAAATATTGCGCGTTCGTATTGACGATCTGGCCGAGCAGCAATTCGGTGCCCACGGCGATAATTTCCGCTTTCATAACCTGCGCCTCCGCATCTGGATTCGATTTTCGGCCAAACGGCCCCGCCCCCATCAAAAGAAGGGAACGGAGCCGCAGCCGGTACATTTATGTAGCTTATTTCTCGCTTACGCTGATGACATGCCAGTTTTTCGAAAAATAGTCGACGCCGGAATAAATCGTAATGATCGCTGCAACCCATGTCGCCCAATAATCGAAGCGAATATCGATAAAGGCGAACGGAAAATTGTTGACGAGCAGCGCGATAATTGCCGTGATTTGCGCCGCTGTCTTCCATTTGCCCCACTTGCTTGCAGCCAGCACGATGCCGTCGGCGGCGCAAATCGAACGCAGCCCCGTCACCGCAAACTCCCGGCTGATGATGACGATCACGATAAACGCGTCCACTTTGCCCATCTGTACGAGCGAAACCAGCACGGCGGACACCAGAAGCTTGTCCGCCAGCGGGTCGAGCAGCTTGCCAAGATTCGTCACCAGCTTGCGCTTGCGGGCGATATAGCCGTCCAGCGAGTCGGTGCTGGCGGCGATAATGAAGATGAGCGCAGCGATAATCTGGTTGTACGTGATGCTGAATTCTGCGAACTTGATCGCCGGAAACGGCACCTTGATCAACAGGAAAAACATAATGATCGGCACGAGAAAAATACGCGCCACCGTTATCCGATTGGCCAGGTTCATGCGATGCCCTCCCCGGTCAGATCAAATTCGTAGGCGTGTGTGATCCGCACCTTGGCGATATCGCCGATCTGCGCTTGTACGCCCTTCACGAACACTTCGCCGTCGATCTCTGGCGCGTCGAACTGCGTGCGGCCGATGTAGACGTCGTTGCGGCCGTCGTACCGTTCCAGCAGTACGTCGAGCTGGCTGCCGACGCGGCGCGCATTCTGCTCGGAGGCGATCAAGCGCTGCAGTTCCATCAGTCGTGCCGCCCGATATTCCTTTACGTCGTCCGGCACCTGGTCCGGCAAGCGCGATGCCGGCGTGTCTTCTTCCTTGGAGTAGGCGAACACGCCCAAGCGATCGAACTTGACGTCCCGAACGAACGCTTCCAGGTTGAGAAAATCTTGCTCCGTTTCGCCCGGGAAGCCGACGATCAGCGATGTGCGCAGCGACACTTCGGGAATGCGCGCCCGAATCTTCTCGATCAGTTCCCGCGCGTCGCGCTGGCGGCCCGGACGGCGCATGCGTTTCAAAATCGAATCCTCGCTGTGCTGCAGCGGCATATCGACGTATTTGCAAATTTTCGGGTTGGCGGCAATCGTATCGATCAGCTCATCCGTAAAAAATCCCGGATAAGCATAATGGAGCCGCACCCACTCCACGCCGGGCACTTCGCTGACCTTGTCCATGAGCGCAGGCAGCATGAATTTGTCGTACAGATCCGTGCCGTAGTTGGTCGAATCCTGGGCGATCAGGCTGATTTCCTTGACGCCCTGCATCGCCAGTTGGGTCACTTCGGCGATCACCGACTCCATGCTGCGGCTGCGGAACTTGCCGCGCATGATCGGAATGCTGCAGAACGTGCAGGCGTTGTCGCAGCCTTCGGCGATTTTTACGTATGCGGTGTAACGCGGCGTCGTGACGCGGCGCGGCAGCGCGGCTTCGTAATTAAACACCGGGTTGCCGACATGAACCGGCTTGTGGCCGGCCAGCGCTTCGTCAACGATGCCGGTGATGTTGTGAAAGTCGCCGGTGCCGACGATGCCGTCGATTTCGGGCATTTCCTTCATCAGCTCTTCCTTGTACCGCTGCGTCAGGCAGCCTGACACGATAAGCGCCTTCAAGTTCGCCGTTTTCTTCAAATCGGCCATATCGAGGATCGTATTTACCGACTCTTCCTTGGCCGCGTCGATAAATCCGCACGTATTGACGATAATTACAGTCGCTTCTTCTTTATCCTCGACCAGCGAATAGCCCCGGCCGTGGATCAGGCCCGCCATAATCTCGGAATCGACGAGGTTCTTCTCGCAACCGAGCGTGACGACCTTCACTTTTTCTGTCATGACTATGGTCCCCCATTCCGTTCATCCTACCAAGTATATTATAAATGAAAATAGGGTGTCAAAAGGAACCATTGCCATCCCGTCTGCGTTCCCCGCTTCGTTCGCTCCGCCCCGCCCGCGATCAGCGGAAATTCAAAAATTGCAGCTCCAGCGGCAACTCGGCTTGTTTGAGCAGATGGATCACCTTCTGCAAGTCGTCCCTGCTTTTGCCTGTGACTCGAATTTGATCGGCCTGGATCTGGCTCGTCACCTTCAGCTTGGAGTCGCGGATCAGCACGTTGATTTTTTTGGCGTTGTCCTGATCGATGCCTTGCTTCAGCGTCACGCGCTGCCGGACCGTGCCGGAAGATGCCGGCTCCACTTTGCCGTAAATCAAGTTTTTCAGCGAAATCCCGCGTTTGGCCATCTTGGCGTGCAAAATGTCGACTACGTTCTGCAGCTTGAACTCGTCGTCGGAAACGATGACCAGCACGTCCTTCTCAAGCGCGATGCTGCTTTTGCTGCCTTTGAAATCGAAGCGGGTCTGGATTTCCTTCTCCGCCTGGTTGATAGCGTTTGTCAGCTCCTGCATGTCGATTTTGGAAGCGATGTCAAACGAATTGTCAGTAGCCACGTCAAAATCCCCTTCCTGTTCACCCGATTTAGTTTCCATTATACCTGTTTTTTCCGCTCAAATACAAAGAAGGCACCTTTGCGTAAGGCGCCTCCCGAACTTGAAAACGATTGCGGCAAACCGGTTCAACGGCTTCTGGCGGGAGCGCGGAACATGTCGAGAATGCCGAGCACGATCCAGGCCAGTCCGAATCCGAAAATGCCGTAGCCCCAATTGCCCGGGGTCATGTACCAGCCGAGCAAACTGACAATCACGCCGATTCCGGCAACGATCCAACTCGCGGTCATGTGCATCTTCCCTCGTGTGCTGAAATATGTAGCTGCGGGTAGGATGCCCCATTCGCGAGGACGTTATGCGGGAACGGTCCGTTATGCCTTGACCAGCTCGAAGCGGAAATGCTTCACGTTCGGCAAATCGCCGACCGGAACGGGCGTGCCGTTCACGGTGACGGAGACGGCATTGGCTTTGCCGAGGATGAGGAAGGCGTTGGCGTCAATCTCCCACGTCTTCGGCCCAGAGCCGGTGCGGATAATACCCATCTCGATGCGTTTGCCGTCCGGTCCGTCCTCCGGGCCCATCCGATCGACTTCGTACCAGCATTCGTCGCCGGTTACGGCCAATTGCAGCGTCACTTTCTCGGCGTTCTGGATCGTATAAATATCGACGCCTCTTTCGCTCTTCGTCAGCTTCACGACTTGCGGCGTCGGCGTTGGCGTTGGGGTAGGCGTCGGCGTATGCGACGCATCCGGCGTCAGGCTCGGCAGCGGCGACGCCGTTTCGGACAGCGCCTTGTCGGTCAAATGCTGCCCTTGCTCGGACGACACATTGTTGTCGCTGTTGTCCTTGTAGTTGTTGCTGATAAAGTAGTAAATAATCCCGATAATAAGCAGCAGGAACGACCAAAGCATGATACCTGTCGCCCATTTGCTCCAGCGATCGGAATTTTTGCCGCCGGAGCGCTTCAGCCGGCGCGGCTCCGCTTTCGGTTCGGCCGGCCCGGCGGGGATGGCGTTTTTGTAATGGCGCATCACTTCGTTCGGATCGAGGCCGACGGCCTCGGCATAACTCTTGATGAAGGCACGCACGTAGAACGATCCGGGCATCACCTTGTAGTGGCCTTCTTCGATCGCTTCCAAATAACGTTTGCGTATTTTGGTCGTTTCCTGAAGCGTGTCGAGCGAGATGCCGCGATCCAGTCTCGCTTTGCGCAGCATTTCTCCCAGCTCCGACATGTCGCTCACCTCCCTGCTGTCAGGCGTCGCTTGATGTTCACTCAGAACCCGTCGTCATTGTTCACGGTAAAGCTTTCGTACGAAATTTCTTCGTCCGGCGTGTTGCGCAGTTCGACAATATAGTCGAAGTGGCTGAACTCGTATTCCGAATCGCGCACGAAGATGTCCGGATGCTCGATCACCTTGGTCGAAGGCATCGCCATCAGTTCCTGCATCAGGCTGTGATGCTTCTCGTTCGCCCGCATCGTCGACACGATGCCGTCGATGATGAACACGTTGTTCGGGTTCATCTCGTCCTCGGACAACTGGCTGCGCACCGTCTGACGCAGCAGCGTCGACGAAACGAACGTCCAGCGCTTGTTCGAGCAGACGCTGCCGGCAATAATCGATTCCGTCTTGCCTACGCGCGGCATGCCGCGAAGACCGACGACCTGGTTGCCTTCCTTCTTGAAAATTTCACCGAGAAAGTCGACCAGCAGTCCAAGTTCGTCGCGCGTAAAACGAAACGTTTTGCGATCGTCGGAGTCCCGCTCGATGTAGCGGCCATGGCGTACGGCCAATATATCGACCAGCTTGGGCGCGCGCAACGCCGTCACTGTAATATTATCCACTTTTTTTAACATTTTACCCATCAATTCGATTTTTTCGTCGTCGTTCGTTTGCAGCAGCATGCCGCGGGTTCGGTCCTCGACGCCGTTGATGGTCAAAATATTGATTTCCAGCATCCCCATCAGCGAAGCGATATCGCCGAGCAAACCGGGGCGGTTCTTATGAATTTTGTATTCCATGTACCATTGCTTCATTTCCATCCGCATCATCTCTCCATACCGCGCATCGGCGCATGTCATATTATTCTACACGTTTCGTCAATTTCCTCTCCCGAATCGGGAGCCGCCGCATTTATTTGTGCCCTACCGCAAGCATGTCGGGGCCGTAAACGGTTACCCCTTGCTTCCAGCGGTCATCCTTGATCTCCTGCAGCTGGCTTTTCAGCACATTAACCCAATCGAAGACGAGTCTCGCATCCTGCGCCATGTTCATGACCGGAATGCGAAGCGACTGCAGTTTCGTCTCGTCGGCAGGCTGCAGCGGCACAAGCGTCACCAGCCAGGACGGACGATGCTGCGCCGATTGCGCCGTCAGTTGGTTGAACCAATAAGTACCGAATATGTCGAGCATGACGATATGATCCGCCTCTTCGCTGGGCGCCCAGGAAGCCGGGACCGGATGCGCCGTATCGCTGATCCATTCGAACGTTCGTCCGGCCGCCGTCTGTTCCGCGACCCAATCGTTCCACATCCGGTCCTGAGCGGCGGGATCCGTTATGTAAAGCGCGACGTTGGCCTCATTGGCGACGGATGCGGACGGATCGGCGGTTGTGTTGGCGAAAAAAGTCCAGTTACGCTGCGGCGTTTGTTTGGCTGCCGCGACGCCGCCTTCGATCAATTCACTGCCAATCACAACGATTCTGTCGTAAGAAATCGATTTGATGCGGGCAATCGCCGCATTGTCAATGGCGGCGACATTCGCCTGCCATTCGAATGCCATATGATCGGTGCCCCTGGCGCGGACCAGCTCCGCTTTCAGTTTGGCCGCATCCGCTTCGCCGACGGACGGTGCCGCAAGCACAAGCAGCGAATGTTTCGCCGCCAGCTGCTGTTCGTCCGGTTGCGGCATGTTGCGGCCGCATGCCGTGAGCAGCAAGGCAGCGGCAGCCGAAAGCGCAAGCATTCGGCGGACGCCTGTTCGTTTCATGTCGGTGCGCAATCTCCTTTGGCCTTGGAAAAAAAGATAGACGCCTCCGGTTTGGCCGTTGGTGCTGCACGGAGGCAGCATAAAGTGATGGCCAAGCGGTGCGCTTTATGCGAGATGGAAGGACTCGCCTTCTATTCAGGCGTACAACCAGTATACCATGTTTGCAACAGAAAAGCCCCCTTATTACAGGAGGCTTGTCGCAAAGCTTCGTTACTTTTGTTGGCCGACCCACTTGATCATCAATTTGGCGATCGTCCTGCGTTCCTGCTCGTCGCCTACGTCCCATAATTCCTTGAGCACGCGCTCTTCCTTGTTCTCCGGGTCGATTTTGTCGGCGAGAAAATCGCCGATCTGGAACGCCAGCTTGGAGATCGTTTCATCGCTCATGCCCGCATGCTCTGCCTGGTTGATGCGGTCTGCCAAAAACTCTTTCCATTTTTCAAATGATTTCAATACGGTTGCCATATCGTCGTCCTCCTTCTTGCAATGTTGGCGGGATCAACAATATTGTGCTCGGGAGGACGTCGAACTATGCACAGTTATGTATGCCAGCCGCCGTTCGGGCTGATTATCTGACCGGTGATGTAGCCTGCTTCCGGCTGGGCCAAATAATGCACAAGCGAAGCGATTTCATCCGGCCTGGCAATGCGGCCGACCGGAATGTCGCGGGCAAGCGAGCCGCGCTCGTCTGCGTCAAGCGGCGCCAGCATGCGCGTGTCGACGGCGCCCGGCGCTACGGCGTTGACGGTTACGCCGGAAGGCGCAAGCTCCAGCGCGAGCGCTTTCGTGAACGCGTTGACGCCGCCCTTGGCCGCGGAATAAGCGACTTCGCACGAAGCGCCGGCGATGCCCCAAAGCGAAGATACGTTGACGATGCGGCCGTATTTGCGGCTCACCATCGCGCCCATAAACGCCTGCGTGCACAGGAACAGTCCCTTCAGGTTCGTATCCATCACTTCGTCCCATTCCGCTTCGGACAAGTCCGCCAGCATGCCGTAGTGGGCAATGCCGGCGTTGTTGACGAGAATGTCCGGCAGCTTCCCCGCGCGGTCCAGCATGTCGCGCATATGCGTGATTTCCGCCGCCGAACGGATGTCGGCGGCGACGGTCAGCGTCGTCGCCCCGAGCTCGCGGCAGCGCGCGGCCGTCGCTTCGGCGGCGTCCCGTCCTTCGCGATAATGAATGACGACCGTCAAGCCGTCCGCGGCGAACCGTTCGGCTACCGCGGCGCCGATGCCGCGGCTGCCGCCGGTGACGAGCACGGTGCCAACGGGAGCCGGCCGGCTCATCCGTTCGCGCGCACGACGGAAACCGCCATTCGCTCCCAATCGAAGTGAGCGCGCATCCGCTCGTTCAGCTCTTCAAGCGTCAGCGACTGGTACGTCGGCAGCACGTCGAACAGGTCGCCGTCCTTGAATTTGTACTTCGTAAATTCGCCCGCGATCGCTTCCGGCGAATTGAGCATCCGCATGTAGCCGCCGATCCGCTTCTTGCGGATGCGTTCGAAGTCGACTTCGGCGATGCCGGCGTCGCACACCGCCGCAATCAATTCGCGGATGCGGGCGAGCAGCCGGTCCGGATCGCGCGTATCGCCGCCGATGATCGAGAAGGCGTAGCCTTCGCTGATATTGTATTCGTGGCCGAAGCTATCCGATATCAATCGCTCCTCGTACAGCGTTTGGTAGATCGTCGAGCTGGCCCCCAGCAGCGTATCGAACATCAGCTTCGTCAGCAGCTCCTGCCGCATCAGCGCCGCGCCGCGCGCTTGCGGCGGAAGCTCCTTGAAGCCGAACAGGCATTTCGGCAGCGCAACCGGCAAATCGATCAACTTGCGCGAATCCTTTACCTGCTCCGGCTCGGGAGCGAACAGCCGGCGGATTTCGCCTTGCGGCGCAAACGTTTTGGACGCCTGATTGTCGCGAATAAGCGCCAGCGTACGCTCCGGATCGACGCCGCCGACCACGAAGAAGCTCATGTTGCTCGGATGATAGAAGGTGCGGTAGCACGTGTACAGCGTTTCCTTCGTAATTTCCGTAATCGACGGCACAGTGCCCGCGATGTCGATATGGACCGGATGCACGGCGTACATCGCCTCGATCAGCCCGAAGTACGAGCGCCAGTCCGGGTTGTCGCGGTACATGTCGATTTCCTGGCCGATAATCCCTTTTTCCTTCTCCACGTTCTCGTCGGTAAAGTACGGGTTCTGCACAAAATCGAGCAGCGTGGCGATGTTTTCGTCGATTCGTTCGGTAGCGGAAAACAAATACGTCGTCCGGTCAAAGCCCGTGTAGGCGTTAGCCGATGCTCCATTGGACGCGAAAGTGGCGAAAATGTCGCCGGTCGGCTCTTCGAACATTTTGTGCTCGAGGAAGTGGGCGATGCCGTCGGGAACCCGAACGTCGGCTTGCCCTTCCACCTGAAAATGATTGTCGATCGACCCGTATTTGGTGGAAAATGTGGCGTAAGTCTTTTGAAACCCCGTTTTGGGCAGCACATAAACATCAAGACCGTTCGGCAGCCGTTCGTGGTACAACGTCTCGCCCAATTGCTCGTAAACCAGCTTGTCGGCCACTTGTCACCCCTCCTTGCGATCGCGCAGGAAATAGATCGTGTCCAGCTTGACGTTTTCCGCCACCCGGACAATATCGTCAACGCCCGTTCGCTCGATGTCGCGGATCAGCGACTCGGCGCTGCGCTCCTTGCCGGACAGCACGCTGTTGAAATCGAAGCTGATCATTTCGAACGCCGAATCCTGGATTTCGCGCAAATGATTGCCGAGCATCGCTTTCGTCTGGGCCAGCTCCAGTTCGCTGATTTGTCCCCGGCGCATCGCCTCCAATTGATCCTGGATGATCGCAACGGCCTTGTCGAAATTGCCGATTTCGATGCCGGACTGAATCGTCAGAATGCCCTTATGCCCATCCAGCCGCGACGACGCGTAATAAGCGAGGCTCGCCTTCTCGCGCACATTGATGAACAGCTTCGCGTGCGGATAACCACCGAAGATGCCGTTATACAGCAGCGCCGCCGGATAAGCGTCGTCCGCATAAGTAACGCCGGCGCGCAGCCCCATGTTGAGCTTGCCCTGGCTGACGTCAAGCCGCTCGACTACGGTCCGCGGCTCGGCGGGGGCGGTCGATAATGCCGCCTGGGTGTAACCGGGGGAAGCTTCGCGGCCTGTAGGGAACAACTCGCCGACGATCGCCTCGACTTCGGCCAACGTCGTGTTGCCCACCACGTATAAATCGATTGGCGCCTGCTG
The DNA here is from genome assembly GCF_004764705.1 of Paenibacillus cymbidii. GTDB lineage: Bacteria > Bacillota > Bacilli > Paenibacillales > NBRC-103111 > Paenibacillus_AN > Paenibacillus_AN cymbidii. The sequence continues at coordinate 599,865 of NZ_SHLX01000001.1, read as the reverse complement.
CAGCCATTCCCGGTAATGGACATACAAGTCGTCCGGTCCGATCGCGTCGATCGCGTCGATGCGGCCGAGCGGATGCAGCCGGTACGGTTCGTTGCGGCACATTTCCTGGATGCAGCGTTCCGCCGCGTAACGAATCTTGTCGTTGACGATCGCTTCCAGCTTCTCGCGCACCGTCTTCTTCTCGGCTTCCACATAAGCGCGCACGAACGCGGCGTCCTCCAACGCCGGTCTCGCGATCGCTTCGGCGAGGAAGCGCAGCCCTTCGCGCAGCAGCGACCCGCTTTCGCCCACGTACCGATCCTCGATAATGTCCATCTTGAACTGGACGATCTGATGATCGCCGCGTTTGGTCACATCGAAGCCGAATCCGGCGCCGTACAGCTCGTCAAGCTTCTCGCGGAACGCTTTCGTTTCCGGAAGCGATTCCGTGCCGCGCCGCAGTACGAAAGGGATCACGGCAGTCGGGGTTACGGCGTCCTCCTGCAGCCTGGCGCCGATAAAGGCGCTGACGGCGAATGTTTTAAACCGGTCCGTCGGCAGCACATGCAGCCGAATGCGGCTGATTACGCTTTGTTCAAATGCCGTTTTGTTCAAACTCGATCCCGCTCCCTTCCCGTTATGCTTCACCTGCAAATGTATTCCTTGCGCAGTGGGCTTATGCCTCCATTATATTCCTTGGCAAAATGAAGAAGCAACCAAGCCGCGCGCGTGCCCGGCGGCCGAATGCCGACCGGGCCGTACGGCGAAGGTTGCTTCGTAGATCAAGCCGCTATTTGCAGAAAATGTGTTTGCCGATCTGTTTGACCTGCGGGCGCGACCAAATCCATTTGGACGTTGCCGTTTCCGGGTTGAAATAGTAGATGCAGCCGCCCGTCGGATCCATGCCGTTGACCGCATCCTGCACGGCGCGTTTGGCCGATTCGTTCGGCGTCAGCCAAATTTGGCCGTCGGCTACCGCCGTAAACGCCCCCGGCTGGAAAATAACGCCGTAAGGCGTATTCGGGAAACTCGGCGACTTCGTCCGGTTCAATATGACGGCGGCAACCGCCACTTGACCGATATACGGTTCGCCGCGCGACTCGCCGTATACGGCGTTCGCCATCATATTCATGTCCTCCTGGGAAAATCCTTGATGATTCGACGAAGGGATCGACGATCCCCCCCCCGCTCCTGCTCCCGCCCCGGTATTGCCTCCACCGCCTGCAGCCGCATTGCCGCCTTGCGGTTCGGTAGGCTTCCACGCCTTGGTGGCTTCCCACAGCTTCAGCTTCGTTTTTGCGCCGACGATGCCGTCCACCTTCAGACCGAACTCGCTTTGGAACCATTTGACGCTTTTCAACGTGTTGTATCCAAAATCCCCGTCGACTTTACCGGTATAAAAACCGAGATGCTTGAGCCGGCCCTGCAGTTCGTATATGTCGGTTCCCGTTGCGCCGTATCGCAGCTCGTAATCTCCGAACGTTTCGGCCGTATGACGGTGCTGCTTGAATTGCATGACGGCGGCGAGCATCGCAAAAATGGCGACCGTGGCAACGATAAGACGCAGGTTCGTTGATTTACTCATGATCGACTTGTCCTTCCTTCCTCCGCATGACCGGATGGCGTTTTGCGGTTATTATTGCAAAGGAAGGGATGGATTATACCATGCGGCGAATGTGGGACTGAAAGTGTATATTTGGAATATTTTATATTGTTTTCTAATATAAGATAGTCCGATTGGGCCATATATCGCAGGCCCATCCTTTCGGAGCCAGATGCATATATGCATCTGGCTCCGAAAATCGCGTCGGCCGCAACCCGCGGGTCCCGTTCGAGTTAAGCGAAAAAACAACCAGCGTAAGCGCTGGTTGTCCGGATAATCAATCGAATCGACTACGAGCTGATCCGATTCTGGAAAAACTGTTCGATCGTCATCAGCACTTCGCGCGGCTTGCTTCCTTCATAGGGGCCAACGACTCCTTTGGCCTCCATCGAGTCGATCAGTCGCGCGGCGCGCGTGTAGCCGACGCGCATGCGCCGCTGAAGCAGCGATACCGACGCCTGCTTCGCTTCCAATACAATTTGCACCGCTTGCTCAAACAGCTCGTCCTCGAACGTCTCCGCCTGCTCCGCCGCCTCTTCCACCATCGGCACCAGTTCCTCGCGGTAGTTCGCCTGCTCCTGGTCGCGCACGAAGGTGACCACCTTCTCCACTTCCTGATCGGACAGGAACGCGCCTTGCACCCGCACCGGCTTCGAGGCGCCAACCGGCAGGAACAGCATGTCGCCGCGGCCGAGCAGCTTCTCCGCGCCGACCATGTCGAGAATCGTCCGCGAGTCGACCTGCGATGAAACGCCGAAGGCAATACGCGACGGAATGTTCGCCTTGATGACGCCGGTGATGACGTCGACGGACGGCCGCTGCGTGGCGATGATCAGATGGATGCCGGCGGCGCGAGCCATTTGCGCGAGGCGGCAAATCGAATCCTCGACGTCGCCGGCCGCGACCATCATCAGATCGGCCAGCTCGTCCACTATCACGACGATCAGCGGCAGCGGCTCGCCCGGATTCGGGTTGTTTTTATCCGTAATAAGCGCGTTGTAGCCCTCAATGTTGCGCGTGCCGCTCTTCGAGAACAACTCGTAGCGCTTCTCCATCTCGACGACGATTTTCTTCAGCGCCAGCGAAGCGCGCCGCGGGTCGGTGACAACAGGCGCGAGCAAGTGCGGGATGCCGTTGTACACGTTCAGTTCGACCATCTTCGGGTCGATCATGAGAAACTTCACTTCGTCCGGGCGGGCCTTGTACAGCACGCTCGTGATGATGCCGTTGATGCACACCGACTTGCCCGAACCGGTCGCCCCCGCAACAAGCAAGTGGGGCATGCGGGCCAAGTTGCCGACAATCGGCTGGCCGGAAATATCGCGGCCGAAGGCGATCGTCAGCTTGGCGCCGGCGTCCTGGAACGCCCCGGTCTCCATGACTTCGCGCAGCGTCACCATCGACACTTCCGTGTTCGGCACCTCGATGCCGATGGCCGACTTGCCCGGAATCGGCGCTTCCATCCGGATATCCTTGGCTGCCAGCGCAAGCGCGATGTCGTCGGTCAGGCTGACGATGCGGCTTACTTTGACGCCGACGTCCGGCTGAATTTCATAGCGGGTGACCGCCGGGCCGCGCACGACATCCAGTACCCGCGCGCGCACGCCGAAGCTTTCGAGCGTCGCCTCCAGCTTGCGGCCGTTCGCATGCTGATCGGCAAGATCGCCGGCGTTGCCGCCGGCCGGCTTGCCGAGCAAATTCAGCGAAGGCAACGAATAATGCGACGCCGCATCCGGATCGGCAGCGGCCATATCGAACGGCTTGGCTTCGCCGTCGCCAATGTCCAGCTCCATCTCCGCTTGCACGAGCGGCCCGGCAGCAACTGGCTCCGGCGCAACCGTTGCCGGCTTGGCCAGAAGCGCCTTCGCTTCCTCTTCGCGCGCCTTGCGCAAATAGGCCAGCGCATCGTCTTCCGGTTCCGCCTGCCGCGGCTTCAGCTTCACTACCGGCGCTTCGTTCCATGCCGGCAGCGCCGCGGAATCCTCCTCCGCCTCGTCGTCGTCCACTCCGAACGACGGAGGCGGCGGCATCGGCGCAGCGCTCGCGGAAGGCGAAGCCTCCGGCTGCTCCTGCCGCTTCGGCGGATTCAGCAGTTGGAAAAACATCGGCTTCTTCTTGCGCGGCTTCGGCGACACTTCGATAACGTCCTCATCGTCGTCATCGTACAGCTGCGGGACGGGAATCGCGGCCGGCACCGACTTCGCCGCGGCGGCGCGTGACGGCGCCCGGCGGTTGCCCGAGCCGGCCAGCCATTCGCGCACCCGGTTGCCGAACCCTTTGCGCAGTCCGTCGGTCGATCCGCGCACGCGGCCGCCCCATTCCACGAACGACACGCCGGTGATGAGCAGAAAGGAAAGAACGAACAGCGTGTAAACGATGATTTTGGCGCCGGTGTTGCCGAACAGAAAGTAGAGAACCGCGTACAGAATGGCGCCCGCCATGCCGCCGCCGTAATCGATTGGCCCGTCGGCCATGCCGCTCTTGAACATCGTCCGCAATGTTTCGAAGGTTTGCGAAATGATGAACGCGGCATTGCTTCCATATAAACCGAACGGATCTTTTTTGTGAATCATCGCTTGTTCGAAATAAATCATCAGCCCGATCAGCAGCAGCAGCAGCCCGCTCTTGCGCACGCTCCATTCGCGCGGCCAGCCCCGTTTGATCATCGCGTACAACCCGATGTAAATGAAGATCGGCGGAACGACCCAGAACAGCTTGTCGCCGATGAGGAACGTAAACAAATTTTGAATGGCCTTCGGCACCGTGCCTTCCTGCGACAGCGCGATGACCGACAAGGTCAAAATAATAATGCCGTACAGCTCGTATTTGAGCGCGCCGGCGAACGATTTGCGCTTCTTCTTTTTGCGATTGCGGGCCAAGTCGTTTCACCCCCGATATGCTATCAGTATAGCATAATTTTCATAGTGGAAAAATCCGGGGGAGCGCCAGCATGCGCTTGCAAGCGCAGGGAAACGCAAAAGCCGCGCACATCAGGCGCGGCTTTCGATCGTTCGGCATACGGCCGATTACTTTTTGGTTTGTTCCATCGCTTTGAGCGCGTCGGTGACTTCCTTGTCGTACGTCTGACCGCCGAGCTTGTTCCAGCCGTCGACCAGGGAGCCGTATTCCTTCTCGAAATCGGGCGCCATAATCGTTTTCGCGATCGCCTCGTACAAATATTTGCTGAAGATGGCGTTGTTCTTTTCGGCGAACGGACGCGGCTGGTCGATCGTTTTTTCGGCCACGCCGTACTTTTTGGACATTTCCTGCTGGTCGTAGAGGAAGTCGCCGTTGTCCGGATTTTCCGGCGTGTCGTTCAGCTTCTTCAGCTGCGCCAGCGTGTACTCCATGCTGCCGTTGTAGAGCAGCGCCACGTCCGCGGCGGTAAACAGGTCGACCTTGCGCTGATCGGGATTGATCGGGATGTTCAGGCCGTCCTCGACTTTGTAATGCACGCCTTCCTTGCCCCGCAGCAGCGTCGTGATGTTCTCCTGCTGCACCATCCAGTTCAAATATTTGATCGCCGCTTCCGGCACCTTGCTCGTCTTCGGCACCATAACCAGCATGCCGCTCTTCTGGTTGACGGGCATCACTTGCTTGCCGTCTGGCCGCTTGAACGGCGGGACGTTCACCCATTTGGCAGTCGGCACCGATTTGCGCACGACCGGATTGGTCGTCGCCGCAGAGCCGTTCGAGTCGATGAAGCCGACCCAGCCTTTGGCCAGCGCTTCATTCAGCTTCTGGTTGTTGACGTCGGTCGCAAATTCGCGTGCGATCAGCCCTTCCTTGTACGCCTTGTTCATGAAAGCGAACGTGGTTTTGCCTTCCGGCGTTACCCAGCCGGACGTAAACGCGCCGTCCCTGTAGTTGCCAAACGGCATATAAATGATGCCGCCCGGGCCGTCGTGATTGATGCCGAAGCCGAAACCGAGGCCGAACCAGAACGCCTGCATCCCTTGCGACGGCGCCGCCAGCCCCCACGGCACGACGTTGTCCTTGCCGACGCCGCCCGGGTCCTTCTCCTTGAACGCCTTGAGCACGGCATACAGTTCATCCGGCGTCGTTGGCACTTGCATCCCGACTTTGTCGAGCCAGTCCTGGCGAATTTTCATCATGGAACCGGCGATCGCCTCAACCCGCGCGGGAACGGCATACCGTTTCCCTTTATACGTTCCTGCCAGGCCAAGCGCAACCTTGTTTTTCTCCTTGATGTTAGGCCCGTACTTGTCGATCAGTTCACCAAGCTCCTGCAGCCCGCCTTGCTCCGCATAACGCTGCATGATCGTGGCATTGTACGTGAAGATGATGTCGGGCGAACCGCCGGAAGCGAGCCAGACGTTCAGCTTCTCTTCTTCCTGGGCGCGCGGCACGGGCACGAACTCGATGTCGATGCCGATTTTTTTGACCTCTTCCGCGATCCAGTTCGTCAGGAAGTTGTCGGTGATCGTTTTACCCGGCGCCGCGTTGCTGCGGTCCCACAGCTCGACTCGCAGCTTGACCGGCGCAGACGGCGTCGGCGTTGCGGTCGGCGCTGCGGACGCCGAAGGTTTGACGCTCGCGCCGGCCGCGTCCGGTTCTTTTTTGCCGCCGCCGGAACATGCCGTCAACATCCCGACGACAAGAGTCGGCGCCAGCGCGGCGAGCAGCCCTTTTTTCCAAATGCGCATGGTGATCCTCCTTTTTTCTGGTGAAACGATTTATTTACAGGGAATGGAATCCCGCCCTGTCATCCTTTGACGGCGCCGATCATGACGCCTTTGACGAAATACTTTTGCAGAAACGGATAGACGAGCAGGATCGGAACGGTGGCGAACACGATCGTCGCCGATTTGAGCGACTCCTCCATCAGGTTGAGCTTCTGCGTCTCTTGCAGCTCGGTGAACGACACCGGCGTCTGCGACAGCAGCAGAATCGCCCGCAGCTTCACTTGCAGCGTCTGCAAGTCGGGATTGTCGATATAGAGCAGCGGCGCAAAATAGCTGTTCCAGTGGCCCACCGCATAGAACAGGCTGATCGTGGCGATCGCGGGAAGCGACAGCGGCAAAGCAACGCGCAGCACGTAGCGAATGTTGCCGCAGCCGTCCATCTTCGACGCTTCGCGCAGCTCTTCGGGCAGCCCTTGGAAAAACGTCTTCAATACGATCATGTTGAAGCTGTTGATCAGCGCAGGCACGATGATGGCGGCGAGCGAGTCGAGCATGCCGAGGCTCTTGATCAACAAGTAGCCGGGGATCAGACCGCCGCTGAACACCATCGTCACGATGATGTAGTTGAGCACGAGCGAACGGTATTTAAGCTCTTTGCGCGACAGCGGATACGCCGTCATCGTCGTGAACAGCATCTGCAGCGCGGTGCCGACGACGGTGACGAACACCGTGACGAACAGCGAGCGCATGACGCCGCGGTCGGCCAACACCGCCTTGATCGGGTCCCACGTAAAACCGATCGGGTAAATGGTTACCGCTCCCGTCTTGATCGCGTGATTGTCGCTGAAGGCGTTGGCGAACGTATTCAGGAACGGAAACACGCAGGATAACGTAAACAGAGCGAGCAGCGTGTAGTTGAGCGTATGGAAGACGAGCTCGCCCGCTCCCCGACGCTCGCCGCGTTTGCGAATGCGCCCGGCGCCGGCGCCCGGCGGAAGCGCCGCCTTCTTTTCTATCGTTGTCATGGCGTCACCACAGCCCTTCCCTGCCCAAACGGCGGGCAAAATAGTTGGCCGACAAGATGAGCGCCAGATTGATGACCGACTGGATCAAACCGACGGCCGTCGTCATCGAAAAATTCGCCTGCTTGATGCCGACATTGTAGACGAATGTGCTGATGACTTCCGCCACGCCGCCGACCAGCGGATTTTGCAGCGCCAATACCTGCTCGATGCCGATCGATACGAGATGCCCCACGTTCAGAATGAGCAGGATGACGATCGTCGGCATGATGCCCGGCAGCGTGATGTGCCATATTTTGCGGAAGCGGCCGGCGCCGTCGACGATGGCGGCTTCGTACAGCGATGGGTCGATCGCCGTCATCGCCGCAAGATAGATGATCGTTCCCCAGCCCGCCCCGGCCCATATTCCCGACCCGACGAAGGTGGCGACCCACCAGTTTTCGCTGGCCATAAAATAAATACTCGGCAGTCCGACCGCTTCCAGCGCATGATTCACAATGCCGTATTTGGGCGACAGCAGGTTGTAAATGATGCCGCTCAAAATAATCCACGAGATAAAATGAGGCAAATACAGCAGCGATTGCGCGAACCGCTTGAAGTAGCGGGAGCGCACCTCGTTCAGCATAAGCGCGAGCAGAATCGGCGCCGGAAACCCGAATACGAGGTTCAGCACGTTCAGCACGAGTGTGTTGCGAATCATCTCGTAGAAGCCGGGGAAATTGACCATCGCCCGGAAATTGTCGAGACCGACCCAGTCGCTGCCGAAAATGCCCTTGAATATGTTGTAATCCTTGAACGCAATTACAAGGCCGAACATCGGGACGTAGCAGAAGACGGCGTAAAAGATGATGGCCGGCACAAGCAGCAAATACAAGTCGTAATGTTTGGCCAGCTCCCTGGCAACGCCGTTCTTCAAACGGACTCCTCCCCTTCCCAAGCCCGCCATTTATGATGGGAGGTCTCCCACCTGGTCTCGTCGAAGACGAACGTCGAACGCACCGGGGCGGTGAACAACGGTTTTCCGCCTGCATGAAGCGCGCTGCCGTTCACAAATCCGTAGCGAATGGAGCCGGACTGCGCTTCGGCGAAAGCGAAGTCGGCGTCCGTTACGATATCCCCGTAGTCGATTCGGCCGTCCTCCCACGTATAACGCGGGCCGGAGCCGCCGAAGATCGGTTCGGCGAGCAGTCCTTTGCCGAGGTCGAGCTTAAACGCCAGCTGCAGCGTCGATTCCCCCGTCGTGTATGCGAGCGCCAGCGTATCCGCCTGCGCGGGAAGCTGGCGGACGACTGTTCTGCCGGCGGCGCCGGCAGCTTCCGCCCGTTTGCAGGGGGTCAGCGCGGTGACATAAACGCTCATCTCGCCCTGGCGCATCGGCTTCGTATCGGTTTCGTATACCATGACGCCGTCGCCGTAATTGCGGCGGATGTTTTCCCAGCCGGTCGCCCGCACCGTCTGCGGGAACTCGATCAACAGCGACCATTCGTCGAGGTTGCGGTACGGATTAACGCAGCCGACGCCGCGATGAATGTAGGGGACATGCGTCTCGAAGCAGCCCGGCGCGAGCTGCGTCGCCTTGCCGGTGTGCCACAGATTGCCCGTAGTCAGCTGCTGATCCGCGTCCGACTTCACCCAATCGACGACGATATACGCGTTGCCTTGTTTGACGAACACGATCAGCCGGTCCCAGACGAGGCGGCGCGCCTTGTCGTGCAGCCGGGTGCGGCTGTAGTCGAGCCGCTCGAACCGCTGGAAGTGGAGCCGCTCGGTGCTCGCCGGCTTGTAGAAGCCGTCGTCGTGCAGCCTGTCGTAAACGCCGGCGGTTTGACCGGGCAGCATGCCGGCTTCGCATTGGATATCGGCCGGAGCGGCGTCTCCTGAGCGAAACACCAGCCGGTTGTGGTAAAGGTCGGCGCGATATTTGCCATTCGGCACGTTCTCGCGATAGCCGCCGTCATGCAGCAGCACGTTGCGCGCCACGACGAGCAGCACAATCGCATTTTCGTCGCTGTGCCCGTGGTGCATCTTTTCCGCCTTGACAGGAATCGTCGTGCGCAAGTAATCGCGCGCCACGAGCGCATACGGACCTTCGTCGCGGTAATTCAGCAGCAGATAGGAAGCATCCTCGTCCCAGCCGCTGCGGAACACGATCTTTTTGCCGACCAGGTCCTCGAGCACTTCTTCGCTGCCCCGGTCCGGCCGAACCGGCTCCACTTCGTCGTCGGCCCATTGGTGCGCCAGCGCAAGGAAAACGGCGGCCGTCAGCGACACCTCCTCGGCGGACGACGCCATCGCAAACTCCCACAGCTTGCGCGCCGCGTACTTCATATGGCCGTCGCGGTAAACGGCTGCGCCTTTCTCGAGAATCGGCAGCCACAAATACCAGGTGGCGTTGAAATTGGAATCGCCAAAATCGGGCACCTGGCCGTACGGCGTAATGAGCCGGGCGATGAAGTCGAAGTAGTACTTCGTTTGCGGCAGCGCGTAATACTCCCGTTCGCGCCCGCGGTATTTGGCATACTCCATCGTGCCGATCAGCCACAGGTTCATGTATGCCTGGGCGTCTTCGATCGACCAGCCGCCGAACGAATCCTGGGCCATCTGATCGCACAGCTTGTTCCAGAACGTCGTTTCCTCCGTTACGCCGATTGCGCGGGCGGCGAGCGTCGCCCCCCACACCCGCAGCATCGAACGGTTATGAGCGCCCCACTCGGGAAAATAAAACGTCGTCCGAATCGAGCTGGCGATCATCTCCTCGATCCGCCGTTTCTCCTCGTCGCTCAGCACGCCGCTGTCCTTGATGTGCAGGTAGCCGTAGCTGTAATGCGGCGACTGAAACGCCGCCTCCATGGCGGGAATGCCGCCTTCGTATTCGGGGTGAGTCCGCCGCTGCTCCTCCGTGACGACGGACATGCACGAAGCGATATCCAGCAGGCACGTTCGGGCATGCTCCGCGTATGCGACTTCGCCGGTAACGCGGTACAGGAAACCTTCCAGGTGCGCCTGTACCGGAATGACGGCGGGCGGCATATACATGCCGAAAAACTGCTTCGGGTTGTACGCGTTCCGCCATCGCTCCACCGACTCGGCGTAGGTCGCTCTGCCGTGCTCGAGCGCCTGGCGCACATACTGCAAATACACCTCTTTCATCCTGCCCTTGCCCCTCTCGTCGGTTTTCGTTCCTGCTCTCATTAAACCCGAAGCTGGAAGCGCTTCCTATCCGATTTTTTATCGTTTTATATGAAAAATGCCGATCGAAGTCTATTCAAGATGATTGACTCATGCCCGCTTCCGTTCCCGGGAGCCGGATGCGAATCGTTGTGCCTTGCCCCGCCACGCTTGCGATGCTCAGGCCGTACCGGTCGCCGTACAGGATGCGGACCCGCTTGTGCACGCTGCGCACGCCGACTCTTGCCCCCGTCCCTTCTTCCTCCTGGCGCATCAACCGGCTCGCTTCGTCCGGCGACATGCCGACGCCGTTATCGTTGATCTCGAGCACAACGGTCCCGTCCTCTTCGCGGCATCCGATCGCGATCGTGCCGATGCCCGGCTTGGTTTCGATGCCGTGAATGATCGCATTTTCTACGATCGGCTGCAGGATGAATTTCGGCACAAGCCGGTCCAGCAGCGTTTCGTCCAGCTCGTAGGACACGCGCAATTTGTCGTCGTAGACAAGCTGCTCGATGTCCAAATATTTGCGGATATACGCCACTTCCTCGCGCAGCGTCACCTCGTTGTCGGTATTGCGCACCGTATCGCGCAGCAGCGAGCCGAGCAGGTAAATCATCCGGCCGATCTTCTTTTCGCCGCGCAGGATGGCCAGACTCTGGATCGATTCCAGCGTGTTGTACAGAAAGTGCGGGTTGATCTGCGCCTGCAGCGCCTTGTACTCGAACTGCAGCGTGCGGAACTCCGCCATCTGTTTCTGCTCCTGCTCCTCGTAAATGCGTTTGATCAAATCCTGGATCTTGTCGCTCATCAGATTGAATTTGTCGGCGAGCAGGCCGATTTCGTCGCGGCTGCGCGGCGGCTGCACTTTCTCGAAGAACCCTTCGGACACATGCTTCATGCGGCTGACGAACAGGCGCAAATTGGAGGTGATATGGGTCGAAATGACGAACGTCAGCACCATGGCGGCGGCGAACGAAACGAGGAAGGCGATCAGCACCCAATAACGGATTTGCTCGGCCGGGGCGGTGATCGCATCGCGCGATACGACGTTCAGCAGCTTCCAGCCTTTGCGCGGGGAAACGTGCACGGAGGCGAGATAACGAGTGTCCTTGGCGACGAATTGCTGTTTGTCGACGATGCCGGCCAGCTTGCCGGAGATCGCTCCCCATTCGTCTTCAGACCGATACAGCAGCGGCTGGCCTTGCTCGTTGAGCACGTACACTTGGCCATACTGCAGCGCTTCGAACGGCGCATATTCGCCCTTCAGGTAGCGGCTGTTGATCCCCAGCACGACATAACCGCAGTATTCCGACGTATTCACGTCGTAAAGCGCGCGCTCCATGTACATCATTTGTTCGTTCGCAGCCACCCACAATGCTTGTCCGCGGTATTCCCGCAGCACGGCGGGATCGACCTCCGGCTCCGGCAAGTCGCTTGCCTGCTCATGGAGCACACTGCTTTTGACCTGAAAATAACGTTTGCCCTGCGCATCGTACAAATAGCCGCGTTCGACGCCGGCCATCGTATAGACGAGGCTGTACAGAAACGTGCCGATCCGCACTTCGTTCTGCACCTGCTCATGCTGCCCGCCCGCCGTCTCTGCCAGCAGCACCGTGCTGATGCCGGAGTTGGCGAATCGGTCGAACATCGCTTCCTCCAGCTCCGTCGCCCTGTCCTCCAGACTTTTGCCGATCTGCTGCAAAATATAATGGGAATAGTTCGTCGTCGTCGTTTGCAGCGACTGCACCGAAATGGAGTAGGCGATCAAGCTTACCGTCCCGAGTGCGATCAGGATGACGAAGGTGAACGACAGCAGCATTTTGGTTCGCAGCTTCGTTTGCCGCAGCGGCGCAAGCAGTTTGCTTGCGGCGGCTTTCATGACGTCCCTCCGTCGCGCGAAAACGAGCGCGGCGCGCCGCCCGGCTCATCGCGAAGGAACGATTGCTGGTATTCCTTCGGGGCAAGGCCGGTCAAACGCTTGAACACGTAGTAGAAATAGGCGTACTCCTTGTAGCCGACCATGGCGCCGACTTCGTTCACTTTGCGCGTCGGATCTTCGAGCAGCCGTTTCGCTGCCTGAATTCTCATTTTGGCGACGATGCCGACGAAATTTTCGCCCGTTTCCTGGCGCACCATCCGGCTCATGTAGTTCGGGCTCAGCTTGAAATGTTCGGCCACCGACGTGAGGCTGATCTCCTCGTCATAATGCAGGTTGATGTAGTCGAGAATCAGTTGGGTCATCCGGCTGTAGACGGCCGCTCCCCCATCCAGTGCGGATTTGACCCGCAGCACGATGTCGAGTACGTAATCGCGCGCCTCCGGCAAGCTGTTCAGCCGCGATACGTCGCTGACAATCCGGTCGATGCCTTTGTCCAGCGCAAATTCGTTGCCGGTGTGGCGGTAATGGCAGCGGACCGCCAACAGGCAAACTTCCGATAAGAGCGCTTTCAACACCAGCGTACTGCCAGCGCTGTATTCCTCCAGCCGCTCCATCAGCCTTTCCGCCTCGAACAGCAGCTTCTCTTTCGGCTCCTTCTCCAGCGTGCGGGCAAAATCGTCCAGTTCCTTGACGATCGACTGCTTCCCCTTGCGGTTGTCCGGGAGCGACATTTGCGGCGTCAGCACTTTGCGGTCATGCAGGAAGAAGCCGCGCTCCAGCAGCGCCACGGTTTCCTCGTAAGCCGGCCTCAAGCCGCTCAGCGATCGATAGAACGAGCTGGAAGCGATATTGACCACGACCCCGTGCCGGAGCTCGCACTGCACCGCAAGTTCGTGCCCGAACCGGCGCAAATTCACTTCCATTTCCCGTTGCGGCAATCCGCTTCGGAATAACAGCACGACGGCCAGATGGCCGTTCGGAAACGACTCCAGCGTATCCACGCTCATCCTGCCGCTGATTTCGCGCACCAGGCCCGATACGAGCTGCAGCCCGTCCGGCGGTCCCCCGTCGAATCCGGCGTCGCCGTTCAAACGCACGCAGCGCACGAGCGCAAGCGAGAAGCGGATCGTTTCCGGGTCGTATGCGCGCATTGCCTCCCGCCACTCCCGCTCCTCGATCGTTCTGCCGCCGAGCGCGTCCGCCAGCAGCTTGCCGCCCACAGTCGGCGCAAGACGCGCGAATTCCGCGGCCAACCGGCTGACCTCCCCGGCCAGCCGCGTCTTCTCCAGCGCATCCCGGCGCGCTTGCGTCAGCTCCGTCACCGCCGCATCGATCACCCGGTGCAGATCGTCGTAATCGATCGGCTTGACGATCAAATCGTATACGCCCTGCTTGACGGCCATACGGGCATATTCGAACTCCTGGTGGCCGGTAATCAGAATCGTGCGCGATTGCGGCAGATGATCGGCCATCCAGCCGGCCAGTTCGATTCCGCTAAGGCCCGGCATGCGGATATCCGTAATGAGCAGATCGGGAAGCTCGCGGGCAAGCAGTTCCTGCCCTTCCAAACCGTCTTCGGCCGTGCCGGCGACGGTGCAATTGAGATGTTCCCAGTCGATTGCCTTGACGATCGCCTGGCGGATCATCGGTTTGTCGTCGATAACGGCTACCTTGATCACGGCTTCAACCTCCATCGGATGAGGGTACGATCATGCTGCATAAAGGCCAAACCCCAACAGTGCTTGTTCAAAATGTCGGCGATACCTCCAATAGGCGGCAACGACCGGCGGGTTACCCGCCGATCGTATTCACGCGTATGTGCCAGCCCGCCTCCGGCGGGCATTCGATCGTCGTTTCGATCGCTGCCGGTACGGTCACGACCATCGACGGGACATCTCCTTCCTTCGTCCAGCTGACGTCGATCCTGCCGTGCGGCGTCGGCAGCGAACCAGTCACCCACGCAAGCGGCGTTTGCGGCGGGTCGATGCCGATGCGGGCGAACCCCGGCGCCATCCGCCGAATGCCCAGCAGCTGTTCGGCGAGCGCGTAGACGGGAGCGGAGGAACTGCCGTGCGCCTCGCTGCGGTGCGCCGTCTCGAACGTTTCCCATGCCGTCGTCGAACCGTGCGCCACCATCGTCCCCCAACCGGTGCGGATGCGCTCCAGCGTCAAATCCGCCCGCCCCATCCGATTCCAGCACGCCATCAAATAGACGGCCATGAACGGCATTCCGATGTCAGGCCAATGCGCCGGCCGCTCGACCAGCTTGCGTTCGACGCCTTGCTTATCGTCCGGGTGCAGGCAGCCGGTCAAATACAGAAACATGTGCGTATGCACGCTTCTCGTTGCGGAAACCGCGCCGCTGCGGTACAGCCCGTCGATGTATTCGCCGCTCTCCGCATCGCGGAGATGCCGCCATATCGCCTCGCGGAGCTGTTCGTAACGTTCGTTGTATCGCTGCGCCTCCTCCGGTCGGCCGGTTGCCGCGGCCATCTCCGCCGCGATGCGGTGGCAGTGGGCGAACAGCGCCTGCTGGGCCGTAACGACGCCCGCCTGCGGCAAATCGAGCGGCGCCCAGTCGAGCAAGTTCCAGGAAGAGGTGTCCAGCAGCCCGCGCGCATCTACGAACCGGTCATAATCGCGCAGCGTAGCTGCCACTTCCGGCAGCAGCGACGCATACAAGCTGAAATCGCCGGTATGCTCCACATAGTCTCGGATCGCCATAATCCAGCTGAACGTCCATACCGGGATGGCCGCTTGCCAATCGGAAGGCAGTTGCGCGAGCAGCAACCGGCTTTGGCTGCGCGAGCGCGGCACGAGCTCCAGGCAGTGCCGCGCCAAATCGGCCGCACCAAAAGCGGCATACGCAGCGAGCGCGCTGACTCGGAAGTCGCCGGTCCAGAACACCTGCTCGAACGTCGGGCAATCGGTGAACGCGTCTTCCATGCAAATTTGCAGCGTTTGCCGGGAAATGTCCCATATATCGTTCAGCAGCGGGTCGGAGCAGCGAAATGCTGCGTGTGTGGTCGTCGGGTAAGCGGCGTATTGCAGCCGGAATTCAAACACCCGGACCGGCGCGCTCATGCGGCGTACCGTCATCATGGCGTAACGCAGCCCCATTCGCGTGCCGCTCGCAAACCGCTGACGGCCTTGCCGGCATACGTAGCGGAAAGCGTTGTTGCAGCCGAACGTAAACACCGGCTTGCCGTCCTTCAGCTTCTCGAAGCCGTAGACATCGATCACCGTGCCGGCTTCCGCCTCCACTTCGAATTCCACATGCCCGATATATAACGTGCCAAAATCGAAAATCGTTTCGATATCGCCTCCGTCCGCCGGCATCGGAAGCACCGTCGGATGCGGATGAGGGTACACCATCTCCTCCAGCGCCGCGGTTACCGGAAACGTGCGTTGCACCCGCTTGCGATGCATAAGCGAAATGAGCAGTTTGTTGTGCATGACCCATTCTTCCGGTACATTCCGGCACAAGCCGCTTCGCGACGCAAGCTCCTCCAGCGTGCCGATGCGGCCGACCTCCACAAGCAGCGGCGCCGTCTCGTCCAGCCCGGTCCGCTTCTCGACGCCGCCGTAAACGGGCTGCACGCCGTCCGCCGACGGCACGATCGTTTGCACAGGGCCGATTGTGACGAATGTTGCGGCGGAAAAATGTTTTGCACCGTTATCCGGCAGCGGCGGCACGAACCGGACCGGACGATCGAACTGCAGTTCGATATGCGTCAGCACATCGTTGTGAATGCCCATGATTTCCAGCAGGAACAGATGGCGGCCCGGCGTCAGCGCGATCGGTTCGCCGGCGGCGAACCACGTGTCGTCGATCTTGAACCGGCCCTGCACGCCGTTCCAGCGGGAATGGGCGAACGATATCGTCCCTGTCGCTTGCGTCTCCGCTTCCAGCGCGGAAGCAAGAAAGCCGCTGAATATTTTGGCGTTGGCGTCACGGCTTCCCGGGAAAAAGTTGTCGCGCATGTTGACCGAAACAATGTGCGCAGCGGGAACGGTTTCACTGACAGCGCTTACTTGTACGGGGTGGATCGTGCGCCGCGCCATATGCGGAATCGGCCTGGGATACAGCGTTCCCCAGAACCCTTCCCCACTATCGGCGACAACGAAGCTGCTCGCCCAATCGCTGTCGTCGAAGTCCGCTTCGGTCCAGCGCTCGTCTTGCCGATTCGCGTCGAACCATTCCATCCAGCCGAGATTGACGTTGCGCTTGACCACATAACGCTCGTACGCCTCGTGCCGCTTTTGCTTCCAGCCGGCATCCGTCGCCAGCGTCAGCAGGCTTGCACCGTCTGCGCCCGTCACCTCGAGCAGCGCGGCCAAACCGGCTTCGCCTTCCACATACTGATAATTGGAATGGCCAAAATGCCAGACACTGACGGCAATCGCATTGATGCCCGGCCGAAGGTGGTGTCCCACTTCATACGTATCGTAAAACCAATGATCGGCCGTCGATCGAATCGGCCCGCTGCCGATTTCCGTTCCGTTGATCCAGACGCGATAACGCGAATCGGCCGTAAGCCGCAGTTCGGCACTCCGGCGGTCGCCGTCCCGAAGGACGAACGTTTTGCGGAAGATCCGATGTTCATTAATCGGCTGGCGGTCGCCGTCGTCCCAGATCCATTTCGCCCGTTTGTCCATGACGTTCCCCCTGGTTGTGCTGCTGCCGCGAACCGGCGCAGTGAGCCGGTGGCGCGTTTTTCTTAATTAAACCCGATTTTGGCGAGCGCCGCTAATTGAATTTTTATTTTTTTATGCGAAAATTTATCGACTTTCCCGGCAAGCCGGATTTTATACAAAAAAAGAACCCGGTTGGGGGCGGGTTCGACTGTGTGGCTGACTGCCGGATGTTCCTGTCAGCCGCGTTTGTCCGACGGGAAGTTTGGCGCAAAGGCGATGATCGTCCCCGGGGTGTAGTGGGGATTCAAATAATCTTGCGGGTCCGGGCTGAACAGGCGCACGATGCGTACCCGGCGGGCATCGACCGTTTCGACCTGCATGGTGACGCCGCCCAGCTCGATTTCCTGGAAAGCCGGCTGGTGCTCGTCAAACCCTTGCATGACCGTTTCGATCGGCATGACAGAATGGATAATCATTGCACGTATCCTCCGTTGCCTTCCTGCTTCCGTTCGGCAATGCGCCGGTTCAGTTCGCGGATCGCTTCGCCCACGCCGCCGATGACGTCGATCAGGCCGTATTTGACCGCGTCCGCACCGATCACCGTCGTGCCGATGTCGCGCGTCAGCTCGCCCGTTTTGAACATCAGCTCCTTGAACTTCTCCTCGGTAATCCGCGAATGTTTCGTTACGAAGCGAATGACCCGCTCCTGCATTTTATCCAAATATTCGAACGTTTGCGGCACGCCGATGACGAGCCCGTTCAGCCGGATCGGGTGCACCGTCATCGTCGCTGTTTCGGCGATGATGGAGTAGCCCGCGGATACGGCGATCGGCACGCCGATGCTGTGGCCGCCGCCGAGCACGAGCGTCACCGTCGGCTTCGACAAGGAAGCGATCATCTCCGCAATCGCCAGACCCGCCTCCACATCGCCGCCAACCGTATTAAGAATGATCAGCACGCCTTCGATTTTCGGATTTTGTTCGACGGCAACCAGTTGCGGAATGATGTGCTCGTATTTGGTCGTTTTGTTCTGCGGCGGCAAAATGATGTGCCCTTCGATTTGCCCGACGATCGTCATGCAGAACACGTTCGATTCGGCCGGTGCCGGCGTGTTCGTTTGCCCGAGCTGCTGGATGTTGTCGAGCACTTTTTTGTCCTCCTGCGCCGGCGCCGGTGCGGGGGCGGGTGCTTCTTCGTTCGTCGCGCGCCAATCGTTCATCGTTCGCTGCTCCTTCCGGGACGCTGGTCTTAAACGGCATGCGTCGCCCTATTCCCGTATAGTATGGATGCCGGAAGCCGGCGATTATACGTTGACTGGCGATTTGCCGCGGCCTCACGCCGTGCGTTTAGCGTTTGTTACCGATTCTCCATGCCAAGCCCAGCTCTCCGCTCCCGCCCTGTTTGAACGATCGCCAAGCAGACTCTTTGCACACAGGGGCGGCATTCTCCCTCCACCAACCAACCAATTTGCTTTCTTGGCGCTCCGATCAAACGTTCCGGAAAAATAGGCCATGTTTTATTGCCTATTCCGCCCAAAACGAGCATTCCCAGCAAAATAACCAGTGAAATCACTGGCTATTTCGACTAGAAGGCCTGATTCGGGGCCTACTGGAGCAATAAGCCATGTTTTCACTGGCTATTTCCGACGAGGCGCCCGAAATCGGGCAAATAAGCCATTTTTCATGGGCTATTTTCGTAACCCGGCGCGGCATGATGCCGCGCCGGCCGCAACAGCGGTATTTTATACTTTTTTGAAATCAAATAAGCGCCTCTCCGTATAAGGAAAGGCGCTGCTGGATGTGACAAGGTTCCATTAAGTGACCAGTTGGCGGTATTAAACTTCCATGATAATTGGCAGAATCATGGGGCGTCTTCTTGTCTGTTCATATAAAAATCGTCCGAGTGCGTCTTTGACATGTGTTTTGAGCGAGGCCCATTCATTGACATTCTCGCTCATTAACCTGGTGAGCGTGCTCGTTACGATCCGATTCGCTTCTTCCAGCAATCCTTCGGATTCCCGAACGTATACGAAGCCGCGGGAAATGATATCCGGTCCGGACAGAATCGTGCCGTCCTGCTTGCTGAGCGTCACCACAACGACGAGAATGCCGTCCTGCGACAACAGCTTGCGGTCTCGAAGCACGATATTTCCGACGTCGCCGACGCCGAGACCATCGATCAGCACATTGCCGGAAGACACGCGCGACCCTTTGCGGGCGACACCGTTCTCGATTTCGACCGTTTCGCCGATATCGATGATGAAGATGTCTTCGCGGTCGATGCCGACCTTCTCCGCCAGTTGCCCGTGCAGGCGCAGCATCCGGTACTCGCCGTGGATCGGGATAAAGTAGCGCGGCCGCATCAGGTTGAGCATCAGCTTCAGCTCTTCCTGGCTGCCGTGACCGGATACGTGAACGCCCGATACCGAACCCGGGCCGTAAATGACGTGCGCGCCGAGCCGAAACAGCTCGTCAACCGTGCGACCGACATACTTCTCGTTGCCGGGAATCGGCGTCGCCGCAATAATGACCGTGTCGCCAGGCAGGATGTCCACCTTGCGGTGCGTGGAGCGCGCCATGCGCGTCAGCGCCGACATCGGCTCGCCCTGGCTGCCGGTCGACAGAATGACCACGCGGTCGGCCGCCATCCGGTTCACTTCCTCCGGCTCGATCAGCATGCCGTCCGGGATGCGCAAGTAGCCGAGCTCCGAAGCAATCGTCACCACGTTGACCATGCTGCGCCCGATCACCGCCACCTTGCGGCGCGTCGCTTCAGCCGCGTCGATGACCTGCTGCACGCGGTGCACGTTCGATGCGAATGTCGCCACAACGACGCGCTGCTTCGACCTGCGGAATACTTCCTCCAGCTCGACGCCGACGCTCTTCTCCGATCCGGTAAAACCGGGGCGCTCCGCGTTCGTGCTGTCCGACAGAAGCGCAAGTACGCCCTTCTTGCCGATCTCGGCCATCCGGTGCAAATCCGCATACTGGTCGTTGACCGGCGTCTGGTCGAACTTGAAGTCTCCCGTATGAACGACGGCGCCTTCCGGCGTGTCCAGGCAAATCCCGACCGAATCGGGAATGCTATGGTTCGTCTTGAAGAACGTCGCCGTAATCGTTCCCATATGCAGCACGGATTCGGCATTGATGAGCACACGCTTCGTTTCGCCGAGCAATCCCGCTTCCTTCAGCTTCGCCTCGACAAGCCCGAGCGTCAGCTTCGTGCCGAATATCGGTACATTCAGCTGGCGAAGAACATAAGGCAAACCGCCGATATGGTCTTCATGTCCGTGCGTGAGCAGAATGCCGCGTACCTTGTCGCGATTCTCGATCAAATACGAGATGTCGGGAATGACGATATCGATCCCCAGCATGTCCTCCTCGGGAAATTTCAAACCGGAGTCCACGACCACAATATCATTCGCGTACTGGATAACATACATATTCTTACCGATCTCGCCCACGCCGCCAAGAGCGAAGATCAACAACTTATCAACTGATTTCTTGGACAAAGCAATACCTCCTTGTTAGTTTCGCGACGATTTCCATATGATCCCAAATCAAAAAGAACCGCACCAGCCACTTAGCATCATTATACAAGATAAAAAGAGGCAAACACAAGCCAGCCATTCGGTACCCTTATGGTTCCCCCAAAAAGCGATTCGATGCTTGCCGGCCGCACTTGATGACGCGGCTTTAGGGCCTGTTTGAACACCCGCTCAGGTGCATCTTGCACCGCCTTTTCGCCCCCTGCTGCGTCAGGGTGTGTCTGGTAACCCGCTCAGGTGCATCTTGCACCGCCTTTTCGCCCCCTGCTGCGTCACCTTTGCTTGACTTACCCCCGGTAAGCCTGCGCAAAACTTCCTTGCATGGAACGAAAATTCGGCCCAATCTGCTGTCTTCGGAGTATTCAAACACGCTCTAGGCGAACAGCGCTTCGATGAACGCCGCTTCTTCCTTCGTCACTTCCACGAGCGGCAATCGCAAGCCGCCGACATCAATGCCGCGCGCGTTCAAGGCATGTTTGACCGGAGCCGGGTTCGGCACGCGATGCGGGCACTCGAACAACCCTTTGAAAATCGGGTGCAGCGAAGCATGCAGCTGCGCCGCTTCCTGAACTTGTCCGCTTGTGAACGTGCGGATCAACTGTTGCAACCGTTTGCCAACCACGTGGCTGGCAACGCTTACGATCCCGTATGCGCCAACGGCCAGAAACGGCAGCGTCATGAAATCGTCGCCGGAATACACGCGGAAATGCGCCGGCGCCTTGGCCACCAGCGTCGTAATATGATCGAGATCGGCATGCGCCTCCTTCGAGGCGACGACGTTCGGCAGTTCGGCAAGCCGAAGCGTCGTTTCCGGCGACACGTTGATGCCGGTTCGCGACGGAATATTGTACAGCATGACCGGCAGCTTGGTCGACTGGGCGATCGCCGCAAAATGGCGGTACAACCCTTCTTGCGATGGCCGGTTGTAATAAGGGGCAACGAGCAGCACGCCGTCGACGCCGGCCCGCTCGGCCGCTTGCGTCGCTTCGATCGACGCCGCCGTATCGTAGCTGCCCGTACCGGCGATGACGCGGGCGCGCCCGTTCGCACGTTTCACGACCGTTTCGAACATGCGCGCCTTCTCATCGTCGCCAAGCGTCGGCGACTCCCCCGTCGTCCCGCAGACGACGAGGCTTTCGCTTTGCTGTTCTTCGATCAAATAATCGACAAGCTCTTCCACTTTGGTCCAGTTCACTTGAAGCTGCGCGTCAAACGGCGTCACCATAGCCGTGACGACTCTGCCGAAATCCATGTCGGTACCTCCCACAATAGTTCCCTCTCATCCGCGATGCAGCTCGAACGCCGCATGCAGCGTGCGCACGGCCGCGATCAGGTCGGCGCCTTTCACCAGCACCCAGATCGTTGCGTTCGAATCGGCCGATTGCAGGATGGCAATATCTTGCTCCGTCAACGCTTCGACAATGCGCGCCATGATGCCCGGCACGCCGTTCATGCCGCCGCCGATGACGGATATTTTGGCGCAGCCGGGCAGCGCTTGCGGCTCGTACCCCATCTCGCGCAACAGGCGCACCGCGCGCTCCGCTTCGCGGTCGAACACGGTATAGGCCACGCTGGCCGGATTCACATTGATAAAATCGACGCTGATCTGCCGCTTCGCCATCGCCTTGAACACATCAACCGGCATGTCGTACCGGCCGGCTTCGCCCTTGACGCGAATTTGCGTAATGCCGGTTACATGGGCAATGCCCGTTACGAACCGGTCGTTGACGATGCCGGGCGCCGGATACAGCGCGTCGCTCGCCACAACGAGCGTGCCTTCGCCCGACGAAAACGTCGAGCGGACGCGAACCGGCAAGTTCGCCTGCATCGCAATTTCGACCGCCCGCGGGTGCACCACTTTAGCGCCGTTGCTGGCCATATTGCAAATTTCCGCAAACGACACGCGTGCGATCGGCCGGGCGTCGGGCTCCACTTTCGGATCCGCCGTCAGAATGCCGTCCACATCGGTATAAATATCGACGATCTCGGCTCGCAGCGCGGCGCCGAGCGCCGTTGCCGACGTATCGCTGCCGCCGCGGCCGAGCGTCGTCACATCGCCTTGCGGCGTAACTCCCTGAAAGCCGGTCACGATGACAACCTTGCGCTGCGCCAGCAAATCCAGCACGCGGGTCGGCTTTATTTCCGCAATCGAGGCGTCGCCGTACCGGTCGTCCGTGACGATGCCGGCTTGGCCGCCGCTGAGCACCGAGGCCGGTATTCCCGCCTCTTCCAGCAAGCTGCAAAGCGTCGCGGCGCTGATCGTTTCGCCGCAGCCGAGCAGCATGTCGAGTTCCCGCTTCGGCAGCGCGCCGCCGTTGCGGTCGATCCAATCGAGCAACGTGTCCGTTGCGTAAGGTTCGCCTTTTCTTCCCATCGCGGATACGACGACTACGACGTGATACCCTTGCTGCAGCTCGCGCTTGATATGCTGGATGACTTCATTACGGGCGTTTGCGGTGGAAAGGGAAGTGCCCCCGAACTTCTGCACCAGGATGCGCATTGTTCTTCCCCCCGAGCCGGCCTTGCCGGCTGCCGCCTCATGTTCGCTTACGGCTGTTCAATGGCGATGTACTCGCCGATCTGCACGGCGTTCCATGCCGCGCCTTTGAGCAAATTGTCGGACACGATCCACATATTCAGCGCGCGAGGATTGCCCAGGTCGCGGCGGATGCGGCCGACGAACGTTTCGGTTCGGCCCGCCGCTTCGGTTGCCAGCGGGTAGCGCTGTTCGGACGGATCGTCGACCAGCACGATACCCGGTGCCTCGGCGAGCAGCCGTTTCACTTCTTCGACGTCGAAATCGCGCTTCAGCTCGACATAAACGGACTCGGAGTGGCCGTAAACGACCGGAATCCGCACGCACGTAGCCGTCACTTCGATCGTGTCGTCGCCCATAATTTTTTTCGTTTCGTTGATCATTTTCATTTCTTCATTCGTGAACCCGTTATCGAGGAACTTGTCGATTTGCGGGATCGCGTTGAACGCGATCGGATGTTTCACCGGCAACGACGAAACCGGCAACAGATCCGGCTTCACCTCCCGACCTGCGAGCACATCGGCGGTTTGCCGCTTCATCTCCTCGATCGCGCGGCTGCCGGCGCCGGACACGGCCTGGTACGTGGAGACGATAATACGCGACATGCCGAAACGGTCGTAAAGCGGTTTAAGCGCGGCGACCATCTGGATCGTCGAGCAGTTCGGGTTGGCGATGATGCCTTTGTTCTCATTGATGCCGTCCACGTTGACTTCGGGCACGACGAGCGGCACGTCCGGGTCCATCCGGTACGCGCTCGTGTTGTCGATACAGATCGCACCGGCAGCGACCGCATGCGGCACAAGCGCCTTGCTCACGTCTCCGCCCGCGCTGAAGAAGGCGATCTCCACGCCTTCGAAGCTTGCCGGCGTCGCTTCCTCGACGGTAATGTCCTCGCCGCGGAAACGCACTTTCCGTCCGGCCGAACGCGCTGAAGCCAGCAGCTTCAACTGCCGGATCGGAAACCCTCGTTCATCCAGCAAACGGACGATCTGTTCTCCTACCGCTCCCGTTACGCCGACAACCGCCACATGAAACTGCTTCTGATTCGGCAACACGAGTCTCTCCCTTGCTCAGGTGAAATGAAGAAGAAAGCTTCTTGCGAAGCTTGGGGCCGTATTACGGATGCCCTTAACCGATTCGGCATGCTGCCTGCGCCAAATCGTATCAGTACTGAAACCGCTCGATAATCATCGGCTGCAGTTGTCTGCCTTCCAGCGACGCTTCGCACGTTTCCATAATCAGGTCCATACGCGCCACAAGCGAGTTGGGCTTGGCGAACGGCGCATCCTGACCGTAGGGAACGAAGTAAATGTTCTTCGCGGTCTGCAGCCTGGCGATGTTGAATGCGTTCAAGCCGAGCCCGTCATTGGTGGAAATCGCCAGCACCAGCGGCCGGCCGTTGCGCATTTGCGCTTTGGCCGCCATCAGCACGGCGCTTTCCGTCAATGCGTTGGCAAGCTTGCTTGTCGTATTGCCCGTGCACGGAGCAATCACGAGCACGTTGAAACGTTTGGAAGGGCCGAGCGGCTCCGCATCCACGATTGAAGAAATAATATCATTCCCGGTTATATCTTTCAACTGTTTTTGCCAACTTTCCGATGTGCCGAACCGCGTGTCGGTCGTCATCAGCGTCTGCGACGCAACCGGCACGACGGTAGCTCCCGCGTCGACGAACCGCTTGATTTGCGGCATTACTTCCTCGAACGTGCAATGCGACCCCGTTAGCGCAAAGCCGACTGTCACCCCATGCCAATCCATTACGGATTCCTCCCGTTTCGTTCGTCTTCCTGCAACAATTCGGCCAAAGTCTGCGCGATGATGCGTCCTGCCGTTTTGGGAGCGACGATACCGGGCAACCCGGGGGCCAGCAGCGCCTTGACGCCCCGCTTCTCGGCGAACCGGAAATCCGTCCCCCCGGGCTTCGAAGCGAGATCGATGATCAGGGCGCGATGCGGGATGTTCGCAATGATTTGCGCCGTTACGACCATGGCGGGAATCGTATTGAACAGCAGATCCACCCCCGCCGCGTGTTCTTGCAAATCGCGCAGGTAGAACGGCGTGAACCCCATCTCCGCCGCCCGGGCGTAGTGTTCCGGCTTTCGCACTCCCGTCTTCACCTTCGCGCCGAGCCCTTGCAGCGTGCGGGCCAGCGTCAGCCCTGTCCGTCCAATCCCGAGCACCATGCTTTGCGAACCGTGTATCGTAAAATCGGTGTTCTGGATCGCCATCATAATGGCGCCCTCCGCGGTAGGGATCGAATTGTAAATTGCTACGTCGTCGCGCTCGAACAGCTCGATTAGCGTAATGGCGTGGTTCGCGCAAATTGACTTCAAATACGCTTTGGCCATCCCGGTATATACTTTGGCGTGCTTCGGGAGCGCTGCGATATGGTCATCCGTCAACACGAGCTCTTCGGACGTGAAGATCGACTCCACCTTCCCGCTGTCATCGCTGCCGACGGCCGGCAAAATGACGGCGTCCGCCTGGCTGAACCCTTCGGGCGAAAACGCGGTTTTGACGACACCGCCGAGCGGATGCTGCAAGTTGTCGAAACCCATTAACCGAACGGCGGCATCGAGCTCGGACAATTTCTGGATGACTTCCAGTTGCCGCGCGTCCCCGCCGACGAATGCAATTTGAATGCCGGTCAGCACAAGACTCCCCTCCTTTCCAAGCTTGCGTTTGGGATATTATATGCATCTGCCCAAGGGGGGGTTCCAGCCCCGGGCACGGGCGGATGCCACGGCCGGCGACAGTTGGTTGGATAAGCGGAGGGGCATAATCGACGAGGCTGGGACGCATAAAAAAAGCCCCGCTCTTAGCCCGCGGGGCACAACAAACCATATTTACTTCGAACCCGTATGTCCAAACCCGCCGCCGCCGCGCTCCGTATCGGACAGCTCGTCCACTTCCGTCAGCGCGATTTCCGGCACAAGCTGGAACACCATTTGCGCAATCCGTTCGCCGCGCTCGATCGTAAACGGCGCTTGTCCGTGATTGATGAGCAGCACCTTCACTTCGCCGCGGTAGTCGGCGTCAATCGTGCCCGGCGTGTTCAGCGACGTGATGCCGTGCTTGAGCGCCAGCCCGCTGCGCGGGCGAATCTGCGCTTCCAGCCCGGCCGGCATACTCATCGCGAAGCCGGTCGGGATCAGCATTCGTTCCCCCGGATGCAGCACTACCGGCCCCTCCACAGCCGCGTGAATATCGAAGCCGCTGGCAAGTAGCGACATTTTTCGCGGCAACGGCACATCCTCATTGCCCGGCAGTCGTTTCAGTTGAACGCCGTACGACAAGCTGATCCCTCCCAAACGATTGAATGGCTTTGTCCGATTGCCCGACCATGGCGAGAGCAAACGGCTGTGCGAACAGCTCGTTCGTTAATGCCTTGATGTCTTCCATGCGAATCGCCTCGATGCGTTCGATAATTTCGTCCATCGTGTTGTGCTTGCCGAGCATCAGCTCGTTTTTGCCGATGCGGTTCATCCGGCTGCTCGTGCTTTCCAGGCCGAGGATCAAGCTGCCTTTCAGTTGCTCCTTGCCCCGGCGCAGTTCGGCGTCCAGCACGCCCTGGCCGATCACATCGCCGATGACGTCCATCGACACCTTGAGCACTTCCTCCGTTTGTTTCGGCGCCGTGCCGATGTAGACGGTGAACAGACCGCTGTCGAGATGGGCCGAATGATACGAATAAACCGAATACGCCATGCCGCGCTTCTCGCGAATTTCCTGGAACAGACGCGAGCTCATTCCGCCGCCGATGACGTTGTTGAGCAGAATCATTCCGTATAACCGCTCGTCGCCGATCGAACAGCCCGGCCACGAAAAACAAATATGGTTTTGCTCCGTCTTCTTCGAATGGAACAACGAGTCGCCGACGAAGCCCGGCGGGTCGCAGGAGAACGGCTCGCCGACATTGGCGAATCCGGAGAAATGCCGCTCCAGCAGCTCGAGCAAATCGTCGCCGTAATTGCCGGCCACGCCGATGACGAAATTGCCGACCGAATAATGGCGGTCCATGTAGTCGCGCAGCTCGTAAGCAGAGAGCGAGCGCAAATTCGGTTCCGTGCCGAGAATCGTCAAGCCGAGCGGATGGTCGCCGTAAGCCGCTTTGGCCAACAAATCGTGAACGAGGTCGTCGGGTGTATCGTCATACATCGCGATTTCCTCGAGAATGACGTTGCGTTCCTTCTCCAGTTCTTCCGTATCCAGCCGCGAATGAAACACCATGTCGGCCAGCACGTCGACGGCGATATGCAAATGTTCGTCCAGCACCTTGGCGTAGTAGCACGTATACTCCTTCGTCGTGAACGCGTTGACGTTGCCGCCGATCCCGTCGAAGACGTCGGCGATATCTTTGGCCGAATAACGGTCCGTTCCCTTAAACAGCATGTGTTCGATAAAATGGGAAACGCCGTTCAGCGGAAGCGGCTCGTTGCGCGAGCCCGTCTTTACCCAAATGCCGAATGAAACCGAGCGGCAGGTTGGAATTTTCTCCATCACAACGCGCATGCCGTTGGATAAGTGGTGTTTGATCAAGTCAGGTCCTCCTAAACGGGTTGCCGCAGCTTCGGCACTTTTGGGCAACCGTTACAGATGAATGTAGCACGAACACAAGCTAAATTCAAATAGACGGCGCCTACTCCGCCGCATTCATCTATATGAGCCGGGCGTCCGGAATAGACCGATTGGCGACTTTCGCCAGAAAAAGCAAAAAGAGTCAGACATTCGCTGGCTCTTTCGGTAAAATGGATTTATACGGCTCGCTTCGCTACTCTTCGAACCGGGCCGGAAAACCGGTCAACATCCGTTAGGAAGTGACCGGCTTCTGCTCCAGCGTCGCTTTGCGGGACAGGTTGACTCTGCCTTGCTGATCGATTTCGGTCACTTTGACCGTAATTTTGTCGCCCAGGCTGACGACATCCTCCACTTTCGCTACCCGTTCGTTAGCCAGCTGCGAAATGTGGACGAGCCCTTCCTTGCCCGGCAGCACTTCGACAAAAGCGCCGAATTTTTCGATCCGTTTGACGGTGCCAAGGTATACTTCGCCGACGACCACTTCGCGCACGATGCCTTCGATGATCGAACGGGCCTTTTCGTTCATCGTTTCGTCGGAAGAGGCGATAAACACCTTGCCGTCCTGTTCGATATCGATTTTGACGCCGGTTTCGTCGATGATTTTGTTGATGATTTTGCCGCCGGCGCCGATGACGTCGCGGATTTTGTCCGGATGGATTTGCATGATGATGATCTTTGGCGCGTAAGGAGAAAGCGACTTCTTCGGCGCGGCGATGTGGGCCAGCATTTTGCCCAGAATGAACATGCGGCCTTCCTTCGCCTGCTGCAGCGCCTCAGCCAAAATTTCGCGGCTGATGCCGGCGATTTTGATGTCCATCTGAATGGCCGTTACGCCCGTTGCGGTTCCCGCCACTTTGAAGTCCATATCGCCGAGATGGTCTTCCATCCCTTGAATGTCGGTCAGAATCGACACGTGGTCGCCGTCCTTGATCAGCCCCATCGCGATGCCCGCTACCGGCGCCTTAATCGGCACGCCCGCGTCCATCAGCGCCATCGTGCCCGCGCAAATGCTCGCCTGCGAAGTCGAACCGTTCGATTCCAGCACCTCGGAGACGACGCGAATCGTATACGGAAACACGGATTCGTCCGGGATAACCATCTCGAGCGCCCGTTCGCCAAGCGCACCGTGGCCGATTTCGCGGCGTCCCGGCGGACGAAGCGGCCGCGCTTCCCCGACGCTGAACGGCGGGAAATTGTAATGGTGCATGAACCGTTTGCTTTCCTCGAGATCGATGCCGTCCAAAATTTGCACGTCGCCGAGCGCGCCAAGCGTACAAACGCTAAGCGCCTGCGTTTGCCCGCGGGTGAACAGCCCCGTGCCGTGCGTACGCGCAAGCAGTCCCGTGTCGCATTCGATCGGGCGAATTTCGTTCAAGGCGCGGCCGTCCGGACGAACCTTGTCGTGCGTAATCAGGCGGCGCACTTCTTCCTTGACGATATCGTGCAGCACTTCCTTCACATCGGCGATGCGGCCCGGCGTTTCGGCATATTGCTGCTTGAACAGTTCGACCGTTTCGCTTTCGATCGCGTCGATTGCATCCTGCCGCGCATGCTTCTCTGCGATGCGCACCGCTTCGACGAGACGGGCTTCCGCATAGTCGCGCACGGCGCGGTTCACTTCGGCATCGACCGTATGCAGCTGTACTTCCATCTTCGGCTTGCCGACTTCCGCGACGAATTGTTCGATGGCGGCGACGATCGTTTTGATCGCTTCGTGGCCGAACATGATCGCTTCGAGCATGATTTCTTCCGGCACCTCGTGCGCTTCCGCTTCAACCATCATGATCGCGTCTTTCGTGCCCGCCACCACGAGATACAGTTCGCTGACGGCCGCTTGCGCCACCGTCGGGTTGATGACGAACTGCCCGTCCACCCGGCCGACGACAACGCCGCCGATCGGACCGTCGAACGGCACGTCGGAAATGGCGAGCGACGCGGAAGTGCCGATCATGGCCGTAATTTCCGGCGAGTTGTCCTGCTCCACGCTCATGACCAGGTTCACGATCTGCACGTCGTTGCGGAACCCTTCCGCGAACAGCGGCCGGATCGGACGGTCAGTCAGCCGGCTGGCGAGAATCGCCTTCTGCGAAGGACGCCCTTCGCGTTTCACGTACCCGCCGGGAATTTTGCCGACGGCGTACATCCGTTCCTCATAGTTCACGGTCAGCGGAAAAAAATCAAGGTCCTTCGGATCCTTCGATGCCGTTACGGTGCAAAGTACGGCGGTGTCGCCGTAACGGGCCATTACCGCCCCGTTCGCCTGTTTGGCCAAACGCCCGCTTTCGAGAATAAGCGGCCGGCCGCCTAGGTCGATTTGTATCTTCTTCTCCATCGTTTCCCTCCTTAAAGTGGTCGTTCAAATACAAGTGAACGACCTTACGACGTTATGTAAATCTCATATATGTTCAACATGCTTACTAGTATTTCCTGCTTTGATCGTGAAATAAACGGGGAGAGCGGGAACAAAAATAAAAGCAACCCGGTTCCCGCAGCCGGCTGTCCGGTACGGTAACACGCGGTTGCTTAATGTCATTAGCGGCGAAGCCCGAGTTTCTCGATCAGCGCGCTGTAACGTCTCACGTCTTTGTTCTTCAAGTACGCGAGCAGTTTGCGGCGTTGTCCGACCATCTTGAGCAATCCGCGGCGCGAATGATGATCCTTCTTGTGCGTGCGCAAATGATCCGTCAGGTTGACAATGTTTTCGGTCAGAATCGCGATCTGAACTTCGGGAGAACCGGTGTCCGTTTCGTGGACCTTGTGCTCCTGAATCAGCTGCTGTTTACGACCTTCAGCAAGTGCCATACCGTTCACCTCCTTCATCGATTGAATGATCCCCTTCAGCCCAGAAGCCGCCGGTGAGAGCGCGCATCCATGCCGAGGTTTAGCGGAGCGAATCCGCCCATGGTCTTGTTCTTGCACGACCGAACAACAGTATAGCATGAATGATAGCGGTGAAGCAACCGGCATTTCCGCGCGGCTCGCCGGAGCGCGGTCTATCCGATGTTGATGCCCGGCGGCCGTTCGGCCAGCAGCCGCCTCGCCTCGTCGGAATCCCGGCCGATCTGGGCGATCAGGTCGCTGACGGCAGGAAATTTGCGTTCGCCGCGCAGCATGCGCACGAACGAAACGGCTATCGTTTCGCCGTAAATATCACGGTCAAAATCGAACAAGTGCGCCTCGAGCGACACGCTGCTGTCGCCGTCCTTGAATGTCGGCCGCAAGCCGATGTTCATGACGCCGCCATATGTGTGGCCGCCTACGTGCGCATGAACGGCGTACACGCCGTTTGGCGGCATCACGTACAGTTCATGCGGCGCGATGTTGGCGGTCGGAAAACCGATGGTGCGCCCTCTGGCATGACCGTGAACAACCGTCCCCTGGATGCAGTACGGTCGCCCGAGCAACTCGGCCGCCCGGTCCACCTGGCCGGATTCCACGTATTCGCGGATGACCGTGCTGCCGACCTTGATCTCGTGCAGGTGATACGGCCGCACCACTTCGACCGTAAACCGGCCGTGCGCCAGATCGGTCAACGAATCGGCGGTGCCGGCGCCCAAATGGCCGAACGTGAAGTCGAAGCCGACGATCGCCGTATTGACGCCGAGCGGCGTTAATACTTCCTCGACGAATTGCGCCGGGCTCAGCGCGGCGAACGTACGGTCGAACGTCACGACGTAGATGCAGTCGATCCCCATGTCCCGCAGCAGCTCCAGCTTGTCCGGCAGCGGCGTCAGCGACTGCTCGTATTTGCTCTGACCGAGCACGGCGCGCGGATGCGGATCGAAGGTCATGACCGTCGCCGGCAAACCAAGCGAACGCGCGGTCCGAAGCGCGCGGCCGATCACCTCGCGGTGGCCGAGATGCATGCCGTCGAAGTCGCCAAGCGCCACGACGTGCGCTGACGGCATCCCCGGCTGCGGCAACGGCTGCGGCCACGTCAGTTCGTAAATATGCATGCAATGCGACCCCCTGGCTTCAATCTGCGAGGCAACTTAATTCCATACCTTCACCGGCACGAGCAGGCCGCGCGCAAGATCCGGCGCGAACAGCCCGACGAAGTCGCCCTTCGCCGCATAGACGCGCCAAACCGGCTGCGTTTCGCCCGGTTCCGCGGCGTCTTCGCCGAATGCCGGAACCTCCGATCGGGCCGATACCGGCAGGTTGATTTTTTGCCCTTGCTGCGCACGCAACGCGTCGGCATCGGCGACCGTGCACGCAGGCAAATGACCGATCGCCCGATCGGCCGGTATGAGCCGCGGCGCCAGATCGCCGGTTTGCGCCAGCCGCTCGATCTCCTCGAGCGTCAGACACATCGGCAGCGTCATCGAACCCGAAGACGTGCGCACCAGCGACGCCATCGCAGCGGGAACGCCCAGCTTGCGGCCGATATCCGCGCACAGCGTGCGGATGTATGTTCCCTTGGAGCAATCAACGGCAAAACGAATCAGCGGATAATCCCGCTCCAATTCCAGTTGAGTGATTTCGATCCGATAAATCGTGACGGAGCGAGGCTTGCGTTCGACTTCCCGTCCTTGACGGGCAAGCTCGTACAACCGTTTGCCGTCCACCTTGACCGCCGAATACATCGGCGGGATCTGATCGATCGTGCCGACAAACGACAACACGGCTTCCCGGACCTGCGCCTCCGTCAGCTTTACGCCCGGCAAACGCATCACCGGTTCGCCAGTCAAATCTTCCGTGTCGGTGGCGATGCCGATCGCCAGTTCCGCCTCGTACGATTTCGGCAAGTCCTGGATATACTCGACGACGCGCGTCGCTTTGCCGATGCAAAGCGGCAGCACGCCGGTCACTTTCGGATCGAGCGTGCCCGTATGGCCGATCCGCTTGACGCCGATCAGGCGCCGCACTTTGGCCACCACGTCGTGCGAGGTGAAGTCGACCGGTTTCAGCACCGGCAGTACACCGTCAAGCGTCATGACAGCTCCTTGGCGACTGCCGTCACGACCCGCTCGACGATTTCCGGCAGTTCGCCGACAAGCGTGCAGCCGGCTGCCCGGACATGGCCGCCGCCGCCAAACGACTTCGCAATCGCCGAAACGTCAACAAGCCCGGCCGAACGCATGCTCACCTTGTAGCGGTCGGGGACGACCTGCTTGAACAGCAGTCCGACCTCCACCCCTTCGATATTGCGCGGATAATTGACGAGTCCTTCCAAATCTTCGTTCGACGCCTGCGCTTCTTCAATATCCGCCGCCGAAACCCGAACCCAGGCGATCCGCTTGTCGTCCGTAAATGCCAGACTCGTCAGTGCCTTGCGCAGCAAAGCGACGTGCGAGTAGCTGAGCTTCTCCAGCAGATGATCGGCCAGTTCGTTGCCGTTGACGCCGTACTGCAGCATTTCCGAAGCGATCTGCAGCACTTTCGGCGTCGTGTTCGCGTATCGGAAGCCTCCGGTATCCGTGAGCAGGCCGGTATAAATGCAATCGCTCAATTCCTTTGTCCAACGGGCGCCGATAACGCACGCCAGATCGTACAAAATTTCTGCCGTGGCCGCCGCGTCGAACCGAAGCAGGTTCGCCGAGCCGAACGCGTCGTTCGTCGGATGGTGGTCGATGTTCAGCAGCGACACTTCGTCCGCGAACAGCTTGCTGACGGTGCCGACGCGCTTGAAGTCCGCGCAATCGACGCTGATAACGTTTGCGAACGTTCGATCCACGGCGGTCGCGCTGTAATTCACGATCGATTCGTAACCGGACAAATAGTCGAATTTGCGCGGCGAATTTCCTTCGTTGATCATCACGTACCGCTTGCCGAGCTGCTGCAGCATCAGCCCCGCGGCAAGCGTCGAGCTGACGGCGTCGCCGTCCGGCGTCACGTGCGACACGACGAGATAATCGTCGTGATCGCGCAAGAACCGTGCCGCTTCCGCCAGCTGCTCGCGATAAGGCGTCGTAGCTTCCGAACTCATAGCTCCGCTTTCCCCTCGTTCAATTGCGCAAGCAGCGCTTCGATTTTACTTCCGTAAGCGATCGAGCTGTCGAACACGAAAATTAGCTTCGGCACGACCCGCAGACGAATCCGCTTGCCAAGCTCGGAGCGCAAATAGCCGTTTCCTTTGGCAAGCGCCTTGAGCGTGTCTTTCTTCTGCTGATCCGTACCTAGCACGCTCAAATACACTTTCGCCTGGGACAAATCGTTGGTCGCTTCCACGCCGGTTATCGTCAGGAATCCAAGACGCGGATCCTTGAATTCGAATTGCAAAATTTGGCTCAATTCTTTTTTGATCTGCTCGCCTACGCGGCCGGTTCGCACTTTGGCCAATTCAATCACCTCTCAACCGATTCCATGACAAACGCTTCAATAATATCCCCTTCTTTGAGATCATTGAACCGTTCGAGCGTGATGCCGCACTCGTAGCCTTGCGCGACTTCCTTCGCGTCGTCCTTGAACCGTTTGAGCGAATCGATCTTGCCCTCGTGCACAACGATACCGCTGCGAATGACGCGCGCTTCGGCGTTGCGGCTGACTTTGCCGGAAATGACCATACAGCCTGCGATCGTGCCGACTTTCGTCACTTTGAACAGGTTGCGCACTTCCGCCTGGCCGATGACGACTTCCTTGAACACCGGATCCAGCATGCCCTTCATCGCCTGTTCGATTTCCTCGATGGCGCTGTAAATGACGCGGTGCAGACGGATGTCCACCTTCTCCTGCTCGGCGGTCGTTTTGGCGGTCGGTTCCGGCCGCACGTTGAAGCCGATGACGATCGCATTCGAAGCGGTCGCCAGCGTAACGTCGGATTCCGTAATGGCGCCGACGCCGGCATGCAGGATTTTGACCCGCGCGCCTTCGACCTCGATCTTCTCGAGCGAGCCTTTAAGCGCTTCGACGGAGCCCTGCACGTCGCCCTTGATGATGACGAACAGGTCTTTGATGTCGCCTTCCTTGATGTGTTTGTACAAATCGTCCAGCGTGACGCGGGTGTTCGCGGTAATCTCCGATTGACGCAGCGTCGTGGCGCGGCGGTCGGCGATTTCGCGCGCCTTGCGCTCGTCCTCGTACACGAGGAACGGATCGCCGGCGAGCGGCACTTCCGTCAAACCGGTAATTTCGACCGGAGTCGACGGCCCCGCTTCCTTGAGCCGTTTGCCCTTGTCGCTGACCATGGCGCGCACGCGTCCGAAACAGACGCCCGCCACGAAGCTGTCGCCCACCCGCAGTGTCCCATGCTGGATCAGCACGCGGGCTACCGGGCCTTTGCCTTTGTCGAGCTCGGCTTCGAGCACCGTGCCTCTGGCGCGTTTGTTCGGGTTCGCCTTCAGCTCCTGCACTTCCGCCACCAGCAAAATCATATCGAGCAGCTGATCGAGGTTGATGCGCTGCTTCGCCGACACATTGACGAAAATCGTATCGCCGCCCCATTCTTCCGGTACGAGCGCGTATTCGGTCAATTCCTGCTTGATGCGGTCCGGATTGGCGTCCGGTTTGTCAATTTTGTTGACGGCAATAATAATCGGCACGTTCGCCGCTTTGGCATGGTTGATCGCTTCCACCGTTTGCGGCATGACGCCGTCGTCGGCCGCCACCACGATAATCGTAATGTCGGTCACTTGCGCGCCGCGGGCACGCATCGAAGTAAACGCTTCGTGGCCCGGCGTATCGAGGAAAGTGATCTTCTTGCCGTGCGTTTCGACCTGGTAAGCGCCGATATGCTGGGTGATGCCGCCCGCTTCGCCTTCCGAAACGTTCGTGGAACGGATGGCGTCGAGCAGCGTCGTTTTGCCATGGTCGACGTGACCCATAATCGTCACCACCGGCGCGCGCTCCAGCAAATCTTCCGCTTCGTCTTTCTCTTCGATCAATTCGAAATTGTCCTCGTCGACACGGATCTTAAGCTCGATCTCCACGCCAAACTCCGTTGCGACCAACTGGATCGCATCCAGATCAAGCTCCTGGTTGATCGTTGCCATCGTGCCGAGGAACAACAGTTTTTTGATAACTTCCGATACGTCCTTATGCAGCAGCTTCGACAGTTCGCCGACGGTCATCGCGCCGCGCACGATAATTTTTTTCGGCGTGTTGTCGATTTTTTCCTTGCGCACCTGCACCTGCTGCCTGCCGCCTCTGCCTTTGCCGCCGCGTCCGCCTCTGTTGTCGTCAAATCGTTTGGCGCCGCCGGGCTTTCTGGCGCTGCGGCGATTCTCGTCGTCACCGTCATTGATGGACGGTACCGGAGCAGCCGGACGCGAAGGACGGGAATCGGCATACCGGTTCTGGCCTTGTTGGCCCGGCCCGCGGCCGCCTGCCGCACCGCCGCCTCTGTTGCCTCCGAAGCCGCCACCCTGGCCGCCGCCGCTGAACCCGCCGCCGGCACCGCCTGGGCCACCCGGACGCGCCTGGCCGCCCGGACGACCCGCGGCGCCGCCTGCGGGACGCTGTCCGCCCATGGCCGGACGGTCGCCTTGCGGACGGTTGAATCCGCCCTGACCTTGCGGACGGTTAAACCCGCCGCCCTGGCCTTGCGGACGATCGCCTTGCGGACGATTGAACCCGCCGCCTTGGCCCTGCGGACGGTCGCCTTGCGGACGATTGCCTTGATAGCCGCCGCCTTGACCTTGCGGACGGTCGCCACGGTTGCCTTGGTAGCCGCCGCCTTGGCCTTGCGGACGGTCGCCTTGCGGACGATTGCCTTGATAGCCGCCGCCTTGACCTTGCGGACGATCGCCGCGGTTGCCTTGGTAGCCGCCGCCTTGACCTTGCGGACGGTCGCCGCGGTTGCCTTGGTAGCCGCCGCCTTGACCTTGCGGACGGTCGCCGCGGTTGCCCTGGTAGCCGCCGCCTTGACCTTGCGGACGGTCGCCGCGGTTGCCTTGGTAGCCGCCGCCTTGACCTTGCGGACGGTCGCCCTGCGGACGATCCCCTTGCGGGCGGTCGCCGCGATCGCGGTTGCCTTGATACCCGCCTTGGCCTTGCGGACGGTCACCTTGCGGGCGGTCGCCTTGCGGGCGGTCGCCCTGCGGACGATCCCCTTGCGGGCGGTCGCCGCGGTTGCCCTGGAACCCGCCTTGGCCTTGCGGGCGGTCGCCTTGCGGACGATCCCCTTGGCGCTGCGATTCGCCGCCGTGTCCGCCTTGGCCCGATTGGCCTTGCGGGCGCTGGCCGCCGCTTTGCTGCTGCGGGCGCGGTTGCGTGCCCGTCGCCGATTGGCCGCCACGGTTCGACGCCGCTCCCGAGTTGGCCGCATTTTCCGCCGCTGCCCGCTTCGCCGCCGCATTTGCCTTCACGTCGCGGAAAAACTTCTCGACCGATTCGACCGCATCGTTTTCCATGACGCTCATATGGTTATTGACCGGCTTATCCAACCGTTTCAAAATCGTAATGATCTCTTTGCTGCTCATATTGAGCGACTTCGCGTATTCATACACGCGCAGTTTATCCTTATTGTCTTGTTTATCCAAAATTACTCCACCTCCGCAGGGATTACCTGGCACCTTGCAATCAGCTTCGCGAATCCCGAATCCGTGACCGCGAAAACGACACGCTCCTCTTTGCCGGTGCTGGCGCCAAGTTCGCTTCGGCTGCCGAATACGAGCAGCGGTACGTCATAATGATTGCATTTGTCTGTTATTTTTTTGCGTGTATTGTCCGAGGCGTCTTCCGCCAGCACGACCAGCTTCGCTTCGCCGCCGCGAATCGCGTCAAGCACCGCGCCGTCGCCGCTGGCCAGTTTGCCGGCCCTCGTCGCCAATCCGAGATAAGAAAACAGTTTCGCTTTATTGTCCATGGGCATCGTCCGCATCGTCGTAGAGCTCGTCGCGCGTCGCCAAATACTCGTCCTCCACGCGAACGAAATCGGCTTCCAGCCGATCGTATATGTCAATGCCGACCGGCAGCTTGAGCGCGCGGTCAAGCGCTTTGCTCTTCTTGGCCAGCTTGAAACAGGACAACTTGCCGCACAGGTAGGCGCCACGTCCCGACTTCTTGCCGGAAAGATCGATCGCGATTTGGCCGTCGGGCGTCCTAACGACGCGGATCAGCTCCCGTTTGGCCATCATTTGCTGGCAGGCAACGCATTTCCGAAGCGGCACCTTGCGCTGTTTCATCCTGTTCACCCACTTTATCGGCAGTCCCGTTAAAACCCGGGCGCCGTTATTCGATGCTGACCGAATCCTGCTGCATTTCGCCGGTCGACGACTTCGGCCGGCCGTATTCCTGCTCGGCTTGCGTTTCGCTTTTGATGTCGATTTTCCAGCCGGTCAGCTTGGCGGCGAGTCGCGCATTTTGACCCTTGATGCCGATCGCAAGCGACAGCTGGTAATCCGGCACGATAACGCGGCACATCTTTTCGCTTTCGAATACGTTCACTTCGAGCACCTTCGACGGGCTGAGCGCATTGGCCACATACTCGTCGACCTGCTCTGACCAGCTGACAATATCGATCTTCTCGCCGCGCAGCTCGCTGACAATCGTCTGCACGCGCATCCCTTTCGGACCGACGCACGAACCGACAGGGTCGACTTCCGGATTGCGCGAGTGGACGGCGATTTTCGAGCGGAACCCGGCTTCGCGCGCGACGGAGCGAATTTCGACGACACCGTCGAAAATTTCCGGCACTTCCAGCTCGAACAATCGCTTGAGCAGCCCCGGATGCGTCCGGGACAAAATGATCTGCGGCCCCTTCGTCGTATTCTCCACCTTGGTGATGTAAGCTTTGACGCGATCGCCGTGCTTGAACTTCTCGTTCGGCATCAGCTCGGCGAGCGGCAGCACCGCCTCGACCTTGCCCAGATCGATAAAGATGCTGCGCGTGTCCTGGCGCTGAACGATGCCGGTGACGATATCTTCTTCTTTCTCGATAAACGCGTTGTAAATGAGCCCGCGCTCCGCCTCGCGAATGCGCTGCGTGACGACCTGCTTCGCCGTCTGGGCGGCGATGCGGCCGAAGTCGCGCGGCGTCACTTCGATTTCGACGATGTCGCCTTCCTGGTAAAGCGCGTTGATTTGGCGCGCCGCTTCAATCGATATGTCGAGCCGCGGATCGAGCACTTCCTCCGTCACCGTCTTGCGCGCATATACTTTGATCAGGCCGGTTTGCCGGTTGATGTCGACGCGAACGTTCTGCGCGGTGTTGAAATTGCGCTTATACCCGGAAATCAGGGCGGCTTCGATCGCTTCGAGCAAAATATCCTTGCTGATTCCTTTCGTCGATTCGATTTCGTGCAGCGCTTCAATAAAATCTGTATTCATTTGCCTGGGGCTCCCCCTTTCATTATTACCGTACTTATTTGGTTAAAACACGATGGCAAGCCGCGCGCCGGCTACTTTATCGGTTGGCAGCGTATGCGTCTTTTTGCCGATAGCGATAGACAAGCTGGCTTCGTCATACGAGACCAGCTTGCCTTCGAACTCTTTCAATCCGCCGATCGGCTCGTAGGTTGTGATCAGCACCTGCTTGCCGACGGCCTTGCGGAAATCGTCCGCCTTCTTCAGCGGCCGCTCGGCGCCGGGCGAAGACACTTCAAGAAAATAAGCGTCCGGCACCGGGTCGTTCTCGTCCAGCTTCGCACTTAAATATTCGCTGATCCTGCTGCAATCGTCGATATCGATGCCGCCTTCCTTGTCGACATATACGCGAAGAAACCAGTTGCTGCCTTCCTTGACGTATTCGACATCGACGAGTTCGAACTGATGCTCCGCCAGAAACGGCGTCACCATCGCTTCGACGACGGATTTGATTTTAACGCTCACGAATGTTGTTACCCCCTTGCCGCGTAACCGCAATTGACTCCAGACAAAACGTAAAGAGTGGGTTTCCCCACTCTCCTCAGCATCATCGTATCACAAGCTTACCAAAAGAATTATAGCACAGGTAATTGTTGCTGCGCAAGCGGTAAATTCGTCGTTCGGGTTCATTCCGGTGATGTCCGCACGCGCCGTCGCAAGCGGCAAAAACTTGCGCATTCGCCCTGAAACCGGGCGGATGTGCAGGTCAATTCGCCCGCATCGCCATATACTGGTACTGTATTCATTCCCAAAGGAGATGATCTCGAGTGTCCAGTCTGTCTCATGCGCACCATCATCAGGAACAATGTCCGCAATGCCCGACCGAAACGGTCTATGATCCGCCTGCGCGCGTATACGAGGATTACTTCCACCCGCAAGTTGTGCAGATCGTGCATCATGTCGAGGTCGTCCGCAGGCATCACTGCGTGCCGGTGCCGTGCCACATCTACACGTATTCGTCGCGCGACGAATATTGCCCGCCGTTCCCGCAGGCGCGGAAGTAGCGGACGGTTCAAGCGAAAGCCTTCCTGAGTCGCAAAGCGGCGCTGGAAGGCTTGTTCGCATGACGGCTATTGTGAATCCCCTTGAAAAATATGGTGCAGTACATAAATTTTCTCCTTCAGTTCTGCCGCGACTTCCCCGGATTTGACTTCGTTTTCCGTAAAACCAAATGCATCGTTGTCGCACGATTTGCAGTAACGTTGCGACGATTTGTTCGTTTTGCCGCACGCACAGGTCCATTTTTCGCCGTCATTGGCCTGTGACTTGTCGGGAAACATCGTCCGGCGGGGAGGTCGGTTCGACGGACAACGAGCTTGCGGTGGCTGCCGTACCTGTCGCGGTGACGAAAAACATTTGTTTGTTGCGACCCGATATTTCATTATGATCGACCTTCAGTCCGAGCACCAGGTTGGCGCCAAGTTTTGCCGCTTCCTCGGAAAGCAATACGATCGCTTCGTCGTATATGCTTTTTAATTGTTTCTGGTAGGTCACGGACTTTCCGCCAAACACATCGCTGAAATCCGCCATAATATCGGAAAAAATATTCGTCGCGGCAACGACCCGCGCAGAAACGACCCCATGATAGCGTTCGATGTCGATTCCATCGACGATGGATGTCGTCGTGATCAATTTAACCTTCGATTGCACAAGCTTACCTCCGATACCGGTATGTACGGCACAAAGAATCGTTTTGGTTTTCCAGTATGAGGATGGCCGCCTAAAACACATCGTACCGGTCCGGTCGCCGGCGGTCAAGATAAAGTTTGTCTGAATTTGTCAACAAAAAGCACCCTTGACCAATCAGTTCAACAACATAATTTTCAGCTCAAATGGCAAAACAAGTCGCTTAACACATAATCGGATGATACACTTTGGCCAGGAGGTACTTCCGATGAAAAAACTCGTGTTACCCGTTGCATCGATGTTTTTGGCACTCTCCATCTTGACTGCCTGCAAACATAAGCAGAAAGAACTCATTGATTCCAGCATCGACATCGTTTCCTTAAGCAAAAACCAACTCGTGAATATCGCGGATGCAATCATCGAGGGAATAGTGATATCGCAGGAAGTACAAAACGACTTTCGCGGGCTGCCTGCAACCGATACGACGATAAAAGTGACCAAGGTGTATAAAGGCAATCCGGGGGAACAAATTAAAGTTCGCGTAGACGGCGGGGAAACGGACGATAAGATCTATACCTCCGATGAAACCATGCTGCCGAAATTCACCAAAAAGGAATCGGTCGTATTATTTGTTACCGCCAACAAAGGGCAGCGTCCGGATAAAAACGATTTTGACTATTATGTCGTGGGGCAGTTTCAAGGAAAATTCGAGATCAAAGACGGGAAAATAATCAACCGCACCTTTTCCTTCGATCGAAACAACTTCGTCAATGAACTTCAGACCATCGAAAACGAAAATAAGATGAACCCGCCGGCGAAACTATAAATATAGGCCATTAAAAATGGCTTATTCACCTCATTTCGCCCGCCTCATTAAAAATAGCCAGTGAAATCACTGGTTATTTCGGCCAAACCGCCTCAATTCGGGCAGATAAACACGAATAGCCAGTGAAATCACTGGCTATTTTGAGGCGACGGCCCGTTTTAGAGGGAATAGGCCATTAAACATGGCCTATTTGACAACATCCCGCGCCCCCACTACAAAAAATCCCCCATGCCGCCTGACAGCGACACGGGGGATTTGCACCTTAAAACAACGACAACTGATTCGACTCCGGCAACCCGCGGAAGCAGCCGAGCTGCGCCAGCAGCTCGATGACGGTCTTCGACGCCTTGGCGCGCTGCTGGAAATCTTCGACGGAGAGGAAGTCCCCCTCATCCTTAGCGGCGGCGATTTGCTTCGCTGCGTTTTCGCCGATGCCGGCCAGCGCCGAAAACGGCGGGATGAGCGCATCGCCGTCGACCTGGAACTTCGTCGCATGCGAGCGGTACAAGTCGATCGGCTTGAACGTGAAGCCTCGTGCCGTCATTTCGAGCGCCATCTCGAGGATGGAAATCATCGCCTTCTCCTTCGGCAGCGCCTGGAAGCCTTTCTCCTCGATTTCAATCAGCTTGCGCAAGATGGCGTCGTAGCCTTGGCAGAACAACTCGACGTCGAAATCTTCGGCACGAACGGTAAAATAAGTCGCGTAATAAGCGATCGGATGATACACCTTGAAATATGCGGTGCGGACGGCCGAGGTGACGTAGGCGGCGGCATGCGCCCGCGGAAACATGTATTCGATCTTCTCGCACGAGTCGATGTACCACGCCGGCACCCCGTGCTCCTTCATCACTTGTTTCCAATCGTCGGTCAACCCTTTGCCCTTCCGCACGCTCTCCGTAATTTTGAACGCCAGCGCCTTGTCCAGCCCCGCCTTGTAAATCAAATACAGCATGATGTCGTCGCGGCAACCGATGACCGTTTTGATCGTGCAAATGTTTTTGCGAATCAGCTCCTGCGCGTTGCCAAGCCAAACGCCGGTGCCGTGCGACAAGCCGGAAATTTGCAGCAGGTCGGCGAAGCTCGACGGCCGCGTCTCTTCGAGCATCTGGCGCACGAACTTCGTGCCCATCTCCGGCACGCCGTACGTGGCGACAGGCGTTCGAATCTGATCCGGCCTTACGCCCAGCGCGTCGGTCGAGCTGAAGATGCTCATCGCCTTCGTGTCGTTCATCGGGATTTGGCCCGGCTCGACGCCGGTCAAATCCTGCAGCATCCGCATCATCGTCGGATC
This sequence comes from Paenibacillus cymbidii, assembly GCF_004764705.1. Lineage (GTDB taxonomy): Bacteria > Bacillota > Bacilli > Paenibacillales > NBRC-103111 > Paenibacillus_AN > Paenibacillus_AN cymbidii. Next base: position 557,279 of record NZ_SHLX01000001.1, on the reverse strand, counting down.
GTCGTGCCCGAGAATATCGAGCTTGAGCAGATTCTCGTCGAAGGCGTGATAATCGAAGTGCGTCGTTTTCCATTCGGCGCTCGTATCGTCGGCCGGATACTGCACCGGCGTAATGTCTTCGACGTCGATGTAGTCCGGCACAACGACGATGCCGCCCGGGTGCTGGCCGGTGCTGCGCTTGACGCCGGTGCAGCCGGCGGCGAGCCGGCCGACTTCGGCGCCGCGCCATGTCTTTCCTTTTTCTTCCTCGAACTTTTTGACGAAGCCGTAGGCCGTCTTCTCGGCGACCGTGCCGATCGTGCCGGCACGGAACACGTTCTCCGGCCCGAACATCACTTTCGTGAAATTATGTGCCTGCGGCTGGTATTCGCCGGAGAAGTTCAAGTCGATATCGGGCACCTTCTCGCCGGTGAAGCCCATGAACGTTTCCGCCGGAATGTCCTGTCCTTCGCCGCGCATCGTTGCGCCACAATTCGGACACGGCTTGTCCTGCAAGTCAAAGCCCGAACCGATCGAGCCGTCGGTGAAAAATTCGCTATGCTGGCACGACAGGCACAAGTAATGCGGCGGCAGCGGATTTACTTCGGAAATGCCCAGCATGTTGGCGACGAACAGCGATCCGACCGATCCCCGCGAACCGACGATATAGCCGTCCGAATTCGACTTTTTGACCAGCCGCTCGGAAATAAGCACGTTCGCCGAAAAGCCGTTTTCAATGATCGGCTTCAGCTCCCGCTTCAGTCTTTCTTCGATCAGCTCCGGCATCGGATCGCCGTAAAGCTCTTTCGCCCGCGCATAACACTTCGTTTCGATCTCTTCTTCCGCGCCTTCGATAATCGGCGAATACAGCTTCTTCGGAAACAGCTGGATTTCCTCGAACCGGTCGGCCAACTCGTTCGTGGCTGTGACGACGACTTCAAACGCCTTCTCTTCGCCGAGGAAACGGAACTCGTGCAGCATTTCGTCGGTCGTGCGGAAATGCACGTCCGGCTTGCGCTGTTCCTTGAGCGGGCTAAAGCCGGTGATGCCGTGGATCGTGATGTCGCGGCATATTTTGTCGCGCGGCTGCAAGTAGTGCACGTTGCCGGTGGCGATGACCGGTTTGCCCAGCTTCGCGCCGATCGCACATATGCGGCGAACCGCCTGCTCCAGTTCGTCGCGGCTGCCGACGAGTCCTTTCTCCACCAGGTGCATGTAACAGTCGAGCGGCTGGATTTCGAGCGCGTCGTAAAACTCGGCTACCTGCTCGGCCTCCTCCTGCGACTTGTTCAGCACGGTTTCGAAAAACTCGCCTTTTTCGCAGCCGGATACGAGCAGCAGCCCTTCGCGCAGAAGGACCACCTTGCTTCGCGGCATGCAGGCGACACGTTTATAGTATTCCGTATGCGATAGCGAAATCAGCTTGTACAAGTTTTTTTTGCCGACCTGGTTCAGCGCGTAGATGTTGCAGTGGAACGGCCGCGCATTGGACAAGTCTTTCCCGGAAAAGCTGTCCAGCTTCGCCAAACTATCAATCTCTCTACCGGCTGCTTCATTAATAAGGCCATAGAGCACATGGCCGAGCGCCACGGAGTCGTCGATCGCGCGGTGATGGTTTTCGAGGCTGACTTTGAATTTATCGGCCAATGTGTTCAGCCGGTGGTTCTTGAGCGACGGGAACAACAGCCGCGCCATCTCCAGCGTATCGAGCACCGTATTGGGCACGGGCGGCAAGCCAAGCCGCTTGGCATTCTCCTGAATGAAGCCGATATCGAATCTTGCATTATGCGCTACCAGCACCGCATCGCCGACAAAAGCGAGAAATTCCGGCAGCTTCTCGGCAAGCTCCGGCGCCCCTCTCACCATGTCGTCGGTAATATTCGTCAATTGGCTGATGTGGTACGGAATCCGTTCGTGCGGGTCGATAAATGTGGCGAACCGGTCGATTTCTTTGCCGTCCTTCATTTTGACGCCGGCCAGCTCGATAATTTTGTTGTTCAGCACCGAAAGCCCCGTCGTTTCGATGTCGAACACGACGTAAGTCGCATCTTTCATGATTCGCTCATCCGGGTGAATTACAATCGGCACCCCGTCGTCGACCACGTTCGCTTCGACGCCGTAAATCATTTTGATCCCGTTCTTTTTGGCCGCCTTGCCCGCATCCGGGAAACATTGCACATTGCCGTGGTCGGATACCGCAATCGCCTTGTGCCCCCATTTGGCTGCCATTTTGACATACTGGTCGATCGGCGTAATGCCGTCCATCGTGCTCATCGCCGTATGCAGATGGAACTCGACCCGCTTCTCCGCCGCCTTGTCGTTGCGTTCCGGTGGTGCCGATACTTCGCTGACGTCCTGCGGGACGAACATCAGTTCCGGCGGATTCGTGAACCGGTCGTATTCGACTTTGCCTCGGGCGCGGATCCATTTGCCGTTCTCGAGCAGGCCGTATGTTTTGATGTCTTCCTTGTTTTTGGCGAACGCCTTGACCATGAGCGAATCGGTAAAATCGGTAATGTTGAACAGAAACAAGGTGGAGCCGTTTTTCAGTTCCTTCGATTCAAGGCCGAACACGGTGCCCTGGATCGTCACGCGCTTCTCTTCTTCGCGAATTTCCTGCAGCGGCACGGGCGCGTCCTTGATGTCGATGCCGATGAACAGCTTGGTCGGCGCTTCGCCCGAATCGGCGACGGCTACTTCTTCTTTTTCGATGGCGACCATCATTTCCTGCGTAACCGATTTGCCTTCCTGCTCGATCAGCTTGGCGAACTGCTCGTACGCCTCGTCGCGCGTTTCGCGCGATTCGCTGACGGTAAACCGGATTTGCAGCTCCAGCGCAAACCGCTCGCGGAAAAATCGCTGCACATAACCGTCCACCTGTTTCTTCTTCGCCATATCAAGGCCAATCTGGTCCAGCATCTTCAGCGTTACCGTACGATCGGTCACTTCCACCTGCGCTTTGCTCATCCAGCCGTTGATCGAAGCGACTTCGCGCTGCAGCCACTCCAGCATCAATCCCCAATATGCGTCAACGACGGCGGCAGCGCTGACCGCTGCCGGATCGTAGCGAAACACGAATTTGACGTCGGCCAAATGGGCCAGCCGGTCGCGCACGATTTTGCAGAACGAGAGGAAAATATCGCGCGGCACCAGCGTTTGTTTCGCCAGCGTAATCGTCCAACTGCGGTTCGCCCGGCTAACCTCTACCTGCTCGATATACCCGTCGCCGAAAAAAGCGGCTATCGTCTCGACGGGCACGTCAACTTGTTTCATCAACAGTTCAAACCGTTGTCTTCGTTCGTCCAAATAAGCCACTTCCTTTCCAAAGTAACCCCACAAACGGGGCCGCGGAAAAAAGAAAGAGCAAAGCCGCGTACTCTCTTTGCTCTTCTATCTTCTGCGCATGGAACCAACCCAATTAGTATGCCCGACCGAATACGACCGTATGTTCCGCTCCCTCGCCGCATACGAGGCAAGTCGTCTTGCGAACGGTCGGCTCGAACGGAATGTTCCGGCTCGTGGCGCCGGTTTCTTCCTTCACTTGAGCTTCGCAAGCGGCGGAGCCGCACCAGCCGGCGAGTACGAAGCCGCGCTGCTGCTCGAGGAACGCCTGCATCTCCGCCATCGTGTCGACAGCCGTCAAATGTTCGTCGCGGAACGTTTTGGCCCTTTCGTACATCATCCGGTGCGTATCCGTCAACAGCTGCTGTACTTCCTCGACAATCCGCTCCAGCGGCACCGGCTTCTTTTCGCCGCTGACGCGCGAAACGAGCACGACTTGCCCGTTCTCCATGTCGCGCGGTCCCAGTTCGATGCGGATCGGAATGCCGCGCATTTCGTATTCGTTGAACTTCCAGCCGGGGCTCTGGTTCGGGTCGTCGTCGACCTTCACTCGTACCCCCGCCGCCTTCAGCTGCGCCTGCAGTTCGTACACTTTGGCCACAACCGGCTCGCGCGACTTCGGCGGCCCGATCGGGATGATGACCGCTTGCGTCGGTGCTACTTTCGGCGGAACGACAAGGCCGCGGTCGTCGCCATGCACCATGATCAGCGCGCCGATCAGCCGGGTGCTGACGCCCCACGACGTTGTATGCGCAAAGGTATGCGTATTCTCCCGGTCCAGATACTTGATATCGAACGCTACGGCGAAGTTCGTGCCGAGGTAATGCGACGTCCCGGCTTGCACCGCTTTGCCGTCTTTCATCATCGCTTCGATCGAATACGTATCGACCGCTCCGGCAAACTTCTCCGAAGGCGTCTTCTGCCCGACAATAACCGGAATCGCCAGCACCTCTTCGGCAAATTCGCGGTAAATGTCAAGCATCTGCATCGTTTCGCGGCGGGCGTCCGCCTCATCCTCATGCGCCGTATGGCCTTCCTGCCACAAAAACTCGCTCGTCCGCAGAAACGGCTGCGTCCGTTTCTCCCAGCGGACGACGTTGGCCCACTGGTTGATAAGCAGCGGCAGGTCGCGGTACGAATTGATCCATTCCGCGTACATGTGGCCGATCATCGTTTCCGACGTCGGACGAATCGCCAGCCGTTCCTCCAGCTTCTCGCCGCCCGCTTCGGTCACCCACGGCAGCTCCGGATTGAAGCCTTCGACGTGCTCCTTCTCCTTCTGGAAGAAGCTCTCGGGGATGAACAGCGGGAAGTAGGCGTTGCGGTGGCCCGTCTCCTTGAATCGGGCGTCCAGCTGCCGCTGGATCAGCTCCCAAATTTCGTAGCTGTCCGGCTTGAACACGATGCAGCCGCGCACCGGCGAATAACTCATCAAGTCCGCCTTGCGAATGACATCCAGGTACCACTTGGAGAAGTCAACGCTTTGCGGCGTAATTTCTTTCACGAACTGCTTGTCCTGCTTGTCCTGCTTGTCCTGCTTGTCGCCCGCCATCGCCTGATCTCTACCCCTTTACGAGTCGTAAAATATCGTTGTACGTCACCGCAAGCATGACCAGCATAAGCAGCGCGAAGCCGATGAAATGCACCATGCTCTCCCGCTGCGGATCGACCGGCCGGCCGCGAACCGCCTCGTAGCCGAGAAACACGAGCCGGCTGCCGTCAAGCGCCGGAATCGGCAACAAGTTGAAGATGCCCAGATACAAGCTGAGCGAGCCGGAAAATGCGATCATGTATTTCAGCCCAAGATCGGCAAATTCGTTGGACACTTCGACAATCCGGATCGGTCCGCCGAGATCGTCAAGCTTGAAGTTGCCGGTGACGATCATCTTGAACCCGAGAAAAATGTTCTTCGTCGTGCCGACCATGCTGTCCCACGCGCCGGTTACTCCTTCGCCGAACGTGGCTTTGCGGTTGATCGAATCCATCCGGATCCCGACAATCAGCGCGCCGTCTTTCAACATCGGCGTCATTTGCACCTGGCGCTGTTCGCCGCCGCGTTCGATGATCCAGCGCATCGACCGGTCGGCCGATTTCTGGATTTCGGTGACGATTTTGCCGGAGTCGGCGCCGATCTCGACATCGTTGATTTCCTTGATGATATCGCCTGCCTTCAGCCCCGCCTGCTCCGCTGGCGATCCGGCCGACACGCTGTCCAGCTTGATCTGCTGCGGAATGCCGTGCATGAACATGGCGATCAGGAACAGCACAAAGGCGAGCAGGAAATTCATCACCGGACCGGCAAATATCGCCAGCGCTCGCTGACCGACCGTCTTGCTGCCGAACTGGCGGTCGAGCGGCGCAATTTGCGTTTCGCGCCCTTTGGTCACCATCAGCGCCTGCGGATGAACCGGGTAACGAATCGCTTCGCCGTCGACGTCGAGGCTGACGTGAAGCTCGCGTTCCAGATCAAGCTGGCGCACTTCGCCGATGACGACATTCGAGCGCAAGTCGAGCTGATCGAGATACAGATGCGACACGACGCCCGAACGGTCGAGCTGCAGCGCTACCGTCTGACCGGGCGACACTTGCACGATTTCCGGGTCTTCGCCGGCCATGCGCACGAACCCGCCGATCGGCAGCAGGCGCAGCGTGTAGCGGGTTTCCCCTTTTTTATACGAAAACAGCTTCGGCCCGAAGCCGATCGCAAATTCGCGAACCAATATCCCCGCCCGTTTGGCGAAGTAATAATGTCCCCACTCGTGCAACGTTACGAGCACGAAAAACATGAGCACAATCTGAATCACATTTTGCAGCGAAAACAAGGGCTGTACCTCCTAAACCGGATGAGCATGCTTTTTCGCCGGTAGCGAAAACTCGGGGACGGTCATCATTAAGCTTACCATTTTTTCGGCTCCTTGCACAAGCAAGCCTGACCCGACCTCATGCCGATGCTAGTATGAAGGTATATGCCACGCAGCGCCGATTATGCCGTATACAGCGACGCGGCCAGCTCGCGCGCCCAATTGTCGGCGTACGCGATCTGCTCGAGGTCCGGATCGGCCAGCCGCTCGTGCCGCTCCAGCGCCGTTTCGATGATCGCTTCGATCGCCAGAAACTCGATCTCTCCGCCCAGGAATCGCGCCACCGCCACTTCGTTCGCCGCGCTGTAAACGGTCGGCAGCGTGCCGCCGCCCTTGCCGCATTCGAACGCGAGGCGCAGGCAAGGAAACCGCACCATATCCATCGGGGCAAAATGAAGCCGGCCCGCAGCGGCCAAATCGAGCCGTTTCGTCGGCGTCGGGAATCGCTGCGGATAGGTGAGCGCGTATTGGATCGGCACCCGCATGTCGGGGTTGCCAAGCTGCGCGATGACGCTGTTGTCGACAAACTCGACCATGGAGTGAATGATGCTTTCGGGGTGCAGCAGCACGTCGATTTGTTCGTACGGCATATCGAAGAGCCAGTGCGCTTCGATCACTTCCAGCCCTTTGTTGACCATCGTGGCGGAATCGATCGTAATTTTGGCGCCCATCGACCAGTTCGGGTGGCGCAGCGCCTCCGCTACCGTTACACCGGCGAGCTGCTCCCGCGTGCGGTCGCGGAACGAACCGCCGGAAGCGGTGATCGTAAGGCGGGCCACATCGTCGCGCGATTCGCCGTTCAAACATTGAAATATCGCCGAATGCTCGCTGTCGATCGGCAGCAGGCAAACGCCGCGGCGCTTGGCCGCCGCCGTGACCAGATGACCGGCGCTGATGAGCGTTTCCTTGTTCGCCAGGCCGATCGTAATGCCCGCTTCGATGGCCGCCAGCGCCGGCTTCAATCCGCGGCTGCCCATCACCGCCGTCACTACCATATCGGCGCCGGTACCGGCCGCCACTTCGGCGGCTCCTTCGTCGCCGTACAACACGCGCGTGCCGGCGGGAAGCAACGGCCGCAGCTCATCGGCCAGCTCCTTCGTTGCCACCGACACAACACCCGGGCGGAACTGTTTGACCTGCTCCAGCAGCAGCGCTACGTTTGTGCCTGCGGACAAGCCAACGACGTCGTACCGCTCCGGGTCGTGCGCAATCACATCCAGCGTTTGGGTGCCGATCGAGCCCGTCGAGCCGAGCAGCGCAATGCGTTTCGCCATCCCCGTAACCTCCGTTTGCCGCAGCCGGCCCATCAGTGGGGCAGCAGCGCAACCATATGTAAAAACGGAAACACAATAATCCAACTATCCGTCCGGTCCAGGACGCCGCCGTGGCCGGGCATGAGGCTGCCGGAATCTTTGATGCCTTTGACCCGCTTGTAAGCCGATTGCATCAAATCGCCGAACTGCCCGACAATGCCGATCGCGCCGCCAAGCACAATCGCCTGCGGGATCGACAGCAGATCGTCCCGGGTAATGGCGAAAATGAGCGCCACAACGATCGACAGCACCAGCCCGCCGATGGCGCCTTCCACCGTTTTGTTCGGGCTGATCGCCGGCCACAGCTTCGTTCTGCCGAACGCGTAGCCGGTGAAGTAGGCGCCCGAATCGGTAATCCAGATGCAAAAAAACACGAGCAGCGTCCAGAACAGCCCGTCCGGCTCCAGCACACGCGTCTCGGCCATATAGTGAAAGCCGAACCCGACGTACAGGATGCCCAGCAGCACATAACCGGCCTGGTCGATCGTGACCGCATTTTTGGTGATGACCGTCAGCGCCAGCAGCACAAACAGCGCCAGCCAAACAAACGCCATGACGGATAATTCGTCCCACAGCGGAATGACAGGCGCCGTGAGCATGATGACGCCGGCAAAGCCGGCCAGCGAAACGAGCGAGCCGCGGGCAAGTCCGTTCATTTTGCGGTATTCGTCGAAGCCGATGACCGCGAGCGCGAACATGAGCCACTCAAACCAGGCGCCGCCCAGTATGAGCAGCGTAATAAAAACCGCCGCCGCAATAACACCCGATACAATGCGCTGCTTCAAATCCGCTTCCTCCCAACTACAAACCGCCGTAGCGCCGCGCGCGGCGCTGGTACTCGCGAACCGCGTCGTAGAACATTTCTTCGCTGAATTCCGGCCAATATTTTTCCGTAAACCAAAACTCCGAATAAGCGAGCTGCCACAGCATAAAATTGCTCAGCCGAAGCTCGCCGCTCGTGCGAATCAGCAGATCGGGATCGGGAAGCCCCGCCGTCTGCAAATAGCTGTCGAACAGCCGTTCGTCGATCGCGTTCGGATCGAGCGAACCGCGCTGCACATCGGCCATCATCGCTTTGATGCCGTCGATCATCTCTTTGCGGCTGCCATAATTGAGCGCAAAATTGAGAATAAGTCCGGTATTGTGCTTCGTCTTCTCGACGGCCTGTTCGACCGCCCGCAGCGTATGCTCGGGCAGCTCTTCGCGCCAGCCGGTCATCCGCACCTGGACGTTTTTTTCGATCAACTCGTCGAGCTCGATCGACAGAAACTCCTGCGGCAGCTTCATCAGGAAATCGACTTCTTCGCGCGGCCGCTTCCAATTTTCCGTCGAGAACGCATACATGGTTAACACGTCGACGCCGATCCGGTCGGCGGCGATCGTAATTTTTTTCACTGTTTTCATGCCGGCATGGTGGCCGGCGATGCGCGGCAACCCGCGCTTCTTAGCCCAGCGGCCGTTGCCGTCCATAATGATGGCGATATGCTTCGGCACATTATCCGCAATCGGCAGCCCGGGAGCTACCTTTGCCCTGTTCCCAAACCATTTCATCGTACGCTCATCCCACAATCCCCCACATCCGATTCGTCTGTCGGAAAAAGATAAGCCCCCTTGCGCGCAAGCCTTCGGCCGTCCGGCAAAGGGTCGCAGCTTAAACACCGCACCCGCTGCCGAACGGCCCATGCGCCCTCGGGGGCTGCCGGGACCGTTATACTTCCATAATCTCTTTCTCTTTGGCGGCCAGCGTCTTGTCCACTTCCGCAATAAATTTGTCCGTCGCCTTCTGGATGTCGTCCTGATGGCGGCGCGACTCGTCTTCGGACAAGCCGGCGGATTTCTCCAGCTTCTTGATTTCGTCGTTGGCGTCGCGGCGAACGTTGCGCACGGCAACCTTCGCTTCTTCGCCAAACTTGCGCGTCATCTTCACCAGATCGGAACGGCGCTCTTCGGTGAGCGCAGGAATGACAATCCGGATCGTGCTGCCGTCGTTCGAAGGCGTCAGCCCGAGATCGGATTTCATAATCGCCTTTTCGATCGCGCTCATCGACGATTTGTCCCATGGCTGAATCATCAGCGTGCGCGAGTCGGGCGTGTTGATATTGGCGAGCTGGTTGACCGGCGTCATCGCGCCGTAGTATTCCACTTGCACCCGATCGAGCAACGACGGCGTCGCACGGCCGGCGCGCAGCGTCGCCAGCTCCCTCTTCAGTGCGGACAACGCTTTGTCCATCCGGTCTTCTGCACTTCGTTTCACCGATTGCGGCATCGCTTACGCTCCTCCTTTGACGACGATCGTGCCGATTTTTTCACCAAGCACGGCGCGTTTGATATTGCCTTGCTCTGTAATCGAAAATACAAGCAGCGGGATATTGTTGTCCATGCAAAGCGACGATGCGGTCGAATCCATCACGCCGAGGTTTTTATTGAGCACGTCCATATACGTGAGCGTTTCATACTTGACGGCGGTTGCGTCTTTGAACGGATCGGCGGAATACACGCCGTCGACTTTGTTCTTCGCCATCAGGATCACTTCCGCTTCGATTTCCGCGGCGCGCAGCGCAGCGGTCGTATCCGTCGAGAAGTAAGGATTGCCCGTTCCCGCGGCGAAAATGACGACGCGCCCTTTCTCCAGATGGCGAATGGCGCGGCGGCGAATGTACGGCTCGGCCACTTGCTGCATCGTGATCGACGACTGCACGCGAGTCGGCACGCCGACGTTCTCCAACGCATCCTGAAGCGCAAGCGAATTCATTACGGTTGCGAGCATGCCCATATAATCGGCGGTTGCCCGATCGATCCCTTTGGCGCTGCCGGCGATGCCGCGCCAAATGTTGCCGCCGCCGACTACGATCGCCACCTCGACATTCAGTTCGTGCACCGCCTTCACTTGCTCGGCGATCGAAACGATCGTTTGCGAATCGATGCCGTATCCAACCGCGCCCGACAACGCTTCCCCGCTTAACTTGAGTACGATGCGCTTATAGCGTGGCTGCTCCAATGATAACCCTCCCGGATGATGCGAGTCATGATCTAAAAAAGAGGGAACACATAGGTGTTCCCGGCTGTTCGTATGGGGCGATTTACATTTTGGCTTGCGCCATAACTTCTTCGACGAAGTTGTCGACTTTCTTCTCCAACCCTTCGCCAAGCTCGAAACGAACGAAGCGGCGGATCGAAATGTTTTCGCCGATGGTGGCGATTTTTTCATTCACAAGCTGGGCGATCGTTTTGTCCGGATCCTTGATGAACGGCTGCTCCAGCAAACAGAACTCTTCGTAATATTTGCCGAGGCGGCCTTCGACCATCTTCTCGACGATTTTCTCCGGTTTGCCTTCGGCCAGCGCTTGCGCCTTCAAAATTTCGCGCTCGTGGTCGAGCTCGGCTTGCGGCACTTCCTCGCGGCGCACGTATTTCGGGCTGGAAGCCGAAATTTGCATCGCGATGTCTTTCACGAAATCTTTGAATTGATCCGTTTTGGCCACGAAGTCGGTTTCGCAGTTGACTTCCACCAGCACGCCGATTCGTCCGCCTGCATGGATGTAAGAGCCAACCGCACCTTCCGTTGCGATGCGGCCCGCTTTATTCGCGGCTGCCGCCAACCCTTTTTCCCGCAAAATGTCGGTTGCTTTCGCCAGATCGCCGTCCGCGGACTCCAGCGCTTTTTTGCAATCGAGCATGCCGGCACCCGTTTTTTCGCGCAATTCTTTAACCATACCTGCCGTTACTGCTGCCATATTCGCATTCCTCCTCGGAAATATTGTCCTTTTCGCCGCTTAAGTAAAGGTCGTAAACTTCAAAAAAAGGGCGGGAGGATCGGTAATCAACCCTTCCACCCACCCTTTGGACTAGCAAGCATTAAGCTGTCGTTTGTTCGCCCTGATGAGCTTCCACGATAGCGTCGGCCATCTTGGCAGTGAGCAATTTAACGGCGCGGATGGCGTCATCGTTGCCGGGAATGACGTAGTCGATTTCGTCCGGATCGCAGTTCGTGTCGACGATGCCGACGATCGGGATGTTCAGCTTGCGCGCTTCGGCGACGGCGATGCGTTCTTTGCGCGGATCGATGACGAACAGCGCGCTCGGGAGACGCTTCATGTTTTTGATGCCGCCGAGGAATTTCTCCAGACGCTCCTTCTCCTTGCGGAGAATGATGACTTCTTTCTTCGGGAGAACGGCGAATGTGCCGTCTTCTTCCCAACGCTCCAGCGTGTGGAGACGATCGATCCGCTTCTGGATCGTTTGGAAGTTGGTCAGCGTACCGCCGAGCCAGCGTTGGTTGATGTAGTGCATGCCGCAGCGCGCTGCTTCTTCGGCTACGGAATCTTGCGCTTGTTTCTTCGTGCCGACGAACAGGAACGTGCCGTTCTCTGCCGCGACCGATTTCACGAAGTTGTACGCCTCTTCGACCTTCTTCACAGTCTTCTGCAGGTCGATAATGTAAATGCCGTTTCTTTCGGTGAAGATGTATTTGTCCATTTTCGGGTTCCAGCGGCGGGTTTGGTGACCGAAGTGCACCCCTGCCTCGAGCAACTGTTTCATGGAAATAACTGCCATCTTCACACACCTCCTCTACCGTTGTGGTTTTTGTGTTACCCTCCGCCGTTCGCATCTTCAAACGCGAAACTTGCCGAACGGCAAGCACCCTCGCGCGAATTAAACGGTCGTGTGTTTTTAACACCGTCATCTACTATACCACATCTGCCTTTTGCCGCGCAACTGCCGTCAGCGACAAGAAATACAAAAAACGAACAGTCTCTGGAAAAGACTGTCCGTTCAGCGGGTCGTCAGCATGTCGACGATTTGTTCGACGCTGGTGTTCGGCGCAAAAGAGTAGGTGCCGCTGTAAATTTTGGTCGTCAGCTCCCGCTTGCGAATCGCTTCGTCAAGCTGCGCGCCGTCGACGACGACGCCGGCCTGCTGCAGCAGCGCGACGATTTCGGCCGAGATCAGCCCCTCCCGAATCGTTACCGAAATGGGCGTCGGCGACGCTTGTGCGGTTGCCGGTGCGGACGGCGCGCTTATGCCAGGCGTTGCTGCAACCGATCCGGCGGGCGTTGCCGCAGGAGCGGGGCTCGCGGCAACCGCTGTTGCTCCGGCGGCTGGCGCGGACGGTTTCGCCGCGGCGACGGCGCTTGGCGAAGCGGCCGAGCTTGGCGCGGCCGCTGCCGATGCGTTTGGCGTAGCGGGCGTTGACGCTTTGGGCGTGGCCGTGGGAGTAGAAGCGGGGGAAGCCGCAGGAGACGAAGACGGCAATACGGTCGGTGCAGCCGATGCTTTCGTCCCGTCGCCGGTTTTGCGCATCGCTTCCACTTCGGCCTCGGTAAACAACTTGTCGCTGGCCTGATGCACCTGCAAGCCGTGCGCTTCCGCCTGCCGCATAAATTCCTTCTCGTCCCAATCGGCGCTGCTGCCTGCCCCAACCTCGAATAGCTTCAGCAAGATGGCGCCGGCCATCAGCCCGATGCCAACGCCGGTCATCAGCGTGCGGTTTTTAAACACGTCCTTGCTCCTCCTGCTTCGCCAGTTGCACGATCAAGCTGACTTCGCCTTTGTTCAGGCCCAGCTTCTTGGCAATGTACTCCGTCGATTTGCCTTGGTCGTACATATCGAACAAGCCGCGGAACCGGTCCCTCAGATTCGACGAAACAGCCGCTTCATGCTCCGGCGACGTTGGCGCGGCGGGCACATTCGCCTGAACCGGCGCCGCAGGCGCTTCCGGCTTCGGCTGCGGCCGTTCCGACTGGACTGCTGCCGCTTGCATCGCGGCGGCAACCGGTGCTTCGTTCAGTTTGCTGATCATCAGGTTTTTCCATTCCTGCGACAGATCGTAACTCATCTTCTCTAGTTGCTCGATTTTGCCGCTGAGCTTGCTTACTTGTTGTTCGTGCTCCTGCTTCATCTTCGCGACAGAGTGCAGCAGCTGCTTGTTTTCTTCTTCCAACTCCGCGGCGAAATGCTCCATCGTTTCTTCGATTTCTTTCACCATGCCGGTGGAAGCCGAACGATCCCGGGCCGGCAGCAATCGCGCGTACACGATGAACACGAGGCCAAGCACAACCACATATACCCAGGGCTGCAAACGAATCACCCACTCGCTTTCCATTTCGCCAATCGGCGGGTTACCCCGCCCATCACAACGACAAATCGATATGTCGGCCTTTGTACGGATGGTCGGCGGGCAGTTCCGTCTTGTCCGCCGCTTTCGCCGGGGTTCCGGCTTTACCGCGCGGCTTCCCGTCCCGGCCTTGGCCGTTATTGGAAGAACCGTCCTCGCGCACCTTCAGTCCGGTGAGATCGCCCACCTTGGCGCTGCGCTGGCGGCTGCGCTCCGCCTGCTTGGCGCTTGCTTCCCCGGCCATTTCCTGGTCGAGCACCGGCTTGTGCAGAAGCTGGCTTTGGCGAATCGAAGCTTCATTATTCTTTTGCACCGCCAGCTGCATGTCAATCGATTTGAGGCTCATCGTATCACTCCCTTGCTTACTCTACATTACAGCGTAAACATAGTGATATCGCCTTCGAACAAACGGAATTTAACGCGCGGCGTCGTATCCTTGATGAAACGGGTATAACGGCCGATCACGATTTTCGTGCCGCCGTAAATGACCGAATGAATTTCGACCGAAGCTTTCTCCGTATCCTCCAGCGATTTTTCAATTTCGAGGATGCGTTCCTTCATTAACGTTTGCTCTTCCTGCGCCTGTTTTTTCGTATGCGACAGTTTGATGCGCATCGCGATTTTGTCCGGCGTCAGTTGGCCCGCCGCGGCCAACTGGTCGAGCAGCGTCAGCGCCTTCTCCGTCTTGTCGAGGCTCTCCATCTGGGCGCGCATTTGCTGGCGCAGCTGCTGCAGCTCGATGCGCAGGTTCGGCAGCACGCCGACTTCAATGACCGTATTCGTGGACATCGAGTTGCCGCATGTGCGTGCCGTTACTTTTTCCCCGGCCTGCACGACGCCGCCGACAATAAGCCCTTTCGTTCCGTAACAGGTGACATTGCGGCCGGCGCGAATGCTCGAATGCATAATGCTTTGCGTGACGATCACGTCTTCGCCCGCTTCGACATTGGCGTCCTGAATGAACGAGCTTCTTACATTTTGCCCCGCCTTGACGAGCCCTTTGTTCTGCCCGAGAATGCCGGCGCTGATGTCGATCGAGCCGCCGGCGTCGAGTTCGGCCGCCTCCACGCTGCCGGTCACGCGAATGTCGCCGGACGCTTTGATTTTGAACCCGCTCAGCACACTTCCGCGCACGATGACACTGCCGATAAAGTCGATATTGCCGACATTAAAATCGATGTCGCCATTCACTTCGAAGATCGGAAACACATTGATTTTATCGCGGTCCGTCTTCACGATCATGCCGTCAATCGCCGCGTACAGCTTCATCCCGTCGCCGTCGGTCACTACGTTTTTGCCGATCTTGAACCGCGCTTCCTTGCCCGCTTTGGCCGGAAGATCTTCTCCGGTGACGGCTTTGCCCGACGTCCCGGCTTCGGCGAGGAAACGCTCCGCAATCATTTCGCCTTTGCGAACATTGCTGAGCGACGTGACTTCCTTGTAGTCGACCGTACCGTCCTCCAGCTCCATCGGCCGTTTGCCGTCCTTGCGGTCCAGATCGAAGATGAGCCGGATGGCGCCGTTTGCGCCGTCCGCCGGCTTGTCGCCGCTCGCAACCAACGTGACGGAGGCGAAATAGTCTTTCGGATTTGTGGCAATTTGGGCCAGCTTGTCATGGTGAATGCCGTATACGATTCGCTGCGCTTTCAATACGGCTTCCAGTTGTTCGACCGTGCATGAAAACGTATCCTCAATGTTCGCGAAGCTGATATGGGCCATCAGTTTATCACTGGAGACGGTTACTTTGACAAAATGGTCGATCGTATGCAGCGACTCGTTCATCATAATCCCTCCTTCATGGCTACTCGTGAAACAGCTGCGATTTGAATCGGCCCAAAGAACCGCGCAGCCGCAGTATCGCTTTGGAATGAAGCTGGGAAATGCGGGATGGCGACAACGACATCACCTCCGCGATTTCGCTGAGCGACAAGTCGTCGTAATAAAATAGCGAAACCACTGTCCGTTCTTTTTCCGTCAACCGTTCGATCGCTTTGGCCAGCGATTCTTTCAGAAAAAATTCGTTTACTTTGTATTCCGGGTTTTTTGCTTTTTCATCTATGAGCAGTGAAAGACGCGTTTCCGAATCTTCTTCGCGGATCGGATCGTCGATCGAACAAATCGACGTGACGGCGATATCCTGCAGCATTTGCTGAAATTCGTTTTCGGA
Source organism: Paenibacillus cymbidii (assembly GCF_004764705.1). Classification (GTDB taxonomy): domain Bacteria; phylum Bacillota; class Bacilli; order Paenibacillales; family NBRC-103111; genus Paenibacillus_AN; species Paenibacillus_AN cymbidii. The sequence continues at coordinate 541,502 of NZ_SHLX01000001.1, read as the reverse complement.
AATCTGCAGGTAGGAGCTGATTTCGCTGTCGGTCACCGAGCGCAAATAGTGTTGTTCGAGCTTCTGGTAGGCGTCTTCAATTTTTTTCGCTTTTTCGCGGACCGACCGGGGAACCCAGTCGCCCTGTCTCAAACCGTCGATGATGGCGCCACGAATGCGCCAGGATGCATATGTTTCAAACTGCAAACCGCGCTTGTAATCAAACTTGTCGATGGCGTCGATCAAGCCCATAATGCCGAAGCTGCTCAAATCGTCCTTGGCGACGTTTTTCGGCAGTCCGATCGCCAGCCGTCCCGTCACGAAATCGACCAGCGGCAAATAAAACTCGATCAGCTCTTTTTTGGCCTGGACCAGCTGGTCTTCTTTCCATTGCTTCCATAGCTCCACATTGGACAGATGCGATTCTTTATGCTCGATCATGATGCGCGTTCACCACCCTTACTTTTCAGACATTTGACGAAGCGCGCGGGTAAGTTCCTCCGGCGTGCCGTTTTTGACTTTGCTGACCAATTTCGGCGGGTTGAGCGGAGTAAACGGCGAATCGTCCGAATCGTCGAGGGTGCCTTTGGACAAGCCGCCCCGCAATTCCGTGTCCGCCGGCGTCGTCAAATCGATTGTCGTGCCTTTGGCCGGCTCCTGTTGTTCCTCCCCCTGCATGTCCTCCTTCTGCTTGCCCGGGTCCATCAGTACGCCGAGCACAAAGCGGAAGCCGAACATGCAAACGAACATAATGATCATGCTGTAGAAACTGTTCTTGAGCGTGACCGACAGCACATTGTTCGGGTACGAGATGAGAAACGTCAAGATGAATCCGATGATGCCCGTTGCGATGTTCCAGCGAATCGTACCGAGCATCATAGGTTACAGTTCCTTGATCCCTTGCTGCACGCTGCGGATGAGCAGCTTGCCGGTTGCGCAGTCAAACTCGATCGTTCTCCCGTAGTTGCCACCGGTATCCTCTCCTTTGATCGGGATCGCATATTTTCCCAGCATCGCCTTGCACGAATCGACGTTGCGCGGCCCGATGCGCATCGTGTCGGAAGCCTGCGAGAAGGCAAACATCTGCGCGCCGCCCGCCAGCTTCGCCTCCATCCGGGCCACGCTGGCGCCAAGCGCTTCCATGCGGCGAATCATATCCGGCAGCGCGGTGTCCGCATATTTGGATATGTTCAGATTGCCCTCCTTGGCAATTTCGGAAGACGGCAGCATCACGTGCGCCATGCCGGCCACCTTCGTCCTCGCATCGAACAGCGTCACGCCAACGCAGGAACCAAGACCGGTCGTCTTCAGCAACCCTACCAACTGCGCTACTTTAAGATCGGCCATGCCGACTTTGATCACAAGCTCTTCCGTCATCATTCCGCTACCCCTAGCGCCGCAAAAATTTTGTCGAACGATTCGGGATCGGGAATGAGAAAGAAGTGCCCTTCAATCGCGTCGCCGCCGTCCAAAAACGTTGTATCGATGAGCAGCGCATGATCGCCCATTTGGCCGTATTGCAGCAAACCGTAGCTGAGAATGGCGCCCGCCATGTCGATGGCGAGTCCCGGAACGGTCGGCACCATGTGCAGATGGGTAAAATCGGCCAGCGACGTCAAATAGGAGCCTGCCAAAATGTTGCCGATCTCGTTCAGGGCGGAGAGTTCCATTTCCGTGTAGCTTTCGTCATTTTCCACTTCGATGCCGACCAGGCTGTGGAGCAGCATTTTGGCCGAACGCTGGGACAGAATGAAAAACATATTGCCCGGCGTTTCCCCTTCCACGCGCAGGAAGATGGCCACGACCACATTTTCCGATCCGCCGACGCTTGCGGAAATTTCTTCGAATTCCACCATGCGGACTTTGGGCACCAGCATGTCGACCGGCTTGTCCAGAAGCCGGGACAATGCGGTGGCGGCGTGTCCCGCCCCGATGTTTCCTACTTCCTTGAGTACGTCCATATGAAAATCGGGAAACGGTTGAAATTCGCTCACGTGATCGTTACTCCTCCATTTGCTCTAATTGCACGATTTCGCTTTTGTTCAGCACTTCTTCCAGGTTCAGCAAAACGAGCAGTCGGCTGTCGCCGATCTGGGCGATGCCGCGCAAATATTTGGCTTTGATGCCGCCGACGATTTCCGGCGGGTTCTCAATGTTGTCCGTATCGACATCGATGACGTCATTGGCGGAGTCGACGATCATGCCGACTTCGATCGCGCCGACGGCAACGATGATGATGCGCGTGTTATCGGTATAGGCCGCCGTTTCCAGGCTGAACCGGCCGCGCAGGTCGATTACCGGAATGACGACGCCGCGCAAATTGATGACTCCCTTGACGAACGGAGGCGTTTTCGGCACGCGCGTCATCGGCATCATCCGTTCGATCGTGCGCACCTTTTCCACTTCGACGCCGTATTCCTCGTTCGCGAGCGCAAACACGATGACTTTCACTTCTTCTCCCATGGCAATCCCTCCAACAAGGTTATTTGATGAGCGCGTTCGTATCGATGATCAGCGCGACCTGGCCGTCGCCGAGAATGGTGGCGCCAGAGATGGCGAATGTGTGTTGCAAATATTTGCCCAGCGTCTTGAGCACGATTTCTTGTTGGCCGATAAATTCGTCGACGGCGAGCGCCGCAAGTTTGTCGCCTTTGCGGATGACCACGATTTCGGTTTCGCCCCGCAGCGCCGAATCGCCGGTCGGCGGCACCTCGAACACTTTGGCCAGCGTCACGAGCGGGATCACATTTTTGCGGAATTCGATCATTTTGTTGCCGTGCACATGGCGGATTTTGTCCGTCGAGACGGCTGCCGTTTCCACGATGGAGGAAAGCGGAATCGCATATTTCTCCGCGCCGACGCGCACCAGCATGGCGGAAATGATCGACAGCGTAAGCGGCAGCTGCACGGAAAACTTCGTGCCGCGCCCCAGCTTCGATTCGACGTTGACGTGGCCTCCAAGCGATTCGATTTTCGTTTTGACGACGTCAAGTCCAACGCCGCGGCCGGAAATGTCGGAAATTTTATCGGCGGTGCTGAATCCGGATGCGAACAGCAGCTGGTACACTTGCTCGTCGGTCATTTTGGCGGCCGCTTCCTGCGTAACGACGCTGTTCTTGATCGCGGTCTTGAGCACTTTGTCGCGGTTGATGCCGCGGCCGTCGTCTTCGATTTCGATGAAGACGTGGTTGCCGCTATGGAAGGCGCGCAAGTACACGGTGCCGTTCTCGCTTTTTCCTTCCGCCAGCCGGTCGGCAACGGGCTCAATGCCGTGGTCGGCCGAGTTGCGAAGCAGGTGGACGAGCGGATCGCCAATCTCTTCGATGACGGTGCGGTCCAGTTCGGTATCGGCGCCGGAGATCACAAGATCGACTTTTTTGCCGAGCGACTTGGCAATGTCGCGGATCATGCGCGGGAACCGGTTGAACACCGTATCGACCGGCACCATCCGCAGCTTCAGCACGATATTCTGCAAGTCGCTGCTGACGCGCGCCATATGCTCGACCGTTTCGATCAAGTCGCTGCGGCGCACTTCGCTGGCAAGCTGCTCGAGACGGACGCGGTCAATGAGCAGTTCGCTGAATAAATTCATCAGCGTATCGAGCCGTTCGATGTCGACGCGAATCGTTCGGCTCGCCGTCGCGGCCGTCGCTGCCGGGGCTGCTGCCGCCGGCTTGTCGCCCGCCGCCGGAGCCGGCGCTGCCGGTGCCGGAGCGGATGCGGCCGCTGCGGTTTGGGCGTGGGCTTCCTGGATCGACTCGTGGCGCGGACGGCCGATTTGGGCCAGCGTCTCGCTGTCGAGCACGATGATGCGGGCCGATTCGATTTCGGAAACGCCGGTGACGAGCGCTTCGAGTTCATTTGCTTTTACTTTCGATATGTAAAATACGGAGAAGCTTCGGTCGAATTTCTCCTGCTCCAGCTCTTGGACGGAAGGCGTCGATTTGACGACTTCGCCGTTATGTTCGAAGATGTCGAATACCATGTACGCCCGGGCGGCTTTCAGCACGCAGTCGCTGCGCAGCGTCACTTCGACGTAGAAGACGTCGTGACCGGCCGCGATCGAATGCTCCAGCACGGAATATTGGTACTGATCGATTTGCATGGATGCGGAAACGCCAGCGGTCGCATCTGCACCGCTCGGCCCGGAACTGCCGGACGCCGCTTGCTGCTGCGAAAAGTCGCCCTTGACGATGGCGCCGAGCGTCGCGACGATCTGTTTGACATCGGCTTGTCCGGTGCCGCCCTGGATAATATCCTGCACCATCGACTCCAGCGCGTCCGCGCTCTTGAACAGGCAGTCGAAAATCGCGGCGTTCATGTCCAGCTTGGCGTTGCGCACGAGATCGAGCACATTCTCCATCTCGTGCGTCAACGAAGCGATGTCCTCGAAGCCCATCGTCGCCGACATGCCTTTCAGCGTATGCGCGGAGCGGAAAATGACGTGCACGATGCTGATATCGTTCGGGCGTTGTTCCAAGCTGAGCAAATTATCGTTTAACGCTTGCAGATGCTCTTTCGCTTCGTCGATAAAAACCGACAAATACTGGTTCAATTCCACATCCATCCACCTCCATGGGGTTGTTCGGAGCCGCCCTGCTATTTCATGATTTGCTCGATCAGCTTTTCGGATATTTCCTGCTGCGGCAGCACATATCCGGCGCATCCCAGCTCAACCGCGGACCGGGGCATGCCGTATACGACGCACGTCTCTTCCGCTTCCGCAATCGTCGTTGCCGCGCCGGCTTCCCGCAGCGACTTCATCCCTTTGGCGCCGTCGCTGCCCATGCCGGTCATCAGCACGATGTGCCGCTTCAGTTCGCCGAACGGAACCAGCGAATCGAACAGCGTATCGACCGAAGGGCGATGGCCCGAACGCGGTTCGTCCTTGGACAAGCGAATCCGGTACCCGTCGCCGGCTTTGGCCGCAAGCGTCATGTGATACCCTCCCGGTGCTATGTACGCCGTTCCTTTCATCAGCGGCATCGCCTCTTCGGCTTCTACGACGCGGATGCTGCATAGCGAGTCGAGCCGATTTGCCAACGATTTGGTAAAATTCGGCGGCATGTGCTGCACGACCAGAATCGGTGCCGGAAACGTCGCCGGCAGCTGGCGCAGCACTTGTTGCAGCGCTTTCGGCCCCCCGGTGGAAGTGCCGATGGCTACGATATGTTCAAACCTCATCAGGGACGAGGCGACGTTTCGATCGGTAACGCTCGGCAGCGGTTGTCTGGCTGCCGGAAGCGGTATGGGGGCCGGCGGCGGTGTCGGCTTCGGAACCGGCGGCGGCGGGGCCGCCTTGGAAAGGCGCGATTTGGCCGCGATGGTCAGCTTCTCGTGGAGCAGCAGCTTCACCTTGTACAAGTCGAGCGAGATGGAGCCCGACGGCTTGCGAACGAAGTCGATCGCGCCGGCTTCCAGCGCCTGAATCGTTACTTCGGCGCCTTCCACAGTCAAACTGCTGAGCATGATGACGGGTGTCGGCTGTTCCGCCATAATCCGCACCAAAGCGTCAAGGCCGTTCATTTCCGGCATCTCGACGTCCATCGTAATGACATCCGGCTTCAGTTGCTTCGTTAGAGCGATCGCTTCTTTCCCGTTCTTGGCGGTGCCGATGACGGCAAACGCCGGATTGTCGACTATCAAGTCGGTAATGATTCTGCGCATAAACATGGAGTCGTCGACGACCAGCACTTGAACCGGACGCATGCGAATCCCTCCAATCGGTTGGCTTTTGATCACGAAGCTTATCAGGAAGCGTATTCGGCATCGAATCTTGCGTTCACCCTCGAAATCCGTTGCTCATTTAGGTTTTGCCTAAACTCCGCTACTCCTTCTTCAGGTTCTCGCAACCTTCTCGGTGCTGAAAAGCCAACTCTTTGAACTTGCATTGTAAAGATCAATTATTTCAGCAATTGGATCATTTTGTTCAGGAACCCTTTGACTCCGCTGGCCGTTTGCTCCTTCGCCGTCTGACCGGACAAAAACTGGTCGGCTAAAATATGAATGCTTTTGGAAGCGCTGCAATACGGATATGCGATCGTAAACGGCACTTGCCGTTTGACCGCTTTCGATACGTTGGCGTCGTCGTAGACATAGCCAAGCGTCGGGATGTCGAGATGCAGAAATTGTTTGGCCACGAGACTGATTTTGTCGGCCGTTTGTTTGCCTTCGCGGTCGTCGGCGACACGATTGACGACGAGCCGGAATCGCACGTCATGCTCCATGTTGTAAACCATCTTGATGATGGCGTAAGCGTCGGTGATCGAAGTAGGCTCGGGCGTTGTCACGACGATCGCCTCGTGTGCGGCCAAAATGAATTTGAGCGTTTCCTTGGACAAGCCGGCCCCCGTGTCAAAGATGATGAAGTCGGTATGGCCGCTTAGCTCTCCGATCTGCTGGGCGAAATAATCCAGATCCTGCTCGGACAGCCGGATCAAATCGCTGAACCCCGAACCGCCGGCGATAAATTGCAAATCGCGGTAGCCGCGGTGGACAATTTCCCAAATCGTTTTTTCCTTTTTCAGCAGATGGTACAAATTGTATTTCGGCGAAATGCCCATCAGCACATCGATGTTGGCCAGACCGATGTCGGCGTCGAACACGAGCACCCGGTACCCTTTCGCCTGCAGCGTCAGCGCAAAGTTGAGCGTAAAATTGGACTTGCCCACGCCGCCCTTGCCGCTGGTGACGGTAATGACTTTCGTATCGGCGACCCGTTCCGCGGTTTCGCGGGATCGCATCAGGTTGCGCAAGCTTTGCGCCTGGTCACTCATCGTCCGTCTCCTCCAATAAGCGCTCGATGATGAGTCGTTCTTCGGCCAAGCGCAAATCGTCGGGCACGTTTTGGCCGTTCGTGACATAAGACAAGCGCAGCGGGAACTCGGACAGCAGATTGACGATCGATCCGTAGGAATCGGTTTCGTCCAGCTTCGTAAACAGCACCTTGTCCAGCTTGAACCGGCTGAAGTTGCCGGTGATCGCCTTCATGTCCTTGTACTTTGTCGTCAGGCTGAGCACAAGGAACGTTTCGCTCTTGCCTTTCGTCTGCAGCAGGGCGTTCAGCTCGGACACGTACATCTCGTTGCGAAAGTTGCGGCCGGCCGTGTCCATGAAGATGATATCCCGGTCGCCGAGCTGCTCGAACGCTTTGGTCAGATCGAGCGGCGAAAACACTACTTCCAGCGGGATATTCAATATAGTCGCATATGTCTTCAATTGTTCGACAGCGGCTATCCGGTAGGTGTCCGACGTAATCAGCCCGACCTTGCGGTGGTATTTGAGCGTTTGCTCGGCGGCCAGCTTGGCGATCGTCGTCGTTTTGCCGACGCCGGTCGGACCGACGAAGTGGGCGATTTTCGTATCGGCGGCGATTTGTTTGTCCGCGTGTTCGCCCAGCAGCCCGCCAAGCTCGCGGCGCAGCACTTCCTTCACGCGGCCGGGCGCGAGCGGCGTTTCCGCTGTTTCGGCGTCTTCGCTTACTTTGGCCAGCAGCTCGGCGATCAAGTCCGGATGCAGCTCCTGATCGGCCAGCCGCCGCTGCCAGCGGGCCAGCAGCGGGTCGGGTTCCGGCGCCTGCGCGGCGGCTCCGGCGTTCGACAACCGCAACATCATCGCCTTCATCTGGCGAATTTCCTCGAACAGCTTCTCTTCGTTCGACTTCGTCGCCGCTTGCGCGGGCGCTGTCCGCGTCGGCTCCGCGGCAGGCAACGCCACGCGCGGCGGCGGGGCCGACTCGGCGCTGCGCGACGCTGCCGCTTCTTCGAGCGGCGGCTGCATCTTCGCGGCGCCTCCGGTCAGGCTGGCAGCGCCGGCATACGCTTCTCGCTGCTGAGGCAGCACGAAGCGCGCTTGCGCGCGCGCTGTTGGCGAATCCGCCGCGGCCGGCTGCTCCGGCGGCGCGCTCTTGTCGAAGATGACGTCCGGCACATGCGGCATCGGTTCGTCAAGCACGGCTGTCTTGCCCGTGCGCTGCTGATGTTTGGCCGCGGCTGCCGCCACTTGCGACAGCGCCGCCTTCAGCTCTGTCTGGCCGCCTGCCTTGGCGGCCGGAGCCGCCGACTGATCGGTGGCGGCGATCACTTCAATCTTCTTCTTGCCGAACAAGCCGAGGAAACCGCCGGAGCGAACTTCCTTCGTGTTCAAGATGATGGCGTCCTTGCCGAGGTCCGAGCGGATTCGTTCCAAAGCGGCGGGCATCGAATCGACGACGTATCGTTTCACTCTCATAAGTTCACGACCCCCATACTCTGGATTTCCACGCTCGGTTCAAGCTCGCTGTAGGACAGCACCGGAATATCCTGCATCGTGCGCTCGAGCAGCTGGCGCAAGTACATGCGGATCGTCGGCGACGTCAGAATGACGGGCTGCTGCCCGGACTGGATCGCCTTCGTCACCTGCTCGCTGACGCGGGAATAGATCGCTTGCGAAGAATTCGGGTCGAGCGCCAAATACGAGCCTTGCTCCGTCTGCTGGACGGCTTCGGCAATTTTTTTCTCGACGGCGGGGCCGACGGTGATGACTTTAAGCAACGAGTCGGACGATGTCGAATATTGGTGCGTAATTTGCCGCGACAGCGCCTGACGGACATATTCCGTCAAAATATCCGGATCTTTCGTATAAGACCCGTAGTCGGCCAACGTTTCGAGAATCGTCACGAGGTCGCGCACCGAAATTTTTTCCCGCAACAGCTTGGACAGCACTTTCTGCACGTCGCCATACGACAGCACGCTCGGGATCAAATCGTCCACAAGCGCCGGATACGATTCCTTGACGTTTTCGATCAGCAGCTTCGTCTCCTGGCGGCCGACCAGTTCGTGCGCGTGGCGCTTGATAATTTCGGTCAAATGCGTGGCGACGACGGATGGCGGGTCAACGACCGTATAACCGGCGATTTCCGCCCGTTCCTTCGTCGTTTCGTCGATCCAGATGGCCGGCAAGCCGAACGCCGGTTCCGTCGTTTCGATGCCGGATACCGATTCGTCTTCAATGCCGGGACTCATCGCCAAGTAGTGATTTAATAATAATTCACCGCGAGCGACGTGATTTCCTTTAATTTTAATGACGTATTCGTTCGGTTTTAGTTGAATATTGTCGCGAATGCGAATAACTGGCACCACAATGCCGAGCTCCAATGCGCATTGGCGACGGATCAGGATGATCCGGTCAAGCAAATCCCCGCCTTGCTGCGTGTCGGCAAGCGGAATAAGCCCATAGCCGAATTCGAACTCGATCGGATCGACCTGGAGCAGGCTGATGACGCTTTCGGGCGAACGCACTTCCTCGATCTGCTGTTCTTCTTCGATTTGTTGCTCCTGGGCTTGCTGCTTCTCCATGTTCTTCTGCATGCGATAGGCGGCAAACGTCAGCACCAGCGCAATCGGGAACGTCGTGATGAGCGGGATCGGCGTAAAGATGCCAAGCATCAGAATCGTGCCGCTGACAATATAGAGCAATCGGGGATGTTTGGCGATTTGGCCGGAAATGTCGGAAGCCAGATTGCCTTCGGAGTTGGCTCTGGTGACAATAAGGCCGGCTGCGGTAGAAATGAGCAGCGCCGGAATTTGGCTGACGAGTCCGTCGCCGATCGTCAGGCGCGAGAACGTGGCCGCCGATTCCGCGAACGACATGTCGTGGTAAACCATACCGATGATAAGTCCGCCGATGATGTTGATGAGCAAAATAATAATGCCTGCGATCGCATCGCCTTTGACGAACTTGCTGGCGCCGTCCATCGCGCCGTAGAAGTCGGCTTCCGCTTCAATCTTGCGGCGGCGTTCCCTCGCCTGCTGCTCGTTGATCATGCCGGCGTTGAGGTCGGCGTCGATGCTCATCTGTTTGCCGGGCATCGCGTCGAGCGTAAACCGTGCCGCCACTTCCGCCACGCGCTCGGAGCCTTTGGTGATGACGATGAACTGAACGACGACCAAAATGAGGAAAACGACGAAGCCAACCACCAGATTGCCTTGGGCGACGAACCCGCCGAACGTATCGACAACGTGCCCGGCTTCCGCATGCGCCAAAATGTTGCGCGTGGTGGAGACGTTGAGCGCCAGCCGGAATAACGTCGTGACAAGCAGCATGGAAGGGAAAATCGCGAACTGCAGCGCTTCCTGCGTATTCATCGAGATCAGCAAAATCATCAGCGCGACCGATATATTTACAATGAGGAGCACGTCCAGCAGCCAGATCGGAATCGGCACGACCATCATCAGAACGATGCCGATAATGCCGATCAGAATGAACAAATCGCGCATTTTTTTCAATCTCATGTTTACTGGCGCCTCCTTTCGTCGTTACTTCACCTTCGTTTTGCCTTTCAGCTTGTATACATATGCCAATACTTCAGCCACAGCCTGGAACAGCTCCGCGGGAATCGTCTGCCCGATTTCCACTTGCGCGTACAGCGCTCTGGCGAGCGGTTTGTTTTCCATCGTCATGACTCCATGCTCTTTGGCGATTTCCCGAATACGCAGCGCGACATAGTCGGTGCCCTTCGCCAGCACTTTCGGCGCTTCCATCTTGGTGCCGTCGTACTGTACCGCTACCGCAAAGTGCGTCGGGTTCGTAATGATGACGTCCGCCTTCGGTACATCCTGCATCATCCGCTGCAAGGCCAGCCGCCGCTGCCTCTCCTTGATTTTCCCTTTGATGAGCGGATCGCCTTCCATCTTCTTGTACTCGTCCTTGATGTCCTGCTTGGACATCCGCAGCCCTTTCTCATGCTCGTAGCGTTGATAGAAATAATCCAGCACGGCCAAAACGACCAGCACGGCCCCGATGCTGAGACCAAGTCGCAACGTAATTTGACACACGTAGACAAATGCGCTTTCGAGCGGCACGTGCGCCAGGCTGAGCAGCTTTTCTTTCTGCCCGATGAGAATGATGTAGACGACGACGCCAACGACGGTCACTTTCAGCAGCGTCTTCGCAAATTCCACCAGCGCGCGCAGCGCAAATACCCGCTTGGCGCCTTCGATCGGATTCAGCTTGCTGAATTTCATCTTCAGCGGTTCGCCGGTAAACAGCAGACCAAATTGCAAATAGTTGCCGAGAAACGCGATCAGAACCGAAGTTGCAAAAATCGGCAACAGCAGCACAAGCGAATCGACCATCAGTTTGCCGAACATATTCGTCACATTGGCGATGGTTACGTCCATCAGCATGTAGCTATAGAACGTTTCCGAAAAGACGCCTATGATACGCGCTTTGTAAAATCCCCCCAGCATCGCAAAAGATAAAAAACCGAACAGCAAAATAAAAGAGCTAGGAATTTCTCCGCTTTTGGCGACTTGCCCTTTCTTGCGGGCTTCCGATCGTTTCTTCGGTGTAGCGGGTTCGGTTTTCTCCTGGGCGAACAATTGCAGATCGAGCGACAAACGAAAGCGGGACACGCTCCTCTTGCACCTCCGTCGGTTCGTGTTGCAGCGGGCTCAAGGCGCCGCGGCAGATCCGGCCAGTATGTTCAAGACGTCCTCGATATGCCCGAACATCGTCTCGAACAGGTCGAAAAAGAGCGAGATGAAGCCCGGAAACAGCAACGTCAGCATCAGCAAGCCAAGCAGCACTTTGAGCGGCAAGCCGATGACGAACAAGTTGAATTGCGGCGCCGTTTTGGCCAGAATGCCAAGTCCGATGTCGACCAGAAACAACGCGGCCACAATCGGGGCAGCCATCTGGAACGCAAGCACGAACGACGTTGCAAACGACTTCACCAGAAATTCGGTCAATTGCCCGTCCGCGATGCGGGCGAACCAGTCATAAGACAACGGCACCCACTCGTAGCTGTCCATGACGGCGCGAATGAGCATCTGATGACCGCCGAACGTGACGAACAGCAGCGTCGCAAGCACGAATTTCAAGTTGCCGATGATCGGACTTTGCGTGCCGGTCATCGGGTCGATAATGTTGGCCATGCTGAACCCGATTTGCATATCGATGAACGAACCGGCCACTTGCACGATCGTAAAAAAAATGTAGGCGACAAATCCGAGCACTAGCCCTACCAACGTTTCGCGCACGATCAACAGCACATAAGGACCGTCGAACGACACCGGATCGCCCGGCACGACGCCGAATACGAGCAGCGCCACACAGAAGGAAAACCCGATTTTGAAATGCGCCGGTACGTTTCGCGCCGAAAAGACAGGCGCCACGACAAAAAAAGCGGTAATCCGACAAAAAATGAGCAGCAGGTTAGGAAAGTTCAGCAGCAAGAACTCCATATGGACGTCCTAACCGATGTACTTGTACATATTTTCGAGCATATTGCGGGTAAAATCGACCAAGGTCGTTAATATCCACGGCCCGAAAAACAAAACGGCGAGCAGCACGGCAACGATTTTCGGAACGAACGCCAACGTTTGCTCCTGAATTTGGGTCGTGGCCTGAAAGATGCTGACGACCAGACCGACGACGAGTGCGATAATCAGCATCGGAGCGCTCGCTTTCAGCACGGTGTACACTGCTTCTCCGGCGAGCTGTATGATGAAATCCGAACTCATCGGTTGTCTTTCTCCTTTCGCCGATCGCGGGCTTGTCACGTGTTGAAACTGAGCAACAGCGACTTGACGACCAAATACCAACCGTCCACCAATACGAACAATAATATTTTGAACGGCAGCGAAATCATGACCGGCGGCAGCATCATCATCCCCATGGCCATCAGCGTACTGGAAATAATCATGTCGATGACGAGAAACGGAATGAAGATCATGAAGCCCATCTTGAACGCTGTCACCAGTTCGCTGATGGCATAGGCGGGAATAAGCACCGTAAGCGGCGTATCCTCGATGCCTGTCGGTTTCGGAGCGTTGGAATAATCAAGAAACAGCTTCAAATCTTTTTCGCGCGTCTGTTTGCCCATGAACTGTTTCATCGGAATCGCCGCCTGCTCCAGCGCTTGCGTCTGGGTCAGCTCGCCTTTCAAATACGGCTGCAGCGCCACTTGGTTGATTTCGCCGATCGTCGGCGACATGACAAACAACGTCAGGAACAAGGCGAGACCGATCAGCACCTGGTTTGGCGGCATCTGCTGCGTCGCCAGCGACGTTCTTACGAAGCCGAGCACGATGACGATTCGGGTGAACGACGTCATCAGCACCAGGATGGCGGGCGCCAAGCTCAGGACGGTAATGAGCAGTATAATCGAAATCGTGCTCGATCCGCCCGTTGTCGCATCTTCTCCGCCAATGGTGATCCCGATGTTCGGAATCGGATCGGCGGCAAACGCCCCGGCAGCCGGCAGCAAAGACAACCCAAGCAGCAACACGAAAACGAAGGGCAGCTTTCTTATCATCACTTATCATTCAACCGATCATCAAGATTTTGTTCCCCGATTAAATCGTCGATCTGCTTCTTCCGACCGGTTACGCCTTGCATCTTCTGCTGGAACACATGCTGGAACGAGGCGGACAGTTCCTCCTCTTCATCCGGCTTGCTTCGCAGCGATTTCACCCATTTGCCGAGCGAGCCCAGCTTGGCGAAATCCGCCGTTACCCTCGCATGAATATTTTCTTTGATATAAGCAATTTCTTCGGGGTCTTCGATTTTGCCAAGCAATTGCACGTCGTTGCCGACACCCAGCACAAACAAGTGGCTGCCGATTTCGACGACCTGCACCGACTTGTTCTGCCCGAGCGGCACGCCGCCGATCGATTTGACCGACCGTGCCGACAAATACGTTTTGTTTTTTTGCGAAATTACCTTCACGATCAGAAAGAAGATACCGATAATAAGGATAAGATAAAAGGCGACTTGTCCGAATATTTTGAATCCGCTATAGCTGAATTGGCTTTCCATCTCTCCCGAATCGGCGAAACAACTGGGGATCCAGGGCCACAGGGCGGAACAAACGAGCGCCGTCCCAAGTGCGAATCCGCTTTTGCCAGTACGCAAATCTCCCCGTCCCTTCCCCTTGCGTTCGACCATCTCAATGCCGATTAGCCGAGCGTCTTCTTGATCGCTTCAATAACGCGGTCCGCCTGGAACGGCTTGACGATAAAGTCTTTCGCTCCCGCCTGAATCGCATCGATTACCATGGCTTGCTGCCCCATTGCGGAACACATGATGACTTTGGCGTTCGGATCGAGTTTCTTGATTTCCTTCAGGGCATGGATGCCGTCCATCTCCGGCATGGTGATGTCCATCGTAATCAGATCGGGTCTGACTTCCTTGAATTTCTCGATCGCTTGCGCGCCATCGTTCGCTTCGCCACACACCTCATAGCCGTTTTTGATCAGAATATCACGAATCATCATGCGCATGAATGCTGCGTCGTCTACGATCAAAATGCGGTTAGCCATTGGAACAAATCCTCCCAGTATATGTTATTGTAACTTTTGAATGCGATCCCATTGGTTGATAATATCTGTTACACGCACACCGAAGTTTTCATCGATAACGACGACTTCCCCTTTGGCGATCAGCTTGTTATTGACCAAGATGTCGACCGGTTCGCCGGCGAGCTTGTCGAGCTCGATGATCGAGCCTTGCGACAAGTCGAGAATATCCTTGATCACCTTCTGCGTTCTTCCAAGCTCGACCGTCACTTTAAGCGGGATATCCAGCAGCAGGTTCAAATTAGTATCGTCGGTCTGCATCATCGCGCCTTGGCCGAAGCTGGCGAATTGCGCCGGCTGCACATTGACGTTGCGGTTCGGCATCGAGCCGTACGTGGCCGGAGCCTGCGGCATCATCGGCGGCTGCTGATACATCGGTTGCTGATACATCGGCTGTTGGTACATCGGTTGCTCATACATTGGTTGTTGCGGCATCATGGGCTGCTGCGGCATCATCGGCGGCTGCTGATACATCGGCTGCTGCACAGGCGGAGCCGGTGGAGCGGACGGTGCCGGTGGTGCCGGCGGCGCGGACGGTGCCGGCGGTTCGGTAAGGAAGCTGAGTTCGTCCTGCTGCATGCCCATATCGTCTCCGCCCATCAGGATGGAAACCATATCTTTGGCGAAGCTGACCGTCAGCAGCTGCATAATCGACGAATCGATCAAATCGCCGATCGTTAATCGGAACGAAATTTTGACGAAGACGGAATCGGGGGGAATATTCTCTGTCCCTGTGCCGTCGGCCAAACTCATAATGTCGATGCCCGGCGGCGAAATGTTGACCATCCGGTTGAAAATCGTGGACATCGATGTCGCCGACGAACCCATCATCTGGTTCATGGCTTCCTGAACGGCGCTGATATGTATGTCGCTCAGATCGGAGAACGGGCCGGTCCCCGTCCCGCCCATCATCAGATCGGCGATGACCTGGGCGTCCGACGTCTTGATCACGAGCAGGTTGATGCCGTGAAACCCGTCCACGTAATTGACATGTACGGCAACATGCGGCTTCGGAAATTGTTGCTTCAGCTCTTCGCGGGTAATCATCGACACTTGCGGCGTCGTGATGTCGACTTTCTTGCCGAGCAGCGTGGAAAGAGCCGTCGCCGCACTGCCGAACGTAATGTTGCCGATTTCCCCCAGCGCATCCTGTTCCAGCGACGACAAGTACTGGTCGACGGTTGGAGTCGAGAGCGATTCCCCGGCATCGTCGGAAGTTTGCCTGAGCAGCGCGTCGATCTCCTCTTGCGACAAATAATCCTTGTTATTCGTCATACTCTTCCACCCCTTCATTGACGATATCCGTAATTTGCACCGCTACTTTCCCTTTGACCGTGCCCGGGCTGCCGATATATTTGAGCTTTTCGCCCACTTTGATTTGCAGTCCTTCGTCCACCTGCTTCGTGAGCGCAATCACGTCGCCGACGGCAAGTCCCAGAAATTCGCGAACGGATATTTGCGATTCGCCCAACTCGGCGATGATCGGCAGCTTCGCTTTGCTGACCCTTGCTTGCAGCGCCTCGGATTCTTCGGACGACTTCATCCGCTTGTGCGTCACGAACATGTGATGCACCGACAGCCTCGGCATTACCGGCTCGATAACAACGTGCGGAATACACAAGTTGATCATCCCGGTCGTGTCGCCGATCTTCGTGCTGAGCGAGATCAGCGCGATCGTATCGTTGGCCGAAGCGATCTGCATAAACTGCGGATTCGTTTCGAGCGCTTCGAGTCGCGGATACAAGTCGAGCACCGTTTTCCACGCTTCTTGCAGCGTATCGAGCGCCCGGCTGAATATTTTCTCCATGATAATCGTTTCAATTTCCGTCAAGGCGTTGATTTTGGCCGGCGAAGCGCCGACACCTCCGAGCAGTCGGTCCAGCATCGCATACGCGACGTTCGGATGCACTTCCAGCACCATGCGTCCTTCGAGCGGCTCCGCTTCGAAAATGTTCAAAATCGTCATCTTCGGAATCGAACGAATGAATTCGTCGTAAGGCAATTGCTCCACTTGAACGACCGTGATCTGGACGAATGTGCGCAATTGCGTTGAAAAATAAGTGGTCAGAAAACGCGCGAAGTTCTCATGGATGCGCGTCAAGCTGCGCAGGTGATCTTTGGAAAAACGTGTCGCCCGCTTGAAATCGTACGATCTGACCCGTTTCTGCGTCTCTTCCTTCTTGAGTTCCTCGGCATCCATTTCGCCGGAGGACAAGGCGGCAAGCAACGCATCTATCTCGTTCTGCGAGAGAACGTCAACCATAGAGTCACCTCCTTATTGCAGGATCCAGTCGGTTATGTAGATTTGTTTCAATTTTCCTTCCGATAAGATCGGGTTGATCTTGTTCATCAGCGTGGCCAGCATGGCATCCTGCCCTTTGGCGCCCTTGATTTGGTCGACCGTGCTGTCGGCCAGCGTTTGGATAATGATGTTTTTCACTTTAAAGGAAAGATGCTCGAACTCTTTTTTCGTTTTGGAATTTTCCAACTCGAAGCTGAAGCTTACCCGGACCACCTTGTCCTTGTCGGCCAAATTCGTGGTCAATTCCTTTACTTCGACAGTAAGCGCCTCGATTTGTTCGGCGGTTTTCTTCTTCTCTTTGACATCGGCTACCGAGCTTTGCGCTTTCTGGTTCGGATCGGTCGACGCGTTATCTTTCTCCCCCATATAATTCCACAGGAGCAACGATGCGGACAAGATCAATGCAATGACGATCAACATCGAAATCGAGATCAAAAACAGCTTGTTCTTGAGCAACTAAAACCCCTCCGACTCCACACTTTTAATGGATCCCCCAAGCGTTCCGATCTGCTGGAGATAGGTTTGCACTAAGCTTACCACATCCGGGACCTTTTCGAGAACCATAATTTTTTTCCCCGTCGTCAGCGAGATGACGGTATCCGGAGTCTCTTCAATGGTTTCGATCAGCAGTGCGTTGAGCGTTATCCGACTGCCGTTCAGACGAGTCACCGTTATCACTGCAATCCCTCCGTCAGCGGAACCGCCGGGGGCGAAGTTAGTCGCCCCCTAGCGCTCCGAGCTTAAACTACCGTTTCAGGTTGACAATTTCCTGCAGCACTTCGTCGGAAGTCGTAATGATTTTGGAGTTCGCCTGGAAACCGCGCTGGGCCACGATCATTTCGGTAAATTCCGACGTCAAATCGACATTCGACATTTCCAACTGGCCGGCAACGATGGCGCCCGAACCGGCTTCAAGGCTGTTCGGCGCCACCAGATTAAAGGCTCCTTCCGGATTCGCGTTCTGCGTCATCCGGTACAGGTTGCCGCCAATCTTCTCCAGGCCCGCCGGGTTGGTCACTTTGATCAGCCCGATCTGCGTGTCGGAATCGATCGTGCCGTCGTTCAGCTTCTTGTTGATCCGGCCGTCCAGGCCAACGCTGAATTGCACGACAGTCGTCGTATCGATGACGATCGGCTCGCCGCCGACGTCGCAAACGAGCATGCCGTCGGAATTGACGAGATTGCCGCTCGCGTCAAGCTTGAAATCGCCGGCGCGGGTCATGTACCAGTCGGCCTGATCGGCGCCGTTCTTCACGGCGAAAAATCCGTCGCCGTCAACGCGCAAATCCGTCGGCACATTCGTCGTCATGGCGCTGCCTGTCGTATGAATCGTATCGATGGCGCCAAGCGCCACGCCGAGACCGACTTGTTTGGCATTGACGCCGCCGTTGTCGTTGCCGTTCGGCGCCGTTTCGCCGGCTACCGTCTGGCTGAGAATATCTTTGAACATCACGCGTCCGGCTTTGAACCCGGCCGTATTGACGTTGGCAATATTATTGCCGATCACGTCGAGCTTCGTTTGAAAGCCGCGCATCCCGGAAACGCCCGAATAAAGCGATCTAAGCATAGGTGGTGCTCCTCCTTTGTCTTATGGACGATTGCAGGCGTTCGGCTGCTTCATGCGATCCGCAGCCGGGGCTTCCTGATCGGGCCGGCCCTTGACACCTAGTGGTTTACGAAATGATGACCGCACTGTCGATCTGCGTAAAGACGTTGTCTTTCATCGCGTTGCCGTCCATAGCGGTAACGATCGTCCGGTTCTTGACATTGACAATCAATGCCATATCGCCAAGCAGCATAAGCGAATCTTTGGCTCCTTTGGCCGATGCGTTGTCGATTGCGGTCTTTATTTTGGCCAACTGCTCGGGTTTCAGTTCGATCCCCCGCTGCTGCAGCCGGACTTCGGCATGATGGCTGAATTTCACCATCTGCTGGCCTAACACATCCTGAAACGTTGCCTTGTTTGCCGTTCCCGCCGCGCTGCCGGCCGACTGATGCGACTGCCGCATCCGGACCGACGGATGCACCGCTCCCGGAAACAATTGCCCCGCTGTTACATGATCCGCCATAGGGCTCGGTTACTCCGGACGTTCGATGCTTGTGATCTGATCCAGAGTAATCTCCGCTCCTCCCTCCACGCGGGCGTATTGTTTGCCGTCCTTGAAGGTGAGCGCCGAGACGATGCCGCTGTTTTCGATTTGGTTGCCGGCGTCGTCAAACGCGGTCCAGGTGACCGATTGTCCGAGCAATCCCGGCGCCATGCCGAGCGATTGGCGCAGCAGCTTCATTTCGCCGGCCATGTTGGTCATTTGCTCGACCGATGAAAACTGCGCCATCTGAGCGATAAAATCTTTATCCTCGAGCGGCTGCGTCGGATCCTGATTGCTGAGCTGGGTCATCAGGATTTTGAGAAAGTCATCCTTGCCCAGCGTATTGCCGGCTTTGGTGCTCGCCGCGCTCGTATTGCCTTGCGCATAATAAGGCCACACATTTTTCGTACCGACGATATTCGAATCGGCCATTTCCGTTCCCTCCCTTCGGACCCTTCCTGATGATCTCGCTTAAGCCGTTACGTCAAACACGCTTCCATTCGATTCGCCGTTGCGCGCCTCCGCCACTTGCGTCAGTTCCTGCGCAAATTCGGCCGCTCCCGTGTCGATCTCGGAATGGGAAGATTTGCTCTGGCCGCCCGGCTGCTGCGACGATTGCTGGCGCTGTTGATCCTGGAACATGCCCGACTGCAGATTGTTCTGCTGCATCACTTCCAGCCGCTCTACGTGAATGCCCTGATTCTGCAGCGTTGTTCGGAGCTGTGCGAGCTGGCCTTCGATCATCTCCTTGCCAAGCGCCGTCTGCGCATGGAATTGGGCGACGAGTTGGCCGGCCTGCATCGTGATCTTCACTTCGACGTGGCCGAGGCTTTCCGGCGTCAGCGACAATCTCGCTTCCGAGAAGCCGTTCAGCGGATTGACCTTGATCGCCTTGATCATGAATTGACTCATGTCTTGCACGAACGATTGGCTGCCGATCGTCTCTCCCGCCGGCTTCGCTGCGAAACCTTGCTGCAAGGAGCGAATCAGGTCGCCGGTTTGAAGCGGCATCAACGTGGGTAAAGATGCTGCATCGGCATTCGATTCCGCTGCTGCAGATTCGGTTGGCGCCTGCGCCGCCAGCATCATGCGCTGCATCGCGTGTTTGGCCGACAGCAAGTCGAGCTTGGTCGTTTGCACGTGAGCGACAAGCTGCTGCAGCTGTTGCGGAAGCTCCGCTTTCTCTGCACCCGCGTGTTGCTGCGATACGATTTGGACCGGTGCTGATGACAGCGCGTTCGCCTTGGCCGTTTCTTTCGTTCGACCGTTCGCAACGGGCGGGTTAGCTGTGCTGGTTGCCGCGGCGTTATTCGCCGTGGCGGTGCCGATCGCAGCTTCTTGCTGCAACAGCGATTGCGCGAACGTTTCGCCGAAGCTTTGCGCGAGCTGCTGGAACAAGATGCTGTCCGGGTGCTGCTTCATCGCGCCGGCGAATGCCGCCATAATTTGCTGCGCCTGCGCACTGTTCAAAGCGGCTGCGCCCGCGTTGCCCGCAGCGCCGGACTCGCCTTGCAAAGCGGCGACGCCGGTATCGACTCCGGAAGCTTGCAGCAATTCGTTCGCCTGTTGCAACCACTGCTGGAAGCCGGGGTTTGCCAGCAATTGCGCCAGAAGCTCGGGATTCGCGGCAATGGCGTCGAGCAACTGAGCCGTCGCCGATTCGCTGCCGGTGTCCTGAAGCTGTGGCAGCAACAAGGCGAGCAGCGCCGGCGACAATCCTTGCAGCAGCGCGTTCAGCGACAAGCTCGTTTCGTCCGCCTTGGCGCCGTTCTGCCCTTGACCGCCGATGATCGCCACCAGCGCGCCGGCAAAGTTCGATTTGCCCGTTTCACCGGATGTTTGGCCGCCGTTCCCGGTCGCTTGTCCCGCTCCCGCCGTCGTTACAGCAGCTTTCACAGTCATCATTGGGATCTCCATTTGTTTTCACCTCCTTTCAAAGGTAGTTCAAAGGCTGACATACGTTTACTGACTGAGCCGGGCTGCAATTTTGGCTGCGGCTGCCGCACCTTCCTTGGACAATCCGGCCATTGCCGCCAAAATGCCGGATCTCGCCGAACTATCCATACTGCTCAAAATTTCGTTTACCTTCGTCGCGTTGAAGCCTTCCATGTCGAGAAGGATTTGCGCCGCGCTTTTTGGCGTCATGGTGGAGAAGGTGGTGCCGATATCGGTTTTGCTGATTTTTTGCGCCGACTTGGCATCTTCCACCAGGGCGGCGCGTTCCTGCAACGCCGCGATTTCGCGGTCTTTTGCCGGGGAGATGTCCTTCAAATAAATCGACGCTTCCGCCGCTTTCTTCGGGTCCATCTTCTCCAGCACTTTCACCCGCGCGTCGTTTTTCATCTCGCTCAAGATCAGCACGCGCTCCATCGTCGTGAAATTTTCCATGATCGGCGCCGCTTTGCTTGGGCTCATGCCGGCGAACATCGCCGCCGTTTGCTGCACTTGCGCCAAATATTCTTCATCGGTTTTCGTTTTTGTTTTGAGCTGGTCTTCCAGCGCGGATACTTTGGCCTGCAAGTCCTTGATCGTCGCATCCTTCTGCTGGGATCCCGCGTCCGTCTGCTTCAGCTGCGCGTCCTTGTCGCTCAGCTTCTTGTTGAAATCGGCCGTCAGTTGCTCGAACGCCTTCTTGTCGAACACGCCTTCGGCGTCGTCCGTTTTGGGCGTTGTCGTCGTTTCCTTCGGATCCGGGACGACGCTGCCGACAAGCGGAATTTTGTTCGCGGCCTTGAGCAGCTCGTTCTTCACGTCGTAATCGAACAACGACAGGAAAACGAGCGTACAGACGATCGTAAACACGATGGGAATAAAAAACCAATACAGGAAGCGTTCAAAGGTGCTCAGTTCGGCTCTTTCCAACTCTGCGTTCACCGCTTCCCCTCCTTTCCCGTTCCGTTCCGCTCTTCTGCGCCTGCCCGCGGTCGCGGTCGCGCCATGCTCCGCTTCCTATTAATAAGACAGCCGCTTGCTCCGCATCGTCGCCATTTCGTCAATGGCGCCTTGCTCCTTGCGCTGCTCCGCATGAACGAACAACCGTTTCGCCTTGTCCCGGGCCGTCGTCCACACTTTCTCTTCCACCATCTTTGCGGTGAGCTGCTGCCGCTCGTGGTTGACGCGCTGCTGCGCGCTGCGCACATCGGCGTCTTTCTGCGAAATGCGCCGGTCGATGTGGTTCAGATACGTCTGGTAGTGCATCAGATCGGATACCGTGACCGTCTCCTGCGTGGCGCTCGACAAGTTCGTCTGCAACTCCGACTTTTCGGAATGCAGCCCGGACAACATCTGCTCCTCCACCTGCAGTTTGCCTACCGCGTGCGACAGTTCCCATTCCGCCTGCGTTTTTTCGCTGGCCTTCAAATCGACGATTTTCTGGAACGCATACCGAAACCGCATGTTTCGCTCAGCCTCCGTGGAATTGTTCGATCAATTGCTGCTGCGCTTCTTCGTAGTTGACTTTTTCGTTTACCTTCTGCCGGGTAAAAGCCGTGATCTGGTCGATGTATTGCAGCGACAAGTCAATTTGCGGGTTTGAGCCGCGCTGGTACGCCCCGATATTGATCAAGTCTTCCGAATCTTTATAAATAGCCAGCAGCCGTTTCAGCATATCGGCGGCTTCCTGCTGCTCATCCGGCACAATTTCCTTCATGACGCGACTGACGCTGGCCAGCACGTCGATTGCCGGATAGTGCCCGCGATGGGCCAGGTTTCGGTCGAGCACGATGTGGCCGTCCAGAATGCCGCGAACCGCATCCGCAATCGGCTCGTTCATATCGTCGCCATCGACAAGCACTGTATAGAACGCGGTAATCGAGCCTTTCGTGCCGGTGCCCGAACGTTCCAGCAGCTTCGGCAGCGCAGCGAACACCGATGGCGTGTAGCCTCTTGTTGCCGGCGGCTCGCCAACGGCAAGGCCAACCTCACGCTGCGCCATTGCGAAGCGGGTGACGGAGTCCATCATCAACATCACGTTCAGCCCTTTATCGCGAAAATATTCGGCGATGCTCGTCGCGATCATGGCTCCCTTGATCCGGATGAGCGCCGGCTGATCGCTGGTCGCCACGATGACGACCGAACGCGCCAGCCCTTCCGGGCCCAAATCGCGTTCGATAAAATCGAGCACCTCGCGGCCGCGTTCGCCGATCAGCGCGATCACATTGACATCGGCCGCCGTATTGCGGGCAACCATGCCGAGCAGCGTGCTTTTGCCGACGCCGGATCCGGCGAAGATGCCGACGCGCTGGCCATTGCCGATCGTCAGCAGCCCGTCGATGCAGCGGACGCCGACACTGATCGGCTGTAATACGCGCGGCCGGCGAAGCGGATTGTTCGGCGCGTTGTGCGTCGAGTAGTGAGTCATGCGCGAAGGCAGGAACGATCCGTCGAGCGGCTGTCCAAGACCGTCCAGCACTTTGCCCAGCAGCTCGTGGCCGACTTGCACCGTAAGCGGCCGTCCGGTACTGACGACTTCGCAGCCGGGACCGATGGAATGCAAGTCGCCGAGCGGCATCAGAATGACCCGGTTGTTGCGGAAGCCGACGACCTCCGCCTTCAGCGGCGTATTCGACTTGAACGGGTAAATGAGGCACACGTCGCCGACGCTGGCATCGGGCCCTTCGGACTCGACGGTCAGGCCGATGACCTGGATCACTTTGCCGTTGACGAGCACCGGATCGATCTGGCGCAAATGTTCAATATACTTGCCTGCCGTCGGCACCTTCATCATGTCGCGTCCGCCTCCTCGCCCCGCAAGGCGATTTGTCGCAGCGCCGCTTTAATTTCGGTGAGCTGGGTATCGATGCGGGCGTCGATGCTGCCAAAAGCGGAACGAACGACACAACCGTGATCGGTGACCGAAGCGTCCGGAATAATTTGCAATTCGGCTTGCGAATCGATCGAGAGCAAAAATTCCTCGCGAGCGTCCTGCAAATAAGCGAAATGAGCCGGCGCTACGCAAAGGGTAATCGTGCCTTTCTCCCGCCTGCGCGCAAGCACGTCTTGCGTCATCTTGACAATCCATTCGGGATCTATGGTCAGTTGGCGATCGATAATTTTTTCGGCGATGGCGGTGCTTAATTCAATCAGGAACGGCTCCGCTTCCAGAATGATCCGCTGCTTGAGCTCGTAGGCTTGCTCCAGCACCGCCTGCGCTTCCTTCAGCGTATCGTGATACTGCTCCCGGACCGCGGTTTCCGCCTGCACAGCGCCTTCACGAAACCCTTGCTCCAGGCCGGACAGCCTTGCTTCTTCGGTTACCTGTTCGTCTTGCAGCCTGCGTTCGCTCCACCATTGGTCGATTTCCTGCTGCGTTTGTTCGCGTATGGCGTTCGTTTCGGCCACCGTATCGTGCAGCATCTGATCGGCGGATTGTTCGGCATCGAGCAGGATCCGCTCTTTCATCGCTTTCAGTTCCAGCAGCTCGAGTTTTTCCTCTTCGTCGACTCCGTCTTCCGGAGCCGCTCCCGGCGCTTGCGGGAGACGAGCGCCTTCCACCGTCTTGAAATCGTCAAGCGTCGTGTAGAACAGCGGCTTGATTACGTTAGACAATGATATCATCCCCTCCGCCGCGAGCGATGATGATTTCTCCGGATTCTTCCAGACGGCGGATCGTTGCTACGATGCGCGTTTGCGCTTCTTCGACGTCGCGCAGCCGCACGGGGCCCATATACTCCATTTCCTCGCGGAACGTCTCGGACATCCGTTTCGACATGTTGCGAAAAATCGCTTCGCGCACTTCTTCGCTCGCCACCTTGAGGGCAAGCTGCAAATCGGCGTTTTCGATGTCGCGGATAATACGCTGGATCGAACGATTGTCGATATTGACGATGTCTTCGAACACGAACATCCGCTTCTTGATTTCTTCGGCCAACTCCGGATCCTGAATTTCGAGCGCATCGAGAATGGTACGTTCCGTACCGCGATCGACGCCGTTCAAAATTTGCACGATCGCTTCGATGCCGCCCGCCGACGAATAGTCCTGCGTGACGGTGGCCGACAGCTTCTGCTCGAGCACGCGCTCCACCTGGCTGATGACTTCCGGCGACGTGCTGTCCATCAGAGCGATCCGTTTGGCTACTTCCGCCTGCTTGTCTTGCGGCAACGCGGACAAAATCATCGACGATTGTTCGGCCTGCAAATACGACAGCACGAGCGCGATCGTCTGCGAATTCTCGTTCTGAATAAAGTTCAAAATTTGCGCGGGGTCCGCCTTGCGGGCAAAATCGAACGGCCTGACCTGAAGCGTGGCCGTCAATCGATTGATAATGTCAAGTGCCTTCTGCGATCCGAGCGCCTTCTCCAGAATATCTTTGGCGTACGAAATACCGCCCTGCGTTATGTATTCCTGCGCCATGCAGATTTGATGGAATTCGGACAAAATCGCTTCCTTCTCCGTCGTGTCCACCTTGCGTACATTGGCGATCTCCAGCGTCAACTGCTCTATCTCTTCATCGCGCAAATGCTTGAAAATTTGCGCCGAAACTTCTGGTCCCAGACTGATCAGCAGGATTGCCGCTTTTTGTCTGCCCGTTAAACCGTGTTGAACTCCCTTTGCCACTGATTTACACCTCTATTCATCTACGAGCCATGTACGAAGCAGGTTGACGAAATCTTCGGGCTTTCGTTTCGCCAACGTTTCCAATTGCTTGCGCGCCTGGTTCTCGTTCGTGACATTATCGAAATCGATTGTCGGGAATTCAACTTTCGTAGCTGCGGCTGCCGCCGCTTCCTCCATCGCCAGCTGCGCTTTCCGCCTGCGGCGGGAAATTGCGTATCCTGTCGCCCCGGCAAGCAGCAAGGCAAGCGCGCCTCCGCCGTAAAGCAGCCAGTTCGTTTTGTTCGTGGCGCCTGCAACGTCTTTCTGGGCAAAGTTGTGATCGAACACGATAACTTTGCTCGTCAGTTCATCGGCGGTGAACGTTCTGCCGCTATTCGCCAAAGCGGCGGTAACGACATTCACCAGAATGCGCTGAATCGCATCTTTCGTTTGCTGCGTCAGCGTCGTCGGATCGTTAGTATCCGGCGGCTCGACGCCGACGCTGATCGTCAAATCGGTGACGGTATACGGGCTCGATACGATTTCGTTCGTAATCCGGTTGATTTCGCTATTGACCGTTTTTTGCACTTCTTCGGACGTCGTTTTGCCGCTGCCGGTGCTACCCGGATAACCGGGAACGTCGGTGTCGCCGGTTCCGGCTACCCCGCCGGCTGCCGATCCGCTGTCGGACGTGTACGACTTGCTGATTTCCTGCATGCTGATAGCGATGCCCTGATTGTCGACGACCGGCGTAACGAGCTGCTGGTTCGACTTCTTCTGGTCGAAATTCATCGTCGACATGACCATCGGGATGACTTTGTCCGTCCCGAGCACACCGCCGAGAATCGTCATGACTTTTTTCTGAATATCCTGTTCGAACGCCTTCTGGATTTGGAATTGCTGCGTCACCGCATTGGCCGTATTAAGCTGCGAGCTTCCCGATTTGGAATAAGGAAGTTCGTCGCCGTTCTGATCGGAAATCGTAATGTTGTCGAGCGTCAAATTCGGTACGCTGTGCGCAACGGAACGGTAAAGCGTGTCGATCTGCTGCTGGTCGGGACGGTATCCCGGCTTCAGCTTGACGACAACCGCCGCGGAAGCTTGCTCCCTTACCCCGTTTTTCGGCAGAAATACCGATTGTTCCGGCAGCGTAATAAGCACTTTCGAGCTGAGCACGGATTCGTTCGCGTTAATGAGTTGCTGGATTTCGCCTTGCAGCGCGTCAAGATGTTTGATCTGAAATTCCGCGTCTGTCGTGCCGAAAGCGCTGCTGTCGCGGAATGCGCTGTAACCGATCGATCCGTTCTTGTTGAGACCTTGCGATTCCACGTCCAGCTTGACGTTGGTCGCTTCTTTCGTCGGCACTTCGATCACTTTGCCGTCGGCGCTGATCCGGTACGGAATTTTGGCGCCGTCCAAATATTGTTTGATGGCGGCGGCATCGCTGGGCTGCAAATCGCGATAGGCAACCGAATATTGCGTTTTGGACAAATTATAAGAGACCAAGGTAACGGTGAGAACGAGTATGGCTACTGTTGCGATTAGTGTAATTTTTTGTGTTCTGGTATATTTGTTCCAATATTGCTTGGCCCGATTCCAATATTGGAGTACTGTTTCGTTCACTTTGTCACCCCATCCGATTGCTGTTGCCTATGAGATTACAGTTGCATTCTCATAATGTCTTGATAAGCCTCGATCACTTTATTGCGCACTTGCACGGTGAGTTCGAGCCCTAACGAAGCTTTCTCGGCAGCAATCATCACTTGGTGCGTGTCGGCCAATTCGCCCATGACAAATTGCTCGCCCAGCTTGTCGACTTCCACTTGCTGAGCGTTCAGTTTGGCAAGCGAGTCATTGAGCAACGAGCTGAAGGATTGGGTGACATCTACGGCTCCCGTTTCCGTTTTCGATTTTTGCAGCTGCAGGACTGCAGCCGGCTTTAACGAAATATTGTCGATCAATCCCAATTCCCCCTCAAAATGTTAAGCCGGCATTATTTGCCGATTTCAAGCGCCTTCGTCACAAATGCCTTCGAAGCGTTAAGCGCCGTTACGTTCGCTTCGTATGATCGTGTGGCCGATATCATGTCGACCATTTCTTTAAGGATGTCGACGTTCGGCATCATCACGAAGCCGTTCTCGTCCGCATCGGGATGAGTCGGATTGTACACTTGCTTGAACGGCGCCGAATCTTCGCCGATCTTCGTCACTTTGACCCCTTCGCCGAACCCGCCGCTTGCGCCGTTCATGGCGCCTTGCAGCACGCTGGAGAATGGAGCCTGCTCCTTCGGTTCGATGGTAACGATTTTGCGTGTGTACGGCACCCACTTGCCGTTTACCATCTTCGTGCGCGTCGTATCGGCATTGGCGATATTCGAAGATATGACATCCATCCGCAGCCGCTGCGCGGTTAATGCCGAAGAGCTAATATCGAAGCCGTTGGTCAACCTCATCTGTTATTTCCCTCCATTGATGGCGGTTCTCATCATCTTGATGTCGTGGTTCACTTCTTGCACCATGACATTATAGCGCAGCTGGTTTTTGGCCAAAAGCGACATTTCGGAATCGATATCGACGTTGTTCAAATTGTTGTTCATGACCGCACGCTCGTCCGTCTGAATTTGCGGTCCCGACTGGCTGCCGCTGCTTATGTAAAAATGTCTGCGATCCGACCGGCTGCCGACAATGCCTCGCGGAGAGGACATTTCATTCTGCAGCAATTCCTCGAAGACGACGTCGGATCGTTTGAATTTGGGCGTGTCGACATTGGCGATATTGTTGGCGACAACTTTTTGCCTCAGTGCGGCAGCGTCCAGTGAACGAGAGAGCAGGTTGAAGCTCGGTTTATCTAGTAAGGACATGCGGCTACCACCTTTTTATAGCAATATTGAATACTAATATTCAACAATCGAAAGCCAAACTCCTTCTTGATTCGACATTAATATTTCGAAAAATATTGCGAACCCTGTACGGATTCCCCCGAAAAATGTCGGATCTTGCAGAATTTCAAACTATCATTTATCTTGTAGATAATTACATTAATGCACAATATGAAAAAAGCCCTATCTTTTTCAGAAAGGGACTTTTCGCCTGTTTATTTTGTGAACTGCGTCACACTTTTGGAGGGAATTACAGCTTGACTTGCTCCAAGCCGACGAACAGCTGCTCGTTTAATATTTTGATGTAGGTGCCTTTCATGCCGAGCGACCTCGTTTCGATGACGCCAGCGCTCTCCAGCTTGCGCAGCGCGTTGACGATGACGGAGCGGGTGATGCCGACACGATCGGCGATTTTGCTGGCGACGAGCAGCCCTTCCTTGCCTTTCAACTCTTCAAAAATATGCTCAAGCGCTTCCAGCTCGCTGAATGAAAGCGACCCGACGGCCACTTGCACGATCGCCTTGCTGCGCGATTCCTCTTCGCTTTCTTCGGCGCGGACGCGCAATATTTCCATGCCGACAATCGTGGCGCCGTATTCGGCGAGAATCAGGTCGTCGTCGACGAATGCCAGCGCATCCCGCGTCAGTACAAGCGTGCCAAGCCGATTGCCGCCCCCGAGAATCGGGACAAGCGTCGTTTGCGCCTGGCCGAACGCCTCTTCCCAGCCGCCGGTCCCCCCTGCCGCCGATTGCGACGACGTCTCTTCAATGCTCAGCAGCAGCGCATTCGTTTCTTCGGAAAGCCGCCTATCCTCCAGCAGCTGTCGGTTGCCGCGATCCGGCCAGGCCGCATCGGCGAACGCAAATCCAAGCAGCTTGCCTTTGCGGCTGACGACGTAGACGCTCGCATCAATCGTCTCCCGCAGCACTTCGGCCATCTCCATAAAATTGACTGCATTTCCGGCTGCCTGTTGCAGCAATTTGTTCAATCTTCTTGTCTTGGCTAGCAAAGCCATCTTGTATGAAACCTCCTGTTACCCCATCCGGCCGCCGCCATTGCCTGGCGACCCGCCGGATCATAAAATATAATGGCTCAAATCGCGATTCTGCGCGATATCGGCCAGCTTCTCCCGGACGTATTCCGGCGTAATCGGAAATTCGTCCAGCGTAATGTCGGGCGCCTCGAATGACAAGTCTTCCAGCAGCTTCTCCAGAATCGTATGCAGACGGCGGGCGCCGATATTGTCGGTATTTTGGTTGACCGTAACGGCGATGCGGGCGATCTCTTCGATCGCAGCGTCCGTAAACGTCACTTCGATGCCCTCGGTTTGCAGCAGGGCCGTATACTGCTTCGTCAGCGCGTTGCGCGGTTCTTTCAGGATGCGCACGAAATCGTCGTGGGTCAAACTGCCAAGCTCGACGCGGATCGGGAATCTTCCCTGCAGTTCGGGAATCAAATCCGACGGCTTCGACATATGAAACGCTCCGGCGGCGATGAACAGCATGTAATCGGTTTTGACCGGACCGTACTTGGTCATCACCGTCGAACCTTCGACAATGGGCAGGATGTCGCGCTGCACGCCTTCCCGCGAAACGTCGGGACCGCCGCTGCCGCTGCCGCGGCCGCCGCCGGCAATTTTATCGATTTCGTCGAGAAAAATAATGCCGGACTGCTCCGCGCGCCGAACGGATTCCTGGATCACTTCGTCCATATCCATCAGCTTGTTCGCTTCTTCCTGCACGAGCACCTTGCGCGCGTCCTTCACGGGAAGCTTGCGTTTCTTCGAACGCTTCGGCAGCATGTTGCCGAGCATTTCCTGGAAGTTCATGCCCATCTGTTCGTTGCCCGGCTGCCCGCCGCCCAGCATGTCGAGCATCGAAGGCGAGTTGTCTTCGACTTCGATTTCGATCGTTTCGTTCTCGAGCTCGCCCTTGGCCAGCTTCGAACGAATCGCGATCCGCTTCTCGGCGATATCCGAGGACGGCTCATCGTCGTCGTCGTCGCTTTGCTGGTTCTGCTGGCCGAACAGCATCTCCAGCGGATTGCGCGTCTGCTTGCGGCGGCTCGGACCGGGAGCCAGAATCGATACGATGCGTTCGTCCGCAAGCTTGGTGGCGCGGTCCTGCAGTTGCTCCGTACGCTCCTGCTTCACCATGCGGATCGACGTTTCGACGAGGTCGCGCACCATCGATTCGACGTCGCGGCCGACGTAGCCGACTTCGGTGAACTTGGTCGCTTCAAGCTTCACGAACGGCGCCTGCACGAGCTTGGCGAGCCGGCGCGCGATTTCCGTTTTGCCGACGCCGGTCGGACCGATCATCAGGATGTTTTTCGGGATGATTTCATCCCGCATCGTGTCGTCCAGCCGGCTGCGCCGGTACCGGTTGCGCAGGGCGACGGCGACCGACTTCTTCGCTTTGTTCTGGCCGATGATATATTTATCAAGCTCGGCGACAATTTGCCGCGGCGTGAGGGCTTGGGACATAAGGTGCCTCCTTAAAGTTAATGCGAAACTTCGTGTTACGCTTCCCGCGAGCATTAACTCGCTTCGGAAGCATCTGCTAAGTTAATGCGAAACTTCGTGATACGCTTCCCGCGAGCATTAACTCGCTTCGGAAGCATCTGCTAAGTTAATGCGAAACTTCGTGATATGCTTCCCGCGAGCATTAACTTGCTTCGGAAGCATCCGCCAATTAATGGAAAATTTACGGATATGCTAAAAAAGCCGGATAAGCTGACGTCCGCCCCGTCTATTCGATGACTTCCACAATAATGTTGCGGTTCGTGAACACGCAGATATCCGCCGCCGTCTCCAGCGCGGCGCGGGCAATGTCCGGCGCGCTCATATGCGCCGCATGGCGGTGCAAGGCGCGGCCCGCCGCCAGCGCGAAGCTGCCGCCCGAGCCGATGGCAAGAATGCCGTCGTCCGGCTCGATTATTTCGCCGTTGCCCGAGATCAGCAGCAAGCCGCTCGCATCCATCACGATCATCATCGCTTCGAGCCGACGCAAGACGCGGTCGGAGCGCCAATCTTTGGCCAGTTCGACAGCGGCCCGGGTCAAATTGCCGTGATGCTCCTCCAGCTTGCCTTCGAACTTCTCGAACAGCGTCACCGCATCGGCGACCGAGCCGGCGAACCCGGCGGCAACCTGGCCGCGGTACAACCGCCTCACTTTTTTGGCCTGACTCTTCATCACCATGCTGTTGCCGAAGGTGACCTGGCCGTCGCCGGCGATCGCCCCTTTGCCTTGATGGCGAATGCCGAATATCGTCGTAGCGTGAAAATCGCCCATGCTTTCACTCCTTGAGATAACCCCGCCGAGCGGGGCTTATGCTTCGTTGCCTCGGCCGCAAACGGCCGCTTATGGGGACTAGGCGCGCGGATGCGCCTTGTTGTAGATCGATTGCAAGTGATCTTTCGTCACATGCGTATAAATTTGCGTCGTCGACAGGTCGACATGCCCGAGCAGTTCCTGCACGACGCGCAGGTCGGCGCCGGCTTCGAGCATGTGAGTGGCGAACGTGTGGCGGAACGTGTGCGGACTGACGTCGCTGGCCAGCGCCAGCTGTTCGACGTACTTGTCGACGATGCGCCGGACGCTTCGGTCGGAAAGCCGCGTACCGCGGTAGTTAAGGAACAGCGGGAGCGCCTCCTTGCCTTCCAGCAGCTCGTTGCGGGCGTCGTCCATGTAGCTGCGAAGCGCATCGACCGCCAGCTCGCCCAGCGGCACGTACCGCTCCTTGGCGCCTTTGCCGAACACAAGCGCAATGCCGTTGTCGAGGTCGATCGACGACACGTCAAGTCCGACCAACTCGCTGACGCGCATGCCGCTGGCGTACAGGCACTCCATCAGCGCCCGGTCGCGCACGCCGAGCGGCGTCGACAGGTCGGGCGCCTCCAGCAGCGCCAGCGTCTGCTCCAGATACAGAAACCGCGGCAGCTTCTTCTCCAGCTTCGGCGTGCGGACATAGCTGAGCGGGCTGACGGCGACAGCGCCCTCCCTCAGCAAATACTGATAGAACGAGCGCAGTGCCGACAGCTTGCGCGAAATCGAACGTTTGGCGTAATCGTCGGCCCCCAGCTTGGCAAGAAACATGCGGACGTGCAAATACGTCACCGTTTCGAAGCCGTCGATCCGCTGCTCTTCCAGATGTGCGGTAAATTGCTGCAAATCGGACGCATAATGCCGGACTGTATACACCGAGGCGTTTTTTTCGATTTCCAGATAACGCAGAAAGTCGTCAATATAGTGGCCGTTTTTCATCCGGTTCTCCTCATGGTACCATAGCGAAGCTTTTACATACAAGAAAACAAGCTTTCATTTTGCGAAAAATTCTGAATTGCGTGAATTGCGCGTTCAGCAAGCTTTTCGTTTTTCAGCTTCTTTCCTTTTAATCGTTCGTCCAGCGGCGGGAACAAGCCAAAATTGGCGTTCATCGGTTGAAAATGTTTGGCATCGGCCGACGTAATGTAATTCGCCATACTGCCGAGCGTCGTATCCGCAGGCAATGTCACGCAGGCCAGCCCGCGCGCCAGCCGTCCGGCATTGAGGCCCGCAATCAGGCCGGAAGCCGCCGACTCCACGTACCCTTCCACCCCGGTCATCTGCCCGGCAAAAAACAGCGACTCGCGCCCTTTGAACTGGTACGTCGGCAGCAGCAGCTTCGGCGAATTGATGAACGTGTTGCGGTGCATGACGCCAAAGCGGACGAATTCCGCCTGCTCCAGCCCCGGGATGAGCGAAAATACCCGCTTCTGCTCGCCCCACTTGAGATGCGTCTGGAAGCCGACCAAATTGTACAGCGTACCTGCCGCGTTGTCCTGCCGCAGTTGAACGACCGCGTACGGCAGCTTGCCTGTGCGCGGATCGATCAGCCCTACCGGCTTCATCGGGCCGAACAACACCGTCTGCCGGCCGCGCTGGGCCATCACTTCGATCGGCATGCAGCCTTCGAAATAAATTTCTTTCTCAAACTCCTTGACGGGTGCCGTTTCGGCGGTCGTAAGCGCTTCATAAAACGTTTGAAACTCGGCTTCCGACATCGGACAGTTCAGGTAAGCCGCTTCGCCCTTGTCGTACCGGGAGGCGAGGTACACCTTGTCCATGTCGATGGAGTCTTTCTCCACAATCGGCGCCGCGGCGTCGTAGAAGTACAAATATTCTTCGCCGAACAACGTTTGCAGCTGCGCCGACAACTCCGGCGACGTGAGCGGGCCGGTAGCGACGACCGTAATTCCTTCCTCCGGAAGCTTCGTCACTTCTTCATTGCGCACGTCGATCAGCGGATGGCTGCGCAGCGTGTCGGTCACTTCCCCCGCAAACAAATCGCGATCGACCGCAAGCGCCCCGCCCGCCGGTACCGCATGTTTGTCCGCCGCCGCCAGAATGAGCGACTGCAGCTGCCGCATCTCTTCTTTCAGCACGCCTACCGCATTGGTCAAGCCGTTCGCCCGCAGCGAATTGCTGCAGACGAGTTCGGCGAATTTGTCGCTGATGTGGGCGGGCGTCTTGCGCACCGGACGCATTTCGTACAGCGTAACCGGCACGCCTTGCCTGGCAATTTGCCAAGCTGCTTCACTCCCGGCCAGCCCCGCGCCGATGACGGTTACTTTCATTGGTGTCGTCAATCCGTTCCCCTCCTATAAACCGGCCCCGCCTTCCCGGCGTCACGCCGCAAATCGTCCAATCGCGACGAAAGTCCCGGCGGCGAATGCCGCGGAACTTCGTCTTGTCCTTGTATGGAACGTCAGAGCCGCTTGCGCCGCGCCTGACGTAATGGTCAGCTTTCAGTCGGCGATTTCGGTTTCGGTTTCCGCCGCTTCTTCCTTGAATTCGCACTGCGTGCATTGCACCGTCTGGCCGCTGCGGCTGTTCTTGATCACGAGCAGCGAGCCGCAAGCCGGGCAGGGTTCTTCCACCGGTCGGTCCCACGACACGAAATCGCACTCCGGATACTTGTCGCAGCCGAAAAAGACGCGGCCCTTCTTGCTTCTCCGTTCGACAACCCGCCCTTCCTTGCACTTCGGACAGGTGACGCCGATATCCTTGACGATCGGCTTCGTATTGCGGCAGTCCGGGAAGCCCGAGCAAGCGAGGAACTTGCCGAAGCGGCCCATCTTGTACACCATCGGGCTCCCGCACTTCTCGCACACTTCGTCGGACACTTCGTCCTGGATTTCGACTTCCTTCATCTCTTCTTCGGCGAATTCCAGCCGCTTCTCGAACGAAGTGTAGAACGAGTCGAGCACCTTGACCCAATCTTCCTTGCCTTCTTCGACGTTGTCGAGCTCTTCTTCCATCTGCGCCGTAAATTCGATATTGAGAATTTCCGGGAAAAATTCCTCCATCAGCTGGATGACCAACTCGCCAAGCTCGGTCGGGATGAACTTCTTCTCCTCAAGCGCCACGTAACCGCGCTTCTGCACCGTCTCCAGCGTCGGCGCGTACGTGCTTGGCCGTCCGATGCCAAGTTCCTCCAGCGCCCGCACGAGTCGCGACTCGCTGTAGCGCGGCGGCGGCTGGGTGAAATGCTGCTTCGGCTCGATTTCCTCCGCCTTCAGCTTGTCGCCCTGCGCCAGCGGCGGCAGCATCTTCTCTTCTTCGGTCGTGCCGTCGTCGTTGCCTTCCACGTATACTTTCGTGAAGCCGGCGAACTTCATTTTCTGTCCGGTTGCACGGAACGTCGCATCGCCGGCGGCAATATCGACGGACATCGTATCCAGCACCGCGGACGACATCTGGCTGGCGACGAAACGCTCCCAGATCAGCTTGTACAACCGCAGTTGGTCGCGGCTGAGAAATTCCTTCAGGCTGTCCGGCTCGCGCTGCACCGAACTCGGACGAACCGCTTCGTGCGCATCCTGCGCGTTCGTCGCTTTCTTCGTATAGACGCGCGGCGTTTCCGGCACGTAATCGGCGCCGTATTTGCCGAGAATGTATTCTTTCGCTTCGTCCTGCGCGACCGGCGAGATGCGCGTCGAGTCCGTTCTCATGTACGTGATGAGACCGACGGTGCCCTCGCTGCCGATATCGATGCCTTCGTACAGCTGCTGCGCGACGGACATCGTCTTGGAAGCGCGGAAATTGAGCTTGCGCGCCGCTTCCTGCTGCAGCGTACTGGTGATGAACGGCGCGGACGGATTGCGCTGGCGTTCCTTCTCCTTCACGTCCGCCACGATAAACGCGGTCTTCGCCCCGATTGCCGCCAACACTTCGTTCACTTCGGCTTCGTTCTTAAGCTCGCGTTTGTCGCCGCCGCTGCCGTAATACTTCGCTTCGAACGTCGATTTGCCGGACGTCAGCCGGACCGTGATCGACCAGTATTCCTCCGGCACGAATTCCTTGATTTCGTTCTCGCGGTCGTTGATCAGCTTGACGGCTACCGATTGCACGCGCCCGGCGGACAAGCCTTTCTTCACTTTCTTCCACAGCAGCGGACTGATCTTGTAGCCGACCAGCCGGTCGAGAATACGCCGGGCCTGCTGCGCGTTGACCAGATCGAGATTGATCGGCCGCGGCGTCTTGAACGCGTCCTTGACCGCCTGCTTCGTAATTTCGTTGAAGACGACGCGGCAAGGCTCGGTTTGCTCCAGCTCCAGATAATGCGCCAAATGCCAGGCGATCGCTTCCCCTTCGCGGTCAGGGTCAGCCGCCAGATAAATATGTTTGACGCGTTTGCTGGCGTCCTTCAGTTCCTTGAGCACGGAACCTTTGCCGCGGATCGTAATATATTTCGGTTCGAAATTATGTTTGACTTCAACGCCGATCTGGCTTTTCGGGAGGTCCCGAATATGGCCCATGGACGCTTTTACAATATACTTGTTGCCGAGATATTTGCCGATCGTTTTCGCTTTTGCAGGTGATTCCACGATGACGAGCGAGTCTGCCATAGCGTACATTCCCCCTTCCAAACAATCATGGGCTAACCGATTGCTCTATATCACGATATAGGATGAACCGGGTAACTGGGCGATCCTTTTTTTCAAAGTTAAAGATAACAGAATTGCATGCAAATGTCCAAAATTTGTTTGACTCGCTTCCAGCAGCCGGTCGATGGTCGTCGGTTCAAACGAAAGCAGCCGGTAAATGCGCGCTTCGTCCGGACTCAGCGGCATCCGCTCCAGCTCGGCGATTTCGCTGTCCTTCTCCCCTGCCGGACCGTTCTTGTCCTCCCTATCGTTTACCGCCGGCCGCCGTTTGTATACGCTTATAATGTCTACCGCCGAAATGGCGATCATCGCTTCCCCGTCACGCAGCAGCTGCAACGTGCCCTTGCTCTTCGGCGACGTAATCGGACCGGGCACGGCGTACACTTCCCGTCCTTCTTCGACCGCCTTGCGCGCCGTAATCAACGAACCGCTTTTTTCGGAGCCTTCAATCACAAGCGTTGCCGGGCACAGGCCGGCGATAATGCGGTTGCGGAGCGGGAATAATCCGGCCTGCGGCGGCGTGCCGTACGGGTATTCCGACACAATCAACCCGCGCTGCTCCACTTCGCGGTAGAGCGACGCGTTCTCCGGCGGATAAATGCGGTCGATGCCGCAGCCCAGCACGGCGATCGTGCCGCCGTCTTCCTGCAGCGCGCTGCGATGCGCCGAACTGTCAATGCCGCGCGCGATGCCGCTGACGATGCAAAGCCCGGCCGCGGAAAATTGCCGCGCCATGTCGCCGGCCACCTTGTGGCCGTACACCGTTGGCGTTCGCGTACCGACGACGCCGACAAGCGGTCGGGCAAGCAATTCCCGGCGGCCTTTCAAATAAAGCACCCAGGGAGGCGTCGTCGTCCGCTCGAGCAAAAACGGATAATCGTCGTCGGCAATCGTCATAATGTCTACCCCGGCGGCGCGGTAACGTTCCAGCTTTGGCGCCAGCCACCCGGCGTTCAGGCAAGATCGAATCGTTGCCGCCGTATCGGCACGTACGCCGAGTTGCACCAATTGTTCCGCCGATTGATCCTGCACGGTCGCCCAATCGGTCAAATGGCCAAGCACCCGCAGCAACGTCATCCAGCCTACTCCCTCCATCTCGTGCAAAGCAATCAGCACACTGCGCGCATCCAAACGTTCCATCATCAATCTCTCCTTTGTTTTATAAAATAAAAACAACCTCCCAGCTCCAAAGTGGAGTTGAAAGGTTGCTTACCTTTTCGGGCCTTGCTTATGCGATTACTTCTTGGTAATGCACTTTTCGAGCAAGCCTTTGTCTTCGAGTACGCTGACGAGCGTCGAGCCCATTTCCGACGGGGTTGGCGCAACTTTGACGCCGCAAGCCTCAAGCGTTGCCACTTTCTCTGCCGCCGTGCCTTTGCCGCCGGAGATGATCGCGCCGGCATGGCCCATGCGTTTGCCCGGAGGCGCCGTTTGGCCGCCGATGAAACCGACGACAGGCTTCGTCATGTTCGCCTTGATCCACTCTGCCGCTTCTTCTTCGGCCGAACCGCCGATTTCGCCGATCATAATGACCGCGTACGTATCCGGATCTTCGTTAAACAGCTTCAAAATATCGATAAATTCCGAGCCCTTGACCGGGTCGCCGCCGATGCCGACTGCCGACGATTGGCCGATGCCGCGTGTCGAAAGCTGGTGAACCGCCTCGTACGTGAGCGTTCCGCTGCGCGAAACGACGCCGACATGGCCCGGCATATGGATGTAGCCCGGCATGATGCCGATTTTGCACTCGCCCGGCGTTATGACGCCCGGACAGTTCGGTCCGATCAGCACGGTACGTTTGCCTTCCATGTAGCGCGACACTTTCACCATATCGAGCACCGGAATGCCTTCCGTGATACAAATGACAAGATCGAGGTCGGCGTCGACCGCCTCCATGATCGAGTCTGCAGCCGCTGCCGGCGGAACGTAAATGACCGATGCCGTCGCGCCTGTCGCTTTGACGGCTTCCACTACCGTATTGTAAACGGGAAGCGTCTTGGTCGTGCCGTCCTCGAGCTGAAAGTCGACGTTCATGCCGCCTTTGCCCGGCGTCACGCCCGCTACCATTTGCGTGCCGTAGTCGAGCCCGCCTTTTGTATGAAACATGCCGGTTTTGCCGGTCATATTTTGTGTGATGACTTTCGTATCCTTGTTGACCAAAATACTCATCGTTTATTCACACCCTTATCTGGTTTAGGCTTGTTTTACTTTCGCGACGATTTTTTGCGCGCCGTCCGCCATCGAATCGGCGGCGATGATATCGAGGCCGGATTCGTTCAATATTTTTTTGCCGAGCTCCACGTTCGTGCCTTCCAGACGAACCACCAGCGGACGGGTCAGGCCGAGCTGACGGGCCGCTTCGACAACGCCGTTGGCAATAACGTCGCAGCGCATGATACCGCCGAAAATGTTGACAAAAATGCCTTTGACCGCTTCGTCGGACAAAATGATTTTGAACGCTTCGGTTACTTTCTCCGTCGTCGCGCCGCCGCCTACGTCAAGGAAGTTGGCCGGTTCGCCGCCGTAATATTTGATGATGTCCATCGTCGCCATCGCCAGACCTGCGCCGTTGACCATGCAACCGATGTTGCCGTCGAGCGCGATGTAGCTGAGGTCGAATTTGGATGCCGCAATTTCCTTCTCGTCTTCTTCGTCCAGGTCGCGCAGCGCGACAATATCTTTATGGCGGAACAGCGCATTGGAATCGAAATTGAGCTTGGCGTCAAGCGCCATTACATTGCCGTCGCCGGTAACGACGAGCGGATTGATTTCGGCAATGGAGCAGTCCTTGTCAACGAAAGCCGTGTACAGCGCGGTCATGAACTGAACCGCCTTGTTTACGAGCTCGCCTGGAATGTTAATGGCATAAGCAAGCTTGCGCGCCTGAAATGGCTGCAGCCCGATTGCCGGGTCGATCACTTCTTTGAAAATTTTCTCCGGCGTATGAGCGGCCACTTCTTCGATTTCCGTGCCGCCTTCTTCCGAAGCCATCATGACGACCCGGCCCGTGCCGCGGTCCACGACGACGCCGACATAATATTCCTTCTTGATATCGCAGCCTTGTTCGATCAGCAGCCGTTTCACTTCTTTGCCTTCCGGACCGGTTTGGTGCGTGACGAGCGTTTTGCCGAGGATGTCGCTGGCGTATGTACGCACCTCGTCCAAACTTTTCGCCACTTTCACGCCGCCCGCTTTGCCGCGGCCGCCGGCATGAATTTGCGCTTTGACTACCACTACCTTCGTTCCGAGCTCCTTCGCCGCTTCTACTGCTTCCTCCACGGTGAAAGCGACTTTCCCTTCCGGTACCGCAACGCCGTATTGACGCAGAACTTCCTTGCCTTGATATTCATGGATGTTCATTGAATGTGCTTCCTCCTATCTTCATGTACGAACCGATCCGAAATACCGCAACGCCGGTGGGGCTGACCGCCAGCCAACCGGTTGCGCCGCGTATGGACGAGTCCACGTCGAATCGTGGCCCGAACGTACCGCCCATGCAAACCTTCATCATTGTACCACTTTTTTTCGCCCGTTTCCTCCCTTTTTCGTCGAAAACGAACATCAATTTTAGCAGAAATCGTTCGAAAATCGAGAACGATGGCGACTAATCTCATTGTCCGGGAAATGAATTTGAACGGAGGGCCGCCCGTTGCGCGGAGCGCGTTCGTTCGCATGCAACCTGCGCAACGGACGGTGGCGGGTCAAAACAACGTTGACGTCGTAGGCGTCTGTACGCGCGGTTCCTTCTCCGCCTGCTTCAAAAACCGCTGCTCATTTCCGGCAAACCCGCACACCCGGCATTGAATCGTCGGCTCCGCATCGCTGACGGGGACGGTGTCGCCCGTTTCCACGATCGCTCCCGTGATGGCATTTTTCATCAGCGGTTGCGTGTACGTGGTCACGAGTTGAAACTTGACCCGGTTCGACCGGCAATTCGGGCAAAAATACGGCTGCTCCAGCATACGATCACCTCGAACATCAGTATTGCCAAATTCGGCCACATTCAACAGCGCGGCAAGCGGAAACGAGCCTATATATAATGAAGCAACACGTCGAAATGGGGCCAAATTTCCGGCGCGTTTCACGGATCCGTTCGGCGGCAAACGACCGAATCGACCCGCCCGGTTGCCGCTTCAAAACGAATCGAGACGGTGACGCCGAACTCTTTCCCGCCTTGCCGCATCCAGAAATGGAACGATTCCTGCGTTACCGTTGCCGAAACTTGCTCCGCACCCAGGTGCCGGTAGTCAATCAACTCGCCGGCATAACACTTCTGCGCTTCCGCCATGGCCATCCGCCCCCCACTTGGCGTATGCCGGTTCGGCAGCATGAGAGTATGCCCCCGGCGCGAGCGCAAGCAGCAAGGCGAGAACCAACCATTTTCGGATCATGATAAGCCTCCCGTGTCGCTTTATGTCGTTGTTTCCGTAACATTTGCCTTCCTGTTTCCGTTTATACGGCTTTATGCGGCAGGAATTCGGGGACGGATGGCGAAGAATAAGGACATGGGCAAAAAATAATACTGATTCGAATCGGTTTGGTCATAAGGAAGCACCTTTTTCCAAGCGAACGGAACAGACGGTGAAGCCGTTTGTTTACGATGCGGAAGGAGCGTGTTTTTTTGTGTTCGGAAAAGTGTACAGCGCATGTGTGCAAGGAATCGAAGGCAGGCTGATTACCGTCGAAGTCGATATCGCCAGCGGGCTGCCGCAGTTCGCCATCGTCGGTTTGCCCGACTCGGCCATCCGCGAATCGATGGAGCGGGTACGCGCCGCAATCAAAAATTGCGGCTTCTCCTTCCCGATGCAGCGCATCACGGTCAATTTGGCACCGGCCGATGTGCGCAAGGAAGGAGCTTCGTTCGATTTGGCGATTGCAGCCGCCATTCTGGTCACGAGCGGACAAGTGCCGGCGGAGGCGATAGCGGAGACGCTGCTGATCGGCGAGCTGGCGCTGGACGGTGCGCTGCGGCCGGTCGCGGGGGTGTTGTCGATGGTTGACGAAGCGCGACGCTCGGCGCTGTCCAGCGTCACGCTGCCGGCGCTTAACGCGCGGGAGGCGTCGCTGATCGGCGGCATTCGCGTGCGGCCGCTGCGCCATTTGCTCGAGCTGACCGGCGAAGAGGCGGTGCCGGCTGACGAACGCGCTTTCCGCGCGGCGGACGGGGATGTCGCGGCCGCGGCGGCGTCGGGAGCCGGATTCGGCGAAGCTGCGCTCGATTACGCCGACGTGTTCGGCCAACTGCATGCGAAGCGCGCATTGACGATCGCGGCTGCCGGCATGCACAATATCATGCTCGTCGGCCCGCCGGGCACGGGCAAAACGATGCTCGTCCGCCGGCTGCCGACCATTCTGCCGGAACTCGATGATGAGGAGGCGCTTGAAGTAACGAAGCTGTACAGCGTTGCCGGCAAGCTCGGCGGCCGTTCGGGTTTGCTTCGGCAGCGCCCGTTCCGCGCGC
The DNA here is from genome assembly GCF_004764705.1 of Paenibacillus cymbidii. Lineage (GTDB taxonomy): Bacteria > Bacillota > Bacilli > Paenibacillales > NBRC-103111 > Paenibacillus_AN > Paenibacillus_AN cymbidii. Next base: position 499,988 of record NZ_SHLX01000001.1, on the reverse strand, counting down.
CGCATCATACGATATCGGCGGCGGGGCTTGTCGGCGGCGGTTCCGTGCCGAAGCCAGGGGAATGCAGCCTGGCGCATCGCGGCGTGCTGTTTCTTGATGAAATGCCAGAGTTTTCGCGGCAGTCGCTCGAAGTGCTGCGCCAGCCGCTCGAGGATCGCCATATCACGATCGGGCGGGCGCGAGCCGTGTTCACCTTCCCGTCGCACGTGCTGCTTGCCGCTTCGATGAATCCGTGTCCCTGCGGTTATTACGGCGCCGAAACGCCGGAACGAAGCTGCAGCTGCAGCCCGCATAAAGTGGCTCACTATTTGTCTCGCTTGTCCGGTCCGCTGCTCGACCGCATCGACATGCAGGTCGATGTGCCGCGCATCGGCTTGGACGATTTGGCTGCCGTTTCGCACGGGCATACGTCGCTGTCTTCGGCGGAGATGCGCGCACGCGTCGAGGCGGCCCGCGCCATGCAGCGCATGCGCTATGGCAGCGGCTTGCTGCCGTTCAACGGCGAGCTCGGCGGCCGTCAGTTGCGTCGCCATTGCAAGCTGGAGCCGGGCGTGGAGAAAATGCTGCAGTTGGCGTTCCAGACGCTGGCGCTGAGCGTTCGGGCACACGAGCGCATTCTCAAAATCGCCCGCACGATCGCCGATTTGGAAGGCAGCGACATCATTCGAATGCCGCATGTGGCGGAAGCGCTGCAATACCGCAGCCTGGATCGCAAGCCGCTGCTGTGAATGAGGCGCGCGTAAGCGCGTGGTAATCAGAACGCCATCTTCACATGGCGCAGCTCGGCCACCTCGCCGTTGTCGCCAAGCGTGACGGCAATGACGTCGAAACGGACCGCACATCCGTGCTTGCCGTTAAGATGAAGATACGCAAGCGCCGTATCCCGCACCTGCCTGATTTTGCGCGCGTCGACGGACTCCAGCGGCGTGCCGAATGTACCTATCCGCCGCCGCGTGCGCACCTCGACGAACACAAGCGTATCGCCGTCCTCCGCCACGATATCGATTTCGCCGGTGCGGCAGCGCCAGTTGCGATGCAGCGTCTTGTAACCGAGCCGCTCGAGATGGCGCGCCGCCGCCGCTTCGCCGCTCGCGCCGGTGCGCTTGCGGGCATCGCGAACCGCCGGTTTGGCGGTGCGTCCGCGTTCGTTCATGGTTCGTTCCTCCTCGCCGACAAGCGTTGATCGGAACGGTAAATGAACGATAAAATTTCCGCCACCAGGTTGTACAGCTCCGGCGGAATTTCCTGATCGATGTCAAGCTTGGACAACACTTCGACCAGCGATGCGTCCTCTTGCACCGGGATGCCGTGTTCTTGCGCCTTTTTGACGATGGCGTCGGCGACGATTCCTTTGCCTTTGGCGACGACGACCGGCGCCGTGTTGCGTTCCGGCGTATAGCGCAGCGCTACAGCCTGTTTTGGCGTCTGGTGCTGCGGTTGCGACTGCTGCGTCGGCAGCGATGCGGTCGGTGAAATGGACGGAGCAGCCTCGGTCTTGCGGGAGCTGCCGCGACGGTCGCGATCGTTCATATGCGCATATCCACACCTTTATAAGGCTTTGAACGGTACAAGGAGCGATCGACGACCGGCGGAACGGCGACGGTATCAGCATCGACATCGGTGGGGTCCGGTTCCGGAAACGGCGAACATTTCAGCGACAAAAATTGAAACCCCGCTCCGGCCAATCCGCTCGTAATTTCTTGGCGATGCGATTCGAGCAGCTCGCCGGCAAGCGGATGGTCATTATGCACGTGCAAGGTGACGATCCGATTGTACACATGGACGTCGACGAGCGTTTGGCCGAGCGCCTTCATCCGCAGGTCGAACAACAGCCGGCAATTGTCGGCGTCAAGCTCGCCGCGTTTTCCTTTGCGCGTCTGGATGTGCACCGCTGCCGCCTGTTCTCCCGTCGCCGTATCGTAGAACGGGATCGACAGCGTTACATGCGCCAGCATGCCGTTGCGGTCGCCGGTCAGCAGCAGCTGCTGGCCGGTGATGTGCTGCAGCGCCTGCTGGGCGCTCTCCTTGATCGTCTCCGGCACGCCGTCGGTTGCGGCCAACACGAGCAGCGCCGATTTCAGCGAATCGCTTGCGGCCTGGGCATGCTGCGGCGTGCTGCCGGAGGCTTGCTGCGCTTGCGGTGATTGCGGCGCATCCTGTTCGCCGGGCGCGCCCGGCAGCAGCGACTGCGGCAATCGTGCGGCCGGCGCGTCGTCCGGCAGGCGCACGAGCTGCCGCTCATGGCCAACGCCAAGCGCCTTCAGCAGCTTGCCGATCCACGCGCCGCCCGCTTCCGCTTCGGCGGGAGCCGCCGGCAGCGCAGCAGGTGCCGCTTGCGGCGGCGCTTCGCCGCTGCGCTGCGCGACTGCCGCCCCCGGCTCCGCCTGCGGTGCCGTTGCCGGCGATGCCGGCGCTTGCGGCATGCCAGCGGCCCCTGCCGCAGGAGCCCCCTGCGGCAGTTGCGCCGGAGACGTGCCTGACTGCAGCGGCTGTGCGGCGACCGCCGGAGAAGCGGCCCCGGCTGCCGTTGCTTGTGGCGCAGCCGCTGTCGCAGGAGCCGGCGACTGCGACGGCTCGTTCGGCTGCGCCGCCGCCGTGAGCTGCTGCTGCGCTTGCGCTGTCAGGCGCAGCACGCCTTGTGCCTGCTGCGCCGCTTGCTGCAGCGCTTCGCGCGCTTGTTGCGGCAGCTGCGGCGCCGTTTCGTCCTGGCGGAGGGCGTTTGCCGCCAGCTGAACGAATTCGCCGAGCTGCTTGGGCAGCGGCTCGCCGAACAAGACGCGGTGCAGCGCCGCCGTCGTTTCGGCCGTGAGCGGCAGCCCCCGGCGAACCGCGGTAAGTGCAGACTCCCGCCAAGCGGCCGGATCAATGCCGGCAGGTGCTCCTGCCGCAAGCTTGACGAAGCTTTCTACCGTTTCCTTCGTGGGCGCGACACCTTCCCGGTGCAGCTGCTGCAGAAGCTGGCGGTGCTCCGGTTGGTCTTTCATCCCGAAGCTTCGCAGCAACTGGGTGACGGTATCGCCATCGATCGGCGTATCGGCCGCATCCAGCGGCTTCATCACGATATGCTCGGGCGAAGATTGCGGCTGCACTTGCAGCAGTGTCGACTGCCCTTGCCGCAGCGGCGTCTCCAGCTTCGCTTTTACGTGCACGCCGCCGATGTTCAGCAATGCCTCCTGATCGCTTAGCAGCTGCAGCACGATGCCTTTGACAATTTGCCCCACTTTCAGCTCCAGCGCTTTCCCTTCGTCAAGCGGCTTGGTTTCGCCGACCAATCCGCGCAGCAGTTGCCCGATATTCATCGCTATTTCCCTCCTTTGCGGTCAATCTCTTCCATATCTTAGAAGAGTTCCTGCTGTTCGTACACGATGTTGCCCAGAAACGAACGCCGGTGCATCGGCGACGGGCCGAGCGAAGCGATGCGTTCGCGGTGCAGTTTGGTTGCGTAGCCTTTATGTATCGCAATGCCGTATTCCGGATAAGTGAGATCCCATTCCAGACATTTGCGGTCGCGCGTCACTTTGGCGACGATGGATGCCGCTGCAATCGACTGGCTGAGCGCATCGCCATGAATAACAGCCAACTGCGGCAGCGGACTGTCCACCTTCTCGGCGTCGACAAGCAAGTAGTCCGGCTGCGGCGACAATTGCGCCAGCGCCTGCTTCATCGCCAGCCGCGCCGCTTGTTTGATATTGATCCGGTCAATGGTTGCGCTGTCGACAAAGGCAATGCCAACGCCGAGTGCAACTTCCATGATTTCATCGTACAGCCTGTCCCGCTTCTTCTCCGATAGCTTCTTGGAGTCGTCGATCTCCTCCATCACAAGCCCCTGCGGCATAATAACCGCTGCGGCCACCACATCGCCGAACAAACAGCCGCGGCCGACTTCGTCGATTCCGGCGATGCTGCACACACCTTGTTCCCATAACTTGCTTTCGTAATCCAGCATCCTGTCCCTTCCTCTCGTGCCCCCATTATACCCCACCTCCGACAAACGGAGCCAGCACAAAATGGCCGGGGCCCTCGCGAAGTGTATTCGAGACAGTCAAGTCGCCAACCGGAATAAAAAAACACATCAATTTGAACGTTCCCGTAATGATGGTTTATATCTCGAGCCAGCGAACCGCAGAAGCTAATGTGGAGATCGCACGAACAGGAAAAAATAGGCCATAAAAAATGGCTTATTCCCCCTATTTCAGGAACTGCAACGAAAATAGCCAGTGAAAACACTGGTTATTTCGCGCAAATAACCCCAATCGGGGCAGGTGGACGCGAATACCCAGTGAAATCACTGGCTATTTTCCGGCGGCGGCCCATTTTAGAGCAGATAGGCAATAAAAAATGGCCTATTTCGCAATCTCCTTCCCGTTCCGCGTTTTCCGCCCTGAAACTTACCATCAAACAAAAACAAAAAACGCCCGCCCGACTTAACGGGAGGACGCCTGTACCCTACTATCCTTCACTCGCCCGGACGCTCGAAGCTGATCCGGCCCAACTTGCCGGCTCGAAGCTCGCGCAGCAGCAGCGTCGACGTTTTGCCCAAATCGACTCGCCCGCCCGACAACAAGCAGCCGCGCTTGCGCCCGATCGCCTCCATAACGGCAACGACCTCTTCGGCGCCCCTGTCAGGCCCCGGCAGCTCTTCCAGCGCGAACCGCTCCTTCATCGTTGCACCGTAATGCAGCGACATGTACTTCACGGCATAAAAAGCGATCTCTTCGATTTGCAAAATTTCTTCCTTGATCGCCCCTGTCGCCGCCAGCCGGTAACCGACCATCTGGTCCTCGAACTTCGGCCACAGAATGCCCGGCGTATCCAGCAGCTCGGCTTCACCGCCGATTTTGATCCACTGCTGCGCTTTAGTCACGCCCGGTTTGTCGCCGGTTGCGGCAATTTTGCGCCCGGCCAGCCGATTGATTAACGTCGACTTGCCGACGTTGGGGATGCCGACAATCAGCGCGCGAATCGCCCGTGGCGTAATACCCTTGCGCACCTGGGCGGCGATTTTGTCCTCAAGCAGCGTGCGGCACTGGGGTACGATCTGGTTGATCTGATGTCCGCTTACCGCATCGATCGGCAAGGCAGCCAGCCCTTGCTCGCGAAAAAAAGCGACCCAAGCGGCAGTCGCGCCCGGATCGGCCAGATCGGATTTATTGAGCAGCACGAGCCGCGGCTTGTGCCGGAGGATGTCGTCGATCATCGGGTTGCGGCTGGATAGTGGGATACGTGCATCGAGCAATTCGATCGTCACATCGATCAGCTTCAGCTTCTCTTCGATTTGCCGGCGGGCTTTGGTCATGTGCCCGGGAAACCATTGAATGCTCATCCGTACCACCTCATGCATGGCGCCGCATCCAATTGCAACGTATGCTAACTGTGATGCTTCACCAATTTTATTTTGTCGAGCGGCCAGAAAATCAGATCGGCGCGGCCGACGATTTTGCCGTACGGGACCGGACCTACCGTATCGAGCACACGGCTGTCCGAACTGTCCGGCCGGTTGTCGCCCATCGCGAAGATGGTGCCTTCCGGCACTTTGTAATCGCTGAACGGACCGTTGTACACGCCGCCGCCCTTCTTGCTGTATTCCTCGACGGCTTCCTTTATGTAGGGCTCATCCAACTCTTGGTTGTTGATATACACTTTGTTGCCCGCGATTTTGATCGTTTCGCCAGGCAGCGCAATGACGCGCTTGATATAGTCTTTCCCTGTTTTGGCGTGGAATACGATCACTTCGCCGCGGTGCGGCTTGCGGAATTCGTACACGAGTTTATTGACGATGAGTCGTTCGCCCGTATAAAAGTTCGGCTGCATCGACGGTCCGTCTACGATGAACGGCGCAAACACGAAATAGCGGATAATGAATACCAGCGCGGCCGCAATGGCGATCGCTTTGACCCATTCCCAAATTTCGTTCTGCGCAGAGCTTTTTGGCGTCACGGATTGATCTTGTTCCATAAACTTCGTCATCGCCTTTCTGTTCCTAGGACGAACCGACCCGAATAAACCAGTACGAAAAAGGGGCTTGATACGCAAGCCCCTCGCTGATGCTTATCGAATTTCTTGAATTCTTGCCGCTTTGCCGCGCAAGTTGCGCAGGTAGTAGAGCTTCGCACGGCGAACTTTACCTCGGCGAGCCACTTCGATTTTATCGATTTTCGGCGAATGCAGCGGGAACGTTCTTTCCACGCCGACGCCGTATGAAATTTTACGAACGGTGAACGTTTCGCTGATTCCGCCGCCACGACGCTTGATAACTACGCCTTCGAACAACTGAATCCGTTCGCGCGAACCCTCGATAACTTTCACGTAAACTTTCAGCGTGTCGCCTGGGCGAAAACTCGGAATGTCTTGGCGAAGCTGTTCCTTCGTAATTTCTTGAATGATATTCATCGGGACTCCCTCCTTCCACTCGGGTGTTCATGCGCGTAATGGGCCGCGTGCGTGCGGGCCGGATGCGTAGAGGACCACCGAAATAACATAAAATGAACACAACAGAAAGAACTATACCATATCTCGCCTGCAAAAACAAGAGTCGGTTACTCGGAGTCCGACCCGGCATCCTGTTCGCGCAGGCGGTCCCATTCCGCGATCAGCTTGCGTTCCTTGTCGGTAAGCGGCGCATCTTTCAGCAGCTCCGGCCGGCGCGAATGCGTGCGGGCCAGCGACTCCTGACGACGCCACTTCTCGATATTGTCGTGATGCCCCGAAAGCAAGATGTCCGGCACGGGCCAGTCACGGAATATGGCGGGGCGCGTGTAGTGCGGATGCTCCAGCAAGCCGGTGCTGAACGAGTCCGCAACGGCCGATTGCTCGTTGCCGAGCACGCCGGGCAACAGCCGCACAACGCTGTCGATGACGACCATGGCCGGCAGCTCGCCGCCGGTCAGCACGTAATCGCCGATCGACAGCTCGTCGGTCACGAGAAACTGGCGAATCCGCTCGTCGTAGCCTTCATAATGCCCGCAAATGAACACCAGATGCTCGGCGCCGGCCAGTTCCTCCGCTTTGCGCTGCGTGAACGGTTCGCCTTGCGGGCACATCAGGATGACGCGCCTGCCGCCATCCGCCGAATGTTCCGCGGCCAAGTCGCCCGCACCCGCTGTTTCCGGCTTTTCTCGCTCGTCCCGGGACGTTTCAGCCTGCTCCAGCACATGCTCCACCGCGGCAAAAATCGGTTCCGGCTTCAGCACCATGCCGCCTCCGCCGCCGTAAGGCGCATCGTCGACCGTGTTGTGCTTGCCCACCGCAAACTCGCGGAAATTGAGCGTATGCAGCGACACGATGCCTTTGTCGCGGGCTTTGCCGAGAATGCTGGCGGCGAACACGCCGTCGAACATGTCCGGAAACAGCGTCAGCACATCAATCCTCATCCGTCGATCAAACCTTCCATCAACCGAACCGTCACCGTTTTGGCCGCGATGTCGACCGAAATCAGCACGTCGTCAATGACGGGCAGCAGCACCGGTTTGCCTTTCGGCCGCTCGACGACCCAGACGTCGTTGGCGCCCGGGGACAATATTTCCGTAATCGTGCCCAGCTTCTCGCCGTCTTCGGTGACAACGTCGCAGCCAACGATCTCGTGATAGTAATACTCGTCTTCTTCAAGCTCGAGCAAATCTTCTTCCTTCACCTTGAGCAGCCAGCCTTTGTAAGGCTCCACCAAATTAATGTCGTCGATCCCGGCGAAATGCACAAAAAACATGTCCTTGTGCTCGCGCGCCGTCTCCACCGTCACTTCCACCTGGCGGGTCAACGATGGATCCACCAGCACGAGGCGACTGCCTTTGGCGAAGCGCACATCCGGGAAATCCGTCTGCGAAATGATTTTGACATCGCCGCGAACCCCGTGCGTATTGACGAGTTTGCCGACGTTGTACAATTTGCCGCTCATTATGTACCTCCTCCTGACAAACAAGACAACCCCACATCGTGGGGCAAACCTGAGCAACGTGCACAAAAGGGCCAGGATTCCTCCCGCCCCTTGTGCTTGTTCGTTCCGTTACGACATGATGTCGACGGAGACGCGTTTACTTTCGTTCTTGACGGCAGCAGACGTGACGACCGTGCGCAGCGCCTTGGCGATGCGGCCCTGTTTGCCGATGACTTTGCCGACATCCGACGGATGTACGGTAAGCTCATAGGTCACGACCTGTTCATCTTCCCTGACGTTCACGCGGACGTCTTCCGGATGATCGACCAACGCTTTCGCAATAACGGTTACGAGATCTTTCATACCTACCTCCGCTCACAGAAATTACTTCTGTTGTCTGAGCTCATGGAATTTCGTCATGATGCCGGCTTTGCTGAACAAACTGCGAACCGTGTCGGAAGCTTGCGCTCCCGTTTGCAGCCATTTCAACGCTTTCTCTTCGTCGATGCGTACTTCAGCCGGTTGTGCAACCGGGTTGTACGTGCCGATTTCCTCGATAAAACGCCCGTCGCGCGGGGAACGGGAATCGGAAACGACCAGACGGTAAAATGGAGCTTTGTGAGCGCCCATACGTTTCAAACGAATGCGAACTGCCATTGATTTCACCTCCCGTATCGAATTTCAGCTTGAGGACCGCTGTTTCATGAGGCTAATGCTGCCGCGGTCCGACCCCAACTCAGCCGAACGGAAACTTGAAGCCTTTGCCCATTTTGCCGAGCAGGCCTTTGCCGCCGCCCTTGAGCCCTTTCGGACCAAGCATGCCGGAAAATTGCTTCATCATCTTGCGCATTTCCTCGAACTGCTTGATCAGCCGGTTCACTTCCTGCAGATTCGTGCCGCTGCCCGCCGCGATCCGCTTCCGCCGGCTCTGGTTGATGATTTCCGGCTTGCGCTTCTCTTCGATCGTCATCGACTTGATGATCGCCGTCACGCGGCCCATCTGCTTGTCGTCGACCTTCATGTCCTTGACGCCCTTCATCTTGTTCATGCCGGGCATCATGTCGAGCAGTTGGTCGAGCGGACCGAGCTTCTTCACCTGCTCCATCTGCTCAAGGAAATCCTCGAACGTAAACTCCGCCGTGCGCAGCTTGCGCTCCATCTCTTTCGCCTTGTCGGCGTCAATCGTTTCCTGCGCCTTCTCAATCAGCGTCAGCATGTCGCCCATACCGAGAATGCGCGATGCCATCCGCTCCGGATGGAACGGCTCCAGCGCGTCGGTCTTCTCGCCGGTCGCCGCGAACTTGATCGGGCAGCCGGTGACCGCCTTGACCGACAGCGCGGCGCCGCCGCGGGTGTCGCCGTCGAGCTTCGTCAGCACGACGCCGGTCAGCTCCATCTGCTTGTTGAAGCTGTCGGCTACGTTGACCGCATCTTGGCCGGTCATCGCGTCGACGACAAGCAGCACTTCGTCCGGATCCGTTTCGGCACGAATCCTCTTCAGTTCGTCCATCAGCGCTTCGTCGATATGCAGCCGGCCCGCCGTATCGATGATGACGTAGTCGTTGCCATGCTCCTTGGCGTGCGCCAGCCCTTGCTTCGCGATGTCGACGGGATTCACCTTGTCGCCAAGGGCGAACACCGGCGCCTTGATTTGCTCGCCGAGCACCTGCAGCTGCTTGATCGCCGCCGGCCGGTAAATGTCGCAGGCGACGAGCAGCGGGCGGTGATTTTGCTTGAGCAGCATCTTCGCGAGTTTGCCGGATGTCGTCGTTTTGCCCGCGCCTTGCAAACCGACCATCATGATGACCGTCGGCGGCCGGTTCGAGCGCGCCAGCTTGCTCTGCGTGCCGCCCATGAGCGCCGTCAGCTCTTTGTTGACGATGTCGACGACGACCATGCCGGGGGTGAAGCTCTTCATGACTTCCTGCCCGATCGCGCGCTCCTTGATCTTGGCGACGAAATCCTTCACGACCTTAAAGTTTACGTCCGCCTCCAGCAGCGCGAGCCGCACTTCACGCAGCGCCTCGTTTACGTCGTCTTCGGACAGCTTGCCTTTGCCGCGCAGCTTGCCGAACACATTCTGCAGCCGATTGGCCAAACTTTCGAACGCCGCCATATCCGCTTCACCTCCGGTGGAATTACTCGATGCCGCGAAGCTGCACGATCCACTCCCGGACCTTGGCCGGCAGCGTCGTCGCGTCCGCCGACTCCATCTCCCGATAAATATGCCCGCGCCGTTCATGCTTCTGCAGCAGCTGCAGCTTCGTTTCGTATTCTTCGAGCGCTTGTTCCGCTCGTTTGATATGCTCGGAAACCGCCTGCCGGCTGATGCCGAACACGTCCGCGATTTCGCCGAGCGAGAAGTCGTCGTGAAAGTAGTACGTCAGAAACGTCATTTGTTTATCTGTCAGCAGCTTCCCGTAAAAATCGTACAACAAGTTGATCCGATTCGTCTTGGCGAGCACCAGATCGTGTTCTGCTTGTTCCGCCACGATTCTCACATCCCTGTAAGAGGTCGTTCAAAAAGTCGTCTTTTGATCACGAAGCTTAATCGGGAAGCGTATTCGGCATCGAATCTTGCGTTCACCTTCGAAGTCCGTTGCTCATTTAGGATCTGCCTAAACTCCGCTACTCCTTCTTCAGGTTCTCGCAACCTTCTCGGTGCTGAAAAGCCAACTTTTTGAACACACACTGTAAAGGAAAAATGCTTGACACTCGCATTAGTCTAGAACAGTTTACCCGATCGAATCGGGGATGTCAAGCGTCGGAGGTTGACAGCTGTTGCCCGGACTTCTTTCCCCATTCGACGAAAATCCGTCCCGCGACCTCCGCCGCTATCGGCCTGGACGCCAATCGCAGCTTACTCCGTGCCCGAAGGCTGCTCCGATTCTTCCGTGATGAGCCCGGCGAACAATGCGTGCACGAACTGCTCCGAATCGAACACTTCGAGATCGTCCATCTTCTCGCCCAAACCTACGAACTTGACCGGCAAGTTCAGCTCCTGGCGAATCGCCACGACAATGCCGCCTTTGGCCGTGCCGTCAAGCTTCGTCAGTACAATGCCGGTCAAACCCGCCTTGTCGCCGAACAGCTTCGCTTGGCTGAGCGCATTCTGGCCGGTCGTCGCATCGAGCACGAGCAGCGCTTCGTGCGGCGCGTCGGGAATTTCGCGGCGAATGACGCGGTATATTTTGTTCAGCTCTTCCATCAGATTCACTTTGTTCTGCAGCCGGCCCGCCGTGTCGCACAGCAGCACGTCGACGCCGCGCGTCTTCGCCGCTTGCAGCGCGTCGTACATGACCGCCGCCGGATCGGAGCCCGCTTGCTGCTTGATCACGTCGACGCCGACGCGCTGGCCCCATACCTCAAGCTGCTCGATTGCGCCCGCGCGGAACGTATCCCCCGCCGCCATCAACACCGACTTGCCCTGCTGCTTGAAGCGGTGCGCCATTTTGCCGATCGTCGTCGTTTTGCCGACGCCGTTGACGCCGACGAACAGAATCACGGTCAACCCTTCCGGCGCCAGACGCAGCCCGTTGTTTTCGTCGCTCTTCAGCAGCAGCGTCAGCTTCTCGGACAACACCGGCCGCAGCTCGGCGGCGTCCTCGATCCGACGCTTGCGCACCTCCGCGCGTAAATCTTCGATCAGCTTCATAACCGTCGTCACGCCGACGTCCGAAGCGATCAAAATTTCTTCCAACTCCTCGTAAAACTCGTCGTCGATTTTTTTGCGCCGCAGAATGAGCGACTCGACCCGTTCGACGAGCGCGTCGCGTGTTTTGCTCAGCCCGTCCTTGAACTTGTTCGTCACCGCCTCGGTCTTGCTGGCGATGCTATCTTTCAGCCGTTTGAAAAAACTCATGGGCCCCTCCGACTCGTTCTATAATTAACCACGCGAATAATTAACCTTATGCAGAAACGGGCTCGTTCTCCTCCGCTTCGTCCAACCGCACCGACACCAGCTTCGATACGCCGCCTTCCTCCATCGTGACCCCGTACAGCACATCGGCTTCTTCCATCGTACCTTTGCGGTGCGTAACGACGATGAACTGCGTCTGATGCGAAAATTCGCGCAAATATTCGGCGAACCGCGACACGTTCGCTTCGTCCAGCGCCGCTTCGACTTCGTCGAGGACGCAGAACGGCACCGGCTTGACGAGCAGAATCGCGAACAGCAGCGCGATCGCCGTCAGCGCCCGTTCGCCGCCGGAGAGCAGCTGCAGGTTTTGCAGCTTCTTGCCGGGCGGCTGGGCGACGATGTCGATGCCCGTCTCGAGCGGGATGTCCGGCTCGGACATGATCAGATCGGCGCGCCCGCCGCCGAACAGCTTGGCGAATACAACGACGAAGTGCGAACGGATGGCGTCGAACGTCGTTTTGAACCGGCGCGACATCTCGTCGTCCATCTCGCGGATAACTTGATACAACGAAGCCTTGGCCTCGAGCAAATCCTGCTTCTGCGTCGACAGAAACTCGAAGCGTTCGCTGACGCGGGCGAACTCCTCGATGGCGCCGAGATTGACGCTGCCAAGCGAAGCGATTTCGCGCCTCAGCTCGCGTACCGACGCCTGCGCCGCCGGCACGTCCTCCGGCACCGGATACCTCTCCTTCGCCAGCTCGAAGCTGAGCTCGTACTCTTCCCCCAGCTTGCGCAGCACGTTGTCGAGCTCGACGTCGAGCCGGCCGAGCCGCACTTCCGTCTGGTGCAGCGCCTCCTCGACCGCCTTCAGCGCCACGCGCTGCTCGCGGGTTTCGTTCTCTTCCTCTTCGAGCTTGCGCACCCATTGCGCCCGTTCGGCGCGTTTCAGCTCCGTTTGTTCGGCGCAGCTCGCCTTTTTCAGCTTCAAATCGTTCAGTTGCTCGATTTGTTTCACCGTGTCGCGTTCATTGGCGGCCGCTTCCCGCTCCAGCTGCGCGTACAGGCGTTCGCTCGCCGTCAACTCCTCGACCAGCACGCCGTGCTCCGCGCGGAACCGCTCCTGCTGCTCGGCAAGCGACGCTTTCTCCTGGGCGGCGGCGGCGATTTTCACCTTGAGGCCGGTGAGCTGCTCCTGCAGCTCGTCCCGCGCCGCTTCGCTCGCCTTGCGCGCGTTTTCCGCCGCGCGGATGGCGCGCTGCTGCTCCTTCTCCTCGGCGGCAAGCCGTTCCAGCGTTTCCGCCGCCGCCGCCTTTTTCGCTGCCAGCGCTTCCGCTTCCCGCTTCAGCTCGTCGCCGTCCTGCGAAGCGAGCTCAAGCTGTTCGCGCATCGTGTTCATCTCGCTCTCGAGCGGTGCGAGCGACGCCGCATACTGCTGCTCCTCGATACGCTTGCGTTCGCCTTCCTGGCGCAGCTCCTCCTGCTTCGCCTGAATCGCGATCAGTTCTTCCTTGAGAGCGGCAAGTGTCTTCCGCAGTTCGCCCAGCTGCTGCTTCGACGAAGCGATCTCCTTGTCCAGCTCCTCGATTTGCCGCTGCCGGCCAAGCAGGTTGGCCGACTTCTTCGTCTGGCTGCCGCCGGTCATCGAACCGCCGGCATTGACGATATCGCCTTCGAGCGTAACGACGCGATATCGGTATTGGCACTTGGCCGCGATCCGGTTCGCGTCTTCGAGCGTCTTTGCCACGATGACGTTGCCGAGCAAACTGCCGGCAATGTCGCGATACCGCGAGTCGAAGCGAATGAGATCGACCGCTACGCCGACGAACCCTTCCGCGGACGACACCGACCTGCGTTCGCTTTCGGACAAGCTGCGGCCGCGAATGACGTCGAGCGGCAGGAACGTCGCCCGTCCCAGTTGCCGCTTCTTGAGGAACGCGATCGCCGCCCGGCCGTCGGCTTCGTTCTCGACGACGACGTGCTGCAGCGCGCCGCCAAGCGCTGTCTCCAGCGCCGTTTCCACTTCGGCCGGCACCTGGATCAGCTCGGCAACCGCGCCGTGAATGCCGCGCAAGCCGTCGGCGCGGTTTTTGGCCTTCAGCACTTCGCGTACGCCGAATTGAAAGCCTTCGTAATCGTTCTGCAAATCTTTCATCGTATCGCGCCGCGACACCGTCGCTTCCAACTTCTGCTCCCAGCGGCGAACAGCAGCGCTCGTATCTTCCAGCAGCGCCTGCTTATCCTTCGCTTTTGCCGACAGCGCGATATACGCTTCGCGCACTTGCTCGATGTCGCGTGCGGCTTGCTTAAGCTTGCGATCGAGCTCGACTTTTCGCTTCTCCAGCTTGTCCCGCTGCTCGTCCCACTTGATATGCTCGTCGCGCACCCGCTCGCCGCGCCGCTGCAGCGTCTCCAGCTGCTGCTCGGCATACCGGATCTCGTTGCGGCTTTGCGCCATCTTGCTCAGCGTTTCCAGCAGGTCGCCGCGCAGTCGTTCCTCCGCTTCTGCGCTGATGCCGCCGCTGACACCGAGGAGCCGCTCCTCCTCCGCGCGCAGCTCGCGCTCGAACGCCGCAAGCTGCTCGGCCACGGCCGCCATTTTGCCGATGAACGCTTCCCTGTCGTTTTCCTTGTCCGCCACCCGCTTTCGCTGCGCCGCGATCGTCGTCTCGAGTTGGGCGATGTTGGCCGTCGTATTGCGGCTGCGCTCCTTCAGCACTTCGCCCAGGCCTTCGCATTTCTCGAACTCTTCGCTAAACGTCAGCAGCAGTTGCTGCAGCTTCTCAAGCTCGTCCTCGAGCCGGCGCGTCTCCCAGCGGTGCGTCTCGAGCTGGGCGTCGTGCTGGCCGACGATCGTCGCCAGCTCCAGCTGCCGCTGCTTTTGCGTCTCCGACAGCGTCGTCGCATCCGTCCATTGCCGATGAAACTGCTCGATCTGGTGCACATACATCGAAATTTCGACGCGCTTGAGCTGCTCTTTGAGCTCCTTGAATCGATGCGCCTTGTCGGCTTGCTCGCGCAGCGGCTCGACCTGGTCTTCCAGCTCGGAGACTAGGTCGTGGATTCGCAGCAAATTTTGCTCCGTTTCGGCGAGCCGCTTCTCCGCTTCCTTCTTGCGCGACTTGTATTTGACGATGCCGGAAGCTTCCTCAAAAATGCCGCGCCTGTCCTCCGACTTCGTACTGAGAATTTCCTCGATGCGTCCTTGCCCGATGATCGAATACGCTTCCTTGCCGATCCCGGTGTCCATGAACAGTTCGGTAATATCTTTCAGGCGGCATGCCTGTTTATTGATGAAATATTCGCTCTCTCCGCTTCGGTGCACACGGCGGGTGACGGTTACTTCATGAAAATCAAGCGGCAGCGATTGCGACGTATTGTCGAGCGTCAGCGACACTTCGCCGAAGTTGACCGGCTTGCGCGCGTCGCTCCCGGCAAAAATAACGTCCTGCATGTTGCCGCCGCGCAGCGACTTTGCGCTCTGCTCGCCAAGCACCCAACGGATGCCGTCGGAAATATTGCTCTTGCCGCTGCCGTTCGGACCGACGACCGCCGTAATGCCTTTGACGAACTCGAGCTCCGTCCGATCCGCAAACGATTTAAATCCCGCCAGTTCGATACGCTTCAGAAACAACCGTCTCACCTCCCCGCTATTGTAACATATTTTCATGGACAAGTTGAGACGGCCCCAAGTCGCCTTTTTGCCCCGCCCCGAGGCGGAAAAAGCGTGAATTCGCTCGAATGCCGGCTCCGCTCCCGCCCCTCGCCCTGTTTGAAACATCGCCAATCGCGGCATTCTCCTCTTCACAGCTAACCCATTTCCTTCCGTGCCACTCCGATCAATCGTCTTGAAAAATAGGCCATGTTTTATTGCCTATTTCGCCTTAAACGGGAAAATAAGCCATTTTTCATGGGCTATTACGTTGCGGCGGTGCCCTCGAAAAAAAGCGGCCGCCGGGTCGATAGCCAATCCCCCCGACAGCCGCCGTAACAAACTTACTGCGCCTTCGCCGCCGCCAGCCACTTGGCAACGACTTCAGCCAACTTCTCCCTGCTGTCCTCCACCTCGCGCCGGCTCGCAAATGCGATGGTCGCCCGGTCCGCGGCTGCCCACTGCAGCAGCCCGGTTTCGTCCTTGAACAGCGGTTGCTTCCCTGCCCGCTTGGCCGCCTTGGCGCCGCAATGAAACACAAGCCGGAACATCCCGGCTCCATGCAAGTTGAACGTCACCCGGTCGTCGTCTTCATACCGAAAGCTCGGCGCATTCCATTTGATATGTTCCGTAATGGCCGGGTCGACGCTCAGAATGATGCGCCGCACTTCTTCGATTTCTTCCTTTAAAGGATGCTCCAGCCGACGCAAAAATTCGAGTACTTGATCTTGACCGGTTGTTGGCGACGGTTTGCCGGCCGACGCCGCCGGCTTTTTGCTTGCTGCCACCTTGGCCACTCCTTTCGCAGGTTATTGCGGCGTGTGACACTTTGCGGCCACTAGGAAAAATCGGTGTCCCCGGCTTGTAACGACTCCGTCCCGATCGACTTTCGCCTGCAGCTTATACAACTTGTCCAAACACGTCTGCACCGAAAAACCGGGAAACTCCCACTCCATCACTTTGGCAAAATAGACCAGTGCGCCAACATCATAAAACGACAGCGTCGGGTAGTATTCTTGCGCTTCCGTCAGCTGGAAACCGGCGCTCCGCAGCTGCCCGCCCACCTTGGCGAGATTGAAGTCGAGATCGACAACGGCCGGTTCGCGGCCCAACAGCCAGGCTGCCAATTCCCGATTGTTTTGCCCGCCTACTTGCTGCGTAATCAGCGTGCCTCCCGGCTTGAGGATGCGAAATACTTCCCGCGGCGCAAACGCCCCGTGACGATTGAAGACCAGATCGAAATAGCGATCCTCGAAAGGCAGCTCGTCGTCGCAACCTACTTGCCGTACGTCGATGCCGTGCGGGGGAAGTGTCCTGAGGCATCGTTCGACGTTGGGAGGGTACGACTCCGTAGCGTACGTTCGTCCCCGGGGCGGATCCAGCGACAAGAGGAATTCCCCGCCTCCCGTGCACATATCCAATACAATGGACGACGGTTGCATATAACGTTTCACGGTCGACCGGTAGTCCCACGGAAGCGGTTCCTCCGCGGTTCGTTTGGCGATGGCGGAAAAATCCCATCCGGCGAACGTTTTCGCCTGTTCCTCCAACCATATTTCTTTCCACTGTTCGAAGCTCATCCTGCATCCTTCTCCCCATGAATAGTAACCGGGCGTTCAGGCGCAGTTGACCGATAACAAATTACGAATCAAGAGCCCGGTACAATCTGTTATTCGATGCTGTCAACCGCACCGGGCCGATACCGAATTGCGTCATACGCCACCTCGCAATGGGAAAGGGGAAATTTTCTTTCATTATACATGGTATCTTGCAAAAAAACGGCTCTTTCCCCTGGATAGGGAAAGAACCGTGTCGTCGACTACGGCTGCAGCCGGTTCAGCGCATCCGCCGCCGCTTGCTGCTCCGCTTCCTTCTTCGAACGTCCGCTGCCGCTGCCAAGCTGCCGGTCGTCGAGCCACACTTCCGCCGCGAACTCCTTGTCGTGCGCAGGCCCGCTTTCGGCGACGATCCGGTATTCCGGCGTTCCAACGCTCGCCTGTTGAATGTACTCCTGCAGCTGCGTCTTGAAGTCGGTGACCGGCTTCTTGCCTTCGCGCGGAATGTGCGGGAAGAAGTGCCGGTCCATAAACGCCTGCACCGCTTCCAGCCCACAGTCGAGGTACAGCGCGCCGATGAACGATTCGAACACGTCCGCGAGCAGCGCCGGACGCGTGCGGCCGCCGGTCATCTCTTCGCCGCGGCCGAGCAGCACGTACGAGCCGAAGTCGAGCCGTTCGGCGAACGTCACGAGCGACGGCTCGCACACAATCGAGGCGCGCAGCTTCGTCAGTTCGCCTTCGGCGTAGTCCGGATAGAGCGCATACAAGTAATCGGAAACCGTAAGCTCCAGCACCGCATCGCCCAAAAATTCAAGCCGCTCGTTGTCGCTGCCGCCGGCGCCCCGGTTTTCGTTGACGTAGGAGGAGTGGGTGAACGCTTGCCGCAGCAGATTCGATTCGCGGAACGACACGCCGAGCAGCGTCTGCAGTTGCTTGAAATTCGGGGTCCCTTTGCTCACGGCAGCCTACGCCTCGTATTTCCGCAAAATGATCGTCGCGTTATGGCCGCCGAAGCCAAACGAATTGGACATGGCCACGTTCACATTGGCTTGACGCGCCACGTTCGGCACATAGTCGAGATCGCATTCCGGATCCTGGTTGTCAAGATTGATCGTCGGCGCAATCATGCCGTTCTGCAGCGTCAAAGCGCAAATGATCGCTTCCACGCCGCCGGCGGCGCCGAGCATGTGTCCGGTCATCGATTTCGTCGAACTGACCGCCACTTTGTACGCGTGGTCGCCGAGCGCCTTCTTGATTGCGATCGTCTCCGACTTGTCGCCGACCGGGGTCGACGTTCCGTGCGTGTTGATGTAATCGATCGCTTCCGGCTCGATTGCCGCGTCTTTCATCGCCCGGGCCATGCAGCGCGCCGCGCCGTCCGGATCGGGGTCGGTCATGTGATGCGCGTCGCCGCTGCGGCCGTAACCGATCACTTCGGCGTAAATATGAGCGCCGCGCTTCTGCGCATGCTCAAGCGATTCCAGGATGAGCACGCCTGCGCCTTCGCCCATGACGAAGCCGTCGCGGTCGATATCGTACGGGCGGCTCGCCTTCTCCGGCTCTTCGTTGCGCGTCGACATCGCACGCATGGCGCAGAAGCCGGCCAAGCCGATCGGGTAAATCGTCGATTCCGCGCCGCCGCAAATCATCACGTCGGCTTCGCCGTGCATAATGAGCCGCATCGAATCGCCGATCGTGTGCGAACCGGTTGCGCAAGCGGTAACCGTCGTGCTGTTCGGCCCCTTGGCGCCGGTCAGAATCGACAGCTGGCCCGAGGCCATGTTCGCGATCATCATCGGGATAAAAAACGGGCTGACACGGCGCGGCCCCTTCTCCAGGAGGATGGTATGCTGCTCTTCCCAGGTGCCGAGCCCGCCGATGCCGGACCCTATGTAGACGCCGATCGATTCCGGGTCCACGTTCTCGCCGATCGTAATCCCCGCATCCTTAAGCGCCATCAATCCTGCCGCGCAGCCGAACTGCACGAACCGGTCCATCCGGCGCGCTTCCTTGCGGTCAAAATAGTCTTCCGGATTAAAATCTTTTATCGAAGCCGCTATGCGGGTCGTATATTCGCTTACATCAAAACTTTCGATCACGGAAACGCCAGACTTGCCCGCCATCAGATTGGACCAGAATGTGTCCAAATCTTTGCCGAGCGACGTCATGACGCCCATGCCAGTAATCACGACTCGTTGTGACATCCGTCCACCTCTATCGATAACAGCGTTAAAGTTGATGTTCCCGTGTGTTAATGAGGAGAAGTCCCGTTATGGGAGTAACGGGACTTGCCTTTCGCTTTACGTATGAGATTGTATATAAGAAACAACTTCTCCTACGGTCGTAATCTTCTCAGCATCCTCATCGGATATTTCAAGATCGAATTCGTCTTCAAGCTCCATCACTAATTCCACCACATCAAGAGAATCAGCGCCTAGGTCATCTTTAAACGATGCTTCCAGGGTAACTTCCGCTTCCTCAACCCCCAAGCGATCGATGACAATTCGTTTTACACGTTCCAAAACGTCGGACATCCGGTTCACCTCCTCTTTGGTATTATACGAGAATTGTTTTCAAATTACCAGTCTGTCCTGACGCCTTTACATGACCATGCCGCCGTCCACGTGAATCGTCTGTCCGGTCATATAAGAAGCGTCGTCGGACGCGAGAAAACGGACCGCTTTGGCGATGTCTTCCGGCTGACCTAGACGGGCGAGCGGAATTTGCTCCATGAGCTTGCCCTTCATTTCTTCGGGCAATTGCTCCGTCATATCAGTGACGATATAACCCGGCGCCACCGCGTTGACGGTGATGCCGCGCGAGGCCAATTCGCGCGCCGCCGACTTCGTCAGGCCGATGACGCCCGCCTTGGCGGCGACGTAGTTCGCCTGGCCGGCGTTGCCAAGCACGCCGACGACGGACGAAATGTTGATGATCCGCCCGGAACGCTGCTTCATCATCGGACGCGTCACCGCCTTCAGGCAGTTGAACACGCCTTTCAGATTCGTCTGGATGACCTGGTCGAACTCCTCTTCCTTCATGCGCATAAGTAGATTATCTCTTGTAATGCCGGCATTATTCACCAAAATGTCAACCTTGCCGAACGCTTCCAGCGTCGTCTTCACCAGCTCTTCCGCCTCTGCGGCAACGCCGATATTGGCGCGTTGCTTGATCGCCCGGCGGCCGAGCGCTTCGATGGCGGCGACGACGTCGGCCGCCGCCTGCTCGCTGCCGGCGTAATTGACGACAACGTCGGCGCCGGCTTGCGCCAGCTCGAGCGCAATCGCCCGGCCGATGCCGCGGGATGCGCCGGTCACGATCGCCACTTTACCGTTAAGCATAGATCAGCTCTCCTTTGCGTTAACATTGCGCTTTGCTCCACCGGCCGAATCGGCAGCCTCTTACGCCTGGCCGCCCGCCAAATAAGCGTCAACCGCCGCCATGCTGTTGATGGAAACGACGTTGACCGATTTGTCGATTTTGCGAATCAGCCCGGCCAGCACCGTACCCGAACCGATCTCGATAAACGTGTCGACGCCTAGCGCGATCAGCGCGGCGATGCTGTCTTCCCACAGCACCGGCGAATACACCTGGCGGACGAGCAGGTCGCGAACAACCGCCGGATCCTGCACCGTCTCCGCGGTAACGTTCGCCACTACCGGCACCACAGCCGGCTGCATGGCTACCTCCGCCAGCGCAGCGGCCAGCCGTTCGGCGGCAGGCTTCATCAGCGAAGAGTGGAACGGTCCGCTCACCTCGAGCGGAATGACCCGCTTCGCCCCCGCTTCCTTGCCGCGCTCCGCCAGCGCCGCGACACCTTCCTTGCTGCCGGAGACGACGATCTGGCCCGGGCAATTCAGGTTGGCCGGCTCCACGACGCCGACGCTTGCGCTGATGTCCGCGCAAAGCGCCGTCAGCTGGCCGCGGTCCGCGCCGAGCGTCGCCGCCATTGCGCCGCGCCCGCCCGGCACCGCTTGCTCCATATATTCGCCGCGCAGGCGAACCGTGCGCACCGCATCCTCGAACCCGAGCACGCCGGCGACGACAAGCGCGCTGTATTCGCCCAGGCTGTGGCCGGCGACATAGTCCGGCTGCACGCCCGCAGCGCGAAACGCCTCGAACAGCGCGATGCTTGTCGTCAGCAGCGCCGGTTGGGTGTGGTACGTTTTTTTCAGTTCCTCTTCGGGGCCTTCGAACACGATTTGCGACAGCGCAAACCCGAGCGCCGCGTCCGCTTGCTCGAACCGTTCGCGCGAAGCGTCCACCCGGTCGCAAGCGTCCTTGCCCATGCCGACCGCCTGGGAGCCCTGGCCGGGAAATACAAAAGCGATTTTGCCCACGTTCGTTGCCCTCTCCTTCCGTCCCTCGCTCCGGCCGATAAGCGCGCCGTCCGAAGGAAACCTTTTACCAGATCAATACCGATGCTCCCCAAGTGAGGCCGCCGCCGAAGCCGACCAGCACAACACAGTCGCCTTCCTTGAGTCGGCCTTCTTCGGCCGCTTCCGCCAGCGCAATCGGGATCGACGCCGCGGAGACGTTGCCGTACTTGTGCAGGTTAATCATGCACTTCTCTTCCGGCAGATCGAGCCGGTTCAGCGCCGATTGGATAATGCGGATATTCGCCTGGTGCGGCACGAGCAAATCGATTCGCTCCTTGCCCATGCCGGCTTTGCGCAGTGCCTCTTCGGCCGCGCCGCCCATGATGCGCACCGCGAATTTGAACACTTCCGCGCCGGCCATGTAGATGTAGTGGCGCTTCTGTTCGATGCTGGAAGGCGATGACGGGTGGCGCGAGCCGCCGCCTTCGATTTTGAGCAGCTCGCCGCCCGAACCGTCCGCACCCAGCTCGAACGAGCGGAAGCCCCGTCCTTCGGCCACCGGGCCGAGCACGACGGCTCCCGCGCCGTCGCCGAACAGGATGCACGTGTTGCGGTCGGTATAATCCGTGATGCGGGATAAACATTCCGCGCCGATAACGAGCGCGTATTTATAAGTGCCGAGCGCAATAAAATTGGACACGTTCGCCAGTCCGTAAATAAAGCCCGAACAAGCCGCCGACAAGTCGAACGCCGCCGCTTTGCGCGCGCCGAGCTTGTGCTGCAGCACGCAAGCCGTCGAAGGGAACGACATGTCCGGCGTGATCGTGGCGACGACAATCAGGTCGAGGTCTTCCGCCGCAATGCCGGCGTTCCGTAGGGCGATCAGCGACGCTTCATAGGCCAGATCGGAAGAAGCTTGCTCCGGAGCCGCGATGCGCCGTTCCTTCATGCCGGTGCGCGTGACGATCCACTCGTCGTTCGTTTCGACCATTTGCTCCAAATCATGATTCGTCAAAATTCGTTCGGGCACGTATTTGCCCGTACCCAGAATGCCAACCGGCTGCACGTTCATGCCACACACTCACTTCCCGCTGCTGATTTCGCTTGCGATCGATCGGATCAAATCGTTTTTAATGTCGTTTCTCGCCTGGCGCACCGCGTTTTTGATCGCGTTGGCGTCGGAGGAGCCGTGGCTTTTCAGGCACAGGCCGTCAAGCCCGAGAAGCGGCGTGCCGCCCGCCTCCGAATAGTCCATCTTTTTGCGGAAATTGCGCAAGCCGGGGCGAAGCACGGCGCCGGCCAGCTTCGTAATCAGCGAGCTCGAGAACTCCTTGCGCAGCTGACTGAAAATCGCCCCCGCCGCTCCTTCCAGCGACTTCAGCATAATATTGCCGGCGAAGCCGTCGCACACGAGCACGTCGCAGTTGCCGTACAGCACGTCGCGCGCTTCCACATTGCCGATAAAATGAATCGGCGCCTGCTGCAGCAGCGGAAACGCCGCCTTCGTCAGCTCGTTGCCCTTATTCTCTTCGGTGCCGACGTTGAGCAAACCGACGCGCGGCTGCGCCAGGCCGTGCACCTTCTTGCGGTATATGCTGCCCATGAGGGCATATTGCAATAAGTTTTCCGGCGTCGCATCCGGATTCGCGCCCAGATCGAGGCCCAGCACGCCGTGCCCTTCCATCGTCGGCAGCATCGGCGCCAGCGCCGGCCGTTCGATGCCGGCCAGCCGGCCGACGACGAGCAAGCCGGTCACGACGAGCGCCCCCGTATTGCCGGCGGAAATCATCGCGTCCGCCTGTTTCTCGCGCACAAGCCGGCCGGCGACGACCATCGACGCATCCTTCTTCCGTCGCACCGCCTTCACGGGCTCGTCGTCCGGGAGGATGACGTCCTCTGCATGATGGACGCTCAGGTTCGCCGGCCGCTGCGGAAGCAGCGGTTCCAGCTTGTCTTGGTGGCCGACGAGCACGATTTCGGTATCCGGCCATTCCTTGGCCGCCTGCAGCGCGCCTTCCACGTTGATTCCCGGCGCTTTGTCGCCGCCCATCGCGTCAATCGCTATTCGCATGAGCGCTCCCTCCTTCGCCGCGCAGTTCTTTTTTGGAATGGTAGATCAGAAAATTGCCTTGAAACACCAGTTCATCGTTTACATATGTAAACACTTCGACCTTCGCCTTGCCGCGCGAAAGCGAACGAACATAGGCTTTGGCGATGCACTTCTCGCCGAGCTTGATCGAACGGATGAACCGGATATCGGCCGACGCCGTGAGGGCGACGGGATCGTTGATGACCGCAACGGCGAGCGAATTCGCCTGGGAGAAGACGTGGTGGCCGCGGGCGATTTTCGTGCGCGAGAAGACGTGTTCGGCGGCGATTTCGAACATGGAGATGCCGCTTTTGTCCAGTTGGAGGTCGATGACGTCGCCGATGACTTCGTGCAGCGGCAGCGAGCGCACCTGGTCGTAGCTTTTTTCCGCCATCATTTTGATGCGTTCGCGCAGCTCCGGAATGCCCAGCTCCAGCCGGTCCAGCCGGATCGTCTGGATGCTGACCTGGAACGTGCGCATCAGCTCTTCGTCCGTGACGAACGGATTGTCGTCGATCACTTTGGCCAGTTGCTGCTGGCGTTGACGTTTAGGCAGCTTGTCGATCGTTTGCACCCCCGTTCGCCCCTTGTCGGTTCGATTGGCTCATTTGCTTGGCTATTTCCGACGAGATGAGCAATGCGGTCGCCCATCCTCGATAGTAGTTATTCATATTACCTAGTACTAAATTGTAGTATATAAAATAATCGCCGAAAAAGAAAGCGCCGTTCCGCCGAATGACCTCGCCATCCGCCGCCGCGCAAAAAAATAGCACCTCACAGAACCCGTGAAGTGCGTGCGGACGAAGCCGGAAACTATTGCTTGACGATTTCTCTTCCTTTGTAGTTGCCGCAAACTTTGCATACGTGGTGCGAAAGCTTCAATTCGCCGCATTGGTCGCATTTTACCATGCCCGGTACTGTCAATTTAAAGTGAGTACGGCGCTTATCGCGACGAGTTTTGGACGTTCTTCTTTGTGGTACTGCCATATTCCCACCTCCTTAACCTAATTCACCCGACTACTCTTTGAAAAAATCGGCCAACCCCGCCAGCCGGGGATCGCGCTTCTGTTCGTGGCACGCGCACGGCCGCTCGTTGCGGTTCGTCCCGCAATCGGGACACAAGCCCAGGCAATCCTCGCGGCAAACCGGCGCGTACGGAAGCGCAAGCCATACGGCTTCCTCCAAGTACGGCGTCAGTTCGACCTTCGCGTCGGCGACGATGTGCGTGTTCTCTTCGTCTTCCTCGCGAACAAGTTCGGCCTGCTGGGTGAACCGTTCGTGGAACGGGATGACCAGTTCCTCTTCCAGCGGCGTCAGACAACGCGAACACAACAACTGCAGCGGAAGTTTCAGCTCTCCGTCAATCCGGGCAATGCCAGAAACGCCGCGAGCCTCAAGCTTCACGTCAAGCGGCCCGCTCCCGGTTACGTCCTGATGACCGGCCAACATATTCGACAAATCAACACGCATTGAAATCGCCATTTGCCGTTCCTTTGCGGTCAACTCTTTGATGTTCAGCTGCATCCTACCATCACCCCAAACACACAAATTCTATTATAGCGACAACGTTTCTATTTTGTCAACATTTTGGCATTTGATTCCGGCCCTCGCGCCATCCTTCCCGTAACGTCGAGAAAACCCCGTTTCACTCGGAAACTTATCCTTCTTATGTGGTAAAATAAGCCGTACCGGCAAGGAGGCACCTTCATGAAAACCGTCGGCGTCATCGTCGAATACAATCCATTGCATAACGGTCACGTTTATCACTTCGAGCAGTCCCGGCGCGCGGCCGGCGCGGATGCCGTCGTTGCCGTCATGAGCGGCCATTTCCTGCAGCGGGGCGAGCCCGCCGTCGCCGGCAAATGGGCGCGCGCCGAAATGGCGCTGCACATGGGCGCCGACATCGTGATCGAGCTTCCCGTCGCCTACTCATCGCACGCCGCGGAATGGTTCGCCTACGGCGCCGTTTCGCTGCTTGACGCCACCGGCGTCGTCGACAGCGTCTGCTTCGGCAGCGAAAGCGGCGACATCGCCAAGCTGTCGGCCGCCGCGCAGCTCGTCTGGCGCGAAGACGACGCCTTTCGCGCGCTCGTTCGCCGCGAGCTTGCCGGCGGCGGCAACTACCCGGCGGCTTACAGCGCCGCCGCCGAACGAACGTTGGCCGCCGCCGGCATCGACGGCATCGATATGCGCCAGCCGAACAATACGCTCGGCCTGTTTTATTTGATCGCGCTGCTCCGGCTCGGCAGCACGATCGAACCGCTGACGATCGCCCGCACCAAAGCGGGCTACAACGATCAAACGATTACCGACCGGCGCATCGCCAGCGCCACCGCCTTGCGCGGACTCATCTTCGGCGATACGCCGGACTCTGGCCAGTTGCAGAACATCGCGCCTTATGTACCGCCCTATACGCTGAGCATCTTGCAGCGCGAAGCGCAAGCCGGGCGCGCGCCGGTCAGTTGGGCAAACTATTCGCGCCCGCTGCTGCATCGGCTGCTCGTCGAGCCGGCGACGGAGCTCGCGCAATACGCGGAAGTGACCGAAGGGCTGGAGCACCGGATCAAACGCGCGCTGCCCGAGCTGCGGCTCGCGGAAGGCGAAGCGGCGGCGGAAGCGCTGCTGCTGCTGCTGAAGACAAAGCGCTACACGCGCACGAAGCTGCAGCGCACCTTGTTGCGGCTGCTTCTCGGCCACCGCAAGGATGAGCTTGCGCCTGAGCTGCTGCGCAGCGGCGCCGCCTACTTGCGTGTGCTCGGCTTTTCGCCGCGAGGACGGCAGTTGCTCGCCCGCATGCGCACCGCCGCCAAAGTGCCGGTCGTCACCAAAGTGACGGATGCCGACTGGCCCTATTTGGCCATGGACATCCGCGCCACTTCCGCATACGCGCTCGGCTTTGCCCGCTGCGATTCGCGCGAGCTGTTCCGCGACTACTACGAGCCGCCCATCCAGCGGTCGGAAGAGGCGCGCTCCGACACTTAAGACGCTTTCGAGGGCAATGCCTTCAAATAGGCGAGCGCATCCTCCATCGTGTCGACCGGAACGATTTTCATCTTCGTATGGATTTCTTCGGCTCGTTTCTGCGCATCGGGGGCATTGCCTTTCGGAGCAAAGAAATATTCCGCCTTCTCCCGGTCGGCCGCCACAATCTTATGCTGGATGCCGCCAATATCGCCGACATGCCCCGCCGCGTCGATCGTTCCGGTGCCGGCCACGCGGTACCCTTTGGTCAAATCGTCGCTCGACAACTGATTGTAGATTTCCAGCGAAAACATCAGTCCGGCCGAAGGGCCGCCGATTTCGCCCGCTTTGATTTCCACTTGTTTGGCAGTGTCATCCGGCTTGACGGAAATGTACTCCGCCAGCGAAATGCCAAGACCGGCCCTTGCGGGCTGCCCGCCTTCCGCCGGCAGCTCGGCCAACGTTATCGTTTCGCTCCGCTTCTCCGCCCCGCGTTCGAAATCGATCGTTACCGTGTCGTTCGGCTTTTTGCTCTGCAGCTTGGCGCGCAGCTCGTCGCTCGTCGCGACCGCCTGCCCATCCACCGCCTTGATCTTGTCGCCCGAGCGCAATACAGCCGCAGCCGGAACCCCGGTGTTCACGTGAATGACCACAATGGCGTCGGTCGCCATTTGAAACTTGATGCCGAGTTTATTATAAGCCGCCTGGATAGCGCTGCTCTGCGAAGACATCATATTGTACGTTTGCCGCTCCGAATATTCCTTCTCCGATTCGTCCGGCTGACGAATCGCCGCCTTGTCGATCAGCTCGTAGTTTTTGCTGAATTGCGCCGCGATATAGCTGGCGACATTGGCGCTGCTGACGCCTACCGTCGTCAGCATGAAGGTGCCGGCTTCCGCCTTTTTGCCTTGCTGGACGCTGACCATCGGCCGAAGCTCTTCCGCCGAACCGGGCATATATACGTAATAGGGCAATTGCAGAAAAAAGAGTACATACCCGATAAAAGCGGCCAGCAGCACCGCAAGCCCAACTCGCGTGCCCAGCCTCAGCCGGTTGCGCATGGGAGCGATGCTTCTGTTTCCGAATCGATTGTTCATCCCGATCTCCCTTTCGGACGTTGGCTGACTTGCCTGCAGCCTTTTGACAGCCGGAACCGCTCTTGCATCCTGTTGGTTTGCCCCGATCCTTCTCCGCCTATACCGCTTCAGACCGTGCTCCGCCGATCCGCCGCCCGCTGGTCTAATCGCTTCCGGCGGCGCGTACACTGTACAAGCTGGTAGGAACGGTTCCATCGATATTCGAACGGGGTGGTCGGAATGGGTTCCCGCACTTTGTCGCGCCGGGCGGGCAGCCGCGGCTTTACGCTGCTGCTTGGTTTGGCTTCCGCGCTGCTGGTCGGCGCGATCATCGTTTTTCCCGATCGGGCGTTTGCCGCTTCGCTCGGCGGATTGCGGCTGTGGTGGACGTTTGTGTTTCCGGCGCTGCTGCCGTTTCTTATCGTCTCCGAGCTCGCTTTCGGCTTCGGGCTTATTCACGGCGCCGGCCGGCTGATGGAGCCGTTCATGCGGCTGCTGCTTCGCGTGCCCGGTATCGGCGGTTGGCCGCTCGCCGCCGCTTTCGCCGGCGGTTACCCGGCGGCCGGCGATTTCGTCGGCAAACTGCGCCGGCAAGGGCTTCTGCGCCGCGGCGAGGCCGAACGGCTGGCTGCCGCCACTCATCTGTGCAACCCGATGACGATGATCGCCGTGATCGGGGCCGGCTTTTTGCATAGCGTGAAGCTCGGTTTCATTATCGCAACGGCGCATTACTTGGCCGCCGTCCTGGTCATGCTGCTGATGCGCGGCCATGAAGCGCCGGAAGCCGAGGAGTCGCAGACGCCGGCGCCACTTGTCGAGAGTGCTCCGCGCACTTCGATCGGCCTGCTCGCCCAGTCGCTCGCCGACATTCGCGCCGCACGCGCGGCGGACGGGCGCAGCTTCGGCAAGCTGCTTGGTGATGCCGTTTCCTCCGCGATTCAGAAGCTGATGCTGATCGGCGGCTTCATTATGCTGTTTGCCGTTATTCAGGCGCTTGCCGAGCTTGCGTTTCCCCTGGCTTTGGACACCGTTTCCGCGTCGTTCGCGCTTCCGGCGCTGCTGGAGCCGCACCTGGGCGCTTTTGCCGCCGCCCGCATCCCCGGCGCCGCCGACATGTGGCGCGCCGCCTGGATCGGCGCCTTGCTCGGCTGGAGCGGACTGTCGCTGCACGCGCAAGTGCGCGGCTTGCTGTTCGGCACCGATGTTCGTTATGCGCCGTTCCTGCGCGCCCGGCTGTGGCATGCCTGCCTTGCGTTCGGCATCACGCTGATGGCATGGAAGCCGCTGACCGCACTTGCCTCCCGTTTGCCCGTTGCGCCCCTGCCTTCGCTGCCGCAGCCGCAATTTCCCGCAAAAGCAACGGACGCTTCGTTACCCGCAGGCGCGCTGCCGCAATGGGCGGCCGATGCAGGCGGCATGGACGGCTGGCCGCTGGCCTTTGCCCAGTTCGCACTGCTCGGCGGTGCCGCCATGGCAGCTTTACTGCTGCTGTCGCTGCTGCTGCGCGGGTTGAAACAAGCCCGCCGGTGACATGCGGCAGGTTTTCCGTTATTCCGGTGTCGCCAGCACCGTATACTTGCGGTGCAGCGCACGTTCCACTTCCTCCGGGACCAAATCGCCGATCGGTCCGTGGAAACGGGCGATCTGCTTGACGATGCTGGAGCTGAGATAAGAGTATTGCGTGCTCGACATCATAAAAAACGTTTCGATCTCGTCGCTCAGTTTGCGGTTAAGCGACGCCATTTGCAGTTCGTATTCGAAGTCGGACACCGCGCGCAAGCCTTTTACGATCACATGCGCCTTTTTCTTATTAATGTAGTTCACCAACAAATCGTCGAAACTGTCCACTTCCACATTCGGGATATCGGCCGTCACCTTAAGCAGCAGCTCTTTCCGCTCCTCGATCGTAAACAGCGGCTGTTTATTCGTATTGAGCAGGACCGCCACAATGACACGATCGAATATTTTGGCGGCGCGGTGAATAATGTCCAAATGCCCGTATGTGACCGGGTCGAAACTGCCCGGACAAACGGCGATCGTCGAACGATGACTGCTTTCCTTCACTCGGTTTCCATCCCTTCTGTCATGGCAACGGCAGGCGCGGCTTCGGCAAGCGTCGAGGCGCCTTGCAGCCGATAGACCGTGATTGCCGTTTCCCCGTATACGCTTCGGCGCACGCAAACGAGCCCGCCTACCGTATCGCTGTATGTCGTTTCCGTATCGTGCTCCGCCACCACGCAGGCGTTAGTCGCCAGAAGATCCGCTTCTTGCAGCTTCTGCATCAGTTGGTCGAGCGTTCTCAGCTTATAGGGCGGGTCGAGAAACACCAGGTCGAACCGGATTTCGCGCTTGGCCAGCGCGGCAATGGCGCGGGACGCCTCGTTGCGGTATACTTCCGCCCGCTGCTCCAGCCCCGTCGCTTGCAAATTATGGCGGATGACCCCGATGCTCGTTTTTTCGATGTCGATGAACACGGCCCGCTCCATGCCTCTGCTGAGCGCCTCGATGCCAAGCCCGCCGGTCCCCGCGAACAAATCGAGCGTTTGGCCGCCATCGAAATACGGCCCAATCATGCTGAAGACGGCCTCCTTCACCTTGTCGGTCGTCGGCCGTGTGCCCATGCCGGGAACCGCTTTCAGCGGCCTGCCCTTCGCTGTGCCGGATATTACCCTCATGCTGCTCACCTGTTTCCCTTACTCGTCGTTGCTATCGTACCACAAGTGACAAGTTTTTCACACTTTTTGCTAGTTGCTCTCGATTGACCCCGTCGGCGATTCAGCGCCCCATGGAAAAATTTTTTCCGCTGCATGTATATTTTTCCGTTTGCCTGCCCATTATAAAAGTATCGACATCACGTATGTCGTAGACAACCGCGGAGAAGGCTTACGTTTCCCCATAAGCTCTTCGTCCGGTTTCTCCTCTCCCATGAGAGCGTCCCGAAAGGGGCGCTCGAAGCAAACAACACCGCGATCCCTTGGGGGACGCGGTTTTTTTATGTTGTCTCCTTGTTGCTTTTGCTACAGTAGATGGCCGAAATGCAAGCACATAGAACGGCTTGCAAGGGCGGTCGGCTAATCTCCCGGAAGGGAGGTGATGCCTGTGGAGGTTAAAGACGCTTTGACGCTTATGATCGGATTCGGCACGTCGCTGATTGCGCTGCTGGCGCTGGTTGTGACTATCGTCTTGGCGAATAACCGCGACACAAAGAAATAGACCGCCCTGGTCAAAGGTGACGGTCTATCTCTACCGGAAATCTTTCCAACAAGCCAACCGCCCTTAAAAGCGGCTATCGTGCCGGGGAGACGTGTTAGCGCACGGCTCCTCTTTATTTTTAAGTATAAACGCATCCAACTATCCATGCAACACCGAAAAAAACCACCTTCCCCGTGCGTCGCAGTTGCTCAGTCCCCTCACCCGCTCCGCTTCCGCTGCACGGCCAAAATTTGCTCCGCCCGAAGCAGTCGCGGCGCACGCCGCTCAAGGCAATAGACGGCGAGCACGCCGTCTTTCACCGATTGAATGCGCACCGTACGCTGCGTCATTCTCCCTTGGCGGTCCATATAAATCACTTCCACGATGTTGCCGACATATCGGCTCCAGTCCGTCACACTCCCGCCTCCTTATCATCCGCACGCCAAAATAAGAACGTTTGTTCTTATTATATAGCAAACATATGTTCGCAATCCATAGCAAAAGAGGCGCTTTTTCCTGCCAATTTATACTTGTCCGGGTATCGGTTCTTGCATGCGGCATCCATTTTCTTTTGGCGATCGATTGGCTATACTGGAAAGAAAGGCGGAGGCGCTTGGGAAGAGGGGCCGAATATGTGCGGACGCTACACGATTATCGTGTCGATCGACGAGTTGATCATGCGGTATTTTATCGAAGAGGAAATGTCGGTTCCGTTCCACAGACCGCGCTATAACGTAGCGCCGGGGCAAATGGTAATGGCGGTGATCAACGACGGAAGCCGCAACCGGATCGGCGAGTTGAAATGGGGACTCGTGCCCTCGTGGGCCAAGGACGAAAAGATCGGCTACATGATGATTAACGCGCGCGCCGAAACGCTGACCGAAAAACCGGCGTTCCGCAAGCTGATCGCGCGCAAGCGGGCGATCATTCCGGCGGACAGCTTCTACGAGTGGAAGCGCGCCGCGGACGGCAGCAAACAACCGATGCGCATCATGCTGAAGAACGAAACGACGTTCTCCATGGCGGCGTTGTATGATACCTGGCAAAGTCCGGATGGTCGCAAAATCAGCACATGCACGATTATCACCACGTCGCCGAACGAGTTGATGCAAAACATCCATGACCGGATGCCGGTCATTTTGAAGCCGGAGGACGAGGCAGCATGGCTGAACCGGAACGAACCGGAAATCGGCGATTTGCTCGAGATGCTGAAGGCCTATCCGGCCGAAGAAATGAAAGCCTACCCGGTCTCGCCCCTGGTCGGCAATGTCAAAAACGATAACGAAGCGTGCATCGCCGACGTTTCGCTTGAATGACGCAACAACCCGCAGACCGGTCGAACGGCCTACGGGTTGCTCTTGTTCTCTGCCCGCCTTACGCCTTGGACCGAGTAAGCAAGTACAGAAAATACGGCGCGCCTAGCACGGCGACGACGATCCCCGTCGGAATTTCGGAAGGCTGCACGATCCAGCGCCCTACCGTGTCGGACGCAATAACAAGCAGCGATCCGGTCAGCGCAGACGCCGGCAGCAGCAACTGGTGCTTGGAGCCGACAAGCCGCCGCGCCAAATGCGGGCAGATCAGTCCGATGAAGCCGATGCCTCCGCTCACCGCAACGCAGCTGCCGGCAAGGCCAACCGCGGCGGCGAGCAGCAGCAGCTGTTCCCGCTGCACAGGAGCGCCAAGCCCCGTCGCCGTCTGATCGCCCAGATTGAGCACGTTCAACACCGACGCTTTGTAAAAAACGAACGGCAGCAGCACCACCAGGAACGGCAGCAGCGCCAGCACGAAGCTCCAGTTCGAACCCCAAATGCTCCCCGCCAGCCAAGTCGCCACAAATTGATACTTTTCCGGACTTAAGCGGATCGTCACCACGATCATCGCCGCGCTGATCCCCGCCGCAACGGCGACGCCGGTCAGCAGCAGCCGCGTCGGCGACAGTCCGACATGACGCTTGTAGGAAAGCGCGAATATAAGCGCCGCGGTCAACCCCGCGCCGACCCAGGCCAGAATCGGCAGCAGAAATACCGGGGCGGCGCCGGTCGTCGGGTAGAAGGAAATGAACAGCATCACGACAAGCCCCGCCCCCGCGTTGATGCCGAGAATGCCGGGGTCGGCCAGCGCATTGCGTGAAATGCCCTGCATGATGCAGCCCGATACGGCGAGTCCGGTGCCGATCAGCAGCGAAATGACGATGCGCGGCAGCCGGAAGTCGAACAGAATGAGATGTTCCTTGTGCGTCCCCATGCCGAACAGCGTGCGCAGCACGTCCAGGGGAGCCAGGCGGATCACGCCGATATTCATGCTGACAAGAA
This sequence comes from Paenibacillus cymbidii, assembly GCF_004764705.1. Taxonomy (GTDB): domain Bacteria; phylum Bacillota; class Bacilli; order Paenibacillales; family NBRC-103111; genus Paenibacillus_AN; species Paenibacillus_AN cymbidii. Next base: position 467,099 of record NZ_SHLX01000001.1, on the reverse strand, counting down.
AACAAATCACGATCAGTGCGGCAAGCACTGCAATCACCAGCGTGTTGCGGCTGCGTCTACGCGCTTGGGGCTGCATAGCGGCATGTTGGCTTTCCACCTACAGCTCCCTCCTTTCTTTGCGCGCCAAATAAAGGAAGAACGGGACGCCGATCAACGCGACGATGGCGCCAAGCGGCGTTTCGCTCGGCGGGTTCACCATTCGGGCGGCCAAGTCCGCCAGCACGACCAGCAAACTGCCGAGTATGGCAGAGCACGGAATGATCCAGCGGTAATCGACACCGACGAGACGCCGGGTGACGTGCGGAATAAGCAGGCCGACGAAACCGACGGCGCCGACGACAGCAACGGCAGATCCGGCCAACACAAGCACAACGATCGTTCCTGTCAGCTTGACAAGCCCCGACCGTTGGCCGAGCCCCCTGGCAACATCTTCGCCCAGACTCAGCATGGTGATCGAACGCGACAGCACTTCGGCGACGAGCAATGCAGCACCTACAAACGGCAGCATGATCTTCAATTGCACCCACTTCGTCCCGGCTACTCCCCCGGCGTACCAGAACGCAAGGTCCTGGCCGACGCGAAAATAGAGGGCAATGCCTTCGCTGAGTGCGACCAGCAGCGCGCTCAGTGCCGCACCGGCCAGCACCAGGCGCACCGGCGTCAACCCGCCCTTGGCCAGCGAGCCGAGGCCGTAGACGAGTCCCGCTCCGATCCCGGCGCCGATGAAGGAAAACAGGATGATGTACAGGAAAGGCAGGCCCGGCCAAAAGGCGAACAGCATGGCCAACACGAAGCCCGAGCCGGCATTGATGCCAAGCAGGCCGGAATCGACGAGCGGGTTGCGCGTCATCCCCTGCATAATCGCGCCGGCAACGGCGAAACAAGCGCCGACCATCGCGCCGCCAAGAATACGCGGAAGCCGGATTTCGTGGATGATTTGATGCGCCGTTACGTCAGCCTGAAAATGAAAAATCGCTTGCCACACAACGGCAATGCCGATGTCCGCCGCTCCGAACGAAGCCGAAACGGCCACGCCGAGCGCCAGCGCCGCTACGCCAAGCGTCAGCACAAGCGTTGCCGCCAGCGGACGCGAACGCAGCTGCACGGAGCCTGCCGCATTGGATTTAACTGCCAACTCTTCTTGCTTCATACCCAAACTCCTCTGTCATGGCTTTGTTGCCTTCCAACCCGCCCTCGGCGAACAACTGCGGCGCGTCCTGCATGAAACGCCCAAACGGATAAGCCGAATAATTGTTCCACGGCGCTTCCAGCCCGTCATATCCGAACGTCGCATGCACCCGCTGCTGCCGGACGGCGGGCATTTGCCCCCATTCCTCCGAACGAAGCAGCTTGCGCCATGTCGACATGGACGCCGAGTCCGCGGAAACGTTCAACAACACCCGGTCCGCTTGAAAATCGGCCAACTGACCGGCCGTTGCCGGCCGCGTCCAGTCGAAGCTCGCGACTCCTTCCGGAGGCGCCAGGCGCAAGTCGTCGTACAGCGCAGTCCCGGCTCTGCGGCCCCACACGAGAAGCTGGTCGCGGAACACATTCACGATGAGCACGGTATCGTCCTTGACGATTCGCCGAACCGCTTCCCGCGTTTCCGCCGCCTTCTGTTCGTATTCGTGCAGCCAGCTTTCGGCGGCATCCGTTCGGCTCAGGAAACTCGCCGTCATGCGCAAATGCTCGCGCCAGTCGGCCTCCCACGGCAAAAACAGCGTCGGCGCGATCCCACGCAAGCGCATCTGCTCCTGCTCGTCGATCAGCAGGTCGATCGCCACGATAAAATTCGGCTGCGCCTTGCGCAGCGCCTCGCGGTTGAACTCGTATTGGTGGCTCAGCGGAACCGCCACATCACGCCCGAATTTGCTGCGGTAGTAGTCGGTCCAGTAATGATCCATCGGAGCGGCATACGGAATCGTTTGGAGCGCAAGCAGTTGGCCGATATTGACCCAACTGTAGGCGGCCACTTTAATCCGGCTGTTCTTCACATAAATGGCGGGGGCCATGCCGGTTTGTTTCTTGAAGAGGCGGCTGAAATACGTTTCGTTCTTGTAGCCGACCTGGAAAGCGATATCGCGCAGCGACAGGTTTGCCTGCTCCGTCATCAGCCGTTTGGCATCCGCCAGCCGGAGCTCGGTGATGTACTCCGTCACCCCTTTGCCGAACTTCAGCTTAAACAGCCGCATGAAATGGAAGCGGCTCAGCCCCGCCGTCTCCGCCAGCTGTTCGACGGTCATTTCTTCGCGGTACTGGCGGTCGAGCATCGCTTTCACTTCGTCGATCGCTTGCTCCGTACGATGCTCCGGGTTGTCGAGCGCCATGCCGAGCAGCTCGAGCAGCCCGGCTTCGCACCGCAACCGGGCGGAAGCGGTGCGCTGCAGCCAGCGTTCGCGCATCGCTTCGCACAGCGGAACGACAACGGACGGCGGCAGCTCCCGTTTGCCGGACAGCCCGGGCGACGATTGCGCTTCCCGCTCATCCGCATCCGCCGGCGAATCGCCGGCATCCGGCGCTGCTACCTTGAATCGCAGCACATACAGCCCTTTGGCCCGACTGCTTAATCCGGGCTCGATCAGCTGACCGGGCGTGCAGACGACCGTGGTCCCGGGGCGAAGCGCAACAAACCGGCCATCCACAACCAAATGGCCGTCGCCTGTCGCCGACACGATCAAAACGTGCGTATCGGAAACGATAAAATCCCGATCCTTCGGCCAACTCAACTGTGCGGCGAGCAGTTGCCCCACGTCCGTCAGCTTGAACCATCGATCGGCAAGGGAATCGCCGTCCTTGGCGGCTTTTTCCCGATCCCGCACTTCCAACCCGCTCACCATCCCCGCCGTTCGTGATACGCACAGCCAAAGGACGGGGGCGCTCCCCGTCCTTTGCAGTACTATTTGGCCACAAATTTCATGATATCGTCCAAAATCAATTGGTTCGCCGTCACGTTCTGGTTGAACCAGTGCCCGGAATCGACTTCGAACACATTGCCTTTCTTGACGGCGGGCAGCGCCTGCCACAGCGGATTGTCGACCGGCGGCTTCGGCCGTCCCGTCCCGGACAATACGAAGATGTAGTCAACGTCGTCCAGTTGGGCCAGCGTTTCGAGCGAATACGTTTCATAGTCGCCTTTCAGCAATTTCGGCTGCTTGAACCCGATGCCCTGGTACAGCATGACGCCGCTGTAGAAATTCGGGCCGAACAGCTTGAAGCCTTTCTCCGCCGCCGACTGGAACAATACCGCCGACTTGTCGCCAACCTTCGCCTTCACGCTCGCCTTCACCGACGCCACTTTGTCGTCGTAGCTTTTCAGCGCCTGCTCCGCTTCCGCGGTCTTGCCGAGCACCTGGCCGAGCTTGGTAAAATTGCCGCGCCAATCGTTTTCGTCGTTCGACAGGATGTAGGTCGGCGCGATTTTGGCAAAATCCTCGTACTTGCCGGCGCTAAGGTAAGTAGGCGCCATCAGGATAATCAAGTCGGGCGTGTAGCTCAGCGTTTCTTCCGGCTTGAGTCCGCCCATCATGTTCAGTGCGGGAATGCCGTTCAGCTTGTTTTGCAAATATTGCTGCGGCACGCCGTTCGCGGCCCATTGCGCCACCGGCTTCACGCCGAGCGCCGCCATCCCGTCCTCGAGGAACGGGGCAATGATGCGTTGTGGGTTGGCCGGAATTTTCACACTGTGTCCGGCGGCGTCGGTCAGCGTTCGTTCGGTTGCCGGCTTCGCGGAAGCGGCAGGGCTTGGACTTGCGCTGGCGGACGGACTTGCGGCTGCGGACGGACTCGCCGAGCCGGCAGCGCCTTCCTTCTTCCCGTCCTTCGCACCACAAGCGGCAAGCAGGAGCGAAAGCAGCAGGACAGCAATCAACGTGACATAAAACGGTTTCGAAGCATAACGCACAACCATTCCCCCATCTTCATAAATGATATTGATTCTCATTATTGATAGATTGAGTATAGTGGATCATGCTTCGCTTGTGAATGAACAATGATGCTGATTTTGCCGGAATCAACCGCACTATTGTGTCACCCGGTTATTGACGCCGGAAAATCGGTTTTGGCTCCTGCTGTCCTGCGGCTCTTCTGTAGTTCTCGCCGAGACTCGGCCGTGAAGCTCCAGCAAGGATGGCGGCTGGCAAGCCGAGCCGTCTTCGTCCGGCCCGCCAACAGCGACGATGTGCCCCGCCTCGTGCCTTTCGGCATATTTTTCCTGAAGCGACTGGCATATTTCATATAAGAGTCCCGTTGCGATCACCTCGTTAGCTTATGTACGACGAATCGGTCAGGCAACATACTCATTCTATTTGATAATAATTATCATTGTCAATGTACAATTTTTGTAGCAGCTGCGAGTTCGTCTCATCGGCGATTCTGCTCCATCCAGCGCACGGCAAAATCGATCAGTTCCCGCTGAGGCATCAACCGGATCGTCGCTTCGCCGATCTTGACCGAACGCACGGCGCCGCTTTCCCGTTCGAACGCCTCCCCGACGGCAAGGAAATCGTCGGTACAAAAATCGACATCGTCAAACGTCGCCCATTGCCTGCCGGTTGCCGTGACAATCGGAGCGCCGCAGACGATCTGCCGCTTGCCGGGGTACGCCGCCCGGTATTCCGCCAAATGCAGGGACGTGTTGCGATCGTAGCCGACGCCGACTAGCAATACCCATGCCCCACAGTCGTACAGTCTGGCGAGCGGCGAACGTTCCCCGAGACAGTCGGCCAACGAATGGTTGTCCGTTATCGCGGCCGCGCCGGGCCCTTTGGCGGCGAAGGAAACTTGCGGATGCCCGCTGCGAAGCGCGCCGCTACGCTTGCGGAAGCATTCCGCTACTGCCCCCATCGACCGCGTCGGCGTTAAATCCGGCTCGTATGCGGGCATCCGCTCCCGAATTGCCGGCCACCATGCTTCCGGCACTGGCGGATTCGACCACATCGCCGGGTCTGACAAGTCGCCGCTGTGCGCCGGCATGACCAGTGTGCCCGTTTCGCCAAGCGTCTGTTCGAGCGCAAGCACAACGGCGGCCGGACCGCCGATGATCCAGCGGCCGAACGATTTCAGCGAGGAATGGACGAGCATCGTCATCCCCGGCTCCACCCCCGCCTTCGTCAATCCCACCGTCAAATCGTCGATCGAAAGCGGCCAATCCGCATCCTGGAACGCCATATCCCCACATCCCCACTTCGCTTATCATTACTCCCCTCTACCATATACCCGCTTCGTGCCGTGGAACAGGGGCAATATCATTTTCGGTCATTTTTTCTCTCCGACCTCCAGACGCCCCCTTCCGATGCCCCAACTCACTCCTTTTCCAAATGCCCCCTTTTACGCGCCCGCTTCTTCTGCCCGCTATCCCTTTGAGTCAGGCTCGAACGCTAGTTTGAAGGAGCTATCTTCGCTGGCTCGCCATATCCTCTCTGCCACGTATCCCTTTGACTCGGACCTGAACGAAATGTCTTCCCCGGAATCCTCTTCTGCCCGCTATCCCCCCTACTCAGACTGGAACGGGGCTGTCCTCTCCGTAAATTCCTTTCTGTCGGGTATCCCCTCGACTCAATCTCAAGCTTCAACAACCTTTATCCCCTTTCAAGAGAACGGTTGACTTATGGCCACTTCCCCCCTCTCTGCGCACGCTCACCGCCGAACCCTGTCTGAGCCGACGGGATAACCAACAGACACGTGCTGCCGATGACTACTCACCTGTTCCCTCTCTCCCTGCACGCTCACCGCCGAACCCTGTCTGAGCCGACGGGATAACCAGCAGACACGTGCTGCTACCGAATCATCGCTACGCCAACTCGCGACAATGAGATAACAAGCAAACACATACTGCGGTTGACTTATGGTCACTACGCCCTCTCCCTGCGCACCGCACCAGTCTGAGCCAATGGGATAACCAGCAGACGCGTGCTGCCGATAACCACTCACTCGTTCTCTCTCCCTACACTTTCACCGCCGAACTCGTCTGAGCCGACGGGATAACCAGCAGACACGAACTGCTACCGATTATATGCACGCACGCCGCCACGCCAGCCTGAATCAATGGGATAACCAGCAAACACGTGGAGACTGGACGAAGGCTGGGTGGAAAGTGGTGAATGAAGCTGGGTGAAGGCTGGGTGAAAGCTAGTTTAAAATTGTTTGAGACAACTAGTTTGAGGCCAATTTCGAAGCTAGCTGGGAGGCCGGATAGAGGCTGAGTGAAGACTAAATTGGAGGCTGTTGGGAGGCTGTTGGGAGACTGCTGGGAGGCTGAGCGAAGACTGGGTGACATCCACTTGCGGCGGTTGGGCAGTGTGGAATGAGAGAAAGCCATACAATCGACGGCCAGATCAGCCCCGGCATTCCAAAATAAGCAATAAAAATTGGCTTATTGGCAGTAAATTCCCCCTTCGATTGAAAATAGCCTGTGTTTTCGCTGGTTATTTGGACCAGACTACCCTCAAATCGACCAATTCCAAGAAATAGCCAGTGATTTCACTGGTTATTTCGTTGCGCCCGTCCATTTAGGGCGAAATAGCCAACTAAACATGGCTTATTTCGCCAGAAGCCCGCGGCTGACCCGCGGTCAGGCCCCCCCTCTGCCAGCAACAAAGCAGGCTGCCGTAACCGGCAGCCTGCTTGGCGTTCACCCGGCGGTTCTCAGGAACCGAAGCGGATGAGGTAGTAGTTCTTTTTGCCGCGGCGAAGCACGACGTATTTGCCGTGCAGCCGGTGCTCCGCCGTGATGGCGGCATCGATCGCGGTTTGCTTCTGCCCGTTGACGGACACCGCGCCGCTTTCGATATCCTGCTTTGCCTGGCGGCGCGATGGCGCCGCGCCGGCGGCGACAAGCAGATCGATCAGCCCGCTCTCCGCCGCTTCGTCGACGACGGCGCTCGGCATATCCTGCAGCGCTTCAACCAGTTCCGCTTCGCTCAGCTGAGTGACATCGCCCGAGAACAGCGCTTGCGTGATGTTCTCCGCGCTGTCGACGGCTTCCTGCCCGTGCACGAGCCGGGTCACTTCGCGGGCAAGCTCGCGCTGAGCGGCGCGTTTCTCCGGGCTGGCGGCCAACTCGGCTTCCAGTGCGGCGATTTGCTCCCGCGACAGGAACGTGAAGTATTTCAGGAACTTGACGACATCGTTGTCGTCGGTGTTGATCCAGAACTGGTAAAACGCGTACGCTCCCGTTTTGTTCCGGTCGAGCCAGACGGCGCCCGATTCGGACTTGCCGAACTTTTTGCCGTCGCTCTTCGTGACAAGCGGCATCGTCAAGCCGAATGCGCCGCTGCCGCCCATTTTGCCGATCAGGTCGAGTCCGGCCGTAATGTTGCCCCACTGGTCGCTGCCGCCGATCTGCAGCGTGCAGCCGTGCGACCGGTTCAGCTCGTAGAAGTCGTACGACTGCAAAATCATGTAGCTGAACTCGGTGAACGAAATGCCGTTCGCCAGTCGCGAGTCGACGGAATCTTTGGCCAGCATGTAGTTGACGGTAAAATGTTTGCCGACATCGCGCAGGAACGTGATGACGTCGAGCGGCGCCAGCCAGTCGTAATTGCTGACGAGCCTGGCCGGATTCGCGCTTGTCTCAAAGTCGAGGAAGCGGGACAACTGCCCTTTCAAGCTTTCCGTCCAAAGCGCAACTGTGTCCGACGTGTTGAGCGAACGTTCCGTCGACCGGCCGCTCGGGTCGCCGATCAGGCCGGTGCCGCCGCCGACAAGCGCAATCGAGTTGTGGCCGGCCAGTTGGAACCGGCGGAGCAGCAGCACCGGCAGCAAATGGCCGATGTGCAGGCTGTCGGCGGTCGGGTCGAAGCCGCTGTACAGCGTGACGCTTCCTTCATTCAGCTTCTTCGCCAGCCCTTCGCGGTCGGTCACTTGATGAATCAGGCCGCGGTATTCGAGATCGTCCAGCAATTCATTGATCGTATGCGGTGCTGCCGTTTCCGTCATTCGGTATCGCTCCTTCATTTGGATTGGGATGGAACAAAAAAGACCCGTCCTGTCTGCAGACAGGGACGAGTCATCGCGGTACCACCCTAGTTGAAGACGCCTTGCGGCATCCTCCTCTTCAATCGGATAACGGCCGATCGCCGTCTTGCCCTTCTGCGCCGGCGCAGGTTTGAGTCAAGATGCTCCGGGACGTAATTCGCATTCGGTTGCGTACCGGCTTGCACCACCCGCCGGCTCTCTGCATCGCATCTCTCGAACGCTACTGATTCCCATCTTCGCTTTCATGCATGAGGTTTGATACTGTTTATACCACTTTCGCAAACAGGTGTCAACCCTGCGCAGCGGCCGCCATTTCCAGTACGAACTGCAAGTAAACGCCGGCGGACTTCTCGAGTTCGGCGGTTTCGACGTATTCGACGCTGGCGTGAGCCGTCTTCTGGTCCGGGCCGTGACACAGCACCGGCACACCAAGCGCGCCCGCAAGTATGCCGGCGTCCGTCACCAGCTTCTTGCCCGCCGTCGGCAGCTTGATGCCGCGCACCTTGCCCGCTGCGCGTTGCAACGCGGCAACGGCAGCGCTATCCTTGGCGATGCGGTAGCCGTCGCGCACCTTGCGCAGGTCGAGTTCGATGCGCACGCAGTGTGAGGCGGCGAGCGCCGCCAGCCCTTCCCGCATGAACCGCTCCACTTCGGCGAACGGCTCCGCCGGATCGTAGCGGCGAACGCCGGTCAATGTCGCCCGGTTGGTCAGTTGGTTGTAAAACTCCCCGCTCTGCACCGCTCCAATAAAATAAGACCCGTACCCGATATCCTCGATAAACTTCGTTTCCAATTCCGCGTTCCATTCGTCCAGCTGGCGAACGACGTCAGCGAGCACCGTGATCGGATGAGGCGTGCCCGGCGGCGTATACAGCTGATGGCTCGGCTCGCCGTCGCGTTCGATCGTAATGTCGAACGTCGCCGAACCGAGTTGGGCGATCGTGCAGTCGGTCACCGCGCCTTCCATGACGATCGCGGCATCGACCTTGAGCGGCACTTGCTCCGTCAAGGCGATCAAATCTTCGCCGCGGCCTCCGGGGCTTTCGTGCAAACTGTTGGCCACAACGACGATCGTGCCGTCGAACGCGGCGGTCGCTCTCAGCACGCGAAGCACCTCAAGGATGCAGGCGAGCGAGCCTTTCATGTCGTTCGCGCCGCGGGCGTACAAGCGGCCGTCCTTGATTTCCGGCGCGGCATGGCCAAGCGTCACGACGTCCATATGGCCGTTGAACAACAGCGTCGTCGCGTTGTCCCCAAATCGGAATGTGGCGACCAGCGTCGGATTGTCCGGAATAAATTCATAACGCGTCACTTCGCCACCGGCTTCGCGCAGCAAACGCTCATAAGCCGCCGCCATCGCCACCGTGTTGCCCGTTGCGCTCGGGATGCTCACCAGCGCCAGCGCATCCTGAACAATACGGTTCGTATCGATTCGTTTCCACAGCTCGGTCATGTTCGTTCCTTCTCCTCGTTTTACTCTGGATGAATCAACGTGTTATCCCCTGCCGACGATCGGCGGCACGAACGCCGCTTCCTCCTTGTTCGCCGGGCGCAGTACGTCCAGATCGCAGCCTTCGTGCGCCTGCTGCGCATGTTCGGCGAACAGCCGCGGATAGCCGCGTTTGTGCCGCGACGCGGGACGCCGCCAGGCGGCCAGCCGGTTTGCCAGCTCGTTCTCGTCCAAGTCCAGATGGAGCGTGCCCGCTTCCATGTCCACTTCGATCCAGTCGCCGTCCCGCACGACGGCAAGCGGACCGCCAACGGCCGCTTCCGGCGACACATGCAGAATAACGGCGCCATAACTCGTGCCGCTCATACGCCCGTCGCTGATGCGAACCATGTCGCGTACGCCCTGGCGCAGCAGCTTGGCCGGAATCGGAATCGAGCCCCATTCCGGCATGCCCATGGCTACCGGGCCGCAATGTTTTAGCACGAGCACGCTCGAGGCATCGGCTTCCAGCTCGTCCGTGTCGATGCGCGCCAGCATGTCCTCGTAGTCCTCGAACACGACAGCCTTGCCGCGATGCCGCATCAGATCGGGCGACAGCGCCGACGGCTTGACGACGGCGCCGTTCGGCGCCAGGTTGCCGCGAAGTACCGCCAAGCCGGAGCGCCGCTTGAACGGTTCGGCCAATGTGCCGATCACATCGTCCTCATAAGCGGCGTACAAGTCGCCGCCGTAGATGCGTCCGATCGTTTCGCCGGTAGCGCCGAGGCAATCAGTTTCGAGCTGCGGCAACAAGTTGTGGATGACGCGGCGCAAGCCCCCGGCTTTGTGAAAATCGTCCATGCTGTGCGTTCCGCTCGGCTGCAGATTGACGATGAGCGGCACCTCGCGCGACAGATCGTCGTACCGCTGCAGCGGGATGTCGATGCCGAGCCGGCCGGCGATTGCGGTAAGATGGATCGCCGCATTCGTCGAGCCGCCGATTGCGGCAAGCAGCCGGATCGTGTTGCGGAAAGCCGCTTCCGTCATCAGCTTCGACGGCGTCAGCTCCTCCCGCACCATTTCGACAATACGCTTGCCCGTGTGCTCCGCCGCCAGCTTGCGGCGCGCGTCAGTCGCCGGAATGCTCGACGTGCCGGGCAGCATCATGCCAAGCATCTCCGACATGCTCTTCATCGTCGATGCCGTACCCATGACCGGGCAGCCGCCCAGGCTGCACGAAATCGACTTCTCCAGCTCCTGCCACTCTTCTTCGGTCAGCAGGCCGGCCTTGTAGTCGTCCGAGTATTTCCACAGATCGGTGCCGTAATTGACCGTGCGGCCGCGGAAGCTGCCCGAGCTGCGGTGGCCGGCAGCCAGCTGCAGCGTCGGCAAATCGCAGCTGGCGGCGCCCATCAGTTGGCCAGGCACCGACTTGTCGCATTCGCACAGCAAAACGACGCCGTCGATCGGCTGCGAACGGACGCTTTCCTCGACGTCCATCGAGAGCAGGTTGCGATACGGCAAGTCGGACGGCTTCATAAAATCGGCAGGCGTCGAAATCGTATTCATTTCGATCGGATAACCGCCGGCAAGCAGCACGCCCCGTTTGACATACTCGACCAATTCCTTGTGCGGAGCGTTGCAGCTGTTGAAATCATTAAGTGCATTAAATATGCCGATAATCGGCTTGCCGACGAACGAATTCGGGTCGTGGCCCATCGCCCGCATCGCCGTGCGGTGTTGGAACCGCAGCTCCGCATTGTCGTTTTCGAACCATTCGCTGCTGCGCAGTTTCACGTCCATGCCCCCATATCGTTCGTCCCTTTAATTGGTTCAATTTGTTGAATATGAATCACTATATTGATTCTATCACGATTTTATCCCAATCACACTCGGGGGTCAATTCGTTTTTCCAAAGCAAAAAAGAAAAAAGTCCCTTCACAAGGAAGGGACTTCAACAGGCAAACTATTATTCCATCCATTGAAAATGGAACGTACCCTCGCGGTCGACACGCTGGAACGTATGCGCGCCGAAGTAATCGCGCTGTGCCTGCAGCAGGTTCGCCGGCAGCCGTTCGGTGCGATAGCTGTCGTAATACGCCAGCGCCGAAGCGAAGCACGGCACCGGGACACCGCGGGAAACGGCGACGGACACGACTTCGCGCCAGGCGTCCTGATAGCCGGTGACTACGTTCTTGAAATAGTCGTCAAGCAGCAGGTTGCGCAGCTCCGGGTTGCGGTCGTAAGCGTCCTTGATGTTCTGCAGGAAGCGGGCGCGGATGATGCAGCCGCCGCGGAAAATCATCGCGATATTGCCGTACTTGAGATCCCAGCCGTACTGCACCGAAGCCGCGCGCATTTGCGCGAAGCCTTGCGCGTATGAGCAAATTTTGCTCGCGTACAGCGCCTTGCGCACCGCTTCGATGAACGCCGCGCGGTCGCCGTCAAACGGCTTCGCCTGCGGGCCGCCGAGCAGCTTGCTCGCTTGCACGCGTTCTTCCTTCATCGCCGAGATGAAGCGCGCGAATACCGACTCCGTAATGATCGACAGCGGCACGCCGAGATCGAGCGCGCTTTGGCTTGTCCACTTGCCGGTGCCCTTCTGGCCGGCCGAATCGAGAATGACGTCGACCATCGGCTTGCCGGTTTCCGGATCTTTTTTGGCGAAAATGTCGGTGGTGATTTCGATCAGGTAGCTGTCAAGCTCGCCCTTGTTCCATTCGCCGAATATTTGATGCAGCTCTTCGCTGTCCACGCCGAGCACGTCTTTCAGCAGTTGGTACGCTTCGCAGATGAGCTGCATGTCGCCGTATTCGATGCCGTTGTGCACCATCTTCACGTAGTGGCCGGCGCCGTCCGGTCCGATGTACGTGCAGCACGGATCGTCGCCGACTTTGGCGGAAATCGCCGTCAGCATCGGCTCGACCAGCTTGTAGGCGTCTTCCTGGCCGCCCGGCATGATCGCCGGCCCTTTCAGCGCGCCTTCTTCGCCGCCGGAAACGCCGGTGCCGATGAAGCGGATGCCCTTATCCTCGAGCGCCTTGTTGCGGCGCTGCGTATCCGGGAAATAGGCGTTGCCGCCGTCGATCAGAATGTCGCCCTTCGCCAGATGCGGCACGATTTGATCGATCATCGCGTCGGTAGGTTCGCCCGCCTTGACCATAATCAAAATTTTGCGCGGCACTTCCAGGGAACCGACAAACTCTTCCATACTGAACGTGCCGATCAGCCGTTTGCCCGGATTTTCATTCAAAATTTCATGCGTTTTCTCCGGCGAACGGTTGAACACCGATACGTGGAAACCTCTGCTTTCCAAGTTGAGCGCCAAGTTTTTGCCCATTACCGCAAGCCCGACGACACCGATTTGCCCTTTAGCCATGTTGCTGAACTCCACTCCTTCGAACGAATTCATTTGTCCATAACGACCATTACCGCATTGGGCCGCTTCCCAGGTCCAATCGGCATTGATTTTCACCGCTTGCGCCGAGCCTTCCTCGCTGATTTGCTTCGAAAATAAAATCATTATAACGCGATTGCGGCGTTTCTGCCAAATGAAACCTGATGCGGCGATTAGATGGTGATCGAGCCAAAACCGCCGTCGACGCGCAGCAGCGTGCCGGTCACGAAGCCGGAAGCGCGGCCGGAGGCCAAATAAACCGCCGCCCCTTGCAGCTCCGACGCTTCGCCGAACCGCCCCATCGGGGTGTGGCGCATGATGCTTTCCACCCGCTCCGGCGACAAAATTTTGCGGTTCTGCTCCGCCGGGAAGAAACCCGGAATGATCGCGTTGACGCGCACCCGGTCGGGAGCAAATTCGCGCGCAAGGTATTTGGTCACGTTGTTGACCGCGGCCTTCGACGCCGAATACGTAAACACGCGGGACAGCGGCGGGTCGGACGACACCGACGAAATGTTGATGATGCTGCCGCCTTCGCCCTGCTCGATCATCCGTTTGCCGAATACCTGGCAGGCGAGCACAACGCTCTTCAGGTTGACGTCCATGATGCGGTCCCATTCTTCCATTGTCAGCTCGAAGAACGGCGTGGCGCTGTTTGTGCCCGGGCAGTTCATCAGAATATCGACGCGTCCGGTCCAGGTGAGCACGTCGGCCAGCAGCGCGCGCAAATCTTCCTCTTTCGTCGCCTCGGCAAAAAACGCTTTGGCCGTCCCCCCTGCCTGCGCGATTTCCGCTACGACCGCTTCGCATTTCTCCATGTTGCGGCCGACGATCGCCACGCTGGCGCCGTAAGCGCCGAGCGCCGCCGCCATCGAACCGCCCAGCGTGCTGTTGCCGCCGATGACGACTGCCGTTTGACCGGTCAAATCGAATAAATTGTGCATCCGTTTCTCCTCCATGATCGTCAAAAATGTCAATGCCGCTGCTGAAACGCCGCAATGGCGTCAAAATCGCCGCGCAACTGCTGATAGACGTTCGCATAAATCGCGGTAAGCTCCGTATACACCGCATGGTTGGCCGTGTCCGGCTCATGCCTCGTGCCCGTGCGTACCCAATCGTGCACGCCGGCAAAATCGGCGATTTCGCCCATGGCGAGCAGCCCGAGCTGGGCCGCGCCGAGCCCCGAGCTTTCGATTGCGTCCGGCACCGTCACCGGCGTGCCGGTCACGTCCGCCATCATCTGGCGCCACAGCACCGAACGGGCAAAGCCGCCGGAAGCGCGAATTTCCCGCGCCGATCCGGACAGTTCCGCCAGCGCCGCGGCAACTGAATGGATGCGGTACACGACGCCTTCGAGCACGGCGCGGATCATGTGCCGCTTCTCGTGCACGAGCGACAGCCCGAAAAACACGCCGCGCGCATTGGCGTTCCAATAAGGCGCCCGTTCGCCGGCCAGCAGCGGCATAAAAATGAGCCCGTTCGATCCCGCGTCGACGCCGGCAGCAATTTGCGCCAGATGGTCGTACGGATCGACGCCCATCCGCCGCGCTTCTTCGGCTTCCAGCGTCGCCAGCTGGTCGCGCACCCAGCGGAACATGATGCCGCCGTTGTTGATCGCGCCGCCGATCACCCAGAACTTGTCCGTCAGCGCATAGCAGAACAGCCGGCCCTGCGGGTCGGTGAGCGGCTTGTCCACCACGCCGCGCACGGCGCCGCTCGTGCCGATCGACACGGCGAACACGCCCGGCTCGAAGGCGCCGGAGCCGAGGCTCGCCAGCACGCCGTCAGAGGCGCCGAGCACGAACGGCGTGTCCGCAGCCAGCCCCATCGCCGCAGCGAGGTCCGGACGCAGCCCTGCCATCCGGTGCGTCGTCGGCACCGGGCGCGACAACCGCTCGGCGTCGATGCCGGCAAGCGCCAGCGCGTTCGCGTCCCAGTCAAGCGCCTGAAGGTTGAACAAGCCGGTGCAGCTGGCCAGCGAATAATCGATCGCGTATTCGCCGAACAGCTTGGCAAAAACAAATTCCTTAATGCCGATAAATTTATATGCCGCTAAGAAAATTGCCGGATCGTGCTCTTTCATCCACATCAGCTTGAGCAGCGGCGACATCGGATGAATCGGCGTGCCGGTCGCCATGTAGATCGCCCGACCGTTCCGCTCGCGGTTGACGAGGTCGGCGTACGCCGCGCTGCGGTTGTCCGCCCACGTGATGCACGGCGTCAGCGGTTCGCCGGCCGCGTCAACCGCGATCAGGCTGTGCATCGCCGAGCTGAACGATACGCACAGCACCTGGGACGGCAGCACCGCCGCTTTGCGCACGACGGCGCCGATGCCTTCCACGACAGCCTCGTACAGCTGCCGCGGGTCCTGCTCGGCGCGGTCCGGCTTCGGCGTATGCAGCGGGTATTCGATCGCATGCGAGGCGAGCACGCGGCCTTCGCGATCGATGACAAGCGTTTTCGTGCTGGTCGTGCCGATATCGGCGGCAACGACGTATGGCTTGCTTCCGTTCATGCAAACAAATTCCCTTCGCTGTCGAATGGTAAGTCGTACGGCTCCGTCAAAATCTCGATCTGCCCGTGCTGCCGGGCTTCCTCCAGCATGTTGACGGAAATTTCGATTTCGCCGAGATGCAGCGTGTCCTTGATCCGCACCAGCCGGCATTTCGTATAGTCGAGAATGTTGCACGTCTTGATAGCCGCTTGGAACGCGTATTGCTGGTTTTCGAGCACGGTGGCCAGCTTCGTCGGCGCGCAGACGGTCGATGTCAGGCCGTTGGCGTACATGACCGCGAAGTCGGTTTTGTCCGCCAGCCGCTGCGTCGTAAAATCGGCGGTGCCGACGCCGTTGGCGTTGCCTTTCGTTTCTTTGGTCAAGTCGAGCACGACCATCTTGGACACGTCGGGTCCGCCGTGCGCGTAAGGCGTCGGAAAGCGGCCGGTAATGTTCGGATCCATGCCGTCGCCGCTGATGTTTTTGCCGATGTAATCGATCACGAGCACGTCGATTTGCGGGAACAAAATTTGCGGCAGCCGCGCTTTCGCTTCATCCAGCAGCTCGCGCTCCCTCGCCTCGATGCGGTCCGGCAGCAACACTTCTACGCGACACGTTTCGTCGTAGGCGTTTTCGACCAGCGCGATGCCGTAGACGATCGGCAGCTTCGCCAGCATAATGCGCGCCATCGCCGGCACGTTTTCGGCCATGTATTTGAAACCGAGCTGGTGGCACGCTTCCGCGCCCTTCTGTTTGCCGAGGCCGATGGCGATCATTTTCATCACGCCGCTTTCGACCGGCCCGCGAAATGCCGTATGCGGCTTGACGCGGTTGATTACGACGATCGCGTCGGCTTCCGACGCGAGCTTGTCGACGTATACCGGCAGCCCGTTCGGCAGTTCGTCAAGCTTCACCACTTCCATGGAAGAGCGAATCGGCGCGCCAACCGTTTCTTCCGTTACGCCCAGATGGTGCAGCACCTCGCGCTGCCCTTCCGCTGTCGCTCCGCCATGGCTGCCCATGCAAGGCACGATGAACGGCTCGCCGCCGGCCGCCTTCACCGCATCGACCGTCGTTTTCGTGAAGGCGGCGATATTCGCCACGCCCCGACTGCCGACGGCAATCGCCACGCTTTGGCCCGGCTTGATGCTGCCGGCCACTTCCGGCTTCCGCAGCTCCTTCGCCAGTTCGCCTGCCGGATCAGCCAATTTGTCCGCGTCGAACCGCTGGCGGATGCGCACCATCTGCGGGATCGGAATGTCCTGCAGCAATGTCCGCAAAATGCTCATTACGATTGCCTCCCTGTTCTCTTGTTATCGCCCGCTGTAAGTCTTTACCGACTCGCGGAGCACCAGTTCCGTCTCCAAATAAATCGCCGTATCGGCCGCATGCTTGCGCTCGATCAGCTCCAACAGACAAGCGGCGCCCTGCTGGCTGATGGCGCGGATCGGGCGGCGCACCGTCGTCAGCGCCGGCGACAGGTAGCCGGAGAAGACATTATCGTCAAAGCCCGCGACCGACATGTCGTCCGGCAGCTTAAGCCCCGCTTCCTGCGCCGCGCGCATCGCCCCGACGGCCATTTCGTCGTTGGCGCAGAACACGGCCGTCGGCAGCGGGCTGGCCGCCAGCAGCTTGCGCATCGCCAAGTAGCCGCTTTCCGGATCGTACCGGCCCTGCTGGCGGTAGTCCGGCGGCGCGGTCAAGCCATGGGCGGCAAGCGCCTGCAAATAGCCGGCTTTCCGCTCCTGCGACGATTGGAAGCCTTCGCGGCCTTCAATAATAGCGATGCGCTTGTGCCCGCAGCCGATCAGATGCTCGACCAGGCGAAACGCTCCTTCCTTGTCGTCGGAAAGCACGTTGACCGTGCCTTTCGCCCGGCCAAGCCGGCGGTTGAGCACCGCATGCGGGATGTGCGCTTCGCGCAAATAGCGAATGAAAGCGTCGTCCGCCGCGCTTTGGCTCATGATGATGACGCCGTCGAAGCTTTTTTTCGTGATCGCGCCGTAATCGCCGTAATCGTCGATCGCCCGCACGACCAGGTTGTAGCTGTCCTTGATGACCGCGTTTACGCCGCCGACCGTCTCATAGAAAAAAGCCGGCGACGTCGAATTGCCGAGCGTCGTAAAAAACAGGCCGATGTTGTACGTGCGGCCTTTCACCAAACTTTTGGCGCGAATGTTCGGGATGTAGTGCAAACTGCTGGCGATCGAGCGGATGCGTTCCTTCGTTTCCGGATTGATCAGCGGACTATCGTTCAGCGCCCGCGACACCGTCGTATGCGACACGTTCGCCTGGCGGGCAATATCTTTGATCGTCACGCTCATCTCGTTCACCTCGGCATCATCATACCACAGCTTTGCACACGTTAACAATGCAGCTTTCTCCGAATGATCCCCTTCTATTTCGCCGCCGGCAACAAAAAAACCTCCCCGGCCGAGGAGGTCCGCATGTTCAATTATTCGGCACGCTACAGTTCGAGCTTGAGCATTTCCTGGCGCAGTTCTTCGAGCTTCGCCTTGCTGGCCGCGATGTCGGCCGCGCTTCCGCTGCGCATCGCTTCATGCAGCGTGGCCAGCTCGTAGTCCAGCTCCATCCGCAGCACCGGAATCCGCTCTTCGATCCGCTTCGCCTTCAGCGCGCGCATAATTTCTTCCGTCGTAAAAACCGGCTCCCGCTGGAACAATATTTTGTGCTCGACGCCGGAAATTTCCACCATGCGGATAATTTCGCCGAACATAATGTTTTCGATCAGAATCTGTCTGTCGCGAAACCTCTTGACGACGGCGTGGCCGCGCGTGTCGCCGATCATCTTCTCCATCAGCTCTGCCAGCTTCTCGTCCTTGAAGGAGTAATTGCCGATAATTTTGAACCGGTCGCCGATCCGTTGAAACTTTAATTTCACCAGCTTGCGGCCGGTGCGCACGGAAATGATGAATTGTTGGTCGCTTTCATTCCAATAAAGGGAAAAGCCTTCCTGAATCAAAATTTTGATGAATTGTCGGATTAGCCGGCGGTCGAACCGCAGCTCCAGGTTGCAATATTCCACTTCATGACTTTTGCTCACGGCGATCCCTCCTTGAAACATGTGACCGGGCATATTTACTGAATGTTCAGACAACTTATTTTACTCCTATCTTATTATGAATCATATGTTTTCGCAACTTGGATTATGGATTATTTTTAGCAAATTGTGCTCCCGCGGCCGCCTGCAGGTCAAGCGTTCGTCCGACAGCCCGGCTTGTCTGCGCCAACCTCCCGCAACTGCTTGCAGACGGCTTATTCCCATGGTTAAACTATGTTATAATTCGGTAATCGAAGTCAAAATAATGTTGCAATCCCCCTGCGAAACAGGGAACAGGAAAGAGGAACGTTGGCATGAGCGTACAAGGATTTGCCCCGCAGGATTTTGCCGTTTTTACGATCGACGGCCTGGCGCCCCGCATGGAAGCGTTGCGCGAACGGATCCAGCCGAAATTCCGCCTGCTCGGCGACGAGCTGCGCGCCGATCTGTCCGCCCAGGCCGGCCACGAGCTGCATGTCCATATCGCGCAGCATTTGCGCCGCACGACGAATCCGCCGAAAGACACCTGGATGGCATTCGCCCCCGGCAAACGCGGCTACAAGATGCTGCCCCACTTCCAGATCGGTTTGTTCGACGACCACTTGTTCCTCTGGTTCGCGCTCATTTACGAGCTGCCGGAGAAAGCGGCGATCGCCGGACGCCTGCTGCGCGGCGTGCGCAAGCTGAAGGCGCTTGTGCCGGACGATTACGTCATTTCGCTTGACCATACGAAAAAAGACCATTATCGAGCCGGCGACTGGAAAGAGCGCGACTGGCGCGCCGCGCTGGAACGACTGCGCGATGTGCGCAGCGCCGAATTTCTCGTCGGCCGTCATCTGCAGCCGGACGATCCGCGCGTTGCCGACGGGCAGTCGCTGGCCGAGCTTGCGCGGGAGACATTTGCCGTGCTGATGCCGTTCTACGAAACGGCCGTTGCCGCCCGTTAATTTCTAATCTCTTTTTAAGGAAACAATTACTAAAAATCGTTGTTGCGGTGCACACTAAACGGGACTCTTGGAAAAGGATGGTGTTTCCGTTGAAATCCCGCACGTACCGTACATTGGCCACGCTTTACCTCGCCGCATCGCTTGCGATCGGCATCCCGTCCGCTATCGGCTCCGTATTTGCAGATGACGCGGCGCAAGGCCCAAGCGTTGGCAAGGAAAAAACGAAAGAAGTGCGCCGCTTCACCTTTATTGAAGACGCTGCCGGCATTATCGGCGTCAAGCCGGGCGAACTGCGCGCGGCGCTGGACGCCGGCAAAAGCGTCGGCGAAGTGGCGGAAAGCAAAGGCGTGAAACAAGCCGATCTTGTCGCCAAGCTCGTCGCGATGAAAGAGAAACGGCTTGATGCCGCCGTCTCCAAAGGCAAGCTCGACGCGGACAAGGCAGCCCGCATCAAGAAGCATTTGCCGGAGCGGCTCGCGAAGCTGGTCGCGCACCAAGGACCGCTGCCGGACGTCAAGCCGGGCGACAAGTTCGGCCACCACTACGGCGCGGCGATGCTGCCGCCGCAAAGACTGGCCGAGCTGATCGGCATCAGCCAGGAGCAGCTGCAAAGCGAACTCAAGTCCGGCAAGTCGCTGGCCGAAATCGCCGCCGCGCGCGGCATCGACAAGCAGCAGCTGGTCGCCAAGCTGAAGGACGAGCTCACGCCCATGCTGGAGAAAGCGGTCGAACGCAAGCGCGACTTGCGGGAATCGTAAGCCGGCCGCTCGGACCGAAGATTTGCATCACGTGTCGACAGGCTGCTTCGCCAAGGCGAAGCAGCTTTGTCGCGAAATGCGGAGGGGAAACGCATGATGGAGCCGAACCGGATCTTGATTATCGAAGACGAAGCGCCTCTGGCGCGCTTCCTGCAGTTGGAGCTGGAGCACGAAGGCTTCCATGTGACGGTTGTCCATGACGGCGAACGAGGCCTGGAGCTGGCGCTGGCCGAACGGTTCGACACGATCGTACTTGACCGGATGCTGCCGCGCATGGATGGTGTCGAAGTATGCCGGCGGCTGCGCCGCGACAAAACGACGCCGGTCATTATGCTGACCGCGCGCGCGTCCGTGAGAGATCGCGTCGAAGGGCTCGATTGCGGCGCCGACGACTACGTGACCAAACCTTTTGCAATCGAGGAAGTGATCGCGCGCATTCGATCGATCCAGCGGCGGACCGCGGAAACGGTCAAAACCGTGTTCCGCATTCACGACCTCGAGTTGGACCCGGATGCGCATCTCGTCACGCGTGCCGGCCAAACGATCGAACTGTCGACCCGGGAATACGATTTGCTGAAATATATGTTCGAGCACCGCGAAGTGGTATTGAACCGGGAGACGCTGCTGCAGCATGTTTGGGGCTTTTCGTTTGCCGGCGGCACGAACGTCGTCGACGTATACATCCGTTATTTGCGCGCCAAAATCGACGATCCGCACGAGGTCAAGCTGATCCACACCGTGCGCGGATACGGTTATGTGCTGCGTGACAAGTCATGATCCGCTTCTCCCGGCAATCGTTCAAATGGCGGACAACGCTGCTGATCGCGGCGGCAATTTCGATCATCTTGCTGCTGGCGCTCAGTTTTGTTTACTTTACGTTCAAGGGCATGGAAGAACGCAACGAGAAACAGCTGCTCAAGCTGCGCATCGAGCAATTCGTCGACAGCCTGCGCAAAGACCCGCGGCGGGCGATCGCCTCCTTCGCCGAAGACCTCGAACGCGACCAATATATCCGCATCCGCGACGGCACAGGCCGCATCCTGTACGAGAAAGGGTTTCATTTTCCTGCCGAATGGCTGCCGACCGTCGATCCGACAACGCTGCGCAAGGAAGACGGCTCCCAGGAGGACGAGTACCGCTCCAATGGCAAACGCATCTTTTTTGCCGTCGTCCAGGGGAAGAACGTCAGCCAGGGCCAGCCGATGCTGATGATCGAGCTATACGAAAATGCGCAGAAGCTGATGCAATTGACCAAATTTATGCGCAACCTGCTGTTGTTCAGCGGCATTGGCGGCATCGTGTTTGCGGCGGCGATCTCGTATTTTGTGGCGAGCGCGTCGATTCGGCCGGTTGGCAACATTACCCGGCGCATTCGCGAAATGGACGTGAATGCCTTGCACCAGCGCATCCCGCTGCCCAAATCGAAAGACGAGCTGTTCGAAATGACGGTAACGCTGAACGGCTTGCTGAACCGGATCGATCACGGCTTCCAGCAGCAGAAGCAGTTCGTCGCCGACGCTTCGCACGAGCTGCGAACGCCGCTGACGATCATCGAAGGCCATGCCAACATGATTCGTCGCTGGGGCCGCACGTCGCCGGCTGTCATCGACGAGTCGCTGGCCTATATTTTGCAGGAATCGAATCGGCTCCGCCTGCTTACCGACCAATTGCTGCAGGTGGCGATGCTCGATGAAGGCGACAATCCTTCCGATCCGGGCGAAATCGAACCGCCGGTTGCCGACGCCGTCGAGGTCGTCCAATCGGTCACCAAGCAGGCCGGCTTGCTGCACAGCGGCATCCCGGTGCGCGAGCTTTTCGGCGATACGCCGGTGCCGGTGCGCATTTCCGAAGCGGATCTGCGCCAAGCCGTGCTGAACGTCGTGCATAATGCGATCAAATTTACGCCGGTAGGCGGCGAAGTGCTGGTGACGCTTGCCGTCGATGCGGACCATGCGAATCTGGAAGTTCGCGATACCGGCATCGGCATTGCGGAGGACGAACTGCCGCATTTGTTCGAACGCTTCTACCGCGCGGACCGATCGCGCAACCGCGAATCCGGAGGCTCCGGGCTTGGCCTTGCGATCACGAAACAACTTGTCGAACGAGCCGGCGGCACCATCAACATCGACAGCGAGCCAGGCGTCGGCACGACGGTCACGATCCGTTTGCTGCTCTCCCCCGCTTCGGACTTACCCAACGCTTGACCGCATGCGCAAGAAAAACCTCTTTCCGGCGAAACCGGCTCCCGCTGCGCGCGAGGGTTGGTATTCCGATCGCTTCTTGTTTTCCGGATTCCTTTAAACAATCAAGATCGGGAAGGGAATCCGGAAAACAAAGGCGAACGCTGCATAGGTTTCCGAAGCCGCTTTCTTGCAGAAATCGCTCAGCTTCTCCCTCCCCCTCCGCCCCAATGTTATCAGGATACGCGACAGTAACTGCCCCCCTTCTGACCTTCCAGGCCATGCTAAAGCGGCCATCTGAATTACGTGTTTGCAGGTTGTCCTAATGACTCTGGTTGGCGCGGCGGCGAATGTGCATATATTCGGCAGCATGGGGAGAAAAGAGGAGTGAGGGGACGGTAGTCAACTGAAGGATGTGTTTGCTGGCTATCCCGTCGGCTCAAGTTGGAGTTTATATGCATCGAGTTAGTTTGATGCTATACCTGAATGGTGTCCGTGCATAGTAGAGGATACCTTGCTTAGGATGGGAGAAAAGTTGTTGATGCTTAAGATTGAGTCAAGGGGATAACGGGCAGAAAGGAAGTTCCGGGGAGGGCCACCCCCGTTCCAGTCTGAGCGAAGGGGATAGCGAGCAGAAAGGGATTCCGGAGAAGACATTTCCTTCAGGCTGAGTCAAAGGGATAGTGGGCAGAAGAGGCAGACACGTTGCACAAAGCGCAGCATCCATCACTCTCCTCCACCTACTAACAAATTCGCTTTTGTGCCGCTCCGACGAAGCATCTTGTAAAAATAGGCCATGTTTTCACTGGCTATTTCCGACGAGGTACCCCAAATCCAGCAAATAAACCATTTTTTATGGGCTATATTCATTTTTCGGCCCCATTCAGCTTGCCGTTTGTCCTCCGCTTGCTTGCACATGATGACGATCGAGTGCCGCAAAACGCTGCACAAGCCATACCGCCGCCACGCACAGCGCGCCCCCGGCGATAAACGGCCAGGAATGGCCGCCTTTGAACAACGCCATGCCGAGCAGCGGCCCAAGAATGCGGCCGAGGCTGTCCATCGACGAGCTCAGCCCCGACGCTACCCCTTGCCCTACCGTAGTGCGCGTCGTAATCAGCGACGTGACGCAAGGACGAATCAGCGCGTTGCCGGCGCCGAAGACGGCCAAATAAATCGCCGCGGTCCAGACGCTGCTCGAAAACAAAATAAGGATGAAGCCCGCCGCCGACAGCGCCAGCCCGAGCATGACCGCACGCGCTTCGCCGCCCTTTTTGATCCGCTTGCGCACGACGCTGCCCTGGATCCAGGCGCCAACGACGCCGCTTACGAGAAACATCATGCCGATGTCGAACGGCTTGGCGCCGATTTTGTCCATTTGGTAATATTGGAACGTTGTTTCCAGCCCCGCGAGTGTAAACGATACGAAGAAGCTGAGCACGTACAAATATTTCAGCCGGCCGGCAAACGCCTTCCAGCGCGACTGCTTGACCGTCGTTCGTCTCTCCGCCCGTTTGGCAGGCGTGAGCGATTCCGTCAGCATGCTGCCGGCGAGCAGCAAAGCGATCAGGGCCAGAATCGATGCCGCGAAGAACGGCGCGCCATTGCTGATAAGGCTGAGCAAGCCGCCGACGCCCGGCCCGATGATGAAGCCGCCGCCGATGGCCATGCCGACGAGCCCCATGCCTTTGGTCCGCGTTTCTTCCGTCGTAATGTCAGCCACGTACGCAACCGCACAAGCCGTCACCGCGCCGGAGAACAGACCGCCGACGATGCGCGCCACATACATGAGCCACAAGTGATGCTCCGCCATCCCGAAAACGAAAAAGCTGACGCAGAAGCCGGCCAGACCGGTCAAAATAATCGGCTTGCGGCCGATGCGGTCGGACAGCGCCCCCCAGAACGGCGACATCAGAAACGAAGCGGCCGAATACAACGAAAGCAGCAGGGCGAGGTGGAACTCTTCGCCGCCGCTGTCGACAACGATGGCAGGCAATGCGGGAATAATGATGCCGAAACCGATAAATACCGTCATGATGAGCATAACGATGATGCCGAGCTGCTTGTTCATTTCTTTTCCTCCAAACCTGGTGGCCGGTTGCCCGGCATTCGTGTCTTGGCGCGGGAGCGGCCGTCACGCGGCCGCCCGCCGGCGATGATTGTCGATTGTCATGAACCAGTGGGCAAAAAACAGCAGCCCCAGCACGATGCCGCTCGTCACGAACGGCGCGTGCGGATTGATCCGGTCCCAGAGCAGGCCCGAGCAGATCGGACCGATCGTCGTTCCCGCTCCTTCGATCGTCAGGAAGAACCCCCACACTGCGCCGCGTTTATCCGGCGGAATCGCCTGGGCGATCAGCGCATTCCACGCCGGAATGAGCAATGCGTAACCGATGCCGAGCAAGCCGACGAGTACGAACAGCGTCTCAAGCGAACGGGCGTGGGTGAACAGCACGAGCACAACGGAGCTGAGCGCGAAGCCGACGTGCAGAAACCATGTCGTCCCCCAGCGGTCGACGAGTCGGCCGACCGGGATCATGAACAGCACTGTCACGGCGCCGCCCGCGAGCAGGAACAGCCGAAACTGGCTGCCGGTGAGCATCAGCTCTTTCGTCGCATACAACGTCAACACCGGCGTCAGCAAGCCAAGCGCAAACGTCTGTGCGAACATGGCCGGAAACAGCACCGGACTGACCGTTAGCGATTGCCGCACTTCGGCCAAATAACGGCGTGTCCGTTGCGCCACCGTAAGGGCGACGGTTTGCGCCTTGCGGCTCGCCCGCTCGTGCGCCGGTCGGCTCGCCTCGCGCGTCCGTTCGGCATGGCGACGGCCGGGCAATAAGAAGGCGACGGCGACGACGGCAATCATCAAAACGGTCAGCAGGCGAAACGCCGAATCGAAGGCGCCGTGCATGAAATACGTCGTCACGAACGGCCCGAGTCCGACACCCGTCAACCACGCCATATAGACCACGCTCATGACGGTGCCGCTCGACTTCTCGCCGGCCCTCTCGGTCGCGCCGGTGATGACACACGGCCATAGCGGCGCAGTCCCGGCGCCAAGCAGCGCACAGGCGACGATAATCCAGATCATGTCGGTCGAAATCGAGATGACTACGACCGCGAGCAGCGTCATCAGGACTCCCGTCAGCATCGTCAGCCGGTAGCCGATGCGATCGATCACCCAGCCGATCGGCGTGCGCAGCGCGTTGTCGCCGATATACTGCACCGCCATCGTCCATCCGATGACGAACTTCGTCGCATGCAGCGCCGAGTCCATATACACCGGCAGGAAAGTGATGAGCAGCCCGCCTTTTACGAACTGCACGACGAACATGATGAACAGCAATTGGATGACGAAGGGGGACAGCACATGTCTCCCCAGCACCGCGGATAAGACGTTCGAACGCATGTTTCACCGCCATCTGTTGTGGAAAAAAAAGCTGCCGAGCATGCGTAGGAACGGCCGGAGATGCAAAAAATTAACTTGCATCCCCCCCTTTTTCTGCTATACTCAGCTTGTTTGCGAATTTTGCCTATTCTGGTCGATTTCAGGCCAAACGCGAGTAAAGGAGAGATGTCTGATGGATCACAGACAAGCCCCGCTGTTCGATGCGCTTGTCCGGCACGCGAATGCGAGCCCTGTCCAGTTTCATATCCCGGGCCACAAGAAAGGCGTGGGCATGGATCCGGAATTTCGCCGCTTCGTCGGCGACAACGTGTTGTCCATCGATCTTATCAATATAGCACCGCTCGACGATCTGCACCAGCCGACCGGCGTGATCGCCGAAGCGCAGAAGCTGGCGGCGGACGCATTCCATGCCGATTATACCTTTTTTTCCATTCAGGGAACAAGCGGCGGAATTATGACAATGATCCTGTCCGTCGTATCCGAAGGCGACAAGATCATCGTGCCGCGAAACGTGCACAAGTCGATCATGTCCGCGATCATTTTCGCCGGCGCCAAGCCGGTATTCCTGTCGCCGGTGCGGGACATGAACCTCGGCATCGACCACGGCGTGACGACCAGCTCGGTCCGCCGCGCGCTGGAGAAGCACCCCGACGCCAAGGCCGTGCTCGTCATTAACCCGACGTATTACGGCGTATGCGCCCATTTGCAGGAAATCGTCGAGCTCGTCCACAGCTACGACATTCCCGTGCTCGTCGACGAAGCGCATGGCGTGCTCATCCACTTCCACGACCGGTTGCCGATGTCGGCGATGGCGGCCGGCGCCGATATGGCGGCGACCAGCGTGCACAAGCTCGGCGGCTCGATGACGCAGAGCTCGGTGCTGAACGTGCAGGGTCCGCGCATCAACATGAAGCGCATCCAGACGATCCAGAGCATGCTGACGACAACCTCGACGTCGTATCCGCTGCTCGCTTCGCTCGATGCCGCGCGCCGGCATCTCAAGCTGAATGGCTACGAGCTGGCGCAAACCGCCATCGACCTTGCCCAGCACGCGCGCCGCAGCATCAACGCCATTCCCGGGCTGTATTCGTTTGGCGAAGACATCCTCGGCACGGAAGCGACGTACGACTACGATCCGACCAAGGTGTGCATCCATGTGCGCAAGCTTGGCCTGACCGGCTACGACGCCGAAAACTGGCTGCGCGACCGCTACAACCTGGAAGTCGAGCTCAGCGACATGTACAACATCCTGTGCCTGGTGACGCCCGGCGATACCCGCGAGTCGATAGAGACGCTGATCGAAGCGCTGCGCGCGCTCGCCGCCGAGCATCACAACGTGCGTGAGGAGAACGAACTGGTCATCACGATTCCGGACATTCCGCAGCTGTCGCTTTCGCCGCGGGACGCCTTCTACGGCGATACGGAAGTGATTCCGTTCAAGCAGTCGGCCGGACGCATCATCGCCGAATTCATTTACGTCTACCCTCCGGGCATTCCGATTCTGCTGCCGGGCGAAGTGATTTCGCAGCACAACATCGACTACATTACCGACCATGTCGAAGTCGGTTTGCCGGTCAAAGGTCCGGAAGACCGTACCGTGCAGCAAGTGAAAGTGATCGTCGAAACGACCGCCATTTCGTGACCGGCCCTTGCGCCGGTCTCTTGATTAGTATGGTCCGTTTTGCCAGCGCCCAGACATCCGGCGAACCTTTCCACGTTGTAATCCCCCATTGATAGTGCTATGATTGGAAAAGAATAACGATATCGGGGCAGGTGTCGCATCGATGGCGCAAAGCGCTTTCATCAAATTCGTAGAAGGCTCCTCCGTCGCTTCCATGACGCTGGAGGAATTGCAGGACCGGCTTCATCATTACCAGGAGCAGCTCGCGCTTACCGGCAAACAGCTGTCGTGGGAGTACGACGACGCAGGCTTTCCGTATTCGTTCGAATCGAAGCCGGAAGGCAAGGATCGCTGGTTTTATTTGAAGGGAACGAATCCGCTTTACAACTATATTTTGTTCGGCGTCGGCACCGACGACGGCCAGGAGCCCTCGCGGCACTATATCCAGGTCGTGCTGCCGGATGGCTCCACACACGGCGACAAGGCGAAGGCCAACGAGTATTGCAAACACCTCGGCAAACAGCTGCAAGCCGAGCTTCATCTGTTCAACGGCCGGGTCATGTACTTCAACCCGCGCAAATAACGCTCGCGTTTCCCCCGGTCCCCCGCCGCCTGCGGTGGTGCCGGGGGTTTTTTATTCGCCAGCCGCTCGCACCGCTTGCATGTGGCGTTCTCCCCGTTATTTGCGCATCAGCACGAACAGGAAATACGGCGCGCCGATGGCCGCCACTACAACGCCGACCGGAATTTCCACCGGCTGTGCGATCGTTCGGCCGATCGTGTCGGCCAGCAGCACCAGAATCGCGCCGGCCAGCGCGGATGCCGGCAGCAACGCCCGATAGTCGGCGCGGCACGCCATGCGCGCCCAATGGGGAGCGAGCAGACCAACGAAGCCGATGCTTCCGGCGACAGCGACGCAGGAACCGGCCAAACCGACGGCAATTGCCAACAGGAGCACCCGTTCGCGCCGTACGGGCATGCCCAGACCGGCGGCAGTTTGTTCTCCGAGCGTCAGCAGGTTGATCCGGTACCCGCGAAGCACGGCCAGCGGCAGCAGCACGGCAATCCAGACGGCGATGGCTCGCACGTACGTCCAGTTGGTGCCCCAAATGCTGCCCGTCATCCATACTTTGACAAAGGTATAATTATAGGCATTCATGCGATAAGTCAAAAACAGCATGGCCGCGCCGATTCCGGCCGTCAAGGCGATGCCGACCAGCAGCAGCCGCATCGGCACGACCGCGCCATTGCGATGGGCCAGCGCAACGACCAGCGCAGCCGCAAACGCCGCGCCGACGAACGCCACTGCGGGCAATGCGTAGACGGGCGCGTATTGCAGCTTGCCGTAGAAATACGCGACATAAAGCACAACCGCAAGGCCGGCGCCGGCGTTGACGCCAAGAATGCCGGGATCGGCCAGTGCGTTGCGCGAGATGCCTTGCATGATCGCGCCCGCCACGGCCAAACCGGCGCCGACCAACATGGCAAGAACGATCCGGGGCAGACGGATATCGAACAGGATAAGCTCCGCATCGGGCGAACCGTAGCCAAACAAGGTGCGCATCGTCTCGGCAGGACGCAAGCCGACCGGCCCCGAATGGACGGCGAACAGTCCGTCGGCAACCAGCAGCAGCCCCAGCACCACCCATAACCGATGCTTAGGTAACCGTCTCATAACAGCCCCTTCCCCTCCCTCCTGGCCAAATACAGAAAGAAGGGCACGCCGATCAGCGCGGTCAACACGCCGACCGGAGTTTCTTGCGGCGGATTGACCAGCCTGGCCGCAGTATCGGCGGCAAGCAGCAGCAAGCCGCCAAGCACCGCGGAGCAGGGTATGACCCAACGATAGTCGATGCCGACAAGGAATCGCGTCAAATGCGGCACGACAAGGCCGATGAAGCCGATCGGACCGGCAATCGCCACGGCCGATCCGGTCAGCGCAAATACGGCCAGCGCGCCGAGCAGCTTCGTTCGCCTCACCCGCAAGCCGAGGCCTGCCGCGGTGTCTTCGCCCAAACCAAGCAGCGTAATGCTCCCGGACAGCAGCATGGCAACCGCCATCCCGGCCGCCAACCAGGGCAGTATCGTTTGCACCTGCGCCCATTTGACGCCGGATATGCCGGCCGCGTACCAGAACATCGTGTCCTGGGCGATCCCGAAGTAAAGCTGGATGCCTTCCGACAAGGCGCCGAACAATGCGCTTACCGCCGCCCCTGCAAGCGCCAGCTTCACCCGCGCATATTGGGCCGACCCAAGGTGCGCCGCCAGCGCCCCCGCTCCGTAAACGATGGCGGCCCCAATGGCCGCACCGCTCATCGAAACGACGATCATCGCGTGATACGATAACACCGGCCACCAGACAAAGGCAACCACAACCGCAAAGGCCGATCCGGCGGATACGCCCATAATGCCCGGACTGGCCAGCGGATTGCGCGTAATCCCCTGCATGATGGCGCCGGAGACGGCCAGTGCGCTGCCGACGGCAATGGCAACGATCGCGCGGGGCAGCCGCACCGACAGGATGGTGTAATGCTGAACCGATGCGCCATCGTAGTCGAACAACGCGTCGATTACAGTCGACAGCGGAATGGATGCGGCGCCGGTGGAAACGGATACGGCCAAGAGGACAAGCGTTCCGGCCAAAGCCAGGCAAAGCAAAAAGGATGGGCGCAGCCTTCCTTTGCGGGATTGCGCGGCCGCGGGCCGCGCTGTTGGCATCAGGGGAGAACCTGTCATTGTCCGAGCAAAGCTTTCTGCACTTCGTCGACGAACAAACCATGCATCACAAGCCCAAAGCCGGTTTTCGTCGCGCGCAGCGGCACCATGTAGACGTGCTTGTTTTTAACGGCGTTCAGGCTTTGCCAGATTGGCGTCTTCATTGCCTCATTCAATTTGTCGACGTAATCCGGTACGTTCACATCCATCACGAAAATATGATCCGGGTTCATTTCCGGCAGCTTTTCGATCGCAATCTTGATTTCGCCTTCGCCGTCAGGCAATCCTTGCGGCGCCTTCAGGCCGAGTTGCTCATACGCGATTTTGCCGAGCGGGCTGTTCTTGCTCAGCACCCGCGCGTCTTTGTCGGTCATTTTGAAGAAAACGACTGTCTCGTTGCCCAGCTTGGCGGCCAGCTTCTCCTTCAGCGCCTTCGTGCGATCTTCGAACGCCTTCAGCTTCGCTTTGCCTTCGTCTTTTTTGCCGACGGCGGCCGCTACTTTAAGGAATACTCCCGCCCAGTCCTGCTCCATCTCCTTGTCCGTAAAAATCAGAGTCGGCGCCGTCTTCTGCAGCGTTTCATACGCCTTCGAATGGTCCTTCTCAACGGCCAGAATCAAATCCGGCTTGAGTGTGACCAGCTTCTCCAGGCTCGGGGCGGACTGCTGGCCAAGCGATTCGGTCCCTTTCAGCTGTGCCGCCAAATACGGTTCGAAGTCGCCCGCTTCGCGCGATACGGAGGCGATCGGCGTAATGCCGAGCGCTACGAGATGGTCGGCAAAATGCGGCGTCAACGACGCCACGCGGCTCACTTTGGCAGGAACCTCCGTTTGGCCCAGCGCGTGAGTGATCGTTCGTTTCGCCGGAGCGGCCGATGCGCTGGCGCTTGGCTGAACCGACGGCGAAGCGGTTGGCGCAACGCTGGCGGAAGGGATTGCCGCAGCCGGGGAGGCGCCTTGTGCCGCCTGATTGTTGTTCGATCCGCATGCGCTGATCGCCAAAACGATCAAGCCTGCGAACAGCGAAACGAATACAGTGCGAATACGGGTCATTTCTTGACTCTCCTTATATATGCATTATTTGATAATGATTATCATTGTCATTATAGAAACGTTTTCCATCTCCGTCAACCTTTTTTTTTCGCGCAAAAAAACCGAGCGCATTCCTTGGCGGGAACGCTCTCGGTTATCGCTTGCAATAAACCGGGAATTATGCTTTTGCTTCCGAATCCGTTTCCGATGCCGCAATTTCGTTGTAAATCGCTACGACGCGGTCCCACTCTTCATCGTCTTCGATCGTCACCAGATACGCTTCGTCGTTCTCTTCCTCGATGCGGAAAATAACGCCGTCCGCCTCCGGATCGTTGCGGTCGATCAGCACCGCATATCCTTGTTCCTTCGACTCAAACGTATATACCATCACCATCTCGCGTTCGATGCCGTCCGCATCCGTCACCAGAAATACGTCGTCTTCGTGCTCATGATCGTGATCGTGGTCATGTCCGCAGCCGCAGCCGTCGTCGTGATTATGCACGTTTACCCCTCTTTTCTTTCGCTTCATAGTAGTGCCGTTCCCTCGTATGGTATCATGCCGCGCGTGGGAGGTCAATCAGCCGAAGCGAATCACAAAACAACCCCACAAAGTGGGGTTTCTGCATCGAAGTCAGGAGCCTTGCGTCATGATAAGCGTGTCAATCTTCTGCAGCCGGATGTATTCCGTTTTCTTCAGGTCTTTGCGGAAGTAGGCGTATAAATAAGCTGCTTCGATGAACGACAGCGACGGATAACAGGAAATGCCTTCGTTCGTAAACGGGTTGTCCATAATAATCTGCCATTCCCCGTCTCTGCGCTCCGGCGCAATTTCCCGCAGCACTTCTTCTTTCACTCGCAATACCGCATCGTATTCGTCCCAAATCCGCTCCCACGACGGACTGATGAGCACGGGTTCGGGTACAAGTTCGCGAGCTTGGCGCAGCAAGATCCGTACGTATTCCAACCGATTCTCTTCGCAACTCATGATTTCCTGCTTCAAATCCGTCAGCAGCGAGCTGAACTGGGAATAACCGCCGTTCAACAACCGGGATGCCAATTCCTGTCTTTCGTCCGGCGTTTGCTCCGCCGTGAGCAACTCGATGGTGCGTTGCTGCAACTTCATGCCACTCCACCTATTCGTCTTATTCCGAAATGATTGTTTTTGTCGCGATCGGCGTGTAATTGCCGTCATCGCCGGGCAAACAAAATTTTACTACGTAATTGCCCGCATAGGCAAACTTTACTTTAAACGATGCGGTGAACCAGAAGTTGTCCGCCGCGTCGCCCATCGGCACGTCGATCGAATCGACCGGCTCGCCGAACGGATCGTTGACCGAAATGCGGAAATTCGTGAAGCCGCCTTTGAAATTGTCGACCTGCACGTTGGCGGCGAACGAAATCGTATCTCCTTTCGTCACCTTGCTGAAGGTGCCGTCGATCGACTTGCCGTCTTTGCTTACTTTCGTTGCCGTAATGATATGTACGTTGGGCTTGTACAAGCTCGCGGTCTTGGTGGCACTGTCCCACTTGATCGCGGCGCCCATGGCATCGGCAATCGGACGAATCGGCAGCACCGTGCTGCCGTTGATGACGAATGCCGGGGCGGAACTGCCTTCTATAGTAACATCGCTGTCGTTCGCTTTTACTTTGACGATGGGATACCCCTCATATGACCCCCAGAGCGAATCCGCGTATACAGACGCGGCAAACACCGTGGAGAAAATCGTTATGAGCAGCAGCAATCGTTTGGCTTTCATCGTCAACTGACCTCCAGTAAGGTTTCGAATGTTTATGTCTCTTTATACTCGAAACCGTTTCAAGAGTTGCGACAGCCGTTTGCATTATTTATAGGCTTTGCCGCGCGTTAGCACACAGGGCACGCCAAACCCGATTGCGCCTTGCCCGCTCATCTTGTCCATGTAGGCGATACCGCGTTTGCACTGTTGTTTGCACACTTCGCAAACGTCCGACGTAACGATTTTCATATTGAATTGATTGCGGTCGAGCTGCGACAAATGATTTTTTTTCGCGTTCGCTTTCCCTTTTCCCGCCACTGTAGTTTCCCCGCTTCCGCCGATTCCGAGATACGATACCTTATGTCGTTCGAACGGTTGCGGCTACCGGAAAAAGAAATTTATTTTGATTTGATGAAATTTTGATCGCAATTTTTGACAATATTCTTTTCAATTTGTCATCA
This sequence comes from Paenibacillus cymbidii, assembly GCF_004764705.1. Lineage (GTDB taxonomy): Bacteria > Bacillota > Bacilli > Paenibacillales > NBRC-103111 > Paenibacillus_AN > Paenibacillus_AN cymbidii. The sequence goes on along the minus strand of NZ_SHLX01000001.1, from coordinate 433,883 downwards.
GGATGATAGATTAATAGAAGGTTCGTCTTTCTATGGCTATTATCGTCTTCGTTATTATAGGGGGAAAGCATGGAGCTATCGTTGATGATGTTGGGCACGGGCAGCGCCTTTGCCAAAAAGTACTACAATACGAGCGCCCTGATTGCGTGCGGCGATTACAACCTGATGCTCGATTGCGGCCATACGGTGCCGCGGTCGCTGTACGACATGAACATTTCGCTTGGCGCGATTAACGGCATTTTTATTTCGCATTTGCATGAGGATCATATCGGCGGCCTGGAAGAAGTCGCCTTCCGCATGATGTACGAGTTCCGCCGCAAAATGCCGCTGTTTGTTCCGGAGGCGCTCATGCCGATATTGTGGGAGAACAGCTTGCGCGGCAATTTGGAGAATACGGCGGATGGCATTCATTCGCTGGACGATTATTTCGATGTTGTGGTCCTGCAAGATGGGATGCGCACGCCAATTATCCCCGGCCTGACGATCGAAACGCTGCATACGATCCACGTCAAGGGCAAACCGAGCTACGGCGCGATCATCAATGATTTCCTTTATTTCAGCGCCGATTCCGTGTTCGACCGCAAACGGATCGAAGCCGTGCTGGACCGCGGCTGCACCGTCATCCTGCACGATTGCCAGCTAAACGGACCCGGCATCATTCACGCGACGCTCAGCGAATTGCTCACGCTGCCGGACGATATACAACGGAACATTCGGCTGATGCATTACGGGGACGCCATGGAAGATTATATCGGCAAGTCGGGCCACATGGAGTTTTTGCAGCAACACCATTCCTACCAATTCCGACCATAGCCTGGCGCCGAAGCCCCGTTCGGGTTTCGGCGCTTTTCTTCTCATCGCCGCAGAGGCATCGGAAGTATCGCCAAATAGAATTTACCTTTCCCGTTGCAACCGGAAACTTTTAAATTCTATTGTGGTAAAATGAATCTGGGAAAGGACCACCAACAAAGGAGCTTTCGACATGAATATCGCTTTTTTCCTGCTGCCCAAGCACGAGGTTGCCAGCGTCACCTTGCATTCCACCCTCAGGCAAACACTCGAAAAAATGGAGTTTCACCGGTATACCTCCATACCTATCGTCAAAGAAGACGGCACTTACGCCGGCACCGTTACGGAAGGAGATTTGCTCTGGTTTTTCAAGAACAACGAAGAACTCAGCTTCGATAACGCCCATCGGCGGCTGCTGGCGGAAATCCCGCTGCGCCTGCAAATCAAGCCGGTGCGCATCGATGCCGACATGAACGATTTAATCAGCTTGGCGAAAGCGCAAAACTTTGTACCGGTCGTGGACGACACGGAAAAATTCATCGGCATCGTACGCAGAAGCGACATCATCGAATATTGCACCCGGCAATTGTTTCGCGCGGAAGCCAAATAAGGGTTCCGCTTCCCGGCTGCGGCCGGCAACTTTGACAGTGAGGTGAGCACTTGAAAGACAATAATGTATTGTATCAACGCAATAAATTGATGGTCAATGTCATCATTGGCATGCTGATTCTTGGCATCGCCGTCCAATTTTTGACCGCGGCCGCGATGGATTCCATCGTGATGCTCATCATCGTCGGCGCGATTACCTGCGGTATTGCCGCTGCGATGACATACGCCCATTTTCTCGAACAATACACCATGTATGTCATCAGCGCTTCCATAACGGTGCTGACCTATTTGCTCGTCACGACAGGCACCGAACCGGTAATAACGACGTATTTGCTCGTGTATGTCAATCTTGCCGTCATGACGCTGTACAACAACTACCGCCCGATTCTGTTCTCGGGCTTGCTTTCGATCGGACTTACCGTCTATCTCGTTTCCGATCCGTACTACCGCGAGCCGATGTTTGGCAAGAACGACCCGATGACGCTTTATTTGTTCATCGTGCTGGTGACTGGCGCCTTGATCGCTTCCATGCGTTTCGGCGAACGTTTGCAGCGCGACGTCTTCGAGAAGCAGAAAGCAGCCGAACAAGCGCGGCAGCGGGCGGAATCGCTGTTGGAGCACATTTCCTCCACGGTTCAGGTGCTTACCCGGTTCAGCGAACAAATGAAAGTGAACGTCACCGATACCGGCAGCATTTCGCGCGAAGTGACGTATGCCTTCCAGGACATTTCATCCAGCATCGAAACCCAGACGCGCAGCGTGGGCGATATTAGCGAATCGACGCGTACGGTTGACGAATCGGTCGCCTCCGTTGCCGAAGGTGCTGCACTCATGCAAGGGTTGTCTTCGCGGACAGCCGAGCTGACCCATACGGCTCGTGAGCAAGCGTTGCTGCTCGGGGGCGGCATGGAGAACGTACATACGATCGTGCAATCGACAGTTGCCTTGATGGAAGAACTGAATGCGAGCAACCAGCGTATCGGCGACATGGTGTCGACCATTGGCGATATCGCCAACCAAACGAACCTGCTCGCGCTGAATGCGGCGATCGAAGCTGCGCGCGCCGGCGAACACGGCCGCGGCTTCGCTGTCGTCTCCGGCGAAGTGCGCAAGCTGGCGGAGCATTCCGGCGAAGCGGCCGTGCACATTACGACGATGCTGGAATCCATCCAGTCGAAAACAGCGGAAATGGGCGGCCAGATCGAACTGGGCCGGGATGCGATCGAAAAGAGCCGCCAAGCCGCCATCCGGCTGGATGCGATGATCGCGGAGATGGCCGGCAACGCCGATGCGGTCGACCGGCAATCCCGGCTGATGGCCGGCTCATCCTCGGGCCTGCGTACCGCTTATGGAACCATCTCCGATGAGATGCTCACCATCGCCGGCATCACGGAGCAGAATATGGCTTCGGTGCAGGAAGTCGCCGCCAGTCTGGAAACGCAGGACAGCAAAATCAAACACATCGAACAAGGCTTTGAAGAACTGGACGCGCTTGTGCTCAAACTGAAACAAATGACGACCGAGTCTTGAGCGATGGGCAGGCTGCGCTTCCGTTTGAATGGATGCGAGGAGCGGATAATGAGCACCTCCGACGGGCATATTACCCGCCAAGGAGGTGCTTTTTCATGGATCGCGAAGAAATCGAAGCGCTGGAGCCCAAATATACCGGCAACGAGAAGCATTTGACGGAAGGCGAGGCGGCCGGCATCGTCAACGATCCGGCCAACCAGCTGGCTGACGAAGAAGACAATGCATTCGGCGTGTTGGCCGCGGCGGGACTGTACGTCGCCAATTGGAAAGACGTGCCGAACAAGCCATAACGCATGGCAGCTAAACCGACACCGCCCCTCGCCCCTGTTTGCACCATCGCCAAGCAGACACGTTGCACGAAGAGCGGCATTCTCTCCTCTGCCAACTAACCAAATTGCTTTTTGTGCCGCTTCGATCAAGCAGCTTTACAGAATAGGCCATGCTTTATTGCCTATTTCGTCTTAAACGGGCAGCAGCACTGAAATAGCCAGTGAAATCACTGGCTATTTCAGCTAAAAAGCCAAATTCGGGCTCTGTCGAAGCATATAAGCCATGTTTTCACTGGCTATTTCCGACGAGGCGGGCCAAATCGGGCAAATAAGCCATTTTTCATGGGCTATTTCCGTTACCCGGACCGGCATGATGCCGTGGACGCAGTGTGAAGCGATACTTCCTATAGCGTTTGGTTGCAGCGAAGCGGCATGGAAGTCTGATATACAAAAAAGCTCCCTGGCGGGAGCTTTCCTTTATGACCCGACGTTGTCGGGGAATGGATGATGAAATGGTGCCGACGAGAGGACTTGAACCCCCAACCTGCTGATTACGATTCAGCTGCTCTACCTGTTGAGCTACGGCGGCATAGTATCGATTGTTGTCTGTCAGACCGCTCATTCAGCGGCGACAAAAACGATTATACCACCGCTATAGCCGGATTTGCAATCCCTTTTTTCAACTTTTTTCGGATTGTTGTTACGTTGTCGCTCCGGCCTGGCAGCTCCCGCAAATACCGTAAATTTCGAAGCGATGGTTGACGATTTTATAGTCGCCCGGCAATTCGCTCAGCTTATCCATCGGGCAATATTCGAACGTAAGCGTTTTTTCGCACTGGATGCAGATCAGATGGTGATGGTGGTGCGACAGACAGTTCGCTTTAAATTTCAGCCCGCCCTCCATAAAATAAAACTGCTCCAAAATGCCCATTTCGCTCAGCATGCGCAAATTGCGATAAACGGTATCGAAGCTGACGCCCGGATAGTGGACGCACATCTGGTCATAGACGTCCTTGGGGGACAAATAACCGTCATGACTGGCGAAAATATGGGCCAATGTCTTGCGCTGGTCGGTAATGCGCCAGCCGTTGTTCGCCATCATGGTCAGCATCTCGTGGACCGTGCCGCTCTCTCCCACCAATAATCGCTTCCTTTCCGCCCGCACCTTGTGTCGGATCCCCTGCTTATTTGTAACCACTTTATCAAAAATTGACGTCGCCGCCAAGTCGATGTCGGCCGCTCTTCTATCATCGCTGCTGAGCCGCCATCTTTTTTATAAAAAATAGGTTTGACAACATGTCCGAATCTTGGTATTATAACACTTGTCGCTGCAAACAAGACCTGATAGCTCAGCCGGGAGAGCGCCATCTTGACAGGGTGGAGGTCGTGGGTTCGATCCCCGCTCAGGTCACCATTAAACAAGCATGAAACCCTTGATTATCAAGGGTTTTTCTTATTTTCATTATCACTTTGACATACTCAAATGTGGTCGCTCTGGTCTGTTGTTGACGGATTGTTGACGAAATTCTTCGTGATACTTCCTATTAATTCGGATTGGATCAAAAAGAGTACGGTTTTCATTTGTTATCGCGGAATACTTGAACAGCATATTGCCCCAACTTAACACCGATCCTCGCTCGCATGATGTCACGGGTCATCCCAAACCGCTCATTATAACCGCGGGCGTATATGCGATAATAGATAACGAAATCCTCGCTCTCTTCTTCTTTCATGCTAATATTCCGCTGTCGCATGTTGCGCTTGACCTCATTCCAGTGCGTGGATATATTCTGAAGCAAAAGGTTCAGCGCGGATGACAATAGATGCTGAAGAAACTTGTTTCGAACCGTCGCATTCACTTCCCCGATATACTTCTCCATCATTTCTATCATGTGCTTGTGCAGGATAGCATCGAGTGCAATCTCAATCTCCTCATTAGTCACTGGCTGCGCAGGCTTTGTCTGACGCTCTTGGTTGTATTGCTCAACATGCTCGCCCAAAATAAATTTGGATTTCCAGCGCTCGTTTCCGTCGAGTTTGCTCAACGCCAGTGCCCTCCAATCTGTGCTGCCCGTTCGTGTGCTTGTGCTGTGTCCAACAATGACGATGCCCGGATCAACGCCGTGGCACCGAATCGGTCCCGGATCGAATCCGTTGTTTTGGCTAAGGTAATTTGCTTGTGGCGATCCTCAAACAGATCAAGCTGCACCACGTCTTCACCTGTTAGGCCGGTCAACGTGACAAAGATACGCGAAAGCGGCCGTTGTTGCCAGTATGTCGTAAATAGAGTAAGCACACCCGGCATCATTTCATGTTCAAGATAGGTTGGCCGGTACAGTGTTAGCTGTCGGCCGAATCCAGATGATCCGGCCTCGTCTTCTTCGTATGCTCCAACTCCGACTACGCGGCCTTGCTTATTGATTCGCCGCGCATAATAGCAAACCTCGATGACAAGCTCAATCAACAAAGGCTCGATCTGCTCAAGCGTCCGGTAACGCCCCCACTTCAAGGCGCGGCCGCGGTTGATCGCTTTAACCTCCGTTCGGATCCCCGGCACAACGGGGCTCGGGTCGATGCCGTTTGCCGTTTGCCAATAATACTCCGCTTGGATATCGCTTTGTTTGCCCATTCGCGCACGTAACCGTCGTTTGAAGTCGACAAGCTCAAGGCGAGCGATGTCGCCGATCGTGAGCAGTCCCATGCGAACAAAATGTGCGGTCATTCGTCCGGCGACCATGAACATTTTGTTTACGGGCAGCGGCCACAGGTCACGTTCGATATTTTCCTCGTTCAAAGTAAAAATTCCGTCGGGGCGTTTTTTTGCAAAATTGTCCGTGGCTGTTTTAGCCAGTATCTTAGTCGGCCCTATCCCTACTCGGACTCGCACTCCGGTCGCGAGCATGACGCGCTGCTGGATGGTCTGTGCGATCTTCTCCGGGCCACCATATAAAGCCATTGACCCCGAGATGTCCAAGAACTGTTCATCGCACGAATAGGGTTCGACGAGTGGCGTAAACGCCTCATACAACGACGTGATGAGCAATGACACCGTTATATAGGTCTGCATGCGCGGGCGTATAATAACCAGGTCAGGGCATATCGCCATTGCTTCGGATGCTCGGCTTGCCGTCGTAACGCCGCGCGCCTTAGCTATTGGACATGCGGCCAGTACGATGCTCGAGCGGCGCTCTGGATCAGATACAACAACAGGGCGATCCTTAAGATCAGGGCGTCCTGCTTTTTCAACCGAAGCGTAAAAAGACTGGCAGTCGATGAGCATGATTGTGCGTTTCTTCTCCGTCATGAAAAGCCGCCTCCAGACAAATAAGCCCTCAAGGTTGCTGCCGCTCGAGCGCGGGCATAAGCCCATGTCATTGGGCACTGGCAAACACGCCCGCGGCAAGAATAAATGGTTTCGACGCCGTCTGCAGTCCGTGTCTGTTTGGTAATATGAATCCCCGCCAACAATAATTGATCACGGAGCACTTCGGTATCCGCTACGATTTGCTTTCGTATTGCATTAAATTGTCCCAAATATACTTCGGATAGCTTCAACCTAATCGATTCGATTCGCGTAATATCCCTGTCCAACGCATCATAGGTGAGCTGCAGAACAGTATGATCCTTAACCGACTCCATATCGATCATGTCCTGCAAGCCAGCAACTGTTGACACACCCTCACCCCATAAACAAGAACGTTCGTTCGTAATTATATCCATTTTACGAACATATATTCGTTTTTGTCTATAGGCGGTCACTGGAAAAGAAAAAAATCCTCCCATAGTAGGAGGATTCCGTTCGACGAATTTACCGCAATGATGCTCTAAAACCGGCAGCATCGGCTTCCTGAGCAATACAAAACATTTGCTCGGCAAAGAAAAAGCACCGGCTAAGGTGCTTTTGAATAATCCTTATATAAAACTATAACGGTTGTGTAACCGTCAGACCTGGCAGCTTTCATATCCACATATTGTCCGATTGGTAGGCTGATTAAGAACTCATTAACTTTATCTTCAAGAGCGCTGATGTTATTACTTTGGAGCACTTTTACTTGCAGGTTACCGTTTTCCACTTTCCCACCTCCTCCCACGCTAACACATTTCGACAATATGCAGGATTCCCCTGCAATACCGTCGAATTCGGGAACCACAAAAAAAGCACCGGCTTCTCTTCCGGTTCCATTGTGCTCCTCCAGTTCGGGGAGCTTAGCCCCATGAATAATTCGAATTATTTCCAGCCAAGCTACGGAAAAAGGAGTGATACCGATGAAAGAAAAAAATGAAAATCACGATGAGCCCACGATTGCCGTTGGTATGAACACGCATGACCCGCTGGAAGAAAAAGCAACCGACGATGAGGTCGAAGAAGGCGAATCGACCACCGTAACCCGGCTTTATGTTGACCGAACGCCGGAGGATTGAACCGACTTCATCCAGCGTACTTTCGGTCCGGTCGCAAAACGCAAAAAAACGCCCCTCGGCAACCGGGACACCCGGCCGCTTCGAGAAGGCGTTTGTGGGAACATCAGCGAAGCGCCAGCGGAGTAGTTTCGCTCTTCAGGTCGAGCCAGGCGACTTCTTCCGGCGTTAGCTTGATGCGGATCGCTTCCATGCTGGAATGCATTTCGTCGATCGTCTGCGGGCCGATGAGGGCACATGCCGGGAACGATTGGTGCAGCACGTAGGCACAGGCGATCTGGATCGCCGATACGCCCTTCTGCTCGGCCAAAGCAACCGCGCGGTCATATCGTTTCCAGTTGGCTTCGCTATAGTAGACGCGCACCGTTTCCGGATCGTCCAGCTTGTCGGGAGCGAAACGGCCGGAGAAAAAACCTCCCGCTTGCGACGACCACGACAGCAGCGGCATTTGCGTGCGCTCATGCCATTCGATCATCGCATCGTCCGCCGATACGCAGCCCGGCCAGCGCGGCTCGTTCGGCTTGGCCAGGCTCAGGTTCGGGCTGTTGAACGTAAAGCCGACGAGGCCGTGCGCGGCTGCGTATTCATTCGCTTCCTGCAGGCGCTCGTGCGTCCAGTTGGAGCCGCCGATCGTACGGATCCGGCCCGCTGCAATATGTTCGTTCAACGCCTCGATAATGACGCTCACCGGTGTATTCGGATCGTCGCGATGGAGCGCATACATATCGATCGTATCGACTTTGAGCCGTTCGAGGCTGTCTTTCAGATCGCTTGCAATGCAAGCCGGCGTCACGCGCGGCCCGTCCTTGTCATGATGAGCGCCCTTGGTCAAAATGACGACATCGTCGCTTCTCCCCCGCTTCTCCAGCCACAAGCCGATCGCCTGCTCGCTTTCGCCGCCGCAATAAATATGCGCCGTATCGAGCGTGTTGCCGCCGGCTGCCACGTATGCATCCAGCATGTCGCACGTAAAATCGATGTTCGAAGGGCGAAAATAAATCGTGCCCATGACGAGCTCGGATACCTGTTTGTCCAGACCTGGAATGGAAATGTGTTTCATCTGCGTTCTCCTCCTGTACTAGTTCGGAATGACGATTCTGGTATGCTCGCGTGCCGACTGCAGCACCGCATCGATGACTCGCATATTGCGGATGGCATCTTCCGGCTCGAAAGCCGGTTTCTGGCCGTGCAGCACCGTCCGGGCGAACGCATCCGCTTGCAGTGCGTATTGATTGCGGATCGGAACCTCGACTTTGCGTCGTTCGGTTTTGGTAAACACTTCGAAATGGGAATTGTCCGGCGGCGCGACAAATGCAGACGGCACTTCGATCCGGCCGAGCGTCCCGACAACCTCCAGATTGTTGCGTCCCGCCGCCCACATGCCGCAATCGAACGTCAGCGCCACGCCGTTCGCGAATTCCAGCAAACCGGCCGCCATCATGTCGACGTTGTCATGCGCCGCGGAGAAAAAGGCATGGGCCGTCGCAGCCGTCGGCTCATCGCCAAGCAGCAGCCGCGCCGCGCTGATCGGGTAGCAGCCGACGTCGTATACCGAGCCGCCGCCCCAATCGTTGCGGTAGCGCACATTGTTCGCATCCGCTGCATTATTGAAGGAAAACGCGCCGCGGATGCCGCGAATGTCGCCGATTTCGCCGGAACGGATCACGTCTGCGATCAGCCCGTAGCGCGGATGGTGCCGATACATGAACGCTTCCGCCAAGTGGACGCCGGCCTTGCGGCAAGCCGCCGCCATTTCTTCGGCTTCCGCGGCATTCAGCGCAATCGGCTTCTCGCATAACACATGTTTGCCAGCTTCGGCGGCGCGAATCGTCCACTCCTTATGCAGATGATTCGGCAGCGGAATGTAGACGGCATCGATCTGCGGATCGGCAAGCAGTGCCTCGTAACTGCCGTAAGCGAACGGAATGTCCAGCTCTTGTGCTTTTTCCTTCGCCTTCTCAACATCCCGACTGGCAATCGCAACCACCTCGCCGAGTTCGGACAGCTTGATTCCCGGAATCACGGCACGAACGGCAATGTTCGCGCATCCCATGATCCCCCATCGCAATTTGGAGCCGCTCATGATTTCTTCTCCTTGTGATAGATATGACTCAATATTGCCAGTATAGTGCACGATGAATAAAATGAATATAACAACATTTTGATGAGGATAACATGATATTGCGATAAGGGAGAATGGCGAAATGATCCAGCAATACTTGCTGCCAAGGCTGACCGACTACCCGTTTATGTGTTTGCCCGAAGCTGTCGGCAATTTGCATGATGATCCGAACCACAGCGTTTATCGCGCCGTCCATTCGCTGGACAACTTCAACATGCATGTCGTCATCGCAGGCAAAGGCTTCGTGGAAATGGACGACGGCGTCTATACGCTGCAGAAGGGCGACGCCTTCCTCTATTTTCCGATGGAGCAACAGCGGTATTACAGCAGCACAAACGATCCGTGGCAAATGCGGTTCATGCATTTTTACGGGCACCGGTTGAAGGAATATTTTACGGAACGGGGGTTTCATCGCGCTACGCTGTGGACGTTAAAGCAGCTGAAACCGATCGAAACGGCCTTCCAGGAACTGCAGGACGAAGCGGAAAACAACAAAATCGTGCAACTGCCCCGCTTGTCCACGCTCACGTACAGTGTGCTCGCCGAGTTCATGGCACATGCAATGCCGCTTACGGCGAACAAGGGCCAGGAAGCGACTGAGCGGCTTGCGGCGCTGTTGCCGCTGATCCAGCAGCGGGCCAGCGAGCCGTTCGTGCTCGAGGAATGGGCCAGAACGGCTGAGGTCAGTCCTTACTATTTTTGTCGTCTGTTCCGCAAGGCGGCACAAATGACGCCGATGGAATTCGTTACCTTGTGCCGAATTCAAGCCGCCAAGCAGTTGCTGCTGGAGAAGCCGGAATGGACCGTCAAACAAGTGGCGCTCGAATCGGGGTACCAAAGCGCGAGCTATTTTAACAAACGATTTCTGGAACAGGAAGGGCTGACGCCAACCGAATACAGGGAGCGGATGGGACGAACGGCGAACGGCTAGTCGATGCACAAGGAATTTGATGCAACCTTTGGAGGATGGATAACGTTAGTAAAGACGAGGTGATCGACGATGAAAAGAAGAGGATTTCTGACGACGCTTGTAGTACTGCTTGTCCTGCTGCTCGCTCCGAATGTATGGGCATTTTCCGATACGAAGGGGCATCCGGCAGAAACTGCAATCGACCAACTGCGTCAAGCAGGTGTTGTCAGCGGATATGACGGCGACTCGTTCCAGCCGGAGGGAACGCTTACTTACGCGCAAGCGGTGCATCTGATGGTCAAAGGATTCGGACTCAACATCGACAACATTCGGTTCATCAAAGAACCGAAAGCAAGCGATTCGTTCGCGAATGTCAAAGACGATGCCTGGTATGCCGGCGACTTTATCATCGCGCCGCTGAACGGTCTCGACATTCCGCGCGACATTGACCCGGAACGGGCCATAACGCGAGAGGAATTTACCTCATTGCTTCATGCCGGCGTGTCGGCGAAAGGCGATTTCCCCATCATCGAGCTGTGGGTCATAATAGCGGACGAGCAAGACATCGACGCGGCCAAAATGAACAGCGTACAATTCGCGCTTATCACCAAGCTGGCGCAATTGGACGAGAAACAGCGGTTCCTGCCGAAAGCGGCGCTCAAGCGCGGCGAAGCGGCCGACATGCTGTGGAAAGCGATGCAGTTCGTCGCCTCGCATTCGACTGCCGAAACGCCACAGCCGTCGGCGGATCCGGGTTACCCGGCGGGCGGCACGGCGTCGACGAACGATGTTGTTGCCGTTACGGTGGAGAAGGTGGACGACGAAGTGAACCGGGTGACCTTGTCGTGGGGCGAAAAGCCGAATCCCGGCTACCGGCTGACAATCGACGGCATCTCCTTCACGGATCAAGGTGAAGCGCGTATCTCCTATACGCTGCATAAGCCGGTGCCGGGACAAATGTACGCCCAAGTGATTACGGAAGCCAAAGCGTCAACCTATGTAGCCGCAACCTACAAATCGGTTGCCGTACCTTCCGGCCGTTAAGCCGCACACCGAACACGAAAAACCGGCTCCGCCGCTCTTTGCGGGGGCCGGTTTTTTTGTCGCGCTGGCCACATAGTTTCCGGTTCGCCGCTCACAATAAGACGGTTGACATCACCCGGTCAGTCGCCATCCTATGCGAAGAAGGAGCTCGGTACGATGCATTCGTTCATCATGCTGCCACTAGCCGCCGCGCTGCTGCTGGCTCCGGACCAGGCTGCTGTAGGTGCGCCTCCCCCAAGCCGTATCGCGGACGCCGGCATCGCCGATGAAGAGCAAAACGGCTTGCGAGCGAAACCGCGGCCCCCTGGCGCCATCCGGATCATCGTCACCACCTCGCCGGAATCGGAGCTGCAGTCGGTGTTGGACATATTCGACGAATCGCTGGTGCGCGGCCTGGAATCGGCAGGGGTGCGCTCCTGGAGCGAAACCGAGGGCGCCGCGGCGCAAGACGACGTGGCGGTGGCGATCGTCCGCGGCGAGACCGTTCGTACGTTCCGACTGGCCGCAAACGGCTGGCTTGTCGATGCCCCCAATCGGCAAATGCTGTTGCTGCCGGAGCGTATTGCGCGCCAGCTGAACGAATGGGCCGATTATGTCCGCGTCAACCACTATGCCAAGCTGGTGCCGTGGGATGAGGCCAAAACGCTCGTACCGCGCAAAGCGGTGGTGACGGTAGTCGATTTGGAAACGGGCCAACGCTTTCGCGCCCAGCGCCGCGCCGGCAGCGATCATGCGGACATGCAGCCGGTCACCAAGGAAGATTCGCATGTCATGCATCAAATTTATGGAGGAACCTGGAGCTGGGACCGGCGCGCAGTCGTCGTCATCGCCGGCCGCCACCGGCTGGCCGCATCGATGAACGGCATGCCGCATGGGGGCGACGGCATCCCGGACAACGATTTCAGCGGCCATTTCTGTATCCACTTCCTCGGCAGCCGCACGCACGGCAGCCATTCGCTCGATCTCGCCCATCAGACGATGGTGCACAAGGCGGCCGGCAAACTCGGGCCGCATTTGCTAACCTTGACGCCCGAGCAACTAGCCGAGCTGTACATCGTCGCCATCGATCAGAAAGACGGCAAGCTGCGGCGACTGATCGATCCGCACCCGGAGCCGGCGCCCGGAGCGCTTGACTGGCGCGACTCGCAAGTGGAATCGCTTCGCCTGCTCTCTCCGCCCCGCGTCGTCGGCGACGATTCGCCGCAGGAACGTCATGTGCAACTGGCGGTTAGCGTGCAGCGGCAAGGCGGAATTCCCGTGAAGCGCAAGCTTGCGATCGTTTTCCGGCGGGAAGCGGAAACGGCGCCTTGGCGGATCGATACGGTTCAGGTCCAGGAATGACAACAAGCCGCGAATCTTGATCGCGGCTTTGTTTGTTGTATCGAGGCAGGCAAGCTCAGGTGCCGAGCACCTTTTTGCCGCGTGGTTCGTTGCCGTTCGGGTCCGGCTCGAGCGTAATGCCGATCGCTTCGAATGCCGGCAGTTCGCCCTTCTTCGCCCGGAAAGTTAGGACGCCGTTCCCTTGCGCATCCACATTAAACGTGCCGGCATTGCTTCGTTCGCCATTGTTCAGCAACCATACCTGGTACGTTTGTTTGCCTTCGTTGCGGGGCATGTGGTAGAAGCACATCACCAGATTGGATTCGTCGCCGTGCGTGGCAACCCAGGCTTTGCCGTTTGCTTCCGGACTCGACACGTCCACCGAACGCAAGCTGTACATTTGTTCGACTTGAGATGGAACGGCGTACGACTGAGTGCCCGCTGCTTGCCGGGCCGTCAATTCGGGCATCCGCCCAATCACGATTCCGGCGAGAAACGCAACAGCCAATGCAACGATCCATTTGCCGCGCGCCCTGCTCTTTCGGGGTAAAATAACTTCCCGTCGTATTGCCGGTTTGCCGGCATCTTCAGTTGTGCCGAAGATCTCGTTCATCACATCGGACTTGAGCGTGGCCGGAGGCTCCGCTTCGTCCGCCGCATAAGGAAGCTGCCGCCACACCTCGCGAATGTCGGATAATTCGCGCATACATTCGCCGCAGGTTGACAAATGCTGTTCAAACCTTATTTTCTCCGCATCGTCAAGATCGCCGGTTACATATTCGATCACACGTTCGCAGGGATTGAATTGCGGTTCGTTCATGCCTCATCGCCCCCCTCCGGTCCAAGGTATCGCCGCAATCGCTTCAACGTCTGGTGCAGCCGACTCTTGATCGTACCGAGCGGCTCCCGCTTCATTTCGGCAATTTGACCCAATGTGTAGCCTTGCCAATATACTTGTTCGATCAACTCGATCTGGTTCTCCGATAAATGCGCGTACGCCATCTCGATCTTCTCTTTGAACATCCGGCGGTCAACCAACGTTTCCGGATCGTCCTTCGGATCGGGGATCATTTCCCACATCTGCGGCTCGATCGACACCGATGCGCCGTGCTTGCGTTCGCGCCGGATATAGTCAATCGTAATATTCCGCGTCACCGTCAGCAGCCAGCTGACGAACCGGCCTTTCTGCGCATTATAGCCGCGTTCCGTTGTCCACAATCGTGCAAAAACAAGCTGCACCACATCGCGCGCGGCTTGTTCGTCCCGAGTCGACTTGAGGGCATACGAATAGACGAGCCGTACGTATCGGTCGTAGAGCTGCTCGAATGCCGCGCGGTTCTTGCCGACAATGTCCTGCATCAATTGTTCGTCTGACACCATGTGCACGTTCCGACTCTCCCGCGTCGTTGCCCGAACGACTTCAATCTATATCAACGCAGCCAATGGCAATTCGGATTGAGGATTCATTGAAAAACTCCTCGCCCATATGCAACATAAAGCAGCAGATAGGCGGGAGTCGTTCGTTTCCGTCGCTTCCGCGATCCGTATTCCCATTGTAAACGAAAAATAGAGGGACGCACAAGATGCCTCCTGCGCCTCGCCGGCTATTGGACCGGCTGCCCGCTTGCCTTGCGCAGCTCGTTGGCGAGCCGATTAAACTCGGTCTGCGCAGCCGGAATGTCGGTAGCCGACCGGGCGGCCGACAAGAAGCCGATCACGGAATTCGCATCTTTCACCGATAGCGGGTATTCCGTCTCTTGTTTCAAGCTCCACCAGCCTTCGGAGCCGTACGATTCGTTGCGGTCGATCTTGATGCCGTTGCTATCGACGTCGTTCTGGTATTGGTAAATTTGCGCCCTTGCCGATCGCTTGCCGCCGCTCCAGGCGTACGTTTGCCAGCCGCGCGAGCAGGCGCCGGCCTGAATAACCGCTTCGACAACGGAATAAGAACCGTACACGCCGGTCGTATACGCCGGAGTCGCTTCGCTCGCCGCGGCGATATAAGCAATGATGCTGGGCATTTGCGCTGCCGTGGCGTCGAAGTCGACGGCGAAATAAATGCAGCTGCCTTCCGGCTGCCCCACCGCAGCCGCCACTTTCAGCGCCGTCGCCGCATCGGCCAACCCGGCGGCGCGCCCCCCCAACGCCCGGTCGGCCGTTGTTTCGAACACGCTGACCAATTGCAGCCCGGCATCGCCGATCAGCTTGGCTTCCGCCGGGGTCAACGCCTTCCATCCAGACGGCACGAGATATCGGCACACAAACTCCATCCCGTCCCGGCGAAACGCAGCGGCTGTCGCCGACGTAAGCGGAGTCGCACAGTCAAATCCTTTTGCCATCCTGCCTCATCCTTTCCTGGGTAATATGGAATGGAAAGCCGATCTATTATCGCGGGAATTCTTTTGTTCTCTTAAATAAACCAGATCCGCGTCGTGTCGTTTGAGTCGCAGCCTTCCACTTTCATTGTATGCGCTTAAGGCGCAAACGGCCGCGGCTAGTAAACCGCTCTATGAGAATATCATAACGGCGGAGGCGCAAGCGGCCGGTTTACGGTCATTTCGGAACGCGGACAAACAGGAATAAGCCTTCCCATGGTCGAATAATCGAAGAAGGGAGGCGAATTGAAATGGCTATGCATCAAACGCAAGTTGCTCTGAATCTCACTGTTGCCATTATTGGTAAAATAGAAATGCCCGCTGACCCGGAAGCTGCGGCCAAACAAGCGGTTACTATGTACCGCATCATCTTGGAAGGGTTGCCGGAACCGCCGGAGAAACCGATTCGAAGGCTGCCGTTATAATAGAACGATTATTGGGACCGATTGCTCAGCCGCGATAAGATTTCCGTTACGCATGCCGCCGCTCCAGCACCTGTTCGAGCTGCATCATGTAGTTGCTTATAATCGCGGCAGTCTCCGATTGCGCCGTTGTGGCCGGCAACTGGATGGCCCGCTCCGCCCCGTTCCGACGGATGCGGTAAACGGAATGCGTGGCCGCCTTCGGGCCCGACTCGACCGAAAAGCCGCGGCGGCGGAGCTCGTGCGACACATCGGCAAAATCAAGCACGAGCCGGTCATGCATGACCTCCGACGCCTTGATAAACAGCGTCTTGACTGGCCCGGCACTCTTGATTTGCTGCAAGCTTTGACGCACGACGTTGATCGCGGCCGGCAACAAGATGTACACCCGAATCAGCTCTTTATTCGGAAGGCTTGCCACGTTATCCATTCCCCACACCTACTTTACGAACGTTTGTTCTTATTATACAATTGTTGGTTGCATAAATCAAGCCCTGCTCCCGAAGAAAATCCGGAAGCTGACATCTGCGACCACGTCCGGAACTTTGGCTGGTATGCCACAGGAAAGCCGCGGTTACAATCTTTTGTCGTCCGCCTCATCCTTGACTTGCAATTGCGTCAATCGTTTCTCGAGTTCCTGGGGAATCTTCACGCCGAGCGAGCCGAAATTTTCAACGACGCTTAAGCCCTCGCGACCGATATAATAGTATAGCGCCAACGTTCGGAAGATCGGCGCCTCGTTGCCGCTTAACTGATCGAATTGGATCGCCAGCAGAATGACCGCCAACACGACCCCTTTGCGTACGCCTCCCCAGAACATGACGTCGCTGTTGATCGATTTCTTTTTTAAAGCGCTCATGATCCCACTGACGTAATCCAGCAGCATCAAAGTCAACAACAGCTTGATCGCGATGTCCCATCCTCCAAAACATACGCTTATTGCTGTTCCCGCCGCAGCAATGAGGCTGCCGTATCCGGCTTCTTTACCGGTTTCTCCGGCAATCGCCTGCAGCAACAACGTACCGATAATTCTGGCCTGCATGTGTTCCCCCTTCTTTCGCTATGAAATTGAAAACGGAGCCTTCCGTATAAAACACGGAAGGCCCCGCACGAATGAACATCAAATTCGATGTCGGGACACGACATAGGTAGCGCCGGCGAACTTGGGGGGAGTTGAACCCTCAACCGCATTCTGATTAACAATGCCGTCGGCTGAATAGAGGCTCGAAGATTCGCAAACTCGGAATTTGGCCTCTTCCAGTACTTCGTACCCTTTACTGATCAGGACATTGCGAATAATTTCATTCACATCGTCCGCCGACAGCTTCAGCGTGATTTTTTCCTTATCGGTCATCCCCTTCTCCCCGCCGGTCCATTTCTCCCGGACAACTTCCGAGCGCTCCAAACATTTCACCAGTTCGTATAAAACCAGAAACTCGTCTTTCTCCAGCACAACGTCATGCTTCGTACTATAACTCAGTTCCAGTACACGCATAATCGCCTGATACAACGCATCGGCTTGTTCAAGATCCAAACTCATGTGACATTTCGTTTGTTTCGTCAAAGTCAACAATCGGCCCGCTCTCTCCTTTCGTTACGCTTCGATCAGTTGGACGAATTTCACTTGGCGCGAGTCGCCATAAAATCGGTTCTTCTCCCAAATTGCCAACCACATGACATGGGCATCAGCATAATAACGGGTCACCACACGATCCGTTCGTTTATCAGCCAACTGCTCTTTGATCGGGCGAATCACAGCCTCAACCCGCTCCATCTGACCGAAGTAATATTCCTGCCTCTCCCTGGTCGAAACGAACCCGATCGCATAAGCATCCTTCATTGTTCATTCACCTTGTCTACCTTATTCCGTCCGACAAAATACGAACTTTTGTTCGCTTTTTGTTCTTTTATTATATATCGACGTACAAAATTAGACAAGAAAAACTTTCCAAACATATGGCATCACAAAATACCTTCAATCGGTAAAGGAAGCTATGGGCTGTTGCGGGTATGAACATCAGAATTCATTTCCTTACTATTCAAGATGTAACTGGTCGTTGTAGGTCATGTAGCAGCACCAAATTTGTGCAACACACAACCGAATCAAATAATTGAACGGACATGACCAGCACGAGCAGTCGGATGATCGTCCTCGCTGTCGGCTTGTCGATGTAGTTGACGCGCTCCGGTTACAGCCGGGTCTTCGCTTGTTTGAGCATCACTCGCATACGATTCTCCATGATCATGCAACGAAGGACGCGAAATACAGCAGGCAACTGAGCGCTTCGATACATTTCGACATTTTCAAGAACAGTGCTTCTTGAGGAATTAAAGGTGCAATTTCAGGTAGCTTTGCTCCTTGTACTCCTAGAGCACCTCCAAAGTAAAGAATTACGCCGTATCTCTCACATTTGTCGCCAGCAAACAAAATAACCCAGCCGCTATACATGCACCGCGATCTGCTCGGGCGGGATGTTCCGGACTTCAATGCTGGGCCGGTAACCCATCTCCATCACTACTTCTTCCTCTTTGTCGGGACGGCCGTGCTGCTAGCGTATGACTTGCCTTGTGATCGCTTCGCCTGCTCGGTATCTTTTTGGAAGGAATATGTTTCCATTGGCTTCCTTTGCCACTCCTGCTACTGACGGTGCGACGAAGGACAACACTAAGACGCAAGTTGTGCTCATGGAACGATTGACACACTTCGCAGATACGATACATGTTGGCCTTCTTCTGCATGCTGAAGGAGCCGGCATTGATAAAGTGGTTATGCCTCAGCGCCGCTTCGATCGCCAGTCCAATTATGTTCTGGCTTCATTCTAGTTTCTTTTTTCTTCTGTTCATGAACAGTAGGAAGCCTGTTTGATCTGGCTTCTCTACGTTATTCTTGGATTTATTTTTTCAACAGAAGATGGTACTTGCCAATTTACTTTTGAAACCATGATGTGTTTCCGCTGATGATCCGTTACACTGGAAGGATTCCATGTCACAGTTATAGGGACTTCAATCTTCTTCAAAGATATCTCCCCCTAATTAGCCGAGTTTCTGATAGTTCTGTGCGGCTACTGTAAGGACATTCCGATAATCAGCACCATAATTATTTGCTTTATTAACATCATCCATCGCTCTAGCAATCTTTTCACATAGTCCTGCCATATAAATTCATTGATATTCGCTTGGTGCATCTGGACTAGCATTAAGTGTTCCACTTACAAATGTTGTTATACCAATACTATAATACCGAACAATACCTGTAATCCCTGCTTGTGTTGGTGCTGGAGTCAATGTAATGACTTGTGTGGAATCATTAAACGTAAAATAATTTTGACTAGGTTGTACAGGATCAAAGAGAAGTGATTTATATATTGCGTGGCGTAAATGTTGCTGCTTTCGGAATCTTCACAATATCGAAAAACTCCTGATTGATCATATTCAGCCATGTTACCTTGTCCGCGTTTGAATATGGATTCGGGACTAGAACTCCGCTTCGTTTATGATTTCTTGTAGTGTTAATGCCATTGTAATTCCTCCTGTTAATAATATTATTTTGTTTATTTGCTAGTTTTCAGATGTAACCTATAACCGAAATGCTGGTCTTAAAAACCCTCATATGCGTTAGTTAGACAATTGCGGAGGAAGTCATCACTCTATTTCCTGATCCAGAAGTTGCTACTGCTACATACATCCAATTACCATAACAAACTGAGTTCCAGTTGACACTAGCCCCCGTAGGTGTTGATCGGATAGTCCAGTTGATTCCATCTGAAGATGTCATTGCGGGCCCATCATAAGCGACTGCGACAAACAGACCATTGGCATAACAAACAGAGTACCAATAGAATCCCCCTGCACTTCGGATAGTCCAGTTTATTCCATCAGGGCTTGTCATAGCCCTATTAGTCCCATTGACAGATACCGCTACAAACAGGCCATAGCCATAACAAACAGAGGCCCATTGATTATCTGCTGCGCTTGTTCTTATAGTCCAGTTAATGCCGTCAGGACTTGTCATGACTCTGTTGTTTGTTCCAGAAACAGATACAGCTACAAATAATCCATTACCATAACAAACTGACATCCATTGATTATCTGCAGCACTACTTCTTATAGTCCAGTTAATACCTTCTGGACTCGTCATAACGCGGTTTCCCGTACCATCAGAGGATACGGCTACGAACAACCCATTGCCGTAACAAAGTGATTGCCATGTATTATCTGCTGCGCTTGTTCTTATAGTCCAGTTAATGCCGTCAGGACTTGTCATGACACGGTTTCCTGTTCCAGAAGTTGCTACCGCTACAAATAACCCATTGCCATAACAAACTGAGTTCCAATTGTTATCAGCAGCACTACTTCTTATGGTCCAGTTTATACCGTCTGGACTCGTCATAACGCGGTTTCCCGTACCAGATTGAGCTACAGCTACGAACAATCCATTACCGTAACAGATTGAACGCCATGTATTATCTGCTGCGCTTGTACGATTTGTCCACATCACTCCCGCACGTAAGGCAGGTAATGCATTAATCTTCTCCGCTAATGTTTGTAATGTATCTCCCTGAGATGCAGATGAACCGCCACGTGCAATAATTGATTGTATGATAGCGTCTTTTTCACTACTTACTGTACCTAGATAAGTGCCAAGCTGTCCTGATATACCCGAAGTCATCACGAGGTTCCCTGGTCCATTTGTAGCTACCGCGACGAATGTACCATTACCATAACAGACTGAATTCCAGTTATTATCCGCAGTACTTGTTTGTATAGTCCACGTCTCACCATCGGGGCTTGTCATAACGCGATTGCCTGTTCCCGATGCACCTACAGCTACATGCAGACCATTCCCATAGCCAATTCCATACCAGCTATTATTAGCAGCACTTGTACGGATTGTCCAGTTAATACCATCTGGTGAAGTCATAACTCGATTTCCAGTTCCATTGGTTGAAACGGCAACGAACAAGCCATTCCCATAACATACAGAGACCCAAGCATTGTCAGCAGCACTTGTTCTGCTTGTCCAGTTAATACCATCCGTACTTGTCATAACTCTATTTCCAGTTCCTGTACCTGACACGGCAACAAATAGCCCATTTCCATAACAAACGGAGAGCCAGTAATTATTAGCAGCACTCGTTCGAGAAGTCCAGTTGATGCCATCCGGTGAAGTCATGACTCTATTACCACTGCCTGTACCTGCTACAGCGACAAATAAACCATTGCCGTAACAAACGGACTGCCACCAGTTGTCATTTGCGCTTGTTCTGGCAGTCCAAGTAGTTCCATTTGGACTTGTCATTACTTGGTTGTTAGAACTATCAAAGGAAACAGCAACGAACAAACCATTGCCGTAACAAATTGAATTCCAATAATTGTTTACTGGGGTAGTTCTTTCTGTCCAAGTGATTCCGTCAGGTGAAGTCATCACTTGATTTCCTGTACCTGAATTTGCTATAGCTACAAAGAGTCCATTACCGTAGCACACTGATTGCCAATTATTATTATTGGCCTGTGTTCTAGAAGTCCACTTTATTCCTGGTAGTACTGCGGTTTCAATTGTTCCAATTTTTGTTGCCATCGTAGTAAGGGAGTCCGAGGAAGAAGTTGAAACTCCTTGATTCGTAATGGCCGCGGCAATGAGAGACTTTCCATCAGTATAGTCTTCGAATAAGACAGGTAGTTCTGGGGCTAACATTTCACCTGAGGTTATAACACTATTTTCGCTAACGTCGCTAGTCTTTGTCGCTACAAAGATACCATTTCCGTAACAAACAGAACTCCAGTTTTTACTTGCTATACCTGCCCTTAGAGTCCAGCTCATGCCATCTAAACTTGTCATCACTCGGTCTGTACCAGAGCGTCCTACTGCCACAAATAATCCATTTCCATAACAAACGGAATACCAACTTAATGACACATCAAAAGTGATTAGCTCCCAGTCAATACCATCTGGAGAAATCATTACGGATTCATTGGTCAGTACTGGGAATTTACCGCCTGTATGGGAAGGGTTCACAGCAACGAATAGACCATTCCCGTAGCAAACGGAGTTCCACATATGGTCAGCAGCACTTGTTCGGCTAGTCCAGTTGATACCATCTGGAGAGGTCATGACTCTATTGCCTGTTCCAGTAGATGCAACAGCTACAAATAGTCCATTGCCATGACAGACAGACTGCCACGATTGAATGGGACTCGTTCTAGAAGTCCAGTTAACGCCATCGGGAGAGGTTATCACGCGAGTTTCTACACCGCTAGTTGCATCTGATACTGCAACGAAGAGCCCATCACCATAACAAACTGATTGCCATATAGTATCAGCATCACTACTTCTTGCAGTCCAATTAATACCATCAGGTGAAGTCATGATCCGAGCACCTGTACCGACAGTATTTGATACTGCTACAAATAAGCCGTTTCCATAGCAGACAGAGTTCCAAGAGTTACTATCCGCAGGTGTTCTAGCAGTCCAGCTTATTCCGTCAGGAGAGGTCGCTACAAGGCTTCCAGTAAGAGTACTAGTAGGAGCTGCCACGGCTACAAATAAACCATTCCCGTAGCAAACACACCTACAATCATAGTTTATTACACTTGTCCGTGAAGTCCAATTTATACCTGGCATAACCTTTGTATCAGCGATATCTGAAGCCAAGGTAGCAAAGGAATCTATACTAGTCGCTGGTACTCCAGCGCCAGTTAGAGCATTAGCGATCAATCCTTTGCCTATATCCGTATCATTCTTCGTCTTACGATTGTTTATCTTTAGATCATTGATATTCGGCATAATTAGCTTACCTCTTTACCACTGATGTAGTACGTGATCGCAGATCCTGCGCTAGCAAGTCCTTCAATCAATTCCGTTGCATTTAAAATCTGATCAAAGAAAACAGCAAGGCTATTGTTCGCTTCAATAGCTTGACCATTTAGAATCTCGGTTCCTGCAAATTTTAACGTAACCGTTGCACTACTGCCCGATATGTTGCAGATATTGACTGCCTTAATGTACGTCGTTGTACTGTTTGGTACAGTGTAAAGTGTTGCATTACTCGTTGTTAGTGTACCCTTGCCCAAACGCTTATCTACCACTCCCATTAGAACGCCCCCCAATTTGATTTCATTGAATTAAGATCATTTGCCAGCGTGCTCAATCTATTTTTAAGAAGTAAATTATTTGTCATCACGCGATTACCAGTACCAGATTGCGCAACGGCGACAAACATTCCATTGCCATAACAAACTGAACGCCATTGGTTATCAGCAGCACTAGAACGACTCGTCCAGTTAATGCCATCAGGAGAACTCATAACATACTTGCCATTAGTACCAGTCCATGCTACCGCTACGAATAATCCATTAGCATAACAAACTGAAAGCCAGCCGTTATCAATAGGATACGTCCTTGCAGTCCAAGTAATTCCATCAGCAGATGTCATTACTCGATTACCAGTGCCAGTAGCTGCTACGGCCACAAATAATCCATTGCCATAGCATACCGACTGCCATTCATTGTCAGCAGCACTGGTTCTAGAGGTCCAAGTAATTCCATCAGGGGATGTCATTACCCGATTACCAGTACCAGTCCATGATACTGCCACAAACAATCCATTTCCGTAGCAAACCGAAAGCCAGTCATTATTGGCAGCACTACTTCTAATAGTCCAGTTAATACCATTGGTAGATGTCATTACTCGATTACCAGTACCAGTATATGCTACGGCTACAAACATTCCATTGCCATAGCAAACCGAACGCCATGCATTATCTGCTGCACTAGAACGACTCGTCCAGTTAATTCCATCAGGAGATGTCATAACATACTTGCCACTAGTACCTGATTGCGCAACGGCGACAAACATTCCATTACCATAACAAACTGAATTCCAGCTATTATCAGCAGCAGGAATTCTAGTAGTCCAGTTAATACCATCAGGAGATGTCATAACGCGGTTGCCACTAGTACCTGATTGCGCAACGGCGACAAACATTCCATTACCATAACAAACTGACATCCATGCATTATCAGCAGCACTACTTCTAATAGTCCAAGTATCTTCTAATCCAATATTAACATCTCCAGAAAGGCTCATAATTCCTTCCCATGATAGCTCCAACGCATTAGAACGAGCAGAATCACTTGTACCCTTGCCAACAATCAATGCCAAATCCGAAGATGAAAGTGATTCTGAATGTCCTTGAGGGCTATTAAATTTACCGATAACAGTCTGGCTTTTACCAGCTGCAATAGTTCTTTCATTTTGGGCATGTGAATAATCGCCAGATGCAGTTGTTTGATATCCTTCAGCATGGGAATAGTCACCAGATGCCTCTGTTCCTAGTCCCTCAGCATGAGAAGAAGAACCAGATGCAGTTGTGTTACTACCCTCAGCATGGGAACTCTCTCCAGATGCAATTGTGTAACTACCTTCAGAATGGGCGTAATTATTAGATGCAGTTGTGCCAGATCCTTCAGCATGAGACGCAGAACCTGATGCTTCTGTGGACCATCCCTCAGCGTGTGCAGCTATAAAAGTAGCTTTTGTATGCATCCCTTCAGCATGACCACCCATTCCCGTCACTAGGGTATCGTATCCCTCAGCATGGCCTGCATAAGGAATCATTTCATCGTAATTTTCGAGTGTTAAGTCAGGGTTTATACTTAGATTTCCACCCTCAACGTCGGTGTAAGTTATATTGACTCTGGTGAATTGACCTTCAGTGTGGGCACCGCGACTTTCTGCAACTGTATATCCTCCCTCTGCATGGGCGTAATACCCAGTTGCAACCGTCCCACGTCCGCCAAGAGTGTCTTGAACATAACGTTTCGAAGCGAATTCGCTCAAGTCCGTAACTGTTTTTCCAGACGTCATGATACTTCCTTCTGCACCATTTTGAGCTGTGGCTACGAATACACCATTCCCATAGCAGACTCCATACCATTCATCCGTTTCTGTCGTCCTACCAGTCCAATTAATTCCATCTGGGGAAGTCATGACTAGATTGGTTGCAGAGGAACCCGAGTATCCAACAGCAACGAACAGCCCATCCCCGTAATAAACTGATTGCCAGTAATGATCAGCCGCACTATTACGAAGTGTCCATGTCTCGCCATCGGGGCTTGTCATAACACGGTCGCCTGTTCCACTCGTACCTACGACGACAAACAGACCATCTCCATAGCAGACAGCCTCCCAGTGTCTATCAGATGTCGTGTAATCAGTCCAAGTGATTCCGTCAGGGGAGGTCATCACATATTTGCCCCCTGAGTCATAATCAGATACAGCTACAAATATCCCATTGCCATAACAAATGGATCTCCAATCACTGGATGGTGTCGAATGCGTAGTCCAGTTAATTCCATCTGGTGAAGTCATGACCTGATTGATACTACTATTATTATTCACAGCTACAAAAAGACCATTGCCATAACATATCGAAGTGTAATCACCAGGAGCCGAACTTCGTTTTGTCCAGCTTATTCCGTCTGAGGATGAAAGAACGTATCCTGTTCCATTTTCAGTTGGAACAACTACAAACATACCATTGCCAAAACAAATAGCATTCCATCCCGTTCCATCGGGAGCTACCCTACCAGTCCAATTGATACCGTCTGGACTAGTGATAACAGACCATAGGCCATTTATACTTCCACCAATAGCAACGAATAGACCATTGCCATAGCAGACAGAGTTCCACCAGCCGATAATCTCATTTGAACTGTGTGTCCACACTTTTCCTGTAGTATCCGAGTCAGCCAACTGATTTAATTGTGTTTGAATCGGACTAGAAACACCATCGAGATATCCCAATTCAGTCGCTGATACATTTCCAATTGATGTTGTGCTTGGTAGTACAACTGTCCCAGTGAAATTTGGAGATGCCAAAGGAGCAGCGCCAGATACATCTCCAACGGTTATTGATGTCCAAGATTCACTTCCGGCAGTTGCTCCAGCTTTCAGAAACTTTCCATTATTGCTTGTTCCAGTTGCAGGGACATGATGATTTCCCTCACCCGCCGGATGTGAGTAAACATTCTTGGTTACACCATCGATCTCAATATTTCCACTACCTACTGATGTAACAGTTGTCTTCGTTGCTTGAGATGATATCCCGTCTATCTTTGATTTATAAGTAGTCGTAAAACTCTCCGTGGTCGCATCTAATACAGCTTTATTGGAATGAGAATGTTTTTTGCTAACCGCATCATCGATATCAGATACAATTGAGGTTGGCTTATTGGTTACATTCGACCAGTCAGGAGTAATACTTGTTGGGATCGCTGTTAGCGGTAGTTTCCCACTGCCATCTAATTTGACAATCTGATTTGCCCCTGTACCTGAATTGAGTGTTAGCGTAGGAGTGCTCGTACCATTCGCAACAGTAATATCGCTATTTGCTGATGTTACATTTGTAACTGTTCCTGATCCTGCCCCATCTGCACCTTTGGCAGCGACTATGGACCAATAAGTTGTGTTAGTTGGTGCGTTACCAGTAGAAGCTAGGATACATATGTATGAACTACCATTAAAAGAAACAACATCATCAACTAAATAAGCCGTTGCCCCGTTGTATGCGCCTCTCCATTGGCTACCTTTCGGTCCCTGTACCCCCTGATTACCTTGAATTCCCTGATCGCCTTTTTGGGAGACCAACTGCCATTTTGAAGTATCTGTTGGTAAGATTCCAGTACAGGCGACGATGTTCATATAAGAAGATCCATTGTAGGAAACAACATTATTGGGTACATAAGCGATTGAACCATTATAGGCTCCTAAATGTTTTGTGGCATTAGCAACCGCATTGACATTATTTATTGCATTCGTTGTATTTGTTTGACGTGTGGTTTCCTGCGACTGTCTAGTCGATTCATTTGACTGCCTTGCCGTTTCGTTACTCCCTCTAGTTGTTTCAGCCGAAACTCGACCACTTTCCGCTGTGACTCTTCCTGACTCAGCAGATGCTCTTACCGTTTCTGCGTTTCCACGATTGGTTTCATTTGTTTGCCTTGTTGATTCATTGGATTGTCGAGTAGTTTCATTCGTACCACGTGTTGTTTCTGCCGAGTCTCTGCCAGATTCAGCGGTCACCCTGCTCGATTCTGCTGATACCCGCCCACTTTCCGCAGTTACACGAGACGTCTCTGCATTCACACGGCCCGTCTCTGCTGTTACACGCCCACTTTCTGCTGTAACTCGGGCAGACTCTGCATTTGTAACATTGGTATTAGTAGTATTGAGTGTTGCAATAGTACTTGCAGCAGAAACAAGAAGTTGCCATTTTGCAGTAATCGATAGTGCATTATTCAAATTGGAATCTGCAATCGAGATATAAACATTCTGATTAATACTATCAACAACACAGTCACCATACATGTATGTCGTCGAAGTTGAATATGTGCCGAGCCAGTTAAAGTTATTCAGCTTCTTCCAATACGCGGAAGCCGAGCCTGGCGCATTGCCCGTCGTATTGGCCACACACATGTACGCGGTGCCGTTGTACTGGACGATATTGTTCGGCACGTACGCCGTCGCGGCACTGTACAACCCTTTATGCGCCAGCGCTGCAGCCGCATTGTTGGCGCTGGTGATGGCAGCTGCCGTATTCGTCTGGCGCGCCGTTTCTTGCGTTTGGCGAGTCGACTCGTTCGACTGCCGGGTCGTTTCGTTGCCGGCTCTAGCCGTTTCCGCGTTCGCCCTGCTTGTTTCTGCCGTTACCCGGCCCGATTCGGCCGTCACCCGGGCGCTTTCCGCTGTCGACCTGGTCGTTTCGGCGGTCCCCCGGTTCGTTTCATTCGTTTGCCGGTTCGTTTCATTCGTTTGCCTTGTTGTTTCCGCCGATCCGCGAGCGGTTTCCGCACTGGCACGCCCGCCCTCTGCCGTGCTGCGGCTTGTTTCCGCAGTGGCACGCGCCGATTCCGCGTTGACTCGGCCCGTCTCTGCCGTAACGCGTGCAGTTTCGGCCGCTACCCGCCCGGACTCGGCGCTGGAAATGTTCGTATTCGTCGTTGTGAGTGATGCAATCGCGTTCGCCGCCGAAACGAGCAATTGCCATTTTGCCGTCACCGTCAGCGCATTGTTCAGATTCGCGTCGGCAATGGACATATACACATTCTGGTTGACGCTGTCGACGACACAATCGCCGAACATGTATGTCGTAGCGGACGAGTAGGTGCCGAGCCAGTTGAAGTTGTTCAGCTTCTTCCAATACGCGGAAGCGGAGCTTGGCGTATTGCCCGTCGTGTTGGCCACGCACATATACGCGGTGCCGTTGTACTGGACGATATTGTTCGGGACGTAGGCCGTCGCGGCACTGTACGTCCCTTTATGCGCCAGCGCTGCAGCCGCATTGTTGGCGCTGTTGATGGCTGCCGTCGTATTCGTCTGGCGCGCCGTCTCTTGCGTTTGGCGTATCGACTCGTTCGACTGCCGGGTCGTTTCGTTGCCGGCTCTCGTCGTTTCCGCGCTCACCCTGCTTGTTTCTGCCGTTACCCGGCCCGATTCGGCCGTAGCCCGACCGGTCTCCGCAGTCGCCCGCGATGTTTCAGCTGCTGTGCGCGACGTCTCGGCAGTCGCTCTTGTTGTCTCCGCTGCCTGGATGGCAGCGTTCGCGCTCTCCAGATCCGTCAAAGCCGATTGCGCATCATTCACCGCTTCCTGTGCCTCGGCCACCGCTTCCGTCAATTCGGCCATACCTTCCAAGGCCTCGGTTCCTGCAACGATCATATCCTCCAACGTTTGCGTCACTTCGCCATTCTCGTACTGCGTCCAGACACGCGCCGCGGAAACATAATGATTGCCCCGCCCTTTGTAGACGAAAGAGCGGGTACTACCTTCCGCATTCTCATGAAAATGAACGATGCCTTCCTGATAATCGACCAGGAATTGAGTCGGTTCCAGTTCACCGTCCAATTCCGAAACTTCCGTAAATCCCTCTACGACAACACGGTGGAAATGGTTCGGAATTTCGCTGAGCTGGGCCCGATTGCGAATGATTTTTTGAGTTTCGTTGATGTCGATGTACGGATCGTCAATCGTACCCGCTCGATATTTCGTAATCGTACTGAGCTTATAGTCAAAAGCCGACATGTTGGAAACGCTCCTTTCGAGAACAGATTAGGGGATAGAATTGAGAGACAGCACCATATTTGTGAACAAAGAGGCTTGAATCGAATCGCCGGTATTCTTTTCGGGCGGAATGGCGTTCGTCCCCATATAACCGGCCAAACCGCTCAAACCGTTCACCGCTTGATTAAAAATCCATGCATAAACGGGCGTATTCGGCGTAATTGTAGTAAATCCGTAAGCATTCAACCCTTTATATTGCCGAAACAAATCAATCCGCGCTGTAAATTGATTCCATTCATAAGCGGTCAAACTGAAGCTTTCGCCCGACGTTTTCGGCGATAACCATTCAAAATTTTGCGGTCTTGCATACTTGGTTTTCCCGTAAATTTTGGTGATGCCCGTTTCGGGGGAAAGGAGATTCACCTGATCGACTGCTCGGACGTCAAGTGTATATGTATGGTTGGGCGTTAAATCTTTGTACGTAAAATAGACCCCGCCGGATCCTACGGTTTTGCCCCGATAACTGCCGTCTTGGTAAAACCGATATTCTGCAATCCCCGAACCCGAATCGTTTCCGCTTGAGTAAACAGTTATTTCATTAGCTAATTCTTCCGTAACAAAAAAAGTGTTGATGCTCGGAGCAGTTTCATCCAACGACCAAACGGTTTTGCTGTCAGGTGTGCCCGAGCCACTGCTATTCTGTGGCGTCACTTTGATCGTATATTGCTTGTATTCGGCATCGACCTGGAAGCTTACGCTCGTGCTGGCCGTGTTGTCGGCCGTTGTTTCGGTTATACCGGTTCTTTGGTAAGTAACCTTGTAATTGGTGGCATACGTAACGGCCGTCCATGACGCATTGATTGTTCGATTGGAAGATGCGGATAACGAGACAAATGGCGTTCCACTCGGAAGCGGAATGCTAACGAAAATTCCATTCGTCGTTTGACTGCCGCCGCTTCCGCTTGCGTTAATGGGAGTAACCGTAAAATAGTAGGTACCGCCGAAAACAATCGTATCTACAATATCCGCGCTCGATTGCGCACCGACAGAAGCGCTTCCGCTATACGTTCCTGTCCAAGTAATAGAATATTGGGTGGCGCCGTTCGCTTGCGCCCAACTTAATCGAACATACGGGTTGCCATTCGAGACTCCGCTATAACCGCTTAATCCCGTCAGGTTGGGAGGCTTCGTGCGAAATGAAACGGAACCGGCATTGTACCACGAACCGTTCGCCGCTTGTGCATACCCGTAACCATTGTAAAGGTTGCCCGCAGTAAATCCCGTCGCATCGCCCCAACTGGTCGTGTAAGAAGTGCCAAGAGTCGGCGGATAGACAGCAGCAGCTCCCCCGCTGTAAATCGGAGGATCGTTTGTTTGCCCATTCGTTATCATGCTGCTGCCCATTGCAGCTTTTTTATAGTTACTGCTATTCCACGGCGAGCCAAGATCGGAAATATAAAATTGTACCGCCGTCTGCCCGATACTGGTCACATTAAGCGTCGCCAAACTAGCCACCTCCTGTTCGCTTGGGATTGGCGCATATTTATTATTTACCTACTGAAGCATGAATGGTACAATATGGATCGAAATGAAAATCGGAGGAACGCAAACATGCGAAAATATTTGATTGGTGCTCTTGCAGGCGCCGCATTAATGGTTTCTGTTCAAGTGATGGCCGAAGATGGTTTACAAAAAATCGAGGCTTACTTACGGCCTGGTTTGCCCATCACTTTGGATGGACAGAAAGTGACTTTCGAAAGCTCACCTGTTATGGTGGATGGCAGTACTTATTTGAAGCTGCGCGATGTTGCCACAATAACCGGTTTGGGTGTGGAATGGAACGACACCACTCAAACGGTGGAAATGTCGACAACACCAAAGGTAGATTCGAAAAACGAAAATACGACCAAGGATGAATCTGAAGTTACAAGAGAATCTCCAGAGTTCGTCGCGTTTGTAAATTCCAGAGAGCATCATGTTGTTTATGATCGCGATAAGAATGTTGCTTTCTATTACATGACCGACAATGATTACGATTTGTACAAGAGGATAAAACAGAAAGATATGCAACTTACTTTTTGTAATTCTGTTGAAAAATCTGCTGCCGATTTATTGCTTCAATTAACAACTGAAGAGATGCTTCGATTGCGATTTGATTTCATCTATAACCAATCTGTCGTCATGACATTCAGAGATTTGGGAATCAACACCGAAAATCAAGATCTGAACCTAAGGACTCCCTAATCTATGCAAACATTGCTGTTATACCGCTTACAGAACCTGTAAACTCCCAACGACCGTTAGCTTTAACTGAAGCAGCAGTACCCGGTGTAATTTCAATTGCACCGTATGCATTTGAAGATTCTGCCCTAATGATCAGATCCGCACCGCTTGTTGGAGTTCCTTTTGTTGTAAGAAATACTGCATTCGCTGCCTGGGAAATTCCGCCTCTGTTTGTTCCTCGATAATAAAAATCGATGTTGGTGAAATTTCCGCTGCTGATGACCAGACCATTCAGTTCCTCAAATTCGTTAAAAGAACGTATCCCGTTAGTGTCAAGCTGCATCCTTTTTCCGGAGGATGCAGTTTTTATGGTTCCACCAACGAACGTACCACCGGTAATAGTTGCTTCACTCAAAATACTACCGGTGAATTTGCCTGAAGTTGCGTTGATTTCCCCGCTAATCGTGGCCTGACTTGCAAATAATCTGCCGTCCTGCAAGACTCTAAACGGAGCAGTTGAGGAACTGGCAAACGTATTTCCCGCCCAGAATCGAACGCTCGTTGAGGCCGTGCCGGAACCGTTGATCCCCGCATTCACCGAACCATATGCGCCTGTGCCAACCTCCAGTCTGCCGGTCGTTACCAAACCATTATTAATCGTCGTTTCCGTCCGATCCGCATTATCGGCCGGTTTTCCCGATCCGGAAATATCCGCGCTCCAATTTACGGCACTCTTCGTGGCCAAACTGCCCAGTCCATTCACCTGCGTGGTCGAAATCTTTAAGTTGGTTGCCGTTACCGCACCCGCTAATGAAACGGAGAATGGCGCGGTTGCAAACGAATTGCTTCCCAGCCAAATGCCGTTCGTTTTATCGATTTTCAGAACGGAGCCGTTGCTTCCCACCGTAATATCCGGATCGGTCAGCGTAATCGAATTGGCTACCGCATCGCCACTCAAATTCACCTTGAATTTTGCCGTGGCAGGAGTGCTCCCCCCCATGTACAACCCGTCGCCGTCAACCTTGAACAGGCTGGCGCCGCTGCCGGTTTGAAAATGGCCGGTCATGAGCAAATTGCCTTCTGAATCGGCGGCGAGACGATCGGTCCAGATCGGACTCACAGTACCGGTGTTGGCCTGCAGCCGCAAGCCGTTAAGCGGGTCGAGCAAAATCCGGCTCTTGTTGCCGCTTCTTGTAATCGACAAGCTCATGTCTTGGATGACAACGCCGTCGCTGTCGACTGTAAAGTTGCCGGCGGCGTTGGTGATGGTCAACTGGGTAGAAGCTGTCAAGGTGCCGAACAGCTTCTCCGCCACTATCCCTCTTCCCGTAATGCCGGTCTTGAAGCTGTTGCCGCCGTCGCTGCTCATGGCGATCACGCCGTTGGTCATGCGCAGGATGTTGTTCACCGTCTGCGGATCGGTCAGCGTAATGCCGCGCTTGTCGATGACAACGCTATTGTCGGCGTCGCCGGTAACGGCCCGTTTGGCGGCATCCCACTCCCGGTTCAATACTTGGCTTACCGCATCATTGGCCTCTTTGGCCAGGCCCCATACATCTTTGTTAAAATCGACTGTCGCGCTGGTGGAAGCAATCGATTTGACAAGATCGCCGAATTTGAGAAACCCGCTTTTGATTTGTTTGTAATTGGCGATTGTGAGTGTTATCTCATAACCGTCCAAATCATGCTCGATCGTGATGACCTTCGCCTTCAGCTGCTTGGCCGGCGTTTGATTTCTCTTCTGTTTGGCTTTCACTTTTGCGTTGATGCCGAAGGGCGCATACTGGACAGTAACGACGGAGCCGATCGGCAACCGATCCCAATCGTGCGGCGTATTGATTGCACTCAGAAAGTCAACGGAAGATATACTGTATGTCAGAATCGGCTGCGACACGGATGCCAGACGCCGAATTCCTTCTTCGTACAAATCTTGTGCATCGATATACTTGCTGTCTGACCATACTTTTTCTTTGATGAACCGGTTGCGCTCGACAATCTGTTCGGCGGTAAAGTTATTCGGAACGGCAAGCTGACGCTTGATCGCCGCCATCTGATTATCAACGCCGCGATCGGAAACGGTGCTGGTCACAGCTACGCCTGTCGCTGCAGCATCGGTAAACAGAACCGGACAATCGTTTGCCTCCGCCGCCGTAAAATAAGTGATAGCAACTACGGCGCCGCTGATCGTCGCCGTGAACGTAGGCCGCAGCAGCACATAACGTTCATTGGCATACGTCGGATACAAGGCGGCAACAGCGGCGTACAGCTTGCCGGCTACAACGGCGACCGAATCGCCGGCCGATACCGTCGCTTCAATTGGCAGTTCGCTGCCAATATGCAAGCGAATCGTTCCCGCCGCGGTCGCCGCATGTGTAATCGTAATGTCAATCGTGACGGAACCGATGTCCGCTGTCGCTTCGTCGATTTCGCGCTGCTTGGCTTTAAGCGCATCCAGTTTGACGACCTTCTGCGCATTCAAGACGGTCAAATCGAGATTGCTGCGAATGTTTACATTGATATTGGCATTGATCGTGTCAAGATCCGCAGTCAAGGAAAACAACTGGACATTCAGCGGGCCCTGTTGTTCGACCAGCCCTGCCCTTGCTACTAACAGATTGTGCAAACTGTTACGGTGAGATTCTACCGTTTCCCGGTAAGCAAGCAACGCCCGGCACAAACTATCGCTCATAAACTGCGAATGGCGCAGTACATTTCCTTCGTCGTCTTGTTCGAACGGATACATGTAATAGGAAAAATCTTCGATATACTCCGCACCGGTGGGATTGACCGCTGCGAATGAGAGCCGTTCCTTGCCGTACCCGTACAACCGGGTGACGATGTCTTCGTGGTTTTCCTGCTCTTCGATGCTTTTCAAATACCGTTCGTCGATAACAAGCCCCTTATCGGAGCCGTAATCTTCTTCCCGGTAAAAGGAGACGCGGCGCTGGATCGTATCAAAAACGGGAATCACATTGTACGTCTCCGCCACCTGGAACAAAAAATCGAGCATCGTCATTTGCGACACATCGAATTGACGCTGCTTCACCGCCGCCTGCGCATCGCAATAATCTACCGTCCATTCGGTCAACCGCAGAAGCGTATCATGCAAAACACTGTTGGTGCCGATGAAATCGTACAGCATTTTCTGCTCGGCGTAGATCGGAACAATTTTGTTGCGCAACTCGTACGGCAATGACTGGCATTCCACTTCCATTGCCTGTTTGCCGTCGCTCAACGTATTGTGGTATTTGGAGATGACGAAATACGTCGGGTCGCCGTTCTGCTCCAGCCGAATCAAATAATCGCCGTTGATCAGATCGACATCCGGATTGCGCACAAACTTCATGTCCGCTTTCACCCGGTATGGCAGTGAAAAGACGAGCTGATCGATCCCCCCATAATGCTTCGTATGAGTGCGGCGATACGCCGACTGCAATTCCGCGATCGTCGTTTGGTCCGGCAAACAGAGGAACAGCCGTACCTGCTCCGGCGTTTGCTGGAAATTTACGCTGTTCAGCATGTTAGATTTCCTCCGTTACCCTTTGAATGCATAACGATAATGCCACTCCAGGCTGCAAGAACCCGTGATAAGCAAATGATTGACACCGTAAACGAGTTTTAAATAATTGCCGTTGAATGCATCGTATCGGTACGTATTCGGCAACGAAGTGACAATACGGCGAACGTCGTTCTCGACAACGAGCGTCTCCCCGTCGGTCAAACCCGTAAATTTGAATTCCCTGCCGCCGTCGCTATTATTCAGAACGGACACGTTGCCGGCGCCGAACTTCCGGATGGTCAACGATTGTGGATACAACTCCGCATTCCCTTTGTTATCGAACGTAAATGCCACGGGTGACGAAATCGCGGAAA
Source organism: Paenibacillus cymbidii (assembly GCF_004764705.1). Taxonomy (GTDB): domain Bacteria; phylum Bacillota; class Bacilli; order Paenibacillales; family NBRC-103111; genus Paenibacillus_AN; species Paenibacillus_AN cymbidii. The sequence continues at coordinate 398,917 of NZ_SHLX01000001.1, read as the reverse complement.
AATCGTTGAATCGATACTGCACCGGCGAATACGTATAAGGAGAAATGTTGCGGAACTGCACTTCGACATAACCTTCCTGCGAGCCGTTGGTCGTCAAGTCGATGCCGCCTTCGTAGAGCAGGAAGAAGCGCTTGTCCTCTTGATCCGCTGTATAAAATTCGGCGAACGCCCCGCTGTCAAGCCAAGCCGCAACTTCCCGTCGTTTCTCGAACGTCCAGAACGCAGAATCGACGCTTGCCAGCACAAGCGACAGCTTCAGCGGCGTCCGCTTCAAGCCGTAAAAATACGGCGTATCGACGCCAGGCACAGTTTCACCGATAATTTCCTGTTCGGCGAGAAACGGCGACTTGTACATGCCCCCTCCCAACTTGACCAAATAGACGCCCATCGTTTCCGAATGAATCCCATTGTAGGTAAAATGAATCGAATCGATGCTGCACACCTGCTTTCCGTAATAGATTAAAACGTAACCGTGCCGATTTTGGCTCAAACCACGGCGCATGACGTGGAACGTTTACCGCCGTCGTTTGAGACAAAATGTCGGAATCAGGGCGGGAGCAATGCTCCTGCCCTTCCGATTCTTGATTCGTGCGCAAATCAGGAAAGCTGCGATTCGTCGTAGACGGTGATCGTCCACATATCGTTGCCGCTGATCGGCTTCAAAACATCCAGTTCAATGTCGAGCATTGTCGGATCGCCCGTGGAGGCCATGCTGAATTTGAAATTGTCGAGCAGCTTGGCGTTATTGATGACGATTTGCGCGGCATAGTCCTGCTTCGTGTAAGCATCGCGCACGAGGCAATCGAGCACGATTTTGAACGAGCCGGCGAATTTGTCGGACGAAACGGTGATCGAACTGGCGTCTTGGCCGGTTTCGGTCTTATAGTAGGCGACCACTTTCGCCCCGTCGGCGATTTCGCTGGCGAAGAAGCTAAGCGTCTTGCCGCTGATGGCATATTTGCCGGACGAAACCGTCAAGGCTGTATAAGTGAGTTCCGTGCCATGAGTACCGTCGGCATTCAGCTTGTACACGCTGATTAGGCTGCCGGTTGCCGCAGGGGTGAATTTCAACGAAGCCGCATTGGTATGAACGACCAATTCGTCGCGTTGGTAAATATTTGCCGAAGCGACGGCAACGTTGCTCGACGTCAGCATGGCCAGCACTTCGTTTGTAATCAGCGCATCCTGCAGCTTTACCTTCGTTTCGCGGTTGGAAGAAAACCCGACAATTTTGGCATTGCCGCGGCCGCCGCGGGCATAAACCGTTTCGGCGCTGTTCTCCAAACCCGACGTTTTCAGATTTTGCAGTTGAACGCGGGCCTTGCCCGTTTTGATATCGTAGAAAGTGGCGAGTGCAACCTCGCGAACGGCATATTGTTGTGGTGCTGCCATAATTCATCATCTCCTGTTTGTTTTTAATAGGATTCAAGGTTCCATCCGGCTTGTTGACGCCTATTCATCGGAATTCAATTCCTGCGGCGGACTCGATAGCCCTTATGTATTTCTTATTTATTTTATTTATATTCTGGTCAAAAAAATAGGATCGCTCGTCGATTCGAAAACAGAGGATCCGATCCATAACGGCCCGATTCGTCCAATCCGCCGCAGGAGACGAAACGTCATGGAGCGAAGGAGGTTTGCTTCCGCCATACGCCGCACGCCGTTCCGCAGCGACGCTTCCGTTCCATTTGTCGGATACCCGGTAGCGCCTGAGCTTGGGCGATATGGTATACCGGGTCCCATGAAACGTAAAACAGCCTTCGGTATCGATCACGCACCACTGGGCAACGTAAGGTTGCCGGATTCCGACGATGCCTTTGTGACCGCCGACGGTGACAGTTCTGACATCGACGACCGGTTGGCTGAATACGTTCCGTTCTTCCCCCACCTGATCGACAACATAGGTTGTCGTTTTCGGCGTCGAATAAAGCTTGGCCATGCGCCATGCGCGCGATTGGACGTATCGTCTGCGCTGATTTTGGGAAGCATGGCGTTGCCTGTCTTGCTCCTGTTTCCTCAGATGATAGATGGACCGTTGAAACCGGTCGCCCGCATCCCCTTGAGCCGCATGGCGGGCATTGTCCGCATGGACGCCGTCGTTGTCGCCGAAGCTGTCCGAGGCTTGATCGCTGCTGCGCAACGAGCTCAGTGTCAGCTCTCGCATGCGTACTTGTTCGATTTTGCGGGGAGTTAGGGTTGTACCGCCGTTCGTATCCTTGATCAAGTAATTGGCGCAATCGCTCAAGAGCCTGCGAGCCAATGACGAATGCTTATGCTGCAGCAGCCATTCCTCGAAGGGTTGGTAGATGACCGTCAACCAAAGCTCCATTCGCTCTTCCTCGGACATGAATCGATTCGTGACCAGCGTTTTGTTGCCGGCCGGCGTTCGAAACGTATAGCGCATTAGTTTCACCTCCTTCACTTTCTCCAATATACTGCGCGCTCCCCCGAATTTGTGCCGCTGATTGCGTCACCGCCCGCACCTCCTGCATTTGCCGTAATAACCGTCCCCTTTGCCGTCCGAACGTTTGCGGTAGAAATCTTCATGCCTTGGCCATTCGTTCCCGCAGCCGGAGCAGCGTTTTGTCCCCGAATTCATCCTTACATAGTGAATGAACACAAATTCGTGTTTCCACATCAAATCGTTCTCCCGCTTGATCTTGTCGCAAGCCGTATCGAGCATGGCATAAATACGATTGACCCTTTGCCTGAAAAGCGTTGCGATCTCATCTTCATGCCAGCCATCCATCAATCGTTCGAGAATGAATTGCTGCTTGTTCGACAATCGGCTTCTGGCAATCAGCTTGTCCAGATCGGCATACAGGCACACAAGCTCCGTATTGAACGCTGACGCCGATGCAGCGTCCCATGGCGAGTCGTTCCTGCTCTCACGAAGAATATCCAGCGAGCTGCGCAGCTTGATCAAGCCTTTGATGCAATCCGTATCGCTGAACGTCGCGTTTCGATACTTGCCTTCGGCGCGTTGCAGTTCGGCATAAGGATCGGACATTAGGATCACCTCGTTTATTTTATTTTTAATATTGACGTAGGGCCGATTCAAAATTATACTATGGCTATCAACGGGCAATACGATTGCGAATTCGTATGCCCGAAATTTGTGCGACCTTTCCCGTAAGGCAATAACTTGACAATCGGAGCGTGCCAACTTATGGCAAATGTCATTTATCAGCACGGATTTTACAACGAAACGGTGAAGAACGACTATCTGCTTTCCTTTCAACCTGCCACAAGCCGAACCTTCTCGCGCTTGTTTAAGGCATCTCAAGCGCTTGAAGCCGAAATTGGCAAAGACTTGTATGATTTCGACGAGGAACAACTATGCCGTCTGCTACGCTCGCTTGCTCCGGCCAAGCGGAACGCCAGCAGGCAAAACGGATCCACTTTGGCCAACTATCTCGATTGGGCGTTGCAACGCAACCTTCGCCGCACGAACAATCCGCTGCATCATGTTGCGCCCGCCTGGTACGATCAATTCGTCGACGGCAGCCGGAAACAATATTTTACCGAAGACGAATTGGAAACGATCGTAGCCGGCTGCCGCAACGCGCAAGACGCCGTACTGATCAAGCTGCTGATGGAAGGCGTCGGCGGCGACGGCAACAGCGAATTGCTGAACTTGACGATTCACGACATTCATCCGTCCACGAACGAACTGACGCTGCGAAGCGCCGACGGTTGCACCCGCAAGCTGACGGTAAGCAAGGCATGCATTGCGCTCTGTTTGCGAGCCCATGCACAGTCGACTTATTTGCGCCGCAACGGCCAAGTGAGCAAACGGGCGAAAGTCACGACCGCCAACCTGGTGGTGAACGATTTTATCATTCGTTCCTCCGTAACACAGACCGGCCATCTGCAGCATGCGCAGAAAAATATCGTGCATCGGCGCATGAGCGTACTGGCAGAATTGTTCGGCTTCCCGGGACTCATTCCGAAAAATATCGCCTATTCCGGCATGCTGATTCTGGCCAGAGATTTGCTCGAGCGCGACGGCAAGCTGGAGAAGCCGCAGTACGACACGATTTGCGAAGTGTTTAACGTTAGCCAGTCCCACGCAGAAGGCAAAGCAGGGTATCAATACTACCGCCTGAAAAACGAGTTTCTCCATCGGGACAAAGTCATCGAACTGTACGGCGACGTCATAACCAAACGAATGGAATCTCGCAAGAATGACTGAACTGCATCACCTGTTATCGCGATCTTCGAGCCTGCTTCCATCATACCCAATCCGTCGGCAAACGATCTGCCTTTTTCCGGCCAATGTTCTGCCAATGGGCCTAGTGATCGACGTACAGTCCGTGCGATCGTCCCGATGAGTAACCCGTTCCGCTACAATAGAGAATTCATGCTGACTCGCAATCTAATAACCATCCCCATCAGGGTCGATGGCTCCCCTTCCCTTGTTGTATTAGCACAAACTTGCTACGGCGGCAACAGTTGCCATATTGGCAATTGTAAATCCATATTAAATTACCATTTTGGTATTTGTCAACAGCTACTTGCCAATTCGGCAATATAAGTTGATAATAGAATCGGCAATGCTATGATGAATCCATCCGAAACTTTCGTCGAAACGAGGAGTCCTATGTCTCAACTGGGAGAAAGAATCCGCCAGCTCCGCGAGCGAAAACAAATGACACAGAAAGAATTGGCCTCCGAATCGAAGCTTACCATTGTTCAATTGTCACGTTACGAAACCAACCATCGCAAACCGGATCCGGACGCCTTATCCAAAATCGCCGATGCTCTGGAAACAACGACTGACTATTTGCTGGGGAGATCTTCCAGTCCGATTCAGGAGGGAGACACCGGCCGCGCTTATTATGGGGGCTCCGAACAGTTGACTCCGGAAGAAATTATGGTAGCGGAAGCTGCTATTGACGCGTATCGAAAAGCATTAAAGGTGCAGCGAAATCAATAAGCGTCGCCAGATCCCGCGAAGAAAGGAGGGAATTGCTGGATGAATCTTGGCTTCTATCAGCCGAACGGCTTGGAGCGCCGGATCGAAAGCCATTACCGCGAATGCGGTTTTCGTTTCGCTTCCGATCTCGATGTCGAAACCGTCGCCGCCAGCTTTGGCATTGATGTGCGGTACTACGAAGGTCCGCCGTTTGCGGAGTGGTGCGAAGAATATGCCGTCATCTTTTTAAACGCACTCGATTCGAAAGAACAGCGCAGGGCGACATTCTTTCATGAAATTTGCCATCCGCTGCTGCACGTGGGGTTTCAAGGGCGCAACGTGCCGAAGCAGTTCGAGTATAATCAGGAAAGGCAAGCGGGACGATTCCAGCTATACGCTGCGCTCCCTGTTTATATGCTCCTTGAATTGGAAGAGCTTTCGAATGCGAACAACGCCGAAAAAATGATTGCGGAAGAGTTTTGTTTGCCGCGCGCTCTCGTGGCAAAACGATTGGAGCAGATTGCTGCCCGGTTGCAGCAACTTAAACTGGACGCACGATTGCGACGATGGCCCCGTTCGGCCCTGCTCCCGTAACAGCACTTCCACCTGCTAAAACTCCCCTTAAAATGCAAAAAAACCTTGCCAGTAGCAGGTTTTCCAGTGGTGGGCCCTGAGGGACTCGAACCCCCGACCAATCGGTTATGAGCCGACCGCTCTAACCAACTGAGCTAAGGGCCCGGCATGTACGGTAGTAAAATTGGTTGCGGGGGCAGGATTTGAACCTGCGGCCTTCGGGTTATGAGCCCGACGAGCTACCGGGCTGCTCCACCCCGCGATAGCGTTAACGCTCGAATTGAATTCGATAGCGACAAAAACTAATATACACCACGAACAAGTATCTTGTCAACCCATGTTTTTCCGAAATGCGGATTTCAGCCTAAAGAATATAACGAACGCCGAATTTACCTTTTTTGGAGCGGTACACTTCTACCGTTTGCGGGCATTCGTAGCCGTAGATCCACCAGTCCTCCTCCATCCGTTTGGCGAGGCAACCGGCTTGAAATTTGCTGTCGTATAATTTGGCCCAATACACATAGCTCATTTCGAGATCACCTCCTTGCGGTTGGTCGGTCGATTCCTTTCCCCTTTAGCATAACCAGTTTCGTTCATTTTGTTACCATCTCGCACGGAACCGGCAGCCGAATCGATGGGCCTGCACGCAAAAAAAGCTCCCAACATTAGGGAGCTCCTGATACCGAAACGTCAACTTGCGCTTTCTTCCATGCGATCCGCTTCCGCTTCATCAACGTCGCGCTGCCGATGGGCGAGCCGGCTCGATGCCGCCGCGGCGATGCTGGCCACCAAATCGTCAAGAAACGTGTGGACCATGCCGCTCGTTTTGTTGTCCAGCTTCTGGATGATACCGATTTTGTGCTTGTCCAGATGGCCGAAAGTAGTAACGCCTATGCTGCCGTAACCGAGCACGGACCCTAACGCCAACGTTTCGTCGCAGCCGAACAGCCCTTCGTCCGCTTGAACGATCGATTGCAGCGGTTCGGACAGCATTCCCTTCTCTGCCAGCACATCGAGCTCGATGCCGACCAGGAGGGCATGCTGCAGTTCGCGCTTTCGCAGAACGGCGTGAACGCTTTCCATGCAAGTTTGCATCTGCAGACGCGGATTATAAGGGGACTGCATTTCATAAACGATAGCGGCGACATCCTCGAGCGTAACACCGCGTTCGCCGAGTTTGCGCAAGACGGCCGATTTGACTTCGTCGCTATGAACCTGACGCACCATGGCACTCTCTCCTTCCGGATGTAGAACCATTATAGCACGTGCGTCAAGAGGAAACCTCTAGCCGAATGGCGTCAAAATACAGCTGCAGCGCTTCCTCGTAACGGCCCTGCGATTCCGCTGCCACCGCCTGCTCGATCAATGCCCGATCCAGCTCCGGCGCCAGCTTCATCGCCGTCTTCATATGCGCCATGGCGGAGGGTACATCCATCTTGTGCAGTTGGAACCAGCCAAGCTGCTGATGCGTCTTGGCCAACATCGTCGCCCCGGCGTCGATCGCCTGCAGCTTCCGCAGCACTTCGTCCGCCCGGTCGATCGCTTCCTGCACGAAGCCTTGACCGAAGCGGCACTGCGCGATCAAGAGCGAAATATCTTCCCGCAGGTAATCGTCCTGCGGCGCTTCCCGGTATTGCTCGCGCACTTGCCAGAGCAGCGGTTCCGCTTCATCGTACTTGTACTGGTCCATGTACAAATCGGCCAATTCGATCTTCGCGCGTTGCCGCGCCGATTCGCGCTCGGCCGCCTCTCCGGCAACCGGCGGCGAACCGGCCATGCTGGCCAGCAGCGCCTGCGCCGGCTGCTCGTGTCCGGAATCGCGCAACGCTGCGGCGATGGCAAGCCGCGCCGCCCAATCGTGCCTGGCCGAATCGACCAAAAACATTGTATCGCGATCGAACCAGGGGCGAATGTAGGTCAACAGTTCTTGAATATCGTTCTCGTCAGGCGTAGCGTTCGACATGCTGCATCTTCTCCCTTGGCATTTCTACTGCACCTATTATACCAGAGAAGATCGCGACGTGCCGGTTCAGTTGCCTAGGTTGTACCAGGAGAAGCTTTGCGCGGCCAGCGCTCGCCGGTAGCCTTGCAGTTCGTCGTAAACGGTCAGCGTATACTGTTGCGCCAGACTGACTTTGTTGTAGAAGAGCGGATCGAGATCGGTTTTGGAAAAGCTGTACGTCCCGTTGCCAAGCACCAGCCCGTCTGCCGGCACAGTCGTGTCGAGACTGATTTTTTGTTCGTACTTGTGGCCCTGCGAATCGGTGAGAACAAGCACCAGCTTATGCTGCTTATCGGCCGGAAGCTCCGGTACGAGCGCCGTCCCTTTGGACAACGTATAATCGAACGAGAACGTAAATCCATTGGCGATGCCGCCGGGAAGCGACTTGATATTGGAAATAACGAGCGAGTACGGCGACAGCGTAAGCGTCGAAAACGACTGCGATGCAGGCGCAGCGGGGGTCAGCCCCATCTCGACCGCACGAATATAGGCATCCGGCTGCGCTCCTGCCGCGGCGCCAATAATCGCTTCGCCTGCGAGCAGTTCCATACCGGCCGTCTGGGTTCCTTTGGGCACGGTTCCCCAAACGGCCAACACAGCTTCGGCCCCCGGATTGAGTTTGCCGGACAACGTAGAAATCGTTACCGGATAATAAGTGCCATCGGGCGCCTTCCAATAACCGACCAGCTTGCCGGCGGATACGATCCGCTTCTCCAGATTGCGTTGCTTCAGTTCCGTATAAAGCAGGTCGTCGTTCGCTCCTTCATAGACGCGAATGTCCGAAGCGCTCCATTCGGACTGTTTGCCCACGCTGGCTACCCGGTACGGCTCGCCCGGGGCGGTGACGGGAATCGCCATCAGATCGGCATTGTGCCGGAATTCCGCCAATGTTGTCGGCGCGGCAGCCGTTGCCTGCTCCTGCAGCACAAGCTTGATATCGGCGAATGCCGTCGTATAAGGCACTTTCGCATACAGCATCGTATGGATGCTTCCGCCGGTAGGAACGGCAATGCTGTTGTCGAGTTGCTTCAGCTGCGCATCGACGCGAATGCTGCCGTCAAGCAGGAAGTAACCGCTCAAGGAAGGCACCTGCAAGGCAGCCGCACCCGGATTGGCGACAGTAAGCTCGGCGGCAATAATATCCTGATCGTCCCAGGGCAAACGCTGAATCCCGTTCAATGTAGCGGCATACGAATCTCCCGCTTGCGAGGTGAAAGGATACGGCGTCCCGATCGACACCAGGCTGGCGTTCGCCTGCGGAACCGCAAATACGGCAACCGGGTAGCCGAAGCCGTTTCCGCCGCCGCTGCCGTTTCCGTTGCCGGCGTTCCCATCCGCGGGCTGGCGCATGCTGAGCTGCAAGTCGGCGACCGAAACGGCAAGCGGCATCGTCACGGTCAATTGCACTTCCTTGCTCATCTGCGGCTGCAGAACCAATCCGTTCATCCCGGCGGCTGTCGCCGGATAGGCAAACCCTTCCTTCGTCAGCATGGCGAACGAATACGAAGGGACGGTAACGGGCTTCGCCCCTTTGTTCGCAAAAGTCAGGAACACGTTGACGATCGACTCGGTATCGTTGCGGCTGACCGAGGACCGTTTCACGGCAGCTTCGATCGTGCCGCCGGCCACTTCGATGCGCTCCGCGGCTGCGCCTGTTGTCCCCGTTCCGCTTGCAAACGCGGGCAGCCCGTAAGCGGCTACCGGCAGCGCCGTTTGTCCGCCGGCCCCTGATGGCAGCGTGACGACGAGCGACCAGCCGTCCAGGGGCTGCTTGAGCGGAACCGTGCCCGTCAGTTGCAACTCTTTCGTCTCGCGCGGCGCAATCGTCACTTCTTTGGCTCCTGCGGCGACAAGCGGATAAGTATAACCGTCCGGCGTTTGCAGCGCATAGGAATAGTTCGGCAGGACCGCACTTTTAAAACCGGTATTTTCGACGGCAAACACGATTGTGGCCGCGTAAGCGTCGGCGTTCTCCTGCACGGCGGCCAGCTTGACCGATGTGTCGATCGACGTGCCCGATTGTTTCAGTTGAATTGCGCGGTGCACGTTAGCCGGCGCGGCGGCGGTCGGCTTCGTCGCTTCCGGCAGCGTCAGCGCAACAATCGGTACGTCGGCTTTCAGCGACTCGTCGCGCTGCGACGCGACCAACTGCGCGCCTTGCAGCGCGGCGTCGTTCGGCAGCGTGCCGCTCAGCTGCAGCACATTGCCGATGCGCGGGCCAAGCTCGATTTCGGAGGCGTTGAGCACTGCCAGCGGATAACTCAGCCCGTCGGCAGTCACTAGCGTATAGCTGTAACCGGGCAGTGCGATACTGCGCATGCCCGTATTGGCAAGCGAAACCGATACGAGCGCCGTCGTCTTGTCTCCGCTGCTGCCTACCTGCAGTCCCCCGGGCGATAGGGACCACTGCAGGTTCGTGCCGGAAACGAACGTCGTCCGGGCCGAACCGACTGCCACCGCAGCGCCGTAATCGGACGGGATCGCAATCGTTCCGAGCCTCCGTTCGTAATCCGGCGCGCCAAAATCCCATTGGATGAACTGAACGGCCAAGTCGGACAACGCCTGGCTTTCGTCGATGGAGGCGTATACATGCTGCGTCAATTGGCCGTACGCCGGAATCCTCGTCTTGTCCTTGTCCTGCGCCATCGTTTTGACGGTGAGCCGCTCTCCCCCGCTTCCCGTCACCCGCACCCAGTAATCGAGCATGGATCGATCGGTGCCGCCGTCATTATGGAACGTCAACGTAAAAAAAGCCAATCTCCCGTTATCGGACGGGCCGATAGCCGCCTCATCCAGCGTAACGTACATGCCGTTCCCGATCGTTACCGATCCGATCGGGCCCGATAGATCGATCGTAGCCTGGGCATATGCCGAACCGCCGTCATCGGCGAATGCCGTTGCCGGCACGATCGTACCGGCCGTGCTGATCGCCAGCCATAACGCGGCGGCCAACCGTTTGTTTGAGCGCATGGTCATGGAACCGCTCCTTCCGCAATTTGAACGCATCCTGCCAAAAACAGGCGAAAGAATACGCCGTTAGGCTACATCGTAACCGATCTTCCAGTTGCCGGAAAGACAAGTTTTGTTGGCCCTTGGTGTTCATTTGTTCGGTTGGCATTAGCGTAACAGCCGATCGTTAGAATTGTTTTTGAAGGGAGCGGGGGGCGAGCGCAAAAAAGCCCCCTGCCAGCCGTTGCCGAAGCAACAACAGACAAGGGGCGGTTCCCGATTCGCGATCAGTTGCCGTAAGCCGACGGATTCGCCCGCCACGCTTGAAGCAGCTCCACCTGCTCCGGCGCAATGCGGCCGGTGCGGGCTGCCACTTCGAGCAGCGACGTGTAACCGGACAACGTGCGCAGCGGAATATTCTGCTCGGCGAAGGCGGCTGCCGCCTTTTCGAACTCGTAGCTGAAGATCGCCAGCACGCCGAGCATTTCGCCGCCCGCTTCGCGCACGGCCATCGCCGCTTTAAGCGAACTGCCGCCGGTGGAGATCAGATCTTCGATCGCCACCACTTTTTGCCCCGGCCGCAGCACGCCTTCGATCTGATTCTGCTTGCCATGGCCCTTCGGCTTATCGCGTATGTACACCATCGGCAAGCCCAGCTTCTGCGCCACCCAGGCGCCATGCGGAATGCCGCCGGTTGCGATGCCGGCGATCACCTCGGCGTCCGGATGAAGCTCGCGCACGAGCGCGGCGAAGCCTTCGGCGATCATTTCCCGCACGTCCGGATGCGAAATCGTAATCCGGTTATCGCAATAAATCGGCGACTTGATGCCCGACGTCCACGTGAACGGCTCGTCCGGCCGCAGCGCAACGGCCTCCACGCGCAGCAGCGCTTCGGCAATTTGGGCGGATAATGGAGTCGTCGTACTCATGCTTCGCTCATCTCCTCGAGTATATGTTCCAGCGCTTCGCGCGGGTCGGGCGCAGCCGTAATGGGCCGGCCGATCACCAAGTAATCGGTGCCGATCGCCAGCGCCTCCTTCGGTGTCATGACGCGAGACTGGTCGCCAATGGCGCTACCCGCCGGGCGAATGCCGGGCGTTACGGTTACAAAGCCCGCGCCGTTCGCTGCTTTCAGGCCCGTCACTTCGCGTGCCGAGGCGACTACGCCGTCAAGCCCGGCTTGTTTGGTCAGCGCGGCGTACCGCAGTACCGCATCGTCGATCGCGCCGGGGATGCCGATTTCGTCGTTCAGCACCGACTGGCTCGTGCTTGTCAGCTGCGTCACGCCAATGACGAGCGGCCGTTTCTGACCGGGGGCGAGCGCCTTGTCAACGCCCTCCAGCCCCGCTTCCAGCATGGCCTTTCCGCCGGCAGCGTGCAAATTGAACATGTCGACCCCAAGCCGGGTGACGGAAGCCGAACCGCCTTTGACGGTATTCGGAATGTCGTGCAGTTTCAGGTCAAGGAATACATGGAAGCCGCGTTCCTTCAAATACACCACGAACGCCGGTCCGGCAGCGTAAAACAATTCCATCCCGACTTTCATCCAGACGGGAATGCCGTCCAGCCGGTTCAGCAACTGGCGTGCCGCCGTTTCGTCCGGGTAATCGAGCGCCACGATGACGCGTTCGGCCGTTTGCGTTGGATTTACCATTGCCCCAAATGCCCCCCTTCCCGCAAGAACACCTCACTCCGGCCCTCCACGAGAGCGGGAATGAAGTGTTCCCGGGTCATTTTACAATTTGCTGCTTGCCAGTGTCGGCATCGGCCGCGAAGAGAAGTTGATCGCTTCAAGCATCCGCAGCAGCGCGCGGACCGTATCGAGCGACGTCATGCAGACGACGCCGTTCTCGACCGCCTCGCGGCGGATGCGGAAGCCGTCGCGTTCCGGCGTTTTGCCTTTCGTCAGCGTGTTGACGACGAAGTGCGCTTCGCCGCCGCGGATCAGATCGAGAATATTCGGCGAGCCTTCGCTCAGCTTGTTCACCGTCTGCACCCGCAGGCCGGCGTTTTGCAGCGCCTTGGCCGTGCCGCCGGTGGCGATGATCTTGTAGCCAAGCTCGTCGAAGCCGCGCAAAATATCGATCGCTTCGTCCTTGTCCTTGTCGGCAACAGTGGCGATAATCGCGCCGGCCGGCGGAATTTTCATGCCCGAGCCGATCAGCCCTTTATACAGCGCCTTGGCATAGTTCATGTCGCGGCCCATTACTTCGCCGGTCGATTTCATTTCCGGGCCGAGCGTCGTGTCGACGCGGCGCAGCTTGGCGAAGGAGAATACCGGCACTTTGACCGACACATAATCGTCTTCCGGCCACAGGCCTTCCGTATAGCCCATATCTTTCAGCGTTTCGCCCATGATGATGCGGGTCGCGACGTTCGCCATCGGGATGTTGGTCACCTTGCTGAGGAACGGCACCGTCCGCGACGAACGCGGGTTCACTTCGATCACGTACACCTGGTCCTGATGGATGACGAACTGGATGTTGACGAGACCGACCACATTCAGCCCTTTGGCGATTTTGATCGTAATGTCGATCAGTTGCTGCTTGATGTCTTCACTGAGCGATTGCGGCGGATATACCGCAATCGAGTCGCCGGAGTGGACGCCGGCGCGCTCGACATGCTCCATGATGCCCGGAATGAGCACCGTTTCCTTATCGCAGATCGCGTCGACTTCGACTTCTTTGCCTAGCATGTAGCGATCGATCAGCACCGGATGCTCCGGATTGATTTTCACCGCGTATTCCATGTAACTCAGCAGCTCCGAATCGGAGTAGACGATTTCCATCGCCCGGCCGCCAAGTACGTACGAAGGACGCACGAGCACCGGATAGCCGAACTGCGCCGCGGTTCCGACGGCGTCGTCAACCGATGTCACCGTGCCGCCCGGCGGCTGCGCGATCGACAGGCTCCGCAGCAGCGCTTCGAACTTCTTGCGGTCTTCCGCCGCATCGATGCTCGCCAGGTCGGTGCCGAGAATGCGCACGCCCGCCTTCGCCAGCGGCGCCGCAAGGTTGATTGCCGTTTGGCCGCCGAATTGCACGATGACGCCGATCGGCTGCTCGCGTTCGATGACGTTCATGACATCCTCGAAGAACAGCGGCTCGAAGTACAGGCGATCCGACGTATTGAAGTCCGTCGACACCGTCTCCGGGTTGTTGTTGATGATGACCGCCTCGTAGCCGGCCGCTTGAATCGCCCATACCGCGTGAACGGTCGAGTAGTCGAACTCGATGCCTTGGCCGATGCGGATCGGACCGGAGCCGAGCACGACAACTTTCTGCTTGTCCGTCGCCATCACTTCGTCTTCGGTTTCGTACGTCGAGTAGTAGTAAGGCGTTGTCGCTTCGAACTCGGCCGCGCACGTGTCGACCATTTTGTACACCGGCTTCAGGTTCTGGCTCAGGCGCAGCTTGCGGACGTCCGCTTCGTGCGTATACGCCCAATCCGGCCCGACGCCTCGGCGCAGCTCGGCGATCGCGCGATCGGTGAAGCCTTTGCGCTTCGCTTCGTAGAGCAACTCCGGCGTCAGCTCCGGCTGCTGCAGCTTCGCTTCGAACTGGACCATCCCTTGCAGCTTCGTAAGAAACCACCAGTCGATGCGCGTCAGCTCCTGCACCCGCTCCACCGTATACCCGCGGCGGTACGCTTCGGCGATCAGGAACATGCGCTCGTCGTCGGGCTTGGCCAGACGCAATTCGAGGGTGTCGGCGTCGAGCAGCTCGGCATCTTTCAAATAAAGCCGGTGCGCGCCGATCTCGAGCGAACGGATCGCCTTGTGGATCGACTCTTCGAACGTGCGGCCGATCGCCATCACTTCGCCGGTCGCTTTCATCTGTGTGCCGAGCTTGCGGTTCGCCGCCGTGAACTTGTCGAACGGCCAGCGCGGAATTTTGGAAACGATGTAGTCGAGCGTCGGCTCGAAGCAGGCATATGTTTGGCCCGTTACCGGGTTGACGATTTCGTCGAGCGTGTAGCCGATGGCGATTTTGGCCGCCATCTTGGCGATCGGATAGCCGGTCGCCTTCGAAGCGAGCGCCGAGGAGCGGCTGACCCGCGGGTTTACTTCGATGACATAATATTGATAGCTGTAAGGATCAAGCGCGAATTGCACGTTGCAGCCGCCTTCGATGTTGAGGGCGCGGATAATTTTGAGCGAAGCCGAACGAAGCATCTGGTACTCGCGGTCGGACAGCGTCTGGCTCGGTGCGACGACGATCGAATCGCCGGTGTGCACGCCGACCGGGTCGAAGTTTTCCATGTTGCAGACAACGATACAGTTGTCGTTCGCGTCGCGCATGACTTCGTATTCGACTTCCTTCATGCCGGCGATGCTTTTTTCGACCAGGCATTGCCCGATCGGGCTATAACGAATGCCCGAGCTTACCGTTTCGAGCAGTTCGTCAAGGTTGGCGCAAATGCCGCCGCCCGTTCCGCCGAGCGTATAGGCAGGACGAACGATGATCGGGAAGCCGATCTCTTCGGAGAACGTCACCGCTTCCGCCACCGACGTAACGATGACGCTGTCCGGCACCGGCTGCTCCAGCTCGCGCATCAGCTCGCGGAACAAGTCGCGGTCTTCCGCCTTTTCGATCGCCGTCAGCTGCGTGCCGAGCAGCTTCACGTTTTCGCGCTCCAGCACGCCGTGGCGCGCCAGTTCGACGGCCATGTTCAGGCCGGTTTGGCCGCCAAGCGTCGGCAGCAAGCCGTCCGGACGTTCCTGGCGAATGATTTGCGTGACGAAATCAAGTGTGATCGGCTCGATGTACACTTTGTCCGCCATGTTCGTGTCGGTCATGATCGTCGCCGGGTTGCTGTTGATCAGCACGACTTCCATGCCTTCTTCTTTCAGCGCCTGGCACGCTTGCGTACCGGCATAGTCGAACTCCGCCGCCTGGCCGATTACGATCGGGCCGGAGCCGATGACGAGAATTTTGCGCAGCGATTTATTTTTGGGCATAGGTCAAATCTCCTTTCGGCGCCGCATCGGAAGCGGAAGCTTGCTTCTTCTGCTTGGCCTCGGCAAACATAACCGCCTGCCGCGACGGCTGCGGACGGTCTTCCTTGAACTTGCGGATCGAGGCGATGAAATCGTCGAACAAGTAGCTGGAGTCGAACGGCCCCGGCGCCGCTTCCGGATGGTATTGCACCGAAAAAGCAGGCAGCGTGCGGTGGCGCAGTCCTTCGATCGTGCGGTCGTTGTTGTTGATGTGCGTCACTTCGAGCGGCGTGCCGGCGATCGATTCTTCGGTCACCGTGTAGCCGTGGTTTTGCGAGGTGATGTAGCAGCGGCCGGTGAGCAAATCTTTCACCGGATGGTTGCCGCCGCGGTGGCCGAATTTCAGCCGCGTCGTGTCTGCGCCGCAAGCAAGCGCCAGCAGCTGATGACCGAGGCAGATGCCGAATATCGGGAATTCGCCGAGCAGCGCCTCGATCGTACGCACCGCGTGAGGCACGTCCTTCGGATCCCCGGGGCCGTTCGACAGCATGATGCCGTCCGGCGCCAGTCGGCGAATCGTGTCGGCGGTCGTGTCGTGCGGCACGACGATGACGTCGCAGCCGCGTTTGGCGAGGTCGCGGATAATGCCGCCCTTGGAGCCGTAGTCGAGCACTACGACGCGCTCCCGGTCCCCCGGGCAAACGAACACGCTGCGCGTCGACACGCGGGCGACCTGGTCGCGCATGAGCGTCATGGCGCCAAGCTGCTCCTGCAATTCGCCGAGCGGCTTGTTCGACGTAGTCAGCAAGCCTTTCATCGTGCCGTGGTGGCGCAGGATGCGCGTCAGCATGCGCGTGTCGATGTCGCTGATGCCGACGATGCCGTATTCCTTGAGCAAGCTGTCGATCGTATATTGCGCGCGCCAGTTGCTTGGCACTTCTTCATGATGGCGCACGACGAAACCGTGGATGTACGGGCGCACCGACTCGAAGTCGTCGCGCGTAATGCCGTAGTTGCCGATGAGCGGGTAAGTCATCGTGACGATTTGCCCGCAGTAGGACGGATCGGAGAGCACCTCCTGATAGCCTGTGATGCCTGTGTTGAACACGACCTCGCCGGTAGATTCGCCGTCGCTGCCGAACGCTTTCCCCGTAAACAGCGTGCCGTCTTCGAGCAGTAGTCTCGCCTGCATGCTCTTCGCTCCTTTTCTCTTCCCGTTTATTCCTTGCTGGCCTGGGGCGTGTCAGAAAACCCACTCACGGGCATCTTTCACCGCCTTTTCGCTCCCTGCGGCGTTACTTTTGCTTGACGTACCCCCGGTACGCCTGCACAAAACTGCCTTGCATGGAACGAAAATTCGGCAAAATCTGCTACCCTCGGAGTTTTCAGACACGCCCAGGCGTCAGTCCGCCCAAACGACCTTGCCCGCCACCATCGTCAGCACCGGCCAGCCTTGCAGCTTCCAGCCGATGAACGGCGTGTTATGGCTCTTGGACAAAAACTTCGCCGGATCGACTTCCTTCTCCGTATCCAGATCGATAACCGTCAGATCCGCTTCCGCGCCTTCTTCCACTGTTCCCCACGGCAGTCCGAACACTTCTGCCGGTTTGACCGTCATCTTGTCGAGCAGGAAACGCAGCGTCCACCTGCCGGTTTTGACGAACTTCGTATAGAGCAGCGGGAACGCGGTCTCGAAGCCGACGATGCCGAACGGCGCGAGCTGCATGCCCTTCGCCTTCTCCTCCGCGCTGTGCGGGGCATGGTCGGTGACGATCATGTCGATCGTGCCGTCCTCCAGCCCTTCGATCACCGCTTGCACGTCGCGCGGCGTACGCAGCGGCGGGTTCATTTTCCAGTTGGCGTCGAGGCCCGGAATGTCTTCGTCCGACAGCAGCAGGTGATGCGGACACACTTCCGAGGTGACGTTGACGCCGATCTGTTTGCCGTGGCGGATGAGCCGCACCGACATTTCCGTGCTGACGTGGCACACGTGGTAGTGAACTCCCGTCGCCTCCGCCAGCAAAATATCGCGCCCGACATGAATCGCTTCGGACTCGTTCGGGATGCCTTTCAAGCCGTGTTTCTTCGCGAATTCGCCTTCCGACACCGGTGCGCCTTCGACCAGCGTGTTGTCTTCGCAGTGAGCGATGATCGGCAACCCGATCGACTTGGCCAGCGCCATGGCGTCTTTCATCATTTGCGCGCTTTGCACCCCGACACCGTCGTCCGTGTAGCCGATGACGCCCGCTTTCTTCAGCGCGGCGAAATCGGTCAACTCGCGGCCGAGCTCGTTCTTCGTGATGCAGCCGTAAGGCAGCACGCGCGAGCGGCCGGCCGCTTCGGCCTTGTCCAGCACATAGCGAACCGTGTCCGCGGTGTCAATTACCGGGCGCGTGTTCGGCATGCACGCGATCGTCGTGAAGCCGCCGCGCGCTGCCGACGCGGTGCCGGTCGCTATCGTTTCCTTGTGCTCGAAGCCCGGCTCGCGGAGATGCACGTGCATGTCGATCAAACCGGCGGAAACGAGCTTGCCGCTCGCGTCGATTACCTCGTGGCCGGTCGTGTCCGGCGCCGTATCGCCTTTGACGATGCGGGCGATCCGCCCGTTGTCGATGAAAAGATGCGCCGTTTCCAAAGTGTTGTTAGCATTCGCGAGAATGCCGCCTGTCATCCAAATCCCCACTGTACGGCCTCCCCTTGGGCAGTTGACGTACTTGCCCGGATTGCTGTTTGATCAACGTGTGCCCGCTAGGCCAGCGCCCGTTCCACGACAGCCATGCGAATCGGCACGCCGTTGGCCATTTGCGCGAAAATCCGCGACTTCTCGTGCTCGACGAGCTCGTCGTCGATTTCGACGCCGCGGTTGATCGGCGCCGGATGCATGATGATCGTGTGCGGCGCAAGCTTGAGCGCGCGCTCCACAGTCATCCCGTAATGCTCGCGGTATTCCTCCGGCGTGCTGATCAGCCCGTGCTCGTGGCGCTCCAGCTGCACGCGCAGCATCATGACGACGTCGGCGTCCAGCGCCTCGTCGATCGACACGTAAGGCGCGTAATCCGCGAGTTCCGGCGCCCGCATGTTCTCCGGCGCACACAGCCGCACCTTGGCGCCCATCGCCTGCAGCGCCCACAAGTTCGAGCGCGCCACCCGGCTGTGTTCGATGTCGCCGATGATCGACACCGACAGGCCGCGAATCGCGCCAAACTGTTTGCGCATCGTGTACAGGTCGAGCAGCGCCTGCGTCGGGTGCTCGTTGCTGCCGTCGCCCGCATTGATCAGCGGGATGCGGACATGGTTCGCCAGGTGCTGCAGCACCCCGTTCGGCTTGAGCCGGATGATGCCGGCGTCGATGCCCATCGACTCCAGCGTTTTGACCGTATCGTATATGGATTCGCCCTTCTGCACGCTCGATACGGCGGCCGCGAAGTTCAGCACCTGCGCGCCCAGCCGTTTCTCCGCCACTTCGAACGAGAAGCGCGTTCGCGTGCTGTTCTCGAAGAACATGTTTGCAATGAATTTGCCTGTCAAGAGCGGCGTCACTTTCTCGGGAGCATGCTCCCAATAGGCGGCCCGGTCCAGAATCGACGCGAGTTCCGTTTCGCTCATGCCTTTCAGTCCGAGCAGATGTTTGCCTGTTTGCACCGTCGCTTGCGTCATTGCGCACTCCCCCTCGTTTGGGCTATGACGACCCGGTCTGTTCCATCCACTTCGTCCAGCGACACTTGAATTTCTTCCGCCTTCGACGTTGGCACGTTCTTGCCGACGTAATCCGGCCGGATCGGCAGCTCGCGGTGGCCGCGGTCGACCAGCACCGCCAGTTGAATCATTTGCGGCCGGCCGAGATCCATCAGCGCATCCATCGCCGCCCTCACCGTGCGTCCCGTGTACAGCACGTCGTCGCACAAAATCAGCTTGCGCCCCTGCACCGGCAGCGGCTTCGTCTGCCGCTTGTCATCCGACCGGTTGACGACATCGTCGCGATAACACGTGACGTCGATTTCTTCCACGGCGATCGGCGTCTGCTCGATTTCGTGAATCCGCTCTGCAATGCGTCTGGCGATGTAGATGCCGCGCGTGCGAATGCCGACCAGCATGCAGTTTTCGACGCCTTTATTTTTTTCCAGAATCTCGTGGGCGATGCGCGTCAGCGCCCGCCGCATGGCCGTTTCGTCCATAATCATGTGCACGTCCCGGGTTACCATCACGCCAGCTGCCTCCTCCGATTCCGCTTTCGCGTTTGCGCGGACATCCGGATGAACTTGGTGATTCCAAAGCGCTCCAATCGACAAAAAAAAACCTTTGCCCATGCGGCAAAGGTCAGGATGCGGCGAATCGGCGCACACAACAACGGTCATCTTGTCCGGATCACGTTCAAGATGCCCTTCGGCTGCGGTACCATTCGTTTGTTATCGCTCACCTTGCCAGTCTCACGGGACTGCCAATTAAAGGTGCTGCACAATTACAAGCATTATCCCATTTTCGACACGCGCTGTCAAGCGAACGGAACAAAAAACGAATCGTGGTCCGAGCCGCGGCTTGTCGCTCTTTTGTTGCCCGATAGCCCCCTTGTATGCTATAAAGATTGTAGTTTATTTATCCGCGTGAAGGAGCTGGGATTCGACAATGTCTGACATGAATACCATGGAAATCATCAACTTTATCAAAAACAGCACCAAAAAAACGCCGGTGAAAGTATACGTCAAAGGCGACCTCACCGGCATCGATTTCGGCGCGGACATCCAGACGTTCCTCTCCGGCGACAGCGGCGTCATTTTCGGCGACTGGGCGGTCGTGCAAGCGGCGCTCGACGCGAACAAAAGCCGCATCGCCGACTTCGTAGTCGAAGCGGACCGCCGCAACTCGGCCGTGCCGCTGCTTGACCTGAAAGGCATCAACGCACGCATCGAGCCGGGCGCGACCATTCGCGACAAAGTGACGATCGGCGACAACGCCATCATCATGATGGGCGCGGTCATCAACATCGGCGCTTCGATTGGCAAAGGCACGATGATCGATATGGGCGTCGTCATCGGCGGCCGCGTGCAAGTCGGCGAAATGTGCCACATCGGCGCAGGCGCCGTCCTTGCCGGCGTCATCGAACCGCCATCGGCGCAGCCGGTCGTCATCGAAGACAACGTGCTTGTCGGCGCCAACGCCGTTATTCTCGAAGGCGTGCGCATCGGCCAAGGCTCCGTGGTGGCTGCAGGAGCCGTCGTCACGCAGGACGTGGCGGAGTATACGGTCGTTGCCGGAACGCCCGCGCGAGTCATTAAGAAAGTCGACGACAAAACGAAGTCGAAGACGGAAATTTTGCAAGAACTGCGCCAACTTTAATAACCATTGCGTCTTACCGAAACAAGGCCCAGCGATTCGTTCGCCGGGCCTTGCCTCGCGAAACGGGACCGATTCGAAAGGAGTTATCGCCCCATGTCCACCTCCATGGCCGCTGCCGACACGTTCGTCGACATTCGCCGCCGGCTCCACCGCATTCCCGAGCCCGGCTTCCAGGAGTTCAAAACACAGCGCCTCCTGCTCGACTATATCGCTGCGCTGCCGCAGGACCGGCTGGAAGTGCGCACCTGGCGCACCGGCATCCTCGCGAGCGTCAAAGGAACACAGCCAAGCCGCCGTTTCGGCTACCGCGCCGATATGGACGGCCTGCCGATCGAAGAAAATACGTCGTACCCGTTCCGTTCGGAGCATCCCGGGTACATGCATGCTTGCGGGCACGACATGCATATGGCGATCGGCCTCGGCGTGCTGACCCATTTTGCGCTGCATCCGATTGCCGACGATGTGACGATCATATTCCAGCCGGCCGAAGAAGGGCCCGGCGGCGCGCTGCCGATGCTGGCCAGCGACGAGCTCCGCGAGTGGCTGCCGGACTCGATCGTGGCGCTGCACGTGGCGCCCGAATACCCGGTCGGCACGATCGCCACCCGGCCCGGCATTTTGTTTGCCAACACGTCCGAGCTGTTCATCGACTTGACCGGCACCGGGGGCCATGCGGCTTATCCGCACCGGGCGAACGACATGGTTGTCGCGGCCGCCAATCTCGTCGGGCAGCTGCAGTCGATCGTCGCCCGCAACGTTAATCCGCTCGACGCCGCCGTAGTGACGATCGGCAAAATCGAAGGCGGCACGAAACAAAACATCATCGCCGAAACGGCGCGGCTCGAAGGCACGATCCGCACGTTGTCGGCCGAAACGATGGCGCTGGTCAAGTCGCGCATCGAAGCGCTCGTGGCCGGGCTGGAAACGGCGTATGGCTGCAAGGCGGCGATCGATTACGGCGCCAACTACCGCTGCGTGAACAACGATGCGGCGCTGGCCGCCGCTTTCATGGAACGCGTACGCAGCCAGGGCAGCGCCACGGTGATCGAATGCGGCGAAGCGATGACCGGCGAAGATTTTGGCTACTTTCTGGAGCGCATCCCCGGCTTCATGTTCTGGCTTGGCGTCGATACGCCTTACGGGCTGCATCATGCGAAGATCGAACCGAACGACGCCGCCATCGAACCGGCGATCCGGATCGTTACCGATTATATCGCCTGGCAATCGGGGCAATAGCCGCCCTTTCAGCAAACAAGGTGCCGCCGGGAATCCCCGACGACACCTTGTTTCATTCGTTCAGCTTGCCCAGCATTTTCGTCAGCATCTCCTGCCAGCTTGCGGACAGCGCATCGACTGCCAGCAGCCGGCGAATGCCCGCCGCATCGCCGCGGCCGCGATGGACAATGCCAATCCCGTAAGCGACCGTCACTTCCAGCGGGTGACGTTCGATCAGCTCAACCGAATCGCCCGCCTGCAGGTGTCCCGGCTCGACCACGCGAAAGTAAAAGCCGGAATAGCCGGTGTCCAGCACCATTTCCGGCAAATCCGGCACGCCGTGCTTGTTGCCGAGCTTGAAGCACGGGTAGCGCGGCTGGCTGATCTGCACGACGGCCGTGCCGATCCGGTAAATGTCGCCGATGCATGCCTGCGTTTCGATCAAACCGGCGATCGTCGCATTTTCGCCGAAGGCGGCGTACCCGAGCTTGCGCTGCAGCTCCCGCTCCCAGTACGGATAGTGGTCGAACGGATAAGCGCAGACGGCTTTGTCCGGCCCGCCGTGGTTTTTCAAGTCGGCCTGGCCGTCGCCGTCCAGTTGTTCGGCCCCCAGATACACCGGTCCGGTTGCGGCCGCCTTGTTGATGCCCGTCATCAGCTCGCGGCCCTGGTACGGCACGGCTGCCGGTTTGCCCACATTGATCGAAACGACCGTCGCGCTCATCCGGTTCCCTCCTTCTCCCTTTACAACGAAGCGGCGAAATCCGCCAATCGTTCCATCGCCTGCTCCAGCACCGGCATCGCATAGGCGTACGAGAGGCGAATGTATCCTTCGCCCAGACTGGAGAAGGCATCGCCCGGCACAACGGCGACCCGCTTCTCCTCCAGCAGCCTCATCGTAAACTCCTGCGACGACAAACCGAACCGCCGAATCGACGGAAACACATAAAACGCCCCGTCCGGCTTGACGAATTCGAACCCGGCGGCTCCCAGCCGCTCGCAGACGAAATCGCGCCGCTTCGCGTATTCCCGCTTCATCGGCTCCGCGTCGTCGCTGCCGTTCGTCAGCGCTTCGAGCGCCGCGTATTGGCTGATCGAGCTGGCGCACGTCACATTGTATTGATGCACCTTGACCATATGCCTCGCAATCGCCGCCGGCGCAAAAGCGAAACCGATGCGCCAGCCGGTCATCGAATGCGATTTGGACAACCCGTTGATGACGATCGTTTGCTCGCGCATATTTCCGATCGTTGCGATGGAGCGGTGGGACGCGCCGAATACGAGTTCGCTGTAGATTTCGTCGGAAATGACGAAGATCGGTTTGCCCTCCAGCAGCGCCGCTACCGCCTCCAGTTCCTCCTGCGTCATGACGCAGCCGGTCGGATTGGACGGGTAACACAGGATGACGCAGCGGGTGCGCGGCGTGATATACCGTTCAAGCATTGCCGCGGTCAGCTTGAAGCCGGTCGCGGTCGTATCGGCATACACCGGCGTCATGCCGCACATGCGAATCAGAGGCTCGTATCCCGGGTAAATCGGTCCCGGCAAGATCACTTCCGAACCAACGTCTGCAATCGTACGCAGCGTAATGTCGAGCGCTTCGCTGGCGCCGCAAGTGACGATCGTTTCGTCCGCGGCATTGTAGGCCAAACCGTATTTGTTCCGAACAAAATCGCAAGCCGCCTGCCGGAGCTCCAGCAGCCCCGGATTCGGGGTATACACCGTTCTATGCTGTGCCAGCGCCCGTTGCCCCGCTTCGACGATGTGCGCCGGCGTGGGAAAGTCGGGCTGGCCGATCGTCAGCGTCAGCGCGTCCGGGTAGCCTGCGACAAGGTTGGCGATTTTGCGAATGCCTGAAATTTCGATTTGTCTGACGCTTGCGTTGAGTAAATGCTCCATGGCCCGATTCCGTCCTCGTCCTTATCGATTTCTGATCGCATGCAGCACATGCTCCATATCGGCCGGCAGCGCTGCGCGAAACTCCAAATATTCGTTTGTCCGCGGATGCTGAAAGCCTAGCACTGCCGCATGCAGCGCCTGACCGGCCATTTCCAGATTTCCTTTGCTGCGCCCGTATGCGGGATCGCCGACAATCGGGTGGCCGATAAATTTGAGATGAACGCGGATTTGGTGGGTGCGTCCGGTTTCCAGCTTCAGCTCGAGCAGCGAATAATCGTCCCACCGCTCCAGCATGGCAAAATGAGTCACGGCATGTTTGCTGTTGCGTTCGGTAACGGCGAACAGCTTGCGGTCGTGCACGTCGCGGCCGATCGGCGCGTCGATCGTGCCGTTGTCGTGAGCCAGCTTGCCGTGCGCGAGCGCGATATAGCGGCGCGTCACCGTGTGCGCCTTCAGCTGCGCGGCGAGCGACGCATGGGCGCCGTCGTTTTTGGCCGCCATCAGCAGGCCGGACGTATCTTTATCGATGCGGTGCACGATGCCCGGCCGTTTGACGCCGCCGATGCCGGCAAGATCGCCGCAATGATGCAGCAGCGCGCCGACCAGCGTGCCGGTTCTGTGCCCCGGAGCGGGGTGAACGACCATGCCGCGAGGTTTGTTGACGACAATGACATCGCCGTCCTCGTATATGATATCGAGCGGAATGTTTTCCGGCTCGATCGCAAGCGGCTCCGGCTCCGGCACAACGGCCAACACGTTGTCGCCTTCCTGCACTTTATAACTGGCTTTGACGGGGGCTCCTCCCACCGTCACATCGCCGTTTTTGAGCCATGTCTGAATTTGCGAACGCGAATAGGCTTCTTCGCATTTATCGGCGATCACCTTGTCGATGCGCTGGCCGGCATCCGCCGCGCCGATCGTCCATTCGAGCGGCTCCGCCAGCTCTTCTGTCGCCATGTCCACGGGATCGTCTCTCCTTCTGCCCGGTTTATTCCCTGCCGCCCGAAGTGTCATGCTCGGCAGGCACTGTGGCCGGTTCGGCGGCTGCCGCGGCAGCTGCCTTCTTCTCTTTGGCCCAAACGATAATGGAATCGAGGAAAATGAGCGCGACGCCAATGCTTATGGCCGCGTCTGCGACATTAAAAATGGCAAACGTATAGTCGACCGGGTGGCCGAACCAATCGAAACGAAAGCGGAATTTCAGGAAGTCGACGACTTCGCCGGTCCGCGCCCGATCGAGGAAGTTGCCAAGCGCTCCGCCAAGCACAAGCCCAAGCGCGCTGGAGAGCAGCGCCTGCCGGCGGCCGATCGTTTTGCGCATGTACCAGAGCAGGCCGGATACGACAATAACGGTAATGATGATAAAAAAGATCCGCTGTTCCTGCAAAATGCTGAACGCCGCGCCGCGGTTGCGATGCGACGTAATTTCGAAAAAGCCGCCGATCACCGAGTGGGATTCGCCGATTTCCAAACTGTTCGCGACAAGCCGTTTCGTCACTTGATCGATCGCGATCACAATGAGCGCAATCAGGTAATAAATCATCGAAATTCCTCCTGGCAGCAAACGCATGGGTAAGTGTCGAAAAGAGGCCATACAAACAATTTCCTAAGTAAAGGGCCCTGATCTTGCAAACAATACCGAACAGGGACGCAGCGGCGCATGCGCTGTGCGGTCGACAAGGAAGGGGTTTCGCCATGAACTCGGAACAAACCGCAGCGCTCAGGCAGCTGCTGCTCAGCGAGAAGACGGCTTTGCAAAACCGCATTGAACAAAGCGGTCATTTCGGCTTGCACGATTCGCTTCGCGAATCGTCGGGCGACTTGTCCGCACTCGACAACCACCCCGCCGACAGCGCCACCGAAACGTATGAACGCGGCAAGGACGTTGCCTTGAACGAACAAGCCGAGCATGCGCTGCTGGATGTCGAAGCGGCGCTGTCGCGGCTGGAGCAGGGCGAAGGCTACGGCATCTGTGAAACGTGCGGAACGGAAATCCCGTTCGAACGGCTGCTCGTAGTGCCGGCGACACGGTTCTGCGTTCATCATGTGCCCGATGCCCATGTATCGGAGCGCCGACCGGTCGAAGAATCGTTCCTCGCCCCGCCGTTCGGTCGCACCAGTCTGGACGAGCGTCAGGATCAGAACGGCTTCGATGGCGAAGACGCCTGGCAAATCGTCGAAAGCTGGGGCAGCTCGAACACTCCGGCGATGGCCGAGGATCCGGATATCGACTCCTACAACAATATGCAAATCGAAGCCGACGAGCATGACGGCTACGTCGAGCCGTTCGAAAGCTTCGTCGCCACCGACCTGTACGGCCGCGAGTTCTACATCGTGCGCAACCGGGCGTACGACGATTATATGCATGGAGCGGAAGGCGAACCGCTGCTCGAGCCGAATCCGTCCGAGGAAGACGGAGCGGTTTAATACCGCTTCGTTTCCAGTTGGTACTGCACATGCTCGACCAGGTCGGCAATAAAATCGCCAACGATCGGCAAGTTCAAGGCGCCGAGCGCTTTCAGCAAATAGACGATGACGGACGTAAAAATCGTCAACCCGATGGCGATGCCTACGCCGCGCGCGATGCCGCCGACCATGTTCCGCCAGATCAGCTTGCGCGGATTGGCCAGCAGCTGCACATAATCGGCAATATGCGCCCGTTCCATATTGACGGACAACTCGGCGACCTGCCGCTGAATATCCGCGAGCAGACCATACTCCACTGTCGCAGCTTGCCCCTGCTTCTGCTTCGAACCGCTCATCTGAGATTTCCTCCCGTTCGGCTAAACCGCACCACCTTAAGTTTGGCCGGATGAACGGGTTCTCATACTGCCGTCGCCGCTTGCAAGCTTGGCGGGGGCCCGGAAACTTTGAAGCCTCCCGTCCCCGAAGGACGAGAGGCTTTGCCATGGGCGGGTCGCCCTACACGACTCTTTCCTTGCGATCCGGCTCGTTTCCTTCGAGCGTATCCCAGCTGTCGTTCTTGAGCAGTTCCAGTTGCGCTTCGAGCAGCGTGCGGAACCGCGTGCGATAAATCGACGCCTGTTTTTTCAGCTCGTCGATTTCGAGCGAAATTTTGCCGGTCTTGACTAGCGCCTCGTTCACGATCCGGTCGGCGTTTTTCTCTGCCTCGCGAATAATCAGCTGCGCTTCCTTCTTCGCATTGCCTTTCACTTCGTCAGCCGCTTCCTGGGCCACGATAATCGTCTTGCTGAGCGTTTCTTCGATCGAAGCGAAATGCCCCAGCTTCTCTTGCATCGTTTCCATCTGGTGCTGCATTTCCTTGTTCTCGCGAATCAACGCTTCGTAGTCCTTGATCACCTGATCGAGAAACTCGTTCACTTCATCTTCGTCGTAACCGCGAAAGCCGCGGCGAAATTCTTTGTTATGTATGTCGAGCGGTGTTAAAGCCATTCCGGCACCTCCACAAAAAGTTCGTCTCTCCTCACCGTATGCCCGATGAATTCGACATCGATCCCGGGAATTCCTGCAAACGGCGACAGTTCCGCTCAATATTTGCCGATACGCACGCGCAACCGGTCTTTTTTGGAGACGCCGATCAGTTCCAGCACCTTGAATCGGCCGAAGCCCTGCATCGAGACGATATCGCCTTCGCGCAGCGGCGTACTCGGATCGTCTTCCGCCTTCCAGTTGACCCGACACTTGCCGGCCTTGATCGGCAAAAGCACTTTCGCCCGGCTCAGGCGAAACACATCGCTGGCAATGCCGTCCAGCCGCATGGAAGCGACGGATAACGTCATCTCTTCAAGCGTTTCTGCGGATCGGACGAGCCGGTCCGGCGGGAGGATGTCCGCACTTACCGCAACGCGGTGCACCTGCGTCAGCTGCAAACGAAAAAAATCGGCAATTTCCGCCGCGACGAGTGTATGACAGCCCCCCGCGTCGTGGACATGAATGTCGCCGATCTTCTCCCGTTTCACGCCAAGGCCGAGAATGGCGCCCATGTAGTCGCCGTGTTCGAGCGACGAAATTCTGCTGTCATCCGATGTCACAGCCAACACCTGCACGGCGAAATCTTCCGGCTGCGGATCCCGGTAAGCCGGGGCAATGATCGCCCGCTTCCGCTCCGCTTCGTCGTAACCGCCGAATTGGCGGACGACGACGCTGTCGTCCTTGGCCGCCAGTGTGGCCACGATAAATTGCTGCCTCGGGTCGAGGAAGTCGGTCAGCTTCACGGCATGCTGCTGCCCGGCCCGTTCCATCCACTCCAGCGCTTTATCGACGAACCGATGCTCATCCGGATGAAAATGCGCATAGACGGAAGCTTTCATCGTCAGAACCATCCGGCTACGTATGCGATCACTTCTTTAATCCCGAGGACAACGAAGCGAAGCGCAAACAGCGCAATGATCGGCGAAATATCAAGCATTCCGCCGATCGGCGGTATAATTTTGCGGAAGGGCGTCAAGTACGGCTCCACCACTTTGCCCAGCAGTTCGCCGATAAAGCTTTCGCGCACGTTGGGCAGCCAGGACAACAGGACGTAGGCGATGATCAGCAAGTAGTAAATATATTGCAGCGTGTCGATTAGCGCGAAAACAGCGTCCAAACTTTTCACCTCGATGTGTTGTAATCCGCCTCGTCGTGGAGCAGCTCCGAAATGGTGCCTTGCAGTTCAACCGATTCCGGCGTGCAGATGAAAATGTTCGGCCCGATCTTCGATATCGATCCTCCGAGCGCATATACGGTGCCGCTCAGAAAATCGACGATGCGCATCGCCTGATCGTTCCTGACCCGCTGCAGGTTGACGACGACCGGCCGGCGGGAGCGAAGATGATCGGCGATATCCTGCGTTTCGTCGTAGGAGCGCGGTTCGCACAGGACGACACGAACATTTTTCTGCGAATGGATGCTGACGACATTGCTTCTAGTTTTACGTTGCTCGAACGGATTGGTTTCAGCTTCCTCCGCCGGTTCGCGCCCTTCCGTCGGACGCTCGCGTTCCAATATTTCTTCCTCTTCGTTCAAACCGATAAAGTTCATGAATTTGTTCATCACGCTCATTGTGGTGTTCCTCCTTGGTCTCGTGTGAGTTCTTGTATCTTATTGATGCCCGACCAGAACCGAGCCTAACCGGATCCAGGTCGCGCCTTCTTCGACGGCCACCTCGAAATCGTTCGACATGCCCATCGACAATTCGCTCGCTATGTAAGGCAAAATGTTGCGCGCATTCAGTTCGTCCCGCAGCCGGCGCAGCTCGCGAAAGACGGGTCTTGTCGCTTCGGCTTGCGCTTCGTGGGGGGCCATCGTCATCAAACCGACGACACGAATCCCGGGCTTGTCCGCCAATCGTTCGGCGAAGCGGAACAGCTCGTCCGGCGGCAGGCCGTACTTGCTTTCTTCGCCCGACACGTTGACCTGGACGAACGCATTGACGCAGATGCCAAGCGCTACCGCCTTGCGATTCATTTCGTCCGCCAGCGAATCCCGGTCCAGCGAATGGATGTAAGGGAATTTCCCGATGACATCTTTGACTTTGTTCGTTTGCAAGTGACCGATGAAATGCCAGACGGCGTCGCCGATCGTTTCCCACTTGAGCTTCGCATCCTGCCAGCGATTCTCGCCCAGATGGCGCAAGCCGCTATCGAACGCTTCGCGCGCCGTTCCAATCTCGACATATTTCGTCACGGCCACCAAGTTGACTTCTTCCGGCCGCCGGCCGGCGCGCTGGCAAGCCGCCTCGATTCGCCGATTGACTTCCAGCAGGCGATCCTTGATGGACATTGCGCGGTCTCCCTTCCTTCGCCGGCGCACAGGCGCGGTTCCGGGCCGCAATGCCCGCGCTATCGTTCCCAGCCGATCCAGGCGATCATTCTGCCGGTTCGGCCTTGCTCCTTGCGGTGCGAGAAGAACCGATCGACGTTGCAGCTTGTGCACCATTTGCTTATTTCGATACGATGCGGCAAAATTCCTGCTTTTATCATAATTTGTCGATTGCATTCTTGCAAGTTCAGCTTGTATTTGCCGGATCCGAGCGTTATGAAGGCGGCGCTATCGTCGCTCAAACCGAACGATTCGATCAGCGGCACCATGTTCTCCATCACGGCGTCGTCCACTTCGTAACAGCAGACGCCGACCGACGGCCCGATGGCGGCATACAGATCGCCCGGCACCGAGCCGAACGCGCCTGACATTGCCTGCACCGTCGCTTCCGCGATGCGTTGCATCGTTCCTTTCCAGCCGGCATGGGCAAGCCCAACCGCATGATGCACCGGATCGACAAAATAAAGCGGCACGCAGTCCGCATACATCGCGGCCAAACCCAATCCCCGTTCGTTCGTTGCGAACGCGTCCGTGTCCGCCAGCGCATCCTCGCGCGACACCGTGCCTTTGCCCCGGTCCGCCGAGGTCACGACAGCGACGCTGCGGCCGTGCACCTGTTCGCCGTATACCCAGTCGGCAAACGGAATGCCCGTTTGTTCGGCGACGAGCCTGCGGTTGGCGATGACGACATTCGTTTCGTCATTAACGTGCAGGCCGCAATTCAGCTGCGCGAACGGTTCCGCGCTGAAGCCGCCGCGCCGAGTCGTAAAGCCGGCCGTCAGTTCGGGAAACCGCTGCGGCCAATCGGCAATCGTCAGCGTTTGCGCAGGCCCGCGCTTGTCCGGTCGAAACGGTTCCATTCGGTCCTCTCCCCGCTTCACTATTACATACCCCGTTGTCGCTTAGTTTACCACAGGTCCGGCGGCGGTTCCAATCGGCTTCCGATTCACCGGCGTGCGGCCGTCTACCGCTCCCGATAAGATCGGTTGCCGTTTGCGGCCGCACCATAGTCCTGCTCCTCCTCCGGAGCCCGGTAAACCCGCGCATCGTCCAGCTTCACCAGCACGACGTCCATGCCGATTTTGACGATATTGCGCCACGGTATGACGACATCGGCGCCGCCGCCGGAGAACCAGCCGAACAGCCGCTGCGCGCTCGGCACGACGATCGATTCGATTCTTCCCTGCCGCAGGTCCAGCTCCAGGTCGCTGATTTGCCCCAGCTTTTTGCCGTCCACGATATTGATGACGTCCTTGGATTGGAAATCGGAAATTTTCATGGCTTCCTCCGCCTGGCCATCGAATGGTAAACCCGCATCATCCCTCTCCTAACTATATGTCCGCCCCGGGCAAAATGTCCTCCGATGAGAAAAAGAAAAGGCCCCGGAGCATTCCGGAGCCGCAGCCGATTCCCTCATTACGTTTTGACGTGCTTCTGCATCTGCTGAATCGCCGATTTTTCGAGCCGGGACACCTGGGCTTGCGAAATGCCGATTTCATCGGCCACTTCCATCTGCGTTTTGCCTTCGAAGAAGCGCATCGACAGAATCATTTTCTCCCGATCGTTCAGCTTGCGCATTCCTTCCCGCAGCGCGATGCCTTCGATCCAGGAGATGTCCTTGTTGCGGTCGTCGCTGATCTGGTCCATCACATAGATCGGATCGCCGCCGTCATGGTAGATCGGCTCGAACAGCGACACCGGATCCTGGATCGCGTCAAGCGCGAACACGACGTCTTCCTTCGGCACGCCGAGCACTTCGGAAATTTCATAGATCGTCGGCTCGCGCGAGTTTTTGTTCGTCAGGCTGTCTCTGACCTGCAACGCCCGGTACGCGATGTCGCGCAAGGAGCGCGAGACCCGGATCGGGTTGTTGTCGCGCAAGTAACGGCGTATTTCGCCGATAATCATCGGTACCGCATAAGTGGAAAATTTCACGTTCTGACTGAGATCGAAATTGTCGATCGCTTTCATTAACCCGATACAACCGACTTGAAACAGGTCGTCGACGAACTCCCCGCGATTGTTGAACCGTTGAATGACGCTAAGCACGAGTCTCAAATTGCCGTTGACGAGCTTCTCTCTCGCCGATCGTTCCCCTTTGGTCTGCAGTTCCACGAACAGCTCGCGCATTTCCGCGTTGGTTAGGACAGGCAGTTTTGCGGTATCGACACCACAAATTTCGACTTTGTTCCGGGTCACCGTGAATCCCTCCTGTTACCCTCCATTATCTCCGCGGACCCGGTTTTTATGCGTACCGCTCCCCTGCCGGTTTCGCCTCAAAAACGCGCAAAACGGCTTGTCTCAAGGACAAAGCCGTCTGCCGCGTGCGCAAATTTTTTTTGTGAAACCGCTGTCTAAGGCTCATACCATTTTGTTGAATTCCTTGCGCAGCCGTTTGATGATGCGTTTCTCCAGCCGGGATATGTACGATTGCGAAATGCCGAGCATGTCGGCGACGTCTTTCTGCGTTTTCTCCTGCCCGTCCTGCAGCCCGAATCGGAGCTCCATGATGACGCGCTCGCGATCGGACAGCTTGTCGAGCGCCTTGTGCAGCAGCTTGCGGTCCACTTGCTCCTCGATGTTGCGGTAAATCGTGTCGTTCTCCGTGCCGAGCACATCGGAGAGCAGCAGCTCGTTGCCGTCCCAGTCGATGTTAAGCGGTTCGTCGAACGATACTTCGGTGCGGATTTTGCTGTTGCGGCGCAAATGCATCAAAATTTCGTTTTCGATGCAGCGCGATGCGTAGGTGGCGAGTTTGATTTTTTTGTCCGGATCGAACGTGTTTACCGCCTTGATCAGGCCGATCGCGCCGATCGATACGAGATCCTCGATGTTGATCCCCGTATTCTCGAACTTGCGGGCGATGTACACGACAAGCCGCAAATTGCGTTCGATCAGCACGGCGCGGATGGCGGCGTCGCCGCTTGGCAGCTTCTGCAGCAAATACTCTTCCTCTTCGCGGGTAAGCGGCGGAGGCAGCGCTTCGCTGCCGCCGATATAATGAATCTCATCTCCCTTGACTCCGATCAGCATCAGCAGCCTGTAGTAAGTAAGTTGCATCGATAACCTCCACTTGACCAACATGTCCAGTCCCCCTCCCACCGAAAGTCCCGCATCCCGTGGCGATGTTCGGGCAGGCGAAATTCGTTGATAATTAGGTTTCCATCAGCATAGGATGGATTATGGCTTGATACGAACCGTCGGAGCTAAGCGCGCCGGCGTCGAAACCGATCAGTACGCGATCCGAGGCGATCGTCCGGTCCGCTTGCGTCACGATCACTTCGTCGGGCCGGATGGCCAGCATGAACTGCATCGAACGACCTACGCCGCGATAAGGCACAAGCCTCAGCCGATCTCTCCAGCGGAACGCTTCCGTTTCCGGTGCGCTCAGGATCAGATCGGGCTCCGCCCGGCGAATGAGCGGCAGCCACGACGCCGGCACCCATTCCTTCCACAGCGACGTTTCCATTACCATAACCGGCGTTTTCGTCAGCGGGTCATACAGATGGTTGCCCGTGTCGACCAGCCCGGTGCACGATAGCTTGCAATCGCCGAGCGTGACGCTTACTTGCGCCGTATGGCGGAGCAGCCGCTCGCGTTCCTTGACACTGCGCGCGCTTCTGACGACGGCAAAGAGCACGGCCGCCATTGCGGCCAGCACGAACACGATGCCAACCGGAAGCGAGTAGGCAATCCCTCCGGAATGGGTAAGCCAAATGCCGTTCATGATCCCGCCTGACGAAAAGAAAGCATGCAGCCCGTAGATGCCGCCGGCGGCAACAAAGCCGATCAAATAAAACGAACCCAGGTTTCGCCAAAATGTTTTGCGCCCGCCGTAACCGAATGCCGTCAGCAGCATGAGCGCCGAAAAGGCAAACTTGAACACGAACGTTTGCATGCCGGACAAAGCGGGGAGAAGCAGCATAACGACGTAGGCGCCACCGATTGCGGCTGCCGCGCATAACCGCCACAGGCGGAAGCGAATGCGGCGAATGCGGGCTGTCGCGTAAAGCAAAGCCCCGTCAATCAGCACATTGACGAGGAACAGCAGATCGACATAGACGATCACATCCTCGTCCTCCCGCAGCCGGATGAACCCAGTATAGCGGTTTCGATTTTCGATGTCTGTCAAACCGAGTCGCCGCCGGCGTTGTTTTTTTGTCGAATCGGCCGCTGTTGGCGCACATGGGATAAGCCTCTTTCTTTCCCGGCAAATAAAAGCCCTGCCAAAGCACATGACGCGTGCCTTCGCAGGGCTGATTCTTGTTCTTCATTCAGTTCACATGAGCGAGCAGCCCATCGTAATCGTCCGCCTGCAGCGAATACGCCGTTTGCGACTCCTTCAGCAAGCCGGTCAATTCCGCGGTGGAGCGTCCTTCGAACACGCGATTCAGGCTGGCCTTGACGAGTTCGGCTTTGCCTTCGTCTTTCAGCTGCTGCATGATTTCGAAATCGCGGATGCCCCGCTGCAGCCATTTGTACCGCAGCGACAGGAGCGGCTTGCCCGTTCGGCCCGGGTAGACGAAGTTCGTGTCGCCCGCTTTCCAATGGGGGCTGCGGTAGCTCACCGTGCGCAGCGGGTCGTCCGGCCAGACGGTGTAGTTCCAGCGGAGAAAGCCGTCGAAGCCGAGCCGTTCGGCCAGCCAGGCGATCAGCCGGCTCTCCAGCGCCGGCGAGTCGATGAACGTATTCGGCCGATCGGGATGACAGCAGACGTAGTACAGCAGCTTGCCGGCGATCGTCGGCCGCAGTTCCTCAAGGCGCTCGTGCTCGGACGCTGCGCCGGTGAGAATCGGCACATAGTCGTACATGCCTTCGACCTGTTCGCGAATAAACTCGACGTGGTTGATCGCGACCTTGTATTTGAACTTTGGCGCCATATCGCGCAGCGCTTCCAGCCGGCGGGCGAACAGCACCGTGTCGCTCGGCTCGTCGGCGATGATGCGGACGCGGTCGATCCAGCCGCGCTCGACAAAGTGTCGCTCCAGCGCCGAAACGTAGGCCGTCAGGTCTTCCTGGCTGCGGATGAATTTATAAGCCGCGTCCGCTTCGTCGTAATAGCGCACCCGTACGCCGTCCGGCGAACCTTCCACGATGGCGCCGTAGCCGGCGACAGGGTCTTGCCAAATGTTCAGCAAGCCGAACACTTCGATTTCCTCGCGAATGCCGTGTTTCTCCGCCAGCTCGATATAGCGGTCGAGCGCGTCAAAATCGTAAGCGAACCCGCCCTCCTTCGATTTGACGACGCCGACGATGCTGTATTCGAACAAGTCGGA
This sequence comes from Paenibacillus cymbidii, assembly GCF_004764705.1. GTDB lineage: Bacteria > Bacillota > Bacilli > Paenibacillales > NBRC-103111 > Paenibacillus_AN > Paenibacillus_AN cymbidii. Next base: position 364,028 of record NZ_SHLX01000001.1, on the reverse strand, counting down.
CGGCTCGCGGTCGCGGTGTGTAAATTGCCCCGACCAAGGACATTCCGAAACGATGACGGTCGCCGCTTTTTGCCCGAGCTGTCCAAGGCTCGCCAAATAAGCATCGAGGATTCGGAAATGCTCGTCCGTCCACAACGCGACATCGTATTTGCGCGCAATGTTCGAGCTGTGCTGCCACAAGTCGAGGTAGAAGCGGTAGTCGCCCGGTTCGGGCAGCGTATGGTGCTTCACTTCGAGCGCAAACGTCAACACCTTCAGCAGTGTTTCGTCCTCGAACAACGTATGCGCATACACACGAACCGTGCCCGTATAACGTCCCGGCGCCGCGTTTGCCGCTGCGGTGAATTCCACCCACACCGGCTGCACCATACGCTCCGGCACATATAACGCCGTTTGGTCGAGCAGCAGATCCGCCTTTTCCCTGCCATCGTCGTCTTTCGTGAAACCAACAAGGTTGATCTGCAGCGTCAGCCCTGGGAGCGACTCGTTCAACTTCGCTTCGACGCGCACCATGTTCGCCGGCCCTTTTTTCCATAACTGCGGGTCTTGCCCTGTCGACAGCACAAACTCCGTTCGATCGCTCAGCACGATCTGGAAAGCCGCACTGTCCCTGCGGCAGGCGGCCAGTTCCAGATGGCTGACGCGGGCCGCCTCTTCTCCTTCCGTCCAGGAGTTATTGCCGCGTATTGCCTTGTAGCTCATTGCCTGCAAGCCGATATTCATTGGTTTCAAGCACCTCCGCGATTGGTTCGCCGGGCCCTGTGCAAAGCCCGGTGCGCCGTTTGCTTCCCTATGCTACAATGGGTCGCAAGGGCTTATTCCTTTTCACTATACGATGTGCCGCACCGGAAGGAAATGAACGATATGGCCACCTTCATGGATTATACAATCAGTCCGCTGCCGCTGCGCATCGTCGATTTGCTGGCCGACGAATCGCAGCTTCGCGTTCGCAGCCTGCGCGTCACGCAGGTCGGCCATTTGCCTGGACGCACGCTGCAGCGCGAACGAATTGCCTTCGGCCATTGGGCGGTGCTCTATATCGTCGGTGGCGAAGGCGGCTACCGCGTCGACGACGGCGGCTTGCAGCCGGTCGGCTCCGGCGATCTGATGACGATGCGGCCGGGCGCTCACTTTTCGTTCGGGCCGACGCCCGGACGGTATTGGGACGAATATTACATCAGCTTCGCGGGCGAACGAATCGAGGAATGGCTGGCGGCGGGACTGCTGCAGCCGGATATCGTGCGCCGCGTGGGTGTTGACGACACGTGGGTGCAGCGCATCGAACGCATGATGAAGCTGCTCGAGAACGGCATCCCGGCAGACGCCGACCGGGCGGCGCTGGCGTTCGAGTCGCTGCTGTATGAGTTTGCGCAAGCCGGCGACGGCGGGGCCGAAGGGGCGCGGAACGGGTTGTTTCACAAGCTGTACGAGATGCTTGCCGGCGATTTGTACCGCGAGCATGACGCGGCGGCGGTGGCGGCGTTGTTTCATATCTCCGAATCGACGCTGCGGAGGCTGGTGAAGAAGACGACCGGCTATTCGTTCGGCGAGTACGTGCACCGGCTGAAGATGGCGGAAGCGAAGAAGCTGCTGCTGAACACCGAGATGAAAAGCAAAGAAATCGCCGGCCTGCTCGGCTACAGCGACGAGTTTTATTTCTCGCGCACATTCAAGCGCATCGCCGGCATGGCGCCGGGCCGGCTGCGCAGCGAATACGAGCCCGGCCGCGCCCCGGGGGCGGAATTCACGTGATCGCTGGCTGCCAACTCCCTCGTTGCAAAACACACGCGCGAAAAGTGGGAATTGTTGTACTATGTACAACAATAAGCCTGCCAATCACGATGAACCAGTGAATTGTTGTATTTCTTGCAACATTTTGCGCACCACTCCCGCCAAAACAGCGTTTTAGTGAAAAAATTGTTGCAGAAAATACAACAAGTAAGAATTTCAGCCCATTTATCATTCAAATTGTTGTAGAAAATGCAACAATTTGCGATAAGGATCTGGTCGGCTCATGTTCGTCCTATAGCAGCTTGTGCAAACCTTCCGTCGGCTCGTAATAACACATATAAGCCCCCTGCTTTCCACTCGCGACCCCGCGCATCATGCCTTTTTCGACCAAACTTTGCAGCCATTTGCGCGCCGTACGAAAATTGACGGCATAATGCTCGGCGATATCTTTTGGCCGAACCGGTTTCCCCCATTGCCAAGCCAACCGCAGTACATCTTTTTCCGTCGGTGAAACCGTCAAGCCGGACGGTTGGCGCATCAACGTCGGTCCAATCGCCAGTTGCTGCAGCATACGGCACACTTCCGGACGATGCTGAATATCGTCGAATGAAAAATGAAGCATTTTCCATCCGAGCCCGGTCAAGAACGTATCCCGATTGAGCGCATAGCTGAATGATTCTCTGTCCATATCTTTCACGTGACTTTGAAATCCGTCGCATTCAATCCCGAAACGATCGCCCGTTAAAGGGAGGGGGATAAACACATAGTCGATAAACTGCGATTTGCGATTCCAATCATAGATTTCGTACTCCGGGTGCAAGTTGTCCAACGTACCGCATAACGGCCACCAGACTTGCTGCGCAAACAACGTTTCGGCGTAGCGATTCCCCCGCAGCAGCCTTCCTCTCCGCTCACCCGATCGCGCCGCCACATGCCGCTCCATAAATTGTTGATAAGCTTGTTGAAACTCCATATATGCTCCCACCCCTCCGTTCATTTGTTTGAAACGTTGTCGGTCTGCAACTTCTCGCTGCTTCCGACTCTTCCCCTCCAAAACGCAAAAACGCCCCAATGCCCCAAGGGGCAACAGGACGTTCTTCGTCTGAAGGCATCGCCAACGCGCTGAAATCAGTCATTGTTGTTGTTCTTGCGATTGCGCAGAAATGCAGGAATGTCGAGATGATCGCTGCCGGAAGACGGCATGTTCTGAGGAGCGTTGCCGGTGTTGCCGCCGCTGAACGGGCGCAAGTTCGGCACTCGCGGCTCCTGCGGCTCCGGATGATGCGACGTCGGCTGCGTTCTGCGGATCGGCGGCGCCTGCACCAGCGGACGGTGCTCGAAACCGGTGGCGATAACCGTCACTTTGATTTCTTCTTTCAGCGACTCGTCGATAATGGCGCCGAAAATGACTTCCACTTCCGGGTCGGAGGCCGCAGTGACGATTTCCGCCGCTTCGTTGACTTCGTACAAGCTGAGGTTGACTCCGCCGGTAATGTTCATGATGACGCCGCGCGCCCCATCGATCGACGTTTCCAGCAGCGGGCTCTGGATCGCCTTGCGCGCCGCTTCGGCCGCACGATTCTCGCCGGTGCCCGTACCGATGCCCATCAGCGCGGATCCGCGCTGGGACATGATCGTTTTGATGTCGGCGAAGTCGAGGTTAATCAACCCCGGCACCATAATCAAGTCGGAAATGCCTTGCACCCCTTGGCGCAGCACGTTGTCCGCTTCGCGGAACGCTTCCACCATCGGCGTCTTTTTGTCGACGATTTCGAGCAAGCGGTCATTCGGGATCACGATGAGCGTATCGACTTTTTCTTTAAGCGCCGCAATGCCCTGCTCGGCTTGCGCGGCCCGCTTGCGCCCTTCGAACGTGAACGGGCGAGTGACGACGCCAACCGTCAGCGCTCCGCATTCTTTGGCAATCTCGGCGATGACCGGCGCGGCTCCCGTGCCGGTGCCGCCGCCCATGCCCGCCGTAACGAACACGAGATCGGCCCCTTTGATATGCTGAATGATCGCTTCGCGCGATTCTTCCGCCGCCTTCTTGCCCACTTCCGGATTGGCGCCCGCCCCGAGACCGCGGGTCAGCTTTTCCCCGATCTTGAGCTTCGTTTCCGATTTGGCCAAATTGAGCGCCTGCGCATCCGTATTGACCGTCATGAAATCGACGCCCAGAATGCCGTTGGCGATCATTCGATTCACGGCATTGCTGCCGCCGCCGCCGACACCGATTACTTTTATCGTTGCCAACTGGTCTGTGTCCAGATCAAATTCCATCATCGACTGTAATCCCCCTCGCACCTGTGCGCGTTAAATGAATTCGCTGAAAAAGTTTTTCACTTTTTCGAACCAGCCCGTTTTCTCCGCGGCTACTGCCGCCGTTTGCTTGACTGCCGCTTGCTTGGGGCGGGCGTTCGTAACGCGACCGCGAAGCGACTTGGAAACGAACTGGATAATGCCGACGCCGCCGACGAACGACGGGTCTCTGACGCCGATATAATCAGGTGTCGCGGTGCGAACCGACACGCCTAGCTCAAGCTGGGCAATCGTCAGCATGCCGGGCAGCGACATGGAACCGCCGGCAAGCACGTAGCCGCCCGGAGCGTCGCCATAGCCCATCCGGTACACTTCCGCGCGCACAAGCTGAAAAATTTCCTGCACCCGAGGCTCGATAATGTTGGCCAAATCGACCTGGGAAAATTGCTTCTCCACGTTGCTGCCGATGCGCGGCACGCGGAACTGCTGCTCTTCCGCCGCATCCTCGATGACCGCGCAGCCGTACTTGAGCTTCACTTTCTCCGCGTTGTCCGACTGCGTATGCAGCCCGTACGCGATGTCGCTGGTGATAAAATCGCCGCCGATCGGCAGCGTGGAAGTCGCCGCGATCGTACCGTTCTCGAAGACGGAAATCGTCGTTGCGCCGGCGCCGATGTCGACCAGAATCGTGCCGATCGACTTCTCGTCCTTGGAGAGCGCCATATGACCGGATGCCAGCGACATAAGCACAAGATCGGCGCAACGCAAACCGGCCTTGTCCACCACGCGGCGCAAATTATGTATCCCCGTCTTCGCCCCAGTGATGATGATCGCTTCCACTTCCAGCCTGACGCCGATCATGCCCCGCGGATCGTGAATGCCTTCCAGCCCGTCCACCACATATTGCTTCGGCACAACGTCGATAATTTCCCGTTCCGGCGGAAGTGCGATCACTTTGGCCGCCTGCAGCACGCGCACGATGTCGTCTTCCCCGATTTCCCTGTCTTCGTTCGATACCGCAACAACGCCATGGCTGGATTGCAAGGAAATGTGATTGCCCGAGATGCCGACGTAAACATCGGAAATTTGAATGCCGACCATGCGTTCCGCATGATCGATCGCACTGCGGATGGACTGCACCGTCTGGTCGATATCGACGATGGAGCCTTTGCGAATCCCTTCGGAATCGGCCGAACCGACGCCGATTATATTAATGGTACCACCTGACAGTTCGCCGATAATCGCACGAACCTTGGACGTACCGATGTCGAGACTAACTATGGTGTCACTACTGCTCAACCGATGGCACCCCCTGCAACTTAATCGCTTATTGAAACCGTATGCGTTCAAAAAGAAACGGTCGACGGCGCCATGATCCGTTCCGCTGCCGTTTCGCTGTGCGTTCCGTAGGCCGCCCATCGCGGCTGTTGTACTTATTCCACATGCGGGCGGTTTTCCCTCTTTTTTTTCATCATATTTTCATATAGAAAAATATGCCACGATCCGCAAGATAACATAACAAACATTTTAACATTTCTTTCTACTTTTGAGTAGTCTCTTTTGACCTATCCATGACTTATCCGTGGCGATGCAGCCTTTCATCCGATGGCGTTCGGCTTGCCTCCGGGCGTCGGCGTAGGCGTCGCTTTAGTGCCTGAAGTCGGGGTCGACGTCGGCTTCTTCGTCGGGGTTGGCGCCTTGTTCTGGCTTGTCTTCGACGACTGGCCGGCCGTCGATTTCGGCGACGTTCCGGCGCCTGCGCCCGACTTGGCCGCTTCGCCGTCCTGCGTATCCGTCCCGGCGCTCAACTCCGTCGCAAAATCGCCGGCACGCGTCTGCTCCATCATGCGAATGACGCCTTCGTTCGTATCCTTCTCTTTCATCTGATTCACGATGACGCCGAGGTACGGAATCCGGTCGGGCAGCCAGCCGATCGTGGTGATCACTTCGAAGTGCGAGCGGGTGAACATCCGGATCTTGTCCTCGTAAGCGGCGCTCGGCTCCGGTTTGATTTCGGAAATGTCCGACAGCAGCGCCGGAGCGATCGTTGCCAGCGTCCGACACAGCTTCAGCTTGAGCGGGTCGTCGTCCCGCCAGCCGGTCAAGATCGGCCGGTCGAGCGGCACGCTGCGCCCGTCTGCCGGCACGACGCTGCCGTCCGCCAGCACGATGCTGTTGCTGCCGTCGTCGCCGAGCTGGAAGGCGACGCGTTTGTACTCTTCGACGGCAATCGTGATTTGACCGGGAAAATGTTTGCTCACCTTGACCGTATCGACAATGCCGAGTTCTTTGATGCGTGCGGCCGCCTTGCCGGGATCGACGCCAAAAAACTGGTCGCCGGCAGCGATGCCGGAAGCTTGTCCGATCCGTTCGGCCGGCATCAAGTCATTGCCGACGATGCGGATTTCGTTTACTTTGCTAAGGGAAGAACGGAAAAAGACGACGGCCAGCACAACGAGAAAAAAAACGACGAGCAATGCGATAATTTTGCGGCTTACCCGTCTCTTCTTCTCCGGTGTCGGTTCGGGAGCCAAAACCGGCATCTGCATATCCGCGGACAAATAAACACCTTCTTCGCAATCGGTATGTATACGCGAGAACCCTTCCCGGACGGGAAGGGACGCGTGGATTACGGCTTTCGTTACCTCTTTCACAACGTTACCGCTCTGGCGCCGTTAAACGCATGACGTTCGACTTTGGCGCCCAGCCGGGCCAGCATCGTTTCTATTCTATCATACCCTCTGTCAATATGATGAATCTGCTCGACCACCGTCGTGCCGCGCGCCGCCAAACCGGCAATGACCAGCGCCGCTCCTGCCCGGAGGTCGGTCGCTTCCACCGTCGCTCCATACAGTCTCGGCACGCCGCGTATAAAGGCGGAGCTGAGATCGACGCGAATGTCGGCGCCCATGCGCACCAATTCGTCGACGTGCTTGAACCGGCCTTCGAACACGGTTTCTTTCATTATACTAAATCCGTCCGCGAGCGATAAGAGCACCATGACCTGCGCCTGAAGGTCGGTCGGGAACGCCGGGTGCGGCGAGGTGACGACTCGTTCCACCGGTTTCGGCCGCCCGTGGCAGCTGACGTGAATGACGTCTCCGTCCACTACAACTTGCACGCCGGCGCGCCGCAGCACATGGATGACGGAGGTCAGATGGGCCGGACACACGCGCTCCAGCGTTACATTCCCGCGCGTCGCCGCCGCCGCCACCATAAAGGTGCCGGTGACGATCCGGTCGGGGATGATCCGGTACGTGCAGGGAGCAAGCTCGGCTACGCCTTCGATCGTGATCGTATCGGTGCCGGCGCCATAGATGCGGGCGCCCATGGCGCACAGGAAATGCTGCAGATCCTGAATTTCCGGCTCGCGCGCGGCATTGTGGATCGTTGTCGAGCCTTCCGCCTTGACGGCGGCCATCATAATGTTTTCCGTGGCGCCAACGCTCGGAAAATCGAGATAAATGTCGGCCCCGGTCAGCTTCTCCGCGCGGCAGGCGAGCATATTGCCCGATTCCTCAAACTTCGCGCCAAGCGCTTCAAGCCCGAGCAAGTGCAAATTGATTCTGCGTTCGCCGATCGCGCAGCCCCCCGGCTGGTAGATGTGGGCGCTGCCGCATCGCGCCAGCAGCGGCCCCATCAGAAAAATCGACGAACGCATCTGGGTCATCAGTTCTTCCGGAATGTGCGAGGAAAACAGGCTCGTCGTATTCACCGTCACGGTCTCGCCCCGGTGCTCGGCCGTACAGCCGAGCGCGCGCAATATGTGGAGCATGACCTGAATGTCGAGCAGGTCGGGTACGTTGTGAATGACATGAGTGCCTTTCGCCAGCACGCTGGCGGCGAGGATCGGCAAGGCTGCGTTTTTTGCGCCGTGGATGCGAATGGTTCCCGAGAGTGGTTTCCCGCCTTCGATCACCAACTTCTCCAAACTTCCACCTCAATTCTGAACATCCGTCAAGTTGTCTCCATGCCGCTTTCCGCGGGAAAACCGGCGTCCCACGCCCCCGATCACCGTTCTCCCGCCATCAGCACCTCCGGAACGAGCGATATGCCGGTCCGTTCGCGAATCGTCGCCTGCACGCGTTCGATCAGCGCCAGCACGTCGGCCGCCTTCGCAGCGCCGGTATTGACGATGAAATTGGCATGCTGCGCGGACACTTCCGCCCCGCCGACGCGTAAGCCCTTCAGCCCCGCTTCTTCGATGAGCTTCGCCGCAAACGTTCCTTCCGGATTGCGAAACACGCTTCCCGCGCAAGGCAGCTGCAGCGGCTGCGTCCGCTGGCGGCGATCCTGGTAAGCGGCCATCGCCGCCGCAATTTCGCCCCTGTCGCCGTATGCCAGTTCGAACGTCGCCTCCAGCACGATCCCTTTGTCCTCGTGCAGCACGGAATGGCGGTATGCATAGTGCAGCTCATCATTCCGCAGCATGGCCGTTTCGCCCGAAGGCAGCAAAATTTCGGCCGCCTTCAGCACGCGCGATACATCCGAACCGTGCGCTCCTGCGTTCATATACACAGCGCCGCCGACGCTGCCCGGAATGCCCCCCGCAAATTCCAGGCCGGTCAGCCCTTCTTTGCTGGCGCGCCGCGACAGCTTCATGAACGAGCAGGCCCCCCCTGCCACGCAGCCGGTACCTTCGAAACGGATGTAATCGAGCGCAGGCCCTAGCTTGAGCACAACGCCGCGAATGCCCTTGTCGGTCACGAGCAAGTTTGAGCCGCGTCCGATGACGAACCAGGGCGTCCCGTGCCGGGCAAGCAAACGAATCGTTTCCTGCAATTGCTCCTTCGAGTGCGGGATCACAAGCGCATCCGCAGGACCGCCGATTTTCCACGTCGTATAAGGAGCCATCGGTTCGTTCGCAAGAACGTCGCCGATTCCGGCCGTCTGCAATTCGGCAATGACCTGCAGCATGCTTTTTTCCTCCTTCGCGTGTTTCGCGCCGTATGAGCGGAAATCGGTCACGGATATAGTGTAGTCTATGTAAATCGGCCGGGAGTGTGACAAACGCCCAGCTACTTTTGCAAGCTTCCGATCCTCGCGGCGCTGATTCATAGAGTTTACACCGGCACAAAACAAGGCGTTATTGCCGCGCCGTCCGCACGATCAGCTCGACGATCGTTTGCGTCGCGTCCGCCTGCGCCTGGGCGGTCAACGCGCGCGCATGCGCCTCCCGATCCGCCCACAGCGCCGCAAGCTCGCGCGCCAGCGACGCCGCGTCAAGCTGTTCGTCGGGCAGCTTGCGGGCGAAGCCGGCCTTGACGAACGAGTCGGCGTTCAGCAGCTGATCGCCCCGGCTCTGCGCCAGCGACAGCGGTACAAGCAGCATCGGCTTGCGCAGCGCGAGAAATTCGTAAATCGACGTCGCCCCCGCGCGCGATACGACCATGTCGGCCGCCGCCAGCAGATCCGGCAGCTCCTTCGACACGTATTCGTATTGCCTATACCCTTGAATCCCGTTCAGCGAATCGTCGAGATTGCCTTTGCCGCACAAATGTACGATCTGGTACGAGGTGAGCAGCCCGCGCAAGTTGGCGCGAACGGCGTCGTTGATCGTGCGCGCGCCGAGGCTGCCGCCCATGACGAGCACGACCGGCCGCGTGCCGGCGAAGTCGCACAGCGCCCGCCCCCGCTCCGGCTTGCCGGCGAGCAGGCCGCTGCGGATCGGCAGCCCGGTTACGACCGCCTTGCCGCCCGGCACGTGCGGCGCCGTTTCCGGGAACGTGACGCATACGTGGCGAGCGAACGGAACGGACAGCTTGTTGGCCAGGCCCGGGGTATAATCGGATTCGTGAATGAGCACGGGAATGCGGCGCAGCCAGGCGGCGATAACAACGGGAACCGAAACGAAACCGCCCTTGGAAAAGACGACGTCCGGCTTCAGCCTGCGCAGAAGCCGGAACGCGTCGAACACGCCCTTGACCACCTTGAACGGGTCTTTGGCGTTCTTCAAATCAAAATAACGGCGCAGCTTGCCGGAGGAGATGGCATGAAACGGGACGCCCGTTTCGGCGATAATCCCTTTTTCGATGCCGGCGGCGGAGCCGATGTAATGCATGGTCCAGTTCTGGCGGCGGAAGGCGTCGATCAGCGCGACGTTGGGCGTCACGTGCCCCGCCGAACCGCCGCCGGTAAATACGATCGTGCGCACGGGCGATTCACCTCGCGTATCGCGATATGTTGAGCAGGATGCCGATGGCGGTCAGCATCAGCGTCAGCGACGAGCCGCCGGCGCTGATAAGCGGCAGCGTAATGCCCGTTACCGGGAACATGCCGATGACGACGCCGATGTTGATGATGACCTGCACCGCTATGATGCCGACGATGCCGGCGGCGAGCAGGCCGCCGAATGCGTCCGGCGCCGTAATCGCCGTGCGCATGCCGCGCCAGACGACAAGCGCGAACAGCCCCAGCACGAAGGCGCCGCCGATAAAGCCGAGCTCCTCGCCGACGATGGCGAAGATAAAATCGGTTTGCGGTTCGGGCAAATAGCTGTATTTCTGCCGGCTCATGCCGAGCCCCAGGCCGACAAGCCCGCCGGGACCGATGGCGTATAACGATTGAATGATTTGATAGCCGGTGCCGAGCGGGTCGGACCACGGATTGAGGAAACCGGTAATGCGCTGCAGCCGGTACGGCGCCGCCGCAATCAGCCCCACGAAGCCGGCAAGCCCAAGGGCGCCGAGTCCGGCCAAATGCGGCAGCCTGGCGCCGGCGGCGAACAGGATCAGCATGGCGGCGCCGACCATCACGACGCCGGTGCCGAGATCCGGCTGCAGCATAATCAGCCCAAACGCGGCGCCGACGATCCCGAGCGGCGGCAGCAACCCTTTGAAAAACCGGCTTAAGCTCCACTCCTCGGACAAGAGCTTGGCCAAATAAACGACAATCCCCATCTTCATGAACTCCGACGGCTGAATGCCGAACGAGCCAATGCCAAGCCAGCTGCGCGCGCCCCCGCGGACGACGCCGATGCCGGGGATCAGCACGATGACCAGCAGGGCGAAGCAGACGATCAGGGCCAGTTTGGCGTATTTCTTCCATACCCAATAGTCGACGTTCATCGTCGTGATCATCGCGGCGACGCCGAGACCGGCGAACAGCAGCTGGCGTTTCAGGTAATAAAAATAATCGCCGAAATCGTGATAAGCCAGCACCGCGCTGGCGCTGTACACCATCACCACGCCGATGGCCAGCAGCATCAGCGTCGCCGCCATCAGCACGAAATCGGGCGCGGAACGCGCTTTGCCCATAAGTCCGTCACCTCGAGCCCCGATAGTGGGCAAGCTTGGGTGTGTCTGGAAACCCGCTCAGGTGCATCTTGCACCGCCTTTTCGCCCCCTGCTGCGTCACTTTTGCTTGACTTACCCCCGGTAAGCCTGCGCAAAACTTCCTTGCATGGAACGAAAATTCGGCACAATCTGCTGTCTTCGGGGCTTCCAGACACACCCCAGGAGCGGGCAATGAGCCGCCGCTTGTCCCCTATTTACAGGTTATGCACGGACTGTTTAAACATGCTACCCCGCTCCTCGTAAGAGGCGAACATGTCCCAGCTGGCACATGCGGGGGAGAACAGCACAACGTCGCCCGGGCCCGCGGCTTCGCGAGCCGATCGCACGGCGATCGCCATCGTGTCGCGCGGACTGTTAGCATTATCGACCAGGACTACCGATCTGATTCCTGCATCCCGGGCGACGCGGGCGATTTTTTCCTTCGTTTCGCCGATGGCGATAACGGCTTTCACCCGCGAGCGGAAATACGGCAGCAAATCGTCGTACTCCATACGCCGCTCCTGCCCGCCGGCGATCAATACGATCGGCTGCGCGTACGACTCGATATCCTTGATCGTCGCCGCCGGATTGGTCGCCTTCGAACCGTTGATGAACGTGACGCCGCCTTGCTGCGCCACGAATTCGAGCCGGTGCTCGACGCCGTGAAATTCGCGCAGCGCCTTGGCGATCGCCGTGACCGGCGCTCCGACGGCGAGCGCTGCCGCAGTGGCGGCCAGCGCATTCTCAATGTTGTGCGCACCGGGAATTCCAATTTCTTCCACCGGCAGTACCGGATGAGCGAAGCCGACGGCGTCGCGATAAACGATGCGGCCGTCCGCGACGAAAACGCCGAACTCCAGCTGCTGCGTGCGCGAGAACGGCAGCTTGCGCGCCGCCAATCCCGGCGCTATGGCGCGGCAGACGGCATCGTCGGCGTTCAGCACGGCAAAGTCGTCCTCCGTCTGGTTCGCAAACAGCTTCAGCTTGGAAGCGACGTAATCGTCCATGCCGTCGTGATAGTCCAGATGCGTCTCATATACATTGAGCAGGCAAGCGATATGCGGCCGGAACGACGACGTGCCTTTCAATTGAAAGCTGCTCAGTTCGACGACCATCCGGTTCTGTTCCGTCGCGTCGCGGGCGGCGTCGCAAAACGCGCGGCCGATGTTGCCGGCGACGATCGGAGCCATCTCCGCTTCCTCGAGCATGCGGCCGATCCACGTCGTGGTTGTCGTTTTGCCATTCGAGCCGGTGATGCCGATGATCGGCGCGGCGCAAATATGCGACGCCACTTCCACTTCGGTCACCACTTCGATGCCAAGCTCGAGCGCCCGGGCTACAGGCGGCGACGAATAAAAAATGCCGGGGTTTTTCACCACCAGCGCTACTTGTTCATCGATCAAAGACAACGGATGCCCGCCGCACACGACGTCGATGCCAAGCGCTTCCAGTTCGCCGGCTTCCGGGCACGCGTCCCGTTCTTTCCTGTCGTTGACGGTGACGATCGCGCCGCACTCGTGAAACAGCTTGGCCACCGCGATGCCGCTGCGCGCCAGGCCGAGCACGACGACCCGCTTGCCTTTGTAGCGATCAGGATGCAACATGGATTAAAACACCTCGTTTATATAAAGTCCGATGCCCGCAAGCACGATGCCCGCCGCCCAGAACGTCGTGACGACACGCCACTCCGACCAGCCGACCAGCTCGAAATGATGGTGGATCGGGCTCATTTTGAATATGCGTTTGCCCCGCGTCTTGAACGATGTCACCTGAATCATGACCGACAGCACTTCAACGACGAACACGCCGCCAATAATGACGAGCAGCAGTTCCGCCTTCGTCAGCACGGCGACGGCAGCCAATCCGCCGCCGATGCCGAGCGAACCGGTGTCGCCCATGAACACTTTGGCCGGATGGGCGTTAAAGACGAGGAAGCCGAGCACCGCGCCGACCATCGCTGCCGAGAACACGGCCGATTCCGGCTGGTGCGCCTGCATGGCGATAATGATGTAGGCGCCGAACGCGATGGCGCTCGTCCCCGACAGCAGCCCGTCGAGCCCGTCGGTGAAATTGACGCCGTTCGTCGTCGCCAGCATCATGAACACCACAAACGGGTAATAAAACCAGCCGAGCGACAGCGACACGTCCGTGAACGGGATGGCGATATCGGTCGAATGCCCCATCTGGTGCAAATAATAACAGACGACAGCGGAAATGATCAGCTGTCCGAGCAGCTTCTGCCGGGCGGTCAGCCCCAGCGAGCGTTTGAACAATATCTTGATGTAATCGTCGAGAAAGCCGATCAGGCCAAAACCGAGCGCGGCGACCAGCAGCACCGTCAGCGACTCGTTCTTGTCGGCGAAGCGGAGCGTTGCGACCGCCAGCGCCAGCATGATGATTGTGCCGCCCATCGTCGGCGTGCCGGCTTTCTTCAAATGTCCTTGCGGCCCGTCCGTGCGGATCTGCTGCCCGAACTTGAGCCGGCGCAGCAGCGGAATGAGCAGCGGCGCGGCGATGATCGCAAGCAAAAACGCCGCCCCCAGCGGAAACAAAATCTCTTTATAGCCGATCATCGATTATTCCCCCATCTCCTCAAGCGGCCAGGAGCGCCTGCACGACTTCTTCCAGTTTCATGCCGCGCGAAGCCTTGACGAGCACTGCGTCTCCCGCGCCGACCGTTTCGCGCAACTGCGCGATCAGCCGCACCTTGTCCGCGAAAACGTGCACGCGCGACGCGGGGTATCGCGTCAGCGCCGCTTCGCCGATCTGCCGGCCTAGCGTGCCGTACACGTACACTTCCTGCACTTCCGCCGGATCGATCAGTTCGCCGATTTCGCGGTGGAATTCGACTTCGTCCGGGCCGAGTTCAAGCATGTCGCCAAGCACGGCGATTTTGCGGTGATAGCCGCGCAGTTCGTTCAGCAGCGTCACCGCCGCGCGCATCGAAGTCGGACTGGCATTGTACGCGTCGTTCAAAATCGTGGCGCCGCTGGCGGCCGCAAGCTTCTCGATGCGCATGCTTGTCGCCTCGAAGGAACGCAGTCCCCGGGCGATGTCTGCGCTCGTCACGCCCATGTATTTGCCGGCGGCGATGGCGGCCAGCGCATTGATGACGTTGTGGCGGCCCAGCAGCGGAATGTAGTAATTCGGCGAATCGGGCAAATTCGTCTGAAAAAACGTGCCGTTTTCGTCCTGGATCATCGCGGTCGGATACAGGTCGTTGTCCGCTCCCGCCCCGAACCGCAGCGTCAGCATCGATTCCGGGCGCTCCGCCGTTGCCAGCGCGGCTTCAAGCAAAGGCTCGTCGCCGTTGTAGATGAACAAGCCCCCGATCGTGAGACCGGACAAGATTTCCGTCTTCGCTTCCGCTATTGCCTGCCGGGAGCCAAGCTGCATCAGGTGCGATTCGCCGATATTCGTGACGATCGCCGTTTCCGGCCGCGCCAGCTTCGTCAGCAGCTCGATTTCGCCCCGTCCGCTCATGCCCATTTCGATCACGGCCATCTCCGTATCTTCCGCCAGTTGCAGCAGCGTCAGCGGCAATCCGATATGGTTGTTCAAATTGCCTTTCGTTTTGTGCACTTTGTAGGTCGTTTCCAGAATCGAAGCGATCATGTCCTTCGTTGTCGTTTTGCCGTTGCTGCCCGTGACGCCGACGATGCGCACGCCCAGTTCGCTGCGGTAAGATCGGGCCAACTGCTGCAGCGCAGCCAGCGTGTCGCGCACCAGAATAAGCGGCACGCCTGCCGGCGCGTTCGGCCGGTCCTCCTGCCACAGCGCTGCCGCCGCTCCTTTGGCGAAGGCGCCGGCGACATAATCGTGGCCGTCGTATCGTTCGCCGACGAGCGGCACGAACAAATTGCCGGCGCGCAATGTGCGGGTGTCTGTCGACACGCCGGTTATGACAACGCCTTCCGGGCCTTTGCCGCCGGTTTCGCCGGCGACGGCCGTCAAGCCGCCCGCCATTGCGGCCGCTTGCTCCCATGTTTTATTAATCAACCGATTCGTCCCCTTAACGCGATTCTCGCTTCTTCCCGATCGTCGAAATGATGCGTGGTGCCTTGCACGATCTGTACCGTTTCATGACCTTTTCCCGCAATCAATACTACATCGCCGGGGCTTGCCATTTCAACTGCTTTTTCAATCGCGGCTCGCCGGTCGGCAACAAGCGTGTAACGGTCCGGCGTTTCGCCGCCGCCTCTGCGCACGCCCGGCTCGATCTCGCGCAATATCGCTTCCGGGTCTTCCGTGCGCGGATTGTCCGACGTCACAATGACGTAATCGCTGTAGGAAGCGGCGATGGCGCCCATGATCGGCCGCTTCGCCCGGTCGCGGTCGCCGCCGCAGCCAAACACCGTAATGATGCGTCGGTCGGCGAAGCCGCGAATGGTGGCGAGCGCATTCTCCAGGCTGTCCGGCGTATGGCTGTAATCGACGAGAACGGCAAACGGCTGGCCTTCGTCCACCGGCTCCATCCGGCCCTCGACGATCGCCATCCGCTCCAGGCTCTTCGCGATCTGTGCCAGCGGCACGCCTTCCAGCCAGACGGCCGCAACCGCCGCAAGCGCGTTGGAAACGTTAAAAGCGCCGACCAGCGGAAGCTTCACTTCCGCTTCGCCGGCAACGCCGCTGATGTGAAACGTCGTCCCGCGCGACGTGATGGCGATGTCGGTTGCGCGGATATCGGCTTGCTCCCTGATCCCGTAGGTGACGACTTGCGCTGCTGTCAGCTCGCGATATTCGCGCGACGCGTCGTCATCCGCGTTGAGCACGGCGTACTTGGCGTCGCCGGAGGTCGGCCCGAACGCGTTGCCAAGGCGCGAGAAGAGCAACCCTTTGGCGGCGCGGTAACGCTCCATCGTCAGATGGAAATCAAGATGGTCCTGCGTCAGGTTCGTAAACACGCCGGTGCCGAAGTTCGTGCCCAGCACGCGCCCGAGCGCCAGCCCGTGCGACGACACTTCCATGATGCAGTAATCGGCGCCGGCGTCGGCGATGCTCCGGAAACTGCGCTGCAGCTCGCAGCTTTCCTGCGTGTTCCAATCCGATGCGCTCGTGACGCCGCCGATTTTGAGCCCAAAATTGCCCATCATGCCTGCCCTGCGTCCGCTGCTTTCGAGCAAATGCTCGATGATATGCGACGTTGTCGTTTTGCCGTTCGTGCCCGTCACCCCGATGACGCGAAGCGACAGGCTCGGATAACCGTACAACCGGCAAGCGGCGTACGCCATCGCATATCGCGCGTCGCGCACGAGCAGCGTCGGCGCCGCGACATCGAGCTCGCGCTCGGCGAGGACTGCGGACGCCCCGCGTCTTACCGCGTCGGCGGCAAACTGATGGCTGTCCCTGAATTTCAAATGCGGCACTTCCGGCACACAGACGAACAGCTCGCCGGGTCCCACCTGACGCGAATCCATGCGCAGCCGCCCGATTTCGGTATCGCCGTCGCCGATCATTCGGTGCCCGATCAGCCCTTCCGCCAGCTCCCGCAGCTTCATCCGATCGCCTCCCGTTAATGTGTGAAATGTGGATTTCAAATCCGGTTATTTCCATTATAGACGGAGAACCGATTAATTATCGCTTTCCGCAAGCGCCGCATCCGCCTCGGCCTCGGCCGCCGCCACCGCGCCGGGCGCGTCCGAAAGAAAAATGCGGATCGTCGACCCTTTTTCCAGCCGTGTCCCCGGCCGCGGCGCCTGGCTGACGACGGTATTGCCGCTGCCGGCTTTGGCCAGCACGAAGTCGCTGCTCATGTCTTCGTAAATATCCGCCACCGTGCGTCCGACAAGCTGCGGCACTTCCACGATTTGGGTTTCGCCGTAGCGGTATTCTTTTTCGATCTGCTCCTTGCTCTGCGGCACGTTCATGTAGCGCAGCACGTCGCCCATGATGTTCTTGACGATCGGCGCGGCGATCAAGCCGCCGAACTGAATGCCTTGCGGATTGTCGACCGCAATGTAAATGACGATCCGCGGCCGGTCCGCCGGCGCAAAGCCGACAAACGACACGATGTGCTCGTTCGGCGAATAACGACCGCCGACCACTTTCTGCGCGGTGCCCGTTTTGCCGCCGACTCGGTAGCCGTCGAGGAAAGCGTTGCGCCCCGTGCCTTTGGCGACGACGCTTTCGAGCGCTTCGCGCACCTGGCGAGACGTGTTTTCGCTGATGACGGTTCGCACCAGCTTCGGCTCGACCGAATCGACGCGTTCGCCGGTGTCGGGGTTGTACCACGCCCGCGCTACGTGCGGCTCGAACAGCTTGCCGCCGTTGACGGCGGCCGAAACGGCGGCGATCTGCTGAATCGGCGTCACCGACACCCCTTGGCCGAACGACGTCGTCGCCAACTCTACCGGCCCCACCTTGGACGGCTTGAACAAGATGCCGTTTTCTTCGCCGCCGATGTCGATGCCGGTCTTTTTGCCGAAACCGAATTTGTTGATGAACTCGAACAGCTTGTCTTTGCCGAGCCGCTGCCCCATCACGACGAAACCGGGATTGCACGAGTTTTCCACGACCTGCAGGAACGTTTCGCTGCCGTGGCCGCCTTTTTTCCAGCAGCGCAGCCGCGCCCCCGCCACCTCGATCGCGCCCGGATCGTGAAAATATTCGCCGGTCAGGTTCACTTTCTTTTCTTCCAGCGCGGCGGCGAGCGTAATGATTTTGAACGTTGAGCCCGGCTCGTATGTCATCCAGATCGGCAAATTGCGGTTGAATACTTCGGATGGATAATCGCGGAAATGCGACGGGTCGAATGTCGGCCGGCCGGCCATCGCCAGCACTTCGCCGGTGTTCGGGTCCATCGCGATGCCGATGACGTGATCCGCCTGATATTGCGCCATGGCGAGATCGAGCTCGCGCTCCATGACCGATTGGATATAGCTGTCGATCGTCAGCTGCAGCGTCATGCCGTCCGTCGGCTTGCGGTATTCGTCGGTCGAGTTCGGCATTTCCCTGCCCGCCCCGTCAGCCAGAAACGAGATGCTGCCGGCGAGCCCCGTCAGTTGCTTGTCGTACTTCGCCTCCACGCCGGTGAGTCCCTGGTTGTCGATCCCGGTGACGCCGAGAATGTGCGAAGCAAGCGAACCGAACGGGTAATAACGCTTGTTGTCTTCGGTGACGACGATGCCGGGCAAATTCATTTGGCGAATTTCCTCCGCCTTTTCGGCCGTAATTTTGCGGCCGGACGGTTTGATGTAGACGATTATTTCGCGCTGCGTGATCTGCTTGTACACCGTTTCTTCCGAAGCTTGCAGCGCGGCGGCCAGTTTGGCGGCCGTTTCTTGCGGGTTTTTCACTTGCGCGGGGATCGCCATCACGGTAGGCGAACTGATATTGTAAGCGAGCTTGACGCCGCCGCGATCCCAAATTTCGCCCCGCTTCGGCGCGAACGGAATGTTGCGCCGCCACGAGTCCTCCGCCCGCGCAGCCAGCTCGGACCCTTTCCACAGCTGCAAATACCCGAGCCTTGCAATCATCGCGCCAAACAGGATGCCCGCGGCAAGCATGGCGTACCACAGCCTGCGGCGAACGGTCGCACCCGACATTCTCATGCCCTATCCCTCCAAGCCGGCACCTTCGTCCAGATCGTTTCATATCCAGACTATTCGCCGGTCTTGCCGGTTAGAACAAGCTCCCCTCCGCATGTCCGAAGGGGAGGCTTGTTAAGGCTTTTTCGCGTTCGACGGTGTGTCCGTCTTGTTGCCGGTCGTTTTCGCCGCATTGCCGGCCGGCGCGTTGTACGTTTCGCTGAGCGGCTGCAGCGTGAGTTCGACCGATTTGCCGCCGTCGCCGTCCGTCGCCGTTTGGCCGGTGACATAGCCGGTGCCGTTCGTTTTGCAGGCAAGCTGCAGGAAGGAGCACACTTCCAGCGCCTCGCGCAGCGATTTGCCGGCGAGCTCCGGCAGCGGGATCGTGTCGTTATCCGCTAGCGTCGCATACACGCGCTGCGTCATCGACACTTCTGTGCCTGGAGCGGGATATTGCCGCAGCACGGCGTTTCCTTTGCCGTACGTTTCCAGCTGCAGCCCGGCCTGAGCCAGTTTCGTTTTGGCCGTTGCGGACGTCATCGTCTGCACGTCGGGCACAACCGTCATCGATTCGGCGGTTGTCGACTTGACTTGCGCGGCGCTCGCCTTGACTTCGAGGTGGCGCAGCGTCTGCTGCATGATTTCTTTGAACGGCGGACCCGTTACGTTGCCGCCTTCATGATAATCGCCTTTCAAATCGGGCTGGTCGGCGACGATCGCCACCAGCACGCGCGGATTGTCGACCGGCGCGTAGCCGATGAACGAGACTACCCACGTGTCGGTGGAATACGTCTTTTCGCCCGCCCTGACGACTTGCGCCGTACCGGTTTTGCCTGCCACGCGATAACCGTCGATGTAGGCGCGCCAGCCGGTGCCGCCGCCTTCCTTGTTGGCGACGACTTGCTCCAGGTCGAGCCCCGCTTGTTTGGCCGTATCTTCCGTCACGACCTGGCGAACGAATTTCGGCTCGAACTTCTGGATCGCTTCGCCCGTCTCCGAGTCGCTGATCTGTTTGAGAACGTGCGGCCACATCAGCTTGCCGCCGTTGGCGATGGCGCCGTATGCCGCCACCTGCTGGATGACCGTCGCCGTCAAGCCCTGGCCGTACGTGGCGGTTGCGTACTCGACCGGGTATCTCATGCCCACTTGCCCGGCTGCTTCCTGCGGCAAATCGATGCCCGTTTTAGCGCCGAAACCGAACTTGTCGATGTAGCTTCGCAGCTTCTCCATGCCCAGCTTTTCGTACCCCAGTTTAACAAAAGCGACGTTACTGGATCTAAGCAAACCTTCCAAAAAAGTAATTTTACCCCATCCACCGATTTGATGGTCGTTTAACCGTTGGCCGGTTACCATAATTTGTCCCGACTGATACGTATCGTTCGGATTAAACAATCCTTCTTCGATCGTGCCGGCCAGCGTGACCAGCTTGAACGTCGAACCGGGCTCGTATTGCGACGAAATCGCATCGTTCTTAAAATCTTCCGGACCGCCTATTTCCCAATACCGGTTCGGGTTAAAATCGGGCGCGTTCGCCATGGCGAGAATTTCCATCGTTTTCGGATCTGCGACGACCGCCGTCATCGATTTCGGATGATACTTGTCCATCATCTTCTGAATGGCCTGCTCGGTAATATACTGGATCTCTTCGTCGATCGTCAGCATGATGTCGTTGCCGTTGACGGCCGGCGTCAGCGACACTTTGGAATCCGGCAGCTCGATTCCCATCCGATCCTGCTGGCGACTCAACTTGCCCGGCGTCCCTTTGAGCAAGTCGTTGTACATCGACTCGACGCCGTATTTCGCGTTGCCTTCCTTGTCCACATAACCAAGCACTTGCGAAGCAAGACGGCTGTACGGATAGTAGCGCATCGACGTTTCTTTCAAATAGATGCCGGTGGCGCTTTTTTTTCGCAGCGATTTCGATTTGGCCAGTTCTTCAATGAACGCGTCGACCTTCTGCTTCGTTTCCCCGTCGATTTTCCAGCCTTCGTTGCGCACTTCCACTTCCTGCAGCAGCTTGTCGCTGTCGGCCCGTTTTTTCGTGGCCATGGCGTAAATTTTGTTTTCGAGCTCCCCGACATTCCCGCCCGCTCCGGCCAAAATTTGCGCCAGCCCGCGCGCCACTTCGCGCTCCACATGGGACTCGGCGATGATCGTCGGGTTCAGCGCAACCGTGTAGGCGACCGTATCTTCCGCCAGAGGCCTGCCGTCGCGGTCGGTAATCGTTCCTCGTTTGGCGCGAATGATTTCGTTGTCCTGCCAGCGAACTTCCGCCTTCCCCTGCAGCCACGCGGCATCCACCACCTGCACCCAATACATGCGGGCGATGAGCGCCCCGAACAGCAGGCTGAACACGACCCCGATCAGCAGCGACCGCAGCTTCATTTTTTTATGCATTCGTTCATCCGCTCCGTTACGGCTTCACCGCCAGTTTCTCGCTCCCCTTGAGCGTCGCTTTGTCCGGCACGATGACGGTTTGCCCCTCGCCCACTTGCGACAGCCCGCTCTTCTGGGCGTCGTTCTTCAGCTTCTCGGGGTCGTTGATTTTGTTGACCATCTGTTTGAGCGTGCTGTTCTCCGCTTCCAATTGTTTGATCGTTTGCTGGATTTGTTCGATCTTCGCATTCATTTCGTAAATTTGCGCATAACGCCAAATGATGACGCCGGCGACAATGACGCACAGGAAGACGGTGAACAAATAGATCAGCTTCTCCTGCACCGGCATCACGCGCTTGCGCCGTACTGTCCGTTGTTGTTGCTGCTGCTTCTGCTTCTGTTGAACCGCAGATTCGACCATGCGCCTTTCTTCAACCGCCAAACTCCCGTGCATGTAAGCTGCCATCCTCGTCTCCACTCCCTTTTTCGTCGTTCGTGCCCGGCGTGTTGTACCGTTAGTAACGCTGGCTCAACCTTTTTCCGCCACCCTCAGCTTGGCCGAACGGGCCCGCGGGTTCGCCTCGATTTCCGCTGCGCTTGGCTCGGTCGGCTTGCGGCCGATCAGGCGCAAAACCGACTTCTTCTGACAGACGCAGACCGGAAAATCGGGCGGACATGTGCAGGTTTCAACAAATTTCGAGAACAAACGCTTGCAAAGCCTGTCCTCCAGCGAATGAAACGTGATGACCGCAATTCGTCCGCCGGAAGCGAGGCAATCGATCGATTGCAGCAAAGCGTCTTCCATTGCGCCAAGCTCGTCGTTGACCGCGATGCGCAGCGCCTGGAACGACCTTCGCGCCGGATGCGGGCCGGTTCTGCGCGCCGCCGCCGGGATGCCTTCCTTGACGAGCTCGGCCAGTTGGCCGGTCGTTTCGATCGGCGCCTTCGCTCTTGCTTCCACGATGCGCGAGGCGATGCGCCGGGCAAACTTCTCTTCGCCGTATTCGAACAGGATGCGTGCGAGCTCCTGCTCGGACCAGGTGTTGACGATATCGCGTCCGCTCATGCCGGTCGTGCGGTCCATCCGCATGTCGATCGGGGCGTCGTGGTTGTAGCTGAACCCGCGCTCCGCCTCGTCGAATTGCGGCGACGACACGCCAAGATCGAACAGGATGCCGTCTACCTGCGGCTTGCCATCCGCCATCGGCACGTCCAGCTCGGCGAGCCGGCTTGACAAGTGGCGGAAGTTGCTGCGCACCAGCGTCACGCGATCCCCGTACGGGGCGAGCTTCGCTTTGGCATTGTCGAGCGCGGCATCGTCCTGGTCGAAAGCGATCAGCCGGCCGCCGGCGCCGAGCCGCGACGCGATCAGCGCGCTGTGCCCGGCGCCGCCGAGCGTGCAGTCGACGTAGATGCCGTCCGGCTTGACGGCGAGGCCGTTTACCGCTTCTTCCTTCAAAACTGTGATATGCTCAAACATGCTGCATACATTCCTTTTTACAAATCGAAATTAAAATCGACCAGCTTCTCGGCAATTTCGTTAAAGGACGATTCCGATTGTAGCGAATAGTCGCTCCACGCTTCCTTGCTCCATATTTCCACGCGGTTCGAAACGCCGATGACGACACAATCCTTCTGCAGCTTGGCATGTTCCACCAAATTATTGGGTATGTTTACCCTTCCCTGTTTGTCCAGCTCGCATTCCGTCGCCCCGGAGAAAAAAAAGCGCGTAAACGCCCGCGCATCCGCCTTCATGAGCGGCAGCGATTTGAGCTTCTGCTCCAGCACGCTCCATTCCTGCAGCGGATAAACGAACAAACATTGGTCAAGACCGCGGGTAACAACAAAAGTGGAGCCCAGCGCGTCGCGGAATTTGGCGGGAACGATCATACGACCTTTGTCGTCGATGCTGTGTTGATATTCCCCCATAAACATCCCGCTGCTCGCCCCTTTCCCCCACTTCGCCCCACTTTTCACCACTCCAGTATACTAATTCTCCACCACAAAAAAAAGTCCTGCCGCAAGGGCAAGACTTTTTGAAAATAGGTTGTCGGTCCTAGTTCATTCCGGGGGATAGGCATTATCCGACCGGAAGCGGGTATTGCACGTTGTTGTATCCGAGTTGAATCACGTTATGGTCCGTGTCTTCGACCCCGGTTACGGAGAGCACGATCGTTTCGCCAGACATCAGCGTCTCGTACCAGCCGCCGACGTCGAGCTCCACTTCGGTCCCGGACGACAGCAGCGTCGCCGTCGTTGGCGTGTGGGGCGGAGCCATCATATTGAGCATCAGGCTAAGCGAATAATTCGCAGCCGTTTCCGCCGTCGTTTCGTCCACCGGCATGTTGAACGTTACCTTCAATGCGTTGTTTGCATACACCAGCCCGGTTACGGTCAGCGCCTGGATCGGCGTCGCAACGTCAACCTTGGCGGGCGACGACGCATTGCCGGCCGTATCCTTTACAACGACATACACATCGTATGCGGTATTGTGCGCCGGAAGCGCCGCCGTAACGAAGCTCTTCTCCACATTGGCAACGATTGTGTCGTTGCCGGATGCGAGCGCCGGCAAGTCGTCGCTGCCATGCCCCGCCATCACCTGAAGCTCGCTCGGCGCCGGCGCATTGTCGGCAACGACGACATAGTAGGCGGTGCCCGCTTCATCGGCCTGCACGAGGACCTGCACCGTTTTGCTGTTTGCCGTCTGCGTCGTGCCTGCCATTGGATAAGTAGCGGCAAAGCTCGGCGCCGTCGTATCTGCAATCGTGTACGTTTCGCTCATTACCGGGCTATCGATCATACCCAGCTTCGTTGCGATCGCTTTGACCGTCGTCGTTTGCGTCAGCACAAGCGGCGTATAATTATAGTACACGGCACTGCTGACAGTAGGCGTGCTGCCGTCGATCGTGTAATGGATCGTGGCGCCCACAGTCGAGGTGGCCAGCGAAACTTGCGTGCCGACCGCTACGGTGCCGCCCGGCGGATTGGCCGAAGGGGCCGCCGCTGTTGGCGTCGGTGTCGGCGTCGGGTCGTACGACGGCGGCGGGGTCGATGGCGATGCAGTCGGCGTTGGCGTTGGCGCAACCGTCGGCTTCGGCGTTGCCGTTGGCGACGGCGATGGCGTCACATTCGGCGAGGCCGAAGGCGATGGGGACGGCGATGACGAGGAAGCGATCTTCTCATAGACTTGCTGCCCGCCATAAGAGCCAATCACCAAATCCGATCTTGTCGCCAATTTAGCGCCGTCCGTATCTTCCGGCAACACCTTTTTGTCAATCGCTTGTTTGACGGCATCCGCGTACCAAGGGGTGCCCGTCATATCCGGTTTCACGCCGAGTCCTTTGACAATTGCGGTAGCAAACTCTCCCAAGGTAGTATTGGCGCCCGGATCGAAAGTGGTGTCCGACTTGCCGTCGATCAGCCCGGCTTTTTTTGCCGCTTCGATGTACTTGATCGCCCACCCGTTCGCGGCATCGTCGGCGCGCACGTCGGCAAACGACGAAGTAGTCACGGAGTCGTCGACCTTCACCCCGTATATGAGCGTCAATACTTTGGCGAACTGGGCGCGGGTCGCATTTTCGTCAATGCCGAAACTGTCGTCGCTGACGCCTTCGAAAACGCCCTTGGACAGCAGGGCGTCGATTTTGGTTTTCAACGCCGCGTCAATGCCCTGCAAATCTTGAAAATCAGCCGAAGTTTTCGTTGCCGGCACCTCCGCCGCGGCTAAACCGGGCAGCATTAAGTGCGTACCGATTGCAACAATGGCGAGCAATCGGGCAATTCGACTTCTCATTCGCACACACCTCCCGATGAATCTGGTCAAGCCACCTTTTATTTTAGTGGGGGCGACCAGCGGAGGATAGTGACATTTGTCATAAATTGTCCCGTCGACGTGAATTTCTAATGCTCCGTCCAGCTGTCGAGATACGACTTTTGCTCGTCCGACAGCTTGTCGATGCCGAGGCCAAGCGATTCCAGCTTGAAGCGGGCAACTTGTTCGTCAAGCTCGTAAGGGACGTTGACGACTTGGTTGCCGATCGACTGGTAGTTGTCGTTCACATACTTGAGCGACAGCGCCTGCAGCGCAAACGTCATGTCCATGATTTCCGCCGGATGGCCGTCGCCTGCGGCCAGATTGACGAGGCGTCCTTCCGCCAGCAAATAAAACTTCCGTCCGTCCGCCAATTGGTATTCCTCGATATTGCGGCGCACCGTACGTTTGGATACGGCCAACGCTTCCAACTCCGGCTTATTGACTTCCACGTCGAAGTGGCCGGCGTTGGACAGCACGGCGCCGTCCTTCATCACTTTGTAGTGTTCGCCGCGGATGACGTCGCGGTTGCCGGTAACGGTGACGAAGAAATCGCCGACTTTGGCCGCTTCCAGCATCGGCATCACGGCGAACCCGTCCATGTACGCTTCGACCGCCTTGATCGCGTCGATTTCGGTTACGATGACGTTGGCGCCGAGCCCTTTGGCCCTCATCGCCACCCCTTTGCCGCACCAGCCGTAGCCGACGACGACGACGGTTTTGCCGGCAACGACCAGGTTGGTCGTGCGGTTGATGCCGTCCCACACCGATTGGCCGGTGCCGTAGCGGTTGTCGAACAAATATTTGCAGAATGCGTCGTTGACAGCCACCATCGGAAACTTCAGTTCGCCTTCCTTCTCCATCGCTTTCAGACGAAGAATGCCGGTCGTCGTTTCTTCGGCGCCGCCGCGCACGTTTTTGCGCAGGTCGGGACGTTCGGAATGAAGCAGCGACACGAGGTCGCCGCCGTCGTCGATGATCAGATCCGGTTCGGTTTCCAGCGTCTTGATCAGCAGCGCCTTGTATTCTTCCGGCGACGGATTGTATTTGGCAAATACCGTAATGCCGTCTTCAACAAGCGCGGCGCAAACGTCGTCCTGTGTCGACAGCGGATTGCTGCCGGTAATCGCCACGTCCGCCCCGCCGGCCGCCACCACTTTGGCGAGATAGGCGGTTTTGGCCTCAAGATGCAGCGAAATGGCCACTTTCAACCCTTTAAACGGCTGTTCCTTGGCAAATTGCTCCTTGATCCGGTTCAGCACCGGCATATGCGCGTCCACCCAATCGATCTTCAAATGCCCTTCCGGCGCCAGCGCCATATCCGTAACGATGCTTTTGACAGTGCTCGAACTTGTCATTAAGAAATCGCCTCCTGATTCTAATCGATGAACCATGTTATTGATGAATCGTGTAATGCCGTGCCGGCTCTACGGTTGCGGCAGTAAGCGCGTCAAGCCAATCCGGCCCGTATTTGGTCAAATAGGCGAATACGTTGTACACCCGTTCCTGCGGCTTGCCATGCGGCAGCAGCGACTGGCGAATACGCTCCCAGTGGCGGTGCGCCGCCTCAACTTGCGACAATTGGGCTTCCAGCGCGCGCGTCTTCAGAAAGTCGATCTGCTCGGCGATTTTGCCGGCGTTCGTTTCGCCCAGCTTGCCAAGCCCCGGATTGATGCCGGCGATCGTGCGCAGCAGCGGATCGTACATCGCCCGGAATTGCTCCCGCACGGCGTCGAACCGTTCCTCGAGCCCGAGTTTGTCTTGCTCGTGCTGCCAGGCGGTCTTGCGCTCCTCGAACCGATCGGCCACGTCTTCCAGCGTCAACGCGAATTTCTCCATCTGTCTGCCGATCGTGCCTTCCACGATTGTATACCCGCAACGCGGCAGCACGATCGGCTGCTGCAGCCCCGCCGCGGCAAACGCCGCTTTCGTCAGCGCCCAGTAGTTGATTTCGCCCGGCCCCAGCACTACATACAGCACAGGCAGCAAAAAATCCTGCATCAGCGGCCGCGTCATCACGTTATTGCTGAACCGCTCCGGGTTCGTCTCCGCCAGCGCGAGCAGTTCGTCCCTAGCGTATGTACGCGAACCTTTCTTGTCGCTGAGCATATCGCCTTTTCCGTGGAGCAGCTTCCGTTCCCCGTCTTCGCCGAACAGAAATAAATTGGCGGCATCGTCCGGCGCATCGGCCTGCGGCCTGGTCCCGAGCGAAGCCACTTCGGCATGCGCGGCGACAACGGCGGCGTTGATCGTTTCGTAACGCTCCAGCAGCAGCCGGAACATGCCGCTTTCCAGCCGGCGCACCTCCGGGTCGTCGGCATCGATCAGAATGAGACCGTGTTTGCCGAACAACCACGCCATGATGCGGCCGAACAACTCCGTCAGCGTCACCGACTGCCCAGCGAACGAACGCAGCCGTTCCATCAGCGCCGGCTTGAATTCCGTCGGCATCAGCAAGTCGTCGAGCTGCTGCAGCGCCTCGCTCCAGTCGGCAATCGCCGTACGGCTGACGGCGCCGCGCGCCCCGCCCGGATGATCGACTTTGATTTTGCGAATCGCCAGTTGCCCATCCAGCACATGAATATGGTTCGCTTCTTCAAAATCGTGATCCTCGCCCGCAATCCAGAACACCGGCACCACCGGCCGGCCCAGGCGACGTTCGGCTTGCTGCGCGGCTTGCACGATCGAAATCGCCTTATAGACCACTAGCAGCGGGCCGGTAAACAACACTGCCTGTTGGCCGCCCGCTACGCAT
Source organism: Paenibacillus cymbidii (assembly GCF_004764705.1). Lineage (GTDB taxonomy): Bacteria > Bacillota > Bacilli > Paenibacillales > NBRC-103111 > Paenibacillus_AN > Paenibacillus_AN cymbidii. Next base: position 336,296 of record NZ_SHLX01000001.1, on the reverse strand, counting down.
AACGTCCGATTGTCCCGCAGCCGTTCGATCGTGGCGAGCGTCTCCGGCGAACCGCCCAGCTTCTCATTATAAGAGCGAAGCGCATCCGCCAGCCGTCCGCGATCGGCTGCGGTGCGAGGACCGTCGAGCCAGCGGGCGCGTATTTCCAGAGCCGAGTCGTCGGCATAATGATACTCGAACATGGAGCGAACTGCCGTTTCCCCTGCGTCATAGCGCGCGGCTACGGACGGTTTCGCCGCCGCGTCGTAATGTTCCAATCTCATCTGCCAGCCCTCCCCGTTCCTGTTGCGCACAAGCAAATGCTGTAATTGATTGTACACACCGGGAGAAGCGGAGTCAAAAGAAACGGGCAGTCGGATCGCAAGTCCGGCGGCACGGAAAGGAGCGGCCGCAACAGCAGGCGGTCGCAAGGCAGCAGGGAATCGGCCTGCATCAGGTGGAGGCAACGACCGACTGGACGATGCCGACGAGCAGCAGCAGCACGTAGAGCAGCGCCAGCACAAAAAAACCAAAACGGACGACCACGGTCAACAGCCGGCGGACATTCACCTGCCCGCGCACCTTGTTCTGCTGTCGGCCGATGAAACCGGCAAATAGCAAAAGCAGCAGCACAACGACCCAGAATCCGGCCGTCGAACCGGTTACTTTGCGGAACAATATCGATACCGAACCGATCAAAAACAGCGTCGTCACGTCCATCGCGAGCCGCATGGCGCGGCGTTTGTCCCGCTTGCGCCAATAAACGATCGCATAAACCGCGATAAAAGGCACAAAAGGCAACAAGGCCATCGCCGCATAAACGTGCGCCAATCCGTTCCAAAGTGCGTGCAACCCGTTCACCGCTTTCCGTCCGCTTCGGGTGCCGGTTCAAGGCGTGTCCGAGAACCCCGAGGACAGCAGATTTGGCCGAATTTTCGTTCCATGCAGGCAGTTTTGCAGGCGTACCGGAGGTGCATCAAACCAAAGCAACGAAGCTGGGGGCAAAAAGGCGGTGAAAGATGCCACTAAGCGGGTTTTCTGTCACTCCCTGGGCGCCGGCCGCGCTTCCAACGCCTTGACGAGCCGGTATATCGTGCGCAGCGCCGGGACGGCTTCGCCGCGCGCCTCCGCTTCGCGGAGCAATTCGCCGACGATCCAATCGATTTCCGTCGCTCTTCCTTCCTCTATGTCGCGCAGCATCGACGAACGGTTGTCCGCCGTACGCCGGCATACGTCCAGCAGCCGCTCCCACGCATCGGGAGCCGGCTCGTAGCCGCAAGCCCGCATTACTGCCGAAGCTTCGGCATGCAGCGTTCGCATCAGTTCCTCCGCATGCGGCAGTTGCGGCAATTGCCCGTTGGTGACGCCGAGTATGGCGGTAAGCGGATTGATAACGGCGCTGACAAGCAATTTATTCCATAGGATAACATGAATAGGGTTCGACACGGCGGCGTCGAATCCTGCCGAATGCAGCGCGGAAACAAGCTTTTTTTCCGCCTCTTCCGCTTGTGGCGCCCCGTCCGCAGCCGGCGTTTCGGCAGCCGCACGACCGAACAGCGTCACGCCGCTGCCGGTATGCCGCACCTCCGTCGCCGACAGCCGGCGCGCGCCTTCCGTTGTCGTAGCGGCGTACAGCCGCGATGGCGGCACGCTGGCGGACAACCGCTCCAGATGGCCGATGCCGTTCTGCAGGCAGAGCACCCGCGTCTGTGCGCCGAGCATACCGCCAATCAACGCGGCAAACGCGGCGTCGATATCGCCTTGTTTAACGGCCAGCAGCAGCCAGTCCGGCTTGTCCGCTTGCGCCGCCGCTTCTTCCGGCGTCAGAGCCGCCAGTCCGGCGGGTCCGCCGCCTTGAACGGTAATGCCGGCTTGCGCCAACGCATCGCGCTGCTCCCGCGATCGCGCAACAATCGCGCAGCGCAAGCCGTCGCTCACTGCCGCCAGCTTGCCGGCAAACAGCAGGCCGATCGAACCGCCGCCGACGATTTGGATGAACAAGCCGCTTCCTCCTCCGTTGCCAACGTTTGGATCAATAAAAAGCATTATAACATACCGCGCAACGTAAAAACCCGAGTCGGATCGCTCCGCGCTCGGGTTTTGCCTTTTGCAGCTATTCGATTCGCTCCAAATTGCCGTTCGCATCCATTTTGAACCGCGACCGCGTTTCCTCATCCTCTTCTACCAGAAACGCCAATTTGCGGGCACGATCCATAATTTGAATCAGCGCCTTGTAATCGTCATTGACGACACGGTAGTCCGTTTCCACGTCGTTCACCTGGCGGCTCAGCCGCTCGTTTTCCCGCCGTGCCCGCTCCAGATCCTCGCGCGTCTCCGTCAGTTCCCGTTCGAGGTTGCGCGACTGCCGCGACAAGTCTTGTACCGTCATTTTCCATTGTCTTAAATACCGGATCACGCCGTCGATGGACAGCGCGTCTTCCATAACGCTGTCGCCGCGGAACGCGCCATTCTCGCCGAGATCGACCGTCGCCACCGACGCGATGCCTTGGCCTGACGATGCGGTCGTTTTTTTCAACTGGCTCCGCTTCTGCCGCTGTGCCTTGGCAATCTGAATCGCCGCTTCGTACCGCTTGCGCACGCAGCTGTTCCAGCGGAATCCGCAAGCCGCGGCGGTTCTCCCTATTCTTTCCCCTACCTCTTCGAAAGCGGATAACTGCGTGCTCCCATCGCGAATATGCCGAAGCGTAACCTCCGCCAAAATGAGATCATCATCGTCCGTCCAAGCGTCTTGCCTTACTGCCGACATTGCATTACCTCCCGCTACATAATGGAAAAGTTGGACATACGATTATGGGGCGCCCTGCGCGCGTACGTGTATGGTCGCCTTTTCTTCATTTTTATGCCCATACTAGAGTTCATAGAATATATTGGCTACTAATCGGTATTGCCATTTTTTCATGCGCTCATACATGTTCGAACCGGTTTCGGGAAAAACTAGCGTGCGAGGGGCAGCGAGCGGGAAAAGTTTTCGATTTCGTCACAAGTTGCACCGTTTACATGCCTTTCGCCAGACGGTATAATGAACGTTATAATGCAAGGTGGAAGATAAAAGCAACATTCGAGAGAGGGGGACACGGCCATGGCGCGTATGTATCGCGTGCTCGGGTTCTGGACGTTAATGATCGGCTTGATGGCGCTTGCGGGCGGCTTTGTGCCGATGGCGCTGTTATTCTTCTTCCAGACGGCGCTGTTCGGGCTGCTCGGTTACATGAAATTGTCGGAACGCACGTATATCGTGATGTTCTGGGGTTATATGCTGCTGGCGTTTACCGGCTTCACGTACTGGTCCTTCTTCCAGATGGACATCGTGTAAGCAACACAGAAGAGCCGTCCCGACTTCCGTCGGGGCGGCTTTTTTTCGTACTAAAACATTCATATAGGCGAAAAATCATACAGAATGAGTAGCTTCCGCACCCCATCCATCGTTTATGCTCGAAAAATCATCCATAATGAGTAGCCCCTGCCCCCAACCCAACGATTATGTTCGAAAAATTATATAGAATGAGTCGCGCCGCACCCATAAGCGCGTCATTCCCCCCGCTTCTTTTGAATCAGCACCTTAAACGATTCGCTCATCCGGTCGCTGAGCAGCAATTGCCGGATCGCACGATTGCGCCGCGCCGCCGGGCTGAACGGGTCGCGCCCGTCGTGATCCCGCAGTAAGTCGAGCAGTCCGCCGCCTTCGAGGAACGCGCGCTGCGTCTGCAGCGTCCACTCGTCAACGCCGGCGTCGATGCCGGCGGCAACGCACGCCGTAAAATCGACATGGGCGGTCATGTCCTGTTCACCAGGCGCAACATAAGGATCGTCGTGCGCCAGATGCCGGCGATAGCAAAGCAGCGTGCCGTTCATCCGGTGCGGCGCGTACAGCTCGTCCGCCGTATCGCCGTAATCGATCGTCACGAGATGGCCGCAGGCGATGCGCCCGAGCACCGCCTCGATCCATGCCGGCGCCGCCAGGTTGATGTCGGCCGTCTGGCCGTCGGCCAGCGCGATACCGTGACGCTCGAGATAACGCGGCAGCCGCTCGTCCTCGCACGGCAACTCGCGCTCCGCGAAGCGGCCGTCCGCTTCGTCCCAACCGACATACAGCTCGCAGAGCGTGTCGCCGCGGCGGCGGACGCGATGCACGGGGAACGCGTCCAGCAATTCGTTGGCGTATACGATCGTGCGCATGCCGTCGCGCTCCCGTTGCCACTCGCCGCCGTCCGCAAAACGCAGCTTGGCCGCATGGCGCTCAAGCTGTGCCAACATCACGCTGCGATGCGTAGGGCTCGACTCGATCGCCGTAAACGATAGCCGCCCATACACATCGCCATAACCGGTTTGCAGCGCATCCAGCGTCTGTGCCGCCAGCGCGCCGGTGCCGCCTCCCCATTCCACGAGCGACAGCGGCTCGTTTCCGTCGCCGGCCAGCCGGGCGATCCAGGCGGCCAACGCCAGCCCCATCACCCCGCCGACCGAAGCGCTCGTATAAAAATCGCCCTCTTTGCCGATCTTGACGGCGGGTCGATTGTAGTAGCCAATCTCCGGCTCGTACAAACAGCGCTGCATATAGTCGCGAAATGGTATCGCTTGCCGCGGGCTGTCTGCCATTTCTCGCTTCAACAAAGCCGTTAGCGGCGCTTCCGCCGCATGCCCACTGCGCATGGTACCCTCCCTTTCCCATGAAAACGCGCTTGAAAACGCGTCGAAACGCGGAAGACAAACAACGGGGAACACGTTATAATAGAGCATACGCCATTGACATGTCGGAACGCAATAAAGGAGCTTCGAGTATCTTATGAACAAATCGATCGTGCTTGCCGCCGTTTTGGCCGTTTCTTTGCTGGCCGGCTGCCGGAACGGCGATGGAACCGCCAAGCAGGATGTGTTGTCGGCGCTTGGCCGCCAAGCGGAAATGAACAACTATCGCTTCTCCGGCGATGCCGAGTTGAAACTGGGCAACCTGCCGCAGCAAAACGGGCTGAACGCGGTAACGACGAGCCTGATGACCATGTTTCTCGGCGGCAAGCTGGAATGGAACGGGGTAACCGGCGATTCGCCGCTGCGCCTCGAAGCGACCGTCAAATCGACTCCGGCCGGAAGTTCGACCGCCTTGGAGCTGCCGATCCTTTTTCAGGACAACAAGCTTTATGTCAACATACCGCTGTTGAACAAAAAGGACGAATACTACGTCCTTGGGGCCGATCAGCTTGGCTCCGCGGGGGCGGGCGCGCTGCAAAGCTTGCCGAGAATCGCCGCCGACGCCTCGCGCCTGCTCGCGGACGCCATCGACGCGAAGTCGTTCAAGGAAGCGAAGGAACAGGTCACGCTTAAGGATGGCACGCAAGCGAAACGGGTAACGCTCGACATCACCGCCAAAAACAAGGACGCCGTATCGACGGCCGTTTCCGCCAAGTGGCCGGCGTTCGTCGATTCGCTGAAGAGCGGAGGGCTGCTGACAAACGCGCAGGCCGATCAGCTCAAGGCGGAAGCGAACGTGCAATTGGCCGCGGGCGATCAACTGGCGGCAACCATCGATGCGGACGGTTTTATTCGCGAACTGCTCGTGAAGGTCGCCTTTTCGACGGCTCAGGCGGGCGGAACGCCGCAATCGCGCGAAATTAACCTGCATGCCTACTACGATCAAATCAACCGGAACCCGGCGTTCGAAAAAGAGGTCCCGAAAACGACGAAACCGTTTGACGATGTGCTGAAGGCGCTGAAGCCGCAAGCCAAATGACGGCAACCGGCCATCATCCGTTCGCGGGACAGTCATGTTCGCTTTTGTTGTCCCATATGCTTAGCATAGACGAATTTTCCATACAAGGAGCAGGCCGATCATGAAAAGAGTCGCGCGTGTTGCGCTCGTTTGCCTGTCCGCATGCCTGCTTCTAATCGCCGGAGCGTCATGGGGGGCGGCGGACTCCTCCCTAGAAGAAACGAAACAGCTGCTGCAAAAAGGGCTTACGCTCGCGCAAATCGATCAGGAAATCGACCGGCTGACCCAGCAGGAAACGCAAGTCGCCGCCCAACTGGATCGCGCCGGTACACAAATCGCCGAAAAGGACGTTCAGGTCGCGGACACCCGCGAACACGCCGGCAAAGTGCTTCGCGCCTATTACATGGGCGACCGCCCGTCGATGTGGACGCTCGTCTTCTCTTCCAAATCGTTTGCCGACGCGATCGCCGTCATCCAGTACATGAGCATGGTCATCGAAAACGACCAGCGCACGTTGGGGGCTTATCAGACTTCTTATCAGGAGCTGAAGCAACTGCAGGCGAAACTGCTCGCCACGCAAACCGAGCTGAAGAGCGTCAAAGCCGAATTTATCGCCCAGCGCGACCGCCAAGTCGCGTTGCAGCAGGAGTTGGAAGCCCAACTGGCGGCGCAGCCGGAAGTGAAGGAGCAGATCGACAAGCTGACGAACGATTGGAAAACGATCGGCGTCCCGATGTTCCGCAAATACTTTCAGGGCATTTCGGAAGCGATGGGGAGCTTGCCGGTCTTGAACTACTTGAAACTGAATTCGCTGACGAAGTATACCTTCCAAATTACCGATCAGCAGTTGGGCGACTTTTTCCGCTCGCAGAACGCGATTTTCAACAATGTTGCGTTCCGCTTCGACCACAACCGGTTTATCGTTTCCGGGGCGGACAACGGCACGAAACTGGCAATCGAAGGCCATTACGAAGTGATTGAATCGCCGAACCGGCTCAAGTTCGTTGTCGACCAACTCGGCTTCAACGACCTGACGCTCGACTATACGTTCAACCGTTCGCTTGAAGAAGAATTCGATCTCGGTTTCAATCCGGAGAAATATTTGGCCGGCGCCAAAGCGACCGCCGTGACTATGCAGGACGGCAAGCTGACGATCGACATCGAGTATTCGAAACCCAAACCGACCCCAACGCCAAGCGTCACACTAAATACTCCCAACAAGCCTTGACCGGCTTGTCGGGCGTTTTATTGTTGCTGACTCTTGATTGAAATATATATTCATGCTCACCGCTCCGCATCCAAACGGCCGATTTGCTCCAGCGTCAATCCGGTCATCTCCGCCACAAAATCGTGGTTCATCCCGCTTTTCAGCAGCTTGACGGCGATTTCCGTTTTGCCTTCCTCCCGGCCTTCCTTCCGGCTGCCTGCCATCGAAGAATTCCAATCGCGGATCGCCCGCTCCCGCGCCTCCGCCAGCTCCCTTGCCAGCGGATCGTCGCTCAGTTGCTCCAGCCTCGCTTCCGTCTTTTCGATCATGCTGTCCATTGCCATCAGCTCCTTCAACTCGTCTTCGCCCAACTGGTCATCCATGAACATCAGCCAGCGATGGAGCGGGTTGCGCTTGTCCTTCGGCGTCTGTTCAAACTTCGGAAATTCGATGAAATGCAGCTCCATGACGTCAGTCAACAGCGCATGCGGCGTCACGTCGTCCCGCAAATGAAACGTATGATGAAAACGATCCGATGATGCGAGCAGCCGGAAATTAAGCAAATTGATCGCGATCGTTTTGCGCAGCACCTCGTAGTCCTGGCCCGCTTTGATGGAGCGGGTAAATAGCTTAGCTGCATAAAAGATCGTCCGCGGAATCATGTTGTACGGGTTCGCTACCTGCATTTCGACGTTCACCTGCTCGCCGCTTGCAAGCTCGGCCAAAATATCGAGACTGCCCAGCTTATCCTCCGGCCGCCAGCGATCCAGCGTCCGGTTCTCGATCACGACAATCTCCGCAATCGGTTCCCGGCCGTCCTGCCGCAGAATCGCGTTGAGCAAAGCTTTCAAGCTGTCGCGGGAATCGGGTTCCCCGAACAACTTGCCAAATACAAAATCGTTTTTCGGTTTTAAACTTCCTCTCGCCGACAGCTACTTGACGCTCGGCTTCGCACTGGCGCTGGCGCCAACGCCGGGCAGCTTTCCCGGCGTGCTGCCGGCCGATGGCGTAGGCGTCGGCGACGCCGACGATCCGGACGGCTCTGAACTGCCGCCGGGAGTAGGCGTGGCCGTGTTTTTGTCCACTGCCGCCGTCCACAGCTTGGCCGCGCGCTCGCCGAACGTTTTGACGTCCGTTTCGCCCTTGTGCAGCCGCTCCAGCTCCGATTGCAGGGTGCTCAGCTTCTTCGCGTTTTCGGTATCGAACGGCAGCGATTTGCCGTTGCTGATTAGCCAATCGTACGAATGGAAATGCTCGTCGCCTCGCATGAGCGGCGTATTGTACACGGACAGTTGCGTCGGCAGCTTCTTCGTTTCGGTCCAGAGTTTCAGCTCGGCATCCGGCGACGTCACTTCCTTGATCCATTCGATCGCCGCCTTGGCGTCCGTGGAACGCGCGGCAATCGAGTAGCTGCGGCCGCCTAGCCAGACGCCTTTCAGCGGTCCTCCGCCTTGCGGCAGAGACGCGATCGCCACGCCGACGTTCTTGTGGCGGCCGTACTCGGAAATGGTCGTCACCATCGCGGCCATTTTGCCCGTCGCGAGCAAATCCCATGGCTGCCACACCGGTCCGTTCGCTGCCTGTGGAGCCGCTTGAAGCGCGGGATAATTCAGCGCATACTGCTTGGCGTCCCAGGCCGCATCCTGAGGCTCGAAGAACGACTCCATCGTCTTGACCGAAGCCGCTTCGCCCGCCTTCATCGTCGGCATCGCCGCTTCGCCCATCGTGCCGCCGAGCGCCGACAGCAGCGCCAGCATGGCGTTCGGATCGGTCGGATCGACGTAAATCCCGTACGTTCCCTGCTCCGGCTTCATCCAGCGCTTGTTCCAGCTCAGCATCTCCTCCGCCGTTGCCGGACCGCTGTCCGTCTTCAGCTCTTCGGCCGCCTTCTTGTTCCAAACGAGTATGTATGGGTCGACATCCTTCGGCACCCCCCACATATAACCGTTCCATTTCACCTGATTCATCACTTTTTCGATGCGCTGCGACGATTTTTCGCCGGTATAATATTCGTCTACGGGCTGCAGGAACCCGAGCGCCGCAAACTCGCTGATCCACGCGTTGTCGAGCAGCATCAGGTCGGGCGCCTCGCCGAGTTGGCTCGCCTTCTTCAGCCGCGCGTACGCTTCCTTCGCCGGCAGATTGTTCATTTGAACGGTGATGTCCGTGTGCGTTTCCATATATTTATCCGACAGCCTCTGCAGCGTGGCGAATTCGTCCGCCGCCATCGAAACGGCGATCGTCAGCGACTGGCCGGTGCTGCCCGGCGAGCGTTCGTTCGTCTTCTGCGTGCCTGCCGTTTTGTCCTCGCCGTCACCCGCTACTTGCTGGCTGCCCGATCCGGTGCATTGCGAGAGCAAAATCAGAGACAAGCCCAATATCGAAAAAAGCGCCAAAAAGCTTTTTTTCCTCGTCACGATCATGAGCACTCCTCTGTCCCCATATCGGCCCAGTCCAAAGAACCTCTTCCTACTATACCAAATATGAAGCGCTTTCGTCCTGCTATTTTTGTGAAATAACACACAAAATTGGCGAAACCCGCTTCCGCGCCGGGACGCGAAACGGGTTTCCACATGTCGTTACAAGATAATGCCAACCATGGCCAGCTGGAAGCGGGTGCCCTTGCTGTTGTCGCGGTTGCCGTGTACCACTTCGAGCTCCAAACGATGCTCGCCCGGGGCAAGCTGTTCGTTCAGCGTGCGCATCACGAACCAGCCGGAGTCGCCGCACCAGGCCGGCCTGTCGCTTTCGTACAAGGTCCATTCGCCGCCGTCGATGCGGTAGCGAAAATCGGCGGCAGTGTGGCCGAAATCGAGCCCGAGCGTAACGCCGCGTCCGGTAAAGGAGAAAGCGAGCCGAGCTCCGAGCGCCGACGTATCCAGACACTGATCGATCCATTCCAAATGCGGCCAGCGTCGCAGCACCCACGGTCCCTGGCGTTCCAGCCGCGCCAAATCGAGCCATTCCGTCCGCTCCCACGCTCCTTCGTGAAGCGGCGCGGGCAAGCGATCCGGCCATTCCCCGCCGACACTGTCCCGGTCGAGCTCGTCCGCCAAATAGCCGATCACGCTTTGGCCGTAGCTCAAGCTGCCGCGGCTTGTCGGGTGGAGGCCGTCGGGCAGCCATTCCTCCCAGCGCATCAATCCGCGCTGCACTTCGCGCAGCGCATGCATCCCCATCCAGACGGAACCGATGCCGTAATGGTCCGCAAGCAGTTCGAAATCGGCGATCGACTGCGGCACACGGCCATTCGTCATATCGTCGTACATCGGCTGGTTGTACGTATAAACGATCACGACGTCACGCTTGCCTTCCGCCAGCAGCTTGCGCAGCAAACCTTCGCGGGTACGCGCCCTTCGCCCGGCTTCCACACCGTAATCATTCACAGCATATTCCACGAAAACGAGGTCGCAGTCCCGGGCCATAATGTCGCGCTCCACCCGATACACGGCGGATTCGCTGCCGGTAGCGCCGATAGCGGCGTTCTCCACTTGAATAAGCGCGTCCGGGTAACGGTCCGCTAGCCAGGCGATAACCGGCTCGGGCCAGTTGTGGCGAGGGCGCGCGTCCGTAATCGAGCCGCCGAGGAATCCGACGGTAAGCTTGCCTTGCGCCAGCTTGCGGCACGTGACCGACAATGGGGTACGATGGTTGACGATATCCAAGCGAATGGACACTCCTTCATGGGAAATTAGAGGCTCTCCCGCTACTTTAACCGATCCGGTACGACCTGCCAATACCCTGCGCCGCAATTGACGCGCATTAGCCCCGCGCTTGCAACGGCCGGCCGGTTGGCGTAAGCTGGATTCGAATGGAATGGGAAAAAGGGAAAGGACGTCCTCACATGGAACGCAAAATCGGACTCGACATGCAGCTGCCGGAAGGCAAACAACCGGGCTTCTACGCCCAGATCGTCAAGGGACTGGCCGACAAAACGATGCTGTTCGACCGCGACAAGGAGTTGCTCGTCGTAGGCGACGAGCGGGAATACGATGCTGCGCTTGAGGTGCTGCAGCATTACAAGGTACCGGCGGATCGCCTTGAACTGCTGCTGTTGCCGGAGGGAGCGCAGCTGTACGGCTTGTTCGCCGATTACGGCTTCTCCAGCCGCTCCGAACGCCACTACCTGTACGAACACCTCGTATGGCCGTTTGCACTCGTGGTGCCGGATCGCGCCGCTTCCGCGGAGCCGAAACAGGCGCTCCTCCAGATGGAAGAGCACCTGATCGCTTCCTATGACGGCAGCAACGGCCAAACGGTGCTGGTGACGGATCGCGAATTCACCGAGTTGATGGAACGAATCGCCCGCGCTTACGGCTGCGGCGTCGCGACGCCGGCCTAATCGGCCAGGGGAAACGCCGCACCCGCCGCAAGCCTTTACAGCAGATCGGCCGCCAATTGCGCCAGCTTCGACCGTTCCCCTTTCTCCAGCGTAATGTGCCCGCTAATGCCTTGCTCCTTGAACCGCTCGACAACATACGTCAATCCGTTGCTCGAGGCGTCCAGATACGGATGATCGATTTGCTCCGGATCGCCCATCAGCACAATTTTGCTTCCTTCGCCGACGCGAGAAACGATCGTTTTAACTTCATGGCGAGACAAGTTTTGCGCTTCGTCGATAATGATGAATTGGCCCGGGATCGACCGCCCGCGAATATAAGTGAGCGCCTCGACTTGAATGCTGCCGAGACCGGCCAATATTTTATCGATGTCGCCCGGCTTTTTCGTATCGAAGAGGAACTCAAGGTTGTCGTAGATCGGCTGCATCCACGGCCGCAGCTTCTCCTCCTTCTCCCCCGGCAAATAACCGATATCTTTGCCCATCGGCACGACAGGTCTTGCAATCAGCAGCTTTTTGTACTTGTGCTCGTCTTCGATTTTCATCAGACCTGCCGCCAGCGCCAGCAGAGTTTTGCCCGTGCCCGCTTTGCCCGTCATGGTCACGAGCGGAATATCGTCGTTCAGCAGCAGCTCCAGCGCCATCCGCTGCTGTGCGTTGCGCGCTCCGATGCCCCAAATCGGTTCGTTGCTGAGGAAGAGCGGCTCCAGCCGTTTGCCGTCCGCGCTCACCTTGAGCAGCGCCGACTTGGAGGTGCCAAGCTCGTCGCGCAGAATCACGAACTCGTGCGGGTGCAGCTTGTAGCCGAGATGCAGGCTGTTCGTGCCGAGAAAGCGGTACGAATAAAATTCGTCGATGATGCCCGGGTGCACCTGCAGCGTTACGCAGCCCCCGTACAGATCCGGGAGCGACACGACCCGGTCGTTCATATAGTCTTGCGCCGTAATACCGAGCACGTCGGCCTTGATGCGGACCAGCGTATCTTTGCTGACCAGGATGACAGGTCTCGGCTCCGGTTTGTCCTGCTCTTCGTTGACATAATTAAGCGCCACCGCCAGGATCCGGTTGTCGTTCGTCATTTCCCCGAACACGTCCTGCATGCGGACGAAACTGCGATGGTTGAGCTCCACCTTGATATGCCCGCCATTTTCCAGCTCCACGCCGTCCTGCAGCTTGCCTTGCGCGCGGAAGCCGTCCAGCAGCCGCGAGACGTAACGGGCGTTGCGGCCGATTTCGTCCGCCAGCCGTTTTTTCGAATCGATCTCCTCCAGCACAATCGCCGGAATGACCACGTCATTGTCTTCAAACGCATAAACGGCATTCGGGTCCTGCAGCAGCACATTCGTATCCAGCACATATATTTTTTTCATCCCAAGGTCCCCTCCACGTCAGATGTCGCTTGCGCAGCGGCTATACATAGCGAATGAAATGTCAGGATAAACTAGGGTCATGCCACGGTTCGGTTCCGCAGCAACGGAACGGACCGGAAAGGAGAGTCGCGATGAAGCTTCTTGTTTGGATCGCCGCCGCCGCGCTGCTGTTAGCCTCATGCGGCAAATCGGCTCATAACGGCACTTCTCCCTCCACTCGCGCCCAGCAATACGGAGGGCAAGTCAAAGTGCAGCAAACGATGCCCGATACGAGCGGCCGGCCGGATCAAGTCGCCGCGCATCTGGAGGCGCTCGCCGCCAGCATTCCGCAAGTGGAAAGCGCGCATTGCGTAATGTTCGGCAACTACGCCGTCGTTGGCATCAACGTTGCGCCGAACGCGGATCGCGCACGCGTCGACACGATCAAATATTCCGTCGCCGAGGCGCTGCGCAAAGATCCCGACGGCGCGAACGCCATCGTCACCGCAGACATGGACCTGGATCGCCGGATCGCGCAAATCGCCGAACATGTTCGCGCCGGGCATCCCGTTTCGGGTTTTGCCGACGAAATGGGCAAAATCATCGGCCGCATCATCCCGCAGCTGCCGAAAGACGTCGTACCGCGCAACGAGCAGGCGCCGGCGCAGACGGAGAATCAACAAAATTACACCAGCCAGAACCTGTGAGATCCGGCGAGATCCGGCGAGGCGAATCGCCCGCAAAAAACGGCAAAAGCCTAATCTGCATCGCAGACTTAGGCTTTTTTCATCGCTTCGAACACTTGTCCGTCCAATTTCTCGGCGGCGCGTTTGTCGTATGTCTTCTCATATTCGGGGGTGACGCTGATGCGCGAACCGTAGAACATGGCGTCGCGTACCGCATCCACTTCAATGTCGACGCATGCGAGCTTGAACGGCACGCCGTCCATCGCATCGGTTACGATCGAAGCACGGCCGTACACGGCATGTACGGAGCCGGCGCCGAAGAACGCCACGTTGACGAGCGGATTGTTGCGGACGTTCGTCAAAATCCGCGAACGCTGGTCGATTGCAAACCGCAGCTTGGACGGGCTGTCCGCATACACCCACGAAATCGCGCTCGTGCTCGGAGAGCCGGATTCCGCGTCGACGGTGCTCAGCAGCACGAACGCTTCCTTCTGCAAAACCGCGATGAGCTGCTCAGGTAAAGCTGTTATGGTTTCCGCCATCCAACCTTGGCCTCCTCGCCTTGATGACCTGCTTGCTCTTTCATTACCGCATTGGGCCGTTCTCAGGTCCAATCGGCAATGAAGTTTACCTCTTGCGTCGAGCCTGCTACGCTGATTTGCATCGATCATAACTTCATTATACCATACGCTCGCAACCGGATAAAGGCCGGGCCTTCATTTGAGCGTGGCGGCCAGCGCCTTCTGCGCTTCGGCAAGCTCGCCTGCCGGCACGTAAATGTACGGGCTGCGCCAGTCCCCGCCCAAATGAATATATTGTATGTTATCGCTGGAAATGCCCGCATATGTCTTCAGGAAATTGACGAGCTGCGATTTGGGAATGTCCGTCTCGACGTTGTCCCCCGCCGCGTCGATGACGCCGCCCAGCCGCATAATGCCCGACGCCGACTGCAGCTTGCCGATGATGGCGGAAACAATCGCTTGCTGACGGCTGTTGCGTTCCAGATCGCTCGACTCGGCCGTGCCTTGGTTCGACTTGCGGTAACGAACGAAATCGAGCGCCTGTTTGCCGCTAAGCTTCTGTTCGCCCGGCTGCAGGTCGATGTTCGTGCCGTCGGCTTTGTCCACGTAGCGCATTGCCATATCGACATTCGCACGGACGCCGCCGAGCGCGTCGACCACATCTTCGAACCCGCGGAAATCGATCGTCGCCATATAAGCGATCGGAATGTTCAGCCAGGCGCCGAACGCGCCTTTGACCGCTTCGCCCGACGTTTTGCCGCCCTTGGTCGCCGCGGCGTACCAGGCGTTAGCTTTGCCGGCGGGCAGCCCTTTGGCCGCCTTGACGTACGTATCCCGCGGCACGGAAACGACAACGGCCGATTTGCGCTGCGGGTTGAGCGCCGCGACCATGATCACGTCCGTGTTCAAGCTGCCCGTTTCCGGCCGCGTATCGAGGCCGAGCAGCAGCAGCGCGTATGGCTTGCGGCTCGCCTGATCGGCGGAAGCGACGGTCTGGTCCGTGCCGATTCGATCCAGCATCGGATCCAGCTTGAAGAAATATAAATAGGCCGCATAGGCGGCCGAAGCGACAAGCAACAGCAGCACGATCCACAGCAGCGGCTTGACGAACCGCCGCCATACAACCGACCTGGAACGGCTGCGCCCCGTCCGGCCCGACTGCGGCTGCAGCCCCGGCGGGGTCAATCCCGGCTCCGTCATGTTCGCTCACCTGGTTTCACTCGTTGTATTTGGGATTGCTGCGAATATCCGCAAGCAGTTGTTCCGCCGCTTCGCGGGGAAACTGCCTGGACACCGCCTGACCTTCCTGCATGAATTGCACCGTAATGAGCGATTCGTCCAAGCCGGCGATACGGACATTGCTCAAGTGATGGTCTTCCTCCAAAATTTGCGCAAAAAAAGCAAGCGTGTCTTTCGCCGCGTTATCGTCCGGCCGCCCTTCGGCGACGATCCTGATTTGCAGCCAGTTGTACAGCGCGTCCTGCAGATTCATTCCGCTTCCTCCTGCCGACTAGTCTTGTAACACGATGACGGCGCTGCCCGCTTTCAGCCACTCTACAATCGTCTGCGCCAGATGCCGCTCGTCAGATGAGGCGCCGGACGACTCGAGCCGCTCCAGCACCTGCAGCGACTGCGCGGGCGAAAGCAGCCGGTCGAAGAAAGACAGCGCGCAATGGGAAGCCGGAAGGCCGCCAGCGCCGAGCAGGATCGATTCGCCGTCGTCCAGCCGCAAATCGATGGCAGCAGCGCCGCAGCTGTCGTCGGCGTCCGCTTCATCGCCAAGCAGCATGTTCGCTTTGAACAGCGGCACGAGCCGCGGATGCAGCTGCTGCAGCTTGCCGCGCAGCGTCCCCCACGGTTCGCCGCCGCCCAGCCGGATGCGCTCGCCTCCGAGCGAAATCGTGCCCGCAGCCCCCGTTTCCTTGACCGGCGTCAGCCATAAATCCGCCACCCGCGTCCCCTCCCGCTTACGGCTTCGATTTCGTTTGGCCCCGCTTTTCATTATAATAGCGAATCCGCACGAGCAGCATCAGAAATACCGCCACCGCCAGACAATAGACGATCGGCAAGCCAAGGTCGTGCTGGAACAGCAGCAGGATGAAGGCGCCGACGCCAACAAGCAAATAAATGAGCGCATCCTTGAGCAGAGGCAGCTTGCGGACGCGAAACACGTTGTTATACACATAGACAAGAAAAATGTAAATGATGAGATACGTAATCACCGGATGTCGGTACAACCAGTCGGTAATATGCTGCATGGCCGAGCCTCCCGAAATACGCTTGATAGATCCGTGATACGACTAAGCCCCTCCCGGCCGGGGAGGGGCGATTAGCCGGGATCGATTTATTGAACGCCCGCTTCCGCCGTTTTGCGGTGCTTTTCGCTCCGTTCGCGTTCGCTTTTGTTCAAAATTTTCTTCCGCAGCCGAATCGACTTCGGCGTTATTTCGCAATATTCGTCGTCGTTCAAATATTCCAGCGCCTGCTCGAGGCTGAACAGCCGCGGCACTTTCATTTTGACCGTGTCGTCCTTGCCCGCCGAACGAATGTTGGTCAATTGCTTCTCCTTGCAGATGTTGACGACAATGTCGTTGTCGCGCGTATGTTCGCCGACGATCATGCCTTCGTACACTTCCGTTTGCGGCTGCACGAACAGGATGCCGCGGTCTTCGACGGAAAGAATGCCGTACAGCGTCGAAACGCCGTTCTCCATCGAAACAAGCACGCCCTGGTGACGGCCGCCGACGCCGGCGCCGTAATACGGGCCGTAGCTGTCGAAGGCGTGGTTCATGACGCCGTAACCGCGCGTCAGCGTCAGGAAGTGCGTGCGGTAGCCGATCAGGCCGCGCGCCGGAATAAGAAACTCAAGCCGTACCTGGCCGGTGCCGTTGTTGATCATATTGACCATTTCCGCCTTGCGCGTGCCAAGGCTTTCCATGACGGCGCCCATGGTTTCTTCCGGCACGTCGATGAGCAGCCGCTCCACCGGCTCCATCTTCTGCCCGTCGATATGGCGGATGATGACTTCCGGCTTCGACACTTGCATTTCGAAGCCTTCCCGGCGCATATTTTCGATCAGGATGCCAAGATGAAGTTCGCCGCGTCCGGAGACGACAAAAGCGTCAGGGCTGTCCGTATCTTCCACTCGCAAACTAACATCGGTTTCCAGTTCGTTGTACAGCCGCTCGCGCAGCTTGCGCGAGGTGACCCACTTGCCTTCGCGTCCGGCGAACGGGCTGTTGTTGACGAGGAACGTCATCTGCAGCGTCGGCTCGTCGATCTTCAGTACCGGCAGCGCCTCCGGCTTCGCCGGATCGGCGATCGTTTCGCCGATATTGATTTCCTTGATGCCGGCAATGGCGATAATGTCGCCGCCGCCCGCTTGTTCAATTTCGATCCGCTTGAGACCCTGGAAGCCGAACAGCTTCTCGATGCGCGCCTGCTTGACGCCGCCTTCGCGGGTCATAACCGCCACAGGCTGGCCTTGGCGAATAATGCCGCGGTTGACGCGGCCGATGGCAATGCGGCCCATATATTCATTGTAGTCCATCAGCGTAACGAGGAACTGCAACGGCAGCGACGTATCTTCCGTCGGATGCGGGATGTGCGCCACGATCGTTTCGTACAGCGCGTGCATACTGCTGTCCTGCTGTTCGGGGTCGAGGCTCGACGTGCCTTGCAGCGCCGATGCGTAAACGACTTGAAAATCGAGCTGCTCGTCGCTCGCGCCGAGCTCGATGAACAGATCGAGCACTTCGTCGACGACTTCCGCCGGACGCGCGTTCGGCCGATCGATTTTGTTCAGCACGACAATCGGTTTCAGGTTCTGTTCCAGCGCCTTGCGCAGCACGAATTTCGTCTGCGGCATGCAGCCTTCGAACGCATCAACGACGAGCAGCACGCCGTCGACCATTTTCATGATCCGTTCCACTTCGCCGCCAAAGTCGGCATGGCCCGGGGTATCGACGATATTGATCAAATAATCCTTGTAGTTGATCGCCGTATTTTTTGCCAAAATGGTAATGCCGCGTTCCCGTTCCAAATCGTTCGAGTCCATCGCCCGCTCCTGCACCGCCTCGTTGTCGCGGAACGTGCCGGATTGCTGCAGCAGCTTGTCGACGAGCGTCGTTTTGCCGTGGTCGACGTGCGCGATGATCGCGATATTGCGAATTTTATCTCTGGAATGCATGGTTTCCTACCTCTCCTATGGCTCTCTCATCACAAAATAAGCGCCGGCTGAATTCCGACGCTTGACACATACATTCTATTGTAACCGAGAGACAGGCAAAAATCAAGTGAGAAAACCTCTATCGAAGCCATTCGAAGATGAGCGACCGCGTTCAGAGGTAGGTTTTATCGCCAATTAGAATTTGACATTCCGCCTCATCCGGAAACTAATAAATTCTAATGTGGTAAAATCACCACGAACGCGGCCGTCTGCGCAGCACCATAACAACGCCGATCGCGACGAGCAGCAGGACAATGACATAAATCGAAAGCGAGAACAGCAGAGACAGCGCAAACAACGCGGCAGCTACAATGCCGATGACGAGCGCGGCGGTAATCGTGCCTCTCGGCGCATTGCGGTCGAACAGTTGAAGCTCGTACAACCCTACCGCAACACCGAACAGGAAACCGGGCCATAAGTACGACATCGAATGCCAGCCGAACAAATTGCAATAAAAGAACATCACGGAATACGTCACCAGAATGCCGCCCGGCACAAGCACACCCGAAGGAAGAATACGGCCGAAATAAAGAAAATGAAGCAGAAGCCCCGGCGCCAAAACGAGAAGCGGCCACAGCATTTTGCCCAGGAAGGCAAACACGCCGAGCTTGCCAAGCAGCAGCACGATCGCGATGCCGATCAACACGATGCCAATCGAATACCGGTTTCTTGCCATTACCGAACCCTCCCCCACCCAAAATACGACAATCGTTACCTTTAGTTTAGCCCAATTCGACGGAAAATACTAGCGGCTCGAAGCGCCTGCGTATGCCGACAAAAAACGCCGCAATGGCGTTTGCGGCGGCGGTTTCGGCAGGATCAACCCATTTTGGCGCGTTTGACCAGCTTGTTCAGCAGTCCGGCGGCTATGACGACAATCGTCAACGCGATCGGAATCATCCAATGGATGGCGTCCCCGTGCAGGTATTGGCTCATTTTTTCGTCCTTGAGGAACATCTCGCCCGCGGTATAACCGAGGATGCCGGCTCCCAAGTAGACGAGAATCGGGAAACGTTGCAGCAGGTTCATGACCATCGTGCTGCCCCAGATGATGATCGGGATGCTGAGGCCAATCCCGAGAATGATGACGGTGATGTCGTTCTGCGCTTTGGCCGCGATCGCCAGCACATTGTCCAGACTCATGACGAAGTCGGCCAATATGATCGTCCAGATCGCTTTGCCGAGCGTCGACGCTTCCTTCACATGCGTTTCGCCCGAATCGTCGATAAGCAGCTTGATGGCGATGTAGAGCAGCAGCAGCGAGCCGATCGCCTGAATGTAGGCGACTTGCAGCACGCTCACCGCCACGATGGTGAGAACAAGCCGCAGCCCGATGGCGCCGAACGCCCCCCACCAGATCGCCTGTTTCCGCTGGGAAACCGGCAGGTTTTTGCTGGCGAGGGCGATTACAACGGCATTGTCCCCGCTGAGCACGATGTTGATCAGCATAATTTGCAAAAATAGCAAAAACCAGTCCATCACGATTGTCCCCCAATTGGCGGCTTGCCCGCGACCGGAAATAATCCGCACGCATGTAAGCCCTTTCTGATACAATACATATAGATTCATCCAGTACAATCATTCGAACGAAAGGTGGTTAGGAAGATGAGCAAATTGTCTCCGGAACAGGTTGCCGTCTATTTGCACAAGCTCCCGAATTGGCGCTTTGAAAGCGATGCCTTGCACCGAACGTACCGGCTTGACGGATTCCAGGGGGCGATTGCCTTCGTGAATCGGATCGCCGAGTTGGCGAATGCCGCCAATCATCATCCCGACATCGCAATCAAATATAATCAGGTGACCGTATCGCTGACGACCCACGACAGCCGCGGCGTGACGGGCAAAGATTTCTCCCTGGCGCAGTCCATCGAAAGCGACGCGTTAAGGGCCAAAGCGTAATACGTACGACAACCCGATCCGGTTTCAATCCATCGTCTAAAAATAAGCGTCAAACGCCGTCTGCGATTCGGCTCCCGGCTGCATCGATTCGGTCGCGCCAACCGCCCGGTCCAACGCTTCGTCCAGCCAATCGAGCCGGCTTGCCACACTTTCGATCAGGCGCAGGCTCGGATTCGTGCTCGGCGACTTCGGCATGAACAGCGTGCAGCAATCTTCGTACGGCAGGATCGACGTTTCGTAGGTGCCGATCGCAAGCGCCTTGTCGATGATTTCCTGCTTGTCGCTCGTAATCAGCGGTCGGAGGATGGGCAACGAGCCGGCGCTGCCGATGACATGCAAGTTCGACAGCGTCTGGCTCGCCACTTGTCCCAGGCTTTCGCCGGTCACGACGGCCAGCGCGCGGTTTCGTTCGGCCAACCGCTCGGTCAGTTGCAGCATCGCCCGTTTCATGAACGTAATCAGCAGGTTGTCCGGCACGTCGTCCCGCAGCCGCACCTGAATGTCGGTGAACGGTACGAGGTGAAGCTTCATGCCGTCCGGCGTAAAGTCGGACAACCGGCGAACGAGCTCGATCACTTTAAGTTTGGCCCTTTCGCTTGTATAAGGATAGCTGTGAAAGTGCACCGCCTCCAGCGCAAGCCCGCGCCGCATCGCCATCCAGCCGGCCACCGGCGAATCGATGCCGCCGGACAGCATCAGCATCGCTTTGCCGTTGCTGCCGTGCGGGAAGCCGCCGGACGACGCGATCGTCTCGGCGAATACGTAGGTGCCTTGTCCCCGCACGTCGACACGAATGTCCGCATCGGGCCGGCGAACGTCCACAACCAGTGGCGTCTCGCCGGTCTTCTCGCGTTCGGCGTTGATCGCTTGCAGCACGTAGCCGCCGATGTCGCCGGCCAGCTGCTGGGAATCGAGCGGAAACGATTTGTCGGCGCGTTTGGCCGTTATGCGGAACGAGCGCGGCGGCACGGCCAGTCCCTTGAAGACAGCAAGCGCCGTTTCCCGCATCAGCGCCATTTCGCTTGCAATCGCCGCCGCCGGACTGTAAGAGGAAATGCCGAAGACGGTGCGCAGGCTTGCCGCTATCTGCCCGTAGTTTTCCCCGTTCAATGCGATATACACGCGGGCGAATTCCGTCGTCACCGCCACTTGGCGATAAGGCGCCAATGCTTTATGGATATGCCTCATGATCGATTTTTCGAACTTGTGGCGATTTTTCCCTTTGAGCGTCAATTCTCCCAACCTTACAATAACCGCGTCCGGTTTCACGATTCGCCCCCCTTCCTCCGTGCCATTGCGCCGGCCACTTGTTCGATCGCATCGCCTGCCGCATCGATATCGGCCTCGGTATGCGCTTCGCCGAAGCTGACGCGCAAGCCCGATTCCGCCAGTTCGCGCGTCAGCCCCATCGCAAGCAGCACCCGGCTCGGCTCCGGCTTGCCCGACGAGCAAGCCGAACGGCTCGAGATGCAGATGCCGCGCTGTTCGAGCGCATGCAGCGCCGCCTCCGCCGGCATGCCGGGGAACAGGAAGTGCACCATGTGCGGCGCCACGCCGTCCAGCTCCTCCGGCAACGTCAGCCGCAGCGCCGGGATGCCGGCGATGCGGCGGGCTAGCCGGCGGCGCAGCCGGTGGAGGTGCGCCGCCGCTTGCTCGCTCCGCTCGAACGCGATGCGCACCGCCTTGGCCATGCCGACGGCGAGCGGCACGTTGGGCGTGCCGGAGCGCAAGCCGAACTCCTGGCCGCCGCCGACGAACAGCGGCTTCAGCGCCAGTCCGCGGCGCCGGTACAGGAAGCCGGCGCCTTTCGGTCCGCGCAGCTTGTGCGCGGAGACGCTGAGCAAGTCGATCCCGTGCGCGGCCGGGTCGAGCGGAAGTTTGCCGGCGCTTTGCACGGCGTCGACGTGGAAGACGATGCGCGGATAGGCGCGCAGCAATTCGCCCGCTTCTTCTACCGGCTGAATGCGGCCGGTTTCATTGTTGACATGCATGAGACTGACCAGAATCGTCTCGCTCGTGATGGCTTCGCGCAATTCGTCCACGCTCACCCGGCCGGTCGCGTCGACCGGCAGTACGGTCACGCGAAAGCCTTCGCTTTCGAGCGCGCGGAAGCATTCCAGTACGGACGGGTGCTCCACCGCGCTGGTAATCAGATGGTTGCCGCGGCTGGCGAATTGACCGGCAACGCCGCGAATGGCCAACTGGTTGCTTTCCGTGCCACCCGACGTCAGAATGATTTCGTCCGGCTTCGCCGACAGCGTGGCGGCGATGACCGCGCGGGCTTGCCCGAGCAGCCGCTCGGCGTCCAGCCCGAACCGATGCAGCGACGACGGATTGCCGTAATGTTTCTTCATCACGTCGGCAATCGTATCGACCACTTCGTCCAGAGGCGGCGTTGTGGCGCAATAATCCAAATAAAGCATAGCCTGCCTCCCATTTGCTTCAAAAAAAGAAAAAGACCGGCATCGATCTTTTCCCGAATGTGAATATGTAGCTTACGGCAGTTCGGTTTCGTAGCGGTTTTTCAGCGCTTGCACTTTGGCGACGTAGTTGCGCGTCTCCTGCGGCAACGAGTCGAGCTTCGCATTCAACTGCTCGTCGGTTGCGATGCCGAGCCGGTCGATCCGGTTCGAGCCCGCATTGTACGCGGCCAGCGCCACCGCTTCATTGCCTTTGTACTTGCGCAGCAGATCGGACAGGTACCGGGTGCCGCCATTGACATTCTGCTCCGGATCGAAGGAGTTCAGCACGCCGAGACTGGCCGCCGTGCCGTCCATCAGCTGCATCAACCCTTTCGCCCCGGCCGACGATACGGCATTGGACTGAAACGACGATTCGGCATTGATGACCGCCTTGATGAGCGAATCGTCGACGCCGTTGCGGGCAGCCGCACGATCGATCAGGGCATCGTAAGCAGAGGCATCGCCGCCGGAACTACCCGCATAAGCGCTGTAGGACCGAAGCGCCATCATCGTCGCCAACGACGTGTTCGACATGGAAGCGGAAATCGCCGCATCGGCGTCATCCGTTTCCGAATCTCCGCCGAGCAGGACGCCGAGCAAATCGGCGAACGTCGAATCGCTGCCGGGCTGGTTGTTCGCGACCTTGGACAACAAATCGATTTTGCTGCGGAACTGCATTTGCAGCAGTTGCTGCAAGATGCGCGGATCGATACTCATCAAAAGTCACCTCGTGCGCTGGACATGCTCTTTCGCTATTGTACACGTTTTTGGCGGAATCATCCAGAGGGAATTGCCTGGCATCCTCAAATCTCCGTCTCGGGCGAAGCAAAACGCGCCAACCGGCCACAAGCTCCGATCGGGCGCGCCGCTTTTTCCCGCTGAATCAACGTTCTTTAACTGTAATAAGGGATAATGAAAAAATGCGCCACAACGGCAAGCAAACCGAGTCCGGTCGCCCACCCGCCCAACGCCCGACTGCCGCCGACGAACGCCAGAACGCCGAATAATACGGCCGCCGCTCCGAACAACAGCGGAAAATAAAACATCGCCACGACCGAAAGCGCAAGCGCCGTCCAGCCGACAATGCGGCTGAGCGAACCATAAGAATCGAAGGAATAGTCTTCCTCCCCCGCGTTACGCCGAAGCTCATGCGTGCGAAACGATGCCGGATGAGGGGCAAGTTCGGCCGCCGCCTCGGTGTCGGCAACGCGATCCGGTGCAGGGTCGCCCGCTTCCTGACGAAACTCCTGCTGCTGGAACAGGGCGGCGGTTTCCTTCACATCGTGACGAGGCACAGGCTCAAGCTTCGGCTGGAACGTATGGCAGCATGTGCCCGCGACGGAAGACGCCTGGTCTTCGTGGCTGGAGCCGAAATCGGAAGCGAATTCGGCATCGCCCGATGTCGCTTTGGCATGCTCGTCGATGTCGATCTGAATTGAATTGGCGCTGCATTCATTTCCTTCTGCCCAGAAGCTGCAATTGGCTACGCTGCATTTTACCGCTGGCATAATGATCGCCACCTCCGCACTCATTTTGCCCCGGGCGGCGGCCTGTATCCGAGCAAATTAAAGGGATGCCGTATCGCTTGCGGCACCCCTGGCATTCATGTATTAAACTTTTTCGCCTTGCATCCGGCGCTGGGTAATATAGTCGGTTTCGTAATAAGCCAGTTCCTCGCGCAGTTCTTCGAAAATTTTGGACAGGGTGATCGTCAAATCGCGCGCGTCGCGGGTCGGCTTCTTGCGGAACCGGATCGCGTCCTGGCCGGTGTAAGCGTAACGTCCGTCTTCGGAGTAACATTCGTTTTTCGGGTAAAAGAAGCTGTTGACGCAATTGTGATAAGTTTCGTAAAGCGCCTTCTCCGCATATTCTGCGTTGAACGTCGGGCGGCGCAGGGCGACGCCGAGTTTCTCGTAGGCCACTTCGCAGTGGACCAGCAGAAATCTCATATCGGACAAATAAGCGCGGTAAAATTCATCCATCGCCGCATCGCCTTCGCTGCTCAGCTGGGCCAATGCATGCGTATTCAAAAATAGTTCCAACTGGGCTATCGCATCGGATAAGGCCGCTTTCGACGTTTCGCACAGTTCTTTTACATTTTTCACTGTCATGGGCGCAATCTCCTCCATACGTTGACGATCATCCGCGATCGTTTGCACATATTCTTCTTCATCGTACCACAAATCGGCCATGTTAGGCTATATCCAAAAAGCTGCAAAACCCGCCCCAGCAACTCCCGTTCATAATCGCCGCTTCGGTTCCACACGCTAAACTATCGACTCGCGCGGGATTGCCGTGCGCCAATCGGACTCGATCTCAAGGAGGATGCCACATGAAACGAAGCGTCGTTGCCGGAGCCGCGATCGCCGGACTTGTTTTGCTGCTGCTGCCCTCGAATTCGCACCGCGGCGGCGGAGGCGCGGAACAATCGTCCGATCAGCCTTCGGAGCGTACATTGACCGCCGCGCAGGAGCTGGCCGCCAAACAATCGCTCGTAAGCGGCGATGTGGAGCGGACCGACGGGTTATGCCGCAACCAGTGCCGGCTCGACTTGCGCCAGACGCTGGCCGCGATCCGGACATCGGGGGACCCGGCGACGGCGGTGCGGCAGCTGCGGAGCGAACGCGCCCATATGGCGCACGTCATGTACTTGCGCAGCGGCGAAACGCCGAATGCCGGCGTTGTGGCGGGCGAGCTGTCGCCGGAAGCGCAAGCGGCGGCGGCGCCTTATATCGCTGAAGCGCGCCAGAAGGCGGCGGCCGCCCAAGCTTACGAGTCGCCCAAGCTTGACGTGCGCGGCGACGCCCTGTTCGTGCTTGCCGAACCGGCGGAAGGCGGCAACGAAGCGCTGATTGCCGTCGTCAGGCAAGATATTTTGCGCCAGGTGCATGCGCACCAAATGAAAAATTTGCGTGTCGTCCCCTATCCGCCCGACAACAACTGGACAATTGAATCGGTCGATTCCGATACGCTGAGAGACGTCAAGGTCGAACATCCGGAGGAAAACGAGGGCACGAGCCATTATCACAAAAACGAGGTCGTGGTCAAATTCAGAACCGCGCCTACAGATGCCGAACTGCGCCAGATGCAGGCCGACACCGGCGCTTCTTCGGTGCGCAAATTGGGCTACACGTATGTGTTCCGGTCGGGCACGATGGAAGCGAAGCAACTGATGGCGTATTTTCAAACCAAAAACGTCGAATACGCCGAACCGCATTTTTTGTACATGACGAACAGCCTCGGTTCGGGCTCCGGCCGAGCCGCCGCCGGGTCGTCCCCTTCGCCCGCGGCGGACAAAGCGTCCGGCCCGAACGACGTGCTGTATGCGAAATACCAATGGAACTTGCCGATCATCGATACGCTGTCGGGCTGGGATGTCGGCAAAGGCAGCTCCGAAGTGACCGTGGCGGTCATCGATACCGGCGTCGATCTGGCGCATCCGGATTTGCAAGGCCATCTGGCATCCGGACTGAATGTCATCCATGAGGATGCCGATCCGATCGACGATGTCGGGCACGGCACGCATGTCGCGGGCGTCATCTCCGCGCTCGTCAACAACGGCGAAGGCGTTGCCGGCATGACGTGGTACAATCCGGTGATGCCGGTCAAGGTGCTTGACGAAACCGGCGCGGGCAATACGTACGCCGTGTCGCAAGGCATCATTTGGGCGGCGGATCACGGGGCCAAGGTGATTAACCTGAGCCTCGGCAATTACGCCGAAGCAAGCTTCCTTCACGACGCGATCAAATACGCCTACGACAAGGACGTGGTCATCGTGGCGGCCAGCGGCAACGACAATACCGACGAGCCGGGTTATCCGGCCGCGTATCCGGAAGTGCTCGCCGTTGCGGCGATCGACGCCAACCAGCGCAAAGCCGCCTTCTCCAACTACGGCGATTATATCGACGTTGCGGCTCCCGGCGTCAGCATTGCCAGCACGTACATGCACAAGCAATATGCGGCGCTCTCCGGCACTTCGATGGCAAGCCCGCACGCAGCGGCACTTGCGGCGCTGATCCGCTCCGTCAATCCTCAGCTGAAAAACACGGAAGTGATGGACATCATGAAACAAACCGCCATCGACCTCGGTCCGGCGGGCAAGGACGATTATTTCGGCTATGGCCAGATCGACGTCGCCAAGGCGCTCGAATGGGCCAAAAACGGCACAACGGCAAGCAGCGCCCGTTCGGCCGACAAGCCGGCGGATGCGGCGCCGACATGGTGGCGGCGGCTTGTCGGCGGTGCGGTGGAGTGAAGGAACGAAATCAACTGCCAGCCGCCAGCCCGTGCAGCAAAGCCCCGAGCGCCCCCGAATATTCACCTTGCCGGGCAAACACGGGTTCGGCGCCGCGCAGTACCGTATAGCGGCTGATGACTGTTCGTAGCCACTCGTTGCCGACCAGCGTCGAACCGATGTACACGACAACCGGCACCTGATGGCTGCGGGCGGCAAGCACGCTGCAGGTGGCGACAGTTTCCCCCACCAGCCCGGCTACGGAAGCCAGACGATCCTCGGTCGATACATCGTCCAGGCTGTGCAGCGCCGAAGCGGCACGGCCGTAATTGCTGGCCGTCAAATCGCCCGGAATCGGCGGCACCGCCCCTTCGTAAATATGGCCGACCTGCAGATCGATCCGGTCGCGCGAGCCTTGCGCCGCGAGACGGACGATCGTGTCGTATTCCGCAATGCCGGTCAACAGCCGCGATAAGCCGATCAGTGTGCCGCCTCCGACCCCGGTGCCGCCGATGCGCTCGTGTTTGTCGCCGTCGACGTTATGGATGGACGTGCCCGTACCGACATTGGTCAAAATATAGCGTCGCAGATGCGGCTGCCGATCGGCGAGCAAATGCTGGACGCCGCGGCAGGTCGCATCGAATTCGGGGATGACGGACGGCTCCCGCGTCAACTGCGCGGCGAACATCGCGGCTTTGCCGCCGGTAATCCATAACTCGGCGCCGTTAGCCGCATTCATCTCCGCCGCTACCTCCTGCAAGGAGGCTACGGGATATTTGCGGCAAACGATCGTTCCTTGCTCCATGACGGCTACTTTGATCAAGCTGCCGCCGGCGTCGATTCCGACGATCATGCGTATGTACTCCCTTCGATCTGCAGCCGATCCGGACGGACCGGCGGCGATGCAAATGCGGCTGCCCCAAGGACAGCCGCAACAAGTCAGCAACTATAAAGGTAGTTCAAAGGAAGGAAAGTTTGCCGTAAGCCGGGTTCTGTTCTTCCGGTGGTGCGAACGGACGCTCAAGCGCCCTCCCACCATTGAAGCGACAATCATCTATCTAGGCCGAACATTACTGAACGGCTCCAGCGACCAACCCGAACGCACCTCGGGCTAAGGCTGCGGACTCTGGGTCCGCTGCGTTCCATTAGGTCTTGCTCCAGATGGGGTTTACCAGGAACGAAGTCGCCAGCGCTCCTCGTGGTCTCTTACACCACGGTTCCATCCTTGCCTGTGCGTCCCATGCGGCGGGTTGCCCGTACCGCACTTCACGAACGCCATCGGCGGTCCATTTCTGTGGCCCTATCCTTCGGCTCGCGCCGACTGGACGTTATCCAGCATCCTGCCCTGTGGAGCCCGGACTTTCCTCTCGCGGCGGTTTGACCCGCGCGCCAGCGATTGTCTGTCAAACTTTCGATACCTGCACTAGTATAACGAACAAACACGCGAAACACAACTACGGAAATCTGGATTCTGCCGGCTCGTACCGAACTCGCCGGATAAGTCCGCCGCCCTTACCTCACGCGAAACACTTCCGTATCGATTTGCGAAGCCGCGGCGACTGTCAACGCTTTGCGCTCCTGCAGTTTGCACTGCAAAAAGCCGGCGACATGCTCTTTGAGCAGCTTCTCGGCATTGTGGCCGGGATCGATCAGCAGGAGCCCCGCGGCGAGCGCGTCGTGCGCCGTATGGTAGTCGATATCCCCGGTGATGTAAACGTCCGCGCCGGCGAATTGGGCGCTCTTCCAGAACCGGCCTCCCGAGCCGCCAAGCACCGCAACCTTGACCACCTTGCGCTGCGGGTCGCCAACCGTTCGTACGAAAGGAACGCCGAACGCCGTTTTGACTTGCTCCGCAAGCTCCGCCATTGTGACCGGCTCCGGAAGCGCGCCAACGCGGCCAAACCCGAACGTGCGGCCCTTCAAATCCATCGTATACAGATCGTAAGCCACTTCTTCGTACGGATGCGACCTCAGCATCGCCTGTACGACGGCCCGTTCTTTGCTTGCGGGCACGACGGTTTCCAGCCGGATTTCTTCCGCCTGCTCCAGCTTGCCCGCCTCGCCGATGAACGGCTTAGCGCCTTCCTCGCCGCGAAACGTGCCGATCCCGGCAATATTGAAGCTGCAGTGGCTGTAATTGCCGATCCAGCCGGCGCCGGCCGCGAACACGGCATCGCGCACCGCTTCGTGATGCGTCTTCGGCACGAAGACGACAAGCTTCTTCAGTTGCTCCGAATGCGCATTCGTGAGCGGCTTGCGGGCGGCCAGCCCCAGCGCGTCCGCCATCATGTCGCCCACGCCGCCTTCCGCCGTATCCAGGTTCGTATGGGCGATATAAACGGCGATATCGTGTTTAATCAGCTTCTCGTACAGCCGCCCGGCGGGAGTGTCCGTCACGATGCCGGTCAGCGGCCGATAAATGATTGCATGATGCGCGATGATGAGTCCGGCCTCTTCGCGAATCGCTTCGTCGACCACTTCCGGCGTCACGTCGAGCGCGACGAGCACCTTCGTCAGCGGCTTCGCCAGCGAGCCGAGCTGCAGCCCGATCTTGTCGTCCTGTTCGGCCAAATGTTTTGGCGCCAGCTGCTCCATCAGTTGCACGACCGTATGCCCGTTAGCCAGCATCCGCTTCACTTCCCTTTCTCCATGATGACCGCAACCAATCGCCGCAAGCGGTCGATATCCGCCAGCATCGCGCCGCGTTTGGCCGCTGCCTGCTCGTGCTGCGATTCCGCCATTTGTTTCGCGATCGACTCGAGTTTGGCGATTTCGCCCTGCCACTTGCGCACGAAAGGCTCTGCCGGCTGACGGACAAGACGCGGTCCGAACCGCAGCAAATCGTCGGCGCCAAGCTCCAGATCGCCGATCCGGCAAGGCCGGTACAGCTCTTCGTTCCATCGTTCCGCATCCGCGAGTCGTACCGCACACAGCACTTCGTATATTTTGCCGTCTTCCTCGAGAATATCCTCTTCCCGCAGCAGCCAGCCTTCCTGAAGCAGCCAGCGCCGCACGAGCTCTTCGCCGACGTTCGGCTGCAGCACGAGCCAATTGACGCCCGCCAGCTGCGGTTTGCCCGCCGTCAAAATGTTGACGATCAAACCGCCGCCCATGCCGGCGATCGTCACCGTATCCGCTTCGCCCGGCTTCAGCACGGACAAGCCGTCCCCCCGGCGCACGTCGATCCGGCGCTCAAGCCCGGCTTCCCGCACTTGCTTGCGCGCCGCTTCGAACGGTCCCGGGTTCAGCTCGCCGGCAATCGCCGTCCGCACTACTCCCTGCTGCGCCAAAAAAACGGGGAGCAGCGCATGGTCGGAGCCGATGTCCGCCAATCTGCTTCCCCGCTCGATTTTATTGGCAATTGTTTGCAATCTGCTCGACAATCGAATCATCAGGCTACCCACTCAATCCAATTTTTTCGCCAGACGAACAGCGCAATGCCGGCTGCCGCCATTTTGGCGAGAAATAACAACTGCAGCGATTCCGCCGCGATATCCGTCAGTATCATACCATAAATTTCGGGCACGAACCAAACGAGAAGCCCCACAACCAGCATGACGAGCCCCACCTGCTTGTTGTTGTGGTGAAACAGCCAGCCAAGCCACAGCAGCACGGCGGACAGCGGAATCCAGCTCATCTCCACGCCGATCCAGTCGAAATTCGAGATGTGCTCGTGCAGAAACCAGGCGTAAAGCAGCATCAGCACGATCCACCCGGCCAAATGGAACAGCGGCAGCCGCGCAAGCACGCCGGTCACCATCCAGACCACACTGCAGCCGGCAATGTAGAGCGCGATGAACGATGAGCCATGCGTCCCGTGCGCCTGCCAATAAATGCCGAGGTAAAGCAGCAGCAACGAGCCTACCCCGAACGTCAGTTGCGACACGAGCGGCTGCTTGTTGCGCTGCACGGCGCCCAGCATGTAGCATGTCGCCACGAACAGCAGCGAGACGCCGATTTGCATCGGCGGCGAAAAAGCGTTAAAATTGAGAAGGAACATGGAAATAAGCCCAACGCTTCCAAATATAAACACCCATATGCGCCAATGGCTGTTCAAGATGGACGAGGACGAGAAGCCGTTCCAGGAGAATTTCTCCCGCGGGGTATCTTCATCCAGATACAAGTTCAGCAGAAAGTCGCAATACTGTTCGGGCAGCAGCTTGCTTCTGCGCCAACGATCGATTTCTTGCACAATGACTTTGCGTTTATCCGCGTCCAATTGATTCACCTCGGTGTAGCGTCACGAACGGTATTCCTTATACATCATTATCGGCTGCGTCCATGGATTCATTTAGCGCTTTCAGACGCGCACGAAAGAAAAGGACCTACCGCATTAAAGAAGTAGGTCCGCCCATTCGTTATTCAAGAAAGTCTTTGAGTCGTTTGCTGCGGCTCGGATGGCGGAGTTTGCGCAGCGCCTTCGCCTCGATTTGGCGGATGCGTTCGCGTGTGACTCCGAACACTTTGCCCACTTCTTCGAGGGTACGCGTTCTGCCGTCATCCAGACCGAAACGCAGCCGAAGCACATTTTCCTCCCGCTCGGTGAGCGTATCGAGCACGTCTTCCAGCTGCTCCTTCAGCAGCTCGTAAGCAGCCGCGTCGGCGGGGGCGAGCGCTTCCTGATCTTCGATGAAGTCGCCCAAGTGCGAATCGTCTTCTTCGCCGATCGGCGTTTCCAGCGATACAGGCTCCTGAGCAATTTTCATAATCTCGCGCACTTTTTCGGTGCTGAGGTCCATCTCCTTGGCAATTTCCTCCGGGCTCGGCTCGCGGCCCAGCTCCTGGAGCAGCTGACGGGAGACACGAATCAGCTTGTTGATCGTCTCCACCATGTGCACCGGAATCCGGATCGTTCTTGCCTGGTCGGCGATCGCCCGCGTAATCGCTTGGCGAATCCACCAGGTAGCGTATGTGCTGAACTTGTAGCCTTTCGTGTGGTCGAACTTCTCGACCGCCTTGATCAATCCCATGTTGCCTTCCTGGATCAAATCGAGGAACAGCATGCCGCGGCCGACATACCGCTTGGCGATGCTGACCACAAGCCGCAAGTTCGCTTCCGCCAGCCGACGCTTCGCTTCTTCGTCGCCGAGCTCGATCCGCTTCGCCAGACCGACTTCGTCTTCCGCCGAAAGCAGCGGCACGCGGCCGATTTCCTTCAAATACATGCGGACCGGATCGTTGATCTTGATGCCGGGCGGCAGCGCCAGGTCATCGTCGAAATGGAACTCGTCGCCGTCCTGATCGTCTCCTCCGCCGTGACGCATGCGCATATCGTCATCTTCGGATTCATTGTTCACGTCTATGCCAAGCTCGGACAGTTGTTCGAAAAATTCGTCGATCTGTTCCGGATCCTGATCAAACGGAGCGAGGCGCTCCATGATATCTTTGTAGGTAAGGGACAGCCTTTTTTTGCCGAGATCGATCAGCTGCTGCCTCACCTGTTCAAGAGTCAGTTCGGTCTCGATTTCCGTATGTTGATCATTCGCCATCGTTCCTGCTCCCTCCTCCCTGAATCCGCTCCGTTCCTATCGGCTGCTAGATCGACTTGAGCTGCTTCTCCAGGGTAATAATCTCAATCGCGATCTGCGCGGCCAAAATAACTTCTCCCGACCGTTCAGCGCGTACTCTCTCTTCGTTCTTCCGCTTGATTTCCTGTTGCAGCGGGTGCGACTGCTTGCGAATTTCGCGGATGCAATCGCCTATCGCCTGGTTGTTGACGGCTTCGCTTGTTTCAAGCATCAGAATGGAGCTGGCCGCCCTCTCCAGCTTCTCGTCGTGCAGCGTGGCGATGTACTTGCTGGCGTCCGGCTCGTATCCGTGCGCATAATAAGCATATAAATAAGCAGCCAGCGCTGCATGAGCTTCCACGTTGAACGCATCCCCGATTTGCTTCTCGACCTCTTGCGCGACTTCGCGGTCGTGCATCATGGCGGCGAGCAGCATCCGCTCGGCCTTGTGATAGGCCGGGTAGTGCACGGTGGGCATGGCTTCGCTTGTTCCCTCATTATTCATTACATTATTCCACGAATTGGGTTTATTATCCCCGACCGATCGTTTTTTTAGATGCTGCTGGCGAAATTCATTCATCTGCTGCCGAATCGGCTCCGCCGTCATCGAAAATTCCGCCGCCAGTTCGCGGATATAATGATCCCGGTCAACCGGCGAGGCCAGTTGGCCGATTATTTTGACCGCGGTATCGATATACCGCAGCCGATCGTCCACATCCTGCAGCTGAAAATTCCGCTTCGCGTACAGCAGGCGGAATTGCACGGCAGGTATAGCTTCTTGCAGCACTTCGCTCCGAAACCGTTCCCCCCCGTATGTCTTCACATAATCGTCCGGATCCATTCCCGCCGGCAACACGGCCAACTTCACATGCATACCGGCTTGTTCCAGTATGGCGATGCTTTTGTAAGCGGCGGCCTGGCCTGCATTGTCCCCGTCATAACACACGGTAATATGTTCGGCGTTGCGCCGCAGCACTTCGGCGTGCTGTTCGGTCAGCGCCGTTCCCATTGTTGCGACGCCGTTCGAAACGCCCGCTTCCCATGTCTGTACCACATCGACGTACCCTTCAAACAACACGGCATGCTGCGCTTTGCGAATGGATGCGCGGGCGCGATGGAAATTGTACAGCAGCCTGCTTTTGTTGAAGATCGGCGATTCCGGGCTGTTTAAATATTTCGGCTGCACGTCGCCCATCGCACGGCCGCCGAACGCTACTACGCGGCCTTTCCAGTCGTGGATCGGGAACATGATCCGGTCGCGAAACTTGTCGAAATAGCCGCCATCCGAACGTGCCGAGAGCAGTCCCCCCTGCTCCAAGAGCGCAAGCGGCATTTCCCGCTTCTCCATAAATTGGGCCAGCTTCTCCCACATCGGCGGGGCATATCCGATCTGAAACGCGTCGATCATCTTGTCGTTCACGCCGCGCGTGCGCAAGTATTGCATCGCCGCCTTGCCTTGCTCCGTGTTGCGCAAGACGTAATGATACCATTTGGCCGACAGCTCGTAAGCTTCCAGCAGTTTGTTTGCCGTCCGTTGCTGCTCCGTTTGCTCCGGACTCGCCGCTTCGAGATCGACGGCGATCCCCGCTTCCTCCGCCATATGCCGAACCGCTTCGCCAAAATGATAGCCTTCGATCTCCATCAAGAAGTGAATGGCATTGCCTCCGGCATGGCAGCCGTAGCAATAATAAATTTGCTTCTCCGGCGTAACGGTGAAGGAGGGCGATTTCTCGGAGTGAAACGGACACAGCCCTTTCATGTAATGCCCCGACTTGGTCAAATGCACGTACTTGCCCACCGTATCGACGATATCGTGAGCTTTCAGCACGGCCTCGATGACTTCATCCGGTATGCGTCCATGTTTCATGAAGGCCACCCATTCCTGACACGTATAACCTAATTCGCTGCATGCTCCATTATTCCTGCATGGAGGCCAAAACTTTTGTCAAACGGTGTAGAAAATTCGCACGGTCTTCCTCGGTGAACGCCCGCGGCCCTTTGCCGTATTTGCCGCTGCGGCGCTGCTTCGCCTGCTCGTGCCGGCGTTCGAGCAGGAAGTCGATCGTCCGGTCGGTGTACATTTGCCCCCGGACCGACAAGGCGATCGCGCGCCTGGCGAGTACGATCGTAGCCAGTCCGAAATCCTGTGTGACCACAATATCGCCGGGCGCCGCTTTGTTGGCGATATACAGATCGACCGACTGGTCGGAGCGGTCCACCTGAACGACGATAACCCCTTCCCGGGGCTGCAGGCGGTGGTCGTACGAGGCGACCATCAGCACCGGGACGCGGAATTCCGTCGCCGCTTGGACGATTTCGGACTTCACCGGACAGGCGTCCGCATCCACGATGATTTTCGGCTTATCGGTATTGGCGGTCATCCGTATCTCCCGTACCGCTTACGCGCGGTTAGCTCGTAGTATTATATACGCGGGCCGAGCAAAAAATCCTGCTTACCGCTCGGCAAAAAGCTATTCCCTGCGCCCGAATGTGGCGAGTATGTGGCTTGCGGTTTCTTCGACGGCCTTGTTGGACACGTCGATTACCATGCAGCCGAGACGGGCGTGAATCGATGCCGCGTATACCAGCTCTTGTTCGATGCGCTGCACGTTGGCGTACGACGCGTTGTCGGGAAGCCCGATCGCCTTGACCCGTTCCACCCGGATCTCGTTCAGCTTGGACACGCTGATCTTGAGGCCTACGATTTTGGCGGCGGATATGGCAAACAACTCCCGAGGCGGGGACAGTTCGGGCACAAGCGGCACATTCGCCACCTTGAACCCTTTATGCGCCAAATACATCGACAGCGGCGTCTTCGATGTCCGCGAAACGCCGACTAGCACGATATCCGCCTTCAATAACCCGCGCGCGTCTTTGCCGTCGTCGTATTTGACCGCAAACTCCACTGCCTCTACCTTGCGGAAATATTCGTCGTCGAGCTTGTGGATCAAGCCCGGTTCGTGACGGGACGGTTTGTTCAGCGCCTTCTCGAGGCTGGCGATGACAGGGCCAAGCAAGTCGATAGTAACGACCTGATGCCGAAACGCCATCTCGATCAAATAATCGCGCAGCTCGGGCACAACGAACGTAAAGACGATCACGCCGCCGTCGGCATGCGCCGCTTCGACCGCCTCGTCGATGCGCGAACGCTCATGGATGAACGGCAAGCGGCGAACTTCGACGACGTTCGGATAGAACTGGATCGCTGCCGCCCGGACGACGGCTTCGCCCGTTTCTCCGGCGGCGTCGGATAACATGTAAACGATCGGCGTGCGAATGCCGGGTTCCATGGATCGGCCTCCTTATCGGTACGGTCACTCATAAAATATGGCCTATTTCACATCGAGCCTGTTCTTGCTCGAAAAAAACTCTCGTCCCCGTCGTTTCAACACAGGGCGAGAGCGATTGGCAAAAGTGGGGCTTCGAGCCGCATAATTCTTCCTGCATCATGACAAGTGTTCCATATCATAACAAACGGGACGTTCAAAGTCAAACTCGACCCGATTCAGTCGCGAATGGCAAAAGTGCCGGCGCTACAAATCGTACTTGGCCATCTGGTCCAGAAAGCTGCGCGATTTCCAGCGCACGTCAATATATGTGTCCATAAAGCTGCGCATCGTTCGCGCCAGCTGCCCTTTCGTTTCCTCGCCGACATTCACATCGCCGAGCCGGCGCAGGTCGATGCGGCGAAACAGCCTCAGCAGCTTGAGCGCCGGCTGGCCGAGCGGCACGGCCGCCGGATCCTTGCGCCGGCAGTCGGCGCAAAGCAGGCCGCCCTGGCCGGCACTCGCCGCCATCGGCCCGTCTTGCCGACCGCAGGAGACGCAGCTTTCCGTCTCCGGCATATAACCGGCGGCCGCTAGCATCTTCATCTCCATGATGTGGGTGACGATGACGGCATCCTTGCCTTCCTCCAGCGCGGTGAACGCCGCAAGCAGCTGCTCGAACGCCATGCCGCCGCCCTCCCCGTCCGCAAACAGCCTATCCGTCATTTCGGCGATGTAAGCGGCGTACGCGGCCGCATGCAGCTGCTCGCGCACATGGCGATGGGACGCGATCAGCTCCGCGCTGTTCAGCGTCCCCATTTGGCCGGATTTATAAATGCTGTAGTCGCCGTAAGTAAACGGCTGGGTCGCCGCCGCGTGGCGGCTCTGCACCTTGCGGGCGCCGCGGGCCATCACGCTCAGCTTGCCCATTTGCCTCGTCGCCAAGGTGACGATTTTGTTGCCTTCCCCGTAGTCCGCGGCGCGGATAACAATTCCTTCCACACGGGCGATCATCGCCTTGCTCCCTCTTCCCGGGCGGTGCCGGACCATACGCCCTCAGCCGACTCCCGTCAGTTCAAGGCGCTGCCGTACGTTTCCTCCGCCTCGTCTTCATCCCAATAATCGTCCTCGTATTCCGCCTGCATTGGTTTGGTTTCCATCTGTTTGAACAGCATATAAGCATCGACATCACCGGTCATTGAAAAATAGTTCCACGAGAAGTCTCTCATCTGTACCATCCTCTCCGAGTCAAGATGATTGATGCTATTGTTAGCATGCACGCCGGACAAGCCGCATATCCCTTGCAATTACTGGTCGCTGCGCCTTCATGCCATTATATACCCTTCCTCCGGATTGTTGAAACCTCCACCCTCTTTGCGGACCGTCCTATTCGAGCCGGAAGCCGAAGTCTTTCAGCATCCGGTCCTGGTTGCGCCAATCCTTCTTCACCTTCACCCACAGCTCGAGAAACGTCTTCGAACCGAGCAGCGCCTCGATATCGGCTCGCGCCAGCCGGCCGACTTCCTTCAACAACGCGCCTTGCTTGCCGATCACGATCCCTTTCTGCGAGTCGCGCTCCACATAAATGACTGCCGACACATGAACGACGCCGTTCGGTTCGGCTTTCATGTCCTCGATGACAACGGCGATCGAATGCGGAATTTCCTCGCGCGTCAGATGCAATATTTTCTCCCGGATGAGTTCGGCGATAACGAATTGCTCCGGATGGTCGGTCACCTGATCGGCCGGGTAATACTGCGGACCTTCCGGCAAATAACGTACCGTCTGCTCCAGCAGCGTGGTCACGTTATTGCCGTTTTTGGCGGAAATCGGCACGATTTCGGCGAATGGATACAAATCCTTGTACGCGACAATCACGGGAAGCAGCGCTTCCGGGTGAACGAGGTCGATTTTGTTCAGCACGAGGATGACGGGCGTGTCGATGCCTTTCAGCCGCTCGATAATGAAGCGGTCGCCGCCGCCGATGCCGGCTTCCACATCGACCAGCAGCAGGATTGCGTCCACTTCGCGGAACGTGCTCTCCGACACTTTGAGCATGTAGTCGCCGAGCTTCGATTGCGGCTTGTGTATGCCGGGTGTGTCGAGGAACACAATTTGCGCTTGTTCCGTCGTATAAACGCCGTGTATTTTGTTTCGGGTCGTTTGAGGCTTGTCCGACATGATCGCCACCTTCTGGCCGATCACTTCGTTCATCAGCGTCGACTTGCCGACATTCGGCCGGCCGATGATGGCGACGAAGCCGGAACGGTATTTGTTGTTCATCGAATTCCTCCGTATGGGTCTTGCTATGTAGTATGCCCGCCGGGCAAATGAAATGCACCGGGGAGCAGCGCGGCGACGGTCGTCTGCCGCATCTCGCCGGACACGTTAGCCAGGATGACCGGCATGTCCGGCGCGCACAGCTCCAGCATCACTTGGCGGCAGACGCCGCAAGGCGCGATCGGCTCCGGCGTTTCGCCGACGATGGCCAGCGCCGCGAACGATCCCGGCGCATGACCGTCGCTGATGGCGCGAAACAGCGCCGTCCGTTCGGCGCAATTCGTCGGGCCGTACGCTGCGTTCTCGACGTTGCATCCGTACAGCACGCTGCCATCCGCAGCTAGCAGCGCACTGCCGACGCGAAACGACGAATACGGCGCATAAGCCCGCTCGCGCGCCGCAAGCGCGTGGCGGATCAAGTCTTCAGCATCAATCGCGGGCATCGGCATCGGCTTCCTCCTGTATGTACCGATTTATTGGTTTAAATAAAAAGCGAGCAGCGTGATAACGATGCCGACAACGGCGCCGAACAGCAGCATCAACAGCGATCGATTGCGGCGCTCGTACAGGATGAACAGAAACACGACCGACAGACTGTAAGCGAGCAGCGCAACGATCGTCACCGGCACGATCATCGCAATCAACGTCGACATGGAGAAGGCAATCGCCATCCATAGGCTTGGCTTGACCACCTTGCTGTGGGAAAAACGCGTCTGCATCACGATCACCGTCAGCGCGACAAGCGCAAAATACAACCAGAGCGAATCCGGCGTAATCGGATTCGCCGCCTGCTGCTCGCGCCGCAGCCAGCGGTCGATCGGCTCGTAAAAAATGATCGCGCCGACCACCACGGCGTAAGCGGCTGCGACAAGCACCGCGGCGGCGGCCGTATCTTTGGCGATTTTGGCGATCGGATGCCGCTCCGGCATTGCCAGATCGACCGCCTTTTCGATCGCCGTGTTAATCAACTCGGTAACGATGACCAGCGCCACGGCGGAGAAGATAAATAAAATATCCGACTTGGGCAGATGGAAAAACAGCGCCGAGACGAGCACGACGATCGAAGCAAAAAAGTGGAACTTCATGTTCGGCTGCGTCGAAAGCGCGTACTTGATGCCTTCGTAGGCGAAGCGGAAGCTGCGAAGCCACCTCAGCCACGGGTTCACCGCGTCAGTCCCGCCTGATGCAAAATAAGCTCCTGACGGCTGAACATTTCCTTCTCTTCCTCCGCTGTGCCGTGATCGTAGCCGATCAGATGCAGGAAGCCGTGCACGAACAGGAAACCGAGCTCGCGTTCGGCGGAATGGCCGTATTCCTCGCTCTGCGCGATCGCCCGCTCGACGGAAATGACGATATCGCCAAGGGGCTCGCCATCTTCCTCTTCCGCGTCATCTTCCTGATCCGCTTCGCCTTCCCAATCGGCGTCCTCCGCTTCTTCCAGATCGCCGTAATCGATGTCCGGCTCGCCTTCGCCGTCTTCCTGCATGGCAAACGACAGCACATCCGTCGCCCTGTCGATGCTCCGGTATTGCCGGTTCAACTCGCGAATGGCCGCGTCGTCGACAAAGCTGAGCGCCACAACCCCATCCGTCACGTCCTCGTGTTCCCCTGCCAGTTGCAACAGCTGCTCCAATCTGGCGATTAGCGTATCGCCGATTGCCATCTTTTCCTGCTCGTTGTTCCAGTAAAGGCGCAATGCCATAATCGTTCCGACCTCCGCTTGTTCAGTTCGGACTACTTCGCTCCCGGGCCGTTCTTCAGCCGGAGCGGCTTGCCTCCGTCCTGTACTTCCTCCGCCGGCTTCGGCTGCACATCGGCGGGATACTCGATGCGGGAGTGAAAAATGCCAAGCAGCGATTCCTTCAACGCTTTGCCAACTGTGTCCAGCTCCCGCAGCGTCAAGTCGCATTCGTTGTACTGCCCGTCGTCCAGCCGGTTTTTGATAATCGACTTCACCATCGAATCGATCTGCGCGACCGTCGGGTTGCGCATCGAGCGGACGGCCGCCTCCACGCAGTCGGCGATGCCGACAATCGCCGCTTCCTTGGACTGCGCCTTCGGACCGGGATAACGAAACTCCTCTTCCGTCGGCGGCTCCTTGCCTTCCTCTTCGGCCATCTTGGCCGCCTTGTGGTAAAAAAACTTGAGCAGCGTCGAGCCGTGATGCTGTTCGGCGATATCGCGAATTTGCTTCGGCAGCCCGGCGTCCTTCAGCATTTCGACGCCTTCGCGCACATGCGCGACGATAATCGACTTGCTCAGCGCCGGTTCGATTTCGTCGTGCGGATTTTCCATGTTCATCTGGTTCTCGATAAAATAGCTCGGCCTGCGCGTCTTGCCGATATCGTGGTAATACGAACCGACGCGGCAAAGCAGGCCGTTGGCGCCGATCGATTCGGCGGCCGCCTCGGATAAATTGCCGACCATGACGCTGTGATGGTACGTGCCCGGCGTCTCTGTCAGCAGCTTGCGCAGCAGCGGCAAGTTCGGGTTGGACAGCTCGACGAGCTTGAGCGGCGACAAAATGCCGAACGCCGTTTCGAAGAACGGCATCAGCCCGATGACGAACACGGCCGACAGCAAGCCGCTCGCCAGCACGAAGCCGAGCGCAAACGCCGTGGTGTGCAAGTCGGGATGGTCCTCCAGCAGCTCCAACGCCACAATCGCCGCCGCTCCGAGAAGGGCGGACATGATCCCGGCTTTCAGAATCGTCGAACGCTGGCTCGCTTGTCCGAGCGCGAAAACGGCGGCGAAACAAGCGAAGAAGCCAACCAATCCATAGCGGAAATCGAACAATTGGTCGCTACCGGCATTAAAAATAATGCTGGATGCGATCCCGAACAACAGCGATGAAATATAGGCAAGCTGCGTATGCAGCAAAATCGCGATCAACACGCTGCCCATCGCCACCGGCGCAAGGAAGCCGATTTGCGGATAATCGAGCCCTTGGCCGAGCGCAACGATGCGCATCGCCAGCATTGTCACCACGAAGATGGCGACAAGCATCAGCAGCTGCGCGTTATTGGCCATCAGCGTCAGCCGGCTTTGGCGGATGAAGACGAACAGCAGCAGGACGAATAGGCACGACAGCAGCGCCAGCCCGGCCTGCGGCCGGTACGTGGCCTTGTCCTTGAGCAAGTCGAGCGAGCCCAGCCGCTTGTACAGCTCGTCGGTAATCATTTCGCCTTGCGTCACGACGACGTCGCCTTTGCTGATGACGACCGGCTTCGTATTTTCCTTGGCCGCGGCACGCGCTTCGTCCGTCCCTTTGACGTCGGCGAACTTGTTCGGCGTAATCGCGAACCGGGCGATTTCCTGGACGAGCTCGCGGTTCGTGCTTTTGGCCAGATTGGACGAGTTGACCAGCTCCGTCACTTTCGCCCGCGCCGACTGCGCGTCGATGATCTGCTCGTTCATCAGCTTGGAGACGATATCTTTCGTCACCTGTTCCATCTCGGCGATGTCTTCCTTGGTCAGCCTTGGCAGCTTGTAGTAAGCTTCTTCCGGCAGCTTGTACTGCTGGTCGAGCAGCTGCTTGCGCATTTCCGTGAGCAGCGTGTCGTTGAATTGCCCTGTCGTTCTGGCCGAGCCCACAAGCCGATCGACCTGTTCGGCGAAAACGGACGGGAACAAGTTGCGGTACAAGCTCACTTTGACGTCGAACGACATTTCCTGATCGGCGTTGTTTTGCTCCAGCTTGTCGTACAGCGTTTCGATCAGCAGCTCGTTTTTGGCCGACATGATTTTGTAAACGGGCTGCACTTTGGCGGCCGCTTCCTCGCGCGCCTGCTCCGTTGCGATGAAATTTTCGATCTGGCGTGGCGCGAGAATCGTCTTTTCACTCGGCGCGTTCGGCCGGATGTCGTATGTTTTGGGGACGAGTTTAAACGCCAGAGAAAAATAAAAAAGCAGCGCCAGAGCCGCAAAAAGCACGAATCTCACCCAGGCGCTGCTCCTCCAGTTCGGCAGCTGGTAACGGTTTTTCCCTTTGTCGTCGGTTGTGTAACCAGTCATGTAATCCCAGCCTCTCCGTTATTCGCGTTTCTCCGAATCTGCGGTATAGGCGACGATGATCTTCTGCACCAAGGAATGACGGACGACGTCCTGCTCGGAAAAATGAATAAAGCCGATTTCGTCGATGCCGCGCAAAATGCGCAGCGACTCGACAAGACCGCTCGACTTGCCGCGGGGCAGATCGATTTGCGTAATGTCGCCGGTAATGACCATCTTCGAGCCGAAGCCCATGCGGGTCAAAAACATTTTCATTTGCTCGGGCGTTGTGTTCTGCGCCTCGTCGAGAATGACGAACGAGTCTTCCAGCGTGCGGCCGCGCATGTAAGCGAGCGGCGCGATTTCGATCAGGCCGCGTTCCAGCGATTTGGCCACTTGTTCGGGGCCGAGGACGTCATTAAGAGCATCATACAACGGCCGCAAATAGGGGTCAACTTTTTCCTGCAGGTCGCCGGGCAGGAAGCCCAGGCTTTCCCCCGCTTCGACGGCGGGCCGCGTCAGCACGATGCGCCGCACCTTCGCTTCCTTGAGCGCAGCCACCGCCAGCACGACGGCAAGGTACGTTTTGCCGGTTCCCGCGGGTCCGATGCCGAAGACGATGTCCTTCTTGCGGATTTCGCTAACGTACTGCTTCTGGCCGATCGTTTTGACCTTGATCGGCTTGCCGCGGAACGTGACGGCAATTTCCCCCTTGAACAGGTCAAGCAGCTGGTCGGCTTTCATCTGCCCGGCCAGCTCCAACGCGTATGCGATATCACGCTCCGAGAGCGGGTACGATTTGCGGATCAGCTCCAGCAGAACGGTAAACAGCTGGTGCAGCTGCGCGACTTCCTGGGCGTTGCCCTGGATGACGAGCTCCTCTTCGCGCGAATAAATGCGGGCTTCCGTCCGCTCTTCGATATAGTGGAGAAACTTATCCTGCGGACCGAACAAGGACAATGCCTCGGCGGTGTTGTGCAGCGGAATTTTTGCCATATTCGCGTTTTCGATCAAACGGCCTCAGTCTCCTCATGTCGAACAGGATCGGAATATAACTTATCCAGCCGTGCGAACGGCCTATAGTTCGAATTGTATCCTACTTCGGCCCTCTTTCGCAAACGCCGGTTATGGCGCAGGCGCCAACGATTGTTCGATGCCGATCGACTGCTCGACTTCAAACAGCACGTTAAGCGTCACCTCGCCGTTCTCCGCCGACCGCTTTAACACCGACTTGCCGATCACGGCCGCCTCCGCCCCGGCGCCTTTCAGCACCTGCTCCTCCGCATAACGCAAACCCGCTTGTTCGGCCTCTGCGGCCGCAACCTCGCGTGTCGTCGTTTCGGTTTCGCGGACCGTGTCCTTCAGCCATCCGATCGGCAGCATAATGCCGTGAAATTGCACGATTTTGCGCTCCTGCTCCACGGTTTGCTGTTCGTAGACGGGGCTGCCGTAGCCGGCAGTCTTCATCGCCCGTCCGCCCATCACCAGATAACGCCGGGTAAACGATTCCCCCGTGTAGGTTCGATAAGTCGTCTGCAGCGGCACGCTGGCCGTCGTGCGGTACCAGACGATCCCTTTCACTTTCCCGGTCGCCGCAACCAGATCGGTGCCAATGACGCCGGAGATGAGCACGTCGCCTTTGCGCACGTATTTGTTCGGCTGGGCGAGCGGTTTGCCTTTCTCCGCGTAAATCGCCGTGACCAGCGCGTCGTGCGCCGCCACAATATCGCGCGGCCCGCGCAGCTCGCGCGCATCCGGCTTGGTCGTTTCGACGATTTTGATGACGACCCGGGTGCCGTACACTTCGATCGTCACCCACGATGCTTCCGGCAGCTTGCTTTGCAGCTCGCGGGACAACGTATCGGCATCGCGCAACCGAAACTTCCATTGCATCCGGTAAATGCCTTCGTCCTTCGCGATCTGCAGCACGCGGTCCTTGTCGATCGCTGTGGCGCCTTCCACCTTGACGTCCCATACGAGCGAAGACAGCATGTACAATCCGATGACAAACAAAAGCCCGCCCAGCACAAACGCCTTGCGGCGCCACAGCTTGGCCAGCAGGAACGGCAGCCCGTGCCGGCCTGTCGTCCGCATCCGGCAGCCTGTCCGCTTCAGCAGCGGGCGCAGCCGGAAATAATCGCGCAGGGAAACATTCATGCGCGTCACGCCT
Organism: Paenibacillus cymbidii; assembly: GCF_004764705.1. Classification (GTDB taxonomy): domain Bacteria; phylum Bacillota; class Bacilli; order Paenibacillales; family NBRC-103111; genus Paenibacillus_AN; species Paenibacillus_AN cymbidii. The sequence goes on along the minus strand of NZ_SHLX01000001.1, from coordinate 292,454 downwards.
TGCGCATTGCGGCGGATGTCCCACGCATCCATGCGTTTCCCGTACGCGGCATTGATCAGCGCTTCAATGCCGGCGCCGCGCACGTCGATTGCGGCGTACCCTCGAATCCATCGTAACCAGAGCGGCTGCACAGCGCCCTCCTCCTTACCCGTTGATGTATTTGATCTCGCGAATGACGCCTTCGATAAACACTTCCTCGTTCCAGATGGCGCGGATCGTCAGCTCCTGGCCCATCACTTCGAGCTTGCCGTTCGTCAGCGCCAGCAGCAGCCGATCATCGGAGAAATGGAGCACGCCGTTATGATTTTCGATATACAGCTGCCGATTGCCGATCATCGTCGTCCTGGGCAGATCGAGCGTGACATCCTGCGGCAATTCGAGCAGTTTGGCGGTATAAGCGCCCATTTTGCGTCGTAAGCGGCGCATGCCGTCCCTCCCCTTCGCGGCAACGGGGTGCGTTGCGGCATCCCTATGGCCGCACGATGCTTCTACCACCCTATGCGGCGGCGGGCGCAATTATGCTGGGGCGGCGCGGGAGCGAAAGACTTGCGCGCAATGCAAAAAGAACCGTTCGATCCCGCTTGACGGGGATTGAACGGTCCTTTATGTGCAGCGGCGGCGCGCCTCACTCCCAAGGCAGCTTCGTGCCGAACAACTCGGCCAGGCGCTTGCTCTCTTGCCGCCGCGCCCGCCGCGCATCCGCACGGGCCGGCGCGGAATCGTGCAGCAGCTTCTCCTCCGGCGACTCCGGCGTCACCTTCGGCACCAGCGCCGGCTTGCCGTCGTCGCCAATAGCCACGAACGTCAAAAACGCTGTCGCGCAGACGATCCGTTCGCCGGTCAGCAAATCTTCCGATACCACCTTGACGAACACTTCCATCGACGTTTTGTGCGTCCAAGTGACGTACGATTCCAGGCTGACTTCGTAATTCGGCCGGATCGGGTGCAGGAAGTCGACCGAGTCGGTCGACGCGGTGACGACCAGGCTGCGCGCATGGCGCATCGCCGACAGCGCGGCATTGTCGTCGATGTAGGCCATCAGCTTGCCGCCGAACAGCGTGTTGTGGTTGTTCGTATCCTGCGGCATCACATGGCTCGATTTGATAACGCGGGAATCCCTTACGGTTTTGGACCCCGGAGCCGACCATTCGGCGCCTGCGTTGGACTCGTTCATGACTACAACCCTCTCAAAGCGCGAACTTGAAAAAACACTCCGCAAGCGGAGTGTTTTTTCTGTATGCGATCAGGTCAACGATTGTTGTACAAGCCGGTTGACCAGCTTGCCATCTGCGCGCCCTTTTACTTTCGGCATCAATGCCGCCATCACTTTGCCCATGTCCGCTTTGGAAGAAGCGCCGGTTTCTTGGATAGTCGATTGTACGATGGCTGTCACTTCTTCTTCAGTCAGTTGCTGCGGCAAATATTCGCCGATGATGGCAATTTCCGCCTTTACGGACTCCGCAAGATCGTCCCGACCGGCTTTTTCGAAATCCTGGAGGGAATCCCTGCGCTGTTTGATCTCACGACTTAGAATATCAAGCACTTCGTTGTCATCCAATGTTTTCCGTTGATCGATTTCTATATTCTTAATCGCCGAACGAACCATTCGGATTACAGAGAGTCGGAATTTGTCCTGGCTTTTCATTGCCTGCTTCATATCTTCGTTCAATCGTTCGCTTAAACTCATCAGACGAGGGACCTCCTAGAACTTCCGCTTGCGGGCTGCCTCAGACTTCTTCTTGCGTTTCACGCTCGGTTTCTCATAGTGCTTGCGCTTCTTGACCTCCGCAAGAACACCATCCTTCGCAATGGAACGCTTAAAACGACGAAGCGCAGCATCAATGGTTTCATTTTTACGAACTTTTGTTTCCGACACCAGATTTCCCTCCCTCCGAACAAACCGTCCAAGACGAATAACTCGAGGTTATCAAACTTCATTATAGGCGAAAACGAAAGTTGGTGTCAACTGCCCGAAACAATCGTTGGTCGCCACAAGCAATGTCATTGCATTTCCCGCGCATTGAGCGGTCCCAGCTTGCCGCCGCCCAGCAGATGGTAATGAATGTGAAACACCACTTGCCCGCCGTCCGCCCCGCAGTTGTTGATCAGCCGGTAGCCGGTTCCTTCCACGCCAAGCTCGCGGGCCACCAGCTGCGCAGCACGATGAACTTCGCCAATCAGCGCCCAGTCCTCCGGTCCGGCGTCGTTCATGGTTGGGATATGCTTTTTGGGAATGATAAGGGCATGAACGGGCGCAAGAGGCTGAATGTCGTGAAACGCGAGCACATGTTCGTCTTCGTAAATTTTGCGGGACGGTATGGTGCCTTGAACGATGCGGCAAAAAATGCAATCCATTACAGCGATCCTCCCTCAAGGTTGTTCGAAAAGCCGGCCTTTTTTGAACGCGACATAATCGGAATTTCACAATAATTACGAACTTGTGAAGACTGCACGAAGGAATATTGTGGTACAATCCATCATATCGAAAAATCACGATCAAGTCCAATCGCACATCGAACCGGCATTGGAAGAAGGGGGACTTATGCAGGAAACCAAATCGCTTGGAGGCAAAAGCTTCATCGTCCGCGTCGAGCTGCAGACGGCCGTCATCAAATTTGGCCAAGTAGCCGCGGCCATCTCGGAATCGGGCGGCGACATGATCGCAATCGACGTCATCCAGACGAGCCGCGACCATACGGTACGCGACTTGACCGTTACGGTAGCCGATGCGGTGCAAATCGACGATATCGTCAAAGCGCTTCGGCAATTGGCCGGCATCCGTGTCGTCAATGTGTCCGACCGTACATTCCTTCTCCACCTCGGCGGCAAAATTGAAATGAAGCCAAAAACGCCCATCCAAAATCGCGACGACTTGTCGCGCGTCTATACGCCCGATGTGGCGCGCGTTTGTATGGCGATCCACGATCAGCCGGAAAAGGCGTTTACGTTGACCATCAAGCGCAATACGGTCGCCGTTGTCTCCGACGGTTCCGCGGTGCTCGGGCTAGGCAATATCGGCTCGCGAGCGGCAATGCCGGTAATGGAAGGCAAGGCAATGCTGTTCAAGCAGTTTGCCGAAGTCGACGCGTTCCCGATTTGCCTGGACACACAAGATACGGAAGAAATCATACGTACGGTCAAAGCGATTGCGCCGGCATTCGGCGGCATCAACCTCGAGGACATTTCGTCGCCGCGCTGCTTCGAAATCGAGCAGCGGCTGCGGGACGAGCTCGACATCCCGGTATTCCACGACGATCAGCACGGGACTGCCGTCGTCATGTACGCCGGACTGATCAGCGCGCTGAAAGTGGTGGGCAAATCGCTGCCGGAATCCAAGGTAGTCATCTGCGGCATCGGCGCGGCCGGCATGGCCTGCAGCAAAATATTGCTTGCCGCCGGGGTCAAAAACTTGATCGGCGTCGACCGGGAAGGCGCTTTGGTGGCAGGCAATCGCTACGACAACCCGTCCTGGCAATGGTTTGCCGACAACACCAACCCGGAGCGGATCGGCGGTTCGTTATCCGACGCACTGGTCGGCGCCGACGTGTTTATCGGCGTTTCCAAAGGCAATATTCTTACTCGGGCGGATATCGAGCGGATGAATCCCGACCCGATCGTATTCGCGATGGCCAATCCGACGCCGGAAATCGCGCCGGAGCTGATCGAGGACATCGTCGGCGTCATGGCGACCGGGCGCTCCGACTATCCGAACCAGATCAACAACGTGCTCTGCTTCCCCGGGATGTTCCGCGGCGCGCTCGACTGCCGGGCGACGACGATCAACGAAGAGATGAAGCTTGCCGCCGCCGAAGCGATCGCCGAAACGATCAGCGACGAGGAGCGCAGCCGCATTTATATTATTCCCAGCGTGTTCAACCAGCAGATCGTGCCGACCATCCGCAACAAAGTCGTCGAAGCGGCCGTGCGCACCGGCGTCGCGCGCAGAATTCCGCGCGAATTCCGGCAGTAACTGCATGGAATGAACCATGATAAAGGCCGGGCCTTCGTGCACGAAGGCCCGGCCTTTTGATTTACCCAATGCGGAACCTTGCCGCGGATTCGCGCAGTTCGCGCGACATGCCGCTCAAGTCGACGGCCGCGCGGGCTATCGTTTCAACGTCCGTACGCTGCCGGTCCGTGTTCTCCGCCACCTGGCGGGCGATGGCGGACGATTGCGCGGCGACGTTCGCCGACTCGACGACCGATGCCGTCACTTCCTCCGAGCCGGCCGACATCTCCTCCGCTACCGCCGATACCTCCTGAATCTGGTCGGCGACACGCTCCACCGAACGGACAATATGGCGGAACCGCTCTCCCGCCTCCCGCATCACGGCTTTGCCTTTGTCGACCTCCACCGTACCCGCTTCCATCGCGGCTGTCGCTTCCTTCATATCGTGCTGGATTTGCCCGATCATACCGGCAATTTGGCCGGCAGAAACGCGCGACTGCTCCGCCAGCTTGCGAACCTGCGACGCCACAACGGCGAAGCCGCGGCCCGATTCGCCGGCGCGCGCCGCCTCGATTGCGGCGTTCAGCGCGAGCAAATTCGTTTGCTCGGCAATTTCCGTAATTGTGGCGACAATGCCGCCTATCTCCGCCGACTGCGCTTCGAGACGCAACAGCGCCTGCGCCACCCGCTCGGCCGAAGCGCCGATCGCTTCCATTTGCCGGGCCGCTTCGCCGATCGTACGCTCGCCGCCCTGCGCCTGCAACGACGTGTCGTGCGACAGCTCGGCAACCACGGTCGACGTCTCCGCGATGCGGCCGATGCCGACCGCCATCTCTTCCATCGCCCGGGCGCTATCCTGCGATGCTTGCCCTTGCGCTTCCGCGCCTGCGGCCACCTTGCGCACCGCAGCGGCAATTTCTTCGGTTGCCGTCAGCGTCGTCCCGGCCACCGCCGACAGCCGCTCCGACGAAACGGCCACTTCGCCGGCGTTGCCGCTTACGCTGCCGATGACGCGGCGCAGCTGCTCCGTCATCGCCGCGAAGCTGGAAGTGAGCCGGCCGATTTCGTCGCGGCTGTCGCTTTCCGTCACCCGCGTCAAATCGCCTCGCGCGATCGTTTCGGCGGCATCCATAAGCCGTCTGACCGGCCGCGACATGTAAGCGCCCAGCGCATAGGCGATTGCCAGTCCGATGAGAACGGCGAACAAGCTGGACCAGATGATAAGCCGCAAATTCCGGTCGATCGTAGCCGTCAGTTCGCTGCGGTCGGCGGTCAGCTCTTCGTCGACGGAATGCAGGAACGAATCGGCAAGCTCAAAGATGCGCAATTTGAACTGATCGCTGTTGCCGTCAAGTGTTTTGTATTGCTGGCGCAATTGCTCCGCGGGCAACGTTTGCCGCTTGTTCCAGGCTTCAACGACCGCATCGAAGGCAGCGACGTAGCTTTGCGCCTGCTGCTTCAGTTCGTCGGCGAATCGGCGTTCATCGTCCGATCGGGCGAATCCCGCCATGGCATTCACCTTTTCCAGAAAAGGCACCGATTCTTTCTTGAATTCATTGATCCCTTCCGCGCTGTCATTAATGATAAGATCGGCCTGGCTGCTGTAGAGAACGCCAACAGACGCCTTTATATCGTAGGCCGTTTTTTCGGCTTCGACGCGCTCCGACTCCCGGTCATTAATGGAACGAACGACCGTAAGCTCGGAGTAAATAAACGTCAGCGCGGCGATAAAAATCAGCATGACGACGCACATGCCGGCCATCAGCTTCGTACGAAGCGACCAATGTCTCATAATCCCGGCCCCCTATAATGCGTATAATGTTACCTATATATCGACATTTCTCGTGTCGGAATTAAGATGCCAACGGCTTGTAAATACTGTCAGACTCCGTGGTACAAGCCGGATTTGGCAATTGCAAGCTGCCAATAAAGTTGCTCGCATTAAAAATGTTGTTGCGCAGGCAACATTCCTGTGTTAGCATCATAATATAATTTTAGCGAGGACAATTTTTTTTTGCACAATTGTTGCCCATAGGAAAAACTATTTACCCCGTGAAAAAGGGAGGTCCACCTCATGAACGTTACACCGCAGGAGCGCCAGGCGACACAGCCATACGCCAATGGCTGGAGGCGCCAAAGCGAGCAGCCGAGCTTGCCCGAAGTGCACCGCACGATCGCGGTGCCCGGCAAAGGCAGTTGGATGCGCAAGATGCTGGCGTTCGTCGGTCCCGGCTATTTGGTTGCCGTCGGCTACATGGATCCCGGCAACTGGGCGACCGATCTGGCCGGCGGTGCGCAGTTTGGCTACACGCTGCTGTCAGTCATTCTCATTTCCAACATCATGGCCATCCTGCTGCAATCGTTGACCGCCCGGCTCGGCATCGCTACCGGCCGCGATTTGGCCCAGGCTTGCCGCGATCATTACAGCAAGCCGGTCAGCTTCGCGCTGTGGATCCTGTGCGAGCTCGCTATCGCCGCCTGCGACCTGGCGGAAGTGATCGGCTCGGCGATTGCGCTCAATTTGCTCTTCGGCATCCCGCTCATATACGGCGTGCTGCTTACATCGCTCGACGTCATGCTCGTGCTGCTGCTGCAAAACCGCGGCTTCCGGTACATCGAAGCGATCGTCATTTCGCTGATTACCGTCATCGGCATCTGCTTCGCGGTCGAGATGGTGCTGTCCCGGCCCGAACTGGCCGGCATTGCGCAAGGCTTCGTGCCGAACAAGCAAATTCTCGCCAATCCGGAGATGCTCTACATCTCGCTTGGCATACTGGGCGCAACGGTGATGCCGCATAATTTGTATTTGCACTCCTCCATCGTGCAGACGCGCCAGTACGATCGGTCGATCGAAGGCAAACGGTCGGCCATCCGTTTCGCCACGATCGACTCGACGGTTGCGCTGATGCTGGCGCTGTTCGTCAACGCGGCCATCCTGATTTTGTCCGCGGCGGCGTTCCACGGCACCGCCAACGAAGGCGTGGCGGAAATCCAGGACGCTTACCATCTGCTTGCGCCGGCGCTCGGCACCGGGGTCGCCAGCATCCTGTTCGGCGTCGCCCTGCTCGCCTCGGGGCAGAACTCGACCTTGACCGGCACGCTCGCCGGCCAGATCGTCATGGAAGGCTTTCTGAACATTCGGCTCAAGCCGTGGCTGCGGCGTTTGATCACGCGGCTGATCGCCATCATCCCCGCCGTCATCGTCATTGGACTATACGGCGAAAAAGGCACAACGGATTTATTGATTTTGAGCCAAGTTATTTTGTCGCTGCAGTTGTCGTTCGCCGTCATCCCGCTCGTCCTGTTCGTCGGCGACAAACGCAAGCTGGGAACGCTCGCCGCGCCCAAATGGATGCTGGCGCTGTCGTGGATCGTCGCCATCGTCATCGCCTGCTTGAACGGCTACTTGCTGTATGGCACCATTTTCGGCTGATGCGCCTATTTTAGACCGGCAGTCTACATTCATTGTAGACCGTCGGTCTATTTTATTTTATAATGGGAGCAGAAACGATCCGGAGCGAAAGAGGTTGCCGACCATGCGTGACGCGACGCGCAAGAAGCGGGAATATGTAAGCGAAGTGGCGCTGCAGCTGTTCGTCGAACGAGGCTACGAGCACGTGTCGGTGGACGACATCATCAAAGCGACCCACACGTCGAAAGGAACATTTTACCATTATTTTAGCGGAAAAGACGAAATTGTGCTCGAGCTGAACCGCAAGCAGCTCTACGTCATCGAACGATGGGCGCAAACGACGCCCGCGCGCGTGCTGTCGCTCGAGGCGCACGTCAATCGGCTGTTTCTCGACTTGGCTGCGGCGCTCGCTCCCTACCGCAAGCTGGCGCAAAGCTTGATGACGCTGGCCGGCCAACAGCCGACGCTGCAGGAAGGCGAACGCGAGCTGCTGCGCAAGCTGACGGAGGCCCTGCTCGTCTGGATGCCCGACCCGCGCAAAGTCGAGCTGCTGGTGACCGCCTACCTGGGCACGTTATGGGTTTGGCGCACTCGGGACAGTACGGCGCTGGCGGACTTGATGCGCGCTAATTTGCGTTTGCTCTGGGCTGGGCTTCGCGCGGATGACGGTTATGACGACTTGGAGTTGCCTGCCGGATTGAAGGAGGAACCGAAAATGAAAGTGGCGATTATCGGAGGCGGATTGGCCGGATTGACGGCTGCCGCTTATTTGTCGGAGCAGCCCGGCATCGAGGGCGTGCTGTTCGAACGCAGTCCCCAGCTCGGCGGCCGGGCGTTTACGTACGAGAAACAAGGCTTTACGCTCAATTACGGCGCGCATGCGATCTACGGCATCGACCGCCACGAAATCAGCGAGCTGGAACGCGAGCTTGGCTTGTCGTTCAGCAGCAAGCAAGTGGACAAACGGCGCGTCATGTACGCCAAAAACGGGCAACTGACGCCGGCTCCGCTCGATTTTGTCAACCTGCTGCGCACCGATCTGCTGAGCGCCATGCAGAAAGTAAGATTCGCCGGCGAAATTACCGCCATCATCGCCAATATCCATCAGTTGAAGCACCATGCGACGCTCGGCGACTACCTCGCCCATTCGAACGCCGGCGAAGACGTCAAAGAACTGTGGGAGCATCTCGTCTGCTCCAACTTCTTCATTGCGCCCGAAGACGCGCGGCAAGTGCCGGGAGCGGTCATCAGCGAATATTACCACAACCTGTTCCGGTCCGGCCGGCCGGTCAACTATGTGCTCGGCAGTTGGGCGGTCATCACGAACCAGCTGCGCACGAAGGTCGAATTGCCGGGCCGCTGGACGATCGCCTTGCAGGAAGGCGTCGACGGCATCCGCTACCAGGACCGCAAGTACGTGCTGCGCACGAAAAACCGCGAGGAAGCGTTCGATCGCGTCATCTTTGCGATGCCGGTGCAGCAGGTCGTCAAGCTGCTCAAGGATACGCCGTGGGAGCCGTTCCTTGCGCCGTACGAAGGCAACACCGCCACCGAAGTCATGGTGTACGACATCGGACTCAGCCGCGTCGTCGCCCGGCCGTTCAGTTACATCAGCGACATGGACAACAAACTGTTCATCTCCGACGTATCGGCGACGGACCATACGCTCGTGCCGGAAAGCGGCCAGCTGCTGCAGGGCATCGCTTATTTGAGCGACAAATTCGACGACGAAGCCGAACGCAAAGCGTACCTCGACGACAAAACGGCGCAAATGGAGCGGCTGTTCGACCTCCACTACCCCGGTTGGCGCGATGCCATTCTGGTGAAACGTATTTCCAAGAAGGCGATGGTGTCCAGCGTCAAAAACATCGCCGGCAACTCACTGCTGCCGACCCGCGTCGAAAGCGTGCCGTTCCTGTTCTGCGGCGACGGCTGCGAAGGCAAGGGCGAGTTGGCGGAGCGCGCCTTCTCCAGCGCGCGGCGAGCGGCGAAGGCGGTCATCGAGGAAGCGCGCGTGGCGGTGCCGGTTTAGACGGGCGGTTCGGCGAGCGACGGGCGGCGGGCGGCGGCGCAAAAATAACCAATAAAAAATGGCCTATTCGCCCGTTTTCCCAAGGTTCCGCGGAAATAACCAGCGAAAACACTGGTTATTATGTCTGGACCGCTTCGAAAATGAACATTTTGCCCAAATAGCCAGTGAAATCACTGACTATTTTCGCGTTGCCATTCATTTATGACGGAATAGCCAGTAAAACCTGGACGTTGCCGTGAATCCGGGCGGGTTCCTGGCTATGCACGTACGTTCCGTGTGCCCGCTATCCCCTTCGCTCAGAATGGAACATGCGCGGCTCGAAGCGTATTTGCAGCAGCATGTGCGCTCTGCCCGGTATCCCCTTGGCTCAGATTCGATGGAGCCGTCCTCTCCGGAATTTCCCTTCTGGCGGGTATCCCCTTGACTCAATTTCAAGAACGCCAATGAGCTAACTATCATTTTTAAGAAAAATGCTCGCCATCGTCCTGTGATTGCACTGTCCAAGCATACTTCAAATACGAAACATACAAACTAAATACATGCAAACTCAATCTCGAGCCAACGGGATGACCAGCAGACAGAAACTACCGCCGACCGACTCGCCCCCACTCCTACGCATGACCGCCAACGCACGAATCTGAGCCAACGGGATAACCGGCAGACACGAAGTGCCGCCGACCAACTCCCCACTCCTACGCATGACCGCCATCGCACGAATCTGAGCCAACGGGATAACCGGCAGACACGAACTGCCGCCGACCAACTCGTCCCCCACTCCTACGCATGACTGCAACCGCACCAATCTGAGCTAACGGGATAAACCAGCAGATACAAACTGCCGCCACTGACTAACTCCCCACTCCCACGCGCGCTCGCCAATGCACCAGTCTGAGCCAATGGGATAACCAGCAGACACAAAATGTCACCTTTAGGGACGCCTTGCTCCTTGCACTTTCGTACAGTCAGATCGCGTTAATGAGGAAGGTCGGGATTCGCCTTTGTGTCGTTTCATCCCCCTCGTAGCAGGCTCCCTTTCAATGCCTCCGGCGCACAACATCCTGTTGCCGCACGGTCAGGGCCAGGTAGGCGTCCGTTTCGGCCGCGCCGAAGCGGGCCGGGGAGAACGCGGCAATGTCGACGCTCGTCGGTTCGCCGGCGGCGAGTTCGGCCAGCACCAGGCCGGTGGCCGGATTGTAGGCGAAGCCGCCGGAGTGGAAAGCGACGCCGACGAACAAGCCCGGAATGCCGGCGATCGGCCCCACAATCGGCTCGCCGTCCAGAGAGAAGGTAAGCAGGCCGATCCGGTCGGCCGCGTCGTCCCAATCCGCTTGCGCAAGCGCCGGCACCAGCGGCTCGAAACTCGTCCGCAGCTCCCGCTTGAGCGACGCCGGCGCGGTCAGCTCGCGCAGGTGAAAGTCCGCTCGCGTCACGCGGTACTCTTCGCGCGCGCCGGTTTCGATACCGAGCAGCAGTCTCCCGTTCGCCGCAGGCCGCACATAACCGCCGTACGGGTCGGCGTTGACCGCCGGAATCGACGCCGGCACTTCCAGCGGCCGGGTAAGGTAACGCTGGTGAACGACTGTTTTGACCGGCAGCCGAATGCCCGCCTTGGCCAGCAACAGGTTCGTCCACGAATATAGCGTGCAAACGACCGCATCCGCCGGAATCAGGCCGCGCAAAGTCCGCACGCCAACAACCGCTCCGGCGCCGTCCAGCGCCAGTTCCTCCGCCGCCTCGCCCTCGCGGATCGTGACGCCAAGCTCGCGGCACTTGCGCGCCAGCGCGGGCACGTAATCGTCCGGCTCGCTGTAGCCGCCGAGCGGATCGAACAGGCCGATCGCGCCTTCGCGCGGGCGCAGCTCCGGCCAGCGGGCGCGCATGTCGGACGCGCTCATGATTTCGTACGGCGCGCCGCAGCGATCGTATAACGGCAGCAGCTTCTCCCTTTCGCCCCAAGAGTCGTCGTCGAACAAATTAAGCGCCCCGACTGCCTGAAACTTGTAGCCGTCCAGCTCTTCCGACAGCTCGCGGAAGCGGCGGAGACTGAGCTTGCGCGCCAGCACGCCGGTTTCGCTCCAGAGCAGTCCGGTAATGATGCCCGCCGCCCGGCTGCTGGAGCCGTCGCCGACAGGGCCTTTGTCGAGCACCGTCACTTCCCCCGCCCCCATGCGCGCCAAATGGTAAGCCGTGCTCAGACCTGTAACGCCGCCGCCCAAAATGACAAAGGAACGTTTCATTGCACATCCTCCTTGTATGCTCTCCTTATGAGTCCCGGTTCCCATTCATTGTAAGAAATGCCCCGGCCGGAAACAATGGCCGAACCGGACGTTATCCCGCCGTCGACGGCCGATTGCAATAGGATTCATCCGGCCGCAAATGGCGACGCAAGTCTCTTTACGCGCACAAATCGGGGATGGTAGAATGGCATCACCAAAATACGTCAACATGCGACAACGAGCCGGAGGCGACGCCGATGCGTGAGCGCAACAACCCAATGGAAAAACGAACTGCAACGCCCCCGGCTCCAGCCCCATTTGATACGGAAATCGCCCCGCTGCGCTGCCGCGTTTATACGAATGAATCGTTCTACGAAACCGACACGAGCATGCGGGTGACGGCGCACGCGCATCTGGCATTCGAATTCCAGTTCGTGAACGAAGGCACGATGGCGCTCAGCCTCGAGCAGGGACGTTTCGAAATCGGGGCCGGCGGCTTTTGCGTCATTCCCCCGAACACGGTTCACGCGCAGCTGCCCGGCCATCAAGGCGGCGTAAGCAAAACGTGCTTTTTCTTCCGCTGTGCCCATGCGCGCCCGGATTCGGACCGGGAAGCTACCGGCCTGCCGCAGTTGCTGGCCGCACTGCCTTTTTTTACGGTGCCGGACCACCCGATCATTCCCGCACTGCTCGCCGCCATCGAAACCGAACTGCAACGCCGCCGCACCGGCCATGTCGTGGCGGTTGGCAGCCTGTTTGCGCAGTTGCTCGTCGAAGTGATCCGCAGCTCGCCGCTGCAGGCGGCGGAATGCCGCGATGATCGCCAGCCGCAGACCTCAGGCAACGATTCCGGCGATCGGGAACGGACGATCGAGCTTTTTTTCTCCGAGCGGTTCGGTTCCAAATTGAGGGAAAGCGATCTTTCGGCCGAGTTGTTCGTCAGCACCCGGCAATTGAACCGCATTCTGCACGACATGTACGGCATGTCGTTTCGCCAGAAGCTGCTCGACACGCGGATGAAAGAAGCCCAGGACCTGCTCCGCAACAGCAAACGGACCGTTCGCGACATTGCCGAAAATGTCGGTTACCCGTTCGCGGAACATTTCCACGCCGATTTTAAAGCTTATGCGGGCCTGACGCCGGCTGCATTTCGCAAACAATATTTTTCGACATAATCATACATAATTCGACATAATCCCCAAAAATTTATGTTTTCTTTGCAATATTTTTAAGCAAGCGAATCGATTCTGTACTATAATATGGATATCCATTTTGCCTGAGCGATTGACAGAACCTATTTTAGAGGTGCACCTGATGAACAAGAACAGCCAAATGTTTTCGCTCGGCCATCTGCTTATTCCATTCGTGCTGTTCAGCCTCTACTTGTTCGAAACGGCGCAGCCTGTCCTTCTGCTTCTTGTACTGCTGTCATCGGTGTGGACATTTTATTTGTTCTGGCGCGCGTTCATCACGAAGGACCTGGACAGCATTCTCCGCCGTCACACGTTCTGGTGGTTTCTGATCGTCGACATGCTGCTGCTGTATGCCATGTTCATCTTTCCCGATTGGAACCATCATTTGAATACGACCTGGCTCAACCTGCTGATCGTTCCGCTCTACGCCTTCGAGCTTGGCGTTGTCGCCGGCATATACGCCAGCATGTTCGGTCTCGGCGGCATCGTGCTGTATCATGTCGTGCAAGGCGGCAGCTTCGGTTCGTTCGACACGCTGCTCAACGTCATTGGCATTTTCATCGTCATCATGTTCGTCGGGCGCAGTACCGACCGGCTCAATACGCTGGCGTTTTTCGATGCGCTGACGCTGCTGCCGAACCGGCAAATGTTCAAGGACCGGCTGGGAGCGGCGATGCGGATCGCTTCGCGCAAAGGCTGGCGCCTGGCGATTCTGTTCGTCGACCTCGACAATTTCAAATACGTCAACGACACGATGGGACTTGCCGCCGGTGACGAACTGCTGCGCACGGTGGCCGAGCGGATCAAAAAATGTTTGCCCAAGCAGGCCTTCCTTGCCCGCATGGGCGGCGACGAATTTATGATTCTGCTGAACGGCATCGGCGGCACGAACGCCGTCGACATCGTTGCGGACGCGATCATCAAGGCGCAGAAGGAAATTATAAAGCTGGAGCCGCAGGACGTGTTCATAACGACGAGCATCGGCATCGCGATGTTTCCCGAGCATGGGCTCGATCCCGACACGTTGATGAAAAACGCGGATTCCGCGATGTACCGGGCGAAGCAGGAAGGCCGCAACAACCACCAGTACTACACGACTCCGGCCGACGCCGACGGCATCGAACGCATCCGGATGGAAACGATGCTGCGGCAGGCGATCGAACGCCAGCAGTTCGTCGTGTATTACCAGCCGCGACTGGCAACGCAAACCGACGAGTTGGTATGCGTCGAGGCGCTTGTGCGCTGGCAGCATCCCGAGCTCGGCATGATACCGCCGAACGATTTTATCCCGCTGGCGGAAGAAACCGGGCTGATTGTACCGATCGGCGAGCAGGTGCTGCGCATGGCGTGCGAGCAGCGGATGCGCTGGACGGAGATGGGGGTGCCGCTGTTTCGGATCAGCGTCAATCTATCCGGCCGCCAGTTCCAGCAGCCGAACTTGCCGGGCATTATCGCCAAGGTGCTGCGCAAGTCGGGCATGCCGCCCTCGCTGCTTGAGCTCGAAGTGACGGAAACGGCGGCGATGCGCGAAGTGAACACCTCGATCAAAATGCTGCACGAGCTCAAGGAAATGGGCTTGTCGCTGGCGATCGACGACTTCGGCACCGGTTACTCGTCGCTAAGCTATTTGAAACGGTTCCCGATCGACGTTATCAAAATCGACCGTTCGTTCATGGGCGGCATCCGGCTCGATTCCGACGATGCGGCCATCGTTCGGGCCATCATCGTGCTCGCGCACACGCTGAAGCTGAAAGTGACGGCGGAAGGCGTGGAGACATCCGAGCAGTACGAATATTTGCGCCGGCTCAATTGCAACGAAATCCAGGGTTATCTGATCGGCAAACCGATGCACCACGAAACGCTGGAAGGCTGGGTCGCGCTGCGGGAATCGGAAGGCAAAAAGGCGGCATACGCCTGAACATGATGAAAAAGAAGCCCCTGCTCACGGAAGCGAGCAGGGGTTTTGTTCATCCGCCCATCCGGATCGTAACGGCGCCGTCGAAAAAGAAGACATACGATTCGGTAACCGGCCGTTTCCAAATCTGCTGTACCGCACGGGTGTACAAGCCGATCTGCAGGCGGTACCTTGCCGTCAAATCGTCAAGATTCGGCTCGGGGCGGCCGCGCGACGTTGTGGCATCGGTTTTGTAGTCGAGCAGCACCAGCCCCCCGTCCTCCTCCTCGAACAAACAGTCGATAACCCCTTGCACGAGCACGGTTTCGCCGGCGATGGACGCCTCCGCTTCCGCGTATGCTTCCTCGGCGCTCATGCCGTAGCTGAACGGCGTTTCGCGCAGCACACGTTTGGCGCGGAGCAGCCGGCTGCCGATCGCACCAGCGAAAAATCCGGCGATGACGCCGGTATCGACGGCATCGTGCTGCTCCTGGGTCAGCAGCCGTTTCTCGCGCATGGCCGCGAGCGTCTTCCGCACGTCCTCCTCGTTCACGCCCGGCCGCAGCGGAATGTTCTGCATGACGGCATGGTACACGGTGCCGCGTTCGGCGGCGGTCATTCGTTTCTGCTGCACGAACCGCGGCCGGCTCCAGGCAGGCGCTGCTTGCGGCGCCAGCGCCGGAAGCAGCGGACCGGCGCCGCCTCCGCCTTCGTCGCCGCGCGCCTCCGCCTCCGCTTCCGCCCATTGGCTGAGCCGCTTCAGCTCCGTTACCGACGTTTTGGCCGGCAGCCGCGACGCCAGCTCCAACGGATACTTCCACGCCAACTGTTCGGCCAACTGCCGGCCGGCTTCTGACGCCGGCTGCGGCACTTGTCGCAGCGCGTGCAGCCGATCCAGCGCCTGGTTCGCTTCCGCTGCGGACTCGGCAAACGCCGATTGGGCGTCGGCGCTGTCGGCCGACGAAACCGCAGCGGCCTCGGCCGGCGTCACAACCGCAAACCGCCAGCGCGACGGATCGTCCGCCACCGCCGCGGGCAAACGCGCCGCCTCCGGCAATCCGCCCAGACGGCGCAGCGGCAGCGCGTCCGGATGGCGGATCAGCGCCGGCCCGATCCAGTCGAGGTAGCTGATCGCTTGCGACAGCTCATGGCCCGGCAACATCAACGCGCCGCATTCCATGTGCCTGCCCCAAGCGGCCAGCTGCTTCTGCAGCGGGTTGACCGTGCCGATCAGGATGAGCCGCTCGCGCGCCCGGGTGAGGGCAACGTACAATACGCGCAGCTCTTCGGCCAACATTTCGCGGCGCATCGCTCCCTTGATCGCGAGCAGCGGCAGCGACGGGTAGCTGACCCGCTGCTCGGTGTCGACTACCTTCGGTCCGAAACCGAGGTCTTTGTGCAGCAGGAAGCTGCCGTCCAGGTCGCGGCGATTGAACCGTTTGGCGAGGCCGGCGACGAAAACGACCGGGAACTCGAGCCCTTTGCTTTTGTGAATCGACATGATCCGGACGACGTCTTCCTGCTCGCCAAGCGCCCGGGCGGCCCCGAGATCGCCGCCGCTGTCGCGCATTCGTTCGACGAACCGCAGGAATCGAAACAGGCCGCGCAGCGATGTCGCTTCATATTGCCGGGCGCGATCGTAAAGCGAGCGCAAATTCGCCTGCCGCTGCGCGCCGCCCGGCATGCCGCCGACGAAGTCGTAGTAGCCGGTTTCGCCGTAAATGCGCCAGATCAAATCGGCAAGCGAACCGCTGCGAGCCGCGTCGCGCCAAACATCGAGCCGCGCCAGGAAGCGGCGCAGCTTGGCCGACAGCTCGCGCTGCTCCGGCTCCGGCGCTGCCGGAATGAAGGCGCCGGCCGGCGCGCGCGCGGCCAGCGCCGAGGCGGCGGCCGCCTCGGCTTGACCCGCGTCGGCAGCTTCGTCCAGCCGGACGAGCGCCAGCACGGCGGCGTAGTAGCTGCCCGACTTGCGCGCCAGCCGGATGCGCGCCAACTCGTCGGCCACAAGCCCGACCAGCGGCGACCGCAGCACCGCGGCAAGCGGAATGTCCTGAAACGGGTTGTCGATGACGCCGAGCAAGGCGAACATCACTTCGATTTCCGTCGCTTCGAAATAGCCGGAGCTGATGTCCGCGTAAGCCGGAATGCCGCAAGCGCGCAGCTCCTCGACAAATACGGGCGACCACATCTGCGTGGCGCGCAGCAGGATGACGAAGTCGCGGTAAGTGGCCGGCCGCATGCCGCCGGCCTTCTTGTCGAAGACGAGCGTGCTTCCGGCCATTTCGCGGATGCGCGACGCGATCAGCCGCGCCTCCAGCTGCGCCGTTTCGAGCTCCGGCTCGTCGCCGCCGGACGAGCCGGAAGCGGGCGCCTCCTCTTTTGCCGCTTCGTCCGCTCCGCTTGGCGCGTCTTCTCCTTCTCCGGCGCCGCGATCGATCAGCAGCAGCTCCGCCGCCCATTCTCCCTCCGCTGCCGCTGCCGCTTCCGCTTCCGGATAGTACGTGGCGCCATGCACGAGCTCCGCACCCTTGTCATAAGCGATTTCGAACACGTCCTCCTGCATCAGCTGGCGAAACAGGAAGTTGACGCCGTCCACCACTTCCCGGCGGCTGCGGAAATTGCTTGCCAGGTCGATGCGCCGGCCGCCGCCCGAACCGTCGCTGCCGTACGTCCGGTACTTGCCCAGGAACAGCCCCGGCTCGGCCAGCCGGAACCGGTATATGCTCTGCTTCACGTCGCCGACCATGAACCGGTTGCCGGGCGTGTCGCGCGAAATGAGCGCAACGATCGCTTCCTGCACCCGGTTCGTATCCTGGTATTCGTCAAGCAGCACTTCGGCGAATTGCTCCCGGTAAGCGAGCGCCGCGAACGACGGCTGGCGCTCATCGCTTTCACCGGCGTTTGCGCTGTCAGCTTCATCGTTTGCCGGCCGATCGGTCAGCACCTGCAAACAGAAATGCTCCAGATCGGCAAAATCGACGAGCCCCTTGTCCATCTTCGTCTGCAAGAAGCGACGTCCAAACTCGCTCACCAACCCGGTCAGCTCGCGCATCAGCGGCGCCATCGCCGCCAGCTCCGCCGCAAACTGCTGCGGCGTGCGCCCGAGCAGCTCTTCTCGGAGCGCGTAAAGCCGCTCCTTGGCCGCATCGCGCAGCGCCTTCGCCTGCTCCTGCAGCGCCTTGTCGTAGCTGTCGCCCTTGCACGGCTTCAGCCGGCCGAAGGAGATCGCCGCGCCGGCATCGTGCAGCCGCGCCCACGACTGCTCGGCGCAGCCGCGCACGTACGCGATCATCGCCAGCTCGTCCTCCAGCGTCTCCGCATACGGCTTCGGGCCGCCGGGTTCGTTCGCGACGGCGAGCGCATCGCTTAGCAGCGAAGCCGCGCCATCGAGCGCAAGCCTCACGTCCGCCAGCAGCCCTTGCGTCCAGAACGCTATCGCATCTTCCGCAACGCCTGCCGACGCCGCACCTTCGAATCGCGTGGCCACCCCGTCCAGCCAACCGTCCGGATCGGGATGGCTGCGCGACGCGTCGTACAGCTGCAGCACCAACGCGAACAACGCGTCGTCGCTGCGCTGGCCGCCGTACCATTCCGTCAGCTGCCAGAAGGAGCTGCCTTCCGGCGATCGTTCGTAGTTCTCCTCCATCAGCCGCTCCAGCGTCTCCATGCGCAGCAACTCGGCTTCGGTTTCGTCGGCGATGCGGAAGCGCGGGTCGATCGGGATCGCCTGAAAATGCCGGCGCACGACATCGAGGCAAAACGAGTGAAGCGTTGTAATCGCCGCCCGCCCCATGAGCGCAAGCTGCTTGCGCAGGTGCGGCGAATCCGGCTGCCGCAGCAGCTCCTTCGCCAGCGCGTCGCGGATGCGCTCGCGCATTTCGTCGGCGGCGGCTTTCGTGAACGTGGCGACGAGCAAGCGGTCAACATCGACGCCGTCCGTCGGATCGGCGATGCGGCGGATGATCCGCTCGACGAGCACCGCCGTTTTGCCCGAGCCGGCCGCTGCGGCTACCAGCACGTGTTCGCCGGTGCGCGCTATCGCTTCCCATTGTTTGTCCGTCCAGGTGCTGCCTTCCGGCTTGCGCTGGGGATCAATCATCGCTGCCTTCGCCTCCTTTCGTGCCGGTGCCCGGGCCAGTGTCGGCAGCTTCGCCTTCCGCGAACAGCCGCCACGTCTCATCCTTGCCTCGCTCCTCCAACAGCCGATAATGGTTGCCGGCAAACGCCGGTTCGAACTGGCATACCGGCTTGTACGAGCAGAACGTGCAAGGCAGGCGGCTGCCGATCCGGTGCGGTTCGATCGCCACGTTCCCTTCGGTCAGCTCGGTGCCGATCCGCCGGATCGTGCGGCGCACATGGCGGCGCAGCTGGCTCCACTGCTCGTCCGTGGCGACGGACGCGCTCTTGTAGAAGCTGCCGTCCGCCTTGAGAGCCACCGGCAGCAGCTGCGAATGGCCGCTGGTCGCTTGCAGACCGCCATCCATCAGCTCGATCGTTTGCCGGTCGGCGAGAAGCAGCCCGCGCATTTTGAACCGTTTGCGCAGCTCGCTTGCCGCCTGCTCCGGCGCCAGCGCGTTGGCGCTTTGGATGAGCGGATTATGCACGTGAAAATACAACACGCCCGCCGGCCGCGCCGCTTCCCCCAGCCATCTGCGGGCATGGGTCAGCACGACGTCGAGATACGTCACCATCTGCAGCGAAAGGCCGTGATACAGCTCGGCCAACCTCAGCGCAGTCGGGCTCGACTTGTAGTCGATGATGCGCAGCAGCGCGCCGTCAGCGCCGTCGGCCCGGTCGATGCGGTCGATGCGGCCGACCATCTCCAGCGTGCGCCCGTTCGGCAGCGGCAGCATGAGCGGCGGCAGCGTTTCACCGGGGCCGAAGCCGAGCTCGAGCCCGACAGGCACGAACGCGCCGCGCCGCGCATGTTCGACGAGCATCAGCGACGTTTGCCCGATAATTGTCTGCAGCTTGCGGGCGATGTGGCGGAAGCGGGACGAGCTGAGCAGGATTTCGCCTTGCAAAATCGGCGCCAGCTTGTCGACCAGCCGGTCGGCGCGGGAGCGAATTTGCCCCTCGTCGAGACCTTCCCACGTTTCCCGGTCGGCCTGCATCTCGCGCATGAAGCCGCTGAGCGCCGCATGGAACAGCTGCCCGATATCGGGCGCCTCCAGCCGGTAAATGCGGCGCTCCTTCAGCCGCAGCCCGTGCGAAACGAACTGCGAAAACGGGCACCAGGCAAAACGCTCCAGCCGGGAAACGCTAGCCTTTACACGTTCGCCGTACAGCTGCAGGCTCGTCTGTGCCGACAGCGGCGCCTCTTCGTTCGTATAAACAAGCGAACGCAGCATGGCAGAGAGTCTGGCTTGCCACTCCGGACGCGCCGCAAACCAGTTGTACGCTTCCCACCAAACCGCCGCCATGCCGCGCCCTTCCGTCCACGCTTTGAGCCGCGACGTCAAATACGTCAGCGTGCGATCCGGCACGGCGGCATAAGCAATCTGCTCGGCTTCGTGCAGATCGGCGGGCGGCTCGACGAGCAGCAGCTTCTCGCGCAGCTGCGGGAACAGCCGCTTCAACTGGCCGACCAGCTCCGACGGAAGCAGCGACTTGCCTTCTTCGTCGGCGAGCGGGTAGCTGAGCCACAGCCGGTGCGACGGCGCGCACAGCACGGTATAAATCAGAAACTGCTCGTCCAGCAGCTTCCGCCTGCTGCTGTCGGCCAGCGGAACGCCTTCGTCCAGCAACGTTTCGCGCTCCTGCTCCGTCAGTACGCCGTCCTCGTTGATGCGCGCCGGCAGCACGCCGTCGCCGACGCCGAGCACGAAAGCGATTTTCACTTGCGCCGAACGCGTGCGGTCGATGCTGCCGATCAGCACCTGGTCGAGCGCCGGCGGCACGAGGCCGAGCCGGATGCCGGACAAGCCGGCTTCGATCAAATCGCCGAACAGTTCAAAGGGGAGCGGCTCTTCGCCCATCATCTGCGCCAACTGGTCCAGCATGGCGATCGTGCTGTCCCATACTTGCTTGTGCTCGCGCGCCAGCTCGGGTTTGCCTTCGTGCAGCGCGCGTTCGCCCAGCGCCGCCAGCTTGCCGTCGACGCCGCATTCCTCAAGCAGTATGTACAGCGCCTCCGCCAACGCCAGCGCGTTGTCCGCGTTCTCGACACGCTGCTGGAACCGCCCAAGCGGCCCGACAATCGCCTGCCGGCAAGCGGCAATCCGCCGCTCGAACGCCGGATCGTGCCACGGCCGCTGCGGCGGCGCATCCGCCTCCGCCGCTTCGTCGCCGTTTGCGGCTGCCGCCGCTTCTTCCAGCGTCAGCTCCCGCCGCATCGCCCAGCTGCGGTCGTCCCGCCAGCGCCAGCCGTGAATGCCGCGCGCCAGCACGACGTTTTCCAGTTCGTCCATCGCGTGCCGGAATGCGGTCAGCCGTCCGTCTTCGTCAAGCTCCTTGGCCGAAGCGGCCACATCCAACCAGATCGCCGCATCGGCATCGTCCGGCAGCAAGAAATCGGTTTTGACGCAGCGGAACACCGCATCGTAGCGCCAATCGAAACGGACAACCTCAATCGCCGAACGGATGAATTCGGCCAGCGGGTGATGCAGCACCGAACGCTTCTGGTCGAAAAAGTACGGGATGCCGTAATCGTTAAGCACGGACGACAGCAGTTCGCCGTACGCCTCGATGTTGCGCACGCGCACGGCCATATCGCGCCAGCGATAGCCGCGGTCGCGGACCAGCCGGATCATTTCGCGCGCCGCGCCTTCCGTTTCGGCCCGCCGGTT
This sequence comes from Paenibacillus cymbidii, assembly GCF_004764705.1. Lineage (GTDB taxonomy): Bacteria > Bacillota > Bacilli > Paenibacillales > NBRC-103111 > Paenibacillus_AN > Paenibacillus_AN cymbidii. Next base: position 270,970 of record NZ_SHLX01000001.1, on the reverse strand, counting down.
CGCGGCCGCGCGCAGCGAAATGCCGGCGTCCTCCGCGCCCGGCTGCGAAACGTACGGCTCCGCGCGGCCGGAAAGCCGGTAGGCGTAATTCCGTTCCAGATGCGCCAGCATCGGACTGGCCTCAAAACGCGGTAGCCGATTGCCCTCCCGCCCGAGTATAATAGACGACACCGGCCCCGCCCCAAGCGATTCGGCCAGTTCAAGCAAACGAATCATCGTCATCGCCGGCGGATGAAACAGATCGAGCTCATGCGGCCGTTCGCCGGCGGCATACTCCCGATCCAGACATAACGCCACCGTAACGCTGCGGCTAACGTTCATCAAGGCGCCGAGCACGGCAAATTCCTGCGGCGTAAAGCCGTGGAACCCGTCGATCCACACTTCGGCGCCGTCCAGCGCCGCACTGTCCGCCAGCCGCGAAGCCAGATGCGTCAAGTACGATTCCCCGTCCAAATATTGCTGTGCCAGCCGCTCCTCGAACAAACGGTACACGAGCGTCACGTCATGCAGCTTGTCGCGCAGCTGCGCCGCCTGCCGCCCCTTCTCCGGCTCCAGCCGCAACGCGTGATGCTCCAGCAAGTCCGCTGAGAGGCAATACCGCTTCAGTTCGCTGAACAAGGAGAGCAGCCGTTCCGTGAACCCGATCTTCTCCGACGTGCCGCGAAATACGCGCAGTTCGTCGCGCCGCTCATGCAGAATGCGCTGCAGCAGCAGCGCCTTTCCCGTTTCGTCGACCGGCACGCCCGCGGTATCGCCGGTTTCCTGCATCACCCGCCAGGCAAGCCGGCGGAAGCTGAGCACCTGGGCGCGCAGCAGCCCGGCCAGCCCCGGCGTCGACACCAGCGCAAGCTCCGCCTGGAACGTTGCCTGTTCCGGCACGAGCAGCACGAGCGGATGGCCGTCCGGCGACTGTTGCAGACGTTGCCGGATTTCCCCCAGCACGGCTGCACTTTTGCCGCTGCCCGCCCGGCCGAGCACGAATCGGATTGCCATGAGCGTTCCTCCCAATCTAGCGTTTTGTTCATTCTATCATAATTTCCTTGCAGATGGGAGCGCATGTTCGCTCGTTGCTGCAGTTTTGCAGCTTGTAAGCGTCTGCCGCTCATCATATAATGAGGCCATCAGGATGAGGATCGAGGAGGAATGTCCATGTTGCCGAATCACGTTCCCCGGTAATGCCGAGGCCCGCCTTTTCGGATGAATGCTCGTATCGCAAAAGAACATACCGAGCAAACATTCGAGGGGGCAATCACATGTGGCCGCTTTTAATTGATTGGCGGAACATCCGCTTCGGCGCGGAAATCGAATTTATTGGCGGGGACCCGGAACGGACGCCGCTTCTGCCCGGCTGGGTCATGTCGCTTGACGAGCGGCAAATCGACGAAGCCGGCGAACCCTCGGGCAGCGAATTGAAGACGCCGCCGCTCCTGTGGGCGGAACGCGGGCAAATCCGCACGATGCTGGGACGGCTGCTGCGCTCGGGAGCGACGGCGAACTGGAGCTGCGGGCTGCACGTCCATGTCGATTTGGCGGCGTGGGGAGAACCGGTCATCGCTCCGCTGCTGGCGGCGGCGCTCCGGACGCAAGATGCGCTGCAGGCACTGCTGCAAACGAGCGCCGACCGGCTTATCTACTGCCCGCCGACGACAGAGGAGATGGCGAAGCTTTATGCCGCGAAGCCGTCGCAAGAAGCTTTACGCCGCCAAGGCCGCCCGCAGTCGCACCGCTGCGGGATCAATGCGGCCGCATGGTTCGACATCGGCACCGTGGAGATTCGTTACGCCAACGGCTCGCTCGATTACGACGAAATCGCGAACACCGTCGAGCTATGCCTGCGTTTTGTCGCCGCCGTAGGGGCAGGCGCGGAACTGCCAGCCGACCCGGCGCGGCTGGCCGCCGAGTTGGGCGCGCCGCCGGGCGGGTACCCGCCCGCGCTGGAAGCGCCGCGATGGTATCGGGAGCGCATGTGGCTGGAGGAAACGATGCTGCCGGTATTGGCGCCGCACCTCGAACGCTTTCACCCCGGAGCCGAGCTGTTGCATCTGTTTCCCGTCGCGAGCGGACTGCTCGTCGTCGCCGAGCGGCCGGACGAAGGAACGCTCCGGCTGATCGCCCGGCCGACGGAAGCGGGCTGGGAGTTGGCCGAAATGAGGGTAACGGTGCCTGCATCGGTTTCGAAATAAGCCATGTTTTATGGGCTATTTCACCAAAAATGGTCGATAATAACAAGGAAATAGCCAGTGATTTCACTGGCTATTTCCTTCTAAAACCTTATTTTGAGGCTAGTTACTCAAAATAACCAGTGTTTCACTGGCTATTTCAGGCGAAGCAGGTAAAGTGCGCCGAATAGGCCGTTTTTCATTGCTTATTTCGCAAGGTTACCGACTTTGCGCCTTCCCTCACCCTTTGACCGCCCCGGCCGTAACGCCTTCGATAAATTTCTCCCGGGCGAACAGGAACACGATGAACAGCGGAATGAAGGACAAAAACGTCGCGGCCATTATCGTGCCCGACGTGTTCGACTCGAACGTTTTCATCCCCGCGATGCCTACTGGCAGCGTTTGCATTTTCGCTTCTGTCGTAATGACCAGCGGCCAGATAAGACTCCCCCAGTTGCCGATAAAATGAAAAATCGCCAGTACGCCAAGCGACGGCGCCGTCATCGGCAAAATGATTTTGAAAAAAGCGCCGTAATCGCTGCACCCGTCAAGCCGGGCCGATTCCTCCAATTCGCTCGGCAGCACCTGAATAAACTGGCGCATCAGGAATACGCCGAAAGTGCTCGCCACCGTAGGTACAACAAGCCCCCAATATGAGTTCGTCCAGCCGAGCCGGTCGACGATCAGGAAGCCCGGAATAAGCGTCACAATGCCGGGCACCATCATCGTCGACAAGATGAGCGCAAAAATCGTTTTTTTGCCGGGAAACGTCCTTCGTGCAAAAGCATAACCGGCCATCGCGCTGACAAGCAGGCAAAATGCCGTGCTGACGCCCGCAACCAAGGCGCTGTTCAGAAACCAGCGGCCGAACTGGTACCGAGTCCCGGCGAACAGTTCCCGGTAATTGGCGAAGTCGCCGTCGTCGGGCCACAGCTTGGGCGGATACGTCAGGACATTGGTCGTCTGGCGAAACGAGGACACGAAGAGCAGCCAGATCGGCAGCACAACGGCGCAGGACGCGACGATCAGCAGCAAAAATTTCAACGCGGTCAGCAGTTTGTTCGTGGCCAAATGTTTTCCCTCCCGTGGCGTTCAGCCTCAGTATTCCGTGTCGGACTTCAGCAGCTTCATCTGCAGCAGCGAAATGAGCATCACGAACAGCATGAACACGATGGAAATCGCCGCCCCGAGCCCGATCTGATCGTCCTGTATCGTCACCCGGTAAATGAAAAACACGACGCTTTCGCTTCCCCGCAGCGGCCCGCCGCCGGTCAAAATATAGATCGAATCGTAGATTTGAAACACAAAAATCGTCGTCATGACGACACTGAGCAAAATCGCGTTTTTGATCAGCGGCAGCGACAGGTGCCAAATTTCGTGCCATAAGCCGGCGCCGTCGATTTTGGCGGCGTCGAAATAATCGGCCGGAATGTTGCGCAAAGCGGCGATATAGATGAACGTGTAGAACGTCGCCCCTTTCCAGATTTCCAGAATGCCGACCCCGAGCTTGGCCATAACCGGATCGCCGAACCAGTTGATCCCGGCGATGCCGAACAGCGACAGCACATAATTAAGCGGCCCCGTCTTGGCCAGAACGTAAGCGAGAATGACGCCCGCCGCCGTCATCGAAATGATGATCGGGCTGAAAAATACCGTTTCGAACACCGCGTTCGCCTTGCTTTTGCGACGGATGAGAAAGGCCAGCGCCAGCGCGGTCAGTTGCCCGGCAGGGATAATGACGGCGGCGTAAAACAGCGAGTTGAGAAACGCTTTGGCGTACGTGGACAAATTGGCGAACAGCTTCGTGTAGTTGCCGAAGCCGATCCATTTCAGGCTGTCGATGTCGAGCAGCGTGCCCTGCGTAAAACTGAGGATAATGATGACGGCAAATGGCAAAAAGGCGAATACGGCCGCCAGCAGCAAATAAGGAAACAAAAACGAATACGAAATCAAATGTCGGGTCAGATTGGCTTTGCGCGAAGTCATGGGCGCCCCCCTCCTGTTGTTGCCGCTGTTTCCGCACCGCAGGGCCGGGCTTGCGCCCGACCCTGAAAAACGGACATTCCTGCCCTGGAGCGAAGCGAACGTTGCCGTTTGGCATTCGCCCCGGCACGGTCAATTCGCGTTGTCGTACTCTTTGACGGCGTCCTTGATCGCCTGCTCCGGCGTTTTTGCCCCGCGGAAAGCCGCCTCCCGCATTTGCCTGACGATGTCGAGCACTTTGCCGAATTTTTCGTTCGGCGTCCAGATGACCATCGATTTGATCGATTCTTTGGCTACGTCCATAATTTCGTCGCCCTTGTACATGTCATTGTTCGCTTCCGCCAGCGGCGACAGGAAGCCGGCGGCTTCGAGATACATTTTGGCATTGGCCGGCGAGGTAACGAACTGGATGAATTTCCATGCCTCGTCCTTGTGCTTGGACGCTTCGGCGATCGCCAGCGTGCCGATGCCGGCGTACGCTTCCCGCTTCTTGTTCGGATCGGCCGCCGGTCCGGCCGGATTGAGGAAGGCGCCGTAGCGCAAATTCGGAGCGTTCGTTTTGATCGTGCCGGTGAAGCTGACCTGGGCGTAGTACATGGCGATTTTGCCGTCGAAGAATGCCTGGTTTTCCTGCTCCGGTTTGCTGAAGAAATCGATCGGCGGCGACACCTTCTCCTTGCGCACGAGATCGGTGTAGAACTGCAGCCCTTTGATCCCTTCCGGCGTATCGAGGCCGAGCTTGGCGATGTTTTTGTTGTTGTCCGCGTACAGGTTGGCCCCCGCCTGGCCCATGAAAGCGACCGTATTCAGCGCGTCGAGTCCGCCGATCCCCCATTGCTCCTGCCCTTTGGTCAGCTGTTTGGCCGTCGTCACCAGTTCGTCCCACGTCGTCGGAATTTTGGCGTTCGCTTTTTCGAAGATGTCCTTGTTGTACAGCACGACCGACGTGCCGGCGAGAAACGGCTTCGTGTAAATTTTTCCGTTCACCGTCAAGTAGTCGATGACGCTCGGCGAATATTTGCCCCGCTCCTCCTTGGTGAAATAATTCGACAGATCGGCGAGCTTGCCGTTCTGGGCGAATTTGACGAAATACTCGGACATGTACGAAACGTCGGGCGGGCTGCTGCCGGCGAAAGCCGCCGTATATTTCTGGTCCCAGCCGTCCCACGGCGTTTCCAGAAACTCGACCTTGATGTTCGGATTTTCCGCTTCGAATTTTTCGATGATTTTCGCCCAGACGTCTTTTTCCGTCTTGATGTGCGGCGCCTTCCAGAACGTCAGGGTCACTTTTTTGTCGCTTGTTTTGGCGGATGCCGCCGCGCTGTCCGCCGGTTTGGCCGACGCCCTCGTTCCGCCCGAGGCGCCCCCGCCCCCGCCGCATCCCGCAACGGCCGCCGCCAGTACCGCGCATCCCGCTGCCATCATTGCTCTGCGTTTGAACATATCGATTCCCCCTGTAGGAAATGTTATATCAAACTATCGCAAGCGATAGTCGGATAACGCTAACGGCGGCCGTCCTCCGCGACGCCCCGAACCCGGATGCCAAGCTGCTGTTCGACAAAATCGCGGCAAATGCGCAAGCTGTTGTACGGCGTGCTCGTCGAACGGTCGATTTCGACCGTCAGCCAGCCGTCGTAGCCGATCTCGTTCAGCGCCCCGATAATCGGCGGGAAGTCGATCGGGCCAAGACCCAGCTCGCAAAAAACCGGCAGCGCCTCGTTGCCCATCAGCATCGGAAAATCTTCGATGCGCGCCTCGGCCGGCATCAAATCCTTCAAGTGCACATAGGCGACGCGGTCGCGGTAACGCCGGACAATGGCGGGCACATCCATGCCCGCACCGGCCAAATGCGCCGTGTCGGGGGCAAAATACACCTCCGGGCCGCACAGCTCCATCAGCGCGTCGAGCTCGTTTTCGTCCTGCAGCTCCGTCCACAGATGCGGGTGCACGCAAGCTTTCACGCCGTACTCGAGCGTACGTTTGGCCGCTTCGTTGATCGTGATCGCCGCTTGTTTCGTCTCTTCGGGGGAAGCCGGCGCGTTGCGCGGTCCGCCCGGTCCGAAGACGATATGCGAGGCGCCGCAGCGCGCGGCAATACGCGCCAGCTTCTCGTTGTGCAACACAATATCGCTGCGCTTCGCCGGATCGGCGAACCGCCGGCCCGACTCGCCGGACGCGCCGCCGTACACGCCGGACATGCGCAGCCCGTAGCGATCCAGCGTCTCCTGCAGCTCGTTCTCGCGGTTCTCGAACTGCAGCACGAACGTCGGCCACGGTTCGATCGCCGTGTAGCCGAGCGCCGCCGCCTCCTCGAAGCCGAGCAAATAATCGTGGCCCCATGTGATCGCGTGAACCGCCACTTTTCCTTTGAATGCCGTCAACTTGCGTCACCTCCCCAGCAAATGGCTCAGCACGTATTCGTCCAAGCCTTCATAGTCGCGCGCTTCGATAAATCGCCGCTCCTTGGCCCTGTCGTAGGTGCGCACTTTGTCCTCGAGCAGTTCGTACATTTTTTTGCTGTTGGCCAAATGCTTGAACGACAGCTCGCGCGGCTGGGTGCGCATCGCCTTGACGTCCAGCCCGACGAATTCGCCGTTCTTGCCGTAGCCGTTGTCCACGAGCACGCGCACCTGGTTGAACGCCCGGCGCAGATTGTCCGACGCAAACGATTTGTCCTGGTCGTATTTCAGCCCGTTCTGGTCGTTCAGATGGACGCTCCACAGCTTGCCGAGGGCGAGCGCGTAGCCCATCTCGTCGGAAGGGTCGAGCCCGGCGAGGATGCAGTGGGCCGATTCGATCAGCCCGCCGACCCGGTCGGAATCGGACGTGTGCCAGGCGAGCGACAAAGCGTGGCCGATCGTCGGGATGTACGCCTGGTCCATCGGCTCATTAGGCTTCGGTTCGATCAGGATGCGGATGTGCTTGTCATAGGCGAGCAGTTGGTCGATCGCTTCGACGATGCGGTGGACGGCGTCGACCGGGTTTTTCGCTTCGCGTATGTACGTGCCTTCCCGGGCGAGCCATAACACGAGCCGGTCCGTGCCCATTTCCCGGGCGATGTCGATCGTCCGTTTCGACCGTTCGATGGCGGCTGCTCGCTCGCGGGCGTCGTTCGACGTGAAGCCGCCGTCGATCGTGCCGGCGCTGTCCCACAGGCGAGGCGCGACGATTTCCGTCACGAGGCCGTGCGCCTCCAGCATGCCGCGCACGTCGGCGGCCCGCTTCATCGTTTCAGCATACGTTTTGGCCTCGATGTCCGGCACAATATCGTCGTCGTGAAGCTGCACACCCTCAAAGCCGAGCTCGCGGTACGCCGCCAGCTTCTCCTGAAATGCGTACGATAACCGGACCGGCGCGCCGAACGGATCGGCGCCTTCGTGGATGTTCCACGGTCCGAAGGAAAACCGGGTTGTCATGTCGTTTGCTCCTGTCCCTATGTCGTGTTGTCGGGCGTATCCGTCAGGACCCGACCGTTATCCAATTCCTGCCGCTCGCCGAACGTTCCACCGCGTCCAGCACAAGCTGGTTGCGATAGCCGTCCTCAAAATTGGGAGCCGGGGAGCGATCGCCGGCAATACCTTCCATCAGCTCGTGCATGAGGTTGATGAACGTATGCTCGTAGCCGATGATGTGTCCGGCCGGCCAATACGCCCCGGCGTACGGGTGAACGGCCTCCGTGCACTGGATCGTTCGAAAGCCCTGCATGCCTTGCGGGTCGTCTTCCAAATAAAGCTGCAGGTGGTTCATGTTCTCCATATCCCAGCGCACCGAACCTTGGGAGCCGTTGATTTCGAACCGGTTGCCGTTGCGGTTGCCTTTGGCGAAGCGCGACGCCTCGAATACGCCGAGCGCTCCGCAGGCGAACCGGCCGAGAAACGCCACCGCATCGTCCACGTCGACTGCGCCCGTACGCTCCCCGAACGCTTCGGCATTCAAGCCGCCGGTCATTTCGCCGAGCGGGCGGCGCTTGACGAACGTCTCCATCATCCCCGTCACTTCGGTAAGTTCCCCGACGAGATAACGGGCCAGATCGATCGAATGCGCCATCAGGTCGCCGTGCGTTCCCGATCCGCACAATTCCTTGCGCAGCCGCCAGACAAGCGGAAACTGCGGGTCCATGATCCAGTCCTGCAAATAAGTCGCTCGCATGTGGTAAATGCGGCCTAATCGGCCTTCGTCGATCAGCCGCTTGACGTAACGGATCGCCGGTACGAAGCGATAATTGTGGCAAATCATATGGACGACGCCCGCCTTGCGCACGGCTTCCAGCATGCGTCCCGCTTCGTCCGCCGTCATCGCCAGCGGCTTCTCGCACAGAATGTGCTTGCCCGCTTCGGCGGCGGCGATCGCCATTTCGGCATGCGCGTTGTTCGGCGCGCCGATGTCGATCAGGTCGATGTCGTCGCGTTCGATCAGTTTGCGCCAGTCGGTTTCGTACGACCGCCAGCCCAGTTTAGCCGCCGCTCCGCGCACTTGCGCCTCGTCGCGCCCGGAGATCGCCTGCATCACGGGAACGGCGGCGGGGTCGAAGTAAAACGACAAATCCCGGTAAGCGTGGCTGTGCGCCTTGCCCATAAACCGATAGCCGATCATGCCGATGCGCACGTGCCGTTTATCCGTCATTCGTATGCCTCCCATCCGGTTCGCTGCGCCTGTATGAGCCGGTCTTCCCACGTTTCGCCGTCGCTGTCGGGTACGCGGCCTTCACGATCGAGCGCCTCAAGCACTTGGCGCATTCCGGCCGCCAGCGACACTTCCGGCCGGAACTCCGGCACGTCGCGGTACAGCTTCGCCGCATCGTAGTAGCAATGGTGAGCGAAAATGTCGTGGCAGATGGCGAACCGCTTCGCGTCGGCCCGCATCAGCTCGCGGAACGGAATGCCGATCTGCTCCGTTTCGCGGCCGATGACGTCCATCGCCGTCCGGTGGTAATCTTTCCAGGTGATGCAGCCTTCCCGGACCGTATTGTAAATTTCGCCGACGCAATGGGTTTTGCCGATGACGCCGACGAACGCCTTGGCCGCATCGTCAACGTGCAGAAATTGATGCAGCGCATTGCCGTCGCCGCACATGACGATCGGCTTGCCGCGCCGAATCCGGTCCAGCCACGAAAAGTCGCGCGCGATCTGGCGCAGCAGCCCCATGCGCGGCCCGTACGTGGTCGACGGCCTCAAGACGGTGACCGGGAAGCGCGCCGACCGCCAGGCGCCCTGCAGAACGCGTTCGCCTGCGGCCTTGCCGGCGCCGTAAGCCGTAATCGGCTGCAGCGGATGGTCCTCGCGTACCGGATAACCGGCGAAGGCGACGCCGTATGTGCACGTCGTCGAACAATGCACGAAATGGCCGACATCGGCAAAAGCGCGCACGCTGCTCGCCGCGTCCTCCGGCGTGAAGCTGATCATGTCGATCACGGCGTCCGGCCGCAGCCGGCGCATCGCGCTTTCGAACGCGTCGCGGTCGCGCCGGTCGCCGTGCAGCCGCCGCACGTCCGGCGGCAGGTCGTCCTCCGTTTCCCCACGGTTGAATACCGCAACTTCGTGCCCCTGGCGCAGCAGCAGCGCCACGATGCTGCGGCTGATATTGCCCGTGCCGCCCAATACGAGTACGTTCATGCGTTGGCGTTCCTCCTTGGTAAGCGCTTACGATAAGACGCCGGCCGTCTTGCGAATGGCGCGGACGACGTCGCCGCAATCTTCCTCCGTCATATGCTGGTGCAAGCCGATCGCAATCGCCCGGCCGAGCCAGTCCAGCGTCTTCGGACACATGTCCGGCGAATATTGCACATTGCCTTTGTAGCTCTCGCAGTTCCACGGCGTGTCGCGTTCGGACGCCCCGCGCTTTTCCATCACGTAGGTCCAGTTTTTGTAAATGTGCCGGTCGGCGAAGCCGTTGTTGTTGATCGTGCCGTTCGGAATGCCTTCGTCCGACAGCTTGCGCGAGAAGCGCTGCGACATCTCCACCGTCGGCAAATAAAACACGAGGCTGTACGAAACGTCGCCTTGCGGATCGGGAATTGTCTGCAGCCGGATGTCCGGCAAATCGGCGATGCCTTGCGAGATGGCCGACTTGATGCTCTGCAGCCGCGCGACAATCGTGTTGATCCGCTGCGACTGGGCGAGCGCGAGCGCGGCGTTGATTTCGCTCAGCCGGTAATTTTCTCCGGGAAACGTCGGCTCGCGGTTCTCCTCGTTCATGTCCCAATAGACAAAAGCCGAGTCGTGATAAATGTTCGCGCGTTCGTACAGCTTTTCGTCGCTCGTGACGATCATGCCGCCTTCCCCGGCGGTAATCAGCTTGTATTGCTGGAAGCTGAAGCAGCCGGCGAGCCCGAACGAGCCGAGCGCCTGCCCCCGGTAGGAACCGCCGTTTGCCTGGGCCACGTCCTCGATGACGAGCAGGCCGTGCCGGCTGGCTACCTCCATGATCGCATCCATCCGGCAGGGCACGCCGCGCATGTGCACCGGGATGACCGCCTTCGTGTGCGGCGTGATCGCATCTTCGAACGCTTGCGGATCGATTGTCAGCGAGTCGTCGACTTCGACGATAACCGGCACCGCCCGCGCGATCAGTACGGCTGCCGCCGTGGCGATGTAAGTATAGGCGGGCACGATCACTTCGTCGCCCGGCCCGATGCCGGCGCCGATCAAGGCGGCGACAAGCGCCGACGTGCCGGCGTTGACGGCCAGCGCATACTTCGCGCCGGTGCGCTCGCGGTACAGCTGCTCCAGCCGGTACGCTTCGGACTGCTCCTTGTCTTTGCCGTAATAGCGGAACACTCGTTTCTTCTCCAGCACGCCAAGCACAAGTTCTTTCTCCTGCTGGCCGAACTCCTCCGTGCTGAGCATGCCGAAATTCCACGGTTTCGTGCGAACGGGGGTATGGTTGTTGCCGGTTTGCATGTCGTATGCTCCTCTCTCCTGTTGTTTGCTGATTGAAGCGGCCGGCCGCTAAGTGCGGTCGAATTGCCCGAGCAGCCGTTTCGCAGCTTCGGCGAACAAGCCGCTAGCTTCTTCCCGGTAAGGGGTCGTGTTCATCTCGTAGCCGCCGAGCCCGTCGTTGAATGCCTGCGCAGTCGGCAAGTAGCCGCAATAGCCGTTGCTGATTCCCGCGCACATCGTGAAAGGGAGCGGCGAGAACGAACGGACAAAACCGGTGTAGCCGTTAAACACTTCGGCGGGAACGGAGAACAGCAGCAGCTCGCCGATGCGCAGCGCGTGAAGGGAAACGGCGATCTCAGGCTTGAAATAACCGGCCTTCGTCGGCAGCCGCACGCTGCTTGACGCACAAACGAGCGGAACGGCGGCGGCCCTTTCGGCACGGGCGGCCAGCCGGTCGATTTCCGCGTAAAACTGCTCGCCGAGCCGCTGTACCCACGGATAAGAATCGCCGGGTTCGCTGCGGTTATGGCCGTAAGGGCCGACGTCGCCGGAAAATCCCTGGACGAACAGCGCTGCGAACCCGCCGCCAACCGCTTCTTCCCAGCGCTTGACCGCCAAGCCGACGAATTCGGCGGAGACGCGATGGAACGGGTTGACCAGCAGCGTCGGATGCACCGCGCAGTTGACGATGCCGCCGACCGGGCATCCCGCTTCGTCTTCGAATACGGCAACCGTCAACGTCTTGTCGATCGGCAGCGCTTCGTTGTGCGACAGCCGCGGACGGCGGTTCGACGAAACCGCCGTATCCCCCGCCGCAATCCTCAACCGCAGCGGTTTCAGATCCGCGGCCGCTTCACGGATCGCGCCGGCGATCCGGTTGGTGTACTTGGCGGCAAAATGCTCCGGCGCGCTGTGCGTATGCGTGGCGTGCACGGATACGTCCAGCTCGTCAATTCCCGCTTCCGCCGCCCATTGCCGCCGCGTCCCTTCCGGGAACGTCATCAGCAGATGGCGGTAAATCAGCGGCTTGCCGCCCGGATCGGCTGCCTGGAACGTCGTTTCGTTCGTCAGGCAGCAGTCGACGCTGACCAGCACATTCCGCCGCGCGCCGTCGTCCAGCACGATCACGCGGGCGTAAAGATCGTCCAGCACATCCGTCGCCGGATCCGCGATATAAGCATTCGGATCGTACCCTTGCAGCGGCGTCGGTTCTTCCGGCGTCATCTTCACCTTGCGAAAGGCGCCATAAAGCGTAGACATGTCGTCGCGTCCTCCCCGATTCTTTTATCACGTTATAAATTATATAGTCATATTATCGAATATATAATTTATTAAGTAAAATATATTACAGAAAGAACGATTTGTAAACCACTTTTTTGCACGAAAAAACCACCCCGTTGGCGAGGTGGCGCAAAAGTACGGTCAGTCGGCATTGCGGGAGAAGGCGATTCATTCAAATGCCGAAATAAACGACGAACCGGCGAGCGTAAGCGCCCCCATGATCCCTTGCCTGTCTCCGAAGGAGCTTTTGTCCAGCGTCATGCCGAGGGTCGCGAACCGGTTCGCGCGCAGCAGCACGGTGCGTTTCACTTCTTCCAGCACAAGCGGAAACCGCTCGAACACCGAGCCGCCCAAATAGATGGTTTGCGGATTAAACAAATTGACGACGTTGCTCAGGACGATGCCAATCGCTTTGCCGGCTTCGATGCAGACGTCGAGCGCGACTTTGTCGTTGACCGCATACGCTTCGGCCAGCGTGCCTGGCGTTTGCATTCGTTCCGCAAACTGCTTCTCGAGCATCGGAAACGTGACGATGTTTTCCAGACAGCCGAAGTTGCCGCAGCGGCAGCGGCCCGCCTTTTCGTCGACGGTAATGTGGCCAAGCAGCCCGCCGACGTTATTCACCCCGCGCAGCGGCTCGCCGTTGATGAAAATGCCGGCGACGACGCCGTACGCGACGTGGACGACGATAAAATCCTCCACGTCCTTCGCTTTCCCGACCAGCTTCTCGGCGAAAGCCATCGTGCGGCCGCTCTCTTCCAAATACACCGGCGTTGCAAACCGTTCGTGCAGCGAAGCGACGATGTCCACATTATCCCATCGCAGCAAATTGGGGATGTTCATGATCTTTCGTTTCGCTTTGTCGATGATGCCGGTGACGCTGACGCCGATCGCATCGACGGATGCCGCGCCGGCTGCCGCGAGGAATAGTTCGATTTTGCCGAACAGTTCCTCCAGCACGTTGTCCTTCTCTTCGAAATCTTCGATCAGAAACTCCTCGTACCGTTTGATCTCGAACCGGTAGTCGGCCAGCGCAAGGCGCAGCCGGTAGCCGCCGATATCGATGCCGAGAAACGTAAACTTGTCCGGGTCCGGGTACAACAACACCTCTTTGCGGCCCAGACCGCTGCCGATGCGCTCTCCCTCCACAATGTACCGTTCGGAAGCCAGCTTCTGCGTAATTTTCGTAATCGATGCCTGGGAAAGACCGGTTTTTTCCGCCAGCGTTTTGCGCGAAATGCCTTCCCCCTGCTGAATGAACTTCAACACCAACACTTCCGATTCGTTCAACATCCAACCGCCAATCCTTTCAAGCCTTTTGCCTCATTGTACCACATTTAATTAACTTTGTGAAATAATTGGCGCCACGCCAGCGAAACCAGGCCCGTTCTAACGCAGCGAGACCGTCCCCCGCCTAAATAACCCATAAAAAATGGCCTATTCGCCCAATTTCCTTCCCTACGACAAAAATAACCAGCGAAAACACGGGCTATTCGGGTCAAACCGCCGCAAAATCGAACGGTTTCCCAAAATAGCCAACGATTTCACTGGTTATTTCGCAACCACCCGCCATTTTCGGTGAAATAGCCCATAAATCATGGCCTATTTCTAACCCCGTCGCCGGCTGGCTCGCCGCGATAACCCGACTCACCGCGCCGCGGCGGCATTCGCCAACCAACTACCGGCTGCGCACTTCGAATATCGCAAATTTGAGGTAGTCGCTTTCGCTGGCGCCGAGCAGCTGCGGATGATCCTTGCCCGCGCCGCGCCATTCGACGAGCCGCAGCAGCTTGCCGGCATCGACCGCCGCCGACTGGATCGTCTCGAGAAACAGCTCCGGCCGTACATGATACGAGCAGCTCGCCGTAACGAGAAAACCGCCTTCGTTCACCAGCTTCATGCCGTGCAGGTTGATGTCCTTGTAGCCGCGGCACGCTTGCGCTACCGCGCCTTTGGTCTTCGCGAACGCCGGAGGGTCGAGAATGACGACGTCCCAGGTGCGCCCGTCGCTTTCCAGCTTCTGCGACGTGTCGACCTTCTTGCCGATGCCGCCCTGGGCGCGCTCGCGGCGCTGGTCCAGCCCGCGCGACTGCGAGCGCAAATAATCGAACGCGTCGGCGACGACGAATTCCACGCGGTCCTCGAAGCCGTTCAGACCGACATTGCGTTTGGCGCTTTCGATCGCGTGGGCGGAAATGTCGAGGCACGTCACTTTCTTCGCGCCGTACTTGCATGCATGCAGCGTAAAGCTGCCGGTATGGGAGAAACATTCCAGCACGGTGGCGCCATCCCAATACGGGAACGTGACGGCGTTGCCTTTGGCGTTCGTCGGCACCGGCGGCTCGCCGGGCGCAGCCGAAGGCTGCAGTGTAATGCCGCTGCGCTGGCCGTAGCCGAGCATGAGCGGCGCAAGCGCCGCACGATTTTCCCGCTGGTCGAAAAAGTAGCCGGTCTTCTGCCCTTCCCAAATGTCGATCTCCAGCCGCAGGCCGTTTTCGACGATCGTCACATGCTGCGGGCATTCGCCGTACAGCGGCCCTTTGCGCGGCTCGAGCCCTTCGAGCGATCGTACGCCAACGTCGCTGCGCTCGTAGATGCCGGTCGGCTGCAAAATTTTCGCGAGCGCCTTGACAATGGCGCCCCTACGCTTGTCCATGCCGAGCGACAGCAGCTGCACGACAAGCACGTCGCCGAACTTGTCGATGACGAGGCCGGGCAAATAATCGGCTTCGCCGTACACGAGCCGATACGAATCGCCGACCCCGGAAGCGAATCGGCGGCGGTACGCGGCGCACGCCTCGAACCGCTCGGCGAACCATTCCGTCGTCATCTCCTCCAGCGGCTGATACGAAACGATGCGCACAACCAATTGCGACTGTTCGTTGTAATAGCCTGTGGCAAGATATTGCCCGTTATGGGCGTGAACGCTTACGATGGCGCCCGGTTCGGGCGAGCCGTCGATCCGCTCGATTTCGTTCCGATAAATCCACGGATGGCCTTCTTCCAACCGTTTCTTCCTGCCTCGCTGCAAATAAATCGCTGCCATATTAGGTGCTCCTTAACCGTCATTCATCGTTAACGCGCCAACGCGCCGCCTGAAGCGCGGGAACTTCCATTCATCGCTGCACCGGGCTTGTCATATAGTGTGAGGAACGGCGGCCAAGCCGCCGGCAACCTTCCCCGATGGTTGCAAATGAAGGATGTAAATGCCAATAGACGGAGGCGATCCGCCCATGTTTGCCGCGATCATTGCCCCTCTGGGCGCCGGGCTGGCGATGTTTCTTTTCGGTATGAAAATCATGGAGATGGCGCTCGATAGGCTCGCCGGTCCGCGGCTGGCCGCCGCGCTGGCGCGGTTCACGCGCACGCCGGCGCGCGGGATGGCCGCTTCGGCAGCGGTGACGGCAGCGCTGCAAAGCAGCACCGCCGTCACCGTCGCCACCATCGGCCTCGTCAACGCCGGCCTGATCCGTTTCCGCCAAACGCTCGGCGTCATTCTCGGCGCCAACATCGGCACCTGCCTGACGACAACGCTGCTCGGCGGCGGCCTCGACCGGTTGGCAGTGCCGCTGCTGCTCACGGCTTCGGCTGTCTGCGCCGCAAGCTGGCTGCCGCTGCCGCTCGGCGCCCGGCGCGCCGCTTCGGCGACGGCCCCCGCTCCCGTGCGGCCGCACCGGCCGCTGGCGCTGCGTTACGGCGCGCTTGCCGCCGCCGGCTTCGCTTGCGTGCTGCTGGCGATGCAAGTGCTGCAAAGCATCGCTCCGGCACTGCGCGAACGCGGCACGCTGGACGCCTTCATCGCGCTGGCGCAAACGAGCCTGCTCTGGGGCGTGCTCGCGGGCGCCGCGCTGACGGCGCTTATCCACAGCAGCGCCGCCTGCATCGCCATGGCGATGAGCCTCGCCGCGACGCAGGCGATATCGCCGACCCTCGGCATCGCCATCGTCATCGGCGCCAATATCGGCACTTGCGCCACCGCGCTGATCGCAAGCGCAAGCGGTAGCCGCTACGGCCGCTGGGTCGCCTGGACGCACATCGCGCTGAACGCGGGCGGCGCATTGCTCTTTTACCCGTTGATCGGGCTGCTGGAACAAACGGCGGCGCTGCTGAGCGCCACGCCCGCCGGCCAAATCGCGCAAGCGCAAACGCTGTTCAACGTCTCCTGCTCGCTGCTTGCATTGCCGATTTGTTACCTTCCGTCGCGGCGCAAACCCGCATGAACCAAGTTACTTCACGTCGAAGCCGAGCCGCTCCAGCGCCTTGCGCAGCACACTCGCGTTGTTGCCGTAGCCGAACTGCTTCTGCTTCTTCCACGCCGTCATCGGCTTCATCCATTCGACGCCGCGGATTTCCTCGATTTGGGCCTGGAGCGAACCGCCGATCGCTTCGACCAAATAATAATGCACCTCTTTGTCGACGGGACCGGCTTCCGGATGCATATATTGGTAAATCACCGTTTCCAATTGCTCGACAATCCGCCCTTCGATGCCCGTCTCTTCGACGATTTCCCTGAGCGCGGTTTGTTCGATCGTTTCGCCCGGCTCCATCTTGCCTTTAGGCAGCGTAATTTTGCCGTAGCGGTCCTGAATGAGCTGCACTTCCAGTTCGCCGGACGCTACGCGATACACGACGCCGCCTGCCGAAATTTCTTTCATCCGTTATCTCCCCTTTCCGCGCGGAGCTTGCGTGGGCCGTTCCTAAACGATGGCCGCCTGCAGCGGGAGCGCTGCCGAATCAAGCGTCCGCACGAAGCTGCCTCGGCACTCGTTCACGCCGGGGGCGACAATTTTCACTTTGACGAGCTTGCGCAGCATATCCTCGCTGCCCGGAAACACCACTTGCAAATAATTGTCCGAATAACCGGCGATCAGCCCGCTGCCCGGTTCTTCCTTAACGATGCGCTCCGGAATAACGTCCAGCACCTGGCCGACGAAACGCATCGAATACGCCAGCTGCTGCCGTTCGGACAAATCGATCAGCTCGTGCACTCGTTCGTTTTTCGTTTCTTCGTCGATCTGGTCCTCCATCCGCGCCGCCGGCGTGCCGGTCCGTTTGGAGTAAGGGAACACGTGCATTTCCGCAAATTGCATCCGCTCCATAAAAGCAAACCCGTCGCGGAACATCGCTTCCGTTTCGCCGGGGAAACCGACGATCACGTCCGTTGTAATCGCCACGTCCGGCATGATGTCGTGGATGAGCTCGATCTTGCGTCCGTATTCCGCCGTGGTGTACTTACGCCGCATCCGCTTCAGCACGTCGTCGTTGCCGGCTTGCAGCGGGATGTGGAAATGACGGCACATTTTCTCCGAGCCGCGCAGCACGTCGAGCACTTCGTTCGTAATTTGGCTCGCTTCGATCGAGCTGACGCGGATGCGTTTCAGCCCGTCCACCTTGTCGAGCTCCCACAGCAGCTTCGCCAGGCTGTAATGATCCAAATCCTCGCCGTAACCGCCGGTGTGTATGCCGGTCAGCACGATTTCCTGGTAGCCGCCGTCCACAAGCTGCCGCGCCTGCTGCAGCACGCTTTCCGGCTTGCGGCTGCGCAGCAGGCCGCGCGACCACGGAATGATGCAGAAGGTGCAGAAATTGTTGCAGCCTTCCTGGATCTTGAGGAAGCCGCGCGTGCGGTCGGCGAATTCCGGCACGTTCAGCTCTTCGAATTCGCGCGCCTTCATAATGTTGCGCACCGCATTGATCGGCTCGCGCTCCTGACGGAACCGGTTGACGAGCGGTATGATGCGGTCGCGATCCTGCGTGCCGATGACGATGTCGACGCCGGGGATGGCCGCCACTTCGGCGGGCGACGTCTGGGCGTAGCAGCCGGTCACGGCGACGATCGCTTCCGGATTGCGCCGGATCGCGCGGCGGATCACTTGACGGCTCTTCTTGTCGCCGGTATTCGTGACGGTGCACGTATTAATCAAATAAACATCGGCAGGCGATTCGAAATCGACCTGCTCGTAGCCTTCGTTTTTGAACAGCTGCCAAATGCCTTCGGTTTCATAAAAGTTCACTTTGCAGCCAAGGGTGTGAAACGCAACGCGCGGCATAGGTCAACCTCCCATTTCTCCGGTTTCGTATAGTATGCACGAGAGTGCGACCAATGCCGCCGTTTCCGTGCGCAGAATGCGTCTGCCCAAGCTGACCGGCCGGCAGTCCGCTTCCGCCGCTTCGCGGATTTCGCGCTCGGCGAAGCCGCCTTCGGGGCCGACGATGACCAGCACCGTCCCGGTCTGTGCGGCTCCCTCGGTTTGCGCCCATTCCCGCAGCAGCGATCGCAGCGACTTTTCGTCCTGCTTCTCGTAGCAAATGAGCGCAAGATCCGCTTGACCTGCCGCTTCGAGCAGCCGTTTCCAGCCGCACGGCGCTTCGATTACCGGCAAGCGGCTGCGGTGCGCCTGCTCTGCCGCTTCTTTGGCGATTTTGCGCCAGCGTTCGAGCTTCTTCTCTTCCTTCTTGCCGTCGTAGTAAGCGACCGTCCGTTCGGATTCGAACGGAATGAACCGGCTCGCGCCGAGCTCCGTGCCTTTCTGAATGACCGTTTCCAGCTTGTCGCCTTTCGGCAAGCTCTGGGCGATCCATATGTCAACGTCCGCTTCGCGGCTTTCTTCCACTTCCCGCACGATGTCCGCCACCACTTCCGTTTTGGCGAGACTCGCGATCGATGCCAGCGCCGTCCGGCCGTTCCCGTCGCAGACGATCAGCTGATCGCCCGGCTCCGCCCGCATGACGCGTTGCAAATGATGGGCATCGTCGCCGCCGATCGTCACCCGCTGGCCGACAAACTGCTCAGGTGCTACAAAATAACGCTGCATAACCGTCATCCTTTTAGAGGTTGTTCAAAAAGCCGGCTTTTGATCACGAAGCTTAGTCGAGAAGCGTATTCGGCATCGAATCTTGCGTTCACCTTCGAAGTCCGTTGCTCATTTCGTTAGCGGGGAGAGTTTAGCGAAGCTAAACTCCCTGTATCGGGTTTTGCCTAAACTCCGCTACTCCTTTTTCAGGTTCTCGCAACCTTCTCGGTGCTGAAAACCCGACTTTTTGAACTCTCATCCTATACAAAATGTCCACACCCCATCATACAACAAAACAAACCCGCCGCGCCACTGCCGGCATTTTTAACCGGCGGGGCGCTGGCGGGTTCGTCATCTTTTACTTACCAATTAATCCGAATGTCGAAAAAAGGCCTGATGATGCTGTCGAGAAAATCGAGAATCGGATCCTGCAAGCCAAAAACCGGTCCGAGCACCGCCCTGTAAAGCGGCGGCAAAAACACGAACAGCAAAAAGATATAAACGAACCATTGCTCGTATTGCTGCACCTTAAGCCGCGTCCGCAGCGGCAAAAATTCCGACACGATGCGGTATCCGTCGAGCGGAGGCAGCGGCAGCAGGTTAAAGATGAACAAGATCACATTGATGCCGACCATATAGGACAGAAAGACGTGAACCGCCTGAAACGTGCCGCCGGACATCGATTCGAAGCCGACGGAACTGGCAACGATGTACAAGGTCAGCATGCTGATAAAGACGAGCAGCAGGTTGGAAAGCGGCCCGACCAGCGCCACGACGATGCTCATCGTGCGCGGATGCCGGAAGTTGCTGCGCTTGATCCACACCGGCTTGGCCCAGCCGAAGCCGAGCAGCAAAATCATGATCGAGCCGAGCAAATCGAGGTGCGCCCGCGGGTCGAGCGTCACCCGGCCCATCGAACGCGGCGTCGGATCGCCGAACTTGTCGGCGGAATAGGCGTGCGCAAATTCATGCAGCGTAAACGCGATGACCAGGGTCAAAATGACGAACGGCAGCTCGTCCAGCGGAAATCGCAGCAACCCACCCAAATTATCCACGCGTCACTTCCTTTTCCGGGCGACGATGGCCACCCAGTCGGTTTCGGTATACCGTTCCTCTATGATGAAACCCGCCGCAACAAGGCCTTGCTCGACATCCTGCTGCTTGGCGTGAATGATGCCGGAGGCGATATACGTGCCGCCCGGCTGCAGCGCTTCGTAAACGTCGTCCATAAACAGCAGCAAAATTTCGGCCAAAATGTTGGCGACGACGACTTGCACCGGTATGGTGACGCCCGTATCGGCGCCAGTGCCGGTGCGGATCGCTTGCAGCAAATCGCTAAGGCGCACCGTAATGTGCCGCTCCAGCCCGTTCAGCCGCGTGTTCTCCTGCGCGCTGGATACGGCGACCGGATCGAGATCGAGCGCAAGCACATGCTTCGCGCCCAGCTTCGCCGCCGCAATCGCCAGCACGCCGGAGCCGGTGCCGACGTCGATTACATCGTCGCCCGGTTGAATCACTTTCTCCAGCGTGCGCAAGCAAAGCGCCGTCGTTGCATGCGTGCCGGTGCCGAACGCCATGCCCGGGTCCAGCTCGATGATGAGTTCGTCTTGCCCCGCTTCGTAATTTTCCCACGTCGGTTTGATCGTCAGCCGGTCCGAGATGCGCAGCGGCTTGAAATATTGCTTCCACGAATCGGCCCAGTCTTCGTCGTCCACGTCGCAAACAGAAAACGTCGGATCGCCGGTATCGATATCGTAATCGGCCAATTCGGCCGTACGCCGCTCGAGCTCCGACATGACGCCTTCCATGGCGGTGCCTTCAGCGAAGTAGCCTTTGATGACGGCGCGTCCTTCCGGGATGTCGTTCAGCGGCAGCTCGTACCACTGGCCAAGCGACGTATCGCGCGGTTTATTCAGCGTGCCCGACTCTTCAATCGAAACGCCGCCGGCGCCCAGCTCATGCAAAAAATTGGAAATCATTTCGACGGCTTCTTCCGTCGTATGTACGGTCACTTCATGCCAACGCATCGTTATCCTCCTGCACGTTCCCATCCTTGCCCGCCTGGCGGGCGTGCTACGGCTATTGTACTACATGCCGCGCCGCGGAGCAAAAACGGCCGGCTGGATAACGCCCGCCGATCAAAGGCTATTCGGACAGCTTGGCGAAATTGCGTTCAAACCGTTCCTTCAACTGCCGCGCGTTGACGTCGTAATCGTTTTTGTTCCCCCAGGAATGGCGGGGATCCAGCAGTTCGTCCGGAACTCCCGGCACATGATCGGGGCGCGCAAGGCCGAAGATCGGATCCGCCGAATACGACGCCTGTTCGATCGTTCCTTCTATAGCCGCCGTAACCATCGCTCTTGTATACCGCAGTTCCATCCGCTTCCCGACGCCGGCTGCGCCGCCGCGCCAACCGGTGTTGACCAGATACACACGGCACCCGTGCCGGGCAATGTTGCGCCCCAGCATTTCGGCGTATTTCTTTGGCGCCAGCGGCATAAACGGCGCCCCGAAGCAAGCGGAGAAAGTTGCCGCCGGCTCCGTTACGCCTCGTTCCGTTCCGGCCAGTTTGGAGGTATAGCCGGACAGGAAGTAGTAGATGGCCTGTTCGCTCGTCAATTTGGCGATCGGAGGCAGCACGCCGAATGCATCGGCGGCCAAAAAAAGGATGATGCCCGGATGGCCCGCCATACCCGGAACGACGGCATTGGAAATACGATCGATCGCGTAAGCCGCCCGCGTGTTCTCCGTTATTTCCGCGCTGGCATAGTCGGCCTCTCCGGTCAAGGCGTCCAGTTTTACATTTTCCAGCACCGTTCCGTAGCCAATGGCATCCCATATTTGCGGCTCCTTCTCCCTCGAAAGCCCGATGCATTTGGCATAACACCCGCCTTCAAAATTGTAGACGCCGGTATCGGACCAGCCGTGTTCGTCGTCGCCAATAAGCCGGCGGGTCGGATCGGCGGAAAGCGTTGTTTTGCCTGTGCCCGACAGACCGAAAAAAAGCGCGACGTCGCCGTCCGCCCCAACATTGGCCGAACAGTGCATGGGCAAAATGCCTTCGAAGGGCAGCTTGTAATTCAGCACGCTGAAGAGCGATTTTTTGATTTCACCCGCATAGTGGGTGCCTCCGATCAAAATGATGTTCTTCTCGAACGAAATGACGATAAATGTTTCCGAACGAGTGCCGTCCGTCTCCGGCTCCGCCAGCAGATCGGGCAGTGCAATGACCGTAAACTCGGGCGCAAACGGATTCGTTTCTCCTTCGGGACGAGGAAGAAACAACTGGCGGACGAACAGGTTTTGCCATGCGAATTCATTCACGACGCGAACCGGAACGCGGTGCAGCGGATCGGCGCCGGCATACCCTTCGAATACATACACTTCCCGTCCGGACATATATTGCCGCGCTTTATCGTACAGCCGATCGAACCGGTTCGGAGCCAGCGGCCTATTGACGTCTCCCCACGCAATGAAATCGGCGACGGAGGGGTCCGTCACGATATATTTGTCCCCGGGCGAACGGCCGGTGAAAGAACCGGTGCTCACTTGTAATGCGCCCGAAGAAGCCAGCTTGGCTTCGCGGCCGGCAATTGCCTGTTCATACAGGCGCGAAACCGATAAATTGCGATGAACCGTTTGCGCGTCGACCAAAAGATCGTCCTTGCTGCCGGCAACCCGTTCGTTGTTCATGATTTTCTTCCACTCCCCCTATAGACGAACAGACCACCGAAGTGGTCTGTCATCCGAAAGATTCGGTTTCGTTAAAGTACGCCGTACTTCTCGTAAACTTCCTTCAGCAGCTTTCCTTCGAGCAGCTCTTTTCTCGTATGATTTTCGCGTTCCACTTTTTCGATCGCTCTTCGAACGGTTTCCTGAACGATTCCGGAAGGAATGACGGCTACGCCATCCCGATCCGCAAACACCAGATCCCCCGGATGGACAACGATGCCGCCCGCTTCAACCGGGCAATCGTAATCGACGACAAGCCCTCTCCCGCGCGAATCGACAGGCTTGAACCCCGTGCAAAAAACGGGGAAGCCCAGTTCGACGATTCTGGAAGTGTCGCGAATCAGACCGTCGACAATAGCGCCCCGAGCCCCGCGCATATGGGCCGCGGTGGAAAGCAGTTCTCCCCAGATGCCGTTATTCGATGACCGATTCGTAGACACGACAGCGACTTCACCCGGCTTGATGCTGTCCAACGCTTCTATTTCCAGATCGTACGGGTTGTCATGCACGTAATACACGTCTACCGCCAAAATCGTTTTGGCCCTGCCTACGATGGTTTTGTCGTTTTCGAGCGGCCGCAGCCGTTCGTTCATCGCCTGATTGCGATACCCCAGTTCGTCCATGGTATCGCATATGACACCGGAATACAGCTTTTGCACCATCAGTTCAAACAGCCGGTCGTCGCCGAGTTTGTCTCCGTTCATCGCCAAGCCTCCCAGTTTGCGTCGTGTTGCCTAGACGGGCCGTTCTTTCGGCCCGCCAATGGCACTTTCGATTTGTTTCGTTAACGTCAGGCTGTATATGCCTTCGCGCGTACCGGGTACGAGCGGTTGTTCCGAACGAATGCCAACGATGAATTTGTCCAATTGAATGCGAAAGCAAGTGTCCCACCAATCGTCGTCGTGATTGACCCGTTCCACTCCGTCGGTTGTGCGCAGCTCCACCGACCGGTTGAGCCTGTCGAATACGGCGATTCCTTCGGGGCCGACGATCTCGAATTCGCCGGCGGGAAATTGCGGATAAAACCAGCCGATTTCCAGCCTTGCCCGGTCTCCGTTTGCAAAATCGATGATGGAAGTATCGAAGTTGGATGCCGGAAACTCGCTGCGGCTTTTGTAGCCGAATGCGTGCACCTGCTTGACGGGAGAATCCGTCAGCATGTGCAGGAAGTCCGCGATATGGGCCCCATCATGGACAGACGGCACCCCGTATTCCATCGTCTTGAAAATGCGGCGGTAATGTTCGGGGTTGCCGACCGGGTCCCATACTTCGTCGAAAATGCCGATTCTGAAGTAGCGCGGGCTTCCCAGCCTGCCCTCCCTGATCCAGTCCCTCAGCTGCTCCAGCAACGGATCGTGCCTGTACGTAAACCCGACTTGCACTTTTTTTCCCGTTTCCCGCTCCGTCCGGGCGACTTCCTCCGCTTTCTCCGGGAGAATCGCCATCGGTTTTTCGCAAAGCACATGTTTGCCCGCGCGCAGCAAGTCGATTGTAATATCGGGCGTCACCCAGGGAGGCGTGGCCACAATGGCGGCGTCGACAGAACCGTCGCGCATAAGCTTGCGGTAATCGGTTGTATGGGCGCGAATTCCGTATCGCTCCGCAGCCGCTGCCGCCCGCTCCCCGTCCGTATCGCAAATCGCGACAAGATCGACGTCTTTATTGGCAAGCAGCGCCGGAATATGCCGCGAAACCGCAATATCGCCGCACCCGACCACGATCAAACGAATCTTTTCCCCAGACAAATGAACTTCATCTCCCTCCGCGCAAGCCGGCTACCCTTTGATCGCCGTACATTCGATTTCAATCATGAAGCCGTTCAATTGGCATGCGACCACGCAGCGGGCGGGATACGGCGCCGTAAAATAAGCGCCGTAAATATCGTTAAACGCGGCCCAATTCGCAATATCGCTTAAATAAACCGTCGAACGCACAATATCGTCCATGCAGAAATCGTTATGCTCCAGCACGTGGCGAATGTTCTGCATCGTCTTCTCCGCCTGCGCGGCAAAGTCTCCTTCGCCGACCAATTGCTGGTTTTCGTCGAACGGTCCGTGGCCGGATAAAAACATCATGTTCCCTTTGCGCACCGCTGTCGAATAATAACCGAACGCCTTGGCGACATAAGGGGCATCGATCGCGATTTTCGTCATCCTTTTCACTCCGTCCCGATTGCATTCACTTCCTGAAGGAACCGTTCGATGCGGTCCGATATGGCCGTGAACAATGTTTCGCCCTTGCGGGCAGTGGCGAGCGTCGGCCGGCCGTAAACGCCCGAGCGCGTCAACTCGTCAAAATTCATCACTCTTGACGCCGCGCTGCCGTGCATCATCTCCGAGCGAAAAAATGAATCGTCCGGCCAACCGGCGCCGTCATCGCAAATTCGGTCCTTGCGGACCTCCGGTTCGTTCAAATAAAGATAAAGCGACGTTTCCAGTTCGCACGCATGGCCAAGTCCGCCGAAGCCGGATTCGCGCGCGGCGTTGATCGCGGCAGAGGCGAGTCCCCAATATTCGGCCGATACGACGAGCGTATCCCGGCATTCGTTTTTCAGCTCTTGCAGCGCGATGGCCAGCGGAGCGCGATTCCCGCCGTGGCCGTTCAGGAGGCAAATCCGGCGAGCGCCCATGCCGACGAGCGACCGGCAAATCCCGATCAGCATCTGAATGTAGGATGGATGAAATAGAGATAAGGTACCGCCAAAAGACAGATGGTGGGGCGAGTGCCCGAGCCAGACGGTCGGCGTCAACAGCACGCGCTCCGGGCTTCTTTGTTCCGCCTCTTCCGCCAGACGCGTGACGATGAGCGTATCGGTATCTACGGGCAGATGCGGTCCGTGCTGCTCCATGGCGCCTGTCGGGACGAGCGCAACCGTATGCGCCCAATCGACGTCGCCCAACTCCTGCCAGGTCATCCGGCGATAAATCATCGGGTGGTGCCCCTTTCCTCGCTCCGGCCTCGCCGGAGCGAACCGTTATGCGCGCATCGCGCGCAGCTTGTCCCAATCGATCGTGACGCCGAGTCCGGCGCGATCGGGTACGATAAGCGAGCCTTCGGCAATGTCGAGTTCCTCGCTTACGACATCTTCGGCGTACGCGGTGAAGCCGCGAATGTCCGAAGGCCGATGGGACAAATTGCCCATGGCGGCGGCCACATGCGCCGAAGCCGCCGCTCCGATGCGCCCTTCCGGCATCGAGCCGATCGTGCAGTCTTTGCCGTACAGAGCCGCCAATTCGAAAATGCGCTTCGCCCCGCCGATCCCCCCGGCTTCCGAAATGTATACGTGAAGCATATCGGCCGCTTCCCGCTCCAGATGCCGTTTGGCGTCGTGGACGTCCCAGACGCCTTCGTCGATCAAAATCATGGCGTCGGTGCGGCTCCTGAGCCAGGCCAGTTCGTCGAGCTGCGTGTCGGGAAGCGGCTGTTCGACAATATCGACGCCGTATGCTGTCATTTCGTCGATGACGGTTTTCGCCCGCTTGGCGTCCTTCCACGCCATATTGGCATCGACGCGCATGCGCACCGAGTCCGGTATGGCGTTCCGAACGGCTCTGACCGCCGCCAAATCTTTGGCCTCGTCCAGTCCGACCTTCAGCTTCAGCTCCGTATAGCCTTCCTTCACTCGCTTGACGGCCGTTTCGGTCATCCGCTCCACGGCGTCCATCGGCATCCCGCCCGTCAGCGCAATGCGATCGCGTTGCTTGCCTCCGAGCAGTTGATACACCGGTACGCCCAACGTCTTGCCGAGCAGATCCCATACGGCCATTTCGACGCCGGCTTTGGCGAGCAGATGCCGTTTGGAGAAGCTGCATAAATAGTCGAGCGTCTGCACGATTCGCGTCATATCGCCGATGTCAAGCCCAACGAGCTTGTCACTCCAATGGCGGTTCACGTCCTGGCACAATGTGTGCGCCCCTCCGAACCAGGCGAGGGCGATTTCGCCCGCTCCATATTCGCCCGATTCCCCGCGCACGATGACGATGCCGTGCCTGGAAGCCGCGTATACGCCCCAGCTGTCGCTGACCGGCTCGCGGAAATTCAGCGTAACCGGCACCGCTTCGACCGATACGATTTTCATCGGTTCAACCGCCTTCCTAAACCAAACCCAGCACTTCGGGGACGTTCTTGTGCAGAATCTTGTCGATGACGCGATCCGGCACGCGGGGAAGATTCGTTCCTTCCACAAGCCGGTTGATGCCGGTCAACGCATCGATGGTCTCTTGTACGGTGAAGTTCGGATAGTCCGTGCCGAACAGCAGCTTGTCTTCGATGCCGTACTCCACCGCTTCGATCAGCGCATTGTACATTTGCCATGGACGTTTGCCCAGCGCGGAAATATCGGCGAACAGATGCGGATGCTTGCGCACGGTCGCCGTCGCTTCTCCCATCCAGGGGTGCCCCATGTGGGCAATGATCATCAACAAGTCCGGAAACGCGCGCGCGACCGGGTCCAGGAACACGGGACGCGAAATATCGAGCGGGCCTTGGGCGGGATACGACGTACCCTGGTGCCACATGACGGGCAGACCGAGCTCCTGCGCCTTGGCGTACACCGGAAAAGCGAGCTTGTCGGTCGGATGGAAATTTTGGTAAATCGGCGCCAGCTTCAGCCCTACCAGCCCGAGCTCCCGAACCGCGCTTTCAAGAAGGCGGTCCGCCCCGGCCCGGTTCGGATCGACGCTGGCGAAGCCGAACATACGCGTGCGATGCCTGGCCACATACTCGGCGACGTATTCATTCGGTACGTTGAAGCCGATGTACGGCGCATCCACGGCAAGTACGATTGCGCCGGTCGTATCCTTCATCGCTTCCAGATGCTGCTCCGGTGTGCTGGTCATGTTGTAATCTTGCCCCCATACCCGGAGCGCATCGCTCAGGAAAGATCCGGTAAGATGACGGCTTTCCATCAAGTGCGTATGACAGTCAAATACCACGATGTCCACCTCTTTCTACGCTATTCGAAGCGTACCTCTATCTCATGCACGCCTTGCGGCACTTGGCAGAACAACCACGGGATGCCGTTCTGACGCTTCACGACTGCGTTCCGCTTCCGGCCATCCACGGTATAGACCGCTTCGCCGGACGATCCCGCGTTCAGCGGGAATTTCACGAACACGCCGTCCGCATGGTCCGCCTTCACGCTGACGGAAGCCGAAGAGCCTTTTGCCCCGAACGTTCCGAACGCCCCGTTCAGTTTCACCGTCGAAGCGGCGCGGTCAAACCACCAGTCGCACACCTGATTGGTGGAATGCAGCGCGACGTTATACTTTTTCTCCGCCGTGTAGCGAAGCATTTCATCTACTGCCGGCCAGCAGAACGGCGTATGCTGTTCGTCCACTACATAGATCGGATGAATGAACAGATTAAGCGTCCAGCCGAAATGAGCGGCCCGATCGAGAGCGCCGCGAATGCGCGCCAGATCCTGCTCCTCGGTCTCCATGTAAATCCGCGGCTCGAAGAACACGATCGGAATATTGACATAATCCAGCCGTTTGTTGTCGTGCTTGTAGTCGTCGTAGACGAAATGCGGGTAACACGTGCCGAAGCCGAAGCCCATCAGGTTAATTCCGTTATCCGGCGGAACGAACGAATGGACGCGGGTATTGTCCCCTCTCATGCCCAGCGCCGAAGCCCAGCGGGCTTGCTCCGCCCACCCCGTAGCCATCGAGCAATGGTTGACCGTGGCGACGGGAACTTCGCCGAACGCCTCGAGATACTGATCGAGCTGCCGCTTCATATCGGCCTCGTTGTAATGACGGTACTGCCCGACGAAGTCGAAGTGAAGCGATGGATCGTGGCCGTTCTGTTTGATCGCCTCGTACTCTTCCTTGTCGATCGCAAACTTCCCGCTTCGGTCCGGCATCAGGTTGATCTGATACGGCAATCCCTTTTCCTTGAAATAGTCGGACGATTTCACCTGGATGCCCGGCGTACACTCATCGTCGCCGCCGATATGGAAGAGCATATCCGGCAGCGTGCCGTCCTTCAGCGGCGGAAGCTGGTGTAGAAACGGCTGCGGCGTCTGAATGAGAATCGTCTCCAGAAATTGCAGCCAGTAGTCGGCAACCGGCAAATCGAGCCCGATCGAGCGGCTGAACACGACAGCATCGTTGAACCGGTACAGCCCGTCGCCGTCATAATCCCGATCGACCGGCCGGCCTTGATGCATCGCCCAGATCGAATGGGGCAGATTGAAGCCAAAATAGTACGTCTGCCCGTTCCCGAGCGTTCGGCGGGCAATCGCCTCGTGCCCCGTATCCCTGCGCCACGCCACTTGAAGAAGCGAACCGAACGCCCCGTTCTCCTCTTTGCCGAGCAGGATCACTTCCGGGGACAGAATCGGCACCATGGCGCCGTGGAATCCGTACTGCGGATCGGCCGGAACGCCAGCCGCATTGAAACGATAATAGGCCGCGATCGTAAACGGGCCATCCGCCTGCTTCCACCGGCCCACCGGCTCGATCGCGAACAGGTCGTCGGCACCGATCGTGGCAAAGCCGATCAGCGTGCCGCCTGCTTGCACCCATTCGCGCAGCGCGGCTTTCTCCTTGACCGAGAGCGTGAAATCGCCGATAAACAAATAACGCAAAGCCGCGATTCGGCCCGGATCGCTCAGATCGCCGCGCGTCAGCTTCGCCGCACGCAAGCCCATCTCGTCCATAATCTCTTCCATATAGGCATACCAGTAGTTCTCCCCGATACGGTTGGCTTCCGACCGAAGCGAATCCTCGTAAATATAACCTGTTAGCGTCCCGTAATTGATCGACATCCCGCCTGTCATCCCCTTCTTCTGAAATTCGGTACGGTTTTGAGCACGCCGCCTTCACGCGACGATTCCGCCGCAAGTATGGCGGGCGCCGCCGTCTCGACGGCAGCGTATACATCCATGTCCAGCGGAGCATCCTCGGCGACGGCCCGGATGAAGTTGTCCACCGGCCATCCGTCCGCACTGCCGTGAGCGGTTTCCGCAGACAAACCGGGAGCGAGTCCCGCATCCGTCTTCCAGTCCATCTCGCGCCAGTCCGCGTCTTGGTCGAGCCACATCCGCGGGCGATCCCTTTTGGAACGCGCCCATTCTACCGCTCCCGAAGCTCCTTTCACCTGATACCAGTGATAACCGGTGTCCCGCCGCGGGCCGCTTGGCGACGTGAAGCCGGCGGCTGCGCGAATAACAGTCCCTTCCGTCGTTTGCATGAGCGCCACCTCCACATCGCGGGCCGCGGCCCCGCTTACATAATGACTCGCAGGCCTCGTTCCCATGCAGCTTACGCTCGTCACGCGCCCTCCGACAATCTTGAGCAGCGGACTGAGCGTATGCGGCAAATAGTAGATCGGATGAAGGAAACGGCGATTGCGCCAGGTAGCTTCAACTTCCCTTCCCGCCGGCGGTTTCGGGTCCCCGAAGAAGGTTTCGCCGGTGCGGGCGTCGATGTAATAATCCCACTCGGCGTAATGCAAGTACTCGCCCTCGGCGAACAATACGGGGCCGAGCTCGCCGCTTCGCACCATTTCCGCCCATTGACGAATAAATCCCCAATAGCGCGTCTGCTCGGACAGCAAGTATTTCGCGCCCGTCCGTTCCACGGTGCGGACAAGCTTCCAGCAGTCCTCGATCGTATAGGCGGCCGGTACTTCCGTGGCGACGTGCACCCCTTTGTTCATCGCATGGCAAGCCATGTCCACCTGAATATCCGGCGGGGCCGCAATGAACACGGCGTCCAGCGGCACTGTCGCCAGCATCTCTTCGAAGTCGGCAAACAGTCGAATCGACGGATTGCCCAGTTCCGCCGCCATCGATTCGGCTTTTGTCACAAACCGGTCGCACAGCGCAACCACCTCGCAGGAAGGATGAGCATGGTACAATTTCCCGACGTAACGGCCGCGCGGACCGAGACCGACAACTCCCAATCTGACCTTTTTCATGGCGCTATCCTCTCCTGACGCTGCTTCAGCCCTTGATCGAGCCTACGAGCAAGCCTTTGATAAAATATTTTTGAAGCAACGGGTAGACGATCATAATCGGGACCACGGTAAGCACCGTCATCGCCAGCTTCAAGCTTTGCGGCGTCAAATGGACGATCACCTGCGCGGAATCGTGGAAGAACGCGTCCACCGACGTGATGGATTGCAAAGCGTTATAAAGCACGTATTGCAGCGGGAACAAATTCGGGTTCATGGCGTTATAGAACTGGGTATCGATGAACGCGTTCCATTGTCCGATCCCCGAAAACAGCGAAACCGCAGCCAGAACCGGAACGCTTAACGGGAAGACGATCCGGAAAAACAGGAAGACGTCGTTCGCTCCGTCCATGCGCGCCGATTCCTCCAGTTCCTTCGGGATCGACTCCATGTACGTTTTGATCAGAATCATGTTGAACACGCTTACCGCTCCGGGAACGATATACACCCAGAACGTCCCGGCCAGCCCGAGCGACCGGATGAGCAAGTAAACCGGTATGATGCCGCCTGAAAAATAAAGCGTAAAAACGAAATATTTGCGCCAAAATTTGGCGCCGAACAAATCGTCCCGCGATATCGCGTATGCGCCCATCGAGGTAATGAACGCCATCAAGGCGGTGCCCGACACCGTTCTGGCGACCGAAATCCATATGCTGTGCAGAATGGACTTGTTGGTGAAGACGGCTTTGTACGCATCGAGCGTAAACCCTTTCGGGACGAGCAGCAGTTGTCCGGTCGCTTTCGTCGGCAAACTGAGCGAGTAATTAACGATGTGAAGAAACGGCGTAACCATCACCGCGAATATGACGAGCATACACGCGTAAATCAGCCAATCGAACAAACGTTCTCCCCAAGATTGCTTGTAGAACAACGGCCCTCCCCCTTTCTAAAAAATTCCTTTGCCCGCCACCCGCTTCGAGAATGCGTTGATGGACATGACGATCACCAGACTGACGATGGTTTTGACGATCCCGACCGCCGTGGCGTACGAATAATTGTTCTGCTTCAATCCGAAATCGTAAATATAGATGTCCAGCACCTGCATCTTTTCCCAGTTCGTCGGATTCGTAAAGATGAAGAAGAACTCGAAGTTGGAGCTAAGCACCCAACCGCTGTTCAGAATCAGAATGACGACCAGAGTGGGAACCAGGTTCGGAATTGTTATCAATCGTATTTTTTGAAACCGGCTCGCCCCGTCGATATCCGCCGCTTCGTATTGATCCGTCGGGATCGCCGATATGGCCGCAATAAAAATGATGCTCGTGTAGCCCATGGATTTCCACGCTTCAAGCCCCACCGCCAGCGGCCAGGCATAATCCGGATTGCCGAGGAAGTTGATGCCCGTCGAGACAAAGCCCCATTTTGTCAGCCATTCGTTGATAACCCCTGCCGATTGCGAGAGAAACGTATAGGAAATCGAATACGTAATGACCCACGAAATAAAGAAAGGGAAAAACGATACCGTCTGCATCGCCTTCAGCACGAGCCTGGAGCGCAGCTCGTTGAGCAGAACGGCGAATATCAAGCCGAGTCCCAGGTTCGTGACGATAATCAGGATGTTGATGACCAGCGTGTTCCGCAACAAATAAATATAATCCGAGCCTTCGACGAAAAAACGGCGGAAATGCTCGAGCCCCACCCATTCCGACGACCAGAGTCCCAGGCCGGGCTGATACCGGGTAAAAGCAATGATCCACCCGAAGAGCGGAATATAGTGAAAGATGAGCACAAACACGACTGCCGGAATCAGGAGCATGTACAAGTATTTTTGCTTGTGAACTATTTCGAGCAAACGAAAGCTCCTTTCTTTCCCCGATAGGGGGATCGGCAGCTGCAACTGCCGACCCTTGCGTTCCCATCCCGTATCGAAACCCGTAACGAAATTACTTCACTTTTTTGCTTAACTCGTCATACAGCTTGTTGTATTCGTTGATGACGCGTTCCGGATTGAGCTTCTTGTACTCCTCCGTCAGGTCCTTCTGAATTTTGTAGAATTCGTCTTCCGACTTGGCCAAGACGAGCTTC
Source organism: Paenibacillus cymbidii (assembly GCF_004764705.1). Taxonomy (GTDB): domain Bacteria; phylum Bacillota; class Bacilli; order Paenibacillales; family NBRC-103111; genus Paenibacillus_AN; species Paenibacillus_AN cymbidii. The sequence goes on along the minus strand of NZ_SHLX01000001.1, from coordinate 238,159 downwards.
GACGTGTTTTTGACGCGGAATTCCGTCATCTTCTGATGAAGCTGGCCGAGCTCCGACGTCGGCTCGATCCGCACCGTCGTGATGATCCCGGACGGAGCGCCGGTCGTCGTCGCCTTCCAGTAGTCGACCGATGTTTTCCAGCCGAGCTTCCCGAATGCCTCCATCGTCTCCGGCGTTTGCACCAGCTTGTCTTTGAAGTCCCAATCGTTCGTGAAGCTGTATGGCTGACCGTTGCCGCCAAGCCGCAAGTCGTTGCCAAGGAACGTGAAATATCCGAAGCCGACTGTACTCTGCGGATCCTGAACTTCCTTATAATACAGGTCCGTCGGTACGCGCTTGCCGTTCTGCACGTTGTAATGTTTGCCTTCGATTCCCGCTTGCAGCAGCGTCATGCCTTCCTCGGACGAAGCCCAGTCGACGAGCTCCATCAGCCGCTTCGGATCTTTGGCGTTTTTCGTAATGACCAGGTTCAGGAACGTGCCGGTATCCAGCTCCATGATCAGACGCTTCTTGTTCTCCTGCACCTGTGTATTCGTACGTACCGGCTGCGCAATATATTGCATCTCCGGATGACCCGCTTCCTTGATCTTCACGTTGTCGGAGTATCCCGGAATGGAATACCACGTGCTGATCGCCCGCCCGCTCAACACCTTCTCTTTCATCTGGGCCGACTTGTCGGTGAAAATTTCCGGATCGAGCAAACCTTCGCGATGCAAACGATTGAAGAAGTGGTACGACTCCTGCACGTATCGGTTCAGGAAATAGTCCTCGTATTTCATCGTTTCGCTGTTGAAAATAACGCCTTCGTTGCCGGCCAATCCGGTATACGTGCCGCCCTTTTCGTGCATCGCGCCTGCGATGCCGGCGACGCCCCACGATTCGCCCCACGGCGACACCATGCCAATCGTCTTCTGTCCGTTCGGCGCCGTCGGGAAGTCTTTCACCGCCTGCTTCAGGAAGCCCACCCAATCGTCTTCGGAAAGCAGCTTCGGATACCCCTGCTTCGCCAGCGCGTCGATGCGTACACCGATGTCGTTGCCGCGCACGTTCGTGTTCAGGTCGCTTTGGTCCTTCTGCCAGTTGTACAGCTTGCCGTCATTCGAGGCGAGCCGCCACAATGGAATCATCTTCTCGTACCGCTTCGTGAAGTTCGGCGAATCGGCCAAATACGGGTCGAGCTCCGCGAGCGCGCCGGCTTTTATATATTTGTCCAACGTGGTGTTCGACTGGATCCACAAAATTTCGGGATAGTCGCGCGCCGCCAGCATCAGGTTCGCCTTCTCCTCCCAGCTGCCCGGATAAGGAACGTATTCGAACACGATATTGAACTTGTCCTTGATGATTTTGCCGATTTCCGTCTGGTCGGACTTGGTGATGTTCGGGTTGCCGAGCGCTCCCGGATTCAAATATTTCACCGTGTAAAGCGGCTTTTCGGCTTTAGCCGTGTTCGTCGCGCTCGGACTTGCGCTTTTCTGGGCGGGCGTCGCGCTGCTCGCTGCATCGTTTCCTTTGCTGCAGGCTGCGACGACGGTCATCGCTAAAACAATGGCTAATGCGACGGACAAGCTTTTCGACTTCACTTTAACCAAACCCCATCTCTCCCTTATCCATGAACTTGGCGTGCTCGGATGATGTCGTTACCGGGTGTCCGTGTTGCCTTTTCGGCGGCCCCACCTCCCTTGCGTCGCCAACCAGCACCTGCCGGGCGTTTCCACCCGGAACGTTTCGATATTGCCCCGGTCCGCCACGGTGACGTAACACGTTCGTCCGTCGATTCCGCCGAAGGTCAGATTGGTGCAGTTTTTCCCAATAAGCTCGATTTCGGCGATAACGGCACCTTCCGGCGACAGTTTGACGACCGTGCCTTTGCCCCATCTCGTCACATACAGATTGCCGTCCAGGTCGCAACGCATGCCGTCGAGTCCATAGTCGGGAAACTCGATGACCAGTTTCTTGTGAAGCAGCTTGTGATCCGGCGTGAGCTCGTACTTGTAAATGCGGCGTTGCACGGACTCGTTCACATAAAGCGTCTTGCCGTCCGGCGTCACTTCGATCCCGTTCGTCGTCCCCATGTCCGCTTCCATCAGCGTAACAACGCCATCCCGATCGATTCGCCATAGCCGCCCCGTCGCGGTTTGCCAGTCGGGGTCGCTGGCGAACACCACATCGTCCGGCGTGATGCAGATATCATTCGGCTGGCTCATCGACGGCTCATGCGCAAAAACGCTGATTTGCCTTGTCTGCATGTCGACCTGCAAAATATTATGGTTCGTATAATCCGCAATCAGCATCTCGCCCTTGCTTGTAAAACGAATTCCGTTGCCGATGCTGCCGTTAGGCAGTTCCACGAATACGGAGCACTCGCCTTCGGGAGTGACGCGCCCGATCGTATGCTCGCTCGCGAAATTAACCGCGTAAAGATTGCCTTGCGCATCTGTGGCCGGTCCTTCGATCCCGGAGGTGAACCCGTGTTCCGCCGTAAAATCGCGACTTCTGTAATAAGGCTCTCTGCTTATGTTGTCCGACTCCTTCATCGCTTATTGGAGCAACTCGCGGATGAACCGGCGAAACCACTCCGCTTCCTTCGGATAGTTGGCGTAATCGACGATCGCCTCCAGCCGTTCGTCCTTGGGATCGATGCCTAACGTTTGAAGCAACGCGTAGTCCTGCATCGCTTCCGCGAACACTTCCCACCGGATCGAATCGATCGGACCGTTCTCGCCGGGGTAAACGACGAATGGATCGCCATAGGGAAACACCCGTCCCGCAGAAGCGTCCGAGAACAGGTCGGCCATCGTTTGCGCATCCTGTCCGTATTCCTGCTCCGCCGAGCTTCTCTTTTGCGTATACCAATAGTTGTAGCCCCAGTGCAGAAAACCCAAGGTGCCCAGCTTGTAGAACACCATGCCTTGCGGACGAATTTTGGCGAGCGGGGTATCGAAAAAACGATTCATATACGGACCGGTCGGACCGCAGCAGTAGTAGGCCCAATGCGGTTCCCCCCTTTTCATGAAATCGACTGCGCGATCGACCAAAGGAACGGGATAGTCGGTCAAGCGCTGGTTCAAATATTCGTTGCCCGAAATCGCATCCATCACTTTTACGGACGGGTCGATTTGCAATAAAAACTCGCGCGCTTTTTTATAATTGGCTACATCTTCCGGTCGATCGGTCGGTTCATCGCAAATATGGAACAGCGAGTCGTGCAAAATTCCTTCCTCGATCATAAACTGCTTGAACTCCCCGATGAACTGCTCCATATACCGTCTGAACACTTCGCCTGTAGCATCCGTATGTTCGGGAAAGAGCGTATCCAGCTGCCCGTTCCGCTCCGTATAGATGCGAGTCGGTTCGCTTGCGGAGGCGGAATGTTCTTTTGCGTGGCTGTATGCCCAGAAATGCGACCATTCGAAATAACCGAATCCGATCTCCTTGGCCATGCGCACAATTTGCCGCACGTATGTCCAATCGAATTGGTAAACGCCTTCGCTGACTTCCCAAACTTTCAGGAGCTGCGGGGGCCGCTTCATGAACTCCTTGCGATAATTGAGCAGCGGGACGTAAAGGACGTCGGTGCCATGGTCAAACAGATTTTGCAAATAAGGTTTTGCTGTTTGCATGAAAGCTTCGCCTAACGGCTCCTGCCCGTACCAATCGAAAATACATTCCGGGTACCACCAATGAGTGACCGGAAAGTTTTTTCGCGGCTGAATGACCGCCGAATGAACGTTGACTCGTACCGACAGCTCGGCCAATTCGTCCATAACCGGGCTTGTAAACTTGACCTTGAGTGTATGTACGCCAGGTTTCGCATCCGCAGGAACGTGAACGCTTACCCAAAACGACTGGTTCGCGAGCGGACCGACTTCGGCAGTCGTCTCGGGGAATAGCGGATCGGGAACGAGGCCCGGCACGTTCTGCACGCCGTCAAGCTCCGACGGCAACGTGTGAAGCGTGAGATAATCTTGCTGAACCCAGCCCACCCGGCGGACGGTTGCGGTCCATTCGTCCTCGCCGCTTACTTCGCAGTTGACGTTGACGCGGAAAAGCCCGTTGTTGTTCAAGCATGCCTGGAATGACAATCGGGCGTTTCGCGCGGTGTAAAGCTCCAGGCTCGTTCCCCCTTCCGGAGCGGAATGCGGGTACACGCGCTGAAGCGTATCCTGCACCCAGAACAAAACCTCGGCTTGTTCCGGCAATCCGTATCGGTATTTCAGATTTGCTTTTTTCGCCAACACCTGCGCCTTGATTTGCTCTTGTTTGATCATCGTTCACTCTCCTCGCTTTACCCGCGGTTTTCCTGCAACTCAGTTATACCATAGGAAATCGAGGGGGAGTCACGACAAAGTAAACGCTTTCTTGCGATAAACTATACTTGATGCTTGGAGGCGGTATATTCGCCCGGCGTAAAACCTGTTATTTTTTTAAATATTTTACAAAAATAATTAAAATCCTTGTATCCGACCTTTTCGGATACTTCGTACAGCTTGTATTTGCCTTCGCAGATCAGCTTCTCCGCTTTTTTCACCCGGACTTGATTCAGGTAGTTTCGGAAGCTTTCGCCTTTCGCTCTGAAGAACAACCGGCCCAGATAGACGTGATTGTAATTGAACTGCTTCGCGACTTCGATCAACGTAATATTGCCGCCGCAGTTTTGCTGCACGTAATATTCGATATGCCGGACGATCTCGGGGTCGCCGGCCGCCGTCGCTGCGCCGTATTCTTCGCCGGGCAACCCGTCCTCGCCGTTTTTCGCGCTCTCATACTGCTTCCTGATCTTGGTTAACGCGCGGATCAGAATCTCTTCGTTGATCGGCTTCAATACGTAGTTGGCCACGCCGAACTCGATCGCCGTTCTCGCGTATTCAAAGTCCCGGTAACCGCTTACGAGAATTACCTTCGTGTCCAGCCCCATCTCGTATATTTGCTGCGACAGCTCCAGACCGTTCATGAGCGGCATGCGAATATCGCTGACGAGCACGTCGTACCGCTCCTTCTGAATCATGCGCAGCGCTTCCAGGCCGTTCGCCGCCTCGCCGGCAACCTGAAAACCGTAATCGTTCCAATCGATTAAAATCCCCAGACCTTTCCGTATGGACGTTTCGTCGTCGACGATCAATACCCGGTACATGTGTCAACCCTCCAATGGCAAATAAATGTCAACCACGGTACCCGCTTCGTTGGTGCTTCCGATTCGCAGCTTCGCCTTGTCGCCGTACAGCAAATTCAACCTCCTGTGAATGTTGCGCAACGCCAGATAGTTGCCTTTTACCGTGTCGTCGCCGAGCGATTGCAGCAGTTCGTCCAACTGCCAGGGATCCATGCCGACCCCGTCGTCCGCCACGCGAATATGAATGGTTTCGCCGCTCTTCGCTATGGACAGGCTGACGGAACCGGCCCCCTCCTTCATCTCCAGCCCGTGGTAAATCGCATTTTCGATCAGCGGCTGAATGATCAGCTTCGGAATCGGCCGGTTCTCCAGCCCCTCGTCCACGTGCACGACAAGCTTCAGTTTATCCGGGTAACGGAACTGCTGAATGGTGAAATACTGGGCAATAAACGTGAGTTCGTACCCGATCTCGATCATTTCGTCCGTCTCTTCGTGCATATGACGGAAGCTCTCCGCGAACAACCGGACGATTCCCGATGTTTCCCGATCCCCCTTGATAAGCAGGTGCATGCGGATGCTTTCGAGCGTATTGAACAGGTAGTGCGGGTTGATCTGGCTCTGCAGCGCCAGCAGCTGCGATTCGTGCGTCGCGTTCTCGAGCGCCTGCTTCTGAATTTCCGCATCCTTGATTTGCAGCTTCACATCGATGATTTCATGAATCAGTTCTTCCAGTTCCCGCACCATGATATTAAAATGCTCTCCCAATTGGGCAATTTCATCGTGCCCGCTCACTTTAACGGTCGTTTTCAGGTTTCCTTTGCGGACTTGCCTCATCTTTGCGATCAAACTGTCGATCCGATAGGTGATGCTGCGGGAAAGAAAGAAGATCAGGACGACAGATACGCCGATGCACAACAAACTCAACCAGACGCTCGTAATCCAGGTCGTCTTCGTGATCGCCCGCATTTGCTCAAGCGGAATCAAATAATCGATATGCCAGCCGGCGATATTCAACTTCTCGTCGTCTACCGCTTTGCGGATAAACAAATAATGCTCCCCGTTAAACACGACCTTCGAATCCGAACGCCAATTCGCCCAATCGTCCGCATTCCTGTTGTCCAATAGCTCCGAATTGGAAGCAAGCGTATTCGACTTGTCATCTTGCAGAAGCACAAGCGCATCTTTGGAATCGCCGATCGTAAACAAGGCGCCGAGCTCGCTCTGGTCGATCAACAATTCCAGAACGCCGATGGTACGATTGGAATACTGGTAATCGCGGATCGGAACCAGACAGCTCAAATAGGTTCTGTCCTGGTACGTCACGAGTCCGTTCCATCTTAAATTGCCGCGCATATCGCGGGTTTGCTCCAGCTTGTCCCACACCGTCACCGTGTCGTTGATGAAATGGCCGGAAAATTTGACGTTCGGGTTGTCGACATATAGTTTGATCTGCAAGCTGCTTTCCTTGATGAACGCCCGCTTGAAAAGCGGATCGATGAAATCCGCATAAAATTGGTATACATCGTAATCGTCTTCCGAATGGACATTCAAATGCTGAAGCAGCTTGTTGTCGTACACGATACTGCTGGCGATATCGCCAAAGCTGTTCAACCGGTTGATCAGATTGTGGTTCAAAATCGCGGCGGAATTGGCGTAGTGGCTTTTGCTGTTGTCGAGGATGGTATTGCTCAAGTGGTTCGTCAAATAGTAGCCAAGGATGAAAATGGGGATGATAAGGATGCATCCGTACACCATGATCAGTTTCTTCTTGAGGCTTAAATGCGGTGCGATTCTTGCCAACGATACGCCTCCTTCGTCATTCGCCATGCGGAAAATGAGAAAACCTCTATCGCGGCCATTCAGAATGAACGGCCGGTTTCAGAGGCAGGTTTTATCGCCAATCGGAACTGCGCTCGTGCTGCGCTGCATAAAAAGTATAGCATATCGGGCGGATTGGGGGCACGACAAAATAAACTTGTTAACATGACACAATAAACTTCCCAAAAAACACAAACGTTTCCTTTCGTCGACGGACGAGCGGCAATCGGCACTGCTCCCGACCGCCGCATCCTCCGGTCCACGCGCGGGACGCCGTTCATTCGTCTTGCCGGTGTTCTGCGAGCCTGTCCTCCAGCAAGCGCTGGATCAGGAAATCTTCCCTGCTCTGCCGGATATGGTTGGCGCGGCTTTCGCTCCATTCGTAAAACCCTTTGCCGCTTTTTATGCCGTAGTGTCCCTTCTCCACCAAATCGTTCATTGTTTGAAGCGGTTGCCGCTGAACGGCAAGATCCGGATACAGATGGGAGGAAACGGCGTGAAACACATCAAGTCCGCCCATATCCGCGCTTTCGAGCCTTCCCGTTACCGCATACCTCCTGCCGATGCTGTACGTGACCGCCGCGTCTATATCTTCCTTGCCGGCAATGCCATGCTGCAGCAAGTATTCCGCTTCCCTCAGCATGGCATATTGCAGCCGGTTGCCGATAAAGCCCGGTATGCTACGGGCCAGCGCAATCGGCTTTTTGCGCATGCGCAGCATGAGGCTTGACGCACGTTCGACCGCTTCCGCGCCCGTCCGATCCCCCGGCACAATCTCGACCAGAGGGATCAGATGAGCGGGATTCCAGAAATGGGTGATCAGCATCCGCTCCGGATGCTTCATGTCCTTGGCGATTTCCGTCGGGTCAAGCGCCGATGTATTGCTCGCAAGCACAACACTCGGGTCGCATAAAGCATCCAACGTTTGAAAAAAGCGTTGCTTCAATTGCAATTGTTCAGGTATCGCTTCAATGACGAAAGTACGATCCTTCACGGCTTATTCGACGGATTCTACGAATTGAATATGGCTCATGATCCGATCCGTTTCGGAATCATGGATGACATCCTTGGCCGCGAATCGGCGAAGCGTCTGCCCGATCTCCCGCTTCGCCCGCTGCAGTTCGTCCAGGCTCAAGCCTTGCAAAGCAACCGGGATCCCGCACCATGCCGCATTCAACGCGATGCTGCTCCCCATCAGACCCGCTCCCGTTACCGCCAACCGCTCTTCCGTTTCAGCCAAGACACATCTCTCCTTATCTCCATCTGAATTCGCTAGGGCGTGTCTGAATACTCCGAGGGGAACAGATTGTGCCGAATTTTCGTCCCATGCAAGGAAGTTTTGCGCAGGCTTACCGGGGGTAAGTCAAGCAAAACTGACGCAGCAGGGGGCGAAAAGGCGGTGCAAGATGACCTCGAGCGGGTTTTCAGACACGCCCTAAATAGCCGTCCATCCGCCGTCCACCCGCAGCGTTTCGCCGGTTACGAATCTGGCCATGTCCGAAGCAAGGAATACAACAGCGCTTGCGATATCGGACGGAGCCGGCGTTGCGCCAAGAGGAATTCGACTGAGAACTTCCTGCTTGAACGCCGGGTTGCCGAGCATGCCGGAAGTCATTTCCGTCTCGATAAAAGTCGGCGCCACCGCGTTCACCCTGACTTGATGCTCAGCCCACTCGACCGCCAGCGCTTTCGTCAACTGAACCGCGCCGCCTTTGCTTGAACAATAGGCAGCCCGATCGTAAAAGCCGACAAAGGCCATTTGCGACACGATGTTGACGATTGTCCCTTCCCGCTGCCGAATCATATATTTGCCCGCTTGCTGGGAGCAGAAAAACATTCCTTTCAGGTTGGTGTCGACGACTTGGTCCCAATCATGCTCCGTTACGTCAAGCGAAGGTTTGGCTATATTGATTCCTGCATTGTTGACCAGCACGTCGACCCCGCCCATTCGAGCAAACGCTTCATCAATCAAAGCATGACAGCTCGCCGCCTGGCGAATATCGCTGACGATGTAGCTGCAACCGGGATGGAAAACCTGCAGCTCGTCCGCCGTCCGCAGCAAGTCCTGCTCGTTTCGTCCGGAAATCGTAACCACGGCGCCCAGCCTTGCAAACGCCATCGCGATCTCGCGCCCGATTCCTTTGCTCCCGCCCGTCACAATTACCCGCTGTTGCCCGAGCTCGGTAAAATAAGTCAACCCTTTCACCTGCTTCCCATTATGTATACGTATTCATATCTGTTGACGCGCTTCCCCTGCGATTATGTATCTCGGCTAAAATCGCACTTTATGAATACGTATTCATTACCTAGTATAGCGAGCGTTAATCGTTTCTGTCAATTGCGGAAAAACGGGAGAAATCCGGTGCACTGCCGCCCAGACGAACTCCGAGGCCTCCGCTCCCGAGTCCCGCTCCTGCACCGCATCAACAACCGTCCGTTCCGCTGATCGCGCGGAAACGCACGGTTGCGACGCTGCCGCTTTGCTGCTACAGCTTGCCCCCGGCTTGCGCGACAAGCCGCAGCGCACGTTCGTGAACCGTCGCGTCCACGACCGCGGCCAGCACGATGTCGCGGCCGATTTCCTCGCCGCCGTCGCCTAGCCCGCTTGCCGCAGGATCGGCGGCGAGCAGCACACCCGCCCCCGGCGTCAGCGCTTCCGTGTCCAGCACCAGCTCGGCCAGGCCGTCGAAGCTGCCTCCGGCCGGGTTAAGCGTACGATGCAGCGGACCGCCCGAGTACGGCGACACGCGGTCGACCGACACGCTGGTCGCGCGCATCGCCCGCAGCTTTGCCGCGGCGTCCTCGGCGGCTTCCGGCGTGCGGAAATAGGCGATAACGTTTTTTTCGCCCGCCGTTTCCATTACCGCTGCCGCCTTTCGGCCGCGTCCGCCCGTTTCTGCGCCTCCAGATCGTCCCGGTCCGCCGCTTCGGCGGAAAATTCGACGTCTTCGCTGCGCACGACAGGCAGGCGGCGTTTGTATGACTCGCCCGCCTTCTTGTGCTCCATCGGATTCATCCTCGTTCGCCCCTTTCGCTGGTTCTTTCCGCACTAGTATGCCACTGCCGCCGGATGCTATGCCCGCTCCCGAACAGCGCAAAATTGAATTTACTTAATGATTAATTTAATGATATGATGAAGAGGAACCGCTCCTATTTCCCGCACCGATGGAGGCTTTGCCATGACCATAATCCCTGATTCTACAGACGAACGATTCCGCCCGATCGATCTGGCGAAAGCTTACAATCGCACCGCCGCCGACTTGCGGGAAGGCGACTGTTCGCCCGACATTATCGCCGCAAAAAACGAACTTCTCACCGGCGAAGCGGTCTTGTGGGGCATCCCGTTCCGCCTCGGCCCGACCGACGGCGGGCCCAATATGATCATCGCCGGCAGCGATGAAGTGAACGTGCCTTTCCCGGCGCCGGTCACCGCGCGCCAGCTTGTTTTCCTGCACGCCGCCGATTTCAAAACGTCGCCGACCGGTGAAGACGGCATCACCAGTCCGATGCTTGGCTCCCCTCGCCTCGGCGAAACGGTGTGCCGCTATACACTGCTGTACGCGGACGGCACGGAAGCGGCGTTTCCGATGCGCCGGCGCTATCAAATCAGCGAATTCCGCGTCAAATGGGGCGAAAACAGCTTCGAAGCAGTCAAACACAGGAAGCCGCGCACGATGCCGGGCAACAGCGATTTGCCGCGCGGCCGGGCGCCGGAAATTCCGTGGGGCCAAAGCCAGCTGCGCACGACATTTCAGGGCTTCGGCGAAGGCTTGCACCACTGGCTGCACGCATTGGTCAATCCGCACCCGGACAAGCAATTGACCGGGCTGCGTGTGACGCCGGCGGACGGCGTCGCTTTTTTGTTCGGCATTACCGCAACCAGCCTCGAAGGCAATCCGCTGCGCTGGGATAGCCGGCGCCAAATCCGGCTGCGCACCGCGCCGGATTTCCGGCCGAACCCGTTCGGCAGCGACGCCAACATCGGCATCGACCTTGGCGAAGTGATCGCCGTTGCCCCCGTGCTCGATTACGGCCACGAGTCGTGGCTGAACGCCGCGAATCCGCCGCTGCCGACGCCGAAGCCGGGCGAATGGATCGTCGATTACGCCGCCCATCCGGACGGGCGCCTGTTCCTCGAACGCGCCGACGGCCGGCAAACCGTATCGCTCCGCGAGTTGGAAACCGCCGGCATCGAACGGCTGCGCCAAGCCGAACGGCCGGTGACGCTGCGCATCGTCGATCGGGCGACAAGGGCCAAAACAGCCGCCAAAATCCATCTTCACAACGAACACGGCGGTTATTTGGCCCCTGTTGCCGGGCATCGGCTGCCGAACGCGCACTGGTTCGAGGACTACGGTGCGGAGCATGTCGAAGGGTTCCACTACAGCTGCTATGTGGATGGAGAAACAGAATTCCGGCTGCCGCTCGGAACCGTCTATATGGAAGTAACGAAAGGCTTCGAAATCCGGCCCGTGCGCAAAAAGCTCGAGATCGCCGCCGACACGGAAACGATCGAAATCGAGCTCGACCATGTGCTCGGCTGGCGCCGGAGCGGCTGGGTGACAGCCGACACGCACGTGCATTTCCTGTCGCCGCAGACGGCATTATTGGAAGGCGAAGCCGAAGGGGTCAACGTGGTCAACCTGCTGGCCAGCCAGTGGGGGGAAATGTTCAGCAACCTCGGCGATTTTGACGGCAGGACGACGATCGGCAGCGTCGAAAATGGCGGCTCCGGCGAATACCTCGTGCGCATCGGCACCGAAAATCGGCAGCACGTGCTTGGCCATATTTCGCTGCTAGGCTACGAAGGCCGGATGATCGTGCCGCTGTGCGCCGGCGCACCCGACGAGTCCGGCATCGGCGACCCGGCGTCCGTTACGATTACGCAGTGGGCGAAGCAATGCCGCGAGCAGAACGGCATTGTCGTGCTGCCTCACCTACCGAATCCGCGCGCTGAAGGCGCCGCCACGATCGTGCTGGGCGAAGTGGACGCGATCGAGCTGTGCTCGTTCGAAAATACCGGCATCAGTCCCTATTCGCTGTCGGACTGGTATCGATATCTCAATTGCGGCTATAGGACGCCGGCCGTCGGCGGCACGGACAAAATGTCGCAAATCACCGCCGTCGGCACGATCCGCACGTATGCGCTGATCAAGGATAAGCCGTTTACGTACGCGAGCTGGATGGAGGCGATTCGCTCCGGCAACACGTTCGCCACCTTCGGGCCGCTGCTCGAATTTCGCGTGAACGGCAGCGAAATGGGCTCTCAGCTGCAGCTGACGTCTTCCGGCGGCACGCTAGACGTCGTCTGGCAGGTGTCGTCCGTCACCGTGCCGGTCACGCAAATCGAGCTTGTCGTCAACGGCGAGCTGCGCGAGGCGAGCGCCGTCGAACCGGCGGGCGGCAGCTACGCCGGCCATTGGTCGGTGCCGGTTGCGGGCAGCTGCTGGCTGGCGCTGCGCGTGCGCGGCCGTTATCAGGGCGCTAGCGAAATCATCGCCGCGCATTCCAGCGCCGTTATGGTCGTCGTGGACGGCAAGCCGCTGTTCCGCGCCGCCGACGCCGTTACGATTCTCGAGCAGATCGAAGGCTCGACCGCTTACATCGAAACGTTGGCGACGCCGGCCGACGAACGGCTGGTCAAACAAATGCTGCTGACGCTTACCGGCGCCTACCGGGCGCTGCACAACCGGATGCACCAGCAGGGCGTCATGCACCGCCATACGGCGGCGGACGACCACGCCGGCCATCCGGAACGGAAGTTGCCGCGCAGCGTGAAGCGCCGCTGACAACATCCTTTGTCCCTAAACGTTGTCAGGTTAGCAGCCACTCCGGCGAAATAAGCCGGAATAGTCGGCCTATTCCGCCGGCGGGACCTGGTTCGCGCGAAATAAGCCGGAAAAGCCGGCTTATTTCAGCGGCTGAGGCCAGTTCGGGCAAAATAAGCCCGAAAACCCGGCTTAAATCGGCAGCGGGGCTCAGTTCGCATGAAATAAGTCGGGAAAGCCTGCTTATTCCAGCGGCGTAGCTCAGTTCGAGCGAAATAAGCCGGAAAAACCGGCTTATTCCGGCGGCGTGGCCCGGTTCAGGGCGCCGATCAGTCTTTGTCATGAATCCGGGCCGGCCCCTGCCCGAGATAGGTTTTATCGCTAATCAGAGAGTCGACCAAGCAAAACCAACTCCCCCCCGGGGGGGGGGGTTGAACCCCACTTGTCTATAAAAAACCAATATTGTAATGTTAAAGAATATAAAGTTTGCATTGCTTGGAATGTTAGCGAAATAAGGCTGATTTCAGCCTTACAGCGACGTTTCGGCGAGTGTCGGATGAAATAAGGCTGATTCCGGCCTTACAGCGACGTTTCGGCGAGCGACGGATGAAATAAGGCTGATTCCGGCCTTAAAGTAGGCCGGGACAGCTACCATCGCTTAACCTGACAACATTGCCCCCTACTCTCCGCTCCCATCCCCTTGCGAAGCAGACACGTTGCACTACGCGCGGCATTCTCCCCTCCGCCAACTAACAAATTCGCTTTTTGTGCCGCTACGATGAAGCCACTTGGGAAAAATAGGCCATGTTTTATTGCCTATTTCGTCTTAACCGGGCAGCCTCGTCGAAATAGCCAGTGAAATCGCTGGCTATTTCGGCTAAAATGCCCGATTTGAGGCCTGGCGGAGCAAATAAGCCATATTTTCACTGGCTATTTCCGACGAGGAGGGGAAAATCGGACAAATAAGCCATTTTTCATGGGCTATTTTCGTTTCCCGGTCGGCCCGTCGTGCCGGGCGCACCAAAACAGACGCCGCCCCTCGCCAGGGGCGGCGTCTTCAAGCTGCTACCATGTCACAACCGTCTTCACCGGATAATGGTCCGACGGCCACTTGCCGCCGTAGCGGTTGCGGTTGACGGCCGTGCCGCTTACGCTTACTTCCGGCGAAACGAAAATATAATCGATCGGCTCGCCCGACTCGCCGCCTTTAAAATGATGAAACGTCAGCCCCGGTTCGCCGTCCAGCGCGCTGTAAGCGTCCTTCAGCGCGCAGCGCGTTTCCGGTTCGTGCGGCAGCTCGCCGCCGCCGCGCAGAAACGTCACCACCGCCGTGTCCGGCTCCGAGTTCAAATCGCCGGTCAACACGAGCGGCAGCGGCTTTCGCTCGCGGAACTGCCGCATCGCATCCCACACGAGCCCGATGCCGCGCTCGCGCGCTTCCTGGCTGCGGTAGTCCAGATGCGTGTTGAACACGGCGAACTCCCCGCCGTCTCCCGCAATCGCCCGAAAATGCGCCCACGTGCAGATACGCGAGTGGGACGATCCCCAACTGCGGCTGGCCGGAACGTCCGGCTCCTCGGACAGCCAGAACTGGCCCTGCTCCACCACTTCCAGCAAATCGCGGCGATAAAAAATCGCATTGTGCTCGTTCCGGTTGCCGCCGTGCCGGCCGCTGCCAAGCCAGCTGAAATAAGGAAGCTCGCGTTCCATATACCGCAGCATTTCGCTATAACCTTCCTGCGTGCCGACGATCCACGGGTCCGCCTCGCGAATCGCCTTGACGGTCGCCTGCTTGCGCAGCATCCACATGTCCAGCCCGTCATCGAGCCCTTCGCGCCGCAAATTGAACGTCATCACGGTCAGCTTCAATCCGCTTCCCCCTCCGTGAACATCGCGGGCTTCAGCGTCCACGCCTGCAGCTTCGACAACCGCACCAGGTTCGGCGCCCGGAAGTCCAGCGGGAATATCGACCAGCGCGGACCCCACAAGTCGTTGTCGCCGGCGTAATCGGCCGCCGTCAATCGTCCCCGCACCAGTGGAACGGCATCGCCGTCGCCTGCTCCTTGCGCAATCGCCGCCGCCATCGTACACGTCAGATCGACCGGGTTGATCCGCCGGCCGTCGACGACGTACGCATCCGGCAGCTGCGGATAGCCGCACACCGACGGACCTTCTTCGGCAATCGCCCGCTTAATCCCGGCGACCGTCAGCGGACCGTCGCCCTCGCTGACGAAGTCCCGCTCCGGCCCGTACACCGTCTCCGCCGTCAACTCGCGGCCCAGCATGTACTGCCGGAACAAGGAAAACTGTTCCGACGCCGACAGCGCCCGATCCGCCAGGCGCACGAACCCGAGCTCGCTGCCGACCGCCGCTGCCAGGCCGCGAACATTGGCCGCGGCAATCGCGCCGGAGGCCGAGCTTTCCAGACCAAGCGCTTCTTTCGATGTGATGTACGCAACGTCGCCGGCAGCAAGCGTATAGTCGATGAACTGGCCGAGCCGCTCGACATACAGCTCCATCTCGCCCTCCGGCCGCAGCGGCGACGGCTGCCACTGTTCGCGCGGCGTCGACTTGCCGCGGCCGAAATTATGTTTGTCCCAGAAGGACGTGCAAGCGAACTCGCACGGATGGTAATAAATGCTGACGAACGCGATCGGCTCGCCGGCAAAATCGGCCAGCAGCCGGTCGAAGTCCGCCTTCGCCCGCTCCAGTCCGTCCGGCTTCAAGTCCATGCGCATCGTGCCTTTCAGATCGGTGAAGCTGAGCAGCCCGCCGTACCAGAACGGTTTGCCTTCGAGCGACAGATGGTCGTGATCGTCGACATAAACGGGTACGCCCCACCGGCGCAGCACCGGGTACGCATGCGGCGCCCACGAGTAACCCGGCTGGCCGAACGTCATGCTCGCCTTCCCGGTGAACCGGGCGACATCGTCCAGGCCGACCCGTTCCTTGGCGTCGAACAGCGCCGCCCCTTCCGCGAAGCCCACCGGTTCCAAATATTCGCTCATCACCGGATGTTGGCTGTGCAAATTCGTGTGGTAGCCGATTTCATGCGGCGCAAGCGCCTCCGCAATGTCGGTGCGGCCATGCTCCAGCAGGACGCGCGCTTTTTCCCCGACGATCTTGAAAATGCCTTTGACGCCCCGTTCGTTCAGCATGCGAAGCACCGCAAGAAACGATTCCCGCGACTGCGGCGTAATGTAGTCCTCGACGTCGAACCAGAGCAATACTTTCACTTTCGTCATTCGTCCATCACCACCAGAGGTTAAACTTTGATGCCGGAAAAGGCGATGCCTTTAATAATGAAACGCTGCATCAGCAGGAAAAACAACAGCAGCGGCACGGTCGCCATCACCGATGCGGCCATCATCAAGGGCTGCTCCGACACGTACAAGCCTTGCAGCGAGTTGATGCCGACCGACAGCACCTTCATGCTGTCGCTGTTCGTGACGACAAGCGGCCACATGAAATCGTTCCAGCTCGAGAGGATGCAGAAGAACGTCAGCGCGGCCAGCCCCGGCATCGTCAGCGGCAGCATGATCCGCCAGAAAATCGTCCAGTAGCTGCAGCCGTCGATTTTGGCCGAATCTTCCAGCTCCTTCGGCAGCGACAGGAAAAACTGGCGCAGCAGGAACGTGCCGTACGCGGAGAAAATGCCGGGAATAATGAGCGCTTTATACGTATCAACCCAATGAAACAGCACCGCCTGGTAATAGTGCGGAATGAGCAGTACCTGCGACGGCACCATCAGAATCGCCAGAATGCAAACGAATATAATATCCCTTCCGGGAAATTTCAACCGCGCAAAGCCGAACGCCGCCATGGCGCACAGAAACACTTGCGGGAACGTGCGGCCGACGGTGACGAAGATCGTGTTCATGTAGTAATGGCCGAACGGAATTTGCGCGAATATTTTCGAATACCAGTCGAACTGCGGTTTGGCCGGAAACCAGACGGGCGGAATGTGCTCCGCCTCCACATTCGTTTTGATCGAGGTCATGATCATCCAGAAAAACGGGAACAGCATGCTTGCCGCGCCAATCAGCAGAAACAAATGGATGCACATGCGGGACCAGATGCCGGTGTGTTTTTCGCTCACTTCGTACTCCCCCTTCGCCCCGTGGATCGCTTATTCATAATGCACCCATTTTTTCTGCAAATACAGTTGCCCCATCGTCACGAGAAAAATAACGACAAACATCATCCAGGCTTGCGCCGAAGCGTAGCCGATCTTGAACGATTTGAACCCGTTCTGGTAAATCGAATACACCGCCGTGCGCGTCGCGCTTTGCAGCACGCCCCCCGAACCGCCGCCCGCCGTTACCGGCGTCAGCATGTACACGAGGTCGAACACCTGGAAGGCGCCGATCAGGCTCGTCACCATGACGAAGAAGATGGCCGGCGTCAGCAGCGGCACCGTAATGTACCAGAACCGGCGCATCCCGGTCGCGCCGTCGATCGCCGCGGCTTCGTAATACGATTCGGGAATGCCCTGCAGCCCGGACAGCAAAATAATCATATGATGCCCGATGGCCGTCCAGATGGCGATAATCATGACGCTCCACAACACGACGCGCTCGTCGGCCAGCCAGTGGGGACCTTGAATCCCCACCAGGCTGAGCGCGTAGTTGATCATGCCGCTGTTGTAATTGTAGAGCCACTTCCAGACGACGGCGATCGCGACGGGCATCGTCACCGACGGCAGGAAGAAGATGAGGCGATACGCCAAGTTGCCTCGCATCTTGCGGTTCAACAGCACGGCCACGATAATCGACAGGCTGATCGAGGCGGGCACGGTGACGATGGCATAGATGGTGCTGACCCGGACCGATTTTAAATAAACCTGATCGTGGAACAGCTTCGTGAAGTTGTCGAACCACACCCACTTGATCGCATCCGAGCCGTCCCAGTTCGTAAAGCTGAGCGCAAGCGACGCGATGAGCGGGAGGATACTGAATACGATCAACCCGATGCTGACGGGCGCGATGAAGAAGTAGCCCCAGAACTTCTCGTTCTGCATCAGCCGCGACCAGCGGGAATCACGCAGCGGGACCGGCAACGCCCCTGTTTGTACCCGTCTCATGGCAAATCCCTCCGAACGTCTATTTTGCTTCCGCCATAATTTTGTTCGCTTCGTCTTGTGCGGCTTTCATGCCGTCCGCCACCTTCTCCTTGTCGATCCAGATGTTCGAGATGTGCGCGGCGATCGGATCTTCCCACTCGACGTTGTTCGAAATCGGATACGGCGTCGACGTTTTCGTCATATCGATGAACACTTTCAGGTTGTACGGCAGCGATTTCACCCACGTATCCTGCGTGCCGTTGAACGCCGGAATAACTGCGCCGACTTCCGCCTGCATCATCGCGACGTCTTTGGAGCCGAGCCATTTGACGAACTCCCACGCTTCGTTCTGGTTTTTCGACTTGGCGTTCATCACCCAGCCGATGCCGTGGATGATGTTGCCTTCCTGCTTCATCTTCGGCAGCACGGCGACGTCGAGCTTCTCCTTCAGCGCGTCGTAGTAGCCGCGGGCGTTCCACGAGCCGCCGGTCATCATCGCCACTTTCCCCGATTTAAACAGCGCGCCGGGCTTGTTGTCAATCATATATTTGCCGTCCGGGGACACTTTATCCTTGTACATCATGTCGTACAGCACTTGAATAGCGGCAACTCCGTCGGCCGAACCGACATCGGTCGTCTTCTTGTCGGCACTGACCAGCTTGACGCCGTTCTGCACCAGAATCGGATAAATCGACTCCTGCGTGCCGCTTGTCGCCGCGAAGCCCCACTGCGTCGTATTGCCGCCGGAAGTGATCGTCAGCTTCTTCGCCGCATCGCGCAAGGTGTCCCACGTCCAGGTCGCGTCCGGATATTTGACGTTCGCCTTGTCGAACATTTCCTTGTTGTAATAAAGGCCGATCGTGTCAAAATCTTTGGGCATCCCGTACATTTTGCCGTCCATCGAGTACAGATCGACCATCGACTTCGGATAATTGTCCATGCTGAAATTGTCTTTTTTGATCAGGTCGTTGTACGGTTGAAGGAAGCCTTTGGACTGGAATTTCGGGAAATCCGGGCCGTCCATCCACATGATGTCCGGGCCGCTGTTCGCCGCCAGCACGGTTTGCAGCTTCGTGTAATACTGATCGCCCGCCGTCAGCTCCGGCGTTACTTTGATATTCGGGTGCGTTTCGGTGAATTTGGCCGCGATCTTGTTCATGACATCCGTTTGTTTGCCGTCCGAATACCACCAGACGAGCTCGACTTTTTTGCCTGCCGCCGCCGATGCGGACGGCGACGCCGACGCGCCGGCCGAAGCCGACGGAGCGGGACTGGACGAGCTTCCCGATTTTGAATCTCCCGACGACCCGCATGCCGCCAAACTGCCGGCCAAACAGGATGCGACAACTACTCCAAGCACCTTTTTCCCTTTCACCTGAACCCCTCCATGAGTGTAATGAGAATATGAGAATGGCTGCCGGCCAAATGCCGATGCGGGCGGTTGCCGCTTGCGTAGCCGATTCGGCCGGGCGCCAGTTCTGCCAGCGGGCGGTACGTTACGAGAAGCCGACGAGCGGCGAGCGGGATTCGCCCAAATAATGCAGCACCGTTCGTTCGGACGTAAATTCGATGTGATAGATGCAGCCGTTGCTTTGGTGAAAATAAACCGGGCTGTCGGCCGGCAGACCGAGAATCGCCAGCAGCAGATGGCGGTTGAAGCCGCCGTGGGCTACCAGCGCAACGCGCTGGCCGGCGAACTGCTCATGCAGCTCCCGCAGCACCAGGTGCGCGCGGTCATGCGCCGTCTCCGGCGTTTCGTCGCCCGAGCAGAACCAGCCTTCGACGTCCATGTCGCCGCGAAACGCCGCTTCCGGGAACAGCTGGCCGAGCTGCTCGGCGGTTGGGCCCCGGTACGGCCCTTTGTTGCGCACCTCGTAGGTGTGGCTCCATACCTGGATCGGCAGGCCAAGCGCCCGCGCCAGCGGCTGCGCCGTTTCGATCGCCCGCGTCAGCGGGCTTGCGATCAGTTGCTGCGGCTGCCAAGGAGCCACGGCCGCCGCTACGCGCAGCGCCTGCGTGCGGCCGAGCTCGGTCAATTCGCCGTCCGGCATGTCGTGGGGCACCGTGTTGCCGATCGATTGTCCATGGCGGATCAAATACAACTCCATGCGTGTTACGCCTCCTCGCCCAGTTCCGTCGCCGCGTAGCTCAGCCAAACGTCGAGCGCCTTGGCGCGCGCTTCGCTGACTTGCTTGCCGCTCCGGGTCGTCGTCGTCATCGGCGCGCCTTGACGCGCGGCCATATACTTGCCGGATGCGGTAAATTCGGGGCCGAGCACGCCGTCCAGCAGGACGAGCCGCTCATGCGCCCGCTCCGCTAGGCCGCTTCCGGCCTCCTCTTCCGCCCACATCCGCTGCAGCAGCTTCGCCGCCACCGTCGACACCGTCGACATGACGCCGCCCGCGCCGGAGCGCAGTGCTTCGAGCAGAAGCGGCGTGTTCGCCTGGTAAACGACGCTTTCCGCAGCGGCGGCGATTTTGGCTTGAATGCCTGCCATCGTGCACGTCGTGTCCTTCACGCCGATGATGCCGGCCTGTTGCACCAGCCTTCCGTACATGGCCGGGTCGATGTCCTTAGGCTTCCAATGCGGCCACTCGTACAGCAGCGCCGGTACGGGACTTGCCGCGGCGAGCCCGGCGAAGTACGCCTCGAGCCGCTCCGTGTCCGCGCCCAAACCTTGCGGCACAACGAGCACGACGCCGGAGACGCCCGTCTCCGCCATTCGCAGCAGCTCCTCGCGGTGCGCCGCCGGGTCGGGCCCGACATTCGCCGTCGCCACGACGGGCACGCTGCCGGCCCGCCCCACGGCCCGCTTCGCCAGCGCCAGCCGTTCGTCCGGTTCGAGAAACGCCATTTCGCTGCTGCCGCAAACGGCGAACAAGCCGTTCGTGCGCGCTTCAAGCTGCCAGTCGACATAACGGTCGTACGCTTGCCAATCGATCCGGCCGTCCGCTTCGAACGGCGTCAGCAGCAGCGCGTATACGCCGCGGAACGATGCTGCCTGTTTCATGCCGATCTGCCCCCGTTCGTTTGCCGTTTCGCCAGCGCCTCGAATTGCTGCAGCAGCTCTGCCGGCGTCGCCGTGCCGGTGCGGCCCAGCTTCTGGATGCTCACCGACGAGCCAAGATGGGCGAACGCCGCCGCTTCCGGTCCGCCGCTTCCGGTGCCGAGCGCGGAGATGAGGCAAGTGGCAAACGTGTCGCCGGCGCCGACGATATCGATCGGCCCCGTTTGCGGAACCGTCGGGACGAATGTGCATTCGCCGTCTTCGAGCCACAAGGCTCCTTGTTCGCCGAGCGTGATGCAGCACGGCGCTCCCGCCTTGCGGGCGAGCTGCAGGCCGGCGCGCACCAGCTCATCCGGCTTCGGCTGGCCAAAATCCTGGTTGCCGTTGAACCAGCGCAGCGCTTCGATTTCGTTCGGCTTCAGAATCATGCCGTTGTACGAGCCGATCCGGTTGCGGCTGTCGACGACGATCATTTTGCCCGCGTTCGCCCAATAGCGCAGCCGCTCGCGCACCGCGTCGTTGATGACGCCGCCGCGTAGCTGATCGGTGACGCAGATGACGTCGACTTCCTGCGCCATGCTGTCGAGCAGCCGGAGGAACCGTTCGGTAGCCTCCGCCGGCAGCTCCGTGCCGTTGACGAAGTCGAGCCGGGCATCTTCCTGCTGCACGTCCTGCAGCCCGTGGCGGATCGTTTTGCAATAAGCCGGCGTTACGCGCCCCCGTTCGGCCATCACCGCGTCGACGTTGATGCCGGCGGCGAGCAGCGCGTCCAGCAGCACACGTCCCCGCCAATCTTCGCCGATGACGGTGCAGAAGCGCACTTCGGCGCAGCCGAGATCGCGGAAGTTCATCGCCACATTGGCCGCCGCGCCCGGGAAACATGACTCGCGAACGACCGGCAAGTTATGGTGGGGCGTTTCGCGGGACAGCTCGCTTAGCGTCATGTCGACGTGCCAATAAACGTCCAGGCAGCCGTCGCCGATGACGCCGGCCTTCAGCGAGCCGATGCCGGCGAGAATCGCGTCCACCCGTTCCTTCGTTAGTGCTGTGTATTGCGCGACGGATGACCAGTCGGCGCGATTGTTCGTCATGATCGCTCTTCCTTTCCTGTAACCTGACCTTGATACGGCCAGTTGTGCCGATCAGCGCAAGGTCAAGCGGAACGTCTTCAGCTCGAACGGTTTGAAGAACGTTTCGAATTCATGCAGTTGATGCGCGACGGAAACGGGCTCGCGCTCCGCCAGATTGACTTCCTCCACGGCCGCCAGCGCATGATGGCAACGAAGCTTCGCCACGCCGCGGCGGCCGGTATATTCGTAGCAGCGGACGATCCAGTCGTCGGAATCTTCCGCTTTTTTGACCGTGTCGACGATGACGTGGCTGCCCTCCGCGGCGAGGAAGCCAAGCGATGCCGGCAGCGCATCCGTTGCGGCTGCCGCCGTTTGCGGGAGAGCCGCAACGGCAACCGGCGTATTCAGCCGGTACGCCTGCCGTGCCGTGCCCGCGGCCGCCCAGTCGCCGTTATGCGGCAGCAGCGCATACGTAAACGTGTGTTCGCCGCGATCCATTTCCGGATCGGGTTCGTTCGACGACTTGAGCAAGGTCAGCCGGATCACGTTGTCCTTGATGTCGTGCCCGTATTTGCAATCGTTCAGCAGGCTGACGCCGCAGCCGCGCTCCGACAGATCGACCCACTTCTGCGCGCACGTTTCGAACCGGGCGTAGTCCCAGCTCGTGTTCCAGTGCGTCGGCCGCTGCACGCTGCCGAACTGGATTTCGTACGTCGCCGCCGTCGCCCGCACATCGACCGGGAACGCGACCTTGAGCAGCATTTCCCGCTCCTGCCAGTCGACGCGCGTGGCGAATTCGATCCGCGGATCGTGCGGGTACAGAATCAGGTCTTGCTCGAACGTCGACGCAAAAAACGTCCACTTGAACCGGATCACCGTGCGCACCGCGTTGTTTTCCACCGTTTCGACCGTTTGCAGATCGGTGACGTGACGCACTTTTTCGCTGTAAAAGATGTCGATTTCCCAGTTGTCGTGCAGCACCGGTTTGTCTTCGTGCACGTCGAACCGGTTGGCGACTTCCCCCGGCGCAAGAATCTCGCGGTTCAGCCGCTTGTCGTAAAGGCGCGTCAGTTGACCGCTGCCGTTCCATTCGAGCTCGTAGAACGGTGTGTTCGCTCCGTTCGCGTGTACGGCGATGCCGCCGTTGTCCGCAGCTGGCGTTGCAGCGGCTTGCGCCGCTGCACGGCGGACCGTCGTGTAACCGAGCGCGGGGATATCCTCCACCGCAAGCCGCAGCTTGCTGCCGTCAGCCGAACGGGCGGCGACGACGGGGCGTCCGGCCGCGTCTTCCCAGGCGGCGTCGGCGTAACCGTCTTTCCACGGCAGCTCGACGGCTTCGGAACGCGCCCACGACAAGGAGTTGAAGACGAGCCAGCCTTCCGCTTCGCCGCCGACGCGAGAAGCGAGCGTTTGCAAGCCGGCGGTCAACGTGTCTTGCGCCAGCCCCTCCGCTTCGGCGTACTCGACATGGCAATCCTCGTACACCTGCCGGATCGAAGAGCCGGGCAGGATGTCATGGAACTGGTTGCGCAGCACGATGCGCCAGCTGTCGTACAGCGCTTGCCGCGGATAAGACGCGGCGCCCGCCAGCGGCATATTGAACGCCGAAATCGCTTCCGCATCGTGAAGCAGCGTCTCCAGACGGCGGTTCATCTTCTTCACGTAGCCTTGCGACGTATAGGTGCCGCGGTGCAGCTCCAGGTACAGCTCGCCGTCCCAGCGGTGCACGTAACGATCGGTGCTGTCGACTTTGCGCTCCAGTTCGTTGAAGAATTCGCTCGCCCGTCCCGTTGTCGTGCGCGGCAAGCCCGGCATGTTTTCCAGCCGGCGGCGCAGCTCGAGCATTTCCCGCGTCGGCCCGCCGCCCCCGTCGCCCCAGCCGTACGACAGCAGCAGCTCGCTGTCGTTGATTTCCTTGTCCCGGTAGTTGTTCCAGATGCCCGACACGGTCGCCGGCAGCACCTGGCCGTTGTAGGTGTAGAACTTGGTGAACTTGTCGCCTTTGGCGCCCGGGTCCGGGGTCGTGATGTAATGAGTCAAAATTTCCGTGCCGTCGATGCCGCGCCAGAGGAACGTGTCGTGCGGGAACCGGTTGTACACGTTCCAGCTGATTTTGGTCGTCATGAAATAACGCAGCCCGCTCTTGCGCAAAATTTGCGGCAGCGCCCAGCTGTAGCCGAACACGTCGGGCAGCCACAAGTATTCGCATTGGACGCCGAATTTATCTTCGAAGTAACGCATGCCGTACACGAGCTGGCGCACGAGCGATTCGCCCGACGGGATGTTGCAGTCCGACTCGAGCCACATCGCGCCGCCCGCCTCCCAGCGGCCTTCGCGCACGCGCTCCTTGATGCCGGCGAAAATGTCCGGGTAATCGTGCTCGATGTATTCGTACAGCTGCGGCATCGTCTGCAGGAACACATACTCCGGGAACTGCTCCATCAGCTTCAGCACGGTCGAAAACGAACGCGCCGCCTTCTCGCGCGTATGCTTCAGCCGCCACAGCCAGGCGACGTCGATATGGGTGTGGCCGATCGTGCGTACGGTCAGCGGATGGTGCTTCGGCAGCGAGTCGAGCTCCTCGTGCAGCTTGCGGCACGCTTCGCGGACGCTGGCGTAGAACGATTCGTCGCCGCGGATGTGCCAGTCGAGCGGCAGGAACGCGCGGTCGAGCGCCTTGAGCAGCGCCTGGTGCTCCCAGGCGTTTTCGCCGAGCACGCCGATCGTTTGCCAGACGGCGAGCGCCGTATAGTACAAGTCGTCCGTTTCCTTGTCGAGCAACGCCAGCGCCGACGTTTCCAGCTTGTGCTCGAGCGGCGTTCTGGCGCCGGACTGGCCGTTCAGCCCGGTCCACACCTTGAACAGCAGCTTGACGGTGCGCCCGGCGAACGACTCGGGAAAAAACACTTCCTTATGGTTGCTGCCGACTCCCTGGTAAGGCGCCCCGTCGACGTACAGCAGCGATTCGAAGCCGGAGTTGTGGCCGGCGCCGGTTTTGCCGAAATCGAACAGCCCCAGCACCGTTTGGCCGCTCCATTCCGCCGGAATCGTCGCTTCCGTCTGCAGCCAGGCGGTCAAATCGTATCCGCTCCAGCGGTCGCCGACCGACAGCTCGCTCCAAACGGCGTCTGCCGGCGGCATGGCGGCCACTTCAGCCGCTTCGTCTACCCAGAATCGATAAGTCGGTATGGCGATCGGATTGCGGTAGCGCAGCGGCTCGAGCTCGCGGATGCGGCGGCCGAGTTTTTCGTAGGTCAGCAGCATGTGGACCCTCCTGTATGCCGGCGCGGGTTGCTTGGCGCGCGCTTGCGGCATTTCCCTTATTCATTAAGTAAAAATGGCAAAATCGTTAATCGATGGATGGGTTTGTTATCGCTTCGAATTCCAGCCATGCCGACACGCTGCCGTTCGGCGGCACGACGAGCGCCAGCCCTTGCGCCGCCGCTTCCGCCAGCGTCAGCTTCGGCGGAACGTTGAACATTTCCAGCCCGATGTTGTAATCGCGCCCGAAGAACGGAGCATCGCTGTCGTGGCCAAAATTTTGCCAGTACCACAAGTATGGCCAAACTTCCTGGTCCCAACGCACCTCGAGCGATACGCCCCGGCGCCTGTTCGTCAGCCGGTATTTGCCGTCCGCGGCGCGCACATACAGCAGATCGCGCGGCGTGCCCGGCTCCGGCAAACGCGACAGGTCGACCTCCGCGCCGTTCTGCCGCGCCGCCGGCCAAGGCCAGCTTTCGCCGGTTGCCGGGTGATGGACGGTCGCGCCTTCCGTCAGCTCGGCGACCGTGTCGCGATCGAGGAATGGCGCGCCGTATGCCAGATGGTGCCCCCAGTTCGCTTCGAGCGCCGTGGCAGATGACAAATTGACGATCGTTTCTTCGATCCGGACGACAGCGCTTCCGGAAGTAAGCGCAATCTTTTTTTCGGTGCGGAAGGGCATCGAACGAATGCGGTTGACGAGCTGCACTTCGATTCGCTCCGGATCGTCCTGCAAGATCGTATAATCCCACGGCGTAATCGCCGATTCGCCGCGGTGCACGGTTGTATTCCGGTAAACGGACGTATAGCTGACTTCCGGGAACATTTCCTGCCAGCCGCCGAGGTAGCTGATTTCATAGTCGTTGCTGTAGAGCGGATGGGGGCGGTCGATGCCGCGCTGCGACAGCCAGATGAAATCGGTGTCCGTCGGCTTGTGTTGCCAGCGGACCGGCTCGCCGCCCCGGTCCAGCAGCAGATGAATGAGCAGGCTTTCATTTTCGAGCAGCAGCGAGCGATAGCCTTTGAACGTCAAATCGTCGACGATTCTGCAGCCGGCGTTGCGCAGCGGGCGGTATAGTTGGCTTGCCATGATGGATGCCCCCCTTCGGACGATTGTTCGCTTGCCGGCGTCAAACCAGCAGCTTGACCGGTTCGCTCAGCAGCTCGCGGAACAGCATCGCCGCTCCGCCGATCGCGCTTTGCGAAGCGCCGAAGCTGGACGGCTCGAGCCGCAACCGGTCTTTGGCAAAGGCGTACAGCCGGGCTTGCAGCCGCTCCTGCACGGTAGCGCGGTATTCCGCGATGTACGGATACAATTGGCCGCCGAGCACGACTACTTCCGGGTCGTACAGGTTGAATACATTAATCAGCGCCGTTTCGAGGAACGCAAGCGTGTCCTCCATGCATTTGAGCGCATGGGAGTCGCCTGCGCGCACGGCCGCCTTGAAGTCGTCCATCGTGCCGCCGCCGCCCCAGCGTCCGAGGATGCCGGGAATGGAGCCGATCGGCTCCCAACAGCCGCGGTTGCCGCAGTCGCACACTTTGCCGTCCATGACGATCGTCATGTGACCGACCTGGCCGCACAGGCCGTTCGTGCCGCGCACGATTTCGCCCTGCGAAATGACGCCGCCGCCGATACCGCCGCCCATCGTGATGAATACAAGATCGTCGACGTTGCGGCCGATGCCGTACCAGCGTTCGGCCAGCGCCGATGTCCGCGCGTTGTCCTCGATCATGACGCGCCCGCCGGTTCGTTTCTCCAGCTCCGCCTGCAGCGGGAAGCCGCTCCACCCGGGAAAATTCGGCGGATTCAGCAGCGCTCCCCGGCTGTAATCAATCGGACCCGGGACGCCGACGCCGATGCCGAGCACCGGATGGCCGGCTTTTTCCGCCTCCTGCCGCATGTCCGTCAACGCCGGCATGATGCGGGCGAAAAATCCTTCCGGACCGGCTTCCCGGTCGACATCGCCGCCAACCGAACGAAGCACGCGACCGCACAAGTCCATCAGCACGATTTCAAAATTGTTGCGTCCGATATCGAGCCCGATGATGCGGTAATGCCCCGGGTCGAAGCCGAGCATAACCCGCTTGCGGCCCACGCTGCCGGACACCGCTTCGTATTCGCGGATCACCTTGTGCCCGATCAGTTCCCCCGTCAAATTCGTAATCGTGCCCGATGTCAGATCGGCGCTCGACACTAGCTCAACGCGCGACACTTGTTCCTTCTTCCAGATCTGGCGCAGGATCGTCGCCATATTCATCTGTTTGACTTGCTGCAGGTAAGCGATTTTATTGGAG
This sequence comes from Paenibacillus cymbidii, assembly GCF_004764705.1. GTDB lineage: Bacteria > Bacillota > Bacilli > Paenibacillales > NBRC-103111 > Paenibacillus_AN > Paenibacillus_AN cymbidii. Next base: position 210,765 of record NZ_SHLX01000001.1, on the reverse strand, counting down.
TCGATCGGTGAGCCCCCCATTAACTTAATGATTGAACCGCAATACGAGTGTACCACATCGGAAGCGATTGCGGCCGCACAATGTTCGTGTTGGGTCGACAGCCGGATCTACATGGTCAGCGGAATGCCGGCAACCAGTCGCCGTGCGCTTCGATCATATCGTCGCACAGCGATACGATATCGTCGATCGACAATTCCGCCGACGTGTGCGGGTCGAGCATCGCCGCGTGGTAAATGTGCTCTTTCTTTCGCGTGATCGCCGCTTCAAGCGTCAGCAGCTGGGTGTTGATGTTCGTCCGGTTCAGCGCAGCCAGCTGCGGCGGCAAGTTGCCGACAACGGTCGGCTGCACGCCGTTCGCGTCGACCAGGCACGGCACTTCGACGCACGCCTCTTTCGGCAAATTGGCGATCAGGCCGTTGTTCATCACGTTGCCGCCGATCTTGATCGGCACATTCGTCTCCATCGCTTCGAGAATACGCGAGGCGTATTCGCGCGTCCGTTCGTGCGTCAGACTTTTATTGTTCACCAGCTCTTCGCGCATCGTTTTCCACTTTTCGATCTGGCGCTGGCAGCTGTGCAAATAGTTGTCGAGCGGGATGTCGTAACGTTCGATCAGCTCGGGGTATAAGTTTTTGATGAAGTACGGATAGTATTCCGACGAATGCCGCGACGATTCCGTCACGTAGTAGCCGAAACGCAGCAAAATTTCGAACCGCACCATGTCGTCGTGCTTTTCCTTCTGCTTCTCGGCGGCGCGCCGTCTGATCTCCGGATACAGGTCGACGCCGTCGCGGGTCGCTTCGAGCAGCCAGCCCATATGGTTGATGCCGGCGATTTTCGTTTGCACGCCTGCGGGGTCCATGTCCAGCCGTTCGAACAGCCGCGGCAAACACACCTGCACGCTGTGGCACAAGCCAACCGTGTTGATGCCGCCGTGCGTAATCATCGCGTTCGTCAGCACCGCCATCGGGTTCGTGTAGTTGAGGAACAACGCGTCCGGGCAAACCTCGTGCATATCGGCGGCAAAATCGAGCATCACCGGAATCGTGCGCAAGTTGCGGAAAATGCCGCCGATGCCGAGCGTATCGGCGACCGTCTGGCGCAAGCCGTACCGCTTCGGCACTTCGAAATCGGTGATCGTGCACGGGTCGTAGCCGCCGACCTGGATGGCGTTCACCACGTATTTGGCGCCGCGCAGCGCTTCCTTGCGGTCCGTGTAAGGCTTGACGCGGCAAGTGCTGCCGAGCGTCTCGCGCAGGTTCAGCAGCATTTGCTCGGAATCGCGCAGCCGCTCGGGATCGATATCGAACAGCGCCAGCTCGAAATCCTGCAGCGCCGGCGACAGCATGCAATCGCCGAGCACGTTTTTGGCAAATACGGAGCTTCCTGCGCCGAGAAACGTTAGTTTATTCATCTTGTGTCCTCTCCCGTTCCGTTCATTAACTTAATTATTAAGTTAAATATACAACGACTGTCGATGGTTTGGCAACTATTTTATTTAATGATTAAGGTAAAATGTTTGACGGCAGTGGCGGAGCCGTTGCCATGCCCCCGCCCCACCGGAATAGCCAATGAAAAATGGCTTATTCACCGGATTTCGTCCGGTTCACTGGAAATAGCCAGTGAAACCACTGGTTATTTTCACTGAAAAGGCCCCTGACGAGCCGATTCGGCTAAATAGCCAGTGAAATCACTGGCTATTTTGTTGCAGCCGGTCGTTTTTTGCCAAATAGCCAATAAAATCGGGCTTATTTCGAGACGGGCAACTACTTCTCCCCACTCGCGCTGTTTACCTCGAGCAAATAACGATGCAGCGCCGGAATCGTTTGCTGGTGTTGCCCTTCGAAGTGGTACCCTTTGCCGCCGAGACTCGTCGGGCGGTGAATAATATTTTTGCGCGGCCGGTAGTAGTAGTCCCAGTCCTCGTATCCGACTTTGCGATGATAGTCGCCAAGCTTCACAATATCGAAATTGGCCGTCGTAATGCGATGCACCGGGTGGCCCAGGTTGCGGGCGATCGACAGCGCTTTGAGGAACACTTCCGGCCCCGTTACCGTCGAGCCGAAATTGGCAAACACGCCGCCGTCGAGGCGCGACACCGTATGGGCGTACACATGGAAATCGCGGCCGCTGGCGCCGCCTTGCACCGTAAAATCGGTATCCGGATGCTGCTGAATCGCGTCGGTGCCGATGGTCACATGCACTGTGCACGGAATTCCCCTGTCGGCGCAAGCTTGCAACAAACTGATATGCCGGTACTGGAACGCTTCCGGCTCCCGGCGCATGCGTTCGATCAAGCTTTCGCCGTAGCCGAGGCCGCGCGCATAACCTTCGCGCAGCGCGGCATGCAGCAGCTCGCCCGGCTCGCGCCACATGCCGAATTTGCCTTGCGCCAGTGCGTCGTCGTCCGCTTCCTCCGTTTGGCCGAAGGCGGCCAGCTCAAAGTCCTGAAAAGCGCTCGCGCCGTTCAGCGCCACATGAGTAACCCAGCCTTGCGCGATCAGATCGCACAGCAGCGGCGTAACGCCGGTGCCGACCACATTGCCGCCGAGCGAAACGAGCACCTCTTTGCCTTGCTCCCGCGCCATGCGCACCCGCCCGGCGAAGTCGGCAAAGTCGTCTCCGGCGGCCGGCCAAACCGGCACGGACCCGTCACCCGGTGCCGTGTCCAACAACTTGCGCGCGTACGCCGCGTCGCCGCCGTCCGCGCGAAGCAGCGCCTTCCGCTCCCGCACCGGGTGCAGCTTAACGGCCGTGCCGGCCGCACGCGGCTTGCGCTCGTATGCCGGGAAGCTGACGCCAAGCTCTTCGCGCCGCGCCAGCACGCGATGGAACAGCTGCGGAATCGTCGCCTGGTGAAGGCCGTGGAACAAGTAGCCTTGCCCGCCGATGCCGGCCAGCCGCTCGACAAAATTGCGCCGCGGCCGGTAATAATAGTCCGGCTCCGCTTCCGTTGGCTGCGGCGCCGCGAATACCGGCACGATATCGAAATTGGCGGCCGCAATCGGCGCCATACCGAGGCCGAGGTTGCGGCCGATGCTTACCGCCTTCAGAAACAGCTCCGGTCCGGAAATGGCCGAACCGAAATTGAGAAACACGCCGCCGTCCGCCATCTCCTCCACCGACTGCCGCAGCGCGGCAAAATCGCGGCCGCTGGCCGTGCCAAGCGCGGCAAAATCGACAATCGGATGCTGATGGATAATATCCGTGCCGATTGAAATATGGCATGTGTACGGCACGCCGGAGCGCTGGCATTGCACAAACACGCAATCGTCGTATTGCGGGAACCGTTCAGGATTGCGGTCCAGGTAGCGGTACAAGCTTTCGCCGTAGCCGAGCCCTTCCGCCGCCCCTTGCTGAATCGCTTCGTTCATGAAGCGGCCGGTTTCCTCCCACATGCCGAACGAGCCGTCTTCGATCGCCCGCGCCACATCCTCCGACGTTTCCCCGAGAAACGCGAGCTCGAAGTCATGGATGCTTGTCGCCCCATTGCCGGAAACATGCGTCAACATGCCGTTTCGCACCATTTCGATTACGTAGCGGGACATCCCGTTTTTGATCACGTGGGCGCCCATTGACCAAATGACCGGCTTGCCGGCGGCTCTCGTCCGGACGATCCGGTCGACCAGCTCGTCGAATTGCCGTGCCTCCTCCGGCGCTGCCGGCCACGGTTCCAGCGAGTCGTCATACGGCCTGGCCATGTTGCGAATCGTCACAAGATTCGTTCTCGTATAGACGGAGTTGGTGCGAATCGAATCGAACGATAGCCGCGGATGCTGCTGCATCGGCTCTTCTCCCCTTTCGCTGCGGTTTATTGCAAGCCAAGCTTCTCCAACCATTCCGCCTCATTGGCAAAATCGCCCACGATCCATTGCGCTCCCGCAGCAATGAGCCGCTTCTCCTTCACCGGATTGATGCCTCCCCGGCGTTCTTCGTCGCTGGCAAGACCGATCGCAAACCCGCCGGCTTCGCAGCCGAGTCGAATTTCCACCTTGCCGTCGCCGACGACAGCCAGCTCGCTTCCGGCCAACCCTTTGGCATGGATCAGGTCCTGCAGCACCTTCTCCTTCGAGCAGGCCGTTTGCCCGACCGGCGCGCCGGCAATCTCCTTGAAGCAGTCGGCTACGCCGAGCACCCCGGCTTCCCGCACAACGTCGGGATGGTCGGTGCCGCTGGCCACATACAGCGCAACTCCCCGATCCCGCAGCGTCCTCAAAAAAGAAGCCGCCCCTTTGATCAAATAATCGTCCGCATCAGCTTGTCCCGACGCCAGCCGTTCGACGCGGTCTTTGACCCGCTCGAGCAAACGGCGGTTATACTCCGCCTTGTACGCCCATTCGTCGAGCGCTTCGCCGTTCCAGCCTTTCTCCTTTACTAGACCCGCCAGCCACTGCATTTGGTAAATCGTCTGAATGCCGGTCGATTGGTCGATATAGTCGGCAATCTCGCGATCGAGCGCTTCGTTCTCCGCAGCAGACAATTGCCGCCCCCCGGCGATTGCCTCCTTCATGAACGGAGCCATCACTTCTTCCCAACCGGCTCGCAACGTCGAAATCGTCCCGTCAAAATCAAACAGCACCGCTTTAATCGTCATGTCGCGATTTCCTTTCATTTATAAACTTAAACATTAAGATAAAATGGCGCAACGAACCGCTTTGGCTGCCCTCGCACACATAACCGAGCTGCAGACAAACAACTTCCTCCGTATTACCGCATTGGGCCGCTCCTGGTCCAATCGGCATTGATTTTCACCACTTGCGCCGGGCCTGCTTCGCTGATTTACTTCGATCCAGAAATCATTACCGCGTTGGGCCGCTCCTGGTCCAATCGGCATTGATTTTCACCACTTGCGCCGGGCCTGCTTCGCTGATTTACTTCGATCCAGAAATCATTACCGCATTGGGCCGCTCCTGGTCCAATCGGCATTGATTTTCACCACTTGCGCCGGGCCTGCTTCGCTGATTTACTTCGATCCAGAAATCATTATACCCCGCTGCGGCAAACCGCACAATAGTTTTCTTAATGATTTAGTTAAATGAAAATGGCTTATACTCCACTTCGCCTGCCTCTCACTTCTCCATACCGCCCACGCCTCTCGTCCTGGCTTAAACATCGCGAAGCGCGCCGCTGACGCATGCACAAATCGCGGTGTCCCCTCTCCGCCTGCTCCCCCATTTGCTACACTACCGCTCCGTCCGATGGATCGTTTTGCAAATAGGCCATGTTTTATTGCCTATTTCGCCCAAAACGGGCAGTCGCCACGAAATAGCCAGTGAAATCACTGGCTATTTTCCTCAAATATGCTCGATTTGTGGCCTGGCGGAGCAAATAGGCCATGTTTTCACTGGCTATTTCCGACGAGACGGTCGAAAAGAGACAAATAAGCCATTTTTCATTGGCTATTGTGATTACCCGACCCGGTAAGATGCCGTGGCGGCCAATCGGGCGGTACGCATGGTATTTGCTTCTTGAGGCAGCGTCCCCGGGTGAGTGCCCTCGTTTATGGGTGTTGTGGGAGCGTCTCCTCTTCAACTTCGCCGTACTAGCGGTTCTCAGCGAGCTTATTCGGGCATTTTGAACGATTTTCTGGCGCTAACGGTTTCTGGCTAGCCTATTTGCTTATTCCCCTACGATTTTGGCGGTTTTTCTGCGAATAGCGACGCTGGAAACCGTTAGAGTGTCAATAAAACCAAAATCGGCCCAATAAGCGCTGCAGGAACCGTTAGACGACTGAGCCATACGCCCTCGTGTGGGAAAACATGCACTACCGCCGGGCTGACGTTGCTTAAGCGCAAAAATGCGCTTAAATGGAACCCTGGATACTCGTCTACTACTTTTAAGCGCAGAAATACGCTTAAATCCGGCTAATACGCTGATTACCGGAAAACAGGTAGAGGTTAAGCGCACTTTTGCAGTTAAGTTGTCTCCATCAGCCGTTTGAGTGGAAGTTAAACATTATTGCACTTAAAGTTCTGATTCGGGGTTCGGGGTTACGCCACCCGTCAGGCAATAAAAAGCCCCTCCGGCTGCCGCCGGTTCGTGTGAACCGCGGCAAAGCCGAGGGGGCCTGCCTGTCTTGCCAGCCTCGCTATCGCGCCTGTCTACTTATCGCGCCTACTGTCTACTCCCCGAGAAACGCCTTCTTCATCCGCTCGAAAATCGAGCCGCCGCCGCTTTCGTGCGTATGCTCGCCGTCGATGCCGGCGAACTGGCGCAGCAGTTCTTTTTGCTCGTCGCTCAGCTTCGTTGGCGTCATGACGGTCACCTTCACATGCTGGTCGCCTTGGCCGATGCCGCGCAGCCGTGGCACGCCTTTGCCCTTCAGCCGGAAGAACGTGCCCGTTTGCGTGCCGCTCGGAATTTTCAGCTTCACTTTTTCCGTCAGCGTCGGAATTTCGATTTCGTCGCCAAGCGCCGCCTGCGCAAACGTCAGCGGCACCTCGCAATAAATGTCGTCGCCGTCGCGCTCGAAATAATCGTGCGCCTTGACGCGGATGACGATATACAGGTCGCCGGCCGGGCCGCCCTTCGAACCCGATTCGCCTTCGCCGGAAACGCGCAGTTGTGCGCCTTCGTCGACGCCGGCGGGAATTTTCACATGAATTTTGCGCTGTTTCTTCACTTTGCCCGCGCCGTGGCAATCGCCGCAACGTTCCTTGATCAGCACGCCCTGGCCGTTGCACTGCGAACAAACGCGACGGTTGACGATCCGTCCGAACGCGGTGTTCTGGATCACTTCCTGCTGCCCGGTGCCGCGGCAAACGCCGCACGTTTCCGGCTTCGTTCCCGGCTTGGCGCCCGAGCCGTGGCAGCGATCGCACGTTTCCGTGCGCGGAATCGTAATGTCCATCTCTTTGCCAAAAATCGCTTCCTTGAACTCGATCGTCATGGAATATTGCAGGTCATTGCCGCGCTGCGGCGCATTCGGATTGCGCCGACCGCCGCCGCCGCCACCGCCGAAGAACATGTCGAAAATATCGCCAAACCCGCCAAAATCGGCTCCGCCCGCACCGCCGCCCATCCCCATGTTCGGGTCGACGTGGCCGAATTGGTCGTACTGCGCGCGCTTCTGGTCGTCGCTCAGCACATCGTACGCTTCTTTCACTTCTTTAAACTGCTCTTCCGCATTCGCCGCCTTGTTGACGTCGGGATGGTACTGGCGAGCCAGCTTTCGAAACGATTTTTTGATTTCATCCTGCGAAGCGCCCTTGTCAACCCCAAGCACCTCGTAATAGTCCCGCTTACTCAATTGTCCCACTCCCACCCCGGAATCCTGCCGAATCCTCGAATCCTCATAAACCCAGAAGAGAAACGGCGCCGCACGGCCGTCGCCCGCACCACCCGGCATCCGCAGATGCCAAGAGCGCAAGCGGCCTGCCCCGCGGCCCGTTTCCCTATTTCATGCGTATGGCCGCACTTTCGTGCTTGCCTTATTTCTTCTGGTCGTCCACCACTTCATAATCGGCGTCGACGACATTATCCTTCGCTCTGGCTCCGCCGTCCGCCGCGCCGCCTTCCGCGCCTTCGCCGGCTTGCTGCTGCGCCATTTGCTCGTACATTTTCACCGACAGCTGCTGCACCACTTCCGTCAGCTCTTCCGTCGCCGCACGAATGGCATCGACGTCGTCGCCTTCGAGCGCCTTCTTCACTTTCTCCTTGGCCGCTTCCGCTTTGGCTACTTCTGCCGCATCCGCTTTGTCGCCGAGGTCCTTGATCGTCTTGTCGACGGTGTAAACGAGTTGGTCGGCGTTGTTGCGCGCCTCGACCGTTTCCTTGCGCTTGCGGTCTTCGTCGGCATGCAGCTCGGCGTCCTTGACCATTTTGTCGATTTCCTCGTCGCTCAGGCCGCTGGACGAAGTAATCGTAATCTTCTGGCTTTTGCCCGTTCCTTTATCCGTCGCCGAAACGTTGACGATACCGTTCGAGTCAATATTGAACGCGACTTCGATTTGCGGCACGCCGCGCGGCGCCGGCGGAATGTCGCCGAGCATGAACCGGCCGAGCGTCTTGTTGCCAGACGCCATCTGGCGTTCGCCTTGCAGCACGTGAATTTCCACGCTCGTCTGCATGTCGGCGTATGTGCTGTATACTTGCGACTTGCTCGTCGGAATCGTCGTGTTTCGGTCGATCATCTTCGTGAAGACGCCGCCCGCGGTTTCGATGCCTAGCGACAGCGGCGTTACGTCGAGCAGTACGACGTCCTTGACGTCGCCCGTCAGCACGCCCGCCTGAATCGCCGCGCCAAGTGCCACGACTTCATCCGGATTGACGCCTTTATGCGGCTCTTTGCCGGTCAGCTTCTTGATCGCTTCCTGTACGGCCGGAATACGGGTCGATCCGCCGACAAGCACCACTTTGTCGATTTGGCTCGTTGACAAGCCCGAATCGCTCAGCGCCTGGCGCGTCGGTCCGAGCGTACGCTCGACCAGCGGCGCGGACAGCTCTTCGAATTTGGCGCGGGTCAGGTTGATTTCCAAGTGCTGCGGCACGCCGTCGACCATCGTGATGAACGGCAAAGAAATCGTCGTCGTCAATACGCCGGAAAGCTCTTTTTTCGCTTTCTCCGCCGCATCCTTCAAACGCTGCGTCGCCGCTTTGTCCTTCGTCAGGTCGATGCCGTGTTCTTTTTTGAATTCTGCCGCCAAATAGTCGATGATCACCTGGTCAAAATCGTCGCCGCCCAGACGGTTGTCGCCGCTTGTCGCTTTCACTTCGAACGTGCCGTCGCCCAGCTCGAGAATCGAAACGTCGAACGTGCCGCCGCCAAGGTCATAGACAAGGATCGTTTCCTCTTCCTTGTCAAGGCCGTAAGCAAGCGCCGCGGCCGTCGGCTCGTTGACGATGCGAAGCACGTCGAGGCCGGCGATTTTGCCAGCGTCCTTCGTCGCCTGACGCTGGCTGTCGTTGAAATAGGCCGGAACGGTAATAACCGCCTGCGTGACGGTGGAACCGAGATACGCTTCCGCATCCGCCTTCAGCTTCTGCAAAATCATCGCCGAAATTTCTTGCGGCGTATATTCCTTCCCTTCGATTATCTCCTTGTGGTTCGTGCCCATTTGACGCTTGATCGAAATGACGGTGCGATCCGGGTTCGTGATCGCCTGGCGCTTCGCGCTTTCGCCGACGATGCGTTCGCCGTCCTTCTTGAAGCCAACGACGGACGGCGTCGTCCGGTTGCCTTCCGGATTCGGAATAACGACGGCTTCGCCGCCTTCCATAACCGCTACGCACGAGTTTGTCGTTCCAAGGTCAATACCGATTACTTTGCTCATCGCAAGTTACCTCCTTGATTTGATGGTTGGCCGAATGATTGGCCGGGTCGAATCGCGTGCATACTAGGGAACTTTGACGACCGACGCTACATGCTCACTTTCACCATAGCCGGCCGAAGCACTTTCTCCTTCAGCATGTAGCCCTTCTGTATTTCCTCCACAATAATGCCTTCTTCATGCTCGTCGGATTCCACTTGCATGATCGCCTGATGATGCTCCGGATTAAACGGCTGGCCCACCGCCTGCATGACGGACAGCCCTTCCTGCGCCATCACCTGCTCCATTTGCCGGAAAGTCATTTCAATTCCTTTCACCAGCGAATCGAAATCTTTCGTTTCTTTGCTCGATTGGAGCGCGCGTTCGAAATTATCGAAAATCGGCAGCAGCTGTTCAATCAGCTTCGCCGAGGCATATTTCGCGAATTCTTCCTTCTCGAGACGGGATCTCCTGCGGAAATTGTCAAAATCGGCCTGCGCCCGCAAAAACCGCTGCTGGTTGTCGTCCGCTTCCTTGCGGAGCGCTTCGATCAGCAATTGCTCGGGTGCGGCTTCCGCCTGCTCCGTCGTCCCGTCTGCCTCGGCCGTTTCGGCTTCGCTTGCTTCCGCGGCACCTTCGGCTTGCCCGCCGTATGTACCCGCTTCCGCAGCTTCCGCGGCTTGCTGCCGTTCCGTTTGCTGCTCCTGCTGCTCTTGTTCGCCTTTTGCGTTCACGGGATGATTCACCTCCTTGTCGTCATCTTCGGTCGGTTATATTTTTGCCCGGCGGGCGCGGATTAGCCGTCAAGACTTATACCAGCGCCCGAGGAGCACCGCCATGTCTCTGGACAAATGATCGAGCAAGCCGATCACCTTGCCGTACTCCATCCTCGTCGGGCCGAGAATGCCGATCGTGCCGAGATGCTGGCCGTCGACGGAATAACTGGCCGTGATCAGGCTGCAGGAATTGATCGCCTGGTTGCTGTTCTCACGGCCGATCCGCACCTGGATGCCTTCCGGCAGCGCCGCGAACATGCGCAGCAGCGTCGGCGTCTCGTGCAGCAGGTCGAGCACGTTCTTCACCTTGTCGACGTCCTTGAATTCCGGCTGGTTCAGCATATTCGTCGCGCCGCCCAAATAAATGCGGTCTTCCTCGTCGTGCTCAAGCGCCGTCTCCAGCGATTGCAGCAGTTCCTCGCAGCCCGCCACGTACTGGCTCAGCTCCGCGCCGATCGCGCTGTACAGCTTCGAGCGCAGCTGGATCAGCGGCGTGTTCACCAGCTTGGCGTTCAGCATATTGACGACCTTCTCGATCTCGCCGACGCTTACGCCTTCGGGGATCGGGAACGTCTTGTTCTCGACATGGCCGGTGTTCGTGACGATGATCGCCACTGCCGAACGGCTGGAGAGCGGCACAATTTGCAAATGCTTGAGCGAAGCGCTGAACACTTCCGGCCCGAGCACGATCGACGTATAATTCGTGATGGTCGACAACATGCCGGCGACGTGCTGAATGACCTGTTCCAGCTCATTGATCTTTTCGGCGAAAAACTGCTTCATCAACTCGAGCTCCTGGGTCGTCAGGCTGGATTGCCGCACCAGGTGGTCGACGTAGTAGCGATACCCCTTCTCCGAAGGGATGCGCCCGGCCGACGTATGCGGCTGCTCCAGAAAGCCAAGCTCCTCGAGATCGGACATTTCGTTGCGAATGGTGGCCGGACTGAATCCGACGTCGGCCCGCTTGGAGATGCTGCGGGAGCCGACCGGCTCGGCCGAACGGATGTAGTCGTCAATAATAGCCGTCAAAATCATGCGTTGCCGTTCCGTCAGCACAAGCAGCACCCTTTCGCCGATTTGTCCGTCGTTAGCACTCACATCGAACGAGTGCTAATTACTACTACAAAAATACCAAACCGCAAGGCTCGTTGTCAAGAGAAATTGCTTGCCCATGAGCGGATTAGAACCGATTTTCCCGAAAAAATGGCGCAAAAAGCCCGGACGGGCGTCCCGCCGCGGGCTTGAGCTTCGTTTCCTCATGCAGCCGCTCATACGAGCGGCTTGTTTGGCTCCATTTTGTCGAGCAGCACGCCATCGACACCCAATCGCTTCCATGCCGCGATCCGCGTCGCCAAGGCGTCGTTGCACCAGGACAGCGGAGAGTGATTCCCATATCCGGCATCGGCTGGCTTGTGCCAATGCGCCCTAACCAAATCATAGAAATAGGCCATTAAAAATGGCCTGTTCGTGTCATTTCCTGCGGTTCGGCGAAAATAGCCAGTAAAACATGGCGGGTATCCCCTCGGCTCAATCTCATGAACGTCAATGAACCAATTTCCATTTTTATAGAAAAACTCGCCACCGCCCAGTGGCAGCACCATCCAGGCACACACTTCAAACTCGCAACATACAAACTCCATACATACAAACTCAAACTTGAGCCAACGGGATAACCAACAGACACAAACGGCCGCTGACCCACTCCCGCATTTCTACACATGCCCACCGCCGCGGCCGAAGCCTATCCTTTCTTTTCCCACAAAAAAGAACCCCTGTCTCCGCCAGACGGCGGGACTTGAGGTCCTTTATCGATATGTCAGGGTCAAGCCCGCCGCGACATTCCTGCCGCCACGGGCATCGCTTCCGCCTTCGGTTCCGCGTCGAGCCGCTTCAGCACGGCGATTTCGTCGCAGCAGTGCTGCTTCTTGCAGTTCATGCAATCGCGCCACACTTTCTCCGGAAAAATTTCCTTCGGCACGACCGTAAAGCCGTTCCGCTCGAAAAACGCCACCTCGTACGTGAGCGCCATCACTTTGACAATGCCCATCGCGCGCGCTTCCTCGATCAGCAGGTTGACCAGGCGCTTGCCGATGCCTTGGCCCTTATAGCCGTCGGAAACGCCAAGCGAGCGAATTTCCACCAGATCTTTGCCAAGCTGGGAAAGCGAGCCGCAACCGATCAATACGCCGTCGTCCTCGGCGATCACAAACATGTCGATGGCATGCCGCAGCGCCTCTCGGGATCGCGGAAGCATAATTCCTTGCTCCGCATAGTTCGTAATAATGGCATAAAGCCCGTCGACGTCGTCAGCCGCTGCTTTCCGGCATTGTATCGTCATGGTGGTCACCGCCTTGCGCGTAATGTTCGATACGATATGAATAAATATACAGTATATCGTATAAAATGATCAAGCGAAATATCCCACAAACGCGCCAAAAATTTCGTTGCCGACCATAATGCCGCCCTCCGACAGCCGGTAACCGCCGCTATCGCTCCGCACCAGCAACCCGCGTTCGGTCAAAGAGCTGAGCACCGGAGCAAAAACCTCCTCCAGCGCCGCCCCGTCAAACTGGCGAGCGAACTCCGCGGCGTCCACGCCGTCCAGCATTCGCAGGCCGACCATCATAAAATCTTCCATCGCTTCTTCGCGGCTGACCGCAAACTGCTCCATCCGCGGCAAGCCGTTTTGCGTCGCGTCGATATACGGCTGAATGCCTTTGATGTTGACGTGGCGCTCGCCGCCATGATAGCCGTGCGCACCGGCGCCGAGTCCGTAGTAGCTGCGGTTGCGCCAATAGGTGATGTTGTGCCGGCTTTCGCAGCCGGGGCGGGCGAAGTTGCTGATTTCGTACTGCCCGTAGCCGGCTTCGCGCAGCCTGCGCATGATGAGCGCGTACATCTCCACTTCGTCGTCCTCGCTTGGCAGCGGCAGCTCATTGCGTTGGTAAAGCTTGTGGAACAGCGTGTTCTCCTCCACCTTCAAGCCATAGATGGAATAGTGCTGCAAATCGAGCGCCAGCGCGGCGTCAATCGAACGGTTCAGCGTTTCGACCGTCTGGCCGGGCAAACCGAACATCAGGTCGATCGACAAATTGCCGAAACCGGCGGCGCGCGCGTTGGCAATACTGCGGTACACATCGTCGACATCGTGGATGCGGCCGATCGCCGTCAGCAGCGACGGGTCGAACGACTGCACGCCGAAGCTGATCCGGTTGACACCGCCTTCCTTCATCGCAGCCAGCTTCTCCGCATCGGTTGTGCCCGGGTTCGCTTCCATTGTAAATTCGAAGGCCTCGCTGCGATTGGGAAAATAAGTCTCCACCATGCGCAGGAACACGGCCATTTGCTCGGGCAGCAGCACCGTCGGCGTCCCGCCGCCGACGAATATCGTGTCGATCTCGCCGGGCGGCGTCACCAGAGCCGTACGCTCCATCTCGCGCTCAAGCGCGGCCAAATAGTCCATCACCGGCTGCCCCTTCAGCACGTAAGAGTTGAAGTCGCAGTAATGGCATTTGTTCGTACAGAACGGAATATGAATATAAACCGCTTCGGGGGAAGCGGTTTGGATTCGGGTCATGTTCATTTGAATCATCCTTCGATTGGCGTAATGCCCGCTTATTCGTCGATCTTCAGCACCGCCATGAACGCTTCCTGCGGTACCTCAACGCTGCCGACCTGCTTCATCCGCTTCTTGCCTTCCTTCTGCTTCTCCAGCAACTTGCGCTTCCGCGAAATGTCGCCGCCGTAGCACTTGGCAAGCACGTTCTTGCGCATCGCCTTGACCGTCTCGCGTGCGATAACCTTGTGGCCGATCGTTGCCTGAATCGGAACCTCGAACATTTGCCGCGGGATGAGCTCGCGCAGCTTCTCGCAGATGATGCGGCCGCGGTCGTAAGCGCGATCGCGGTGCACGATGAACGACAAGGCGTCCACCTGCTCGTTGTTCAGCAAGATGTCCATTTTTACCAGATTCGACCGTTTGTAGCCGGACACTTCGTAATCGAACGAAGCGTAGCCCTTCGTCCGCGACTTAAGCTGATCGAAAAAGTCGTAGACGATTTCCGACAGCGGCATGTCGTACGTGAGCGTCACCCGATTCGTATCGAGGTACTCCATATTGATAAAATCGCCGCGCTTGGTCTGGCACAAATCCATGATGACGCCGACATAATCGTTCGGCACGATGATCGACGCCTTGACGTAAGGCTCTTCGACGTATTCGATCCGGCCGACTTCCGGATAATGCGACGGGTTGTCGATCGAAATCGTTTCGCCGTTGGTCAGCGTCACCTTGAACACCACGCTCGGCGCCGTCGTAATAAGCGGAATGTTGAACTCGCGTTCGATCCGCTCCTGGATGATCTCCATGTGCAGCAGGCCGAGGAACCCGCAGCGGAAGCCGAAGCCAAGCGCCGTCGACGATTCCGCTTCGTAGCGCAGCGACGCGTCGTTCAGCTCCAGCTTCTCCAGCGCGTCGCGCAAGTCGTTGTAGTCGGACGATTCGATCGGATACAGGCCGCAGAACACCATCGGGTTGATCCGGCGGTAGCCGGGCAGCGCCTCGGCCGCCGGATTCTTCGCATCGGTGACCGTATCGCCGACGCGCGTATCCTTCACGTTCTTGATGCCGGCCACGATGAAACCGACGTCGCCGACGGCGAGCTCGTCGATGATCGACATGCGCGGCATGAACGCGCCGACTTCAATCACTTCGAACGTTTTGTTCGTGGCCATAAAATGAATTTTCGAACCGGCGCGAATCGAGCCATCAATGACACGAACGTAGACGATGACGCCTTTGTACGGATCGTAATGAGAATCGAAAATAAGCGCCTTCAGCGGTTTGTCCGGATCGCCTTGCGGCGCCGGCACCTTGCTCGCCACCTGCTCGAGAATTTCCTTGATGCCGATGCCGGCCTTGGCCGACGCAAGCACCGCTTCGCTGGCGTCGAGGCCGATGACGTCCTCGATTTCCTGCTTGACCCGCTCCGGTTCGGCACTCGGCAAGTCGATCTTGTTCACGACCGGCAAAATTTCAAGGTTGTTGTCCAAAGCCAAATAGACGTTGGCCAGCGTCTGCGCCTCGATGCCCTGCGCCGCGTCGACGACGAGCAGCGCGCCCTCGCAGGCGGCCAGGCTGCGCGATACTTCATACGTAAAGTCGACATGCCCCGGCGTGTCGATCAGGTTCAAAATATACGTTTCGCCGTTGTCGGCGCGATATTGAAGGCGCACGGCCTGCAGCTTGATCGTAATGCCGCGCTCGCGCTCCAGATCCATCTGGTCCAGCACCTG
This sequence comes from Paenibacillus cymbidii, assembly GCF_004764705.1. Classification (GTDB taxonomy): domain Bacteria; phylum Bacillota; class Bacilli; order Paenibacillales; family NBRC-103111; genus Paenibacillus_AN; species Paenibacillus_AN cymbidii. Next base: position 195,446 of record NZ_SHLX01000001.1, on the reverse strand, counting down.
CTCTTGCATTTCCCGCGAAGACAGGGCGCCCGTGAACTCCAGAATGCGGTCGGCCAACGTCGATTTGCCGTGGTCGATATGCGCGATGATGGAGAAATTGCGTATTTGCTTTTGCCGTGCTCGATAATCTGTCATTCGTTCCAATTAACCCCCCGGCCGATGTCGCCATAATGCAATACCTTACATTATAGCATTTGCACGGCAGACGGGCAACGGACGACAGCCGCCCGGGAGGCGATCGTTCAGCCGAGCAAGCTGTCGAACAAGGCGGCAATGGCTTGCAGCACGAACGTCGCCAAGCTCTGCAGCAGTTTGCCGATGGCGCTGAACAAGCTGCCGAGCGCGGTGCCGCCGCCGTCGGCGCCTGTTGCAGCCGGCTGCGCGGCGGCGGAACGCGATGCGGCGGCGCTTTCCGCGGCAAGCTGCCTGGCCGTCGCCGCGTTCAGCGCCTTGCCGCCGGGCGCCAGCGTCTCCTGGCCGCCGCGCGCCGCCGGGGAGGCGGTTGGCTTCGCGCTTGCGTCTTTGGACGCAGGCGCCCCCGAAGGCGAATGAATCGCCTGCATGCCGTTCGTCGCCACCTCCAGCCCGTAGAACACGCCGAACCCGAGCGCAAACCCGAACAACACCAGCTTCAGCCAACCCCGCCCCATACGATCAGCTCCTTGCGTTCACTTTTTCCGCATCGCGATAAATGTCGGCAATCACGTCCGCCAGCAGGTCGGCCGTCCGGTTGCATTCCTCCAAGGTGTTGTAAGGCCCCCCGATTTCGATCAAAATGTTGTTCGGCGACATCGACTGGTTGTACTCCGCATTGCCGTCATGCAGCGATTTGGCCCAAATGCCGCGGGAAATGCCCGGCTTCTTCGCTTCCAGCAGCTCGCTCACCTTCGTGGCGAACTGTTCGTTCTTTTTCCAGTTCGGGTTTTTCTGGCCGATAATGAAATAAATTTGCGCGTAATCTTTGCCGTCGATCGTAATCGTCGTTTTGTCGCGTGTGCTCGAGTCGCGATGAATGTCGAACAAGTAGGTCAGGTCGGGATTGGCGGCGAACGCTTCCTTGACCGTTTTTTGCGAATATTTGTAGGAGTAGGCGAAATTGTAGTCTTTCTCCGTCGTCGCATAATCGGGACTATAGTCGACCGCGCCGATGCCGAGCGCGTTCAGCTTCTCCGCCATCCGTTTGCCGACGAGCGTGATATTTTTCTTGTCGTCGTAAGCGAGGGCGGGATCTTTGATGCCGAGCTCCGGCACCCACGATTCGCGGTTGTGCGAATGGTAGAACATGACCACGTTGCGGCCGTTCGACGCCGGCTTGCCGGCTGCCGCTTGCGAGGACGGAGCCGGGCTCGCGGACGGACTTGCTGTCGCTTGCGCCTGCGTGGCGCCCGGCGCGGCAGCCTGTGTCGCTCCCGGCGTGGCCGACAGCTTGGCGCTTGCCCCGCCGCCCCAATAATCGACCGGCGCTTCCGCGATGTCGGTCCCTTTGCCTTTGCGCAGCAGCACGGCATCATCGTTGCCGAGCCCGGGCAGCTCGCGCGCCAGCAGCGTTTTCGGATCGCCGGGATTGATGTCCGTCAGCATCCGGAAGAGAAAGCCGAACACGCTTTTCTGCGTCAGCGCGGACGGCGCGTCATCGTCGTGAAAATGCGGCACTTCGAGCCCGATCAGCTCGAGGAAAAAGTTGTCCGACACTTGCGCCGCCAAATCTTTCATCGAAGCGGCGGGCTTGGCCCCCGCTTGCGACTGGGCGAATCCAATCAGAAAGGCGCCGACAAAAAACATCAGCGTCACGCTCGTCATCACGACAAATAAGCGGGCCATCGTCCGCAGGCTCTGCAGCCATTTCCGAATTTTGCTCAAATCAACCGTCAGCGATGTCCATTTCACGCTTCGTTCCTCCTCCAATAAATAACGTTCAAGGCGGCTTCTAGTAATCAATCTATGAACCTCGGGGACGCGCTAGAACAAGAATTGCGTCATAGATCGATAGGATGAGAGGAACGAAGGCGACATACAAAAAAAGCCGCCCCTCGAAGGGCAGCTTTGTACATTTCCATATGGATGGGCGCACTGTGCTCAACTATTCGGCTGTCGCCGATAGCTCGCAATGGCGTTCGGCACTTCGGACAAGGAGCGCAGCGTCAGAAACGCTCCCTTCGGCTTGATCGTCACTTCGATCATATTGTACGACCATTCCAGCACTGCGGGAATGTAGACGGCGTGAATGCCCGTCTCCAGCGCGGGCACGATGTCGGTGCGCAGCGAGTTGCCGATCATCCACGTGCGGCCGCGGTCCCGCTTCTCCCGGCGCAAAATCGTTTCCAACGACGACGCCGTCTTATGGAGGCTAACGTGCACACGACTGCCGAAGTAAGCTTCAAGCGAAAGCGCCTTTACTTTTTTGCGCTGGATGGCCGCGACGCCGCCGGTGTACAAGATCAGCTCGTGGCCTTGCGCGCGCAGTTTGTCCAGCGTTTCTACCATATAGGGGTACGGCTCCACTTCATAGTCGTAGACGGAGCTGCCGAGCTTGATCAGCCATTCGCGCTCGCCTTCGCTCTCTTCGCGGCCGGTCAGCGCGGCATAATGGCGATACGTGTCAACCAGCGATTGCGGGAAATGCTTCGGCGTAAATCCGTGGCGGGATACGCCGCTCGTATCGATTTCCAGCTGAGTGGCGCGGATCGACTCCGCACTGAGCTCATCGGATGCGTACCAGGTTTGCATTTGATCAACGAACTGCTCCAGCACCAACTCGAAATATTTGTTGCAGTGCACCAGCGTATCGTCGAGATCGAACAAAATCGTTTGCTGCTCCATGACGTCCTCCCGTTCCCGCCCTCGTTCCCGGGCGAATCACAAGGACCAGTATACCATTTAGTGGGTAAACGCGGCTACATTGTCGGTATCGACGGCTTCGTGCAAGGCGGCGTTCAGCCCGCTGGCGATAATATTGGCGATGTCCTCGATGAACTGGTCGATTTCTTTCGGCGTTACAAGCAGGTCGTGTCCGAGCGGATTCAGCACTTCCTTGACCAGCGCCAGCCGTTCCGTTTCCTGCATGCCGTCGAGCATGCCGAGGATATGCCCGGTATTGTCCGTCTGTTTCTTGAAATGAGCGTGCATCATGTCAATGCTGTTGTTGACGATCGTCGAAGCATACACGACGGTCGGCACGCCGATGGCAATAACGGGGATGCCGAGTGTTTCCTGCGTCAGCCCTTTGCGCTTGTTGCCGATGCCGGAGCCCGGATGGATGCCGGAGTCGGCGATTTGAATCGTCGTATTCACCCGTTCCAGCGATTTCGACGCCAGTGCGTCGATCGCGATCACGAGGTCCGGACGCGACCGCTCCACGATGCCGAGCACAATTTCGCTGCTTTCGATGCCTGTCGTGCCCAGCACGCCCGGGGCGACGGCGCTGACCGGCCGGTAGCCGGGGTGAACCTCGTTTGGCATCAGTTCAAAATAGTGCCGCGTCACCATGATGTTCTCGACGACGAGCGGGCCGAGCGCGTCCGGCGTTACATGATGGTTGCCGAGTCCGATCACGAGCGCTTTGGCATCCTTTGCCACGCCGATCCGGGTCAGAAACGATTCGAACGCTTGCGCGAACGCCGTCGTCACCCGGTCCTGCAGCTGCGAATCCTTGTTTCGCAGTTCCGGCACGTCGATGGTCACATAGTGACCCGGCAATTTGCCGATCGAGCGGCCCGCTTCCGCCGTCAGCACGTCGATCGTCGTTACCGTGATGCCTTCGTCCTCTTCTACCGCAGATTGTACCCCGGGAATCGCCCCGCCCTGGCGCTGCGCCGCGAGCTCGTTCGCCTCCAGCGCCAGATCGGTCCGTACGGCATACATGCTTAGATCCATCGGTTAAACCTCTTTTCCTTGAGACGTTATGTTCTAGTGTGACGCGAACGCAGTAGGGTTATGCATCGGCGGCGGGCGGGCGGTGGACGGATGGCAAGCGCTATTGCAATTTCACAGGCACCGTGATAGAATATCAAGAGTTGTCAACAAAATGACACGGAGTTTGTCGGGATTGATTCGCGCATGCGAGGAAGTCCTGTTGTACCTGCAATTCGCTCTGGGAGGTGAAAGAAATGCCAAACATCAAATCCGCCATCAAGCGCGTGAAAACAAACGATGCCCGTCGTCTTCGCAATGCGTCGCAGAAATCCGCGTTGCGCACCGCCGTGAAATCGTTCGAGAACGCAGCCCAAGGCAGCAATGCTGAAGCCGCTAAAGAAACTTTGGCGAACGCCCTGAAGAAGCTTGACAAGGCCGTAACCAAAGGTTTGATCCATAAGAATACGGCGAACCGCAAGAAATCCCGTCTCGCGAAACAATACAATGCACTCAGCGCGGCCAAAGCGTAAGCTTGCGCCCTCTTACGAAACGGTAAAGTCCATCCGGCTTTCGATTCCGAAAGCGCGAATGGACTTTTTTCATTTGCCGTTCATGAGCCGGAGCATCGTCATTTCCAGGCCGAGCGTCTTGTCGGTGCGCCCGCTCTTCATGCCGTAGTCGAGGTCCGCAAGCATGCGGATAATATCGCCGAGCCGCCCGGCGGTGTACGATCTTCCTTGCTCCGAGGCGATTTTGACCGCGTACGGATGGGCGCCGATCTGGCCGGCGATATGCTGCTGCGAATGGCCCTGCTTTTCCAGTTCCTTCGTCTGCATAATCATCCGGAACTGGCGCGCCATAAGAGCAACGAGCTTGATCGGCTCCTCGCGCTGCTTCAGCAGCTCGTTCAGAATGGCAAAAGCGCGATTCATATTGCGGCGCACGATATCGTCGATCAGGATGAAGACATTCTGTTCGGTCGTCGGCACGACAAGCCGCTCGATCGCTTCGGCGGTAATTGTGCCCCCCGTTCCGGCGAACAGGGACAGCTTCTCGATTTCCTGCGCCAGCACGGCAAGATCGGTGCCGGCGTACATGACCAGCTGTACGGCGCTTGCTTCGGACAGCTCCGCCTTGCGCCGCTGCGCCTGACGAATCGCCCAGCGCTGCAGCTCATCCGCCTGCAGCGGCGCAAACGCCAGCGCTCCTCCGGCGTCCTTGAACGCTTTTACCAGCTTCTTGCGTTCGTCGAGCTTGTCAGCCGCAGCGATAAAAACGATCACCGTCTCCGGCGAAGGCGACTTGAGATAAGCAACCAGCCGCTCCGTACGATGCTCCACCTTGCCGCTTTCTTTCGCTCCGGTAAAAAACGCGGCATTGGCCGCGACTATCACTTTGCGCTCCGACATGAACGGCAGCGTGCCCGCGTCGTCCAGCACCGTGTCGAGCGGCGTCTCCGCCAAGTCGTAGCGGGTGACGGCAAACTCGGCGTAAGCGGGATCGACGGTAAGGCGGATGACGCTGTCGATAAATTGCTGCAGCAAATAGCGTTCCGCTCCGTAGCATATGTAGCACGGCAGCCCGGCTCCCTTTTCAATCGCCTGTAGGGCCGTTTTGTAGCTCATCGGCAGTTTCACCTCAGTACCATCTTAGGCACAATGGCCACGCTTGTCCAGCCGTAACCTTCGCAGGGCACAAAAAGAAAGCCCGCCAATTAGCGTGTGTCTGAGACCTCCGAGGGCAGCAGATTGTGCCGAATTTTCGTTCCATGCAAGGAAGTTTTGCGCAGGCTTACCGGGGTAAGTCAAGCAAAACTGACGCCGCAGGGGGCGAAAAGGCGGTGCAAGATGCGTCAGAGCGGGGTCTCAGACATACGCCTAGCGGGCCATCCAGCCGCCGTCCACACAAAGGACGTGGCCGTGCATATACGAGGAAGCTTCCGACGCCAGGAATATGGCCGCCCCCTTCAAATCTTCCGGCGTTCCCCAGCGTCCCGCGGGGATGCGCTCGAGAATTTGCCGGCTGCGGTCCGGATCCGAGCGCAGCGCCGACGTATTGTCGGTCACCATGTAGCCCGGCGCAATCCCGTTGACGTTGACGCCCTTGCTTGACCATTCGTTGGCGAGCGCCTTCGTCAGTCCGGCGACGGCGTGTTTGCTTGCCGTGTAGCCCGGCACATTGATGCCGCCCTGAAATGAAAGCAGCGACGCGATGTTGATGATTTTGCCGGAGCCTTGCGCGATCATTTCGCGGCCGGCGAGCTGGCTCAGGAAGAAGACGGCGTTCAGGTTGACGTTCAGCACGTCCTGCCAGTCCTGGCCCGCGTGATCGGCCGCCGGTTTGCGGCGAATGATGCCGGCATTGTTGACCAGGATGTCGATGCGCCCGAACGCTTCTTTCGTCTTGGCTACGATGCCGGGCAACTGGCTTTCGTCGCTCAGGTTGGCAATGATCGAAATCGCCTTGCGGCCGTGAGCCTCCACTGCGGCAATCGTTTCCTGCGGGCTGCTGCTGTTCGTGACAAGCGCCACGTCCGCGCCCGCTTCGGCCAACCCTTCGGCCAGGCCGCGGCCAAGGCCGACACCCGCTCCCGTCACGATGGCGACTTTGCCGGTCAAATCGAATAAACGCATGCTGATCCTCCTTGTAATCCTTATATCCCCTCGGATGAAGATTGAATTCGAATGCCTGCCGCGGCATATTTGGCCGCGATGTCCGGCGGCAAGCCGGGATCGGTGACGAACAAGCCGATTTCGTCGCAGCGCGCGAACGTAATGAGCGCACTCTTGTCGAATTTGCCGTGGTCGGCCACGCAATACACGGAACGGGCGCATTCGATCAGCACCCGCTTCGGCTCCGCAAGCGCACTCGTATAGATGGACAAGCCGTATTCGAGATGAATGCCGCTCGTGCTGACGAACGACTTGCCGACATTCAGCTTGCGAATGAAAGCGGCCGTCGATTCGCCGACGAGCAGGTTGCGGCTGCGATAGCCGCCCGGAACGACAAGCCGGATATTATCCTTATGCACCAGTTCGCTGATGATGAACAGATCGTTCGTAATGACCGTCAGCGGCATATTGCTTAGTTGGCGCGCCATTTCCAGCGTCGTGCCGCCGCCGTCGAGGGCGATGACGTCGCCTTCTTCCACATGCGTCAACGCCAGTTTGGCGACGCGCGCCTTCTCCGCCAGCGCCTTCGTGTTCGGCGCGCGCGACGGCAGCAAGCCGGCGTCGCTTTCGCGTGCCAGCACGGCGCCGCCATGCACGCGTGCAAGCAGCCCTTTTGCCTCAAGCTCGCCGAGATCGTCGCGAATCGTTTTTCCCGTTACGCCGAGCAGCGCGCTCAGTTCATTAACGGTAACGCTGCGGCGCAGCAGCAGTTGTTCCATAATCATTTCGTGTCGTCTGATAGCCGACATGCGAATCAAGCCTTTCCGAATGCGGCGATCGTTCCGCCGCGGCTTAGCGCAATTCCTGCATCGCTACCGGATCCATGTCGGCGAACACTTGATTCTCGCCAGCCATGCCCCAGATGAACGTATAGTTGCTTGTGCCGACGCCGCTGTGAATCGACCAGCTTGGCGAAATGACGGCTTGTTCGTTGCGCACGACAAGATGGCGCGTTTCTTGCGGCTCGCCCATCATGTGGAACACAACGCCGTCTTCCGGCATTTCAAAATAGAAGTATACTTCCGCGCGGCGGTTATGCGTATGGCAAGGCATCGTGTTCCACATATTGCCCGGCTTCAGCAGCGTCATGCCCATGACGAGCTGGCAGCTCTGGATGCCGGCTTCGTGAATGTATTTGTAAATCGTCCGTTCGTTCGATGTGTTGATGCTGCCGAGATGCTGCGGCGTCGCTTCGCTGATCGGCGATTTCGCCGTCGGGTATTGCTTGTGCGCCGGCGTAGAGTTCAAATAGAAGCGGGCCGGGCTTGCCGCATCGGCGCTTGCAAACGTGACTTCCTTGTTGCCGAGGCCAACATACAAACAGTCGCGGAAGTCCATCTCGTATACGGTGCCGTCAACAGTGACGGAGCCTTTCGGACCGACGTTGATAATGCCGATTTCGCGGCGTTCGAGGAAAAAGGCGGCACCCATTTCTTTCGCGTCGGCGACAAGCGCAACCGGCTCGTTCGTAGGAATTACGCCGCCGGTAATGATGCGGTCAACGTGGCTGTACACGAGCTTCAGTTCGCCGGGCACAAACAAGTCTTCGATCAAATATTCGCTGCGCAGGCGCGTCGTGTCGTACGATTTGGCTTCTGTCGGGTTGGTCGCATAACGGATTTCCATCGGTTCGGTTCCTCCTTGTGGAGCGGCTCGTAGCATGGCCGCTGCTCTCACCCGCTATTGTAGCATTCACGTTTGAAAATGTACACATCGGTTTATTTGGTTCATTTGCGTTCATTTACCGACAAAAACAAAGAGACTGCTTCCTCCCCCTCGCGGGTTCGTAAGCAATCCCTTTGTCCCAAGTAGCATTCCAGCCATTTATATAAACATCCGCAAGGAAGCCCTAGAAACTTCCCGCCCGAATGGTCATACCTGCATGCGGAACGTCTCTTGGATGATGCTGCAGTTGCTTCATGATATGCACCACAATGGCGAATGGTGCAGGCGCTGCCGAAACTTATGGCCCCGATGCTGCCCGGTCCGTCAGCTGGCGCAAATCCAACATCCGCGTGCGGCTTGCGCCGTCTTGCGCCACGATGCGGTAGCTCAGCAAATCGCCTTCCCAGCCAAGCATCTCGGCAAATTCGCCGCCGGCCCAGACGGCGGAACGCAGCTTCTCTTCGCCGCTGGCAGCCGATACGATGACGATGCGCCGCTGGGGATCGATCCGCGCGATGTAGGTGCCGTCCATCGACACCAGCTCCTGCGGCGGAGGCAAATACGCCGGCGCGGCCATCATCATGTTGCCGCCGCCCTCCGCTCCCGGATGCGGAGCAGGAGCCGGAAGCGGCGTCGGCGTGCCATCCCGCTTGGCCGACTTGTCGTTCGCGCCGCCTGCGCCCTTGGCCGATTGTTCCGTGCTGCGCATCACATCGAAGCTGTCGGCGCCGGCAAGCGGAGGCGTTTCGGCCGAAGGCGAATCGGCCGGCGGTTCCCGTTCCGGCTTCGCCGCCGTTGCGTCTTCCGGAGACGGCGTCACGGACGAACTGAAGGTGACCTCGATTTTGCGGTCGGGCGTTTCGATCGCCGCGGGCGTCGGCGTTGCGGCACTCGCTGCCGCCGTGCCGGTCACCGACGTAGACGAAACGGCAGCCGGCGTACTGTTGTTGCTCATATCCGTCATGGCTGAATTGTACGTGATTTCCTGCCGCGTATCGGACGAAGGTTCCTTCGACTTGGCGGCGGGCGCGGCTCCCGAACCGGCTTGCGCTTGCGGCGCAGACGCTTTCTCCGCGTTTGTCGCCATATCGTTCGCGGTATGCTGCGGCAACGTGAGCTGGAACAGCACGATGCCCAGCACGACGGCCGCGGCGGTCAAGCTGCCGGCCAACCGCCACGAAGGCAGAAAGGAGCGGAATCCGCCGGAAGTTGCCGGCTTCCTGCGCACTCCTTCCCCGCCGGCGGGAACGTCCAGTTGTTCAAGCTTCGGCAAAATGGAGTCGACGATGCTGATCGGCGGCACGACTTTGGGCAGCTGCTCCAAATCGTGCGACAGGCGGAGCAAACGTCCGTACAATGCGGCGCATTCGGGGCATGAAGCCAAATGGGCATCCAGCACGGACTGCTCATCTTCCGCCAATTCGCGATCGACCGACAGCTGCATCAGCGTCAGAATAGTTTCGCAAGTCATCCCCGAACACCACCTTTCTGATAATCTTGGAGCAGTTGCTGCAATTGGTGCCGCGCCCGGAACAAATACGATTTGACCGTGTTCAGCGGCAATCCGAGCGAATCGGCAATTTCGTTGTAGGAGAAATCGTGCAAATACCTGAGCACAACGACCGAACGGTGATGCGCCGGCAGTTTGTCGATCGCCTCCTGAATATCTTTGGCGACAAACGTCGAAAGCACTTCATCCTCCACATCGTGAGCTGATGTAAACACCATCTCGTGCTCTTCGATGGACACGCTCGGGCGCTTCTTGCGGAACTTGTCGATGCAGATGTTCGTGACGATCCGCTGCACCCACGTTTTGAACAGCGCCTTCTCCTCATAGGTTTGAATCTTCGTATAAATGCGAATGAGCGCTTCCTGTGCAACGTCGAGCGCATCCTGCTCGTTGCCGAGCATATAGTAAGCGGTTCGGTACACATGCGGTTCGATTTCGCGCAAAAGAGTAACCAAGGCGTCGCGATCGCCCGCCTGGGCAGCTTTGATTAATTCCGTAGCTACCACGGGATCCTCCCCTCTTGCAACTCTATAGACGGCCCCCGGTCCATGAATGTTGCAATTTATGTAGGAAACTAGAATTTCCAATTATTATCAAATCAAATAAATCGCTTCAACTGCAGAAATGAAATGTTGCCCCAGTCTAGCATAGCAAAAATCAGGCAAACAAGTATACCTAAATATAGGCGGGAAAATTAGCATGTTGATGACATTTTCCGCCGCCGTCCCGACTAACGGCGCCTGACCGCATGGCAGGCGTGTAATAGTTGAAAATTCGTCACGGCATACTAATGGAAACCAAGAAAAGAAAGGGCCCAAAACCGATGCTCGATATGCAGTTGATACGGCCAAACACGGTGAAACGTTCCGTAGCGCAAGCGATCCTGGAGCAGCTTGCGTTATGGGGAGTCACACGAATATACGGCGTAGTGGGCGACGCCGTCTTTGGCTTGGCGGACGCTCTTGCGAAACAACAATCGATATCGTTCATTACGGTGAAGCACGAATCGGTTGCCGCCTTGATGGCGTCGGCGGAAGCGAAATGTACGGGACGCCTGGCCGTTTGCCTGTCGCAAATGGGGCCGGGGCTGACCAATCTGCTCACCGGCCTGGGCGATGCCTATATGGATCGAGCGCCTGTGCTGGCGATCACCGGTCAAGCGCCGCTCGACAAGATCGGCACTTCCTATAAACAGAACATCCAGCAGCAGCAACTGGTCCGGGCCGTAGCCGGCTTCACGGAACTGGTCGCTCATCCGGATGCCGCGATGGAAGTTTTGGCACAAGCCATGTATACCTCATTGGTATCCCGTACGGTTTCGCATCTTTCCATCCCGTCGGATCTATTCGCCGCGGAAACGTTGCGACTGCCTGTAGAGCCTCCCCGTCTGCCCGTTTTTGCCGCCAATCCCGAACAGATGCACAAAGCACTTCACATCATGCGTGCCGCCAAACGGCCGATTCTGCTGGTTGGCCGCGGCGCCCGTTCAATGCGGGAACCGGTGCTGAAGCTGGCGGAAATATGGGGAGCCGGTATTGTGAACAGCTACGGTGCGGTTGCGGTCGTACCGGATTCGCACCCTTTCGCATTGAACGGACTCGGTGAAGGCGGGAATCCCCTTGTGCCTGCTTTGCTGCAACAAGCCGATGTCATATTGTCCGTCGAAGCGGATTTGCTGTCGGATTCGTTTATTCCCGCTTCTTCCGTCATCGTGCAGTTGGCCGGGTCGACGAACGAGCTTGCCATCACCCTCCCGACCGCCGCTCCGGTCATCGGCGACATCCATGCCGTCATCGCGTATTGGCTGAAAGGGCTGTCCGGTTTCGCGCCCGATCCGGCCTGGGTCCGACAAATCCAGTCGTGCAAACAAGCATGGCGGACCCGACAAAATACGGAACGGCAATCGTCCGCTTCGCCGCTTGAACCTGCCGCCATCATTCGCATGCTGGAGCGGCAGATCGCCGACGACGCCGTCATCGCGCTCGACGAAGGGGATTCGACCCTTTGGTTTTTGCGCCATTTTCGGGCGGAACAGCAGAACGTTCTGCTTTCGGCGCGCTGGCGGACGATGGGCTTCGGTTTGCCGGCGGCAATGGCGGCCAAATTGATTTTTCCCGATCGGCAAGTCGTTTGCATAACCGGAGACGGCGGCTTGGCCATGGTTATGGCCGATTTGTTGACGGCCGCACGCTGCGGGCTGGCTGTTACCGTCATCGTTTTTCGCAACGATGCGCTGCAGATGGAACGCGACAAAATGATAGCGAAAGGGCAACGCCCGGAAGGGACGGCGTTGACGAATCCCGATTGGGCCAAAGTGGCCGAAGCTTGCGGCTGGAATGGCCTCCGCATCGAACATGCGGAGCAATTGGAGCATGCGCTGGAAGTGGCGCGTGCGTCCGGCCAACCGGCGCTGCTGGACGTATGTACGGCCAACACCCCTCATCCCGACTTGCAAGCCCACTAAACAAGAACAAGGAGATTCCTCCCGATGACCACAACGACAACAAAACCGAACCCTTTGCAACCCGCGCCTCCCTATCCGCTGCAGCACCAGGACCGGCAGCCCGGCGTCGAAACGCTGATGAGCCCCGCGCCCGTTTTTGACAATCCCGCCTATGCCGGAAGCGGCAAACTGAAGGATAAAGTGGCGATCGTCACCGGCGGCGACAGCGGGCAAGGACGCGCTATTGCCGTTGCTTTCGCCAAAGAAGGCGCGGATGTCGTCATCGTCTACTTGGACGAGCACGCGGATGCGGCAGCAACGAAGAACATCGTCGAGCATAAAGGCCGCCGCTGTCTGACGCTCGCCGGCGATATCGGCGGCGAGCCGTTTTGCCGGGAGGCGGTAGAACAGACGGTCCGCCAATTCGGCAAATTGGACATCCTCGTCAACAACGCCGCGGAACAACATGTGCAGCCAAGCTTGGAAACGATAACGTCGGAGCAAATGGAGCGAACGTTCCGGACCAATTTTTTCTCCGTATTCTATATGACGAAAGCGGCGCTGCCTCACATGAAGCCGGGCGGTACGATCGTCAATGCCGCCTCGTTGACGGCCTACGAAGGGAACGAGCAGTTGATCGACTATGCCGCAACCAAGGGGGCGATCGTCGCGTTCACCCGGTCGTTGTCCAAATCGCTGCACCCGCGCGGCATCCGCGTTAACGGCGTCGTCCCCGGCACGATCTGGACACCGCTTATCCCCGCTTCTTTCCCGGCTGAACAAGTGTCCAACTGGGGGACAAAGACGCCGATGAAACGGGCCGGCCAGCCTTACGAAATCGCTCCCGCCTACGTGTATTTGGCCTCCGACGACTCATCCTACGTTTCGGGTCAATTTATTCATGTGACGGGGGGAGTGGTCATGAACGGGTGAACGTCGCCATCTCATACATGTTGATGCTGGCGCACCGGCGGCGGATCGGTTAAAATGAAACATAGGTTTCACAGTCAATTTTTCATCCATTGACCGGCTTTCGACTTGTATGCTACGATGAGGGAGACGGATTTTATAAACCAAGTTTATTTAGGAAAACCAAAGGAATAAAAGGCCGGTGATTCGTTGGACAAAAAATATGCGGTCCCCGCGCTGGAGCGGGCCGATACGATTGTGCAGACGGTCGCGGCCGAGCCGGGCAAGCTGCGCCTGATCGATCTGTCGCGGCGGCTTGGCGTGCACAAAAGCTCGATGTTTTCGCTGCTGCATACGATGGAGGCTCTCGGCTGGCTCGTTCGCGATCCTGGCGATACATACAGCCTCGGGCCTGCAATCGTTCGGTACGGAAGCGCATTCCTCAAGCAGTTTACGCTGCCGGAATGGTTCTACAAGGAGGCGCCGCACTCGATTGCGGCGATCGGGGAAACGCTGCAGCTGGCCCGTCTGGACGGCCGCGACGTGCTGTATTTGGCCAAGCTGGAGGCGCCGTCGCCAATCCGCATCGTGTCCGAGCCGGGCATGCGTTACCCGGCGCATGCGACCGGGCTCGGCAAGGCGTTGCTCGCGGAGCTTGACGAATCGGAGCTTGCGCGACTGTACCCCGAGGAGCGGCTGCCGGCGCTGACGCCATATACGCTCGTCGACCAGGCGGCGTTTCGGCACGATTTGCGGCGCATTCGCGAGACGGGCATCAGCCTCGACTTGCAGGAATCGATCGTCGGCTTCAGTTGTGTCGCCGCCGTCGTGCGCGGCAAGGACGGCGCCGCGGAAGCGGCGGTAAGCTTCACGATGCCGCTGCACCAGTGGGAAGTCAAGCAGGAGGCGGCCAAGGCGGAGATCGCCGATCTTGCTGCGCGATTGTCCGCGCTGATCGGCAACGCCTGACCGGCTCGCAAAATTTTTCAAGGAGGAATTACCATGCGTTTGGCTGACAAAATTATTCTCATCACCGGTTCCGGTTCGGGAATCGGCAAAGCGACGGCGCTGCTGTTCGCCAGCGAAGGAGCGACCGTCATCGTCAACGACCTCTCGGAGGACAACGGCAAAGGAACGGTGCAGGAAATCGAAGCCGCCGGCGGCAAAGCCCGCTTCATCCGCGCCGACGTGACGAACCCGCAGGACGTCGACGCGATGGTGCAGGAAATTATCGGCGCCTACGGCCGCATCGACGTGTTGTTCAACAACGCCGGCATCAGCGGCGTCGGCGCGCTGCACGAGCTGGAAGTCGAACAATGGGACCGCATCATGAGCGTCAACATCAAAGGCGTATTCCTGCCGAGCAAATATGTTGTCAAACACATGATGGAAGCGAAAAGCGGTTCGATCATCAACATGTCGTCCTGCATCGCCGAAATCGGTTTGGGCCGCCGCGCTTCTTACGCCGCGACCAAAGGCGCCGTGCTGGCGCTGACGAAATCGATGCAAGTCGACTACGCGCCGTACGGCATTCGTGTCAATGCGCTGCTGCCGGGCACCATTCTGACCCCGTTCGTCGAAGACTATTTGCGCAAATCTTACGCCGACCCGGAAGCTGGCTACGCCTCGCTTAAGACGCGCCAGCTGAGCGGCGATCTCGGCCGTCCGGAGGACGTGGCCAAAGCGGCGCTGTTCCTCGCTTCCGACGACTCGAAATTTATGATGGGTTCGCCGCTTTATATCGACGGCGGCGTCGTATTCGGCAAAAACGCGTAATGCCCGACTTCCGTTTACCTTACCATTTTCCATACATTGGAGGCCTATTCGCATGAAATTGCTCACATTTATCCAAGGCAACGAATCCCGTCTCGGGATCAAAACGGAACAAGGCGTGCTCGACGTCGCCGCTGCCGCCGCCAAAACCGGCGCAACCGGCGTAGCGACGGAAGTCATGCAAGTGATCGCAGGCGGCGACGCTGCGGTTGCTGCGCTGCAGGCGCTCGCCGACAAGGCGCTGGCGTCCGGCGACTCCTCCCTGCTGCTCGACGAAGCGAAGCTGACCTTCGGCCCAAGCGTCACCGCGCCGAACAAAATCATTTGCGTCGGCCTGAACTACCGCAAGCATGCGGAAGAAACGAATGCGCCGATTCCGCAAACGCCGATTTTGTTCAACAAATTCAACAACACGCTAACCGGCCACGGCGACGATATCCCGCTGCCGCGCACGTCGAACGAAGTCGATTACGAAGTCGAGCTGGTAATCGTAATCGGCAAGACGGCCAAGTATGTCAAAAAAGAAGATGCGCTTGACCACGTCTTCGGCTACGCGACCGTCAACGACGTGTCCGCCCGCGATTTGCAATTGCGCACCCAGCAATGGCTGCTCGGCAAAAGCTGCGACAAATTCAGCCCGCTCGGCCCGTACCTCGTCACCGCCGACGAAGTCGGCAACCCGAACGAGCTGGAGCTGAAATGCACCGTTAACGGCGAAGTGCGCCAGCATTCCAACACGTCGGACATGATCTTCTACTGCGACGAAATCGTCAGCTACATCTCCGACCATATGACACTGGTGCCGGGGGACATCATTTTGACCGGTACGCCGTTCGGCGTTATCCTCGGTTATCCGAAGGAACAACGCGTCTGGCTGAAAGATGGCGACGTCGTCACTGTCGAAGTCGAGAAGCTCGGCGCCTGCACGAACCGCTTCGTGAGCGAAGCGTAATCGGGTATGTTGCCCAAACAGTTCATCAAGCCGATTCGGGCAAGCGATTGCCCGGGTCGGCTTTTTGCTGCGAGGCTGGTTGCTTGTTGGGATGCCGCGGAAATTCCCCATCGTTGTTGCACTCATCAGCCTGGGAGATTGTCAAATAGGCCATCTTTTATTGCCTATTTCGCCTAAACGGGGCAGTCGCCCGGAAATAGCCAATGATTTCACTGGTTATTTGCGAAAAATCCGCTCGAATGGAAGCATTTAGCCCAAATAGCCAGTGTTTTCACTGGCTATTTCCGACGAAAGGGGAAAAATGGCATTAATAAGCAACTTTTTGAGGCCTATTTGGTCGATGTCATTCCCCATCCGAACGTTGGGGCATGATATGCAGCATCGCGTCGCCTCCCTAATAAGAGAAGCAACCAATAATAACGAATTGCCTGCCTTCGCCTAACCCGACACCAACACTTCCGCCTCTGTCCTGCTGCTCCGCCCAGCTCCGCTGACCTGCTCCACTCCACTGTCCAGCTCATTTACCTTGCCACTTTGCCCTGCTCCACTAAACTCTCCTGCCTCTCTGTCCTGCTGCTCCGCCCTGCTCTCTTGCCCCGCTCATCCGTCCTGCCACTATGCCTGCCTCTCTGTCCTATTCCCCGGATCACCCCTTTGTCATGCTCGGCTTTTATTGTCCACGTGCTCCGGCTTCTTCACCCATTGCACAACATTAACGCTTGCAGAGATAAAAACAGCACGGTTCCAGACAAATCCGCTTTCGATCCCGGGGCGTTATACTGGAATGGAAACGAATCGCCAGAGAAGGGAACCGAGGCCATGATCATTCACTCCAGCTTTCCGCGTTACACCGCATACGAACCGCAAGTTCCGGTCTGGTGCATCACGCCGCATGAAGGCCGAAACTTGCACCGCTTCTTCGACACGTCGCCAGTCAGCCCGTCCGGCCGATATATCGCCTTGCTTCGTATGCCGCAGGAGCAGCGGCTGAACGCGCCCGGAGAACAAGCCGACATCGTGCTTGTCGACCTGGCCGCCGGGAAAGAACGCATCGTCGCCCGCACACACGGTTGGGAACCGCAGCTCGGCGCCAATCTCAACTGGGGAACAACCGACAACCAGTTGTATTTCAACGATGTCGAACCCGGCGAATGGGAACCGTTCTGCGTCGAGCTCGACCCGCTCACCGGCAGCCGCAGGCGGCTGGAAGGCGGCATTTACCGCATTTCGCCAGACGGCCGAACGATCATTTCCGCCTGCATGAAACGGATGCGCCGCACCCAATACGGCTACGGCGTGCTCGTCCCGGACGAACTTGTGCCGCGCAATGCCGGGTTCCGCGAAGACGACGGCTTGTACGCGACCGATATCGCCACGGGCCGGCGCAAGCTGCTCGTCTCGATCCGCGACGTGATGGAGCGGGCGCTTTCGGCGATCGATAGAGACGCACACGCGCATAAGGAAATTTACGGCTTCCATTGCAAGTTCAATCCGCAAGGGAACCGGCTGCTGTTTACGATGCGCGGATTCGTTCCCGATGGCGGGGAGCCATGGAACAAGCTGTCGCCGCAAATGGACTTCTGGGTCGTCACGATGCGTCCGGACGGCACGGATATTCGCGTCGCCGTCGGACCGGAGCTGTGGCGCCTGGGCGGCCACCATATCAACTGGTTTCCGGACGGCGAGCATTTGTCGATGAACCTCGGCATCGACGGCGATCGTGTCATGAAGCTGGTCCGCGTGCGCTGCGACGGCACGGACTTGCGCAAAATGACCGACGCGGCGCTCGGCTCCGGCCATCCGACCGTGCACCCGGACGGACGGCATGTGCTCACCGACGCCTACGAACACGAGCCGGTCACGCCGAAGGACGGCACGGTGCCGCTGCGGCTCATCGATCTTGCTGCCGGCACCGAACGGACGCTGGTGCGGATCAATGTCGCCAACCCGGGCACCGCCGTGGCGTCGGCGCTGCGCGTCGACCCGCATCCCGCATGGGCGCCCGACCAGCGCCATATCGTGTTCAACGGCTTCGTGGACGGCACGCGCCGCGTGTTTCTGGCCGATCTGGGCGAAGCGCTGCAAGCGCCGTTTCGCTGAGATCGACGCCAAGTATACTTACGGCGGCAATTTCGTCCGCACGCCAAGCTGCCCGCTGCGGCTGACGCGAATTTGCACTTCCCCGTCAAGGTCCGTCCGTTTCGTTGGGACTTGGTGCAGCGCCAGCCGCTCCGTGACGATCGGCGAAGGATGGCCGTAGCTGTTGCGTGCGCCGACGGAAATGACGGCAAGGCGCGGCTGCCAAAACGACAGCCAGTCGTCGCCGGTCGACGTTTTGCTGCCGTGATGGGCTACTTTGAGCACGTCTACGTCATGTCCCGCAGCGGCGTTGTCATCTTTCAAGCGGCGCAGCACCTCCTGCTCCGCGGCTTGCTCCATATCGCCGGTAAACAGCAAACGCGCGCCCGACATGACAAGCAGAAACACTACCGAAACCCCGTTCTGCTTCGCCTCCCGCTCGATGACCGGCTGCTGCCCGACAAGGGAATCGGCCCGAACCGGATACAGCACTTGCAGTTCGGTGTCGCGATCGAGACGGATCACATCGCCGGCCTGCACCGTATGCAGCGATACGCCTCGCCCGATAGCAGTGCGGAACAGCCGCTCCGCCGTTCCCCCCGGCTTCAGCGTACCGTTGTACAGCAGGCGCGATACCGGCAGTTGCTCGACAACCGCCTGCAGCCCGCCGATATGGTCGGCGTCCTCATGCGAAACGACAACAAAATCGAGCCGGTGTACGCCGCGCTGTTTCAGCAGCGGAACGAGCAGCTTCGCGCCTACCTCGTATTCGTTCGCGCGGCGCTTCCACTCCTCTCCCGGCTTGCGGAAGCTGAGCGTGCCGCCGCCGTCCACCAACACGTGTTTGCCTTCCGGCGTGCGGATCAGAATCGCGTCGCCTTGTCCGACGTCGATCACCTGCACCAGTCCTTCTCCCCGCTGCAGCAAGGCCGGCTTATAAGCGTACAACAGCAGCAGCACGGCTGCCGCAACGCAGCAGGCGACGGACCGGCCGCCTTTGCGCCGCTGCGGCAGCGGAGGCGCGCCCGCTTCCGCAGGCGGAAGCATGGCCAATTCGGCGGCGGTTGGCGCGGCATGACGCCGCTCCAGCAAGCGCAGCAGCAGCGCCAGCAAACCGAAATACGCCAACAGCCACCAGAGCGGCGGTGTCGGCCACACCATTTGGAACTTTCGCCAGCTCTCCATCGTTTCGACGGTGCCAAACGTCAGCCCGTTCAGCCATACGACCGGCCATGCCAGAGCGCCGCCGAGCGCAGGAGACAGGGCGCCCAGCAGCAGCGCGGCCGATCCGACCGGCGTGACGATGAAGCTGATGAGCGGCACGAGCAGCAAATTGGCCGGCCATGACAGGATGGAGTATTGGTTGAAATAATAAATCGTCAGCGGAAATGAAACGAGCTGCGAGACAATCGTTACCGCCAGCGCGCCGCGCCAAACCGCACTGCGAACCGGCAGCAAGCTGCCGACGCGGGAGACGCCGACGATCAGGCCGATTGTGACCAGGAACGACAACTGGAAACCGACATCGAGCAAATAGTACGGATTCCAAAGCAGCATCGCCCAACCGACGATGCAGACAAGATGCAAGCCGTCGCTCAGCAGCTGCTTGCGCGCGGCCCACAGCGCCAGCATCGTCATCAGCCCGGCACGGACGACCGAAGGCGACGCCCCCGTCAGCAAAATATAAAACGGCAGCGTCCACATCGCCGTCAGCAATACCGTTTCGCGCACGAGACCGAACCGGCGCAGCACCCACACGAAGCAGCCGACGAATACGGCGACGTGCAAGCCGGAAATGGCCAGCACGTGCGTCAACCCAAGCCGTGAGAAACGCGCGTACTGCTCCGGATCGAAATCGTCGCGCAAGCCAAGCAGCAAGCCTTTCATATAGCCCGCTTGCGAGGGCGGGAACAGCACGTCGATACGGTCGCCGAGCCAGGCGCGGAGCCGGTCGGCCGTCCGCAGCAAGCCCGCAGCATCCCATCGATGCCCCTTTACTGCATCGACCGACACCACGCCTTTGGCCGTCAATTGCCAATGGATATGCTGCCGGTGCAAATAGGCGCGATAATCGAATGCGCCAAAATTGCGCGCTTCGGACGGCAGCAGCAGCGTCCCGGCGACGACCGCCGCATCTCCGCGTTCCCAGCCGGCGACGATGGCCTGATCGTCCTGCTCCAGCAGCCGGATCGAAACTTGCAGCTTCTCGACGCCGGCAAGCGGCACGCTCGCCCCTTCCGTCTCCAGCCGCTTCGCCTTCAGGACGAACGTGGCCCGGTCGCCGTCCACTTCGACCGGCGACACGATCGTGCCGGCAACTACGGCCGCGCTGCCGTCGGCCACAAAATCCGGAATGACGGATCGGTTCGTTCCGTCGCCATAGCGGAAATACGCGCAAGCGGCACAACCGATCAACACGATCGTCAGCGCGTGCCGACCGCGAAACGGCACAAGCAAACGGCCGACCGCAAGCCCGATCAGCACAAGCACAAGCGCAAGCGTCGCCCGCCAGTCCGGCAGCGCATAAGCCACTGCCGAACCGGCTGTCCAGGCCGCCGCTCCCCAAACGATCGGGCGCTTCATCCGTCTCTCTCCTTTCGCTTCCGGCCCAACAAAAAAAAGAACCTCATTCCCGTTAACGGGTCATGAGGTTCTTCCTCCTGGTAAAACCGATCAATTGACGACTTCCTCGGCAGCCCCCGGCGGCGGCTCGTAGGCAGGCAGCCTCCGGAACACGATGCCGCGCTCCTGCATCAGCACTTCCACCTTGTCCTGATCCTTGGGGTATGCCCGGTGATAAACGATTTCCGCAACGCCGCTGTTGGCAAGCATGTTGGCGCATGTCCAGCAAGGCTGGTCGGTCACGTACACCGTCGAACCTTCCCGGTCGCTGCGGTCGGTGAACAGCAGCAGGTTCTGCTCCGCATGGATCGTGCGGATGCACCGCTCCTTCTTCACCATGCGCTCCTCGCCGTCGTCCGACTGCAGCTCATACTCCAGGGCCAGCATGCAGCCCGCTTCGCTGCAATCCGGCACGCCCATCGGCGCCCCGTTATAGGCGGTGCCGAGCAGCTTCTTGCCCTGCACGAGCACCGCGCCCACATGGCGGCGGGGGCACTGCGACCGCGTCGACGCCATATAAGCGATGTCGAGAAAATACGTATCCCAATCTTTGCGGACTGTCATGCCCATTCCCACCTGCAATCAATTCTGGCTGGCCGCAATCGCTTGCCCCAGATCGAATAAAATATCGCCGATACCTTCCGTGCCGACCGACAGACGAACCATGCCCGGCGTCACGCCTGCCGACAATTGCTCGTCGTCGCTCAATTGCGAATGCGTGGTGCTGGCCGGATGAATAATCAGCGACTTCGAATCGCCGACGTTGGCCAGATGCGAGAACAGTTTAACCGCGTCGATCAGCTTGCGGCCGGCCTCCACGCCGCCCTTGATGCCGAAGGTGAGCATCGCTCCTTGCCCGTGCGGCATGTATTTTTGAGCCAATTCATAGGACGGATGGCTGGCCAAACCTGGATAGTTGACCCATTCGACGGCATCGTGGCTCTCCAGGAATTGCGCAACGGCCATAGCGTTCGAGCTGTGACGCTCCATCCGCAGATGCAGCGTCTCCAGCCCTTGCAGCAGTTGGAACGAATTGAACGGCGAAATTGCGGCGCCCATGTCGCGAAGCAATTGGACGCGCGCTTTGATGATATAGGCGATCGGTCCGACGGCTTCCGTGTAGACGACGCCGTGGTAGCTCGGGTCCGGTTCGGTCAAGCCCGGGAACTTGCCGCTCGACTTCCAGTCGAACGTGCCGCCGTCGACGATGATGCCGCCGATCGACGTGCCGTGGCCGCCGATGAACTTGGTCGCGGAGTGAACGACGACGTCGGCGCCGTGTTCGATCGGGCGAAGCAGGTACGGGCTCGGGAATGTATTGTCAACGATGAGCGGAATGCCGTTGTCGTGGGCGATGGCGGCAACGGCGGCAATATCGAGCACGTCGCCTTTCGGGTTGCCTACGGTTTCCGCGTACAGGGCCTTCGTTTTGTCCGTGATGGCGCGGCGGAAGTTTTCCGGGTCGGCCGGATCGACGAACTTGACCGTCAAGCCGAGTTTCGGCAGCGTCGTCGAGAACAAGTTGTAAGTGCCGCCGTACAAGCTCGAGGCGGACACGATCTCGTCGCCGGAACCCGCGATATTGAGCAGCGAATAGGTAATGGCGGCTTGTCCGGACGCGGTAGCCAGCGCGGCGGCTCCGCCTTCCAGCGCGGCGACCCGCTTCTCGAACACGTCCGTCGTAGGGTTCATCAATCGTGTATAAATGTTGCCGAATTCCTTCAGCGCAAACAGGTTCGCGGCATGTTCCGAGTCGCGGAACCCGTAGGAAGTCGTCTGGTACAGCGGAACGGCACGCGACATCGTCGTCGGGTCGATTTCCTGCCCGGCGTGCACGGCCAACGTATCGAGTGAAAGCTTGCGGGATTCAGTCATGAGTACAATCAATCCTCCATTATTGGATTCGTTTTCTTGTCTATTGTCGCATATTTGCCGGGATTAGAAAAGGCGGACATGCCCGATTCACAAGGCGATCAACGGCTGCAGCCTTTCGTATGTTTTGGGGCCGATGCCCTTGACCTTCATCAGGTCGTCCGGCTTCTTGAAGCCGCCGTTTTTCGTGCGGTAGTCGACGATCGCCTGCGCCTTGCTCGGGCCGATCCCCGGCAAGCTCATAAGCGCCTGCAAGGAGGCGCTGTTGAGCCGCACTTTGCCGGCAGCGGCAGCGGCCGAATCGGATGCCGCCGGTACAGGCGTCGTTTCCGGCGGCGTCTCCGTCAACGCGCCTGCCGCCGGGTCCGGCACGGCAGAGGCGGCAGCCGAAGCTGTCGCCTCCTGTCCCTCTGCCGGTGTCGGCGTCGCCGGTTTGACGGCGGCAGTTGGCGCAGCGGCCGATTGGCCGTCAAGCAGCTGCCGCATCTGCGCATTGTCCGGCGCAAGCTTGTCCCAGCCGCTCCTGGACGGAAGCGGCGCATGTACGGACACGAACCAGAGCAAACCTGCGACAATCGCCGCTCCCGCCCACATCAGCACGCTTTTGCGATGGAATCCCCATTCCAGCAGCCTTTTCAACCGATCTTCGATCGTCGACAGCAACAATCCTGCTCCTTTCCCTGACGAGCGGGCGCAATGCCCGCAAGAATGCAAAAAAACCGCCAAGCATCCACAAACCGTGGATGAAGGCGGTGCTTCCGCATTTCCAAATGTTTCCGTCATTATAACACGGCAGCATCCGTTAATCAAGCCGCCCTTTTCCCGCTCTTTTTCCGCTCCTCCTCGCCCTTTCCCTTAATCTCAGCACATAATCGGACGGGTCGACGCATATAGTGGGAAGAAGCCGGGTTCCGTTTTGACGAATTTCGCGACAAGAAGGGCGTATTCCCCATGTCAACTTCCGCCCTTTTCAATAGAATGGAATGCAGGAGCGGCAATGCGTTCAAGCCGCTTGGGCAAGTAGCTCGCATGAGCAGGAGGTGGCCGGCATGCAGGTCGGGTTTATCGGAACAGGAAGCATGGGGACGATCTTGATCGAATCGCTGCTCAAAGCCGGCGTGCTTGCCCCTCGTCACATTACGGCCGCCAACCGGACGGCGCGCAAAGCGGAGCAGCTCGCCGAGCGGTACCCCGGCATGCGCGTCGCTTATTCGAACGCCGAAGCGGCGGAAGGCAACGATATCGTCTTCCTGTGCATCAAGCCTCATGAGTTCCGGACTGTGCTGAAAGAAATCAAACGCACGGTGAACGACCGGCAAATCGTCGTGTCGATTACGAGCCCGGTGACGATCGGCAGCCTGGAAAGCTGGCTGCCGGCAAAAATCGCCAAAGTCATTCCCAGCATTACGAACTACATGCTGAGCGGCGCCCTGCTCTGCATGTACGGCGAACGTTTGTCGCCGGCCGACATCGCCGGCCTGGAGCGGCTGCTGTCCGCCATCGGACGTCCCGTGCAGGTGAACGAACGCTTTACCCGGGTCAGTTCCGACATTTCGAGCTGCGGACCGGCCTTCTTCTCCTTCCTGCTGCAGAAATTTATCGATGCCGCCGCAGTGGAAACGGGCATTCCCCGCGCCGAGGCGGAGCGGCTCGCCTGCGAAATGCTGCGCGGCACCGGCACGCTGCTGACGGAGGGCGGCTTGTCGCCGGAAGACGTGCAGTACCGCGTCGCCGTACCGGGCGGCATCACGGCCAAGGGGCTCAAGCTGATGGAGGAAAGCGTCGGCGACTTGTTTCACCGGCTAATCGGCATTACCCATGCCAAATATTACGATGAAATGGAAAGAGCGGCTTCCAGTCTGGACTCGTCATCCGACTGAAAGCCGCTTTTTTTTGGTTTAGCCGACGACCAGGTTCACCAGCTTGCCCTTGACCGCAATCGTCTTGCGGATCGTCTTTCCCGCAATCGCATCCTTCACTTTATCGAGCGACAACGCCTGCTCCTGCATCGCCGCTTCTTCCAAATCTTTCGGAATGGACAAGCGGTCGACAATTTTGCCGTTCACTTGCACGACGATTTCGACCTCGTTGTCCACCGTCCACGCCACATCGTAAACCGGCCACGGCTCGTAAGAGACGGACTCGCCGTTGCCGAGCCGCTCCCACAGCTCTTCGGCGATGTGCGGGGCAATCGGCGACAGCATCTGCACGAAATGGCGCATCGCCGCCTTCGGCAGCACATCCGTTTTGTACGCCTCGTTGACGAAAATCATCAGTTGGCTGATCGCCGTGTTGAACCGCAGCGCTTCGTAATCTTCGGTCAGCTTCTTGATCGTTTTGTGCCAGGTGCGCTTGAACGACTCGCTGACGCCTTGCTCGCTGTCCGCGATTTTGCCCTGCAGCGCGCCTTCACCGTCGACGAACAGGCGCCAGACGCGGTTCAGGAACCGGTAAATGCCTTCCACGCCGCTAACGTTCCACGGCTTCGTCGCCTCCAGCGGTCCCATGAACATTTCGTACATGCGCAGCGTGTCGGCCCCGAATTCGCCGACGATTTCGTCCGGATTGATGACGTTGCCGCGCGACTTGCTCATCTTTTCGTTGTTTTCGCCGAGAATCATGCCCTGGTTGACCAGCTTGTGGAACGGCTCCTTCGTCGACACGACGCCCAGGTCGTACAGCACCTTGTGCCAGAAGCGCGCGTACAGCAAGTGCAGCACGGCATGTTCGGCGCCGCCGATGTACAAGTCGACCGGCAGCCACTTCTTCTGCAGCTCGGGCGAACACAGCGCTTCGTCGTTGTGCGGATCGATGAACCGCAGATAATACCAGCAGCTTCCCGCCCATTGCGGCATCGTGTTCGTTTCGCGCCGCGCCTTGTTGCCTGTCTCCGGATCAATGGTATTGACCCACTCCGGCACGGTGGCCAGCGGCGATTCGCCCGTTCCCGAAGGGGTGATGTGCTCCACTTCCGGCAGCACGAGCGGCAGCTGATCGATCGGCACCGGCTTCATCGTGCCGTCTTCCAGATGCAGGATCGGGATCGGTTCGCCCCAATAGCGCTGACGGCTGAACAACCAATCGCGCAGCCGGTACGTCACCTTGCCTTCGCCTTTGCCGTTCTGCTCCAGCCAGTCGATCATCGTTGCGATCGCCTGCTCGTTGCGCTGCCCGTCGAGGAAGCTCGAATTGACGTGTTCGCCGTCGCCGGCATACGCTTCCTTGGACAAGTCGCCGCCTTTGACCACTTCGACAATCGGCAGCTCATATTGCTTCGCGAACGCGTAGTCGCGCTCGTCGTGGCCCGGAACCGCCATAATCGCGCCCGTGCCGTAGCCGGCCAGCACGTAATCGGCAATCCATACCGGCACTTTGCCGCCGCCCACCGGATTGACCGCGTACGCGCCGGTGAAGACGCCGGACTTCTCCTTGGCGAGGTCGGTGCGCTCCAGATCGCTCTTGCGCGAAGCCCGCTCGCGGTACTCCTCGACCGCCTGGCGCTGCGCGTCCGTGGTGATGCGCGCGACCAGCTCATGCTCCGGAGCCAGCACGCAATACGTCGCCCCGAACAACGTGTCGGGCCGTGTCGTGAAGACCGTGATCGCGTCGCCCGCCGCGCCGCCGTCGATCGCAAACGTCACTTCGGCGCCCTTCGACTTGCCGATCCAGTTGCGCTGCATGTCCTTGATGCTTTCCGACCAGTCCAGCTCCTCCAAGTCCTCGAGCAGCCGCTCGGCGTACGCCGTAATTTTCAGAATCCACTGGCGCATCGGCTTGCGGATAACCGGATGGTTGCCGCGTTCGCTCAGGCCGTTGATGACTTCTTCGTTCGCCAGCACCGTGCCGAGCGCCGGGCACCAGTTGACCGGCACTTCGTCGACATAAGCAAGTCCCTTGTTGTACAGCTGGATAAAAATCCACTGCGTCCACTTGTAGTAATCGGGGTCGGTCGTGCTGAATTCGCGGTCCCAATCGTACGAAAAACCGAGCGACTTGATCTGGCGGCGGAAATTGTTGATGTTCTCCGCGGTAATTTCGCGCGGATGCCGCCCCGTCTGCAGCGCATATTGTTCGGCCGGCAAGCCGAACGCGTCCCAGCCCATCGGATGCAGCACGTTGTAGCCGCGCATCCGCTTGAAGCGCGACACGATGTCCGTCGCCGTATATCCTTCCGGATGGCCGACATGCAGGCCGGCGCCCGATGGATACGGGAACATGTCGAGCGCGTAAAACTTCGGCAGCGCGTCGTTGTCCAGCACGCGGAACGTTTTCTTCTCATCCCAATGCCGCTGCCACTTCGGTTCGATCGCAAGCGGATTGTATCCTTGCTCTTTCGTCTCCTGACTCATCGGTAACCCTCCTAAAAAATTAAAAACCTCCGTCCTCCAGCCGCAACGGCTAGGGACGAGAGGTTATATTCCCGTGGTACCACCCTAGTTAACGCCCCGCATCGACAAAATCGACCATGGGCTTGCGCCCATCGAACGGGATCGTTCACTCTGAAGCCCTTAACGCGGGCCAATCGATCCGGCTGGACCGGTGTGCGCGACTTGTTTCGTCGCCGACCGGCATTCACCATCATCGCTCCAAGGCGAGTTCGCGCCATCCGTCTGCCGGCTTCCACCCGTTCACCGGCTCTCTGCGAAACGCAGCGGGCACTACTGCTCCTTATCATCACGTAACATAATATGACGTTCGTAATGCTTATGATTATAAAAATGATCGCCTGATGTGTCAAGTTTTTCCGAAATGGGACCGCTTCATACGCCGGAATTCGCCTCCCCCGATCCGTCCGTTCCCTCCCGGCTCGTCAAGAGAATGAATTGCTTGAGCAATTCGTCGTATTCGTCCGTAACAAAATCAAGCGCGTCAAGCAAATCGTTGCGCTCCAGCTCCAGCTTCCCCCACTTCTCGACAATGTCGGGCATCCAGCGGAACGCAAGCTCATTGGCAATCGTGTGGGACAAACAATCGTGCTCCAGCACCTGCAGCGACTCCTGAATCGCCGGCAGCTTGGCGGCATATCCCCGGATCGTTTCCGACATCGGCAAGTTCCTCCCCTGACGGTGCGCGTGGTATAATTTAAACGATAACCTAATCAAATTGTAACACATGGTTTACATATTGTAAACCGAAACTTTCCATTCTGGGATGTGGGTCGAATGAGCGGAAGCAAGGAACTCGGACATCTGCTTCGCGAGCTGAGGGGCAAACAATCGCTGCGGCAGGCAAGCGCCAAAACGGGGATCAGCCATACATACCTGGGGATCATCGAAAAAGGAGCCGACGCCCGCTCGGGCAACCCGGTCAAGCCGACGCCGGAAACGCTGAAATCGCTTTCCGACGCTTACGGCTATCCCTATGCTTCGCTGCTGGAAGCGGCCGGTTACCTCCGCGAACCGGGGGCCGGCTACGAGGCCGGGACGACTCCGCCGGCGGAGCGGGAGAATTTGGCGCTGGAGCAGCTGCCCGCGCGAACGAACGTAACGTTCCGCGGGCGGCAGCTGACGGCGGCGGAGAAACGCAAAATCGTCGACATGCTCGACGTCATGTTCGGCAGCTGAGTTATTTGCGGGCGACGAAAAACGCCCGTTCCGTACGTTCGTTCGCCGGCCGGAACGTAAAATCGGCAAACGTCTCGACGTCGCGAAACCCGGCTCGCGCCAGTTCGCGGGCCAGCCAATCGGGCGGGTAGGCGCGCTGCACGTGCATTTCTTCGATTCGGCTAAACCGGCCGTCGGCGCCGTCGCGGACGAATATGCTGAGCTGATGCTCCAGCTCGAGGCGCGTCTCGTCCAGCTCGCATGTCCATATGTAAGCGATATCGTCTTCGTCGAGCACGAACGGCTGATGCAGCGCGTACTCCTGCAGCTTGCGCGGCGTATGCGCGTCGAACAGAAACGACCCGCCCGGCCCGAGCGCCTCGTACGCCCGCGCGAAAGCTTGGCGAATATCGTCCTCTTCGAGCAAATAGTTCAGGCAATCGCAGAAGCAGATCACGGCATCCGCCGGCTGCGCGGCTTCCCAATCGCGCATATCCTGCTGCTGCCACGCCACCGAACCGCCGGCTGCCGCCATACGCTCCTTGACGGCCGGCGAAGACGCCTTGTCGTGCGCCACGGCCAGCATATGCTCCGACAGGTCGATGCCGGTTACCGCATAGCCGTACTCGGCCAGCGGAATCGCCACATTCCCGGTGCCGCAGCCAAGATCGACGACCGTACGCGGCTTGCCCGTCCGGCTCCATACCGCTTCGGCCCATTGCCGCCACTCGCCGTACGGCATGTCCTCCATCAGCCGGTCGTACCAATACGCAAATTGGCCGTAAGCCATAAGATTTCCTCCTTGCATAACCGGATTAACGACAAAAGCGGCCCTGCAGGCCGCCAGCTTGCCCGTTCCCCCTTCCGGCGCGGGGCCGGAAAGGTCACAACGGTAGTGTACACTTTTTTCCCGCGACCGACCAGATCGGATTCGGAGCTACAAAGCAACCCGTTGAAAAAAATCGTCGTCGATTGCCGCCAATTTGGCCCGCAACGCCAGATCCATCTCCTCCTTGACCGCGGCATAGTTCGGGTCGTCGATCAAATTGCGCATCTGATAAGGATCCGACTTCATGTGAAACAACTGCGCCGGCCCCTCGAGCAAAAAATACGTATAAAACCACTCGCCTTGCACAAGCGTACGGAACGAATATTCCGGTTCTTCCGCCCAGAAACGTTTTTCGAACTGGAGCAGAACCTGATCCGCTCCCCCCACTTGTTCCCCGTACACGGTTCTGCTCAGATCGGTTCCTTCCGTCTCTTCCGGAATCGGCGAGCCGATCATGCCAAGCAGCGTCGGCATCAGATCGACAGCGCTGATCAACGCCTCCGAAACGGTCCCCGCCGGAATCCGCCGCGGGTATCGAATCAGCAGCGGGATTTGACTGGACTCGACTTCCGGACGGCTTTTGCCCCTCCGGCCGTGGCTGCCCATCAGATCGCCGTGATCGGAGAAATAGAAAATGATCGTATCCTCCAGTTGACCGGTTTCTTCAAGAGTTTGCAGCATCCGTCCGATGTTGAAATCGAGATTGGCAATTTGCGCGTAGTAAGCCCGCAAATAGGCCCGAAACTCCTCCAACTGCGGGTGGTCCAAAGGGACGTTGGGCCGAAGCTTTACCGGCTTATCCCGGAACATGTCCATATATGCTTCCGGCGCCGTATGCGGCGGATGCGGCGGCTCGATCGACACGACATGAAACCACGGCTTGTCGTGCGTCTGCCGTTTGATCCAGTCGACGGTCATATCCGTCAATACATCCGTCTGGTAGCCGTTCATCTTTTGCAGCGGAAACGGAGCGGTGCCTGTCGAATATTTGGTTTCCCACGGTTGATTGGAGCATTCCCAGCCCAGCCAGTCATCCCAACCGGGGCGAAAATAAGGCGACACGAAATGCGACGGCGCAGCGCCGCCGGAAATGTGCCATTTGCCCATATGCGAGGTATGATAACCGGTATCCTGCAGCTCCTGCGCCAGCATGCGCTGCCCTTGACGGGGCGGCACATGCAGCGAAACGGCGCCATGGGTCGTGCAATACTTCCCGGTGTATACCGAAGCCCGAACCGGGGTGCAGATCGGCGTGTTGGAGTAAGCATTAACGAAGCGGATGCCTTCCGACGCCAAGCGATCCAGGTTGGGCGTATCCACGTTATCGTCTCCGTAACAGCCGATGGCGTGCGGTCTGTGCTGATCGGAGAAGATCCACAAAACATTCGGCTGCATCGTTGCCATCGGCTTCACTCCCCTTCTTCGCGAATGCGCTTCCCGACTTGCTGCAATACCGCCACATCCGTCGGATCAAGACTGCCGTCTCCCCTGACCCCGATGTTCAGAAGCAAATGGTGCTTGTTGCTGCGGGCATCGTTCCACTTCGCCCACACCTCGTCTGCAGTAAGATGTACGGCTTTTGCCTTGTACCCCCACGAAACCGGGCTTTTGATCATCGTGGTGCAAACCTCGACTATTTTGTCCTTGTGCGCCGCGATTTGCCCCAAACGGTTTTGCCCCTTCTGATACTCCTCTCCAGCTTCATCGCTTTTTTGCGGCAGCTTGTGTTCCGGGGCAAAAAAGTCCTCCGTGCCCAGCAGCCCCTGCTTGTAGGAGACAAGCGCATGGGGCGACGCCTCGCGGATCGCCGCATACAGCTCCTCGCATTTGAATGCGGCTGCATCGCCCGACTGCAGCACGCCAAGTCCGTCAAGCCAAATGCCCGCCGCCGAAGGATATTGCGCCAGCAGTTCTTTTACCTGCGCTTTCATGAAATCCAGATACAGCTCGAGGTTATGCTCTTCGCCATAACGATAAGCAGGCTCCGGCGGGTCGTAAGCCGGCCGCGCCGCCCCTCCCCACTCGTCGTTGTTCGGCGCATGCGGATGCTTCCAGTCCCGGCCGTGCGAATAGTACAAAAACAACCCCAGGCCATGCTTCTCGCAAGCTTCGGCCAATTCGTGGACCAGATCGCGCCCGGCGGGCGAGTTCACGCTGTTGAAATCGGTTTGTTCGGTCGCGAACAGGCAGAAGCTGTCGTGATGGCGGGTCGTCAGGTTGATGTAACGCATGCCGCACGACTTGGCAAACACGGCAATCGCTTCGGCATCGAAGCTCGCCGCGGTGAATCGATCCTTGAGCTTGGCGTATTCGCTCACCGGAATGATTCGGTTGTACTGCACCCATTCCATAATTTTTTCGTCTTCGCGGCTTTCTTCGCCCATGATCGAATACAGGCCGTAATGCAGGAACAAACCGTAGCCCGCCTGCCGGAACCAATCAAGATTCGCCTGCCGCGGATTCGTTTCGTACAGCTCCCGATATTCGTGCAAGTAAGCCGGAATGGCGGTCATCGTTTTCGTTCCTCTCTTTTTTATAAAGTAAGCTTACGGAACAAGCGGAGCGAGCGGAATATGGTTGAGCTCCTTGATTTCCCTTTCGCTCATCGCGCGCTGCAAGATGCTGACATCGTCGATTTGCCCGGCAAAATATAGATCAGCAGCGCCGTCATTTGCGTATCGGCCGATTTCGACAGGCTCCGTACTGCTGTAATCGCGAGTCCAGGAAGCGGTGCTGCTTTCGAGCAGCTGGCCGTCCGCGTAGAGCTTGTGCGACGAGGCGCTTTCGTTGACGAAGGCAATATGGTGCCATTTCCCGTCGTTCAGCGGCAAACTGTCGTTCGCAATCCGTTCCGCGTCTTCCGGATCCGCATTCCAGCGCGACAGCTGCAAGTACCCGGCGGCATCCAGCCCGAATTGATAATCGATCGGGGACGAACCGCTGTTTGTCCTTGCTTTGGCCACAATAGCCTGAATGCCGGAGGCGGAAGTGTTGATCCAGGCCGAAATGGTAAACGGCTGCGCCGGATCGCCGAACGTCAGCGCGCTGTCGTGGGCGATCCCGACGTAACCTGTCGTGCCGTCCAGACTGAGCCCGCTCGTCGTTTTCCCGAATCGGTCGGTCGTATAGGTCGCCCCTCCATGGGACGTTCCATCCCTGCCGCTCATGGAAACATCTGCCGCGTTGCCGCCGAACACCCATTGCCCTTTCGTTCCGGGATAAACGAATTCGGACTTCAATCCGATCGAACGCTGATCGATTTGCTGGAAGCCGAGGGCGGTCAGCGCCGGCGAAGTCGCTTCCAGCGTATAATCGCCGTTCGCCCGATCGACAAACTTCGGATCCCCCGTCAGCGAATGCTGATCGTACCGTTTGCTGCGCAGCGTCTTCCAATTCGTCAACGTATCGTCGCCGGGAATGCCGATCATTTGATGCGAGCCGGAAGCCTGTTTGTAAAATAAATTATTGTCCGATTGATCCACTCTGTCGCTGGAGTAATTAACGAAATTGAAGTGTCTCCGCTGCGAGCCGAAGCTGGCAAAAATATTGTGATCAAACTTGTGCAGATTCACGGTGTAGCCGTTGAACGCCAGGCTGCGAATGGCGGCATAACTGGTGGAATAATCGAAAATATTGTTGGAGAACGCCGTTTTTTCTCCCTTGGCGATCACCGATGTATTCAGATTGTTCGTTTCGGAAGCGAGAATGCTGTAGACGATGTTGTTGCTGAGTGTGCTGTAGTTGGAATTGTCCTCGACGTAAATCCCCGTTTGCCCGCGCCCGAATTTCCCGCTGTGGTGCACCCGGTTGTTGTCGACCACGATACCCTCGGACTGCCCGTAATAAATCGCCCCCGTATCCTGGGAATTTCGATTCATATCGGAAATTTCGTTGAACTTGATCGTGTTGTCATTCGAGCTTCGCAGCGTAACCCCGTGCCGGGCGGACGTGGAAAGCTGATTGTAGGACACTTCCATGTGATCCGAAGCTTTCAGCGCGATGCTTCCGCCCCAATCCGCAAACGCTTGCCCCGTATTGTTCACGCGGTTGTTGGTCACTTTGTTGTCGGTCGACGCTTTGCCGCTGCGGCTCACGAGAATGCCGGCCATTCCCATGTCGAACACATCGTTGCCTTCAATCGTGATCGAATCAGAGGCGTCAACATAAACGCCCGAACCGCCGCCCCGGGCAAACTCGTTGTTGCGGATCGTGATGTTTTTGGCCGCCGTTACGCTGACTTGCCCTTGCCGTATGCCGATCTCATCGGCATGATTCAGGTTGGTCGCCTCGAAGCTGAGGCCTTCGACTACGATATTCTGCAAGGCGGGCGGAGGCACAATTTCTTTCCCGTCGTACAGGTCTTGGATTTCTCCCGCTTGCAGAGCCGAGCGAACGATGCGCACATCATCGATATCTCCGGCAAAATAGTACGTAAACGCGGAAGCATTCTTGTAGCGTCCGATGTTCACTTCCTGATTGTTGGTGTCGTTGTATTGCCATGCAGCGGTGCTGCTTTCGGCCAACTGACCGTCCACATACAGCTTGTGCGAAGAAGCGCTTTCATTGACGAACGCGATATGATGCCACTCGCCGTCGTTCAACGCGGCTCCGTCGCTGTCCAGCACCGCTTCCCGGCCTCCGCTCGAGCTCTGATTCCAGCGATGCATCTCCAGCTTGCCGTGATCGTCAAGGCCGAAGCGATAATCGATATTGGCCGTATTTACGTCCCGCGCCTTGCTCAGCACCGGTTGAAAGCCGGTTCCCGTCGTTCGGATCCACGCAGACATCGTCATCGCCGTTGCCGGGGCCCCGAAGGTCAGGGAAGCGTCATACGCAACGCTCGCATAGTCGTCCGTGCCGTCCAGGCGAAGCGCGTTCCCGAGTTCGGCCGTTTTGCCCGACGTATAGGTGGCGCCGTGCACCGTCGCGTGATTTTGTTTCACGGACTCGTCATCGGTCGTGTTGGTCTCATCGTCGATATGCTCGAACTTCCAATACCCGACAAGCTGATCGAGCGAATTTCCGCTGTCCCCGTAAAAGTCCAGCAGGCTCACGACACGGGGAACGATAACTTCCTTATTCGCCATCGATCTGTCGCTGGGCATATAGTATAAGTCGCCGTTCGCGCTGTCGTAATAAAATTCCCCCGGTTGATCCAGAAGCTCAAGAGCCCCCATCAAACGAAACCTCGATCCCGCGACCAGCCCGCCCAAATAACCGTTCGGAATCGGCGTGGAAAGGGTGATCTGGCGATTGCCGTAATTCATCGAGGCCACGCCGCGATAAAGATTGGACCAATCGTGGTTTCCGGGCCACACTTCCACCTCGAGATCGGTTTTATTGGCGATAGTCGGGAACGAATCGGTCGATTTCCAGCGAAACTGCTTGTAAAGCTGATCGTTGGAATCGATCCGGTAAAAGCCGTTGTTGGGCTGGCGCGCCGGCACGCCGCGGACGCCGTTCTCGTAGATGTATTTTATATTCAGCCCCGTTCCCACGGAGGCTTTGTAAACGCTGCCGCTCACCGTCGTCCAGCCGGTTACCGTTTGCCCGCCGATCAGCTTGGCGCTTCCCTTCTCCCCGTAGTTGCGCCAGATGATAGTTTTCCCGCCGGAGCCGGAATCCCTGCCGTCAAACGCAATCGTATTGGTAATCCAATAATTGCCCGGCATCAAATAGACGACAATATCGTCCGTCATCGTGCCGTTGACCAATCGAACGGCATCCCGCGCCGCCTCAATCGTCAAGAAAGCGCTTCCGGGCGACGTACCGCTATTGGCATCGTTCCCGTTAACCGGATCGACGTAGTAATTTGTCGTTGCGGCATCAACTTGCCGAATCCCGGTATTCCATACCGCGTTTCCCCAAATCAGACAAAAAGCAAGCAGCAAGCGGGTACACTTGACGAGCCCGTCTTTCATCAAATCACTTCCTTTCGAGGAATGAAGTGCCCGAGACGGCGGAGCCCCGGGCCCCACCGTCTGCGGCAACTTATTTGGTCGCTTTCCAGGCGTCGATTTGACTTTGCAATTCCTTGATATAATTTTGCATGCCGGCAGCGTTCAAATCTTTGATTTCCTGTTCGAACGTAGCCGCATAGTCGTCCGCCATGCCAAAATTGAATATTTTGTCGTACTTGTCAAGCACGGTAGTCATGTTGGCGATTTCCGTTTTCACCTTCGTATTGTCGAAGGCGAAGCCGATCGTCGGCGCCGGGACCGCGGAAGCATTCAATTTTTTGGTTTGCTCCCACACGTCGGCGGCCTGCCCGGGAAGCAGATAAGCGAGGAATTGGTTGCCGATCGCCCATGCTTTGCCGGAATAAGCCGGTTTGGCGATGACTTCGATGCTGTTGTCGCCGGTTTTTTTGTAATCGACGCCTTCGAGCCCGAACGTGAGCAAGTTAAGCAGCTCTTTGTCCGTATTCATCAGCTCGATCAGCATCATCGCCCGTTCCGGATTTTCCGACGTCCGGCTGACGGCGGTTAACGCAGCGTTGATGGAACCGGTGGAAAGCACCGGGAATGACATCGGGACGGCATAGGTGTCGAAGCCCCATTTGTTTTTCGTATCCGCTTCTACGCCCGGCTTGTAATTATCCGCATGCACAAAAAACTTGCCAGCCTTCTGTTCGGCGCTCAAATCTTTGGCCAAGGCGGCATCGGGGTGGAAATAGCCGGCTTTCTGCCATTCTCTTGCCAATTTGTAGTCGGCCAGCGCAAGCTCCTTGAATTGCCCTTGCGTCATATCGACCACTTTCAGATCGTAGTTCACCCCGACCGGCACCCTTAACACGATCTGCTCGTTGTATTGCTCTTTGGAAGGGACATCGTAGCCTGCATAACCGGGCGAAATAAAGGTCGGATAAATGCCCGGCTCATTTTTTTTGATCACGTCGAGAATCGGCGTCAAATCGGCCATTTTTTTCACTGCAAAAATTTTGTCTTTCAAATTGTACTTATCCACGAGCGCCTTGTTGAACAGCAGCGCCTTCTGTCTGCTCTGCACCTGGGAATTGGGCACCGCATAAATTTTCCCGTTCACTTTGGCCGCTGCCCAGATGTTGTCCGAGATCAGCTTTTTCGTTTGCGGGGCATATTTGGCAATCAAGTCGTCCAACGGAAGGAGCGCGCCTTTGGCGACGTTATCGCGGTACGTGAAGATGTAGTCGGCCGTATACGTCAGATCGAACTTCTCTCCGGCAGCAACCTTCAACGGCATCTTGGCTTTAAAATCGGCATTGGACATCGGCTGGAAATCGACCGTCGCATTGATCTTCGCCTGGATGATTTTGTTCGCCGCATCGTAAACCTGCTGATAATCCCCCGTATTGTCGCCCAAATAATACCAGGTCAATTTGACCGGCTTGAGCGGCTGAGCCGACGCCGTTGCCGAAGGTGCCGTTGTTGGCGCCGTCGATGCCGCGCCCGTTGCGGCCGGCGACTTGCCGTCGCTTGAAGATCCTCCCCCGCACCCCGCCAGTGCCAGCGGTAAGGCAACGATCAGCGCGCCTGCCATCCCCATCCGTTTGCCTGCTTTCCTTGCCATCGGAAACCCCTCCCAATTTTCGTGTGAAATCGATATGTCAAGCGATACCGGGCGGGAACGTCGTCCCGTCCGGATCAGCCTTTGACCGAACCAACGGTTAAGCCGCGCACAAAATATTTTTGGAAAAACGGCATAATGAACAGCATCGGACCCGACGCCATAATCGCCAGCGCCATTCGCACCGATTCGCTCGGAATATTCGACGCGTCAGTCATATCCGAAGGGATATGGTTCATATTTTCCAAAATTTCCTGCAAATTTTGCAGCACCCGTTGCAGCAAATACTGCAGCGGATAAAGCTTCGGATTGGAAATGTAGATGAGCGGCGTCATCCAGTCGTTCCAGTAATGCAGCAGGACAAACAAGCCAATCGTGGCAATGGCCGGCTTGCTCAGCGGTACGATCAGATGGCCGAAAATGCGAAATTCGCTCGCGCCGTCCATAACCGCCGATTCCAGCATTTCCTCGGGAATTTGCTGGATGAACGTGCGGAGAATGAAGATGTACCAGACCGTCACCAAACCGTTCAAAAACAAAATGCCCAGCGTGTTGCCCAGGTGCAGATATTGGGTCACGAGAATATAACGGGGAATCAGGCCGCCATTAAAAAGCATCGTGAAAAAAAGGAAAAAGGCAACGGCAGAACGAAAACGAAATATTTTGCGGGAAAGGGTGTAGGCAATCATCAGCATCATCATTACGCTTACCGCAGGTCCGATGGCCGCAAGCAAAATCGTCACCAGGTACGAATCGAAAATTTGCTGCGGGTTGGCGAAAATGTATCGGTAGGCCGAAAAGTCCAGATTCCGGGGAATGATCGGATAGCCGAAATGGACGATGTCGGACTCTTCGGACAGTGAAATGGAAACTACCGTCAAAATCGGGACCGTAAACAACAAACTAAGCGCAACAAAAAAGGCGTGAATGACGAAGCGGGTTGCATCGAATCTTCTGTTCATAACCATCCTCCGCGACTATAGTCAGAACAAGGAACTGTCCGAACGAATCTTTTTCACAATGGCATTCGCGCAGATTACAATCACAAACCCGACAACAGCCTGAAACAACCCTACGGCCGCTCCCATGCCGATATCGCTCGTTTGCATCAGCGCCCGGAAGACATAGGTATCGATGACGCTCGTCGTATTATAAAGAATGGGCGAATTTTGCGGCACTTGATAGAACAGCCCGAAGTCCGAATGGAAAATATGCCCTACCGCCATAATGAACAGGATCAAGTTGATCGGAATCAGGAACGGAAGCGAAACGAACCTCGCCATTTGCCATTTGCTTGCGCCGTCCAATTGGGCGGCTTCATAATAGGAGTGGTCCACGCCAACCAATACCGCATAATTGATCAGCACGCTGACCCCCATTGACTTCCAGATCCCGACCAGCACAATGATATACGGCCATAAACCGGGCTTGAAATACCACTGGATTTTGTCCGATCCGAACGCCGCGATCAACTGATTCAACAAGCCGTTCGTCGTGCTCAGAAACGCAAACGTGATGAAGGCCACGACAACCCATGACAGGAAATGGGGGAAAAACATCGCGGTTTGATAAAATTTCATTGCGGTTTTGTTGCGCACTTCGTTGAGCAGCAAAGCGACAAATACGCTGACGATTGTCCCCAGGACGATAAAGGCGAGATTGTAGGAAATGGTATTGAACGTCACCATAAAAGCGTCCTGGGATTTGAAGAAAAATTTGAAATTGGAAAACCCTATCCAATCGCTG
This sequence comes from Paenibacillus cymbidii, assembly GCF_004764705.1. Classification (GTDB taxonomy): domain Bacteria; phylum Bacillota; class Bacilli; order Paenibacillales; family NBRC-103111; genus Paenibacillus_AN; species Paenibacillus_AN cymbidii. The sequence continues at coordinate 157,434 of NZ_SHLX01000001.1, read as the reverse complement.
CCGAAAATCCCCTTGTCGTAGCGATAATCCTTGAACGCCACGATCACGCCGCCCATGGGCAAGTAGGCAAAAATCAGCAGGTACAGCAAGACGGGCAACGCCAGGATGAACAGCTGGATGCTTCGGGAGGATCGCCTCCACCAACTGCTTTTCGTTCGGATCGACGCGGTCATCGTTGTCATTGTCTTCATCCCATACACTCCAGCCTCGTAATTTGTAGCGCTTTCATGGCTGTATTATTTCATCCGAAAGGAGGAAAAGAAACTATAAAATGCGGATACGGCGCTGCAAAAAACGGGACTGCACCGAGGATCAGGGGGATTTTTTCGCTGCATCGATGCGGGTCGTGCGATATTCCGTCGGCGTAACGCCGAATTGATCCTTGAACAGCTTATAAAAATAGTTTTTGTTGTCCCAGCCCATTTCACCCAGCAGCGTGTCGATGGTTTCTTCGCTGGTCAAGAGCCGCTCGGCCAACACGTTGACACGCTGCTGGTTGATATAGCCCGCTATGGAAATGGCCGTTTCTTTCTTGAACTGCTTCCGGACATAGTCGGTCGACATGTTCAGCCGGGAAGCGATATGGCTGGGCGAAAGGTTAAAATCGGTCAGATGCTCGTCGATATATGATTTGATCTGATCGGCCCATTGACTGGATTTCTCGTCCTTGCGCTCCTGCATTCTCGCGATGACCCGGGTCAACACCCGTTCGAAAACCTGCGAAATCTCCTCCAATGTTTCGCTGTCGTTCAATCGCTGGTTGATTCGAATCAAATCGAAGTTAAACGTGATGTTCGAATTCGATTCCAGGATGCTGATCGTTTCATACACCTGATGGAGCAAATAAAAAACGCCAAATTTGACGTTTGGAATGGAATACGCGGCAAAATAAGCGAAAATTTCGCTTAACACCTGCGCTATGGCCTCTTGCTCGCCATGGACGAGTTTATCCTTCAATTGTTTGACCAGCAGCGCAGGGAACGGCATATTGTCTTCGACGATGCCGTATATATGATCTTCGGTCAGCATGCAGCCGCTGCCAAAATGCAGCCGATATTGCGACAAGTAAGCTACTTCCTTATACAGCTCCCCAATGGAGACGAGCCCGTCTCCCTTCGGACTGATAAAGAGCGAAACCGAACCGTCCAGCTGGCGATTCAACTGTTTCTGAAGGTGCGCCAATGATTGCGACAAGGAGATGGCGGCCGTTTTTGCGGATGGATGCTGCGTCGTTTCCAGCACGGCCACCCATTGGTCCTCCCAGTGGATGACCTCGCAGCAGTAAGCTGTCGAGAGGCTTTCCGTTATGCCGGATGCGATGTCCGTCTGGATCGATTCCCATTGCTCGATCATCATCTTGTTTTTGATTTCGATCCATTGGTCGACTTTGAATAAAACGACGACGAATTGACCTTTAGCGGGCAGATCGATATTCAGTTGTTTCAAAATATGCTCCAGCTGCCGGGCGTCGTTGGCAGGTTGAAACAGCAGTTTTTTCAATAAATCATGTTTCAGGGTCAGCAGATGGTTGCTTTTAAACGATTGCAGCAGCAGTAAATCTTCTTTCATCGTTTTCAACGTTTGATTGACATAGGTAAACTCATTGCGGTATTTGACCGTGCCCAATTTCCCGTCAAACAGTGCCGATACGTTTCTTTCCAACCGGCGAATCGGAAAATGCAGCCATTTGGCCGTGAGCAACGTCAACAACAACCCAATCGCGATGAGCGAGCCGGAAATGACGAAAATTCCCGTCCGCCATTCATGGATTTTGTTGTTCATGAACTGGTTGGTGGACAGCACCAATAACCGCCACTGCATCGACGGTATGGATTGATAGGAAGCGATATAATCCGTGCCGTTCGCCGTGCAGGAATAACGCCCCTCCGGACTTGCGTTCGGATTGGCAATCGTTTGGACACAGGTGTTCTCCAGCGGAACGGCAAACAAACGATCCTTCGACTGGCTCGCATCCACGATCTGCCCGGTAGAATCCTGGATATACACCACGCTGTTCGGCCCGAACTGATTGCGGCTCATCGTTTGAATATTGTTCATAATCCAGTCCGCTTTGACATTAATCACAATCACTCGGGGGTAAATATCGTTGTCGTACAACACGTAGGTAAATACTTCTTTCGTCGCGCCATTCCCGGCTTGTCCGATTTGGCGATACACCGGTTTGGACAAGGGCACGTTGTCGGGGTGCTCGATCCAGTTCACCACTTCCCGGTCGCCGAAATCGGCTTGCTCCCGCGTATACCGGGAAGCCCCCACGACATAAAACCGTTTGAGCTCCCCGTTGTAAATATAGAGCGAATCGATAAACGGAACGCTTACCAGCGTTTCATCCAGGTCCAGCATGCTTGAAACCATAAGCAAATTGTCGTTTTTGATCGCATACAACAACCGGGTCGTTTCCTGCCGGCTGTACAGATGCAACAACAATTGATTGATATACGTGCTGGTGTATTGGATGTTGTAGCTCATTTGCTGGATAATGTTTTCATTGCCCGCCTGCAGCGATTGTTCCGAATAATCCCTGAACTTCCCGAATACGATGTACGCCATCAAAACGATCAGGAGCAGGAGCATGAAGCTCATTAAACCGAACAATTTAAAAAAGTAGCTTCGGGGAGCGTATTTGTCTTTGAGGCTTATGACGCTCTTGAACATGAAACCATTCCCCCCATCAAGAACGGACGCGTGGGGTGCTTCTTCCGCTCTGCACATACTGCTCCAATAACTGCTCCAGCTGCTTGACGATTTGCGGATGGGCCAAGGCTACGTTTTCCCTTTCGCCGATATCGGCCGACAAATCGTATAGTTGGATCGGAAGCGAACCTTCCGGCTCTTCGCCCGGCTTCGGATAACTCCAGCCCCCCGAGCCCGGACAAAGCTCCAGCTTCCATTGCCCTTGCCGGATGGAAAAGGAACCGTTGATCGAATGATGCACCGTAGCCTCCCGCAACGGGCTGGCAAACTGGCCAAGCCAAACGCCAAGATTGCTTACGCTGTCCTCCCCCGCGTCTTCCGGCAGCGGTACATCCAACAGATCGGCTACCGTCGCCAGAAGATCGGTCAAACAAACCGGTTCATCCACGATCGTGCCCGCCTTGATCCGCTCCGGCCACTGGACGAGAAGCGGGATGCGGTGGCCGCCTTCGTAAATATCCGCCTTGTGCCCGCGGAACACATAACTGGGATTATGGCCGAACGATGCGAGCTCCGGGAAATTCGCCTGATTCGAACAACCGTTGTCGCTGGTGAAAATAAGAATGGTTTGCTCCGCAATGCCCTTGTCCTCCAGCTTGCGCATGATTTGACCGACCAAATCGTCCACCATGAGCACAAAATCGCCGTACAGGTTCGTACCCGACTTGCCGGCAAATGGCTCGCTTGGCAAGATGGGCGTATGTGGCGCCGTAATAGGGAAATAAAGGAAAAAAGATCGATCGGCGTATTCGTCAATTTTTTCCAGCGTTTTCGCCGTCAGGTTGGACAACACCTCGTCATGGCGAAAATCGGCGCCTGTCGGCCCTTTGCGCCACCACCCCATCGGTTTTTCCTCTCTTGTGCTTACGGTTTCCCGATCCGGTTGCGCGGTCACCCGGGAATTCTCGATATACACATAAGGCGGCATATCCAAGGATGCGGAGATCCCGTAATAGTAATCAAAGCCGTGCTGCAGCGGCCCGTCGAGAATCGGTTTGGCGAAATCGACATCTGTCGGATCGTCGCTTCCGGTTTGCCACTCCAAACCGAGGTGCCATTTGCCGATGCATGCGGTGCGATATCCTTCCGCTTGCAGCAAGGAAGCAACGGTCATGCGTCCATTCTCAATGAGCGGCTTGGAATACCCGTTCAGAACGCCCTGTTTCAAAGCGGATCGCCAGTTGTATCGCCCGGTCAAAATACTGTAGCGCGAAGGAGTGCAGACGGCGGACGAGGAGTGTCCGTCCGTAAACGCCGCCCCTTGCCTCGCCATTCGGTCCAGATTCGGGGTGAACAGCTTCGACTGTTCGTTGAGATACGAAATGTCCCCATATCCCATATCGTCGGCAAGAATGTAGATCAGATTCGGTTTTTGTTTGGACATGGCGGTTCCTCCTCGTAAACGATGGACTTACATGGGATTTTTTTGCGAGAGATGGGCTTCCACTTGCGCGGCTTTTTCCTTCAACACTTGGACAACATGCTGCACAACGGCTTCATCCCACCTTGCATCGGGCATGCCGACCGCAATGGCGCAAACGAGTCGGCCCTCGAAGCGGACGCCGGCGGCAATTCGGCGATTGCCGCGGTATATGGAGCCGCGATCGTCCACCCAGCCTTGCCGCGCTGCATCGGCCATGAACTGCTCCATCTTTTCCTCCGTGGGCATATCTCCTCCGAAGTTGCCTAAAGCGGCATGTTCGATCAGAAACTTTCTGTCCTGATCCGGCTGCTCGGCAAGCCACAAATAGCCCCAGGGATGGAGAATATAATCCGTCCGAACCGCTCCGACTTGTTGCATTACAACTCCCTCGGGGGCGATATGTTTGTCGCGGCAGCGCAGCCGGCCGTGCCAATAGTCGATCCACAGCGCAGTAAAGCCGGTGCTTCTGCTGATCTGCTCCAGGATGACAGCGGAAATGGCGCCGATTTCGCCAAATTCCTTGACGGAATTCGACAACCTCAGCAGCTTGGCGCCGGGAACATACAATTGATTATCGGCTTTGCCTAAAAATTGCGATTCCAACAGCACCCGCAAATAGCGGGTCAAACTCGCTGCGTTCAAATCCAGCTCCTGCTTCATTTGGCTGAAGCTGATTCCGTCCGCTCCGTTCGATTTGATCACCAATTCCAATATTTTCAATCCACTTTCCAATCCCGGTGCGGATGACATCTCCATGCTCCTTCGTGCGATTGCTATCGCTATATAATCGGGTCTGGCATCAGCTTCACTTGCTTCTGGTTGCGCAGCACGTCGAAGCTCAATGGGCCCGTTTTTTCCGTTGCTGCCTTGAACTCTTTTACCGTGTCGATCGGTTTTCCGTTCACGCCCAGGATGACGTCTCCCATTTGCAAGTCCGAACAGAAAGACGGGCAGGCGGGCTGGAGCGCCGTAACCATAATGCCTGTTTCTTTGGCAAGCCCGGTGAAGGTGACCTCGTCTTCGCCAAGCACATTTTTCAACGTGACGCCGCGCCAATCCAGCGATTCGTTCGTGCGCACGACGAAGGTGTACAAGGAATTGGCAGCTTGCTGCCTGGTAAACAAGGTTCTGGCCAACGCCGGCAAAAACGAGGCCAACGCCGCTTGCAGATCGGGATATTGCGCTGCGTCGAACACCCCGAAGCCCTCTGTCTTGAACGGCTCAAATCCCAAGCAAAACGCCGGCGAATCGTCATGCAGCCTAAAATCAAGCTGTTCCGGGTCGATAAATCGGGGATCTTCCACAAGCGAATGAAGGTCATGGCCCCTAGCTTGCCATTCCGTCCAGGTCATCGTCGGCTTGATACCGGCTTCCCGCGGAGAACGAAAGCAAAAAACGGGCTCGGAACCGTCGTAGACGTAATACAGTTGTTCGTCGATTCGAGCCGCTTCGCCGGGCGAGCCCATAGCACTGTTCCATACGTCCGACTCATGCAGGCGAACGACAATGTTGCGCGCGATCACATCTCCGTTGTCCGCGTAGCATACCCCTTTGCGGAACGGGCGTCCGAACAGAATGTTGTTGGTTACGTTGCGTTCGTACCCTTCGCGGAGCTTGATCCCCGTGCCGATGCACAAATTGCGCGTCACCGTGTAATGGGAGCAGCCGTCGTCCAGATCGATTCCGAAGCTGGAATGGATTTCGCGGAACCGGTTGTTGTTGATGACGGTCTTTTGGTGCGGGTCCAATCGCGACAATAACCTGGGGTTCGCGTGCGCCTCGGGGGCAACGTTCCAATGCCGGTCCCGTCCCCACCCGTTAATCGGCCCGTGGTCATTGGTTTCGCGCACCGTGTCGAACAAGTCGTTGTATTCGATCCGGTGCCCTCCCCAGCATCCATCGTTGATGCAGATGGCGGCGCGGGGGACATGGAAAATCGTATTGTGCCGCACCGCAATATGCTCCGCCATCGAAAGGAATACACCCGCCGTTTGTTTTCCCGATTCCCCGATATGGTGGATCAAATTGTTCTCGATCGTGCTATGGGAAGGGTAATCGGCATTGGCCGGACCGGGTTCCAGGTCCAGCGGCCTGTCGCCGTTCTTCCACGAAACCGGCCCCCGTACAGCCGACAGGTCGCCGACGATCGCCACCCCGCTGTCGCCGCAGTGGCGGATGAGATTATCGGCAAATCGATTGCGGCGATTGTAACGATTCAGGAAATAGGCGTTCCCCCCGAGCGCCTCAAACCGGCAGTTCGTCACGTTGCAATCTTCCGTGCCTTCCATCAGGACGGCTGCTTTGCGCACAATCGACCAGTCGCCGCGCAGCAGCGGCTCGTAAGGCTCCAGGATCGTCCGGGCGGTATGGGCAAAGGTCAACCCGGAAAGGTGGACGTGGCGAACCGGATCCGTCATCGAGCCTTTCACCTCGAGCAATTGCTGCTGATTTGCGGCGATGAAGGTTGCGTCGTGCACGTTGATCCCGGCCGGCGGATAGTAATACAGCAAACCCGCTTCCCGATCGAGATACCATTCGTTCGGGTGATCCAGCTCTTCAAAAATATTTTCCACAAACCGGTACTGCTCATGCAGCCTGCTTTCCCGGTTGATTTGATCGCCGCCGCTCAACAGGCATTGTCCTTCCGGATCGACTCCCGTGATCCGGTAATGCACGCTTCCCCAGCGATGATGGGAAAGCCCGTGAACGAACCCCCCGACCGGATTGGACCAGCGCCCGACTCGTTCGGGCGACAAACAATCCGCGGCGAAGCCGCCCAATACTTCCTCTTCCGCATAGTTCGGATACCGGGCCAGGCAAGCACGTGCGCCATCCACATACAGCTCGGTAAACGAAAGGCCCGCGGGAATTTCCGCAACGAACAAACGGTCGTTGTACGGCTTCCACGCAACCTGGAGCCGGATACCGCCGCTGATGACCGGGGCTGCCTGCTCCTCCGCGCAAATGATCGTCGGCGCCCCGCTTTGCCCGCCCAAGTCGGGTGTGATGACAAGCGGCTCTTGCAAAAAATGCGTGCCGTCGGCGACGAATAACGTTAAGGTTCCAACATGTTCGGTTCTCCGGCTTTTCAATTGCCGCAAGGCAACCTCCAGACTGCGGAAGGGCTTCTCCTTCGTCCCCGGATTGGCGTCATCTCCGCTGACGGAGACGTAAAGACAACTTGGCTCCATCTGTTGCTCCCCTCCCCTATGTTCCTGCTGAAGATATTTGTTTAGTTTCACATATGTAACTATGTAGTATCATATATAACTACAACTATAAAGGAACGCCGCGCATTCGTCAATTTCCCTTTGCTTGCGCGCGGCGGGAATGACGGCACACATCCGGCGAAACCGGCTCCCGCTCTCCGCCCGAATGCTGTCAGGCCCGCATCACCCTCGTTCCCCTATGCACCTGCCCCTTATGCGCCTGCTTCTTCTGCTCGTTATCCCTTTGACTCAGACCTGATCGGCATATCTTCTCGAGCCCCCTTCTGCACACTATCCCCTTCGCTCAGACTGGAACGGGGTTGTCCTCTCCGTAACTTCCTTTCTGCCCGTTATCCCCTTGACTCAATCGCAAGCATCAACAACTTGTATCCCATTTAAGAAAAGTACCCCTACGGTGCAGTGACACCATTCGGGTATCCCCTTCAAACTTGATATATCCAAACGTCAACTTGAGCCAACGGGATAATCGGCAGACGCATCCTTCGCCTCGCTCCCTTCTCTCCCCATACACTCGCTGCCGCACCAGCCTGAGCCAACGGGATAATCGGCAGACGCATCCTTCCGTCGACCACCGCCGATACCTCGCTCCCTCCTCTCCCCATACACTCGCTGCCGCACCAGCCTGAGCCGACGGGATAACCGGCAGACGCGAACCGCTACCGAATCTATGCACGCTCGCCGACATGCCCCTGCTCAAACCATCGCCAAACGCGGCATTCTCTCTCCCGCCAACCAACAAACTCGCTTTTGTTTCGCTCCGACGAAGCCTCTTGCAAAATAGGCCATGTTTCATTGCCTATTCCGCCAAAAACGAGCCGCCTAACCGAAATAGCCAGTGAAATCACTGGCTATTTCTTTAAAAAGCTCGATTTTGAGGCTCCAGAGGTGAGATAGCCAGTGTTTTCACTGGCTATTTTCGACGAGGTGGGCGAAATCGGGCCAATAAGCCATTTTTCATGGGCTATTTTCGTTACCCGGCCCGGCCCGCCACGACGCAAAAGGACCGAAGGCAAATCGCCTTCGGTCCTTTCCATTTTTGCTCACTCGCTGCTCTCTTCCCGCTTGGTGGCCAGGTGCGTCCAGTTCTCCCGCTGCTCGACCTCGCCTTGTTTCATCAGCTTGCCGAGCGCCCGCTTAAACGCCGCTTTGCTGATGCCGAACTTCTGCATGATGACGTCTGCCGCCGTCGCGTCGGAATACGGCATCGCACCGTTCGGCCGCTCGCGCAGGAACGCGAGGATGCGCTCCGCGTCTTCGTCCCGGCCGACTTCCTTCGGCGGCCGCGTCGACGCGTTCACTCGTCCGTCGGGACGCACGAAAGCGACGCGCACGCGGACCGTTTCGCCGACCCGCAGCAGCCGCGTCCGTTCCGTCGTGTGAATGAAGCCGAGGACGCCAAAGCCAAGCACACCGCCGTCGATGACGACGAAGGTGCCTTCCTGCAGCGGCTTGTACACGCGCGCCTCGCGCCATTCGGCGCCCTTCCACGATTCCGGCGCCCGCACCGCAAGCGGAACCAGTTGCTCTTCGCCGGCCAGCCGGGCAATCAGCCGTCCCTGGCGGTCGTGGTCCATATAAACGAACACACGATCGCCCACCTGCGGCCGCAGTTCCTTCATCTCCGGCTGTTCGGCGAACGGAAGCAGCAGATTGCGGCCTAGCCCCATGTCGAGGAACAGGCCGAAGCGGGCGTGCCGGTCCACGACTTCGAGCAGCGCCGTTTCGCCGAGCGCGAGATGCGGCTCCTTCATCGTCGCCGCCAGCCGGTCCTGCGTATCGTAGAACAGGAAAACGTCGACCCGTTGGCCGGGAGCGACGTCCCCTTTCTTTTCGCTGTAGTGCAGCAGCACTTCCTCCGTCTGCCCCCGGTCGGTCAGGAAATAGCCGTAAGGCGGCACTTCGCGCGCCACCTCAAGCGTCCGGTACGTGCCGGCCACCAGCTTCATACGCGTTCAACCACCTTGGCGTCGGACCACAGCCGCTCCAAATTGTAATAGTCGCGCTCGTCGCGATGGAACACATGGGCGACCACGTCGCCAAGGTCGATCAGCACCCAGCGCGCCGTATCCATGCCTTCCAGGCCGCGCACGTGCACGCCGTGCTCGCCCGCCTTCTTGCGGATTTCCGTGGCGATCGCCTGCACCTGCGTTTCCGAATTGCCGTGCACGATGACGAAATAATCGGCAATCAGCGAAATATTCTGCAAGTCAAGCGTTACCACGTTCATGCCTTTTTTATCTTCCGCCGCATCGACGACGAGGTTCATCAATTGTTCGGGTGACAAAACCAACGAATCGTCCTCCTTCAGGTCATTTCTGTTTTTGTTTTGGGCGTGTTTGGAAACCCGCTCAGGTGCATCTTGCACCGCCTTTTCGCCCCCTGCTGCGTCACTTTTGCTTGACTTACCCCCGGTAAGCCTGCGCAAAACTTCCTTGCATGGAACGAAAATTCGGCCCAATCTACTACCCTCGGAGTTTCCAAACACGCCCTAGCTCCCGCACCAGCGAGTTGCGCGCGATGACGGTGAGCGGGTAAATGATTTGCTGCTTGGCGATCAAATAGGTCAGCGTTGAATCGAAGCCGGCGATAAGCGCTTTTTCCAGACTATTGTCGGCTAATTCGCGAATCGTATGCACGCCCGGGAAGTCGCGGCCCGGCTCGATGTAATCGGCCAGGCAAACAATCTTGTCGAGCTTCGTCATGCCGGCCCGGCCCGACGTGTGGTAGCGGATCGCGTCGAGCACTTCCTCGTCCGTGATGCCGTAATGCTCGCGGGCGATCCACGCCGCGGCAGGCGCGTGCAGCAGCGCCTTGTCGTATTCGAGCAAGTCGCCGGCCAGCCCGTTGTCGGCAATGAGCCGCTCCTGGCGATCGATCGGCCAAAACTTGCAATAGTCGTGCAGCAGAGCGGCAAGATCGGCTTTCGTTTCGTCGCCGCCGAAGCGGCGGGCCAGCTGCACTGCCGACTCCATGACGCCGAGCGTATGCGCCCAGCGTTTGGCCGGCATCTGCCGCTTCACTTCCTCCATCAGCCAGTCACGATTCATACAACCGGTTCCTTTCGATATACTCGCGCACCCGCTCCGGCACCAGATAACGAATCGAACCGCCGCTGGCGCGTTTAGCACGGATTGCCGTCGACGAAATATCGATCTGCGGCATCACCGCCAGCCGCACGCTGCGCCGGATGCGTTCCGGCAGCTCGCCCAGGCGAATCTCGTAGCCGGGACGATGCAAGCCGATAAAACCGATCGCCGCTGTCAAGTCGTCGATGCGGTGCCACTTGGGCAAATACATGACCATATCGGCGCCGATGATGTATTGGAACCGGTGCTCCGGATGCAGCTCCCGCAGCAGATCGACCGTTTCCGCCGTATACGAGGTGCCGCCTTTCCGGAGCTCAATGTCCGTCGCGCGAAACTGCGGATTGCCTTCCACCGCCAGCTCCGCCATCACAAACCGCTGCTCGGCGGACGCGAGCGGAGCATTTTTTTTGTGCGGCGGGGCGCTCGCCGGCATGAACCATACTTCGTCCAGCCCCGCCTGTTCGAGCGCGCACAACGCCGCCAACAGATGACCCGTGTGCACGGGATCGAAAGTGCCGCCCATGATGCCGATGTTCATCCGTAATTCCCCTATCCGAGCCAGCCGGGGTCCCTTCCAGGCAGGCCGCTTGCCGGCGACTGCCTGGCCCGAGCTTACGGCAGCTCGATCGTTTTGTGCTCCTTCGATTCCTTGTAGAGCACGATGATTTTGCCGATGACTTGCACGAGTTCGGCTTCCGCCCCTTCCGCCAGGCGGACGGCGACGTCTTCGCGATCGTCCGTGCAGTTGTTCAGCACGCTCACTTTAATCAGCTCGCGCGTTTCGAGCGCCTCCACGATGTGCCGGATCAAATGCTCGTTGACGCCGCCTTTGCCGACTTGAAAGATCGGGGTCAAATGATGCGCCTGCGAGCGCAAATACCGTTTCTGTTTGCCTGTTAGCATGAACAAGTCCTCGATTCCGCCAAAGCCGCTACAGCACCCGTTCGACGGCATCGCGCATCGCCGTCACGGGAGCCGGCTGCCCCGTCCAATATTCGTACGCATAGGCGCCTTGATAAATAAACATGCCGAGCCCGCTATGAATGCGCGCTCCCCTTGCTTGCGCTTCGGCAAGCAGCTTCGTCACGCGCGGGTTGTAAATCAGATCGCTGACGAGCAACTCGCCGTGCAGCAGCTCCGGATTGATCGGCGTTTCGTCGACGTTCGGATACATGCCGACCGGCGTGTTGTTGACGACCAAATCGACTTGGCCAACCACATGGTCAAGCGCGTCGAAGCCGATGACGTTCGTATGCGTATACGCCTGAATCGACGCCGCCAGCGCCCGCGCCTTCTCCCGCGTCCGGTTGGCGAACCAGATCGTCGCCACCCCTTCTTTGGCCAGCGCGTACGCAATCGCCCGGGCCGCTCCGCCGGCGCCAAGCAGCAGCACCCGCTTGCCGCGCAGCGCGACGCCGGTTTCTTCCTTCAAGGAACGAACGTAACCGATGCCGTCCGTATTGTAGCCGACCAGCTTGCCGTCCCGATTGGCGATCGTATTGACCGCGCCGATCGCCCGCGCGTCTTCGTCGATTTCGTCGAGAAACGGCATCACTTCCAGCTTGTGCGGAATCGTCACGTTGACGCCGCGGATACCGAGCGCCCGCACGCCGCGCACCGCGTCGCCGAGCCCTTCCGGTTTGACGTGAAAGGCGACGTAAGCGGCGTTGCGCTCCGCCGCGGCGAACGCCCGGTTCAGCATCAGCGGCGACTTGGAATGGCCGATCGGATCGCCGAAGACGGCATACAGCTCGGTTGCCGTATCGATCGCTCGAATGGATTCATAACTCATGGAACGTTCCCCCACACTCCATAGTACGTACGATCATTAAATCAGCGAGGGCCTCAGAACGATTTTGACGCCTTTCGGCGCGTATACGTCCAGTTCGGCTCCCGTCTCCCCGTTCACCTTGATCCAGCCGATGCCAGAGACGAGCACATCCACCTTGCTGCCCGGCTTGACCCGCAGCGCGTGGCGCACGAACGGCGGCAGTTCGGCCGCCTCTTCCTTGCCCGGCGGCTGCAGCAGCTCGCCGAGATGATTCGCGTACAGCTCGTCCGCCCGCTCCCGCTTCGTGCGGTGAATGTGCAGCGCATTCGAAACGAAGCAGGTAAACGACTGCCGCTCCCCTTTGACAAAATCGAACCGCGCCAGCCCGCCGAAAAACAGCGTCTGCCCTTCGTTCAACTGGAAAACCATCGGTTTGATCGGCTTGTCCGGCATGATCGTATGAATATCCTGGCGCGACACAAGCTCGCTCAGCCGGTGCTTGTAGACGATGCCCGGCGTGTCGATGATCGCCTGCCCGTCGTCAAGCGGAATGCGCACCAGATCGAGCGTGGTGCCCGGGTACGCGGAAACGGTAAGCTCCGCTTCGAGATCGCTGTGGTCGCGGATAAGCCGGTTGATCAGCGTCGACTTGCCGGCGTTCGTGGCGCCGACGACATACACGTCGCCCCCGGCGCGGTGGCGGCCGATCGCTTCCAGCAGCCGATCGAATCCGGTATGCTTGCGCGCGCTGACCAGCACGATGTCGGCGACCTTCAGCCCTTCTTCCTTGAGCTGCCGCTGCACCCAGCCGACGATCCTGTTGGCGTTCGTCACCTTCGGCAGCAGATCGATCTTGTTCACCGCCAGCACCACCTTGTTGGCGCCGACGAACCGCTGCAGCCCGCTGATCAGGCTGCCTTCAAAATCGAACAGGTCGACAATGTGCACGACCAGACTTCGCGTGTTGCCGATGTGGCCGAGAATACGCAGAAAGTCGTCCTGCTGCAAGGCCGTCGTCGACACTTCATTATAATGCTTGATGCGAAAACAGCGCTGGCAAATGACCGGACTGCGCGCCAGCGCCTGTTCCGGCACATAGCCAAGCGCGGCGATGTCCGTTGTCTGCAGCCGAACGCCGCAGCCTTCGCATGCGGCGGCGCCCGTTTGTTGCCCTTGCGTCATGCCGTTCCTCCTCAATTCAAGCGGTTTACCGCTTGTTCGCCATGCGGCGCACCTTCTTCTCGATGCGGCGATTGATGCGGGTAAAGAAGCCTTCCTCGTCGATTGCGATCGGCTTCACCAGAATCGTGTACAACCCGATCCGGTTGCCGCCGAACACGTCGGTGAGCAGTTGATCGCCCACCATCGCCGCCTGCTGCGGGCCAAGCTCCATCATCGCCAGCGCCCGTTTGAACGCGGCCATCGTCGGCTTCTTGGCGCGCCAGATGAACGGCAGCTTCAACGGTTCGGCGAAGGAGCTCACCCTCGCGTGATGATTGTTCGACACGATGACGAGCTTGAACCCTTGTTGCGACACACGCGCCAGCCAGTCGTGCAGCTCCGGCGTCGCCAGCGCCACGCCGGCCCCGACGAGCGTGTTGTCGAGATCGGTGATAATGCCGCGAATGCCGGCATTCCATAAACGGTCCAAATCGATGTCGTATACGGTGTCCGCCTGCTCGCGCGGAAACAGTTTGGCCAGCATTCGAGTTTCTCCTCAGAACGATGCGAACGGAAATCGTACCGCCATTATTTGTAGAAAACTATACCACATCCCGGCAATTCGTTGCAAAGACAAGCCGGAGGTTGCGGCCTCCGGCTTCGGCATCACTTTCTTATAACTCTTCGCGCAGCTTGCGCACGATGGTCGCAGCCCGCGTCGCCTCCTCGGGCGTCACGGCGCGATTGCTGTACTTCGCCTTCTCGAACAGGGCCAGCAGCAGCTCGATGTCTTTGGCGAGCCACGCGTCCTTGCGTTTCCAGCGGCCGACCGTTTCGCGCGCCGTTTCGTGCTCCAGCACGGCGTACCCTTTGCGCCGGGTGTATTTGACCAACCGGTTGTAATCCGCCACGACCCGCGCGTTAAGGTTGCTTCCTTCGTCCTTGCCGAAGCGGATGTTGTACCATCTGCGCAGCGGGCGGCGATACAGGAACAGCAGCACGGCAGCAACGACGACGGCAACGGCTGCAACTCCCCAGCCGACGCGTCCGGCCGTAACGATCGGCGTCGACGCTTCGGCAACCGGCGTGGTTTCCACCGGATCGACCGTCGATTCGACGATCGGCTCGGGCGTCACGACTTCCTGCGCCGACGGCATCGCGAAGCCGGATGTCGGCTCGAACGGGATCCAGCCGTATCCGGGGTAGAACACCTCTACCCAGGAATGGGCATCGGAGTTGCGCACCGAATACACGCCTGCGCCGTCCGGGTTGATTTCATCGATCGGCACCCCCGAACGGGCGAGATCCTCCTCGACGGGCGCCACACCCGGCGCATAACCTTTGACCCACCTTGCCGGAATGCCCACCGCGCGGGCCAGCACGACCATGGCTGACGAATAGTAGTCGCAGTAGCCCATCTTCGTCTCAAACAGGAACCGGTCGACGAAATCTTTGCTCCTCGCCTTGCTTTCGTCCGGCTTGTTCGTATACGTGTAGTTCATTTGCAAATATTGTTCGATCGCCTTCGCCTTGTCATACATCGTGGCGGCTTGCTGGGTAATTTGCTGGGCGAGCTGGCGCACCCGCAGCGGCGTTGTGTTCGGCAGCTGCAAATACGCGCCGAGCTGCGCCCGCTCCTCCGGCTGTACCGTTACATCGCGCAATTGCGCTTCGTCGACGATCGGCATTTTCGAAACGATCGTGTACGATTGCGGATATTTCGCCGTTCTCGTCTCCGTGAACCGCAGCTCCGCCTGGCGGGAAGACCATTGCAGCCGATCGAAGCCGCTTTTTTCGCCGTTGACGTTTTCCACCCTGGCGATGGCGAAGGCGCCGAACAGCACCGGAAAAGAATCCTTGCGCACCATCGTCACCGTTTGGGTAACGTCAATCGTTTTCAACTGCGATTCCCGCATCAATACGTCGCCGGCCAGCTCTTTGTCCTGCTGGACGGGCGTGATCGGATTCTGCTTGTCGACGTCGCTGAGCTCCCAGCCCGTTCCGTTGTAGAACGAACGCGTCTCGCCGCGCCAGTAGCTGCGATGCGTCGTATCGACGGTCATCACTTCGGTCGAATCGAAATCGAAGCCGCCGCCGAGCGAATCGTCGTCCCGGCTGTAGCCGGACGTCGCATTCGCTTCGATGCCGAACAGGTTAACGCCGCCGCCGTCGCGCACTTTGCCGGGGAGCAGCACCGCCTCGCCTTTATGATGCTTCCAAAGCGTGTACGGATCGGTCAATATATTGTTGACGTCCGGCGCCAGCGAGCCGAGCAGCGTCGTCCCGGCAAGCAGCAGCACGATCGGCACGGCGATTTCCGCCGGATAGTCGGCGAGCCTTCCCCAGCCGGTCGGATTCTTTTTCTTCAGGTCGGCGAAGTGGCGCACCACCAACATGCTCAGTCCGCAAAAAATGACGACCGCCGCCTGGTTCCACAACACCACAACGCTGAACGAGTCGCGAAACGCCAGCACGAGCACGGACGCGATCACGACGACATAAATACGCCACTTGACCTGCACCGCCCACAGCGTTGTCAGGTAAACGAGCCAGGCGCCGAGCGTAAACCAGATGAACGGCGTAAACTGCACCGCATTGTCGTAAAGCAGTTGACGGAAAGCGGCAAATGTTTTGACGCGGTGCAGGATCGGGTCGTAATGCATGACAACCGCATTGTAAACGAACAGCACAGCGAACTGGAGCAAGCCGTGCAGCAGCCGATTGCGCAGCGGAACGAATTGCAGGACGGCCATCACGACCAGCGTGACCTCAACCATCGTAACGGTTTGCTGCAGCCAGACGCCGTCTTCCTTTTCGATCCAGAACACGAACTGCAGCAGGAACAGCGCCGTCAGCAAGGATGTGAGCCGATACTGCCAGTCGTACAACACGATTCGCTTGAACAAGGACGGAGACAGGTTCATCAGCCTCTCCCTCCCAACACGTGCGGAAGCTCCGACAATGTAGCGATCGGGTAGCCGACATAGCCGGACACGCGCAGCTGCTGCATCCACTTGTCGCGCCCGTCGTCCTGCTGGCCGATCCACATGTGGCAAGGATTCAGCTGCCGGTGCTCCAGCCAGGCAAGCGTCTGCAGCATCGCTTCGCCGCGCTGGGGCGATACGACGGCAACGAACGAGCCCGAAGCGAACAGCCGCGAACGATCGGTCATCGCCTTCATCAGCGTTTGCTGCCCGTTCGCTTCGACTTCCACCAAGTGCTTCAGCATGCTTTTCAGATGGGAGTGGCCGCTTCTCGGTTCAAAATAAGTCGATTCGCCGCCCACGGACAACAGGCCGACCGCCAGCTCGCGCTGCGTGCCGTATTGCAGCAGCGAAGCGGCGATGGACACCGCCAGCTCGAACTGTTCGGCGTCTTTGTAATGCTTGAGTTCCCGGTCGAGCACGATAATCGTTTTCGGCAACGATTCGCGCTCGAACTCCTTCGATTTCCACGTGCCGGTTTTGGCGGTGGCGTTCCAGTGGATGCGCGACAGCCGGTCTCCGTAAATGTACTCGCGCACGCCGTTGATTTGCGTCGTTTCGCGCAGCGCGCGCGTCGTCGTGGAATGATGATGCAGCCCCTTCAGCATCTGATGAAGCTGCTTCCATTCCTTGATCGGCACCGTGCGAGGGTAAACGATAAAATTTTGCTTCAGTTCGACGCGTCCGGTATGTTCAAAAATGCCGAAGACGTCTTCGGTGGAGCAGTCTGTCGTACGGAACGAATAAAATCCGCGGCGCAGCGGCGGAGTCTGGTATTCGACGATGCCGCGCCGCTTCCAGTCGGGCACGAACGACGCTTCGAACAGATGCTCGCCGCCGCTCCGGCGCTGCAGCCGATCTTTGATCAGCACATACGGAATCGGCCAGAAGCCGGGAATTTGCGCCGAAATCGCAATCGTCAGCGTCGTACCGGCCTCGGTTGACGCGTCGGGCGCGAGGCCGGATATTTTGCGGCTGCCTTCCGTCCGGGCGATGCCGCTCCATTTGCCAAGCGTCAAGTAGACGGTGAGCACGAACATGATGATGAACATCATAAAGGCCAGTTTGCCGCCCTGGAACAACAGGAACAGCAAGCTTCCGGCGAAACAGCTGGCGACGATCCAAAACCGCCAATGCGCATTGGACGACCGTTCCATTATGCGTGCGGCAAATTCGCTCATGGCGTCACTTCTCCAATCGGACCGGAACTCTCACCTGTTCGAACACCGATTTCAGCACGGACTCGATCGTTTGCCCTTCCATCCGCGCATCTGCATGCAGAATGATCCGGTGCCCGAGCACATAAGGGGCCAAATGCTTCAAGTCGTCCGGCACCACGTAATCGCGCCCGTTCAGCAAGGCGTACGCTTTGGCCGCCTGCACGAGCGCAAGCGTCGCCCGCGGGCTGGCGCCGAGGAACACGGAAGCGTGCTCCCGCGTCTTGCGCGTCAGCGAAACGGCGTATTGGCCGACGGCGTCGTCCATATGCACCTCGCGAGCCTTCTCCTGCAGCGCCGAAATTTCCTCGACGGAGGCAACCGCCTTGATCTGCTCGATCGGATGCAGCTTCGCCTGGGCGGCGACCATGCGATTCTCCGTTTCTTCGTCCGGATAACCGAGGCTGAATTTCATCATGAATCGGTCCAGCTGCGCTTCGGGAAGCACGTAAGTGCCTTCGAAATCAATCGGGTTCTGCGTGGCGAGCAGCATGAATGGGATCGGCAGTTCGTAAATTTCGCCGTCCACCGTCACATGGCGCTCTTCCATCGCCTCCAGCAGCGCGGATTGCGTCTTCGTCGTCGCGCGGTTGATTTCGTCGGTGAGCAGTATATTCGTCATGACCGGGCCCGGCCGGAACAGGAACTCTTCCTTCTTCGGATGGTAGATGGCCACGCCGGTAATATCGGTCGGGAGCAAATCGGGGTTGCACTGGATGCGGCGAAACTGGCCGCGAATCGATTTGGCAAGCGCTTTAATCAACACGGTTTTGCCTGTACCCGGTACGTCCTCGAGCAGCACGTGCCCGCCCGCGAGCAGTGCGGTCAGCAGCAGGACAATTTCGTTGCTCTTGCCGAGAATGCAGCCTTCCAAATTCGCCTTCAGTTGCTTCAACAATTCTTGTTGCTCTTGTACGACGGCCTCCATATGGCTCATCCTCCCTAAACAATCGTGAATCGGCGGCACAGATCGGGCTTGCGGCATAATTTGCTGGTTTGTTGCGATGGATGCGGCTGTGTGGACCTGCCTGGGTCGGCGATGGATCGAACAAGCAAAAACGCGGTGAACACGAAGCGGATAAAAACCTGCAAAGGTTGAAAAATGCTGGAAGAGAAGTTCGTACTCCCATTTTACAGGAATAAAAAACGGGCGTATACGAGCAAAAATGATGAAATTGTTTGTCAATTTTGTACATCGCCGATTGCCGCTATCGGACTTGTCCGCGCCTAGGCGCGCACCTATGTGTATGTACGCCAAAAAAGCCAAAAAGGTTCTCCGGTTTGGGACCGATTTTGGCTTGTAATCAAAATGTCATATAACGCGATGGCAGGATGCAAAGGAAATAACTTCCGCAGAATAAGCCGTGTTTTGTTGGCTATATCGCAAAAAAGAGCCTATAGCAAAGAAATAACCAGTGAAATCACTGGTTATTTCTTTGAAAAGGTCGAATTTGGGGCTTCCGCGTTGAGATAACCAGTTTTTTCGCTGGCTATTTTCGATGAGCCGGGCGATTTGGGGCAAATAGGCCATTTTTGATGGGCTATTTTTTGTGGAAGGTCACCCTTTCGGCCGCGTGGCGATCGCGGCGAGAAACGAAAAGATGATCGCCGCGGAAATGCCGGCGCTCGTGATCGTAAAGATGCCGGTGATGATTCCGATCCAGCCGTGTTCGTTCAGCTCGGTGAGCGCGCCGTGCACAAGCGCGTTGCCGAAGCTGGTGATCGGCACCGTCGCCCCCGCCCCTGCAAACTTGACGAGCGGATCGTACAGACCGAGCCCGTCGACGATCGCGCCGATGACGACAAGCGCGCTCATCGTATGCGCCGGTGTCAGCTTGCCGATGTCCATCATCAATTGACCCAGCACGCAGATGGCGCCGCCGATGACGAACGCCCAAACGAAATCCATGAACATCGTATCAATCCCCTCCGTATTCGATGGCCACCGCATGGGCGATGCAGGGAATGCTTTCGCCCTGCTGGAACGACAGCGGCGACAGCAGCGCGCCGGTCGCAACCGCCAGCAGCCGCCTGATTTCGCCGGTGCGCACCTTTTTCAGCAAATGGCCGTACACGACCGACGCCGAACAGCCGCAGCCGCTGCCGCCCGATTGCACCGGCTGCTTGTCGCGGTCGTAAATCATCAGCCCGCAATCGCCGTAAGTCGTTTGTTCGATCGGGATGCGGTGCTTGGCCATCAGCTCCAGCGCGATGTGGTAGCCGACGTTCGACAGATCGCCGGTGACGATCATGTCGTAATGCCCCGGCTCGATGCCGAAATCGCGGAAATGCGCCGCAATCGTGTCGACCGCCGCCGGCGCCATCGCCGCTCCCATATTAAACGGGTCCTTGATCCCCATGTCGATCACGCGGCCGATGGTCGCCTTCGTCACGACCGGGGCCTTCGGTCCGCCGCCGCGCAGCGTCACGACCGCCGCTCCCGCCCCCGTTACCGTGTACTGCGCGGTCGGCGGCTTCTGCGAGCCGTACTCGATCGGATAACGAAACTGTTTCTCCGCCGTGCAGTTATGGCTGCACGTGCCGGCCAGCGCGTAATCGGCGTGGCGGGCGTTGACCATCATCGACGCGACCGCCAGCCCTTCCATCGAAGTCGAACACGCCCCGAAGATGCCGATATACGGAATCGCCATCGTCCGCGCGGCGAAGCTGTTGCTGATGATCTGGTTCATCAGGTCGCCGCCGACGTAGAAATTGATTTTTTCCTTCGTGACGCCGGCGTTTTCGATCGCAAGCTTGGCCGCTTCTTCCATCAGCTTCTTCTCCGCTTTCTCCCATGTCTTCTCCTCCAGCGACAGGTCGCCGTGCACGATGTCGAAGTCGTTGCCCAGCGGGCCGCGTCCTTCCTCGGGGCCGACGACCGCAGCCGTGCCGGCGATCGCCGGACGGCTGTCGAATTTCCAGCTTTGGTATCCTTGCAGCATCGTCAATGCACCCCCATGCCGAAAATCATTTTGATCAGTCCAACGACGAATGCCGCCACCGTGCCAAAGACGATTACCGAGCCGGCCAGCTTGAACATGTTGCCGCCGATGCCAAGCACAATGCCTTCGGAGCGATGCTCGAGCGCCGCGGAGCAAAGCGAGTTGGCGAAGCCGGTAACCGGCACCGACGTGCCGGCGCCGGCCCATTGCGCGATTTTGTCATAAATGCCGAAGCTCGTCATCAGCACCGAAATCAAAATAAGCACGGCGACGGTCGGATTGCCCGCCGTCTTTTCGTCGAAGCCGAACGCGTGCTGAAACAGCTTCATGAGCCCTTCGCCAAGCGTACAGATGAAGCCGCCGACGACAAAAGCCCGCACGCAATTGACCGCAACGGGCCGCGGCGGTTCGATCGTTTTGGCCAGCGCCTGGTATTCCTGCATCGTCATGGTCAGCTTCTTGTTTTTGGCATCAGCCACCTGGATCCCTCCTCGCTTCCTCGTTCGTTATCGTTTCAGCACCGGCGTCAGGGCGGCAACGCTGTCGTTCAGCTTGGCCGCGCACGCCTCGTACATGAGCTTGGCGTCGGGCCGGTTGGTCGCCAAGGCGAACAGCTCCACATCGGCGGCGCATTTTTTCATCGTGGCCAGCAGCAGCGCCCGCGTCTGCGGAACCGGCACCTGCAGCACATCGTCGTACAGATCGACGTACAGCTGCTGGTAGCTGTCGACTTGCGCGAGAAAGACGTTATTGGCGGGGATGCCGATTTTGTCCAGCTCCGTCTGCAGCCAGCCGCGGCTAAGACCAATCGTCGACAGCGGCTCGTCCAGAATGTTGCCGTCGAGAATGACCGTTTGCGGCTCTTGCTCCGGCGCAACCGTGATGCCAAGATGCGCCGGCGTCAGCGGTTGGTGCTCTTTCTTCAGCAGCACGCTCAAGTCGCCGCTCGCCTCCAGCACGGCAAATTCGACGTCCGCCACCCGAAACACATTTTTCGTCCGCAGCGACTCGAGCAGTTCGTCGCCGGTAAACCGTTCCTTTTTCAAATTGTCTTCCAGCACTTTGCCCTCTTTGATCAGCACGGTCCCTTTGCCTTCGAACCATTCCCGCAGCTTCTTGCTCTTCAGCGTGAGCAGCTCCAGCACGAACGGAACGCTGAACCAGACGAGCAGCGAAACGATACCGTGCCAGTACACGCCTTCCATATCGGTGGACATGAAGCCCGCCAACTCGCCGAGCGTAATGCCGGTCACGTATTCGAAAAACGTCAGCTGCGAAATTTGCTTCTTGCCGAGAATGCGCGTCAGCGCAAACAGCATGATGATGGCGCCCAGCGATCGCGCCACGAGGTGCAGCCAATCCGGCACGGACGACGCCTCCTTTCAGAACCGCCAAATAAGATCACATGTTAATGATTCGCAGAACAGTGAATCGTTATGAATTTACATTTGATTACATTTAATCGCCGGACGATGGGCATAGTAGTGTTGACTCTGTGAAGGAAAAGAGGTGATGGCAGATGACGGTGGCCTCTCAGGTAAAAACATGCCTCGCTTCATTGAAGAGCGCGCAGGCGAGCCTGGAACAATTTGCGCTGAGCACGCAAAACCAGGAAGCAAAAACGACCTTCTCCAACGCGGCGACGCAAACGCAGCAAGTCGTCGACCAAATCAGCGTCCGCGTTCAGCAGTTGGAAAACGAAGAGCCGCAATACAAAGGCTTCTGATGATTTCATGACGCTCCGCACGGCAAAACAAAACAAACAGCCGGATCTCCCGCGAAGGAAATCCGGCTGTTTGTTTTGCCGCGGCCCGCGGCTGATTCAGAAAAACAGGAACAACAAGACCAGCACAAGCAGGACGAACAGCAGCACGATCAGCGTAGTGTCGAACGTTTTCTTCATAACGGCGGCTCCTCGTTAGCCGGCGGCGGACGACCGGTTGGTATATATCAGCCTATGCCGGCGGACGACGAGCGGAGCCGGACAGGAGCCTATCCGTGCGGGATTTGGGCTCAGCCGGCGCTGTAAACGAGCGGGTTGAGCGGGCTGGCCGCAGGCCCGCCGGGCACGCAGCCGGGAAGCCAGCGCTTCAGATCGTTCTGCCGGGCATTGGTGTCCGGCTCGGCCACCTGGACGCCGTCCGCAACGTAAATGACCGTCATCACCTCACGCATCGTCTCCGTCGGATTGCCCGGCGCGCTGTGCAGCGTCCAGCCCGCATGGAACGTGGCGTCGCCGGCGCTCAGCGCGCCATAGTTGACGAGCGGGAACCCTTTGCCGTCGATATACTGCTGCAGCGTGCGATGCGACTCGTCGGAGATGACGACTTTGTTGATCATCCCCACAGCATTCGAGCCGCTGGCGAACGTCATCGAGCCGACTTGCTCCGAAATCGGCACGAGCGGCATCCACATCGTAATCGTATTGGGCGAGTCGATCGGCCAATAAATTTGATCCTGGTGCCACGGCGTATGGCCGCCGCCCGGCTCCTTGAACAGCGCCTGGTCGTGATAGATGCGCACCCCTTGCACGCCCATCAGGTCGGCGGCGATTTTGGCGAAACGGCGCGCCAGAACGAACCGCGCGGCCAGCTCGCTCGACTCCCACAAGTTGCCGATCTGAATGAACGCCTTCCCGTACGTATCGCGCTCGTGAACCGGCTTGTTGTGATAGTTCAGCCGCTGCACCAGTTCGCCGATCACCGGCCGGTAAGCGGCGATTTCTTCCGCGTTTGCCACCGCGCGCAAGCGTACATGGCCGTCGCGCCGGTAGTTGGCGACATCCTCTGCGGTCAAGGCATACTCGTCCGCCAATAGCGGCAGCTGTTCCAATTGTGTGTTCTGACTCATCGCTCTCCACCTCGTCTTCGTTTGCTTGCTTTCATTACCGCATTGGGCCGCACCTCAGGTCCAATCGGCATTGATTTTCACCACTTGCGTCGGGCCTGCCTCGCTGATTTGCTTCGATCAATATAATCATTATAAGGGGAGCGCTTTCGTCCGGCATTGTTCAAAACACCCGAGTTTATTGTCAAAAACGACTGTTCATCTAGGGCTTCATTTGGTACAGTTAAAGGAAAATGGCGCCGGGAGGGGCTTGTCCGATGCTGGAGCTTGCGGAATGGAAGTCGCGTTATCCGATCGTGCCGTATGTCCGGGGAGGCGGTTACGCGGTCAGAAAGCCTTGGTTCATCCCGGAACGAAGGCTGCTCGATTACTTGCTTATTTACGTGCAGGAGGGAGAATGCCTGTTTCAGGTCGACGGGAAGCCATATTCGCTGACATCCGGCGACTTTTGTCTGATTCAACCGGGAAGCGTCGTTTCGCTGCGCGGCATCACGGATACGATTACGCCGTATTTCCACTTCGATGTGTTCTACAATCCGCAGCGCGAAGCCAGCTTTCAGACCAGAGCGGGCCAGTTGGACTTGTCGGCCTACGCCCATCTGATGCAGCCGCGGCTGAACGACTTTCGCGGCGTCGCCGTTCCCGTAAGCTTCCGGCTAAACGATCCGCTGCAATGCCGCGACGACATGCTGCGCATCGTCGCCTGCTGCAGCCACGACGAACCGCTCGCCCAGTTGGAAGCGCAGAATCTCGCTTCCGCCTTCGTCCTGCGGCTGTTGACGCAGTTCGCCGACGCGTCGAGGATCAAGGGGGCAACGCCTGCCACGTTCAACTGGATCACGTCGTACGTATCGTTCCGGCTCGACGAACCGCTCACCGTCGCCGATCTGGCGGAGCGGGCGAACTTGTCGCCGTCGCGCTTCAGCGCGCTGTTCAAGCGCGAATTCGGTTTGCCGCCGCATCGCTACTTGCTTCGGCTGCGCATCGACCATGCCTGCGAGCTGCTGTCCGCCGGCGACTTGCCGCTCGATCGGATCGCCGCTTATTGCGGCTTCGCCGACATCCACCATTTCTCCAAGGCGTTCAAACGGGCGGTCGGCCGCTCGCCGGGGGCGTACCGGGCGGAATGCCGCAGCGGCGCGCCCGCCGGGAAGCTGCACGCCGGCATCACAACCGGCATCGACGGCGAGAACCCGCCCTTGCCCAGGTAAGCGAACGATGCAAAAAAACAGGCAACGATCCGCCATTCTTAGAATGACGGGAACGTTGCCCTCCGCGAGCCTCCTTATTTGACCCCGTAAGTCCGTTTATAGGCGGTGTTGTACATGGCGACAATGTCGTCGGCGCCCTGCTTTTTCGACTCCGACTGGAAGGCGGCGATCGTTTCGTCGTTGATCGGCGTTTTGCCGACGACGAATTCGGCCAGCTTCTGGTCGACATATTTGGTCAGATTCGTCAGCTTCGATTTTTCCAGTTCCTGCTCCTCCTTCGTTTTGACGAAAGAACGCGGCGCGGCGATGACGGTCGGCTCGTAAGCGGCATTGACCTTTTTGGTCTTGTCGTCGAGCGCGTTCTCCCAGGCGATCCGCGGCAGCGCAAATTCGAAGCCGATCATCGGGTACCAGACGCCGTAGTCCTTGCGCAAAGCGTTGTAAGGCGCCGAGCCGAATTCCTCCATGAACCGCGGCTGACCGTTTGCCATCTTGTACGTTTTGCCTTCGATGCCGAGGTTGAGCAGCTTCGTGCCTTCGTCGCCTTTCAAATAATCCATCAGCTTGACGGCAGCTTGCTTATCCTTGACGTTCGCGGAAATGGCCATGCCATTCGCGCCAACGACCGAGCGGGCGAAATTGTAGTTTTTGACGCCCGGTGCGGCGAACGTCAGGAAGCCGTCCATGTCGAACTGCTGGTTGCCGCTGGCCGTACGCGCCTTGCTTTGCAGCAGCTCGATGTCCGCTTTCCAATAGAAGGTAACGAACGATTTGTTCGAAATGAGCTTCTCGTCGTACTGCGCCCGCGTCAGCAGCGAATATTCCGGGTCGAGCAGCTTCTCCGCGTACAGCTTGTTCATGTATTGCAGCGCTTCCTTGAACCCTTTGGCGTAGCCGGCGAATTCGTACTTGTCCGTGTCCGGATTCAGGTTGATGTAGCCCTGGATGCCGGTGAACGCTTTCAGAAAAACACGGTACAGGTCCATCGGATTGACGGCGTTCGGCGCCATCGTCAGCGGGTAAGAGTCCGGGTATTGCTGCTTGAACGCTTTCAGGAAGGGATACAATTCATCCAGGCTTGTCGGCGCCTTCAGACCGAGTTTGTCCATCAGGTCCTTGCGTGCATACCATGCCTCGTCGAACCCTTTGCCGCCGATATAGCTTTCGATCGTCGGAATCGTGTACAGCCCGCCGTCGGCCGCCGTCGCCTGCGCCTTCGCTTCGGGATTGGAGTCATAAAACTTTTTCAGATTGGGCGCCTGGTCGAGATAATCCTTCAAATTAAGGAAAACCTTCTCCGGCCCGTTCTCGCGGCCTTCCTGATTCGTCACCTGGATGATGTCGGTAACCGAATTGGTGGCGATCATGATGTTTTTCTTCTCCGCCAGCGAGGTGCTCGGCACGGCTTGCAGCTCGATTTTGGCGCCGGTTCGTTGCTCCAGCATCTTGAAAATTTCCCAATCCTGCTTCACCGGTCCTTCGACGCGGTCCGCCACCAGCCAAGTGAATGTCGCCGCCTTCGGCTTTGCCGACGCTGACGCTGACGCCGACGATGACGCCGCAGCCGTCGAACCGGAATCGGCCGGCTTGCCCGAAGACCCGTTTCCTCCCCCGCTGCACGCCGCCAGAGCGACGGACAATACGATCGGGGCGACGACCGCCCCCGTTTTCCTCCACTTCATGCCGCTTACCTCCCCATCATATTGTACACCTGTATAGAGAACGGAATCTTTCGAATTCCGCATCTACCCTTTGACCCCGCCGACCATGCTTCCCTGGGCAAAATACTTCTGGATGAACGGGTACACGCACAGGATCGGTACCGTGGCGATCATAATGAGCGCATATTTGACCGTCTCCATCGTGTTCAGATCGCCTTCGCCTTGCGGCGGATCCATGCCGGCGATCAAATAGCTGCGCAGCATGATCTGCAGCGGGTACAGCTTGTTGGCGTTCAAATAAAGCAGCGCGTCGAAGAACGAATTCCATTGCCCTACCGCGGTGAACAGCGCGATCGTGGCGATGACCGGCATCGACAGCGGCACGACGATGCGCGCCAGCACCTGCATCGGGCCGCAGCCGTCGATCGTGGCGGCGTCTTCGAGCTCCTGCGGCAGCGCCTCGAAAAACGTGCGCATGATGAACAGATACCAGGTGCTGATTAGCGACGGAAGTACGATCGCCCAGATCGAATCGAGCAAGTGCAGCTGCTTGACGACGAGAAACGTAGGGATAAGCCCGCCGCCAAACAGAAGCGTAAACGCCGCAAGCAGCAGGATCGTCCGCCGGCCCGGCAGCCACTTCTTCGCCAGCGGGTACGCCATCGCCGATGTAGCGGCGAGCGTAAGCGCCGTATGGACGACGGTGTAGCGGATCGTATTCCAGTAGCTGTTCCACAGCAGCGTATCGCCGATCAGCCGCCGGTATGCGGCGAACGTCACCATTTTCGGCCACAATACGACTTTGCCGGCCGCCACCATTGCATTGTTGCTGATCGAGGCAGCAAGCACGAACCACATCGGATACAGCATGACAACGATCAGCAGCAGCAGCAGCAAGATGTTGAACGCGTCGAACAGCTTCGAACCGAGACTCGATTTGATGCGCACGGTCCCCTTCCCCCTTCCTACCATAGACTCGTTTCGGAATGCCGGCGGGCGATCCGGTTGGCCAGCACGACCAGGATCAGGCCGATCGCCGATTGGAACAGCCCTACTGCTGCGGCAAAACTGAAGTCGGCGTCAAGAATGCCGCGCCTGTAAACGAATGTATTGATGACGTCCGACGTTTCGTAATTGCGCGGGTTGTACAGCAGGATGATCTTTTGAAATCCGATTTCCATAATGTGTCCCAGATTGAGCGTGAACAAAATAATCATGACCGGGACCATGCCGACGAATGTAATGTGGCGCATCTGGCGGAACCGGTTGGCGCCGTCCATGCGCGCCGCTTCGTACAACGAGGGATCGATGCCCGCAATTGCCGCCAAATACAGAATCGTGCCCCAGCCGAGCTTCTGCCAGATCTCCGAACCGATATAGATCGTGCGGAACCATCCCGGCTCTCCGAGGAACAGGATCGGTTCCTTGCCGACCGCCTTCAACAGCACGCCGGCAATGCCGGTTGACGGCGACAGGAACACAACGAGAATGCCGGCGATGACAACCGTGGACAGGAAATGCGGCATATAGCTGATCGTTTGCGCCAAACGCCGGAACGATTTGCTCTTCAGCTCGTGAAACAAGAGCGCCAGCACGATCGGAGCCGGAAAATGAAACAGCAGATCGTACGCGTTCAGCACCAGCGTATTGCGGATGAGCTTCCAGGCATCCGGCGTATGGTAAAAAAATTCGACGAAATGCTTCAGCCCGACGAACTTGCTGCCCAGAATGCCGCGCCCCATCGAATAGTCCTGGAAGGCGATCAGCACGCCGTACATCGGCACATATTTGAAAATCAGGTAATACGCGATGCCCGGCAGCATAAGCGCATAAAGCATCTTGTTCTTGCGGGCGATGTGCCAACCCGCTCTCCATCTGCCGAAATCCATGGCTCGACCACGCTCCCGCCCTGAGTCCGGCCGTTTTTGACGCCGGTTTTGCATCCCTAACGATACGGACCCGGGACGAAGCTGTAAATCGTGCATATTTTCGCCGTCGTCCTTTTTTGCGCCAGGCGCGGCATACGTCAAATAACCGCGCCAGCGCGAGGCTTTGCGCAAAAAAATACCGGCCTTGTCGGCCGGTTTGACGAAAACTCGATTGGTCCGGAGCAAAAAACGCACATGGCGCAAATGAAGGCGATTTCAACGGATGCCGCGATATTTGCCCGGGGTAATGCCTTCATACTTGCGGAAAATGCGGATGAACGCGTTGCTGCCCAAATAGCCGACCGCTTCGGCGATTTCTTCGATCTTCATGTCCGTTTCGCCCAGCAGCCGCTTCGCCTCCGCAAGCCGCAGCTTCGTCACGTACTCCACATACTTCTCGCCGACCGCTTCCTTGAACGTGCGGCTGAAATGGCTGACCGACATGCTCAGTCGCCCGGCCAACTGCTCGATCGACAACTCTTCCCGGTAATGCCCGCGAATGTAATCGACGACTTCCGCAAATTGCTCGCGCCTCCCAGCGGGCGTCGGCGGACGGAACAGCGTCCCGTGGATTTTCGTCAGGCCGAGCTTCAACTCCTCCCATGACTGGCAGCGGTTCAGCGCCTCGAACAACTCGGCGTAGTAAGCGAAGCTGAAATCGTTCCGCTCGGCCTCCACTTCGCGAATCCACGCGTTCAGCACGTCCGCTCCCAGACTTTTCGTCTGGAAGGCGGTCGCCCCTTTGCGGATGCCCGCCTCCAGCAGCTCCAGGGCCGTCTGCAGCAGCAGCTCGTACTGCCCGGACCGGTATTGGTTGGCGATCCGGTTGACGTCCTCCGCGGACAAATAGCCGTCGATCGCTTCCCGCTCGACCGCCGCTTCTTCGTCGGCGAACACTTCCACATCCGCGCGCAAGCTTTTTTGCTTCAGCAGCGCCGCGCCGTAGCGGTAGGAAAGATGCAGCTCGCCCATGGCATGCGCCGTTTTGCCGACGCCGACGGCTGCCTTGAAGAACGAGGCGTACGTCCCCAGCACTTCCTTGATCCGGCTCGCGGCTTCCGGGCGTCCGTCCGGCTCCCCTTTCGGCAGACGGACGACGCAGGCGAGCTCGCCGGCACCGGTCTGGCACAGCCATATGGCGCCTTCCAGCCGTTTGGCCAGCTTCTCTTTCAGCTCGGCCAGCAGGAACGACTTCGACGTTTCCGACAGCTGGGCCAGCGTTTGCTCGTAGTAGCGGTACTCGATCACGAATACGGCACGGGCAGCTTCGGGCTCGTAAGCAAAGGCAATCTCTTTGGCGTAAAAGGCGATGGCCAGCTCGTCGCGGTACTCGCCGCTCAGGATGCGCGTGACGAAATCTTCCTGCACCATCGGCAGGATGCCTTTCACAAGCTGCGACAGCTCCTTGTGCTCGGCGAGCAGCAGCTGCGAGAACCGCCGGATCACGTCGAAGTCGTTGTCCTGCGGCGCGATGTCGACGCTGCCGGCCGCAAGCAGCGAACGGTGCGACTGCAGCCGGTTGCGAATTTCCGCGATCGGATTATGCAGCCGTCGGCTCAAATAATAGGAGACGCAAGCTCCGACCAGTATGAAGAAGCCAAAAAAGCCCACGCTCAGCAGCTTCAGCGTGCGCGCCGGCTGCAGCAGCGTGCCCAGATCGACCCATGTGACATAATACCAGTCCGGATTGAACGCCGAACGGACATACGAAACCGCCTGGCCGGCGCCGAAGCCGTTCAGCGTATTTTCCGTGCCGCCTTCCATCGCGCCGCGAAGCGCTTTCCTGTCGAACGCCGCTTCGTCCGACTGGGTAACGATGGCGGCGGCGCCGTCGACGATCGCCGTCCGCGCGATCCAGTCCTCCTGCGTGCGAATCAGCCGCTGCAGCTGTTCCCGCCGGATCTGCACCGACAGGAACACGTCCGGGTCGCTTTCGTTGAAAGGATAGCCGGTGATTACGGACAAGTAGGCGCCTTCCTGGTAATCCGGGTTGCGCACGTGGTACGGCTGCGTAAACCGCATCATTTGTTTGCCCGCGAACGCGCGCTGCAGCATGTCCCGATCGGCCGGCTCCAGCGCAAACGTCTGCTTGAAATAATACGATTTGTTCGTGTAAATATTGTTGTCGATGACGAGATCGGCGCTGGCAAAATAAAGGAACGCGCCGGACACGATCGGTTCCGTGCGAATGGCGTTCATTTGCGCCATGAGCGCATAAATTTTTTCCAGCCGTTCCATATCGTACGGTTCGTTGCCGCCGCCGGTCAGCAGACTTTGCAAATTGGCCGCGCCAAGCAGTTGGATCATGCCCGCCTGCAGCGCCTGCAGCTGCTTGTCGGTCTGCTGCGCGTAGTCGCGCATGATGCGGGCGCTGGATTGTTCGGCGCCCCGCTCGATCAAACGAACGACGAACACGTTCGTAAAGGTGCTCGCCGCAATGACGGGCACCAGGATCAGCACAAAATATTTCGCAAAAAATTGCCAAAACAGCGCGCTTCGCAACGTTTGCGGCTTGAACCGACCCGCCATGCGCCACCCACCTTTCCCGACTTTCTCTATTGTACAGGCAACGGGCGCATTTGGCATGCCCCAGGTAATGGCGGCTCCGGCGTCAACCGCCGCGCCCGTTCGTCGCGCTCCTTCACCACACGATGCCGATCCGGCCGTCGTCCACTTGCACCTTGTAGCTGCGGGTCCGCACTTTTTCGTCGAATACCGATTTGCCGGATTTGATCTCGAATTCCCAGCCGTGCCACGGGCAGCGCACCAGTTCGCCGCGACGGCCGAACTCGTATTCGTACACGTTCGACGGCAGTGTTGTCCCGCACACCGGGCCTTTGCATAACGGAGCCCCTTCGTGCGGACAGCGGTTGTGCAGCGCATAATAGGCGCCGTCGACATTGTAGACCCCGATCGAGCGGCCTTCGACGGTGACGATTCTACTCTGCCCCGCCGGTATTTCTTCGGTCATGGCAACATAATGGACAGGCATCGGATTCCCTCCCTTTACCCAAGCCGGTACAGCTTGGCCGCGTTGGCGTAAAATATTTTGTCGCGCGCTTCGGGACGAAGCTTCTTCAAAATTTCCGTCGGCATGTCGTTGTCCCAATGCGGGTAATCGCTGGAGAACATCAGCACGTTCTCCGCGTCGAACATGTCGAAGATGGACAGCAGCTGCTTTGGATCGTCCGGCTCCTCGATCGGCTGCGTCGAGAAAAGGCAATGGTCGCGGATGTATTCGCTCGGCAATCGTTTCAGCCACGGCACCGATGAGCGCAGCCCTTTGTAATTTTTGTCGAGCCGCCACATCAGGTGAGGCAGCCAGGCGACGCCGCCTTCGAGCAGCACGAACTTCAGCCGCGGAAACTTTTCGAACACGCCTTCGCAGACAAGGCTGACAAGATGGGCCATAAAATTTTGCGACAGGCACGTATGCCACTCGAGATAACGGGTCGGATATCCCGCCGGCGTCGGCGGCGGCGTTCCTCCCGCACCTTCGCCCCCGGGATGGATCGTCACCGGCAAGCCGTGCCGCTGCGCCGCTTCATAAATCGGGTGAAACTGGCGCTGGCCGAGCGGCGCCCGCTGCGCGCTGCCCATCAGCACCTGCACCATCTGCGGATGGCCCGCCAGCCGTTCGATTTCGCGCACAGCCAGCTGCGGATCCTGCGGTGCCACCGTAATCGAGCCGCGAAACGATTCGTGCTTCGGCAGCCAGTCGGCGACGATGTGGTCGTTGTAGGCCGTGGCGATCGCCGCGGCGTAATCGGGGTCGTGCATCGTTGTGATGTTCGTCATGTTGCCGGTCAGGATGGCATACTTGATGCCGAACGGCTCGACCAGATCCTGCACGAGGTAATCCGGGTCGGAAGCGGACGGTCCGCCGCCCGGCGGCAGGCAGTCCTTGCGCATGACGCCGACCGGCGACCAGTAGCCGTGGCCGGGCATGCCCACGCCCGCACTCTGTACCCGCGATTTCCACGGCTCCGGCAAATATTGCGCCAGCTCCAGCGTGCTTTTCAAATCGTTGTGCACGTCGACGTCGATCACATGGTTCCTTTCGTTCATGCCTTGTTCCCCCTTCGGTTGGTTAATTCCATTGTAAGATCGGCCGGAAAGGTTTACGATTGGTAATCATACGACTTTTGAAGCGATTCTACGATTATGGATCGCAAGAGCTTGTGGGAAGCGGCTGGGAGGCTCCTGATGGAAATCGCGCATATTCTGTTCGACCAGGCGGCGGGCTCGAATTGGAAGGTGCCGCTGGCGCAGACGCGGCATCATATTTTGCTGCTGGTGGTCAAAGGGAAAGTGACGTATACGGTTGGCGGAGAGAAGCTGCGACTGCAGCGGGGCGACGGGCTGTTTATGCCGCAAGGAGTTTGGCGGGAGGCGCATTGCGACGAATCCGATCCGCAGACGATGTATTCCGCACATTTTAACGATTTACCGCAAGAGGAGCTGGGCGTGCTGCTGGAAAGGTCGTACCGGCGCTTTCGTCCGCTTGGCTTTGAGTATGTCAAGCAGCGCTTTTCCGTGCTGAACGAAGTGTGGATCGGACAAATGCCCTGTTACGACATGATCGCCCGCGGCATCCTGACCGAAATCATCGGCCTGATCCGCCGCGAGCTGGGCGCGGACGGACTGCCGTCGACGCGCCGCAGCCTGGCGCAACGCATCCAGCAGTATATTGTGCAGCATTACCGGGAGCAGATTCGGCTGGACGATCTGGCCCGCCATGTCGACCGCAGCCCGAATTACGTATCCAATGTGTTCAAGGAAGTGACCGGACGGACACCGGTCGGGTACATGCATGAGGTGCGCGTCGCCGCGGCGCGGGAGCTGCTGCTGACGACGAACATGACAATCGGGGAAATATCCGAATCGCTCGGCTATTGCGATCAAACGTATTTCAATTATATATACAAAAAAATTGTCGGCCATCCGCCTTCCCGGTCGCTCAAGCTCGGACGCGCCAAACCGTAAACAAACGGCGGGCGCGCAAAGGAGCCGGCGAAGCGGCTCACTCCGCCGGCTTCGCCGCTGCGATCAGCGCCTTGTACTTGTGCGGCGCCCGGGCCAAATACGCGTCGCCGATCGTGGCGGCGATGTCCGTCCACCGGGCGTGGCGATCGAGGCGCAAGCCGACCCAGCCGAGATACCCGACGTAGGCCGGGACATAATACAGCTCCGGCTCCGCTTCGACAAGCGTTGCCTGCATGCCCGGAGCGGCGGCGCACCAGAGGGCGAGTTTCCCGTCGCCGTGATGGTTGTTGTGGTATTGCACGAACGACAGCTTGCTCCCGATGAAAAATGTCGGCGCCCCGTGGCTGATCCGTTCGCTCGTGCCGGGGAATGACTGGATCAAAGTGCGGATTTCGTCCAGATACAGGTTTTCAAACATGTGGCGCGTCCTCCGTTTCGGATGAATTCGGATTGCGACGAACGGTACCTGCTTCGCCGCCGGGGAGCGGAACTCCTGCTTCCTTCCCCCTCGACCGCCAATGTTCGGGCCGGAATTAAAGACGATTTATCGTCCTTTCTGAAAGCCGGCGGAAGATGCTATCGTTTGGACATGACAGGGTCTTTACCGAAGGGAGAATTTGCAATGCAAGATCGTACAACCTTGCTTGGCCGTTGGCTTCATTCCTGGATCCGTCCGGACGGATCGATTAACGGCTTTAACAACCATTCCGTCTGGGGCGGCAACCCGTATCGCTGGATCGACTTTCATGCCGGCCACAGCACCTGGAGCAGCCCGCTGCTTCCGGCGCTGGCCGGAGCGCTGAACGCGTTTCCCGACAAGGCGGCTGCGGAGCTGCTGGACCGGATGTGCGCTTTCCAGGCATCGTCGCTCCAGGAAAGCGGCCAATACCGCTTCATCGGCTTTGAATCCGGCGAAACGTCGCGCAATGCGCTCATTCATAACGCCATCACGAACGTTGCGCTGGCGATGACCGTACGCGACGGCCGCCAGTGGCTTTCGGAACAAACGGTCGAACGCATCCGCACCGTGTTCCTGTCCAATCTGCAGGCCTGCCTGCATTTCAGCGGCGGCCGGGCCGGCGAAACGACCACCTGCAACCAGGAATACGCCCGCATCTGGTCCAAGCTGTTATATCGCGAAGCGTACGGCGACACAAGCAGGGACGATGAGCTGGTCGAAGACCTCGATTACATGATCGCCCATTTCCATACCCGGGGCACGCCCGACGGCGAAAGCGGCGGCACGCTCCGCTACTTGGGCGATGCAGAAGCGCTGGAGCCGGCGGAATATTACGGGCTAATGATTGCGCCGCTCACGCTGGCGGCCCGGATTTTTGGCAACAAGCGTTACGCCGATGAAGCGAAAGCGATCGCCCTGCACGTCGCCCGCTCCGCCTGGACGGACGAGGCCGGGCAGAAACGGTTTCACCGGCTCTGGTATCGCCGCGACAACCGCTGGTTCCTGATGAAGGAACCGATGCTTGTGGCCGGCATGGGCTTGACGCTGTACGGCATTCACCAGTACCTGCAGCTGGACCGTGTTGCCGAATTGGAGCAATTTCTGGCCGATTGCGACCGCACGTACGCGCATTACCAGACGGAAGGCGGCTACTTCGTGTCGGCAAGCGGCTGGAACCACGAAGCCAATGTGGCGCCAAGCACTTCCTGGCATACGCACGACTTGCTGTATTTGCTCGCCCGGCACGGAGCGCCGGCGAATTTCTGGGACGAGTGGAACAAGCCCGTCGCCAGAACGGTGCTGCTCGGCGATGACGCGATCTGGATCGAAAACGGCGAGCACTGGTCGATCGGCGACTACTACTGGCAAGATATTTACGGCCTGCTGGGCAAAAAGACGGCGCCGGTATTTTATCGCAACATCCCGGCCTGGACCATGTCGGACAAGGTGCCGCCGGCGGACTTCGCCTTTCCCGACAAACCCGTGTTTCTGAAAACGGAGGATGGCATTTATCTCCGCTCCCGGCACGAGCTGCCGTACGCGATCGTTTCCGCCTGCGGCAAACCTTATCTGGGCGAAGGGTGACGCTCGGGCCTCGAAATAGCCAATGAAAGATGGCTTATTCGCCGGTTTTCGCCGGGCCCGACAAAAATAGCCAATGAAAACGCTGGCTATTTCAATGAAAGACTCCACTAAAAGGCCATTTGAGCAAAATAGCCAGTGAAATCACTGGCTATTTTCTATGAACCCGATAAAAAAGAGAAAATAAGCCATTTTTGATGGCCTATTTTCGACATACACCTTTTCCCCGCGCCTTCAAGGCGGCTTTCTTGCGCCCTCCCGCCGGCAACAGCGCCGATCGGATGCAGCCGCTTCGGCGGTTGCCCGCCACCCTCCTCTAAACTCCCGCCCTGCCAATCAGCGCGTCTACCTTGCGTTTCATTTCTTCGTTGAATATTGCGCTGCCGTCCGCGCGGACTTCGATCAGGCCGACCCACGGATTGTGCGCGTATGGATTGTGTCCCACTTCGTACAGCAGCATGCCGGTAACCCGATCGTCGCGAGCAACGCCGTTCACGAACGATTCGTTCCAATCGCCGCCCTGCGCGACGTAGGCATGCACCCACAGCGGCTTGCCGAGGGCGGCGGCCCGATCCTTGATCCGGCCGGCGGTATCCGGGTCGTAGACGGCCCAGTTGTAATCCTTGACCGTCACTTCGTCCGCCAGCTCCAGCAGCCGCTCCCAATCGGGCAGCACCTTCGGCATCGCCCAGAACCCGGCTTCGCCGAACTCGGCCGACAGCTTCGGCGTCAGCAGGCTGTGGCGCAAATGCACCTGAAGCGTTTTGCCGGCGGCATGCAGCGCGTTTGCAGCCTCTTCGACGAATTGCGTATAGAAACGGCCGCGAACCTGCATCAGCTTGATCGGATCCGCCTCTTCGCGCAGGATGTCGATCCCGTGCTCCGTCCGATATGCCGCAACGAGCGGTTCGTTGTAGCCGTATGCCGCATAATCGCTCACCATGCCGGAATGATTCTGCAGCCGCAAGTCGACGCCGTCGATGCCCATCGCGATCAGCCGGCGCACCTCGTCCAGCCAGTATGCGCGCACTTCCGGATACGCCTCGCAATGCGTTCCCTTCATATACTCCATCTTGCCGCGGGCGATGCCGTACAGCGGACAAGCCATCCAGCCTTGCCCCCAGGCGCCGGTGCCGTACCATTCGAACTCGAATCCGCAACGCATGAAAGAATCCAGCGCCGCCGGCGCCTGGTCGGCACGCTTCGGATACGTGGCGTCGAACCAGGCGCCGCCGGCGTGCGGCTCCGTCGCCTGCGCCGTTCGTTCCGCGCTTTCCGCGCTCATGCGCACATACGGCCCTACCGTAATCGGCACTTCGCCCAGCTCGCCGAATGCCCGAATCATCGAAAACGGCAGCATTGTCAATTGCTCCGACTGCGCCTTGATCGATACGGCGATATAGGGGCATTCCGGGGCGATCGCCAGTCCCGACAGTTCAACGACACGGCATCGCTTCGGTCCTCCTTCAAGCGGGTATCCGTTGGCATCGGACAGCTCGCATATCGCAAGCGTTTCGCTCACGGTCATGGCGCCTTCGTACGGCCGGTATGCGCCGTTGTCGGCGCTGATCCAAAGCTGCAGCCGTTCCAGCGGCCGTTCCGCCGCATTTTCATCCGTCAGCGCCGCAAATGTCTCCGTCCGGTCGCGGTGCGCGCGCTGCTCGATACGATCCAGGCAGAACGTCAGCGTCAGCTTGGTGATCGTTTGCGCGACGAGCTCGTCATAGCGCGCGATCTTCTTGCGCCGGACCCGCATATCGCCATGGTCGAGCAGGAACGAGTCGAAGCCGGCCCGTTCGCCGCCGATGCAAGGCAGCGTCCGGCCGCGGAATGTCGCCGTCCGGCCGTGCGGTACGGTGTAGCCTCCGCCGCCTTCATACGGCTTGACGACGGCAAACGCTTCCATGCCGGCGCGATGCGCTTCATAAATATGCTCGAATACCGGATCGCCGATATTGGCGATCGATTCCAGCGCATAATTGCCCGCTTCCGTATCCGGACGCATCAGGCTCAGCCAGGGATTGCTGTACATCGGCTGGCCCGGAAGCGACACGACCAGATACACCCGGCGGAACCCCATGCCGGCGAGCAGCTCCATCTTGCGGCGAATCGTCCCGTACCGGTACGCCACCCCGCACAAGTCGGGGAAAATATCGATAACCGGCGCTACCTGTTTGGCAAATGCTCTCTCCATCCTTCTCTCGCCTCTCTTTACAACCATATTATCGCTGCTTCGCTTCATCGCCCGCACGTTCCCGTACGCCAGCCTTTACCGCTGACCGTTAGTTGCCGTGCCGGAATGTCGCTTCGCGCAAGCGGGCCGAACCGTCGCGCGCCGCCTGCAGCAGCATGCCTGCCTCGCTGTTCCAGCTCAATACCCGCATGC
The DNA here is from genome assembly GCF_004764705.1 of Paenibacillus cymbidii. Taxonomy (GTDB): domain Bacteria; phylum Bacillota; class Bacilli; order Paenibacillales; family NBRC-103111; genus Paenibacillus_AN; species Paenibacillus_AN cymbidii. Next base: position 119,845 of record NZ_SHLX01000001.1, on the reverse strand, counting down.
CTGCCTGAACGCCGCTTGCGATCAGCTCCTGACGCGCGGTGATGACGCCGGAGCAGCGGCCCGCCTTCCGCGCCGCCTCCGCGATGAGGGCAACGGCGGCGGCCAGCCGCGGATCGTCGAACCGCCCGGGCGCGCCAAGCTCCAGCAACAGGTCGTTCGGGCCGAGCAGCAAGCCGTCCGTTCCCGGCGTTGCGGCAATCGCCCCGGCGTTCTCCAGTCCTTCCGCCGTTTCGATCTGCGCGAACACGACCGTGGCATCGTTCGCCTCCTGCAGGTAAGCGGGCAGGTCGTCGACGCGGTAGTTCGCATGGGCCCGCTGCGTCGACACGCCGCGCCGGCCGAGCGGCGCATACTTCGCGTGCCGCACCGCCTGCGCGATTGTGTCCGGATGCGACACCATCGGCACCACGATGCCTGCCGCGCCCATATCCATATATTTCAGAATGTATTCCCTGTCGACGCCGGGAACGCGTACGAGCACCGCCAGCCCTTCCCCCCGTCCGACAGCGATCAGTTGGGCAACTGCCGTATAATCGAAAGGACCGTGCTCGCAGTCGACGATGACAAATTCGAAGCCGCCCGCCGCCAGCATCCGGATCACATTCGGCGTGTGCAGCTCGGAAAGCATCGTACCGATCAACGTCCCGCCGGCGTCAAGCTTTTTCTTCAGCCCTCCGCTCATCGTACCGCCTCTCCTTTCGTTCCGGTGCTATTGTCCCGAGGCGCATAATGCCGGGTTTCCTCCGGCGTCCGGCAGACGCCGGCGCATAGGAGGGCCAGTCGGAACAGCCCGGCCAGCGCTTCGTCTGCATAAGGCGGCAGATCGCAGGCGAGGCCGGTAACGGCGGCGAGGCGCTCGCGCAGCAGGGCGCTACGCCGTGCGACGCCTCCCGACAGCAACAGCCGCTTTAACCCGCCGTCCCCGGGCGTAACGGCCTCACCGCCGTCAAGCCGCTCGAGCATGTCCCGGTATACGCCGGCCATATGATCGAAGGCGCCGAGAAACAAGGGCCCCAGCCGCAAATTGGCGGCGTCGGCCGGACCGATGACGCCGTGCCCGGAACCGAGTTGGCCGGGGAAAAAGCCGAGCTCGACCGGCAGCCGGGCGCCTGTCGGTGCCGCCCTCGCCGCCGCTTCCGCTTCGCGCAGCGCCGCCCGCCAGACGCGGGCCGAACTCGGCTCGCGGCCGGTTACCGCGGCTGTCGCCGTGCGGACGAACGCGATCAGCACGTCCAGGCTGCGGCCTCCCGGCAAACGCGACACCGTGCGCAAATAACTTCCGCCGATAGAAGGCCGCATTTCCCAGCCGTCCGCGGCGTCCGCCCAGGCGGCCGTCTCCCGCGCCAGCAGCCCCGCCGTGCCGATCGTGGCAACCGCTTCCTCGCCCGGTAAGGCAAAGCAGCCGAACACAGTCGCCTGGTGATCGCCGATGTCCGGGAAGACGGGGATGTCGCGATAACGGCCGCGGAATGCGCCTACGCATTCGGTTTCGCCGCGAATGGCGGGAAAGCGCAGAAACCCGAAGCCGCAAGAAGCGATCGTACGTTCGTTCCAACGGCCGCACGCAACGTCCGCGAGCCCGGTGGCGGCCGCGCTGGACAAGTGAGTGGCGTACGCGCCCGTCAACCGGCGCAGCACAAAGGAACCCAGCGTATGAAACTCGCGCGCCCGCTCGCGTTCTCCGCCTGGCGGATGCTCCTCCAGCCAGCGGTACAAGTTGCAAAGCGCAAGCCCCGGCTTCAGCCGCAGCCCCGCCCGCGCCGGAGCGCCCGGACCGAGCAGCCGCTCCAGCGTATCGGCGGCGCTTTCGCCGCTGCCGTCCGGCCGCGGTTCGTGGCCGCGCCGGTCTTGCCACGAAATGTACGGCGTCACTGCCCGGCCGTATTCGTCCGCGAGCACGAAGCCGTGCATCTGCGTCGCCAGCACGATGCCGGCGACCGCCTCGCGATGCAGCCGGACGAATCGCAGCACGTGCTTGCGCACAATCGCCGCAATCGCATCCGCATCCACCTCGTATCGCCCGCCGATTGCGGCAAGCTCGCCGGCCAGCTGCGGCGGCGCGGGCTCGAGCCGCACATCGTCGACCGTAGCTTTGTCCAGATCGAACAGTCCGATCTTGACGAAGCTGCTGCCGATATCGAATCCGATATACTTCATCGCTGTTGTGCCCCTACTTGTTCCAGCGGTCGAACGCGGTTTGATAGATGGCGACAAGCTCGTTGACGCCGATTTTTTGCACGGTGGCGATATATTCGTCCCACTTCGACAACGGCGTGTCGCCGACGATAAACTTCGCTTCCATCTGATCGACGTACGTTTTCAGATCCGTCTGGACTTTGTTTACCTTGTCCTGCTCTTCTTTTGTCAGGAACACGTTCGGATACACGGGCTTGCCGTAAGGGAGCATGTTCTCCACCAGGTTTTTGGTCAACGACGCCTGTTCCGGCACTTCCTTGTTTTTCAGATAGAACGCATCCGATACAGGCAAGCTCATGTTGGTGACCGATTTCATCCGGTAATCGTTGCTCGACAAGCCTTGAGGCGTCTTGATTTCCCAGGTGCCGTCGGGGTTCGTCACGATGCCCGCTCCCGGCACGACCGTATCGAGCTTCGGGCCGAAGCGGATGGCGCTGCCGCCTTCTTCGGTGAATCCGTAGTCGAGCAGCCGGATCGACGCTTCCGGATTTTTGTTCTTGGACGTAATCGCGATCGAATTCAGGCCGCCGAGCGTCGCCACCCGCTGCAAAGGCCAGATCCGCTCCGGGTTCTGCGGACTCGTGAGCGGCGGGAAGCTGGCGTAGTTCGTATACTTGTCGAGCCCGACCGCCACGAAATGGGCGGCGTCAAAGTAGAAGCCGACCTGGTCCTTCTGAGCCTTGCCGCGGAACGTCGTGATGTTCTGCGTGTAATATTCCGGATCGAGAAGCCCTTCCTTGTACAGCTTGTTCATGAACGCCAAATAGTCCTTGAATTCCGCCTGAGCCTGGGTATACACCACTTTTTTGCCGGTTTTGTCCAGAGTGATGTACTTCTCCAGATAACCGACCGCCGTCAACACGATCGAATCGATCGGATTCGAAGCGCTCGCGCCGGAAGCCGGGATTTCGTCGGCCTTGCCGTTGCCGTTCGGGTCCTTCTCTTTAAACGCTTTCAACACGTTGTAGAACTCGTCGAGCGTCGTCGGCACCTTCAGCCCCAGCTTGTTCATCCACTGCATGTTGAGCCAGTACCGGCCGATGACCGGTTCCCGCTTCGGATAAGTCGGCGCAGCCAGCGCGTAGATTTTGCCATCGAGCGAAGTGACCGTCTTGCGCAGGTCGGGATTGTCCTGCAGCGTCTTTTTGATATTCGGCGCGTACTTGTCGATCAATTCGTTCAGTGGAATCAGCAGCCCCTGCGAGCCGTAGTTCGTCACATCGCTCGACGTCAGCGCGCCGCCGGACCAGATGATGTCAGGCAGTTCGCCGGTTGCGAACGCCAGGTTTTTCTTTTCGTTCCATGCGTTTTCGTCGATTTCGACCGCCGTCGTTTTGCCGCCAAGCTTTTCGTCCAAATATTTCGAAATCCATAGCTCGTTCCAGGACGACTGGTTAGCCGGCTTCTTCATCATGATCGACAGCTGGATCGACTGCTTCGCGATCGGAAATCCGGTCGGATTGATTTTGTCGTTCGTTTGCGCCGCCGCGCTTGGCGCGGGCGATGCTCCCTTGTCGGCGCCGCTTTCGCCGGCGTTGCCGCTATTTCCCGTACAAGCCGTCAGCATCGCGATCGATACGAATGCGGGCGTCAGCCAGCGATACCCCTTTGTCATGCTTTTCACGCTCCGTCGCATTTTTTGGCCAAGCATGTACTGCCATTGTACTGCCTCGTTTGCCGGAAATCGATCACCTCCCCAAAAGACGGGCGCAACGGGCCCGGTCGCCGTCAGCCCTTGATCGCGCCGATCAGGACGCCTTTCATGAAATATTTCTGCAGGAACGGATACGCCGCCAGCACCGGCAGCGACGAGACAATAACCAGCCCGTATTTCATGATTTCCGCCATGTACATCCGCTTCACCATGCTCTCCATCTCATCGGTCGACATCTGCAGCATGTCGGTCACCTGGTTCATGATTAAGATTTCCCTCAAAATGAGCTGCAAGGGATACAGGTTCCGGTCGGACAAATAAATCAGCGCGTTGAAAAACGCATTCCAATGCGATACGCCGTAAAACAGCGCCATGACGGCGATAATCGGCTTCGACAGCGGAAGCACAACGGACACGAACAGCCGCGTGTTCGTGCAGCCGTCGATTTGCGCCGATTCCTGCAGCTCTACCGGGATGCTCGTCTGGAAAAAGGTGCGGCAGATGATAATGTTCCACATAGCCGCCGCGTTCGGCAGCACCATCGCCCAGATCGTATTGACGAGCCCCAGCTGCTTGACGACGAGAAACGTCGGAATAAGGCCGCCGGAGAAAAACATCGTCACCAGAAACAGCAGCATGATGCCGCTGCGGCCGATCAGGTCGCGCCGGGACAAAGCGTAGGCGGCGGCAAGCGTGATGATCAGGTTGATGGCGGTGCCGAGCAGCGCATAAAAAATCGTGTTGCGATAGCCGGTCCAGATCGGCTTGAATTCGAATATGCGTTCATATCCTTCGAGCGTAAAGCCCTTCGGCCACAGCCACACTTCGCCAAGCCCCACCTTGACCGGATCGCTGACCGACGCCGCCAAGATGTATACCAGCGGATACAGCACCATAACGGTCACCAGCAGCAGCAGCGCGTTGTTGATCGAATTGAACCATTTGTCTTTTCCCGTATCTTGCAGCATTTCGGACGTCCTCCCGGCGGTTGTTTTCGTTACCACAAGCTGTTCTGCTTCAAGCCGCGCGCAATGCGGTTGACCGTCAGCAGCAAGATGAAATTGATCGCCGAGTTGAACAACCCGACGGCTGCGGCGAAGCTGTATTGCGCTTCCTGAATGCCCCGCTTGTAGACGTATGTGGCGATAATGTTCGAGGAATCCAGATTAAGCGGGTTTTGCATCAGATATACTTTTTCGAAGCCGACGGCCATCAGGTTGCCGACGTCCAGAATGAGCAGAATGACGATCGTCGGGAAAATGCCGGGAATGTTGATGTGCAGGATGCGCTGGAAGCGGGAAGCGCCGTCGATAACCGCCGCTTCGTGCGTCTGCGGATCGATGCCGGCCAGCGCCGCCAAATAGATGATCGAGCTCCAGCCCGCGTGCTGCCATACGCCGGACAGCACGTACACCGTCTTGAACCAGGCCGGACTGGACAGAAACGGAACGGGGTCCTTCCCGAACGCGGCGACGATTTGGCCTACGAGCCCGGTCTGCGGCGACAGGAAAAATACGATCATCGACACGATGACGACGGTCGAAATAAAATGCGGCGCGTAAGTGACCGTCTGCACCGTCTTCTTGAACCGCGCGCCGCGCACTTCGTTCATCATCAGTGCCAGCACGATCGGCACCGGAAAGCCGACGGCCAGCGAGTACAGGCTGAGTTCGAGCGTATTGCGCATCAACTGCCAGAACAAATACGAGTCAAAAAATTCGCTGAAGTGCTTGAAGCCTACCCAGGGACTGTCCAGAATGCCGCGGCTCGGCAAAAAATCCTTGAAGGCAATTTGCAGCCCGTACATCGGCCAGTAATGAAAAAGCAGGAAGTACGCCAGCGCCGGAAGCAGAAACAGATACAGCTCGTAATTTTTGGCAATCGCTTTCCAATTCATCGCGTCAGAGGCTCCTTTGCGCGACAACGTCCTGCCGCCCCGGAGTGCCGCGCCTGCCTTCTCCCGGTTCGGCATCCGTTCGCCGCGTTGTGTCTATGGTCATTGTAAGCGCAGTCATTCGCGCGAAAAGTGCAAATATATGCACAACGATTCCACATATTCGCACTGGGGAGATTCATGGGGAAGCCCGATTGACGGCGGGAGGGAATGTGATTACAATAGGGTCACTCGGCTGTAAGGCCCTGATCATCCGCTTTCCGGGAGGCGCTTTCATGAGTGTGCGCAACGCCGTCGACGGGAGCTTCCGGTTCGCAAGAAGCCTGCTGCATTACCCGGGCAGCATCCAGGCCAAAATATTCGTCACGTTCGCCGTCGTCGTGCTGCTTTCGATAACGGCCGTTTCGCTGACGATGTACTTGCGCTTCTCGCGCACCATCGAGACGAACGCCGTAACCTACGTTTCCGACTCGGTTACGCATGCCAATGAAAACTTCGAAATGATTTTCGGCGATATCGTAAAAATCAGCACGGTCCTCGTCACGAGCAACGAATCCGTAATCGATCCGGTAGTCAGCCGCAAGGACCCGGTTTCCTACGAAGGCTTCCGCGAGCGGCAGAACGCCGAAAGCTTTCTTGCCTCCCTTCTCGCTTACAAAACATACATTTCCCGCATTTCCGTCATCGGCTTGAACGGCAACATCTTTTCCGCCGGCGGCAACATGCTGTTTCGCTCCGTCGTCGACCAGCCGTGGTTTGCCCAGGCGGCCGCTTCCAAGGACAAGCAGATTCTGATCGACGCGCCCGAACGCGGCAGCATCTCGTTCACGCGGATCATCCGCCGAAACAACCAGCCGGTCGGAGTGGCGATGATCGATTTCGACAAAACGTTCATCGGCAAAATATTCGACATCAAGCCGGTAGCCGAAAGCTTGTTTTATGTCGCGGACCCGCTCGGCAACATCATTTTTCGGCCGGAGCGGGTCGATGCCGCGGCCGGGCTGCAGGAATCGGAGCTTGCGTCTTACTTCGAAGCCCCGCACGAAGCGGAACCCAGGCTGCGGCACCAGGTCATTGCGCTCAATGGCGACAAATACATGGCCGTGCAGTACGTGTCGGAAACGACAGGCTGGCTGACGCTCGGGCTGATTCCTTACCATACCCTGCTGAAGGAGGCCGCGGATACCCGCCGCATGATCATACAGTTGGCGCTGGTCGTCTTCATCCTCGTTTTACTCGTTTCCATCGCCCTGTCCAACCGGATGACGCACGGGCTCAAGCATCTCAGCCTGACGATGAGGAAGGTGCGCGAAGGCAATCTGCGCGCCCGTCCGCGCGTGCGCTCGCGGGACGAAATCGGCGAGCTCAGCGAAGGCTTCAACCGGATGATGAACAATATCGATGCGCTGATGCACGATATCGTGGTCAGCGAAAAGGGCAAACGGGACGCGGAGCTGGCGGCGCTGCAAGCGCAGATCAAACCGCATTTCATCTACAACACGCTCGGGACGATCCATAATCTCGCCCGGATGCAAGGCGTGCGCAATATCGAGGAATTGACCGGTTCGTTCGTCGACTTGCTGCGCATGACGCTCGGCCACACGCGGGAAGTCGTTACGATTCGCGAGGAGCTGCGGCATCTGCAAGCCTATATCGGGGTTCAGCGGTACAAATATTTGGATCGGATCGAGTTTGCGTTCGAGGTGGAGGAGGACGTGCTCGAATTTCTGACGATCAAACTGGTGCTGCAGCCGATCGTGGAGAACGCGCTTATTCACGGCGCCGGCGATACGGACAAACCGCTGCGCGTGACGGTGCGGATATACGGGGAATTCGGACGAATCAAGCTCGAAGTGACCGACAACGGCATCGGCATGAACGCCGGCCAGATCGAACGGGCCATGGAAACGGGCGGTGGCGAAAGAAGCTTCAGCGGCATGGGGATCCGCAACGTACATGAACGCATCCGCATGACATATGGCGACGAATACGGGCTCAAGCTGATCAGCGAACCCGGCATGTATACGACCGTCGAGCTTGCTATTCCTATTGTGCGCCGGCAGCCTGCGCAGATCGGAGACCGAAACAAACCGGATGCAGAAATGGAGGCGCCGCCATGTTCAGACGGGTGCTGATCGTAGACGACGAATTGCTCGCCCGCAATGCGCTGCGGTCGGCGATCGATTGGGAAGCGTTCGGCTTTGCGCTGTGCGGAGAAGCCGAGGACGGTATCAAGGCGATTCGCCTGATCGGCGAACTGAACCCGCATATCGCGCTGGTTGACATCGACATGCCCCATATGGACGGCGTTTCGCTCTGCCGGTATATCAGCGAGCATTGCCCGGAAGTGGCGGTCGTCGTGCTGAGCAATTACGACAAGTACGATTACGTGCGCGATACGATGAGCAGCGGAGCGGTCGACTACGTGCTCAAGCACCGGCTCGACGCGGACATGCTGCTCGGCGTGCTGAACCGCGCCTCCGCCCGCGTCAAGCCGGCCGGCTCCGGCGAATCGTGGGCAGGCCGTTCTGGACATGCGGCGGCGATTGTCGACCGGCTGCTGCAAGAAGACGGCGCGCCGCTTCCGCCGCCCGGCAGCGAAGCGGCCGCCCTGCTGCGCCCGTTCGCCGGAAACGCCGTCGTGCTGGCGATGCAGCCGCTCCATCCCGTCCAGTTGGCAGGCAGCCCGGCTGGCGATTCCGAGGACGGGAACACCGGGACCGCACTGTTCCTGCGCTCTGTCGTCGAGCTGTGCCGCCAGCTGGCGGGCGACCCGGCTTCCGCTTACGTTTCGTTCGATGCCGGAAGCGGGCGCATCGTTTTTCTGCTTTCCTACGAGGCATATCGCAGCGAAGCGCCAATCCGCCAGTCCGTACAGGCGCTGACCGACAAGATCGGCCGCACGCTGCGGCTCGTATTCAACATGGGCGCCGCCTTCGGCAGCAGCCCGGTATGCCATGGGCCGGCCGGCAAGCTGCGCGCTTACTGCGTGCTGGCTCACGAGGCGCTCGACCGCAGGCTTGCCGAGCTCGGCAGCCATCCCGCGGCGCAAATCGCGGCTGTTTCGCTGTCGGCAGCCGCCCCCGCCACAGGAAGGACGGCCGCGCTGACGATCAAGCAGGAGAAGGAGCTGCTGGCGGCGATCGTCGTCAGCAGCCAGGTGCAGATCGAACGAATCGTCGACGACGCGTTCGACGCATTCGCCAGGAGAGCGGGCTCGTATGCGCAATTCGTCGCGCTGGTCGAGGAGCTTGTGCATTTGGCCCACCGCGTCGGCAAGAAGGGCGGCGCCGATGTCGGCTGGATCGCCGCCGATCTGGCGGACAAACGGCCGAAGCTGGAGCGGTCGGACGAGGTGCGCGCCTGGGTGAAGACGATCTTCGGACGACTGGTCGCCTTGATCGGCGAGCGGCAGATCGAAGGCAAATATTCGAAGCATGTGGAGGAAGCGATGAGCCTGATTCGCGCGCATTATCGCGACGGCGTGACGCTGGAGGAGGCCGCGGCCACGATCGGCATCACACCGTCGTATTTAAGCCGGCTGTTCAAGGAAGAGACAGGCATGAGCTTCACCGAGTCGATCAATCACCACAAGATCGAGCTGAGCAAGCAATATATCGAAAGCGGCGACCACACGATCAAGGAGCTGTACCGCGGACTCGGCTTCAACAACTACAGCTATTTTTTCAAGGTGTTCAAGGACATCGTCGGCGAAACACCGCAATCGTATGCGAAAAAGTACATGCGCGGCAAGTAACTGCTCACGTTAACGGTGAACATCCGGCGAGCTGATGGCGAACAGCACGGAAGCAAACGGCGAACATCCGGCGAAACCTGCTCCCGCCCCTCGCCCAGCTTTTTAACATCCCGCTGCGCACCGCCGCCGGCGCACGGCCTCTCTGGATCGCCGCCCCTTCTTGCGCCGGATGGCAGAGCGCCGTGGCGGCTACCCTTGCAGCCGCCTTAGCCTTCCCCGGCTTGGCCGGCTGCTGCCAAGCCGACCCCCGACCGGCCGATGCACGCGGCCGGCCTCGCGACACTTGCCGCTCGCCAAGCAGGCACGTTGCACAACACGCCGCATTCCCCCCCTCCGCCAACTAACTATTGGCTTTCGTGCCGCTCCGATCCCGCGTCGGATCGAAACCAGGCTGATTTCTAGCCTTGCAGCGACGTCCGGGGCCAGCGACGGATAGCAATGGCAGAATTAGGCCGTGTTTTATGGCCTATTTCGCTAAAAATGGGCCGTCTCTCCGAAATAGCCAGTGAAATCACTGGCTATTTCGGCCAAAAGGCCTGATTTCGGGGCCTGGCGGAGCAAATAGGCCATGTTTTCACTGGCTATTTCCGTAGAGGCACCCGAAATCGGGCAAATAAGCCATTTTTCACTGGCTATTTGGGTCAGTGACCCAGCCTGCATGATGCCGCGGCCGCAATAGAGGTTCGCAGGATAGTGGCTTCTTGAACCCGCACACAAGCAACGGTGTTTCACGCCGAGAGCGGAGCGGAAGGGTTGCTCCGGAGAAGCGCCAGCGTTCGCCTTTGTTTTCGAATGGCTTCCTTGGCCTCGTTAATTCCGGGCATCCGAAAACAACAAGCGATCGGAGAAGCAACCCTTCCACGCAGCGGACCGCGAGTGAAATGCTGCTTTCCTGCCACGCTCGCCAAACGCCGCCCAAGCGTGCAATGTTGCTTTTTTTGCCCCGCGGCCATCGGGGCAAACGCAATGCCGCGCCCAGCAATCTGGCTTGGCCGGCAACTGCCAAGCCTCCATTGGGGCGGGGCCGATGCAAGGGAAGGCTGGCCTTGTGAGGGAGGACTGCCTATCATGGAGCAGACAATTTGCTTCATGCGCTCTATTCACTCCTCCGCCAACTACCCCCTTGCAAAACAAGCCCTATTTTCTTGCCTATTTCTCCAAAAACGGGCAGCCTCTTCAAAATAACCAGCGAAATCACTGGCTATTTCGCTTGAAGTGCCGATTTGTAGGCGATCTGAGGCAAATAACCAGTGTTTTCACTGGTTATTTCCCCGAGCCGGACGATTTGGGGCAAATAGGCCATTTTTCATGGGCTATTTTGGTTTTGGTTGATCGCCTTTGTTTTTACTATCGAGAAAAGGCCGGCCCCCGTACCGGGAGCCGACCCGCGCTGTATGCCGCATTTAGTGATACACGTCGCCTTGGAACTCGATGCCGCACGGTCCGCCGTTCAAGCTCGGTTCCAGATGGTTCGCTTCGGTACCGTCCGCATGGAACAGCGGCCGGTAATATTCGCTGATGCTGGTCGCCGAGTTGTTGGCGTAGTGGCAAATGAACGCCCGGCGGAACCGGTCCTTCGTTTTGTTGCGGTACGAGCCGTGAATCAGGTTGCCGTTGAAGAACAGCACGTCGCCGGCGTCGAGACGAACCGGCACCGCCTTCTGGTCTTTCGGCGGCTTGACGAAATGGTTCGTGAACGATTCGTTCTCGTCCGCAGAATCCGGGCACACGATATCGTAATCGTGCGTCTTCGGCACAACCAGCAAACCGCCGTTCTCCTCGTCGGCCGCGTCAATCGCCGTCCAGGCGGCAATGCAGTTGCCCGGTTCGACCTTCAGGTAGAAATTGTCCTGGTGCAGCGCCTGTCCGCGCGCGCCCGGCGGCTTGAAGTAAAACATGCTCTGCGCCGCAAGCGGCTCCTCTTCGTACAAATCGCCGAGCACGTCCATCACCGGTTTGTGCAGCATGTAGTTTTTGGCCGTCTGGTTGAACCGGTGCGGGTGCATCACGCGCGGATATCGCTTCAACGGATCGGTGTTTTCCGCGGAAAGGTCCGGCACGAAATGGCCGGGAATCACTTCATGGCTGATTTCATCGAATATGTTCACGATTGTCTTGACATCGTCCGGCGTAAACAACCCTTTCACTACCAAATACCCATCGGTTTCAAATTGCCGCTTCTGCTCTTCCGTCAAGGTTTGCAGTGCATAAGTCATTCTGCTCTCCACCTTTTTGCCTGAAATGGTAACAAGCACGCTTCATACGTACATGATACCGATTTGCGCCGGCGGACGGAATCAACGATGATGTCATGTTCCTATACGATTCTGCTATTATCGCGATTTACCCGAGCAGCGTTTCCTCGCGCGCGCGGAAGTAGGCGGCCGACGAGCTGACGAGCTGCTCCAGTTTCTCCGGGTCGGGCTTGCCGTACATCGCCGGATACGGATCGCCGCCGGGTCCGAGCGGCTCCGGCGTGACGAAGCGGCCTTCCCGGTTGTAGCCAAGCAAGTACAGCGCCATAATGATCGTGTCCAGGTCCATCGATCCGTCGCCCAGCGCACACCGGTTGCTGTCTGCCATGTGCAGATTGACCAGTTGGTCGCCCGCGGCGAGCAGCGCTTCGCCGATATGCGTTTCTTCCGCCTGCATGTGGTACACGTCGGCATTGATATGGGCGATGCCCGGATGGTTGACGGCGCGAATATACGCCTGAGCGTCGGCGATCGTATGCACGAAGCTGACTTCGGCCGAACGAATCGGTTCGATCGCCCCTTTCACACGGTGCCGCGTGAACAGGTCGGCGACCAGCTGCAGCGTCTCCACGCTGCGGGCAAACTCCATCGCATCGTACGCCTTCGGCCGGCCGACGGCCCCGGGCACGACCAGGATGTAGCTGCCGCCCATTTCCTCGGTAAACGCCAGCTCGCGCTTCAAATAATCGACAGCCGCCTGCCGGTGCACCGCCCGGTTGCTGGACAAGTCGTTATCGGCCGAAAACATGCCGCAAACGCCGCTGACCCGAATGCCGTTATCTTCCAGAATGCGTTGCGTCTCAGCCGGCTTGTAGCCGAGATCGGCGCCGTAATGGTTGCCGTGCAGCTCGATGTACGTAATGCCGGCGCGCTGCAGACGGGCCGCGCTGGCGGCCAGCGGCTCCATGCCGAAGCCCCAGTTGCTCCAGGATAAATCGAGCCGCCGCTTCAGCCGCTCCGGCGACTTCCGTTTCAGTTCCTCGAAAGCGCTGCGAATGGCGGCGTTCTTCTGCTCGAATCGTTGCAGGGATGCCATAATCAGGTCTCCTTCTATGTATTGTGCACGGGCATTGTAACAGCGCGAAAAGTCCCCGTTTGCGAACGACCGGCTGCCCGCTCCCTTCTGGTTTTATTATAAGGCCAACCCCCGAATCTGCACATCATCCTTCTTGAACTTCGGCTTTCCTTTTTTGTCTTTTTTGCGCATCCCGCTCACCCCATCACCAGGCCGCCGTTCACATGCAGGTTCAGCCCGGTAATATACGACGCTTCGTCCGAAGCGAGAAAGGCAACCGCATGCGCCACTTCGTCCGGCCGGCCGAGCCTGCGCAGCGGCGTTTGCGCGAGCCATTCCTCCATGCGCCCTTCGCTGCGGGCAGCCAGCATGTCGGTATCGATTCGCCCCGGCGACACCGCATTGACCGTAATGCCGGACGGTCCCAGCTCCTTCGCCAGCGAATAAACGAATCCGAGCAGTCCCGCCTTGGCGGCGGCATAATGGGCGTGGCCGCCCGAACCCGTCAGCGCCGCCTGCGACGAAATCGCGACGATCCGGCCGAAGCCGCCTGCGATCATATGCGGGATGACCGACCGGCAACCGTAGAACGCGCTGTCGAGGTTGGTCGCCAGCACGCGTTCCCATTGCTCGTCCGTCGTATGCGCAATTTCGGCGTCGACCATGATCCCGGCGTTCGGGACGAATACGTCGATCCGGCCCCATTTTGCCGCAACTTCCGTCACGATTGGCTCCATCCCGCCGCGGCCGGACACATCCCCCTGCACGAGCATCGTTTGCCCGCCGCTTCGCTCGATCTGCTCCGCCACTTGCGCCGCAGCCGAACCGCTTGTTTGGTAATGCACCGCAACGGCAAAACCGTCCGCCGCCAGCCGGAGCGCAATAGCGGCCCCGATGCCGCGGGACGCTCCGGTCACGAGCGCAACCTTGCCCGGCGGAACATCGATCCCCCGATTTACGGCCGCCATGCTTCCAGCACCTCCGGGTTGGCAATGCGATGCGGCCGTTCCCCTTGCATGAGGCGAAGGATGTCGTCGGCGACCAGCCGCGAATGATGCTTCGGGATATCGTGGCTGGCGCCGGCCAAATGCGGCGTCAGCACCACATTGTCAAGGCGCAGGAACGGATTGTCCGCACCGATCGGCTCCTCGGGATAAACGTCCAGCGCCGCGCCGGCGATCCGCCGTTCCGCAAGCGCCCGGTAAAGCGCATCGTAGTCCATAATCGCCGCCCGCGCGGTATTGACGAGGTAAGCGGAGCGTTTCATCAGCGACAAGGCGCCGCTTCCGATCAGGCCGGTCGTTTCGGGAGTAACCTTGGCATGGAGGCTGACAAAATCGGCTTCGCTCATCAGCTCCTCCAGCGACGATTTTGTCCCTTCGACGGCTGCGGCGATCGTCTCCGCCGTCACATACGGATCGAAAACAAGCGGCTCCATGCCGAACGCCCGGCCCATTCTTGCGACGACGCGGCCGATTGTGCCGAAGCCGACGATGCCTAGCTTCTTGCCGTGCAGCTCCGGTCCGCCGAAACGATTGAACGGCGCCTGCTCGTCAAGCGACCATTCCGAAGGGCCTTTCAGTTGATCGTTGCGGGAATAAGCAATGCCGGTAATCGCGTCCGTATGTTTGAGCAAATAATCCGTCCGGCCGATATGGCGCGCCAGCGAAAGCAGCAGCCCAAAATTGAATTCCGCGACGGAGACGGCATTGCGACCCGCGCCGGTAAGGACCGGGATGCCGCGTTTCGTCGCCGCCGCGATGTCCACGCTCGCTTCCGGCTCGTTGCGGCAGCAAGCGATAAACCGCAGCCTGCCGCCGGCCGCGTCCAGCACGCGTGCGGTAACCGGCTCGAATTCGATCAGCGCGGCGTCGCTTCCGGCGATGGCTTCGGCCATTTGCGTTTCCGTCAGCTTCTTCTTGTCGAACCCCCAGCCGCCATGAACGACAGACGGAAACAGGCCGCGCAGCCGTTCCAGATCGGCCGCCTCCATTCGGGCGGTATTGAGCAGCTTCATCCGTTATTCCTCCCCGATCAAACGCGACAACGCTTTGAACGAAGCCGCATTTTGTTCGTACAGCGATTTGTACAAGGCGAATTTCCGCGCGTAAAATGGTTCCATGTCGCCGCCGGGTACAACCGTCTGCCGGGAACGGCGAACATGCGTCAACACATGCGCCGCATCCGGATACAATCCGACGGCGATTCCCGCCAGCATGGCGGCGCCGAGCGGCGCGCCTTCCGATCCGTCCAGCACTTCGAGCTCGCGATTCAGTATGTCGGCTTTGATCCGGTTCCATAAGGAGCTTTTCGCCGTGCCGCCGAGCAGCCGCAGCGTACCGAGCCGTTCGCCGTCCCGCTCCATGATGTCGATATTATGGCGCAGCGCAAACGCTGTCCCCTCCATCACCGCACGAATCATATCGCCCCGCGTCGTGCCCAGCGACAAGCCGAAAAACACGCCGCGCGCATCCGAATCCCAGATCGGCGACCGCTCGCCCGCCATGTACGGAAGGAAGATCAGATCGTTCCGGCGCGGCGCCGATTCGGCCTCCGCATTCAAAAATGCGTAGCCGTCCGCGGCCGAACGTTCCCGGCACAATTGGTCCCGCAGCCATTTGAGCGAGGCGCCGGCGGTGCTCATCGCCGCCAGCCGGAGCGTTTGCCCCGGCAATGCGTGCGGCATCGAAATGAACGCCGGCGACACCCGGTCTTGGCGGCTGCTCGTCACGAGCACGCTCGAGGTGCCGGACATCTCGGCGGCGACGCCCGGCTGCGTGACGCCGGCTTCAAGCGCCGCGGCCGCGCCGTCGACGGTGCCGGCGACAACCGGCGTGCCGGCCGGCAGTCCCGTTGCCGCCGCCGCTTCCGCGGTGACCGCACCGACGATGGCGCCGCACGGATGCACCGGCGGCAGCATATGCGCGGAGAGACCGAACGCGTCCAGCACATCCCCCGCCCATCCGCCGCGAGGGACGTCGAACAGTTGGGTGATGCCCGCGTGCGCGGCGTCCATGCCGATCGTCCCGGTCAACCGGTAGTTGATGTAGCCGTTCGTCTGCACGACGAAGCGAGTCCGGGCGTACAGCTTGGGCCGATGGCGCTTGAACCAGAGCAGCTTCGCCGCCGTATAGAAGGAATCCGGCCGGTTGAGCGAATATTCGGCGACTCGCCGCTCGCCAAGCGCGGAGCCAATCTCGGCCGCTTCAAGATCGGCGCGGCGGTCCATCCAGATGAGCGCGCGGCACAGCGGCTTGCCGTCCGCACCGAGCGGCACGAGTCCCGGCGCCTGCGAACTGACGCCAACGGCCGCCACCCGGTGGCGGCCGTCCGCAGCGCCGAGCAACTGCCGGAGCAGGCCGGCAAGCGTCAGCCACCAGTCGTCCGGCTCCTGCTCGGCCCGGAACCGCTCTGGGCGATACGTCGGATACTCCGCTTGCGCCGAGGCAAGCGAATGGCCTGCGGCATCGAACAATACGGCTTTAACCGTCGTCGTCCCGATATCGACGCCTAACACGCAAGGCATCATCGTATTGCGCTCCCTTCCGCTCGGGCCTGCCGCAGACTGCGGCAGACCGCGGCCCCGTTAATTCCGCGCCGCTGCCGCTACGATTACCTTTGCCCCCTGCTGCTCGAACGCTTTGGCATACGACTCGGGCGTTTGGTCGTCCGTCACGAGCGTATGCACCTGATCGATGCGCGCGATCGGGTAAAACGCCGTCTGCCCGAATTTGCTGTAATCCAGCAGCAGCATCAGCTCCCTCGCCGCGCGAATGATCGTTTTTTTCATCCGCGCCTCCTGCTCGTTCGGCTCCAGCAGCCCGTTGTCGAGCGTCAATCCGCGAGTGGAAAGAAACGCTTTGCCGATGACGTATTTGCCGATCATCTCCTCCGCCGATTCCCCGACGAAACAGTAAGACGGCGTGCGCAGGATACCGCCCGTGCAGAACACCGCAACGCCGGGCGAATCTTTCAGCACGTGCACGATTTGCAGCGAATTGGTGACGACGGTCAGCTCGCGCCTGTCTTTCAGCCGGGCGGCAAGCTGCAGGCACGTGCTGCTGGCGTCGAGCGCAATGACTTCGCCGTCTGCAACCAGCTTCGCCGCTTCCTCGGCAATGCGCCGCTTCTCCTCCTGGCGGACCGCGTTGCGCACGGCAAACGGCAGCTCCGCTCCGGGATCGCCAACGCCGATCGCCCCGCCGTGTTCGCGCTTCACCCGGCCTTCCGCTTCCAGCTTCTCGAGATCTTTGCGGATCGTTTCTTCCGTTACGTCAAACCGTTTGCTGAGTTCGGCTACCGTGACCGAGCCCCGATCCCGTGCCAGTTCGGCAATGCCATTGCGGCGTTCGATCGCCAACATGCTGCTGCCCCTCTTCTTCGATAACCTGTTTTCCTCAGTATAATACAAAGAAATTCACAATACGATACCTATTTAAATCTTTTTATTTCTTTTATTTTCTTTGTATGAAAGCATGCCGAACAGGGATTGCCTGTGAAACCGGCAACCGGCAACCGATACCCAAACGCAAAAGTACATTTCACCGCATGTACAACCCGCCGCATACGTCAAGCGTAGTGCCCGTGATATGGCCGCTCGCGGCAGAATCGACCAGGAACAAAATGCTCTGCACCACGTCTTCCGGCTCGCCGATCTTGCCGTCCGGCGTATTGCGCGACAGCCGCTCGCGCATGTCCGGCGTAAACGCGTCGGTCATCGCGCTGCGAAACGGGCCCGGCGCTACCGCATTGACGCGTACGCCCGAAGGAGCGGCCTTGGCGGCGAGCCATTTGGTCAGCGTATGCACCGCGCCTTTGGAAGCGCCGTATGCGGGTGTCGTTACCAGCCCGCCGTTGAAGCCGGCGACCGACCCAACGTTGACGATTGCGCCGCTGCCTCGTTCGATCATACCGCCGAGCACGGCCTGGCAGGCAAAAAACACCGCCTTCGCATTTACCGCAAACACTTCGTCCCACATCGTTTCCGTCACGTCGCGCCAATCGTCGAGCGGACATACCCCCGCCGCGTTGACCAGCATATCGATCCGCCCTTCGCGCCGCCGCACGCTGCCAACCCATTCCTGCAGCTCCGCGGTTTGCCGGATATCGACGTACTCCAGCGCTATCCCCGCTTCGGCAGCAAGCGCCGTACGCCCGTTTTGCTCCGCCCGGCTTTGGTCGAACGCGGTTGCGTATACCTTCGCTCCTTCGGCGACCAGCGCCTTGCAAAGAGCCGCCCCCAGTCCCCCGCTGCCGCCGGTCACAATCGCAATCTGCCCGCTGAATCGTGCCATCTTCCGCATCTCCTTTACTTCTTGAAGTCCCCATGGCTTCCTTTACAAAAAACGCAGCCGGCGCACCGCTTCTTCGTCGATGTCAACGCCAAGTCCCGGCTCCTCCGGCTTGTGCACCCAGCCGTCCCGATGTTCGATCGGATTGCGGGCGATGTCGTGCTGCATCGGATTGCGCAGCGGCTTCAGCTCCATGATTGGCGCCAGCGGCGAAGCGATGGACAAGTGCAGGCTGGCCGCCGTCGTCAGCGCCGAACACCAGCAATGCGTATTGAACTTGCGCCCCGCGCTGCCGACAAGTGCGGCGATTTGCCCGAAACCGGTAATGCCGTCGGTGCGCGCCGGATCGATCGCAATGACGTCGGCGACGCCGGAGCGGATCAGCGCGTCGTACTGGTCGAGCGTCGTCAGCCGCTCGCCGGTGACGATCCGCGCGTTCGTCGCCGCCCGCAGCTCGCGGTAATCGGCCAGCCGGTTCGGCGGGAACGGATCCTCGATCCAGTCGACGCCGTATTCGGCGAACGCTTTCGTCATCTTGACGGCATGCGCGACGTCCCACTTGACGTTGGCGCCGATATCGACCATCAGCTCGGCATCCGGCCCGATCAGCTTGCGCACCTCGCGCACGAAGCCAATGTCGTACTCCATTGTTTGCCCGAGCCTGGCATGGCCGTTTTTGCCGAAGCCGACTTTGCACGAGCGATACCCTGCGGCAAAATAGCCGGCGATTTCGCGGGCGTTTTCTTCATGCGTGGCCAGCTTGGCATGAATGCTTGCATTGGCCGGCAGCTTGTCGCGGCAAGCGCCGCCCAGCAGCTTGTAAAGCGGCTGCTCCAGCGCCTTGCCCTTGATGTCCCATAGCGCCATATCGAGCGCGCTGATCGCGAACGACGCGATGCCGCCTTCGAGCCCGTACCACCACGTATGCTCCTTCAGCCGGTGCCAGTGCGCCAGCGTCTCGAGCGGGTCGGCGCCGAGCAGCAATCGGCCGAGCCCATGCTCGACGACGGCGACGGTTGCCGCCACCGCTTCCGGCCACATCGCCATGCCTTCCCCCCAGCCGACGATTCCTTCGTCGGTTTCCACGCGCACGAACATCGTATGCCGCGTGCTGTTGTAATCGTTGGGCTCGATATACCGCAGGCCCATCGGTTCGATTTTGACAATGCGCATCCTGTTCCTCCTTCATCGCAACGTTGGCGCGTTTAGGGTCGCGGAAACGTTTCCCTTCCCATTATCGCTTCATCCGCCGCATCAGACAAGAGGTACTCGTTAGGCGTCACTCGAAATAAGCCATCTTTTTTTGCCTATTCCGTCAAAAATGGTCCGAATCAGAAAAATAGCCAGCGATTTCGCTGACTATTTCGCTGATAAGCGGCCAATTCGGGGCCGTTTGTTCACAATAGCCAGTGTTTTCACTGGCTATTTCGGTCGAGCCGGTTAAAAATGGGCGAATAGACCATTTTTCATAACCTATTTCGTTTAACTGCGCCCTCACCCTTGCGGCGGCAAAAACCCACGCTCCGTCAAAAACGCGTCGATGCCGGCGACGGCTTGCAGCACGTCGCGCTCCGCCGCCGTGTAATCGAACAACACAAACGCATGGGCCAAATGGCCGTACAACACCAGCTGCGCTTCATTGCCGGCGGCAGTGTACGCTTCGTAGAAACGCTCCGCATCCTCGGGCACGACCACCTCGTCCCGCAAGCCGTGCATGAGCAGCATCGGCGGCTGGCCGGCACGTATGCGATAAAGCGGCGACAGCGCTTTGGCATGCTCGTGCCGCGCCAGCCAGGCGCGAACCGCATCGCCGCCCTCGGCATCGGCTTCGGGCACGAACTTCTTCCACCGCCCGGTAAAATCGACAATCCCGTTGCAGTTGACAACCGCATTCGCCGTCGCCGACACCGACAGATCGTCGCCGGGCGAGTCGTAATCGTCGATCGTCGCCAGACTCGCCGCCAGATGGCCGCCGGCGGAATCGCCAACGGCCGCAATCCGCTGCGGATCGACGCCAAGCTCGCGGGCGTGCCGGCGAATGTAGCGCATCGCGGAGCGGCAATCGGCGATACACGTCTCCACGTCTTGTGCCATTCCGCTTGCAGGCGGCTCCTGATGCTGACGCGGAATCAGCCGATATTCGACGCTGAACGCCACCGCGCCGCGCGCCGCAAACATACGGCTGTGGCGCAGGAACATTTCCGGCTGCCCGCCCTGCCAGCCGCCGCCGTGAATGAAGACGACGGCCGCCCGGTCGTCCCCGTCGCTCCACCCTTCCGGACGGCTCACCAGCAGCCGCAGCCTTCTTCCGTCAATCTCCTTATAGATGATCGTTTCATGCCCAAACGCTGTTTCTGCCATTCAGATGCCCCCTATTACCACAATCAACCGCCCTTCGAGGCGGCCGCTGCCAAATGCCGACACCCTATTTTACCATGCGACTGATCATGAAAAAGCACGATTTGCCGCAACCCGGGGCTCCATTTCCCTTCATCCCACCAAAGCGACGATATTGACGTCCGTGTTCTGGCTCAAGTCGACATAGCTGCCGCCATCCATCTCGATCAGCGGATTGACCAGATCGAACGGATTGACCGCTTTGATCGTGCCCTGCCTGCCGTCGGTCAGCATCACGTCGTTGCCGATGGCCAGTTCCATCATCCGCCGAATGAACAAGCTGCAGATCGCCGGATCCAGCTCGCCGAAGCCTCCGCCCTG
Organism: Paenibacillus cymbidii; assembly: GCF_004764705.1. Lineage (GTDB taxonomy): Bacteria > Bacillota > Bacilli > Paenibacillales > NBRC-103111 > Paenibacillus_AN > Paenibacillus_AN cymbidii. The sequence goes on along the minus strand of NZ_SHLX01000001.1, from coordinate 99,065 downwards.
CATTTGCCGCACGACCAAATAAAACGGCATCGCGTCCTTGTACACCCGCTTCGACGTCATCGCGTGAAAAATATCGGCTACCGCCACGATTTTGCTGTAATAATCGATCTGATCGCCTTTGATGCCGTAAGGATATCCCGAGCCGTCTTCCCGTTCGTGGTGCTGCAGCGCCACCAGCGCCATCCGCGGCGAAACGTTCGGGGAATTCATAATAATTTCGTAGCCGAAAATCGTGTGCTTCTTCATAATTTCGTATTCTTGTTCGGTATATTTGCCGGGCTTGTTCAGGATGTCGTCCGTGATGTGAATTTTGCCGACGTCATGCAGCGTCGCCGCCGTGCTCAGAAGCGACAGGTCGTCCGCGTTCAGCTGCAGCCATTTGCCGATCAGGGTCGAAATGACGCCGACGCCGATGTTATGGCGGTACGTATAGTCGTCCTTGGCCTGCAGGCCGGACAGCACGCTGAACAAATTGGGAAAATCGGTCGCCTGGTAAATCGTCGGCAAAATCGATTGATTGATTTCCTCCAGCGGAATGCGTTTCTCGTCGCGAATGAGCTGGAACATGCCGCGGATCGTTTCGCTGGCTTTCGTGACGAGCGTTTCGTTCGTTTGCACGCGCGGGGGTTCGAACTCGTATGTGTTCCAGTCGACGCCATGGTTGATGAGCAAGTGAAAATGGCCTGCCGCAAGCGGCGTGTTCGCCGGTACGAGGACAAGGCCGTTGCGGTTGATGATATCCCGCTTGCAGGAGTAGCCCGCTAATTGTTCCGGAGTCAGTCCGTTCATTGCTTCATCACCTTTACGGCCACCTTTTCCATCTCATATGCGTACGTGGTCGCCTCCCATTATACAGATGAAAACTTACAAATTTCTGAAAAAAACGACAAAAACCGCCCAGGACCAAAAAAACGGCCGCGTGCGGTTTATGTTGCGGGATGCATTATTCTTTTACGCTCCCCATGACGATACCGGTCAAAAAGTACCGCTGCAGGAACGGATATACACAGAAGATCGGCAGCGCCCCGAGGAAAATTTGCGCCGAGTGCACCGCACGGTCGTCAAGCTGCATAAGCAACGCCAATTCGGTCGGATCCATCTGTGAATAATCGCGCCGGACGACGACGGTTTGCAGGTAGCTTGCAAGCGGATAATGCTTCGGATTGTTCATGTAGATTAACGCGGAGAACCATTCGTTCCAGTGCCCGACAATGACGAACAGCGCAACCGTAGCGATCGCGGGCAGCGACAGCGGCACGACAATCCGCCATAACATGGTCCAGTGCCCCGCTCCGTCGATAAATCCGGCCTCTGTCAACTCCTTCGGCAGCGAGCGAATGAAGTTCAGCAGCAGAATGACGTTGAACACCGGTACGGCGCCGGGCAAGACGAGCGCCCACATCGTATCCATGAGACCCAGTTCCTTGATGACCAAGTACGTCGGTACGAGCCCGCCGGCAAACAGCATCGTAAACACGAACACCCAGGCATAACCTGTGCGAAAATGGAATTGCGACGATTCCTTGGACAGCGGGTAAGCGGTCAGGATGATCATGAACAGGTTGATGACGGTGCCGAGCAGCACCCGCTCCGCCGCTACACCCATGGAACGGAGGAACGCATCGTTGCCGGCGACGAACCGGTACGAGCGGAGCGTCATTTCCACCGGCCACAGCGTCACTTCCATCGACTGAATCGCGCGAATTGAACTGAACGAGATCGAAAGCACATTGATCAGCGGCAAAATGCAGATCAAGGCAAGCAACGACAGAAACACGTAAAGCAGCGTTTGCGACAGCGTGTGTCGCCAAGTTTTTTCGGTAATCAACGGAAATCCTCCCACCCGGCGCTCATGCTAGAAGATGCGGTAATTGGCGACCCGATACGCGATCAGGTAAGATATCGAAATCATAAAGAACGAGATGACCGATTTGAAAATGCTGACTGCCGTCGCTACGCTGAACTGCGCATTAATCATCGCGAGCCGGTACACATACGTGTCGAGGATGTCCCCCGTCGAATAAACCGACGGGCTGTACAGGTTGAACACCTGCTCGAAGCCCGCGTTCAATACGTTGCCGAGACTGAGCGTCGTCATCAGAATGATGATCGGCAGCATGCCGGGCAGCGTCACGTAGCGCGTCTGCTGCAGCCGCGTTGCGCCATCGATGACAGCCGCCTCGTACAGCGCCGGATTGATGCTGGTGAGCGCAGCCAGGTACACGATCGTGCCGAAGCCGAATTCCTTCCACTCGTTCGTAATGACCATTACATACGGAAACCAGTGCTCATTGCCGAGAAAATAAATCGGCTTGATTCCGATCGAGCTTAGCGTCTGGTTCAGAATGCCCGTGTTCGGCGACAGCACGTCCAGGAGAATGCCGGACAAAATGACCCAAGACAAAAAGTGCGGCATATAAATAACGGTTTGAACGGTTCGTTTAAACCAGCGTTTGCGGATTTCATTCAGCAGCAGCGCCGTTCCGATCGGCGCAATGAGACCTGCTGCAATTTTCATCACGGCGATAACCACCGTGTTGCGAATGACCTGCGTCGTTTGCGGCAAGCTGTACACGTACTTGAAATGCTTAAGTCCGACCCACTCGGAGCCGAACAAGCCGCTCGTCGGCTTAAAATCCTGAAACCCGATGGAAAGACCGGCCATGGGGATGTAGCAGAAGATCAGGACCATCACGAGGCCCGGCAAAATCATCAGATGCATGGGCAGCTCAATCCGCCACTTTTTACGAAACATAACCGGTTCCTCCCGTTCCATGTGAAACGGGGGACGAAAGGCGCCGCCCCCCGTCCCCCTCGCAATTGCGCATCATTTGAAGCTTCCGCTTTCGGCCACTTCCTGCAAAATATCGTTGCCGCCCTGGGCCTTCCATTTGGCGACGAATTCGGTGTCGAACGCGTCGGGCGGCAGGGAGCCCATAATGATTTTGGTGAAGGTCGTCGCTTCCAGGTCGCGCAGCGACGGGCCCTTGGAAACCATCGTCGCCGTCGGCTGCCCGTAGTATGCGGACGTGATGACCATGTTCTTCTTCATGTACTGACCGAGGATGTCGTAAGCGCCGCCTTCCGTCCAAGTCACGTATTGCCACCACTGGGTCAGGTCGCCGCCTTGATACAGCTTGATTTTTTCATAGTACGTCTTGGCCGCTGCCGAAAGCTTGGACGTATCGCCCGATTTCAGCGCTTCGCGTACGGCGGTGCCGTCATTGACGTTCGTGTCGGCGAAGCCGGATTTGACGACCGCCTGGTTGAAAATATCGGCATTTTTGCCATTGACGACGACAGCATGGTATTTTTCGTCCGGATTCGGGCCAAGCAGCTTCTCCATGTACAGGTTCAGCATTTTGATGACGGCTTCCGGGTTTTTGCTGTTCTTGCCCACTACGATAAACTTTTTCGGCAAGCCGGACATGCTTTGCACCATCAGCGGCTTGTCGTCGGCCGAAACGAGCGGATACACTTGCCAGTCTACTTTCGGATCGTCCTTCTTCATGTTGTTGATCGGCCAGGAAGGAACGAATGTGGCGCCGAACGTCATGCCGACTTTTCCGGAGGTGGCGACCGTCGCCGATTTGTTGCCGTCGATCGTGCTAAATTCCGGATTGATCGCACCGGCTTTATACAGTTCCGCAAGCTTGCCTAGCGCCGTCTTTACTTCCGGGAGCGTATCGGCGAGCACCGGTTTGCCGTCCGAGCCCTTGAGGAACATGAGCTGCGTGCCGGAGCCTTTGGCCGGATTGTACGGATAGGCGTGGTATGCGTTGAAGAAACCGTCAAGTCCGGACCAGCCGTTCCACAGGTTGTAGTCGAGGCTGAGGCCGAACGTGTCCTTCTTGCCGTTGCCGTCCGGATCGTCGTTGGCGAACGCGATGGCGATTTTGATCACGTCATCGATCGTTTTGGGCGGCTGCAGACCCAGCTTGTCAAGCCAGTCCTTGCGCACGTAAATCATCTGCATGTCGCTTTGGGCGCCGCCGTCCTGCGCCAGTCCCATCAGCTTGCCGTTGAACGTACCGGCTTGTTTCATAATGCCGCCCGATTGGTCCATCGCTTTTTTCGTCAGGTCGGAAGCGTATTTGTTGTACACGTTCGTCAAGTCGGCGATTTGATTGGCGTCGACCAAAATTTTCAACTGCTGGGGGTCGACTTGGAAAATGTCCGGCAAGTCGTTGGCGACCATCGAGACAGTGATTTTGTTCGCATACTGCGGGTCGGTGACGGCCCACTTGTTCGTCACCTTGATGTTCAGCGAATTCTGGTATTCGCGGTACCAGGTGTTGTTGTCGATCGAGTCGCCATCCGGATATACGGCAGACGGATTCGTGCTGCGCACCGTTGTGATGTTGATCGGCGACGCATATTTGCCGAGCGGGCCGTCCGCTGCCGCCGGAGCCGCGGGGCTTGCCGACGCCGAAGCCGCTGTCGATGACGACGGCGATGCGGAAGACGACGCGCCGGGCTCCTCTTTTTTGCTCGAACATGCCGCGAGCGCGGCGGAAAGCGCCATCATTGCCGCCAAAGCCGAAATACTGGCTTTCTTGCTTGCCATTTCCTTCCCCTCCATGATCTATGCATAATGTTCCTACGCCTTCATTATGCGGTCTGCGCTCTGCGGGGGAAATATTGAACATTGGCTACGCCTTATCCTTTGATGCCATGTTGCGGCGGACGGGGCAATGGAGCGAAATTCGCGGGAAATCGAAGCGAATCGGGAACGGCTGACGGCATGAACGGCACCATTTGTGGTACGATGAGGGGGTAAGCTCGAGCCTTGTCCGGCACCGGGCAACGATGAGAGGGGAATCTGGATGACAACCGTTATAAGGAATCCCAAGGTGGACGGGTTTCTAAGAAAGGCACGCAAGTGGAAGGAAGAATTCGAGCTGCTGCGGGAAATCGCGCTTGGCTGCGGGTTGACCGAAGATTTCAAGTGGATGCATCCCTGCTACACGTTCGGGAACAAAAACATCGTGCTGATCCACGGGTTCAACGAATACTGCGCGCTGTTGTTTCACAAGGGCGCCTTGATCCCGGATGCTCGCGGCATCCTGATCCAGCAGACGGAGCATGTGCAGGCGGCGCGCCAAATCCGCTTCACGGGCGTGGAGGAAATCGCGGCGCAGGCGGACATTGTGCAAGCGTATATCCGGGCAGCGATCGAAGTGGAAAAAGCCGGGCTGCAGGTGAGCTTGAAAAAGACGGAGGATTACGCCGTGCCGGAGGAATTTGCGCGGAAATGCGAAGAAATGCCCGCCTTGAAAGCGGCATTCGCCGCGTTGACGGCGGGGCGGCAAAAGGGGTATTTGTTTTACTTTGCCCAGCCGAAACAATCGAAAACCCGCGCCGCCAGAGTGGACAAATACGTGCCGCACATTCTCGAAGGCAAAGGGTTAAACGATTAGGAAGGGGCTTGTGAATGAAATGAACATTCGATCCTGCACGGACGGCGATCTGCCTCTCCTTGCCGCATTGAACAAGCAGCTGATTGAAGATGAGCGGCACGACAACCCGATTGCGGCACTTTTTCATTGGTCGCGACAGCAGAAGTAAGGGCTACGGGAAGTTGGCGTTTGCGAAGCTGCTTGAAACCGTCGGCGCCGAACAAATCGATATCGAGGTGCTGCATTGGAATGAGGCGGGATACTCGTTCTGGAAGTCGACAGCGATTCAAGCCGGTTTTTCCAGCTTATTTGCTTCGTTCCATGCGACGACAGCGATTTAAGTTGGTTTTTCCGCCTTATTTGCTCCGTTCAGTGCGATGGCAGCGATTTAAGTCGGTTTTTCCGCCTTATTTGCTCCGACTGGGGCACCGACGGCGATTTAAGCCGGTTTTTCCGCCTTATTTGCTCCAATCCCGGCGGCCCGCGTTTTCAGATCGACGTCGAACGATAACGCTCCTGCAACAGATGTTTGGCAATGTAGAAAATTTGCCCCATATGCTCGGAGTAGTGAGCCGCGCATTGGTGCAGCATATCGAGGTTCGTGCGCTCACGGCTGCGAACTTGCTGCTTGCCCAGCAGCGTTTCGTCGGTTATCGTGGCCACCGTTTCGATTACGCTGGCGAATCGTTCCTGCACGATGCGCTCGAGTTCCTCTCTGCGCAAGCAAACGGGCAACAACTCCTCCTCCCGGTTCCGCTGCACTTCCTGCCTCAAAATACCCTTCAAGAACCGCTCCTGGATATTGCCTTCGATATGCCGGATCAAGGTCGCAATACTGTGGCTCGTACGATCCGGACGCCAATTCACCTGCTCGTCGTCAAGCTGCCGCAAAGCCAGCAACAGCCGTCTGCGAATTTCCTCGAATTTGCCGGACAGCCAGTCCCGGTGAAAATCGCCGTTCAACGGCCTCTCCCCTTCTCTGCAAAATTCAATGCCGAAGCCCGCTGCGGTACTGCTCCGGCGTGGCGCCGACCATTTTGACGAACGCGCGGTAAAACTGGCTCGTGCTCGCGAAGCCCATGCGGAAGCTGATCTCCGTCACCGTGGCATCCGAGCTGCCGAGCTGCGCCTTCGCCTCTTCCACGCGCAACACAAGCATGTACTGGTACGGCGTCATGCCAAGGGCAGCCTTGAACGAACGAATAAAATGAAACCGGCTTCGCAGCGCAATTGCGGCCAGCTCGTCGAGCTGGATTTTGTCCGTGAAATGCTCGTGCAAATAATCCAGCGCCCGCGCCAAGTGCCGATCGGCGGCGGAAGCGCTGGCAACGGCGGCATCGCGCAGATGCGCCTGATTGCCCTTCAGCACCCGCGACAAATAATAAAGCACCTGCGTCTCCGTCTCTTGCACCGCAAGCGGCTCCGTTTGCTCGTGCAGCAGCAGTGTCGTCGCCCATTTGCGGAACTGGCCGTTCAGCTTCGCGGGATCGATTCGCTGCCGCTGCTCCGGCTCCCACGACCGCTGCCGATTGAACGACGCGAAGCTGTCCCGGTCGACCTGCAGCACAATGACGCCCATTCCGCCGTCGATGTGAAGCTCGTGCGGCTCCGCCGGGTACTGCACATACCCTTCGCCGCAAGCCAGCTCATACGTGCGGTGCCGCGCCGCGAACCGGCAAGTGCCGTAAATCGGCACCGTAATTTGAAACTCCCGCTCGTGGATATGCGTCGAGTGGCTATGCTCCTGCTCGATTCTCCACAGCTTCATCTGCGGCGTATCGAATTTGACGATCATCGCCCTTCCCCCGCCCTCGCGACTGATATCTCCCCAGTATAGCAAAAGTTGCTTTCATTCGCCGCAATTTTCACGGCGACAGACCGGTCCGATTTTTTTACGATAAAGACTAAAAAAACGGATAGGGTGAACGCAATGAACACGATGAGCACTTCCATGGCCGTACAGCAGTCGGCCAAGCGTACGTCGGTGATGCTGCTGGGCGTCAGCTTCGCGCATTTGCTGAACGACGCGATGCAGGCCGCCGTTCCGGCCGGATTTCCGGTTTTCCGGCAGTCGCTCGATTTGAGCTTTGCCCAGATCGGCTGGGTCGCTTTTACGCTGAACATCACCGCATCGATCCTGCAGCCGCTCATCGGCCGGTATACCGACCGCAAGCCGATGCCGCTGCTGCTGCCGCTGGGCATGCTGTTTACGCTGCTCGGCATGGTCGGTTTGGCGTTTGCGAGCAGCTTCATGCTGCTGCTGGGGGCGGTAGCCCTGGTCGGCGTCGGCTCCTCGATCCTGCATCCAGAATCGTCGCGCGTCGCGCATATGGCCGCAGGCCGAAGCAAAGGGCTCGCCCAATCGATTTTCCAGATTGGCGGCAATACCGGCCAGACGCTGGCGCCGCTGCTGATCGCCTTCTTCATCGTTCCGCGGGGACAAGGCGGCTTCATCTGGCTCGCCACGCTCGCCGTTATCGGCATAGTCGTACAGTTGGCGATCGGCAAGTGGTATAAACGGCAAGTGGCGGCCCGCGAGCGCAAGGACCGGACGGCGCCAACCGCCGAGCGGCGTTTCAGCAACCGGTACGTGACGTTCGTGTTTGCCGTGCTTATTTTGCTCCTGTTTTCCAAGTTCGTCTATTTGGCCAGCATGACGGGGTACTACGTATTCTACGCGATGGAACGGTTCGGCCTGTCGCTGGAGCAAGCTCAGGTATGCCTGTTCGTGCTGCAGTTCGGCGGCATGGTCGGCACGCTGCTCGGCGGTCCGCTGGCGGATCGTTTCGGGCGCAAACCGGTCATTTGGCTGTCGATTTTTGGCACGGCGCCGTTTTCGCTGCTGCTGCCTTATGCCGGCCACGCCTGGGCGATCGTGTTGTGCGCCTGCATTGGCCTGATTCTGATGTCGGGGTTTTCGGTCATTATCGTCTACGCCCAAGAAATGTTGCCGGGACACGTCGGCACCGTTGCCGGGCTGTTCTTCGGCCTGTCGTTCGGCCTCGGCGGGATCGGTTCGGTTGCGCTCGGATGGGCGGCCGACGCCGTCAGCATCTCGACGATGATGCACGTTTGCGCCTGGCTGCCGCTGCTTGGTGCCATCGCTTTCCTGCTGCCCAAGGACAAGTCGATTATGGGCCGCGCCTGAAACTGCCACCCGCAAATGCCTCGCCAATAGCAACTTGTATCTGTCGAAAAATGAAACCAAAATTGAAAAAATTGGTACACCCGACTTATCGTTATGATACAATTGACCTATATGAATCGAGGAGGGTGTTTATGCGATCGCGTTTCAACAACATCATTGCCAAGTGCCTGCTTGTTTGTCTGTTCGCAAGTGCAATCATGGCGGGAAGCTACCTGCCCGCGGCACAAGCCAGCGTCGGACCGGAAGTTACGGCAAACAATACGGAGGAACTCGCCGACTACTTGGCCAATCCGGACGTGACTACGATTAATCTGAATGGTTCCACGACGTACGAGCTTGACGGCACCAAAATCGAACGGAATTTGACCATCAAAGGCAATGGCGCCACGATCCAAGCTAGGAATCCTTTGAGCGATAAAATCATACGTACCGACGACAACACCATTGGCCCCTTTAACGGTGTCAGTGTCCTTCTGGCCGTATACAAGGATTTCAAGCTGGAGAACGTGACGCTGAAGGGAGACTCCGATCCGGGGAACGCGGAGGAAAATCACTTTATCTTCGCCGCCATCGCGGTCAAGGACGGCGGGAGCCTGTCACTGGACACCGTGACATTCAGCGGCTTCTACAACAACGACGACAGTCCCGGCGGTGACGCCAGAAGCTACGGCATTTTTGCCGAACCCGGAGCAACGGCGACTACGGTAAAGCATAGCAGCTTCGGCAGCAGCAACGCGTTTCGTGCCGCCATCGCGATCAGCGGCGGAACGACACTGATCGACAATAACACGTTCGTTGGTACGGATTACCCCAATCGCCTGGAAGCCGACGACGGATACGAATACGGCATCTACTTATACGGCGGCACCGGTACGGTAAAGAAAAACACCATCTCCGGTTTCGACAGCACGCATCAGGACGGATACACAAGCAGCGGCATCGCCACGATCGCCTTTATGGCCGCCGATTATGCCATCTACGGAAACACGCTGCAAGGAAACGGAGCCGGCCTGGATATGCAGGGCACGTGGACGGCTTATTATCCTACCCCCAGGCCGATGAAGCTGCGCTCGAGCGACAGCGATCCGGGGCTTTTGCTCGATTCGACCAACAACGCCGTCACCATAGGCGAAGCACTGAAGGCAGTAAACACCTTCTCGGGAAATTTGTTGTACGACGTCAGTGCGATTGTCGATCAGAGCGACGAAGTGGATCTGCAAAAGACTGACCGTATTAATTCCAGTCCTCAAGTTTTCACCCCGCTCGGCGGGTACAAATCCCCATTCCTGTCGGTCACCGGCGTTCATGCCAACGATGCAACCTTGCTGCTGCCGTGGAACGAGAGTACGGACCCCTACGACAAAAGGGACATTCTGGACGCGGCGACAAACGTGACCATCGAGCGGGAAAACGACGGCCAACTGTTTAACGTCACGGAAGCAACTTACCTTTTAACAGGATTAGCCAACGATTCCATCGGCCGTTACAGGCTGAGAATGACACATATTACCGATCAATCCGTGTCCGTCACCACCTACTCGCAGTGGGTATCGGTCAATACGAACATCGCGCCGGATGTGCCGATAATCGCCACGCCGGCCAACAATTCGAGCTATGAGGACACGTTCCCAACCTTCACCGGCACGGCAGAAGCCGGCAGCACCGTGATCGTGCGCATCGACGGCGTCGATCACGAGGTGCCGGCGAACGGCCTTGGACAATGGACGTACACGCCAACATACCTTGGATACTACGGCTCGCACACCGTGCAAGTGACGGCTCGCGACGCGGCAGGCAACGTATCGGCAGCCGCAACGCTGACGTTTGTGTACCAAACGTCGTATGTCCCGACCTCTTCGCCAACGCCGGCACCTTCGACGACACCGAAGCCGCCGACACGCCAGGTGAATGTCGAAGTAGGTCCGAACGGCCAATCGTCGAACGCCGCCAAAGTGGACATCACCCGTACGACCGGCAAAGACGGCACGCAAACGGATACGGTCCAGCTCGGAAAAGCCAAAGTCGACGAAGCGGCCGGCAAAGCGCAGCAGAACGGCAAAAACACGGTTCGCGTCGTCATCGATGAACTTCCTTCCAGCCTGGCCGACGAACAAATCGTTTCGCTCGACAAGGAAGCGTATGCCGAACTGGCCGGCAAAAAACTCGATCTGGAAATTCAAACCGAACAAGTGACAGTGAAGGTTCCTGCCTCGTCGCTCGACGACTGGTCGTCGAATGACGATTTGTTCTTCCGGCTCGTGCCGGTTCGTTCGTCCGAAGACCGCAGCGTTGCCGAGCGGCGCACCTTGAGCGCGGAGCTGGTGCAGCAGTCGGCTGACGGACGCAACGTACAGCTCGTCGGCACGCCGATGACGATCGAAACGAACTTGCAGAACCGCCCGGTTGCGCTGCGGTTCCCGATCAACGCTTCGGCCGTTCCATCCGGCGCGGCGGAACGCGCGTCGTTCCTTGCCGGCTTGGCCGTCTACATTGAACACAGCGACGGCGACAAGGCGCTGGAACGCGGCACGATCGTTTACGATGCTCAAGGCAACCCGGTCGCGATCGAAATCGGCGTCGACAAGTTCAGTACGTTTACGATCGTTTCGATTGCGCCGGAGAAGCTGACGCACCTACCGTACATCAACGGCTACGAAGACGGCACATTCCGGCCGGAGCAGCCGGTAACGCGCGCCGAGCTGGCCGCTATGCTCGACCGGCTCCAGCCGGGCGCGGCAACCGGAGGCGCGGCCGCGTTCCCGGACGTCCCGGCAGCTTATTGGGGAGCGGCCGCCATCGCGCATGTGCAAGCGGCCGGCCTGATGAAGGGCGATCCGGACGGCTCCTTCCGCCCGGCCGACAATGTAACAAGGGCGGAGCTCGCCGTGATCGCCGGCCGGCTGCAGCCGCAGAAGGCAAGCACCGGGGCATCCGTCGGTTCGGCAGCCGAGCCTGACGACGCAGCCGGCCACTGGGCGGAAGCGGCCATAATGCAAGCCATCGCCAGCGGCTCCTTGCCCGCCCTGCCGGACGGCACGTTCCGGCCGGACCGGCCGGTGACGCGCGCCGAAGCCGTTACGGCGCTGAACCGGCTGTATAGCCGCGGCCCGTTGTCCGGCGTGAAGCCGCCGTTCGCGGATGTGCCCGCTTCGAGCGACGCGGCCGCCGCCATCGCGGAAGCGGCTGTCGCCCACGACGCGTTCCGGCAACCGGACGGCAGCGAAACAGCCGTCAACTGATCTTTGTCGAAACCGTTTGCCGTTTTCCTGTTTCGACCAGGCAGCTTTTCAAAATAAGCCCTGTTTTATTGGCTATTGGGCCGAAAATAGACGCACTCAACAAAATAGCCAGTGAAATCGCTGGCTATTTCGTTGAAAAGTTGAATTTTCGAGCTGTCTGAGCAGAATAGCCAGTGTTTTCACTGGCTATTCTCGACGCAACCCATAAAAAGCGGTAAACAAGCCATTTTTCATGGCCTATTTTGACACAGGCACACAGATGGAGACCCGCAGCGCACCTCGGCGCCGGCGGGTCTTTCGTTGTACTCGGCAGTTTGCTCGCTTATTTTACGCCTCATCCGGCATTTCCCAGTTTTACGGCGCATAAACAAGCCTTCCACGCAAAAACTACTAATTCCGGCAGGCCCTTGACCCTTGAGAGGGAAAATATGGTGTTATAACGGGGAGGCGATACGGATGCGGCGAAAAGAGGTCCGTCCACTGTTGCTGCTGCTGACAGCGGCGGCTTGTTTGCTCCTTATGGGAGGCTGCAAGGAGAATGTCGTTCAGGAGGAAACGCGGGCGCCGGCCACCGTCTCCCCGGCTTTAATCCAGCAAGCGGCGCCGGCAGCGACCGCGCCACGCCCGACCCCAACGCCGGCTCCATCGCCGCCCCCGGTTCCCGCTTCAACGATACCGACGACAGGCCGAACCGCATACTTGACGTTCGACGACGGGCCGTCGGATCATACCGACCGCATCCTGGATATCTTGAAACAGGACGATGTGCGCGCCACCTTCTTCGTCAACGGCAACGCAACGCCGGAAGGCATCCGGCTCTACCGCCGAATCGCTGCGGAAGGCCATGCGATCGGCAATCATACCTACAGCCATTCGTACGCGCGGATTTACGCCTCCGTCCAGGCTTACAAGGCGGATACGGAGAAGCTGAACGATCTGCTCGAACGGGCCGTCGGCTTCCGTCCGGATATGCTTCGTTTCCCGGGCGGGTCGAATAACCGGCTGGCGGACAAGGCGGGCGGCAAAGGGATCATGCGCCGGATCATCGGCTCTATGGAGGCGGAGGGCTATTCGTACGTGGATTGGAACGTCAGCTCGACGGATGCGGCGCAAGCGGTTCAGCCGACAGCGGAAATTGTGGGCGCCGTACTCGGTTCCAGCCGCGGCAAACGGCAAATCATCGTGCTGATGCACGACGCGGCGGGCAAAACGACGACTGTAGAAGCACTGCCCGCCATCATCGACGGCCTGAAAAATCAAGGCTTCCGCTTCGACAAGCTGAGCCGGCATTCGTTTGCGTTCCGCTTCGCCGACGCCAGGACGGGCGCAACACCGCCATAAGCGGCCTGTCGCCGGATCAAGCCCTATTTCATCCCGTCAACCCACTCGTTTACTTCTTTCGTGATCTGGTCGCCGCCTTGCGAGCGCCAATCCTTGACGAACTTGTCGAACAAGTCGATCGGCTCACCCATAATCACTTTCGTCATCATGACCGTTTCCAGATCGCGCAGCGTCGAGCCCCGTTCGATGATCGTCGGCGTCGGCGGACCGAAGAAGGCGTTGACCATAAACCGGTCCGACTTTTTGTATTCGCCGAGAATGGAATAAGAGCCCGTTTCGCCGAATACTTTGTTGACCCACCACTGGCTTTTGTCCCCGTCCCTGTACTTGAGGATGTTCGTGTAGTAGCCGGTTTGCTCCAGGTTCAGCTTCGACGGGTCGTGCGCGCGCAGTGCCGCCGCTACCGCTTCCTGCGCGTCCTGGTTGTTCTCCGGCAAACCGCCGCGAATGGCGGCATAACTGAAAATGTTGAAATTGTCCGTGCCTTCCGTGGCGATATGGTAACGTTCGTCCGCGTTCGGGCCGTAAATTTTATCCATGTACAGATTCAGCATGAGAATGACCGCTTCCGGGTTGGCGAACTTCTTGTTCACGACGTAAAAATCGGAGGGCGCCACATTGGCGATAATCGGCAATGCCGGCTTGCTGTCGGCCGATACGAGCGGGAACAAGCTCCAGTCGGCGTTCGAGTCGGTCATCTGCGTATTGATCAGCGGCCAGTTGGCGTTCCAGTTCGCGCCGAAATGCATGCCGATTTTGCCCGCGACTTCCAGCTCCGACGCTTTCGTGCCGTCCTGCACGGCGAATTCCGGATTGATCGTGCCCGCCGCGTACATTTCCTGCAGCTTGCCGAGCGCCGTGCGAACTTCCGGTTGGATGCCGCCGTACACCAGCTTGCCGCTGCCGTCCTTCAGCCACATCGTTTGGGCGCCGCTGCCGTTGGACGGGTTGTAGGGGTAAGCGTGATACCCGGAGAAGAATCCTTCGAGCCCGGCGTAGCCGTCGAACAAATTTTTGCTCAGGTTCATGCCGTAAGTGTCTTTTTTGCCGTTGCCGTCGGGGTCCAGCTCCGTAAACGCCTTGGCGATGGCGATCACGTCGTCCATCGTTTTCGGCGGAGCCAGATGCAGCCGGGCCAGCCAGTCCGTACGAATCCAGATCATCGCCGCATTGTCGTAGCTGCCGCCGCTGACGGGAATGCCCATCAGCCGGCCGTGCGTGGAGGCGCCCTGGCGGAGGATGCCGCCGGCGAGCGATTTTTTGGTCAATTCGGTCGCATACCGGTTGAACGCATCGGTCAGATCGGCGATTTGACCGCCGTTGATCAGCGACTGGAACTGCTGGGAGTTGACCATGAACAAGTCCGGCAAATCCGCCGACACGATCGACACATTCATTTTTTGCTGGTATTGCGTTTCGTCGATGCTCCACTTGTTGCTCAGCGCGATGCCAAGCATGTCGCGGTACGTATCGGTCCAGATGTTGCGCGAAATCGATTCGCCGGCGGGGTATTTCGTGCCGTTGATCGTTTTGCGCACGATCGACATCGTCAGCGGCGGGTCGAACTTGCCCTGTGCGTTCAGCTCGCTGCGCGCAGATGCCGCATAAGGCGCCTGGCTCCCGTCCGGCTGGGCCGGCTTCGACTTGCCTTCGCCGCCGCGGTCGCACGCGGGCGCAAGCGCAATCGCCAGCACGATCGCGCCGCGCGCCGCCCGTCCGCTCCATGTTGCCGCCATCCGTACCCCTCCTTATGCGCTTGCTTACGCCTTGGCCGTATCGCGGTATTCCTGCGGGGTCAGCCGGGTCGCCTTCTTGAAGAAACGGGTAAAATAAGGCGGCGAATGGTAGCCGAGCATGACGCCGATTTCGAGGATGCGCAGATCGGTATCCCGCAGCAGCTGTTTCGCCTTCTGGATGCGTTGCTCGGCGATGTAATCGGTGACGCTGCGGCCGGTTTTCATTTTGTACAGGCGGGAGAAGTAGAACGGGGCCAAATAAACGATTTCGGCCAGCCGGTTGAGCGATAAATCCTTCTCCAGATTGCCGTGGATAAAATCGTGCACGCGGCGGACGATTTCATCCGACTCGTAGTCGTTTTCATCCTGCGTATGCGCGAACGCAAGCTCGGCAAGGCGGCGAAAATAAGCCGTCACCTCGGCCCACGACGTATGCTCGCGGATCGTAAACAACGCGCCGAGATGGATCGTTTCGGCCAGCGGTTCGACCAGCTCGTGCCGGTTCAGGTACGAAAGGAAGATCGCCCCGAGCCAGTGATGAATTTCCAGCGCAAGCCCCGCTTGGCTGGCCAGTTGGACGGCCCCCGTAATCTCGTCGAACAGCTCGAAAAACTTGCCCGCATCCTTCTGGTCCAAATACGTTTCGAGCAGCTGGATTCGTTTGATTTTGCCCGCGTCCTCGCGGCCGCCGCCGCGCTCGAACAAGTGGCGGTCGGACAGCAGCATTTCCTTGTCCAGCCCCAGTCCCCGGACGAACAGCAGCCGCAGCCGGTCGTACTTGTCCGGCAAGCCGTCCCAATCGCACGGCTCGCTGCCGACGACGAAGGAACAGCTCAGCTTCAGAAAGTCGCGGCACGACGCCTGAATCGATTCGACGATGCCGAGCACGCGGTGGTAAAAGTCGGCCGGCTCCGACTCCGTTTCGCCGATTTGTCGCTTCGGCTGCAGCAGCCACACGAACCGGTCCTGCCGTTCGAGCAGCAGGACAACGTCGAACTGCGGCGCCAGAAACTCTTCGGCGATGTTGTGCACGGCGTACAAAAACAAGGCCTTGTCGCCGGGCTGGATATCGTCCCGCCACCCGTCGACGCGCCCGGCGATGACGTTCACCTTCCGTTCGGCCGCAATCGGCACCTCCAGCTCGCGGAAACGGACCGCTCGCGACGCCGCGGTTGACGGTTCGCCCGCCAGCAGCTCGGCCAAATATTCCTTGCGCAGCGTCGGCAGCGCCGCGGCCAGCTGCGACCTGGCTTTGCCGATCAGCCCTTCGTAGCTGCGTTCTTCGGCGATCAGCGTTATCGCCTTGGCCACGGCAGCGACGATCGGCTCGTCGCCTTCCGTTTTGAGCACATAGTCGAGGGCGCCGCCGCGCAGCGAGCTTTGGATATACGTAAAGTTGTTGTAGCCGGTCAGGAAAATCGTTTTGCAAGCCGGCCACAGCCGTTTGACCGCTTCGGCCAGCTCGATGCCGTTCATGCGCGGCATTTCGATATCGGTCAGCAGCACATCGATGCGCAGCCGCGACGCGACGGCAATCGCGCTGGCGGCGTTGTAGGCGCGGTATACTTCCAGCTCGAACGACTCGTGATTGGCGAACAACTCGTACAGACCGTCGACGATAATCGGCTCGTCATCGACGACAAGCAAGCGTTGCATGTCAGATTCCCCCATTCTCCACTTGTGCCGCGGCGATCGCCAGCTCCACCTTCATCCCGCCCCATTCGCCGCGCGACAGCGACACGCCGCACGTTTCGCCGAACATGAGCTGCAGCCGCCGGTGCACATTGAGCAACCCTGTCGTTTCGCGGTCCGCGCAAAACTCGATCAACTGCAGATTTAGCTCCTGCAGTCGCTCTTCGTCCAGTTCTTCCCCGTTGTCCTCCACGGTGATGATGAGATGGCCCTCCTGCTCCCGAAACCGGATCGTTATCCGGCCATCCTCCAGCTTGCCTTCGAGCCCGTATTTGTAAGCGTTTTCCAGCACCGGTTGCACGATCAGCCGCGGAACGGGCGTCAGCTGCCATACCTCCGGCAGTTCCGCAAAATCGACCTGGATACGGTTCGAGAAGCGAATGTGCTGGATTTCCACATACGTGCGGGAGTGGCGAATCTCTTCGCCGAGCGGCACCTCGTCGGCCGCGCTGCGCGTAATGAACTGGAAATATTGGCCGAGATGCTGGCTGAACCGCATGACGCCGTCGTGATCCTGCACTTTGGCCAGCCGGTACAAGATGAAGTATGTGTTGTACAAAAAATGGGGGTTGATCTGCGATTGCAGCTGCTTCAGCTCCGAGCTCTGGGCGCGAATTTTCTGCTCGTACACCTGGTGGATGAGCACCTTCAGCTTGTCGACCATCGCGTTGAAATGATTGAACAGGTAATAAAATTCGTCATGGCCGCGCGGCGCTTGAACCGGCTCCATCTGACCGTCCTCGACCCGGCGGAACGAACGGACCAGCACGTTGAGCGGCCGGTGGATGAGCCGGAATATCCAGTACGAATACACGACGACCACGAGCAGCGAAATCGCGGACAGCAGCCAGAACAGCTGCCGGTTCGTATCCAGCTTGCCGAACACCTGCTGCTTCGGCACGTATACGCTCAGGAAGCTGCCGAACGAAGGCAAATAACGAAACGCGACCAAATAGGAATCGTTGCCGATCGTTTCCGACACGACGCCTTCGGTCCGGCGCTCGTCGTACTCGCGCTGCAGCAGCCGGGAAATCGGTTCGAACGCGGCAGCGTCCGTGTCGCCTGCGATCGTCCAGCCTTGCGACGGGTTCATCAGAATGGCGCTGGCGTTTCTATAGTTGGTCATTTGCGCCAGCGTCTGTTTCAGCTTGTCGACCGACAGCTCGATCGCCAGCACGTAAGCGGGATCGCGGCCGGGCAGCGGCGGGTCGGGAAACGCCAGGCTCAGGTACAGCCGATCCTGCCAATAGATGAACTCCGCGTTGTCCGGGCGTTTGCCTTTGACTGCCGCGTAATCTTCCGCGATGCTGTCGCTCAGCGGCAAATTGCTTGAGATCGTGCGGCCGATCGTCAAAATATGGGCGCTTACGTTCTCGATATAGACGCTGGAGCTGCGAATGAGCTGCAGCTTGTTCTGTATGTTCAGCACCGTGTCCGACCAGCTGTACGGAGCGAGAATGCCGCCGACGAAGCTGATCTGGCGCAAATCCTTGTCGTTGACGTATTCGCGCTGCAGGGCGAGAATATGATCTTTTTCGTTCTCCAGCGTATTGGCGTAAAAAATGACGCGGGATTCGAGCGAATTGGACAACTCTTCGCCGACGCTCGTTTCGTCCTGCTTGTTCATGACCAGGGCGAGCAAATAAAGCGGGGCCAGCACAAGCAGGAATGCGACAACGAGCTTCGGAAATATCGTATAATGAACCGCGAACCGTTGCCACGGCTTCATGCGGATCTCCCTCCGATTGGTTAGCGGTGACTGCCGGTTCCTGCCGTTTTGCGGCGCATGGCAACTCCATTATCGCGTTGTTGCCGCCGTAGCGCCAGCGCATCTTTTTGACCACGGCTTATCTTTTGATGTCTTTTCGTTTCGGAGCCATCAGCCACGTTGTTTGTACCAGAGCGGCTCCACGCTGGCAAACCGGCGATGGTCGTCCAGCACCGTGCGGATGCGGGCGATCATCGATTCGAGCTGGTCCGGCACCGTCTGCAGTGTCCACGTGATCGTGCCGCCCATGAGCAGCGCGGCATACAACGCGTACAAGTCCCAAAAATCGTGCGGAACTCTCCCGGCGAAATATCCGTCGATTTGCCCGATCGAGAACGGAACGCTCACCTCGCGGCTGAAGTAGGCGATTTTGACGAAATCGTGGTAAGGATCGCCCCAATCGAAACGGTTAAAATCGATCGCCGCCGCATAAGCGCCGCCTTGCACAAGCAAATTGGCGGGATGAAAATCGTCGTGCTGGAATCGGTTCGGCCGCCCGTCCATCAACGTCAGCCGCTGTTCGATGAAGGCTGCGATCGCCTCTTCCTCCGGCAGCTTCACCCCGCAGCGCAAGTAGTGGTCCCACTGTCGGCGATGCTTTTCCTTCCGCCGTGCGGACCAGCTCGCCAATTCGGCCGGCGCCTCCATCTCGTGCATCAGCCTCAGCTCGCGGCCGGCTTCGAGGCCGATCCGGTGCTGCTCGTCTTCGCTCAGCAGCGGCAACCGTTCCGCGGCGTCCTCCCCTTCGACGTATCGCAGCACCATGTAGCAGCAGCCCAGCGCTTGTGCCGTTCCGAACGCAACCGGCTGCGACGTCCGCACCCCCAAACCATGGATGCGGCATACGGTTTCGTATTCCCGGCGTTTGCGTTCGATTTGGTCAAGGGCGGCTGTTCGTAGCACATAAACAGGCGTTATGCCGTCCTCATAGATCAAATATTTTCTATCGCTCGAAAAGCCTTTGCTTATCGGCGCCATCGCGGTCGCATGACGCAACGACGGCATATGCGCCCGCATATCGGATAGCTGCATCGACATCACTTTCGCTCCTTTCATCGGCAACCGGGAGAAATACTTCCATTTTATCATGGATATCCCGCGGTCTACATGTTCGCCTACGTATTTGCTCGCGTTTACGATTCGCCAACGTTACATCGACTTGCATTTGGTATATAATGTTGACGAGCCGCCGACACCACCAATGAGGAGGAAATGATGACCATGGAAGATTTGACGTACGTCACTTACGTAGCTGCGAAACCGGAGGAAGTGTGGAACGCATTTCTTTCGCCGGAAGGAACGAAAGCCGTGTTCTTCGGCAGCGTGCTTCGTTCGACATTCGAAATCGGTTCCCGATACGAATATGTCGGCCCCGGCAGCGATGGCGACGAAACGGTTCACGTTTACGGTACCGTGCTCGAGTTCGAGCCGCACCGGTTGATGAGCTTCACCGAACATGCCGGACCGTCCTACCGCGACAACCACGCCGAGATGGAAACGAGAATGACGTTGACGCTCGAGCCGGTTGGCGGCTGCACGAAGCTGACGCTGGTCAACGACAAGTGGCCGGACAACCATCCTTCCTACGAAAGCACGAAACAAAGCTGGCCAATGATACTCAGCAACATGAAAACGTACATCGAAACGGGAAAAACGCTCGATTTCGGCTGGTAATCAGCAACTCCTCGCAGAACCGATCGCCGGCACACGCCGGTGCGAACGATAAAGCGGCTGCCCGGGAACGGAATTTCTTCCGATCCGGCCAGCCGCTTTGTAATGACTCAACCCTTCAACGAACCAAGCATGATCCCTTTGATGAAATACTTCTGTACGTAAGGATAAGCGAAAATAATCGGGCCGATGGAGACGAGCGATATGGCTGCGCGCACATTGCTCAGGGCCAGCTGCGATTCGATCTTGCTGTTGTATTGCACGATATCCCGCGCCTGGTTGTCGACGGACACGAGCATCTCGCGCAAGATGAACTGGATGACCGTCTTATCCCGATCGCGTATATAGATCATCGCGTCGAACCATGCATTCCAGTGGTGGACGGCCGACCATAACGACACCGTAGCGAGCACGGGCGCCGAAAGCGGCAGGATGATGCTCCATAACAGCTGGAAATCGTTCGCCCCGTCGATAAAGGCCGACTCTTCGAAAGCTTTATCGAGCGACATGAAGTAATTCCGCATGATGATCATGTAAAAAAAACTTAACGCCGTCGGCAAAATCAGCACCCAAAAATTGTCGAGCAACCCGATGCGCTTCACAAGCAAATAAGTCGGGACCAATCCGCCCGAAAAAAACATCGGCACCAGCAAATACACCGTGATGATGCCCCGCAGCGGCAGCTCCCGCTTCGACAGCGGATAGGCGGCGATCACAGTGAAGAGCAGCATGACGCCGGTGCCGATTGCCGTTCGCAGGATCGTATTGACATAGGCCCGGGTCACGTCGGCTGTGGAAAACAGAAACCGGTAAGCCTCCATCCGCCAGGCCGCCGGCCAGAAGTGAAAGCCGAGCGTTGTCGCTTCTGCGGCGTCGGAGAACGAGAGGATGACAAGCTGCCAGAAGGGATACAAAATCGTGAGAGAAAGCACCGTCATAAACGCATAATTGCCGTAATCGAACCACCGACCGCGCCAGCCTCCCAAACGCCGGCCTTCCCGCCGCTGCCACGCTGCCTTCATCGTTACCACACTCCGTGATCATTGAACTTTCGAACGATCGTATTCGTTCCGACCAACAATACGACCCCAACGACATTTTTCAACAAACCGACTGCCGTCGCATAATCCATGCGGAATTCCACAAGACCGACCCGGTACACGTAAGTGTCGATAATATCGCCCACCGCGTACACCAGCGGGTTGTACAGATTCAACACTTGATCGAAGCCGCCGTTCAAGATTTGACCGATCTGCAGAATAAACAAAATGGTCACAACCGGCATGAGGCCCGGCAGCGTAATATGCCGCATCTTCTGCAGCCGGCTGGCCCCGTCCACATTGCTCGCTTCGTACAAATCCGGGGAGATCGAGGAGATCGCCGCCAAATAAATAATCGAAGCCCACCCGGCTTCCTTCCATATGTCGCTGACGATCAAGATCGGCACGAACGCCGTTTTGTTCGCAAGAAAATTGATCGGATTGCCGCCAAACAACGAGATCGCATAGTTGATGATCCCCCGCTGCGGCGACAGCACTTCGACGATCATGCCCGATAAAATAACCCAGGACATAAAATGCGGCAAATACGAAACGCTTTGGGTCAGTTTCTTGAAGCGTTGCGGTTTGATTTCGTTCAAGAGCAAAGCGAAAGCGATCGGGACGGCAAAACCGAATATCAGCTTCAAGCCGGAAATGACAATCGTATTTTTCAGCGCCCGGATGAATAACGAATCGTGAAATAAGGTGCGGAAATGCTCGAACTGGTTCCACTGGCTTGGCCGGATGCCAAGACCGGCATGATACTCCTTGAACGCAATCACGATGCCGGGAAGCGGCATATAATGGAAGACGAATACTTGCGCGAGGGGAAACAACAGCATCAAGTACAATAACCTCATCTTCTTCATTCGAGCCAAATATTCAGCCATAATCTCCCTCCCAAGGCGAAGCGCAGCCCGCTCGACGCAAGAGGGAAGCAGCTTGCATGAGCTGCTGCCCCCCTTTCAGCGTCCTCCGTTATGCTTTATTTTTTCAGCAAGTCCGCCACCTTCGGCGATTTGGCCAATTCCGCAAGCAGCTCCGCGCCGCCGCTGTCCTGCCAGTTTTTCACATAGGCATCCCAGGCCTGGTCGATGTTGACTTCGCCGATGATCGCCTTGAACGTCATTTCGTTCGTCAACGTATCGAGCTTGGCGCCGTATTTGTTTTTCAAATCCGCATACTTGGTTTCATTGAAGTAATCGAAGCGGTACGGACGAATGATTTGCTTCAATCCATAATCGGGATGAAAGAAGTAGTCGTTCACGAGCTTCATCGTTTCGGCCGAAGTGAAGTACGTCATAATCGATTTGGTATTCAATTGATGCGTATAGTAGCCGAAACCGTACTGGCCTTCGTTCGTGACGCCGTCGTTAAAGATCGCCGCCGATCGATAAGGTTCGCCCTGCCATTTGAAGTGGGTGTTCACCTCGCCGTAGCGGGTCAACACTTCTCCCTCTTTATCGAAATTGATGTAATCGAACATTTGCAGGATACGAATCAATTTTTCGTCGCTTACATCTTTGCGGACGGCAAAATGTCTTGCGAAAGTGGTTACCGGAAGATAAGCGCCGGCTCCTTGTTTTCCATCCGGACCGATCGAAGGCGGCGTTATCAATATTTTTGCCGACGTATCTTTTGTCAGCAAATTGCCGACCGGCCGGCCAAGATTGCCGTTGTCCATCGAGGCTCCGCTGTACTCGGCAACGGTAAAACCAACTTTCCCTGTCGCATACTTCTCCCAGCTCTTGCTAATATTTAAAGTGGTGAACTCGGGTTCGATGTATCCTTTTTTGTACCAAACGAACATCGCCTTGAGAAAATCCTTGTATTTCGTCGAGATCGTCGCTTCCACCAGCTTGCCGTTTTCCTCGAAGTTGAAGGTCGCCGAGTTCTGGGTGCCAAGGCCGTAGGCGCCCATCAAGGTGCTGGCCCACCAATACATGCTTTGATTGTTCGGCGTAATCGCAAAAGTATCTTTTTTGCCGTTCCCGTCCGGGTCCCCGTTCACGAAAGCATCGAAAATTTTCGCATTTTCTTCCATCGTGAAAGCTTCCTTCGTGAAGAAAATACGCTCTTTGCCGCCGCTTGTCCCAACCGGCGTCAACGTCCCCTTCGGCTTGATGCCCAGCTTCTCCAGCCAGTCCAACCGATACGTCTGCGCCATGATGAGGCCGGCGACATTTTCGCCGATGCCCGTCAGCGCCGTATACTCCTCGGGCTTGCCGGGCACCGTATTGATCAACCATCCCGTTGCGTTATCATCGAGCATCTTGGCGTACTTCGGCGCGTATTTCTGAATCATCGCCTTGGGGATGGTGCGCAGCAAGCCGTCGTTATACGTTTTGGTGAAGCTGTTGACGAAGAATGTCGCTTCCGGCAAATCGCCGGAGGCGAGCATCAAATTCACTTGATCGGGATTGTTAATATCGATCTTCTTGTTGATCAGCTTGACGTTGAATTTTTCTTCCAGCTTTTTTTGGACAAAATTGTTGTCTTCGATTTTGCCGCGAGCCAGGTTGCCGACCCAACTGATTTCCAGCTTCTTGGAAAAATCCCCCGGCGCATTCGGGTCGGTAGCCGGTTTCGCGCTTGCACCGGTTGGCTTGCTCGAGGAAGCCGTTCCTTCATGCCCCGTATTCCGCGAACAACCGCTCAGCACGGCAGTCGCAGCCAGAATGACCGTACATCCCGCTATGAACCACTTTTTCCGCTTCAAGATGCTGCCCCCTTATTCGAAAATTTGGAACATGTTTATTGTAGTAGTTGGGCATTCGCCCATGTAAAACGATCATTGGCTTCTATAACAAAATCTTTGGCAGTTTCGGAATGTTGATCGTCACGACCGTTCCGTTGTGCAGCTCGCTATCGATCGATAACCCGTATTTGTCGCCATAATGCAGTTTAATTCTGCTGCTGACATTGTAAAGGCCGATCCTGTGATGATCGTTGCGCTGCAAGTTTTGCCGGATTTGCGCAAGCTCCGCCGGCGCAATGCCCGCTCCGTCGTCGGCAACGGTAAACCGGATACAATCGTCCTCGCACGAGCCGTGCACCGTTACCGTCACTTTTTCCGCTTTATGCTGCACGTTATGCTGGATCGCATTTTCGATAATCGGCTGCAAAATCAGTTTGATCGTTTCATAGTTGTTTATCCGTTCGTCGACGAGCCATCTCACTTCCATCCGTTCTTTATACCGATAGGCCATAATGTTGATATAGGCGTTGGCGTAATAAAGCTCTTCCCGCACGGTGGTGGTCATTTTGTCCTGATTGATGCTGTATCGAAACAAACGGCTGAGCGCCGTGATCATTTCCATTGCGCTGTCTTTTTCGCCAAATTCAATCAAATAATTAATATTTTCCAGGGTATTGTAAAGAAAGTGCGGGTTGATTTGCGCTTGCAGGGCCATAATCTGCGTTTCCCGCTTCTCCAGCTCCAGGCGAAGCCATTTATTGCGGGAGGTGACCGCCTCCTCGACCAGGTTCTCCATCCGCATCAGCATGCGGTTGAACGTCTGGCTCAGCTGATCGACTTCATAAATGCCGTAATGATGCGTCAATTCGGAACGATCCGACCGTTCGTCGCGAATCCGCATGACGTACAGGTTCAACTGATGCAGCGGCCGGTGCAAATAGTGGGACATCACGTAGGAAAAGACAAGCACCAGCAAAAAAATAATGACGAGGAAATAAATATCGTCATACAGCAGGTTCATCGTTTGTTGATGCACGTTCGTGTACGGGAAACGAAACACGAAATACCACGGAATACCTTCCAATTGTTTGGTATAATAATAAAACTCGCCCCGTTTCTCCATCTGCATCTCGGCAATCGGTTGATCGAACGATTTGCCGAGCAGTTCCGCCTCCTGATGAGCAACAATCGTATGATGCCGATCGACGATCAGCACCTCGCTCCCGCTTTCTTTAAAGTCGGAGAACAGCTCCGATAAATAAATCCGATCCAGGTCCAGCTTCATAAAACCGATCAGGCCGGCGTTTCCGGAAAAATCGAACACTTGCATCCCAAGCGCGATCGAGCTGAAAGTCTTGTCCGTTTCAACCTGGTAATTGACGCTTCTTCTGGTGGATCGCATCTCTTGCGCGAACGTCTCGTTCATGCTCGTTTTTTGCTTGTATCGATTCGACACGAGCAATTGATTGTTCGCATTGTAAATGCTGACCGTATCGTTGCCAAGACCCAAATAAACATTGTCTTGGATGAGATCTTGCATGCTTGTTTCTTTGGCCGGGTCCGGATGGATGAGGAAGTCGCGGACCAATTGATCGAAGGTCAACCGGGCCAGCACCGTTTCCTTCTGATTGACGAACAGGTTCAGCCGGTCCACGGTTTTGGCGAACAAGGTGCCGTAGGATTCTTTCATTTCGCCGGTGACGATTTTGAACGATTGATTGTAGAACACGATAATGAATACGAACAGCGGCAGCAAAATCGTAATGAGAAAATACAGTAAAAACCGGTCGCGCATGGTGAACAGTCGCGACATTCCCGTTTTGACCGCTATAGGCGCGATACGGTTTTGCAAAAAAGCGTTTTTCTCCACCCATTTCATCAACCGGTGCATGGGCAACAATATGGGTCCGGTAACGAGCCGGGAACAGACGAACGCAAGCGCCGAGCAACCGAGAAAGGTAAGCATGATCAAAACGACGGTCAGCCGCAGCTCTTTTTGCTGGAAATCGGGGTGGATCAAATATTGAATCGTAAATCCTTGAAAGGCGATATCTTTCTCGAGCATATGGATCGGATCGGCGCCAATCGTATTTTTTCCTCGATACAAATAATCGCGCTCCTGACTGAACAAAGCGATATCGTCATGATACGGAATCAACTCCCGGAACGAACCCGGATCAAGCAGCAAAAAAGCCGTTCCATATGGAACGCCCCGGTCGTCCAGCAATGCGCTGTACAAATAAACGTGCCGATTCAGCTTGCCGAGCAGCTCCTTATGCGCGAGAGCAGTGGATTCATCGGGCTGCAACGCTTGATTCGTTTTCCCTGCCGCGACGAATCGTATCCCTTCCGCTTCGGTTTTCAGCACCAGGTTTTCCGTCGTGAAGCCCAAATACGTTTGCAGGGCGCTGTACTGCGAATGGTTGGCCATAATGACAATGTCGCGAATAAAGGCATTGTCTTTTTTGAGGTTGAATAAAAACCCTTCCAACTGCTTCGACAACTCCGATTTGCGGTAAGAATTGGGCTGATCGACTTTCAGCGCCTGAAAATATTCGATCAGCCGCGCATTGCTCCGCAAGTTGTCGAGCGTATTGTAAGCGTCGTTCAGGCTTTTGCTGACATCGTATGAAGCCTGCTTCATCTTGATGGAATTGATCTCCGCCACTTTTTCGTCAATATAGGATTTCGTTTTGGCATAAACAATACTGCTGATAATCAGCAGAAGAACGAGGACAACGGCAAGGGAAAAGAGCAGCAGGAAATTGTTGAATTTCATTTCTATTTTTTTCATTCCGTCCCCCATGACTGTTGTCAATGGATTAGTCGTCAATGGCGTCTCGTGACGTCCTCGCGGTAAACCATCGGGTTTACGCCGACGATCTTTTTAAATATTTTGTTGAAGTAAGAGAGGTTGTTGAAGCCCACCCGAATCGAAACTTCAAACACTTTGTAATCGACATTTTTCATCAATTCCATCGCTTTTTTGATGCGCACCTCGTTGATATAATCGATGAAGTTTTGTCCGGTCTCCTTCTTGAAGAAAGAACTCAAATACGTGATATTGACATGAAGCGCGCCCGCTACATCCTCCAATTTTATTTTCTGCCGGTAATGGGCTTCCACATATTGTTTGGCCAGAACAATCGTGCGATTGACATCCCGAACGGGAGCGGCGCGCAGTTCGAGCGCGATCGCTTCCGCCTTCATCTTGAACCATACCTTCAATTCGTACAGGGTGCGCAAGTTATGAATCGCATCCAACGCTTCCTGCTGGTTGAAGGTCGGCATAACGAGCTGCCTCTCTTCCGCCTTCAGGACGATCCGCATGATCATCTCTACGCACTTCACTTGGATGTCGCGTATGCCGAAGCCCGCACGTTCCAATGCTTGAAAGAAGCCATACACGCGATTGCCGATTTCTTCCGCACGAAATTGAAATATGCTGTGCAACAACCGCTCTGCCGCTTCATTCACCGTTTCCCGGGCCGTAGCGTCGGCAACGTTCGAAACAAACAGATCTTGGCGGAAAATAATCGTATCGAGCCCTTTAAAATAACGGTTGCTATGCGCATAGATCGCTTCGGCATACGAAAGCGCGATTGCCGTCACATCCTGAACCATGTTGCCGACGCCAATCGTTATTTCGCCCGTTGCTTGTCCATCCTCCACATGCTCCATCTCGTTCTTGAACGACTCCAGAAACGGCAGCACATCGGATTTGGCAAGCGGCTTCGAATCATGAATGAACAGGACGAGCGTATTGCCATACAAGATGACGGGAATCCCCCGCTGCGAACAAAGCTCGTTCGCCTTCTTCACGATGCGCTGCCGCACGGAAAGGCCGGGTTCTTTCTTCATCAACTGCTCCATGGAGCAGATTGCAATCCGAACGTAGCGGTTCCTCCCGAGCATACTCGTCTGCTCAAGCTGCGCGGCCAACCTTTGCTCATCCGCATCCGCGCCTTTGAGCAGTCGGATAAGCTGCGCTTCCTTCCGGCTCATCTCGCGCTCGTCCAGATCGTCGCGCCGCAATTCGTCCGCCAAACTGCGGCACAGCTCGATGAATTCGCCCCTCGCAATCGGCTTTAACACGTATCCCTTGACGCCGTAACGAATCGCGTCCTGCGCATACTTAAAATCGTCGTAAGCGCTCATAATGACGACTTTCATGTACGGATATTTCTCGCGGATGCGTTTGACGAGCTCGAGCCCGTTCATCTCCGGCATCAGGAGATCGGTCACGACGACGTGCGGTGCTTCCGCTTCGATCAGCTCCCAAGCCTTCAAGCCGTTCTCGGCGCACGCCATCACTTCAAATCCCATTTCGAACCAGGGGAAAGACTGCATGACCCGCTCCCGCACATGAAGTTCGTCATCAACGATCAAAACTTGATACCGCATCGCTCATCGCCCTCCCTTCGATCTGTTCACCATGACCGCAATGCAAATGAAGCTCCCCGCGGCAAGCCGCGGGGTATCTAACCGTTCAAAACCTTCAAAACCTTTACTCGCTTCGCTCGTCTAGAACAACTCGAACTGCTCATAGCTCGGTTTGCTGTGTAGCTCCACATACTCTTCTACTTTACCTGGCTTGCCTACGTAGTTTTTTGTTACTATTCGGGAATTGGGCCCTTAAATGACCTTATTAAAATGTTACGGAGCGGCCCATTACTTGTCAATGATCTGCCTTTCAAAGGGAAAAGGCTCGTCTAATGACGAACCTTGATCTGATGCGGCTGGTGCGTTCGACTTTCTTAAGAGCGTTCAGCCTGCACGAATCGGTGCAGGGCGTAGGCCAACTCGAAATGAAACGGATCGTTGAAAATATGTACGCCATCCGCCCCTTCCGCGAGGAATTGCTCCAATCTGCCCGTATAATCGAGAATCCCCATTTTCGTGCGGGCAGTGATGACCTTGTTCCCTGACGCGATGGCTTTATCTTCATCTGCCGACAAATCGTGCCCCGAACAGACGGCCTCTTCCCCGAAAATCAATTGGCATTTCCCTCGGGTCATCGCGACAAACGGAGCAAGGTCAAACGTATAGCCGCCATATTCAAACTCTTCGGCCACAATCAAATAATCGATGAGTCCTTCATCGGCCCAAGCCGCGATGTCCAGGCCATATTGCCTGTAGTATCTGCGATCGACTCTTGCCGATATGGGGCGGTTGCCTGCAAGCTCGCGCACTTGACGCATGAACGACGTCATTACGCCGCACTTGCAGGCAATCCAGCGTTCATCGTCTTCCGGCACATCGTGCGGGTCGAATCCGTGTTGCTGGCGGAACGCTTCCACCAATGGCGCA
Source organism: Paenibacillus cymbidii (assembly GCF_004764705.1). Classification (GTDB taxonomy): domain Bacteria; phylum Bacillota; class Bacilli; order Paenibacillales; family NBRC-103111; genus Paenibacillus_AN; species Paenibacillus_AN cymbidii. The sequence goes on along the minus strand of NZ_SHLX01000001.1, from coordinate 70,023 downwards.
TCATAACCGACGAAGATCGAGTGACGGACATAATCGAGGCTGATGCCGTCCACCGGGTAGTTCAGCAGCTCCTTGATCAGCAGCAGGATGCGGTCGCGGTATTCCTGGTAAGCATAGCTGCGTTTGTAATGAAACGACCCGTCTCTGTTGCGGATCCGCACATGGGGCGTATCAAAATATAAGGAATCGTTGTAATTATTCGGCACCCAGTCGCCCATCCACCCGGATGGGTAATCCTGATTCATCCTAATGGACGGAAACAGCGAGACGCCAACATCGCGAGCCTTGCGCACGGCGATGCCCAAAGGGTCGATTCCTTTGCGGGCATACGTGTCCAGCGTTTCGGCAATGATTCGATCGCCCCGCCGTGCGGCAGCCAAGTCGACGCGTTCCCCCCTGCCGAACAGCTCGAAATGATCGGAGAGGAAATTTACTTTGCTCCCCATGTTGACGCACCACTCCAAAATATGAACACCGGTGCCGTGAAAAATGGCAATCGACTTTTCGATTCCGTCCGGTTCGGCATACATGCCAAAGTAGAACCCTTCATGTCCGTCATTGTTAAACATGATCGTCGGTTTCCTCATGACTGCTCCTCCCGAATTCAGCTCGCGTGGTTACCAGTATCATAAGGAATAAACGGGCGATGATGTGAAACGATCCTTGGTTTTTCTAACACGATTTATGGCAACGCGCCAGAACCGTCCGTTCTTCAACCATCAGTTCATCGCTTCGGTTATAGTGATGTCGTCCACGTACAGATCGGCGGCAGCGGCGTTTTTATTCATGTAGATGTAGATCCGCATGCCGACCGCCCCCGCCGGAGCGGTAGCGCTCTTGTTGTGCTCGGTATAGGCCGAAGCCGTGATGTTGCCGAACAGCACGATGTCGCCGCCAATCTGCGTTCCCGCCGCATCGTAGAAGCGGGCGCCGATCGTCGAGGCATAACTGGCGCTGCCGTCGCCTCGCTTGGCCCATAGCAACAAGTCGTATGTGCGCTGCGGCTCAACCGGGATCGACGTCAGCATGACGCCGCCATAACCGGTGCCGAGAACATGCAGCGCCTGCGAACCGTCGTGAGCGTCCGCCGTCGCTTCGAGCCCGCCCCAGTTTTGCCATCCGCTCAGCCAGTTCGTTTGCTCGAAATCCAAGCGGACCGGTTCGGGATTCGGTTCGGTACGGCTCGGATCGGTCGTCACGCCGGCCACTTCGACCAGAGACATCTCGTCCAAATACAGATCGGCCGCGCCTCCGGGCAGCCAGATCACCAGCTTGATCATCCGTGTCCCCGGCTTGGTGGTGAAGTCAAACGACTTTACGGTATAAGCGGTTTCGCTCCACTGCAAAGCAATGATCTGCTGACAATCGTTATATTCCGTGGTACCGGGCGTATATTGTTCGCAGCCGAACGGCACGTTAACCCCTTTGTCCGACTGGTAGCCGATCGCGACGAAGCTGTTGCCGGGATCGCCGTCGCCGCGTTTGCCCGCCATCGAAAGCGTATATTTCGTATTCTCATTGACGCCGACGGTAATATACGTATGTCCATAGCCGTATCCAACCCCGCCGCCATTAGTGACGTGCAAGGCCCGTTGCCCGCTGTATACATCGCCATGGCCGTCCTGCGGCTTCTGGATGATCGTGAAGTTTTTCACGGCATCGTAACCGAGCGCGGTGTTGCTCTCCTCGAAGCCCGGATTCGGAATCAGGTTGGCCGCCTCCCGCAACCCTGCTTCGTCGAGGTAGAAGTTGGAGCCGCCATCGTTGTCAAACAGGACGTCCACGGTCGCCGCGCCAGCCGGCAAAAGGAACTTGACCGATTTGCGCGTATAGACGGTTTCCGTCCAAGTCAATATGGCTTCGGGCTGGTTGTTGATATAATCGCCGGCAGCGTTTCTGGCGCGCACTGCCAAATGGCCGGAACCGCCCGCAGCATATTTCCTGCCCCATGCGGACAACAACAGTTCCTTATTAGCCGCAATCCCTGCGCTCACCTGCTGCGCGCCGCTGCCGCCGCCCGCCACATGCATCGCCCGCTCGCCGCGATAAGCCATCATGGTCGACATTTCCGCATGAACCAGCGTGTTCCAAGCGCCGTCTCCGGACTCGAAGCCTGCGTTGCCGAGCAAATTGTCTCCCGGCTTGGGCGGCGGCGGAGCCGGCAACGTATCGCCAAGGTAGACGAGCCCAAAATCGTCCCCATACACATAGCCGCTTGCCGCCGAAGTTTTCGCCAAATAGATGGTAGCTGCCGTATCTGCCGCGCCGGTGCGGAAAACGATGATTTTGCGAACCCAACCCTGCGCAGTATCTCCTAGCACCTCGTAACTGTCGGCGCCGCCGTAATCCTTTACGCCGATCAGCGCTTCTGCGCCGGCATCCGCCTTCACCCAACCGGCGAATTCAAAGTAAGCGCCCGCCTTCAGTCCGCTGACGCGCTGTTCGACGCCGCTCTTCCCGGCGAGTCGCACGCTGCCTTCTCCCGAACGGGTGAAGCCTTTGTCCTGGCTGATGCTTTCCCCTTGGGACAGCTGGCCGACTGCGTCCATGTCTCCCGTTTTTGTCCACCCGCGCAGATCGTTCGCAACGAAGTAGTGATCGATCATGCCTTCGAAGCCGGCGTTCTGAACCAGGTTGCGCCACGGGTTGTCCGAGAAAACCATCGCAGGCTGCACAGGCGGCTGGACGAAATTGTGCCCGGCCGGACCGTTCGGGAAAACGAGCAAGGAGAAATCCGCGGGACTGGTCGAATTGTTCTTGACTTCGGCCGGACCCGAAACGAACAGACCGTCGGTAAACACGTTGTCGTACACCGACAATTTGTACGTATCGTCCTGGAACACCCATCCCCATGTCGACCGCAGCGAGCCATCCACCCGATTGTCGTAAAACTGGATGTAGTTGGCCGGATGATTGATGAGCACCGCTTGCCCGTTGTCGCCCCTCGTGTTGTAAACGTTGTTGTGGTGAATGATCATGTTGTGGCTGGCGTTGTCCAAATAAATGTAGCCGGCCCCGTCCTGCCCGTCATGGAAATTGTTGTAGCGGATCTCCGTATTCTGATAATCGTTTTTCGCCCAGTGCATCGTTCCGTTGTCGAACGACACCATGCCGCAATAACCGAAATCGTTGTATTCAATTAGCGCGCCGAAAGTCATGTTGCCGCCGATGCATCCCGCGCCTGTGCGCGTCAGCGTATTATGGGCGATATAAGCGTTATGTCCGGCGACGGATACAGCGGTCGTGAATGCGCCGGCGTATCCGATGTCGTGAATGTAGTTGTTGAAAATGACGGCATCGTCGCCTTTGATGTTGAGGCCGTAGCCCGAGCTGTTGTATATTTCCGAATTGCGGAATTCGATGCCGTCTCCCGCAAGTACAAGACCGACATCGAGCTGCGAGGCGTATTTTTTGTCGCTGTCCGCATCGAACCCGTAATCGCGTACGGTCAGTCCGTCGAACTTGACATGATTCATGCCGCTGCCCTGGATGGCGGCGCCGACGATCTGCAAACCCTTGATCTCGATGTGCGAGCGATGATCCAGGTTCAGCGCCGTTTGCCGCGACTTCTTCTCTACGGTATGTCTGCTCGGGCTGTCACCTCCCGGAGCGTACAAATACAGCATGGAATTGGCGCTGTCGTAATACCATTCCTTCGCGGTATCCAACGCTTGCAAGCTGTCGTAGATGTAGTACCGGATCGGGCTCGTCAATCCGGCGTAACCCAGCGTTGTCGGCTCGTCCGGCGCATTGTTCGTCACCGTCAGCGCTCCGGTGGCGCTGTCGTAAGCCTGAATGGGACTGGTCCAGCCGAACCAGTTCACGTACATCCAGACTTTCGCGCCGGTCCAGTTCAGCTGCGGCAGCGCCGGGCTGCCTTGCGCGCTGGAAGGATACAGCGTCGTTGCGTTCGACAGCGCGTTGTTCGCTTGCGCCGGAGAGCGCGTCAGCCACGTGTCCGCATTGGGCCAACGGGCCGGGGTCATCAGTTCGCCGTCCAGAAATACGGCGTTTTTGCTGCCGAGCGCAAGCTCCGTACTCGTCCGGTAAATGTTGCCGGCGTAACGCTCCCAGGTCGAGCGGACCGGTTCCAGCCCGCTGATCGTCACCTTCTCGCCCGGATAGGCGGCATAGACGATCGGCTGCTGCGCCGTTCCGGACCGGGTCGGCGTGACTGTCTCGTAGTACGTCCCGGCGCGAATATAGACGGTATCGCCGGACAACGCCTGATCAGCCGCCCGCTGAATCGTACGAAACGGCTTCTTCAGCGTGCCGGGCGCGATATCGCTGCCGTTCGGGGCTACGTAGTACACAGTCGGATTCGGATTGGGAGTCCCTTCGTCTTCCGATCCGGCAGCCGGTACGACGGTCAGCTCCAGGTCGTCCAAATACAAATCGGCGGAATTGGCGTTTACATAAATTTGCAGCTTAAGCGCTTTCGTGCCTTCCGGCGTTGTAAAAGCCGCTTCCCGGAGCGCATACGCGCCGTCCGTCCAACTCAAGGTCGCCAAAGCATTGCCGATCACCGCGCCGCTGTCTCCCTTGGCAAACACGCTGATGCTGGCCGAGCCGCCGCCGTTCCCGCGCTTGCCCCATACCGCGAATGTATAGGCTTTGGCCGGCTCGGCGTCAACTTGTCTTTCCGCATAACCGTTGCCGTGGAACAGTCCCGCCTTCAGCCCGCCGTGCACATGCTCCGGCGCTTCCGTCACTTCGACCACGGGAGGGCTCGGCGGCGGGTTCTGCATTTGCGATGTCCACCAGCCACTGAAATCTTGCTCGAAGCCGGGATTATCAAGTAGATTGACGACCATGGCCGCTTCGAACAAAGCCACCGCCGCCTGCAATTCACTTGTCGCCTCGTCAAGCTGCGCCTGGGTGGGCTTTGCCGCCCCGGCCGCAAGCTTCGCCAGGGCAATCGCCGCCTGCAGGATATCGAACGACGACTGCGGATATTGGCCGACTCGCGTGCCGACGACCGCCGCGTCAAGTTCCGCCTGCGCTGCGGCAATTGCCGCCTGCAACGCCGCCGGGTTGCCGGGTTTTCCGGGTTTCGGCTTTTCGGGTTTTTCTGGTTTTTCTGGTTTTTCTGGTTTTTCTGGTTTTTCGGGTTTGGACTTCTGCGACGCTTCCCCATGCCCGCTCATATCGGATGCGGCGGCCGCCGCTTGTCGGTTGCCAAGCGGCGATACAACCGATACAACGAGCAAGAGGGAAAGCATCATGACGCATAACCGCCTCGAACCAAGGCGCCAACGGATTTTCACTTGTATTACCTCCCCATTCGATGGAATACCCTATCGCGAATCCCGCATCTTCACCAAACCACTTTCACTACATCAACCTGCTCGGTGCGAAAATTGTCGGGAACTTCGATGGTCAACGTCCGATCCGCGAAAGCGACGGCTGCCTCTTGCCGAATCCACAGCAACGTAACCGACTGCGGGCAGGTTATCCCTTGGATGCGGATGACGCCTTCATGGCAAGGAAGCAAATGACAGTACCACGTATTCCCGCTGCGGGTCGCCGGCACGTTGCACGCTTCCGGTACCGGGATGCCCGTCACTCCGTTCACCGCTTCCCCGTTCATCTTCATCCACTCCTTCAGCTCCAGCATTCTCCGGTAGCACAGCTCGGGCAGCTCGCCGTTGCCGTCGGGCGCAACGTTCAGCAGGTAGTTCCCCTCCCAGGCCCGAACCTTGACGTATCGCGCCAAGACGTACCCGGTTGAGCGGTATCGTTCCTCCTTCATATACCCCCAGCTGCCCGCCGAATCGGTCCAATTCTCGCAAAGTTCCCACCAGCCTTCCGGTTTCTCGGGCGGCAGCTTGCATTCCGGCGTCAAATAGTCGCCATAGCCGTGCATGCGGGGATTTACCACAATGCCGGGCTGCCACGCTCGAATCTGTTCGATCGAGATACAGGGAGGACCCCCATCGAAAAACAACAGATCGATGGGTCCGAAGCAAGTCAGCAGCTCTTCGATCTGGCCGCGCAAATAGGCGTGAAAACGCGTCTCCCATCCATCCGGTTTCGGTTTGTCCGGCCGGTCGAAATGAAACGCCATATACTCCCTGTTGAAGTACCAATCGGGCGGCGAATAATAGAGGCCGACTTTCAAGCCGTGCCTGCGGCAAGCCTCCGCGTAAGCAAGCACCAGATTTTTGCCCTGCATGTGGCTCCGCGTGCCGAAGTCTCCGTAGCGGCTCGGCCACAACGCATACCCTTCATGATGCTTGGCGGTCAGCACCGCATACTTGAATCCCGCTTCCGCAGCCGCGGAGAGCCAGCGGTCGGGGTCATACCGCTTCGGGTTGAAACGATCGGCCAAGGCGAAGTAGTCCCGATGACCGAGCTTGTTCGTCCCTGCCAAATGTTGATCCCAGCTTGTGCCCTGCATCATCCCCCAGGACAGATCGATGCCGCCGTGCACGCTGGACAAGCCCCAATGAAGGAACAATCCCAGCCCCGCTTGGCCGAACCATTGTGCATCGGGATGCGGGTTTCGTCTGTAATCGCCCTGTTTCGGTCGGTCCATCCGGATCGTCTCCTTTCTTCGGCAGGAAATGGAAATGCGGTGCAGGCGAGCCGCAACAGGCTCCCCCGCACCGCAGCATAACGAGTTGCCCGATCAGTTGGCGGTCAAGCTGAAATCATCGATATTCAGGCTGGCTCCGCCCGAGTTGACATACACATACACATCGAGCGATACGGTTCCCGCCGGCGTCGTAAACGTGCCGGCATGCTGCGTATAATTCGTTTCCGACCAATAGATCGCGTTCGATTCGCTGATGACGCCGCCGCCGGCGTTCTTGAACTTGACGCCGATGAACGCCGCGCCGCCGGCGCCGCCCCGTTTGCCCCACGCCGACAGCGTATACGTCGTATTGGCGCTTACCCCGGCGGTAACGGCTTGATAACCGCCGCCCGAAGCCGTCACGTTCAGCGCAGTTGTGCCGCCATGCACATTGGCGGGCGTTTGCGTCGTGGCGAAATTGCCCCAGGAGTTCCAGCTTTGCAAGCTGTTTTCAAATCCCGGATTGGCGAGCAAATTCATCGGGTTCGGCGGATCGGGAACATAACGGCTTGCGACTTCTTCCAGAACAAGATCGTCCACAAACCAGTCCGCCGAATTGGAATCCAGCCAGAACACAAGCTTGATGATATTCGTTCCCGGAAGCGTGGTGAACGTCGCTGTCTTCTGGGTGTAACTCGTCTCCTGCCAGACCAGCTGCACAAACTGGTTGCCGGTGTTATCGGCAAGCGCGGGTCCCCCCGGCGTCGCCTGGTATCCGGTCGCGATGAAAGAAGTACCCGCCGTGCCTGCACTGCGCTTGCCCCATCCCGTAAGCGAATACGTCGTATTGGGACTGACGCCGTGAATGAGGTAGGTATGGGCGTAGCCATTATAAGGCACGACGGCGCTCGTCAGCTTCAATGCCCGATTGCCGCTATGCACTTCGGAACCCGCATTCGTAATGTCAAAATTGTGGTCTGCCACAAAGCCGAGCGGTTGGTTGCTTTGTTCGAACCCGGGGTTCGGGATCAAGTTGATCGCCTGCCTGAGCGCGAAGTCATCCAGGTAGAAGGCGCCGCTTGCGCTGTCTTTGCCAAACTTCACTTCGACCGATGCGGCGCCGGCCGGCATCGTGAATTTCACCGTCTTGCGGGTATAGACGGTCTCGCTCCACGACAGCGCCGCATCAACGCCCGAGCCGCTAATATACTGGCCTGCGCTGTTTTTGGCGCGAACGGTCAACTTGGCGCCGGTGACGCCGGCCGCTCCGAGTTTGCCCCATGCGGACACGATATAATCCGCGCCGGCCACGACGCCGCTGTTCGCATCCTGGTTGCCGCTGCCCGCTGCGCCGCTGTTTACCCGGATCGCTTTGGCGCCATCATGCGCGTTCGCCGTGTCCACTGTTACATTCACGCCATTTGACCATGAACCGTAATCCTGTTCGAACCCGGGATTAGCCAGCAAATTGTCGCCGGGCGCCGGCGGCGGAGGCGGCGGCAACGTTGCGCCGAGGTAGACGAGGCCAAAATCGTCGCCATAAACGTATCCCGAACCCGATGTCGTTTTGTTCAAATAAATCGTCGCGCTCGTCGCTTGCGAACTCGTCTTGAACGTCATGATATTTCGTACCCAGCCGCCTTGCGTGTCGGTAACGGTCGCATAGGTGTCACCGCCTGAAGCGTCGTACAGCTTCGCCCCGATTCTCGCCTGCTCGCCTGTACTCACTTTGGCCCAGCCGGCAAATTCATAATACGTGTTCGGCGCAAGGCCCGTGATCGTCTGTTCGATGCCGTCCTGGCCGCCGCCGAGACGCACGCTTCCTTCGCCTGTGCGGGTAAGGCCATGATCCTGGTTGATGCTTTCCACTCCGGACAGCTGCCCCGCCGCATTCATCGCCCCTGTTTTGGTCCAGTAGCGCAAATCGTTCGGAACCTGGTAATGGTTGATCATTCCCTCGAAACCGGCGTTTCGGACCAGGTTGCGATCCGGATGATTGGTGAAAGAAAGCGCCGGCTCCGTTGGCGGAGTAGTGAAATTATGCCCCGGCGTGCCCCCCGGACCGGTTATCATCGCGAACTCGCCCTGCGCGGTGGAATTATTGCTTACTCTCGCAGGTCCGGTGATGCTGTACCCTTCGGTGAAGACGTTGTCGTAGACGGCCATTTTGTAAGTGTCGTCCTGAAAAACTTGCGCCGAGTTGGCAACGAACGAACCGTCGATCATATTGTTGTAAAACTGAATATAATTGGCCGGCTGATTGATCAGCACGGCGCGTTTGCCGCTGACCGACGTGTTGTACACGGTATTGTGATGGATCAGCAAGTTGCTGCTGGCATTGTCGACGTAGATGTGGGCGGCGCCGTCCTGACCATCATGGAAATAATTGTAGCGAATCTCCGTATTCTGATAGTCGTTTTTGGCCCAGTGCATCGTGCCGTTATCATTGGAAATCATGCCGCAATAGCTGAAATCGTTATACTCGATCAAGGCGCCGAACGTCATATTGCCGCCCGTGCAGGTGGAGCCGGCCCGCTTCAGCGTATTGAAGGAAATATGGGCATTTGCGCCTTCTACGGAAAACGCCGAGGTGAAGGCGCCCGCATAACCGATATCATGAATATAGTTGTTGAAGATGACCGCGTCATTGCCGGTAATGTAGATCCCGTAGCCGGAGCTGTTGTATATTTCCGAATTGCGGAGCTCGATGCCGTCGCCTTTCAGGATCAGCCCGATATCCAATTGGGAGCCGTAACGTCCCGTGCTGTCCGCGTCGTAGCTGTAATTTTTCAATTTCAGCCCATCGAGCCGGATGTGGTTGCTGCTGCTTGCCTTGATCGTGGCTCCGTTGATCGTCAGCCCTTTGATATCGATGTAGGAGAGGCCGTCGAGCGTAAAGGCCGATTCGCGAACCTTCTTCTCGATCGTATAGCCGGAAGGACTGCCACCGTTCGGCGCGTACAAATAGAGCGTTTGCGCGGCTGCGTCGTAGTACCACTCCTTGTTCGTGTCGAGCGCCTGCAGCGAGTCGTAAATATAATATTGAATCGGAGCGTAGTTGCCTACATAGCCCAGCTGGGTATTGCCATCCGGCGCATTGTTCGTCAAAGTCAGTTGACCGTTCGACGAAGCGCTGATCGGACTCGTCCAGCCGATCCAGTTGACATATGCCCATACTTTGGCTCCCGCCCAGTTTAGGTTCGGCATTTGCGGGCCGGTCGCAGCTCCTTTCAGAATCGCCGTCGTGCCGGATGTGGAGGAAGTGGCATTGTCCGCGAGCGCCGGCGATTTATCCAGCCACGAACCTACGTTGGGCCATCTTGCCGGCACCATCATCTCGCCATCGGCAAAAACGGCATTTTTGCTGCCCAGATTCAGCGCTGTTGTCGTCTTGTAAACGTTCCCGCTATGCTGCGTCCAGGTTGACGTGACCCGGGCAAGCCCGCTGATCGTAACCGCTTCGCCGTTGTAAGCTTGGAACGTGATCGGATGGCCGCTCGTTCCGGTGTACGCCGGGGTGACCTCTTCATAATAAGTACCCGCGCGAATATTCACCGTGTCGCCGGCAATGGCTACGCTCGCCGCCTTCTGCACCGTGAGGAACGGGCTCGCCAGCGTCCCCGGATTGCTGTCGTTTCCGTTCGTCGCGACGTAATAATTGGTCCCCGAACCGACAGGAGGCTCGCCGCCCGTCAAGGATACATCGTCCAGAAACAAACCCGCCGCGCCCGAATTGACGTACGCGTACAATTGCAGCGATACCGTTCCCGCAGGCGTCGTGAACGTTCCGGAATGCTGCGTATAGGCAAGCTCCGTCCAATAGATCGCGCTCGATTCGCTGATGACGCCGCCGCCGGCGTTTTTGAACTTGACGCCGATGAACGCCGCGCCGCCTGTGCCGGCCCGCTTCCCCCAGGCAGACAACGTGTACGACGTATTGGCGGTGACCCCTGTCGTAATATCTTGGTAGCCGCCGCCCGGCCCCGTAACGCTCAGCGCGCTGGTGCCGCTGTGCACATTGCCTGACACTTGCGTCGTGGCAATATTTCCCCAAGAGCCCCAGCTTTGCAGTCCGTTCTCGAAGCCCGGATTGCTCGCCAGGTTGACAGGATCGGCAGCCAAGCTGCCGCCGCCGGCCGGAAGCCACAAGCATGCTGCCAACAGCACCATAAGCCACCGTACGCCTTTGCCGAAAGTCCGTCGTTTCATGAAATCACTCCTCCTTTTCCATTGTGCCGACACTTTGGTGGAATTCCTTAGCGACACGACACTTCCCCAATCAGCTCAAATGAATGTCATTCACCTCCTTTCCGACACATACCGCGTTATGTACGCGCGTTCATCACGTCGATTGAGGAAACGTGCCGCGCCGCGGCGGGCTGGCCCCGTTCGCGATCTTCGCAGTCTTGCTGGCGTGCGTGCATAGACTGACACCCGCATCGGCCAATGTCCGTCTACGCACGCAGCGTCAACCTCTATTTCTTCTTGCCGTTTGCGGCTGCCCATTTATCGAGCTGCTCCTGATGCGCCTGATGCAGCTTGTCGAGCCCCGCCTTCTTCTCATTGTCGAGCAATTTGGGCAAATAATCCTTGGGGTTGTAGGTCCCCGTTTCCAATCCCGGCATATATTCCTTCTGCACGGCGCGAATAGCGGCAACTTCCGTTTGCAAGGCCGAATCGTCCGGCCGGAAGGCGATAATCGGCGATACTTCCGCATCCGCGTTCATCTTCTTCGTCTGTTCGACAAGATCGCGCGGCTGTCCGGCTTTGGGCAACGCATTGAACGTATTGCCGAATACCCAATTGATATCCGGCGCATAACCGGCGCCATCGATCGGCGTATAATTGCCATCCACCACTTTGTAATGCTTGCCTTCCACGCCGTAGCACAGGAGTTGATACAGCTTCACATCCGTATTGACCAATTCCAGCAGCATCATCGCGCGCTCCGGGTTCGGCGAAGTGGAGCTGATCCCCTCCATCGTGCCGCTTGCGCCCGAGAATACGGGCGGCGTCATCGGAAGCGTAATGATCGGCTGGTTGTTGCTGCGGCCCGAGATCGTAATGTCGCTTCCCGGGAATACCCCTTGTTCCGCCGTCACCGCAATGTTGCCTTTCGCCTGCAATTTGACGAAGTCCTGTGTCGCCGCAATATCCTGATAAATATACCCTTTCTTATACCAATCGTGCATCAGGTCCAAATAAGCGGCATATTCCGGCGTTTGTTCCCGCTCGATCAGTTTGTAAGGGTCTTGCTTGTAATAAAAGCTGCTTCCGATGTTGCGGATATTGTCCGGGAAGAAGGGGCCGTTGCCGATCGTGCTCGGGAAGGCAAGCGGGATAATGTCCGGCTCGTTGTCCTTGATCTGTTTCAGGAACGGCTCCAAATCCGCTACCGTCTTCACCTTGTTGACATCGAATTTGTACTTGTCGACGAACCGCTTTTGGAAAGCGAATCCCTTCTGCGCAGCGGCGATTTGCAAGCTGAAGATCGCGTAGATCTTATGGTCGCCGGACGATGATCGGATCGAGTCCCAGTACGCTTCCGGCATAATCGAATGGCGCGTTTTCGGCGCATGCTTCTCGAGCAGATCGTCAAGCGGCAGCAGGCCGCCCTTGTCAATCAACGGCTGGTACAGATTCAGCCAGGACCCCGTCGTCCACATAATATCGAATTTTTCCCGCGAGGCGATAATCGGCCCCATCTTGTTGTCGTATTCCGCGAAAGGGATCGGCTTCAGGTGCAGCGTCACGTTCAGCTTCGTGTTTTTTGCCAAATAATCGTTCACCGCATTTTCAACCGTTTGCTGGTCGGCTTGTGCGGCATTGATGCCGTAATACCAGGTCAAATCGACACGCGGCAAATCCGCCTGCGGCTTGTTCGTTTCCGCCGCCGGCGATTTCGACACGCTTGCCGCTGCGGAAGGCGACGATTTATCCCCTGCGTTGTCCTTCGTCGATGAACAGCCCGTTGCGGCGATCAAGCCCGCCAAGCTAAGCAACAGGCCGGCTTTCAGTGTCTTCTTGCTCCATGTGTGGCGTTCCACATACAACCCTCCTCGTATTGGTAAACCATGCACGCGCTTTCATTCGTTTCCCTTGAACTGTTTCCGTTCCTTGCGAACCTCTCGGGTTCACCTCCTTTCAAGCGCAAGGTCTGATTAGCTTGCACAAGCTTCTACCCCTTCAGCGAACCGAGCGTCAGCCCCTGGACAAAAAATTTCTGGAAGAAGGGGAACACGACCAGCATCGGACCCGCCGCTACGACAACCATCGCCATACGCGCGGATTGCGACGGAAGGTTCTTGATGTCGAGGTTGGGAACACCGAGCTGGAACAGGTTCATTTGCAAAATCTCCATGCTGTTCATCATGCGCACGAGCAACAGCTGCAACGGCACATACTTCTGGTTATCGATAAACAATAGCGCGTTGAACCATTCGTTCCAATACGTGAACGAAATCAGCAAGCCCATCGTCGCCATCCCCGGCATCGACAAGGGAACAATAATCCCCATGTAAATCCGCCACTCCCTGGCGCCGTCCATTTTGGCCGACTCGATAATTTCGACCGGAATTCTGCCGAGGAATGCTTTGAGAATCATCACATTCCAGGCGCTGAGCAAACCAGGCATAATCAACGCCCACAGCGTATCTTTCAACCCCAATATCTGCGTCATCAAGATGTAGAAGGGAACAAGCCCGCCGTTAAACAGCATCGTAAAAAAAATGTAAAACGTCGTCACTCGTCGAAAAGCGTAATCCCGCCGGGAAATCACGTAAGCTGTCAGCGAAGAAATCGTCAAGCTTAACAAGACGCCGATGCAGGTCACGGTCACGGTCACAAGATAAGCGCGAACTACCACTTGCGGCACCTTGAATATATAGCGGTAAGCGGTCAGGTCCCATTGCGACGGGATCAAGGAATAACCATGCTGTACAATCGATTGTTCGTTGGAAAACGATATGGATACGACGAGCAGAAACGGAATCAACATGACGACGCTGATCGCCATCAACAAGGTATGAACGGCGAACGTGAACAGCTTTCCATGATTGGCCATTGAGCAATCTCCTAAAACAACGAATTTTCGTCGTTGATTTTGCGAATCGTATAATTTGCCGCGATTACCAGCACGAATCCGACAAGCGATTGATAGAAGCCGACGGCCGCCGTCATCCCCAGGTTGCTGAGCTGCTTCAGCGCCCGGTACACGTAAGTATCGATAATATCCGTACTGGACAACACGAGGGAAGAATTGTTCGGCACAAAATAATGCAAACCGAAGTCTCCTCTGAACATGTTGCCGAGCGACAGAATCGTCAAAATCGAAATAAGCGGCATGAGCATGGGAATCGTTATCTTGATCGCCATCTGCAGCTTCGTAGCGCCATCGATCCGCGCCGCCTCGTAATATTCTTGACTAATCCCCATGATGCCGGCAAAATACAGCAAGGTGCTGAAGCCGATCGCCTTCCATTCGTGAGCGATCGTGAGGATATACGGCCAGACTCCCGATTCGAAATACCATTTGTGCGGCTGCAGCCCGAGCAGCTCCAGCAGATGGTTTAAAAAGCCGGATTCATGATCGAGAAACGCCTGGGCAATATAACCGGCGACAACCCAGGACACGAAATAAGGCAAAAACAATATCGTTTGATGGAGCTTGATCCATCTGCGTCGCAATTCCTGCAACAAGATCGCCAAAATCAGAGCAGCCGCGTTTGTAAAAATGAAATAGGCGAGGGAATACAGCACCGTGTTCCTTGTGATTCTCCATGCGACAGGGGTGCCGAACAAAAACTTGAAATTGTCGAATCCGATCCATTTGCTTCCGAAAATGCCCAGATTGAATTGATAATTTTTGAACGCAATCATAATGCCGAACATCGGCAAGTAGCAAAATACAAAAATATACAGTACGCCCGGAATGGATAACGTAAACAACTCGCTGTTTTTGCGAAATAGCCCGCGTACGCTGCGCTTGCGGATTGCGGGTTTCGCCTCTTTGCCGGATTGCCTCTTGTTCGTTGCGGGATCTGGATTCATTTGCCGTGCTCCTTTCGTGCCCTTATTGTGTGGGCAAGAACACGGCAAAAGATAGTACGAAATCTCGATTTTAATGCGAATTCGGGTACGAATGATCGATTTCAGTCCAACATCGACTTTTTCGTGCGATATTCCTTCGGCGTCGTGCCGTATTTGTTCTTGAACAAGCGAAAAAAGTTGCCGCGATTGCCGAAGCCTACCTTTTCGATAATGTCGTTGATCGTATAAGTGCCGCTTTTCAAATAGTGGACGGCATACTGCAATCGTACTTCATTGATATATTCCGCAATCGAAAGACCCTGGCTCCGTTTGAACAGCTTCCCGATATAAGCGGGAGACATCTTCATGACATCGCCGATTTCCTGCAGGCCCAGATTCAGATTCGTGTAGTTTGCCGTGATGACTTCCTTGATCGTTTCGATCAATATTTCGTTGCGATCCTCCTCGGGACGGGCCGGCTTCGCGTGCACCTCGCGGAATACTTCCGTCAGCATGCAGCGGATCGCATGCAGCGATTGGCCTTCGACAATGCGGCTGATCACATGACTGAAATCGATGGGAACCGCGGCGATTTTATTTTCGCTCCGTTCGTTCGCCGCATTGCGGATCAGAATGCAAACGTGAAGCACCATATAAATCATATAATCGTAATTCAGCGATGCGACATGGTCGAAAATATGCCCGAGCAGCTTATCGAACGTTTCCGCCTGATTGGACTTCACGCTTTCGACCAGCTTCTTCTCCAACTCGCCCGGAAGGTGCACCGTCATATTATTCATATTGGCTGCCACCATGGAGGGGACGATAATCGATTCATTGCCGAATGCAAGCGTATACAACAAATTTTGCGAAACGATCTGGTAGTGGGCGTTCATCGCGGAGCTGTGCGGAATTTTATCGCTGATGGAGACGGAGAAGGTAATATGGTACAGCTTTTTGACGACACTCATCGCTTTGGCAAACCGGATTTTCAAATCGTCATGAATGTGCGCTTGCTCCTGCTCGAACGTGCTGATTACCATAAGCAGCAGGTCATTTTTCATTTCGACGGTTTCGCAGGCATATTTCGGGGCGATAAATTCTTGCGAAATGTTCGCGATCGCGAACAGAAACAGTTTTTTTTCCCGGTAGCTCGCGGCAAGCTCCTTCACCCGGTCGATCTTCATGACACACTGCAGGTACGGCCCCGCAGGGGCGATTTTGAATTTATTCGCGCGCGCAATGTCGGCAAATTGCGTCTCTGTGAGCAGCGGGCTGTCTTGCACGAGCCTGCCCATATAGTAGCTTCTCACCGCATCGTGAGTGGACATCTGCTCCTTTTTCAAGGAATTCAGCTGTTCGATGGTCCTTTTGTACATCGTGGACATATAGGTCAATTCGTTCCCGCGGATTTCCGCCGCTTCTCCCGCCTCCGTGTCTCGTTGCATAATCGTGAACAGCTTGCCGACCGGTCGGTACAGACGAAGCGAGGTGACGAAGGAAGTCAGCAAAGCCAGAAGCAGAAATACGGCCGTCAGCACAATCGATATTTGCTGCAGACGATCGACTTTGCCGACCAGCGCTTCGTACGGCTGGATGCTGATAATTTTCCATCCGTCGATGCCGGCATTCATGTAGTTGATCACCTTATTCCCTCGACCGGAGCGGTAAATGAAATACCCCGTATGTTCGCTGTCAATCACCTGCAGCAGCTTCGTTCGCATGTTGTCGTCCAATCGAAACGTGCTGTCCGGCGAGATCACCGCTCCCTGATGGTCCATGATCAAGACGTTTTCGCTCTCCTGTTCGGACAATTTGTTAATGATCGCGATATTGTCGAATAGCCACTGTGTCTTCATATTGACAACCACCACGCTCTGTCCCGCTTTGTAGGTGATGCCGTCGTAATAGATGGCGGAAAACAAGTCGACTTGTCCGTTCTCGTGAAGACTCATCGGGGTCAGCTTCATGTTTTGGATCGATTTCCCGTCGCTCAACAAATGGCGAAGATTCGCATAGTACACTTGCGCCGGGTCCTGCATCGCGGAATCGCCGCCCCAGATGAACTGGTCCTTGACGCCGTTGTAAACGACGATCGAATGAATAAAGGAGGCATATTTGGCGAAGGTGCTGATCTTCTCCCTGCGCTGGCTGATTTCAAAGCTGTCGAGCACGCTGCCGTTCATCATCTGGATCAAGTCGTTGTCGTACAGCAGGGACAACCCGAGATTTTGAATCATGCCGTTCATGTAGGTCATGTTAAAATCGATTTGCGACAGCACTTTTTTGTTGTTGTCATGCTGCATATTGACAATGATGTTCTCCGACGCGCGAAAGAAGACGAAGGAAAAAATCGTCAGCAGGAGAAAGAACAAAAAGGAAACCGTCAAAATAATGCGCACCAGGTACCGTTTCGATTTGTACGCTTGCCACACCCTCATGTCATTGCCCCTTCTGCTTCGCATATTAATTCCAATATGCCATTTATTCACGACGTCTCCAAGTACGTTTTGGCGATTAAAGTATGAAATGTGGAACACAACCATCGCGAGGCACACCGAAGAGGCCCATGAACGAATTGCCTGATTCCGCCGCCATCCGCTGTTCAGGATGGCAGGGAACTGATGCGGCGGCTATGGCAGCCGCGTGGGCAACCTGCCTTGGCCGGCAACTGCCAAGCCGCCAGTCGGGCCGGGCCGATGCAAGAGAAGGCCGGCCTTGTGAGGATAGCCGATCTTGGAGCAGACACTTTGCTTCATGCGCGCCATTCCCCTTCCGCCAACTTTCACCCAGATCAAGCGTTACAAAATAGGCGATGTTTGATTGCCTATTTCGCCTAAAACGGGCAGTCCAAGCGAAATAGCCAGTGAAATAGTCGCCAAGGTGCCCGGCGATGGCATCCTGGGTGCGCGGATACCCCTCCAGCAACTCGTCGCGGATCATCATGTCGCCGTTGTCGAACGGATGCTCCGGCATGTAATTGGCCGGCAGCGGCGGCTTGTTCGCGCCGCGGTACATGCCGGTCCAAGGCTCCGGCGCAGAGCGCGGATCGTGCGGCGAAAGAAAGCCGACATACAGAAACCAGGGACGGTCCCGCGGTGCCCCCCGCAAAAAACGGGCCGCCGCCTCCGCATGCAGCTCCGTGGCGTTCCCGCTGACCCGCTTGCCGTCCTCCTCGAAATGAAGCGTTTGTTTGGTATCGGTGCATACGCCGGTATCGTCGTAAAACCTTTCGTCGAATCCGACCTCGAGCGGCATACGGTCGTTGTGCCACTTGCCGACGATGCCGGTGCGATACCCTTCCCGCCGGAGCGCCTCCGGCAGCAGCTCGAGCGACCGGTGCAGCGGCTTGCCGAACCAGTCGCAGCCGTTGCGAAGCGCGTTGCAGCCGCTGAGCAGCTCGCCCCGCGCAGGAGTGCATACCGCCGGTAATCCGCTCCCCTTCCCTTGCCCAGGACACGTCGATCTTGCCATGACGCGTCCGCACTTCCCCGCGCGCCCAATCGATGCCTTCGCACCGCGGGTCGAACAGAACCACCGTCAAGCCCGGCTGCAGCTGACGAATGCCGACGATATAATGGCTGAGCAGGATGCCGACGCAGGAGCCGCATGCCTGGGCGTGGTTCTGGACGCGCCGCTCCCCCGGGGCAATCCAGGCTTCCGGCCATGTCGTCACTCCCCGCTGCAGCCACGACCCGTGCCAATCGCGCAGCGCCTGGATCGCTTCGCGGTCGCGGCCGGCGATGAACAAGCTGCCGAATATTTTCTCCATCCAGATCGGGCTGAGCATGTTGACGGTCGGCTGCAGCGGATCGAGCGACTTCGCCACGTGCCGCGCGGCCGCTTCCTGCTGCTCCCGGCTCCCGAGCCCCACGAGCACCGCCATCGCATCGTTTTTTTCGCAAAAAAATTCGCCTGGCCATTGTAATATTTATTATTCCGAGTATAATACTTGGTATAAGGCTTTGACGAACTGAAGGAGCGATTGCCGATGACTTCCCGTATCCAAGCGATTACCGATAAATGGACTGACGATCATCTCGATTTGTTGAATTACGCGATACAGATCGGCGATCGGGAATGGCAGGAGGAACTGATCGGTATGCTGCGCGAGCGGCAGCAGCATGTTCAGGCGGAGTGGCGCGGCATCCAGGAGCGGGAACTGTGGCGCAAGTACGAATCTATCAATCGCAAAATGCTCGTGTTGTTCGCGCAGATGCGCGCCAGCGCCAACCAGATCGAAACGCGGGTGCTGCAGGACGAACTGTGGGAGCTCAAGATCGAGCGGATTCGGATCGCGAAGCAATTGCGGGCGGCTTGATCTTCGAAGGTGCGAAGCTAATAAGCGGGCATGCAGTTGACTGCTCTGCCGCGAAGCGCTCGGGCCGGAGGGCCGGCGATGGCCGGAATTGCCCGGTCAATCGGGGATGTTACGCGGTCATGGCTTTCATGTCGCTCATGGCGGCCATCATCGCCGTCATCATTTCGTCGCATTCCTGCATCTTGGCCATCATCATGCCCATGTCCATATCCATCATGTTCATTTGCTTCATGTTGTCCATCATCATCTTCATGCATTTCATTTTGCCCATCATTTCTTCCATACACATGTTCATCATCATTTCCATCGCCATCTTCTCCATTTCGTTCTCCTCCTCTTCATGATTGGTCGATTGCCATTCCCAGATTACTACATTTTTGCGAAACCGACAATTATTTTATGGTGAAAATAAAGCAAAAGGCTGCCGGGTTCCTCCCGACAGCCTCGTTTGACGATTAAAGCTTGCGCACCATCCGGTAATCGCCGGGTTCCGCGCGGAAGCCGAGCAAATCGCGGTTGATGCGCAGCATCGGACCGTTCAGCGAATCGTTGAACGTACGCATGTAAGGAGCGCCGCAGGCGAGTGCGGTGCGGATGCCCAGCAGCTTCAGGGCGAGGGCAAGATGCCGGCCGCGGTAGTCCTTCAGCACGCAGGTGTACTCGTGATACATCGCGCCGGTTTGCTCGAGCTGCTGCAGCGTCACGACGCCGACGTAACGGTCGCCGTCCATGGCGATGTGGAAAAACTCCGGCCGTACGCCCGGCACCTCGAACGTCCACTTTCGCCATTCCTCGAACCACGGATAGCCGCCGGTATGGCCCGGGATATCGGGATGCGTCGCTTTATACAGCTCATACAGCTTCCGCTCGCTTGCTTCCCCCGGCTCCTCGGCCAACGTGGCAAACCGGATGCCGGCTTGCTCCGCCTTGTCGATCGCTTCGAACAAGCTGCCGCCGTCGAACGTCGCCAGATCCAGCACCGATTGAAACACGTGGCGCTCTTGCACGAACCCGCGCCGGTTCGCAAAGGCAATCGAAGCTTCGTCATCCTCTTGCACGGACTGACTCAGCTTGGACGCTCCTGCGTCTTGCGCCCATGCCAGCAGCTCGACATAGAGGGCGCTGCCGATTCCCCGTCCGCGATGCCCGGCATCCACGACGACCGTTTGGCTCAGCTTCCCCGGCTCCGTCCAGGGAGCGCGCCAGGCGATCGCGTAGGCGACGACCCGGCCCGCTTCGTTCTCCGCCACCCACTTGGGGCGGTCCCATCCGGTCAACTTGTTGTGCTCGTCCTTGCCGAGCTTGCCCGGAGGGATTTTCGCTTCTTCTTCCTGCAGCCGCTGCGCCGTTGTCGGCTCCGGCGAAATTTGGTTGAGCAGTCCCGCAACCGCTTCGTAATCTTCGGGCTGCCTCATCCGGCGAATCGTAAAAACTGCCATCACTTCAGCTCCTTGCCTGGCGAGTGTGAAACGCATCTGCAGCCATTATCTCACCCGCCGGCGGCCAAAGCATGGGAAAATCCGGGTATAGGCAATTTTTCGTGAAAAAGCCCGTCGATAAACGTACGAAAAATCATACACAATGAGAAGTGTCACCTTACCTGAGCCGGAGCGCCGCTTATATCTACTCGTACCAATACGCCGGCAGCGCATCGCGCTCCTGTTCCAACAGCTCGGCGATGATCCGGTCGGCGTCGCCGATCGAGCTGACGAGCGGATCGGTCAGCATCGCCCGGCGCAGCTTGGCGAAGCTGCGTTCGACGACCGCCTCCGCCGTCAGCATGTGCGTATCCAGCACCTGCTCCTGCAAGCCGCGGATGCCGCGCGGCATCTCGCCGACCGGCAGCGGCCGCACGCCGTCCGTCGTTACTTCGCACATCAGCTCGAGGAAAGCGTCGTCGCCCATGTTCGTCACCGCGCCGCGGTTCGGCGTGTTGAGATAAAACGTTTTGCCGAGGCCGCCGACCATATTTTCGATGATGTCGGTCGCATGATCGGGCCCGTACGCCTGCATGTATTCGCCGATCGGCCGCCGGCCGTCGACAAATTCGTCGATTTCCCGCCACATCCCGTCATGCCGCTTGTACCGCTCCTCCGTTTCCCAGATCGACAGCGGCGGAATCGTTTCTTCACTTTTGCCGAGCCCTTGCCAGAAGCGCATATATTCCTTCGTGTGGGCGACACAGGTCGGAATGTAGCCGTAGATCCGGTACAGCTCATAGCCGATCGCATCGTTGTGAACCGACTTGGCCCCCTTGTCCCCGCCGTCGGTGCCAGTTTCGGCAGCCCGGCGCAGCGACTCGGCAATAAGCGGCGCGATGTCGCGGCCGTCGTATTCGGCTTTCAGCAGCCAGGTGAAATGATTGACGCCGGCGATGCGAAAATCGAAGCGGTCCGCGACTTGCGGGGTGTATCCCGCCTGGTCTGCGATCACCCCGGAGCGCAGCAAATAGTTGCGCTTCACATGCGGCATGTGCAGGCCGTCGCACAGCGCGAAGCTTTTCAGCTCCGGCGCGTAGCGGGCGATGGCCATGCCGTTTACGGCCGACGGGTTGATGTAGTTGATCACCCAGGCTTGCGGGCATAACGCCTTGATATCGTCCACGCATGCCATGATGGCGGGAAGCTCGCGCATCGCCCGGAAAATGCCGCCCGGACCGATCGTATCGCCGGAGCACATGCGGATGCCGTATCGCTCGGAGACGGCGCAGTCGATGCCGCGGTATTTGACCGTTTGGTTCGCGAAGCTGAGCACAACGAAATCGGCGCCCGGCAGCACATCCTTGCGCTCCGTCGAACCTTCGATCCGCAGCTTTACGCCGTTGTCCGCCGCCACCATGTTCGCCAGCTTCACCAGCTTGGCGAGCCGCCGCTCGTCCGTGTCGACCAGCGCCAGCGTGCCGTTGTTCAAGTAAGGCGACTGCACCATTTGCCAAATCGATTGCCGGCCGAAAAACAGGCTGCCCGCCCCGAGCACAACCACTTTCGGTTTTGCTTGTCCTTGTTCCATGTTCCTTGTTCGCCAACCTTTCAATGGGAGTTGCCTTTATTGTAAAAAGGCGGGGAACAATTGAACATGGACGGCGGTTACTTAAACATGTCAAATAGTATGATTTTATCGCGTATTATTTTCCCGATGATATAATGATCTAGAGGCATTTATGTCATGAAGTATGAAATCGAAAACGCAGGAGATGGACCGAATGAATCCGGGCGAAGAAAAGCGCGCATGGCATTTGTTCAACGAGTTGTCCGAGCATATGACGCTGCGGATCAATTCGTGCCGGTTGGACGGTCACGATGCGAAGTGGAAGGAAACGAAGCAACATCCCGACTACGATATGTGGTTCGTGCAGGAGGGAGAAATTCATCTGGAGTTGGGCGGTGAAACAGGGGTCGCCAGAAGCGGCGATGCGATCCTCTTCTACCCGAATACCCGTTACACGGCATGGACGGGGGCGCAAGGGTGCCGGTTCGTGTACGTTCATTTCGATTTTGCCATCGGCGGCAATCCGCACAGCCTGAACGGCTTCGAGCTGGCCGGCATCATACCGGAAACGGCCATACGCGAGGAGACGGCGTTGTTCCTCCGTGCATTCGCTTGTTGCGAACGGCAGGAGCCGCTCTCCGGCATCAAGCTCAAAGGCTGCCTGACCCTCGTACTCGCGGCCGTAATCGAACGCGGCGCGCGTGCGGCGGAAGCGCCCGGCACCGCCGAAACGGATTCCGGAGCTTCCCGCCACATGAAGGCGATGCAGCCGCTGTTCGCTTACATTCACGACAACCTGCACCGCCCGATCGCCATTCGCGAGTTGGCCGAGATGGCCGGCATGTCGGAAAAATATTTGATTCGCGTGTTCAAAACGACGGTCGGCATTACGCCGGGCCACTACATGCAGCAAGTCAGGATGAACCGCGCGCGGGAATACGTCCACCGGCGAACGTACACGGTCAAACAAATCGCCGAGCTGCTCGGTTATCCCGATCCGTACACGTTCTCCAAAGCGTTCAAAAAATATTACCGCACGCCGCCGTCCCGGTTCGATTAGGGCGTGTCTGAATTACTCCGAGGGGAACAGATTGTGCCGGTTTTCAGACACGCCCTAAGAACCGCCCGGCGGGGCCGCCGCGCCGTTGTTGCGCTCCAATTCTTCCTGCGGGGCGTTGCGGTCCTCGCTCGTTTCCTCCGGCACCGTCTCCGACATGCCCGGCACTTCGCGCGGCTTGTATTCGATCCGGTCGGACGAATAAATCGAAATCGTGATTGCGCCGTTGCCTGCATACGTGCGAAGCAGGATCGGCTGGTGATACGGATTGCGGAAGCTGAAATCGGGGCCGCCCCAGCTGACTGTAGCATCGCGGCCGGCGAGCACGTAATGCACATGGCGGCTGTGGGAGTAGCGCTGTACGATTTGCAGTCCGGCGCGGTCGGTGGCGTTGAACAGCGTCGACGACACCTGGCAAATGCCGCCGCCGATGCCTTCGGCGAGCTCGCCGCGAACGATGATCGGCGCGCGTTTGTACCCCTTGCCTTCCGTGCGCATGCCGACGGTTTCGTTAAACGAAAACAGCTCGCCGGGGAACACGACAACGTTGTCGAGCGCCTTCGCGGCAAGCGCGATATTGTGCGCGCGCGGCTTGTTGCCCGCGTTGAAATACGTGACGTAGTAACCGATCGGCTTCTCGCGAATATCGGCCAACAGCTCGCTGTCCACGCGCGGATAGTCGTTCAGCACAGGCGCCGCAAACGCCATCGGGCCGCTGCCGTACAAATAGTCGTACACCCGGTCGACGAATTGGCTGCGGTTTAGTTTGCTGCCGACGACTTCGGGCACGATTTGGCCGGCGGTGCCGATCGTGGCGTTTTTCGGCTTGACGTAAACGGTTTGCTCCACCTTGCGCAGCAGCTGCTGCAGCCGGCTTCCGTCGAGAAACGGAGCGACCGGCAGCAGGAACGGCTGCCGCTGCACGCTGGCGATCGGTTTTCCTTGATGACTGATCGTAAGCGACTGATTGCCCCCGTCAGGTGCGGGAGGTGGATGAGGTACGGAAGGTGCGGCAGGTGCGGCAAGCAGCAGCAAGCCGGCTAGAACGATCCGAAGCAACGGGCGCCGGACTCCTTTCGGTTCAAGATATTTTCATACGTTTCCCCGAACCGGCCCCGCTTATGAAAGATTACTGCCGGAACTAACGGCAGCGCACGACAAGATCGATCGGATAACGGCCCGCATTGCGGCCGTACAACGTTAAACCGCCTTCGTTTGCACGCAGCTCCAATCGGAAGGCACGGGCGTCGTTCAGCTTCGCCGCGATTCGCCCCGGAACGCTTGCCCGGCACAAATACCCGTAGGAGCCGGCTTCCTCGAGCGCCGTCGTCTCCTGCTGGTAATGCCAGCTCAGCACCCCGCGGCTGTCGGCGGGATCGTCCGGCAGCACAATCGAGGCGACCGTTTCGCCGTCAATCCGCACCTCGACGCGCGATTCGTGTTTCTCGTCGTCCGTCATGAAGTACGTGTTGGGGTTGTACTCCACCTCGGCCGACGCTCCGTGCATGAAATCGATGCCTGCATCGCGTTGTTTCTCCCCTTCGACGTTGCGGGCAAGCAGCCGTTTGGCTCCCGCTTCGAAAACAATTTCGACATCGCCAAGCAGGTCGATTTGATCCCGTCCGGGGAGCGTCACATCATAAACGAAGGAGCCGCTGCCGCCGCCGTTCGTTTTGTTGCCCTGCAGCGCTTCCCATTGATAAGCGAACGAATGCCCGGCGTAGCTTGCGACCGGTACGGCAAGATCGGCGGGCTCGCTTGAGCCGCGCACGTCGAACGTCGCAAAGTTGCGCATCGCCACGCCGCCCGCTTCGTCGACCAGACGAACGGCCAACACGGCGACGGCGTCTTCCCGCGGCATCGTCACGCGCAGCGGCTCCAGCGGCGAAACGCCGTAGCCTTCCCACTGCACCGTCATTTTGCCGCCGTCCGCAACCGTACATACGCCGAAGCGGTCATACCGCAGCTCCCACTCGACGCTCATCCGCCGGCCGTGATACCGCGGCGAGAAGCTGGAGCGAAACAGCGGCACGTCGAGCACATCGCCGCCGGCCACGGTCCGGCAAGGAGGCGCATCGAATCCGACGAAGTCGGCGGCATGCAAATCGGCGATCGTCATGCCGGGAACAAAAGCTTCGTACCCGAACTGTTTGTCCGAGCCATCCAGCCGGTAGTAGCCGTTAAACTCGTTCGTCACGTCGCGGAACTCGGTGAACACGAAGCCGCATAGCTTGTCGTGCCGGCGAAACTCGTTCAACATGTAGCGATAATGCCAGGCGAGATCGCTGTCGCCGGCCCCACCCTTGATCCCCCAAACATTGCCGCATTCGCTGTTGAGCAGCGGCGCGTCCGTTTGTTCGTTGCCGCCGATATAATTGTGCGTCGAGCCCGGGAACGTTTGCGCCGTTACATCCTCCACATGGTCGCGCAGCTTTTCGTAGCCGTTGATGTAGAAGTGCCACGTATTGAGATCCGTCTCCACATGGTCGCGGTTGCAGGGCGAATTGTCTTCGACGAGCCGCGTCGGATCGAACGCTTTGGCCCGGCGGTACATCGCCCGCACCCATTCCTGTGTTTCCGGCAAATAAGCGTTGCCCGGCTTGGCGCCGTCGCCGGTGAGCGACGTTGCCTGCTCGTTCGTCTTCAGCCCCCACGTTTCGTTGAACATGACCCAACTTAAGATCGACGGGTGATTGATATCGCGTGCGATCACTTCAAACGCTTCGCTTTCGTAGGAAGCGCGCGCCCGTTCGTCCGGTTCGCCCCAGAAGCAAGGCATATCTTCCATGACCAGCAGTCCGAGCTTGTCCGCCCAATACAGCTTGCGCGGCTCCTCCGGCTTGATGTGGATACGAACGAAGTTGAGGCCGAGCCGTTTCATCAAATAAATTTCCGCTTTCATTTCTTCATCCGACGGATACGTAAAATAGCCGGTCTTGTGATACGACTGGTCAAGCGTGCCGTTCAAATAAACCGGTTCGCCGTTCAGCGTGATCCACCGGTAGGAACGATCGCCAAAGCGGGACGAACCGATTTCGCGAATGCCGAAATACGTGGCGATCGTGTCGGTGCCCTGCTCGCCCGCGAGCCGCACTTCGCCTTCGTACAAATAAGGCGAATCCGGGCTCCACAGCTTCGGTTCGGCGACGGTAAACGTTGCTGTCACTTCGTTGTCGCCGGCGGCGAGCTTCACCGCCGCACGGTGCGACACGGCGCCGTCCGCGAAGTCGAAGACCAGCTCGGCCGTTTGTTCGGCCGCGGCGAAGACGTTCGCGACTGCATCGATGCGGCCGTCGATTGCGGTAACGAAGCGCGCCTGACGCACATACGTCTGCGGCCGCGCTTCCAACCACACCGGCTGCCAGATGCCGCGGATTTCGCCGTAGCCTTGTTTGCCGCGCGCCTGCTCGTTGCGGTCAAAATCTTCCGCACGCACGACGATCGTATTGACGCCGTCCGTCCGCCATACATGCGTCGCGTCCAGCTCGAAGCAGCCGTAGCCGCCGCGGTGAGAACCGATCGCTTCGCCGTTGACCCACACGTCGCATGCGTAGTCGACGGCGCCGAAGCGGAGAAAGACGTGCGAGCCGGCAACCGCCGGGCTCCACTGCACCTGCCGGCGATACCAGGCGATGCCGCTTTCATTGCGGCCAATGCCGGAGAGCGGGCTCGCCCACGAGAACGGCACCGTAATCGTTTCGTCGAACGCGGCGCCGGCATCCGTCGCCCAGCCGCCGGTTCGTCCGAGGTCGTCCGCATCGAAGCGGAACGACCAGCTGCCGTTCAGGCTGAGCCAATCGTGGCGCTGCCAATCCGGGCGCGGGTATTCGGGCCGCGGCGCGGGGGCGGATACAAGCGAGCTGACATGCGGAATCGATGCTGACATGAGAAGGACACAACCTTTCGTAATCGGATTGCCCTCAGTGTAGCACCATCATATTATTTTCGCAATATACATTATGAATTTACAATGTAATGAAATCCGTGTACACTTATTACCAAAGATCCTGTCAGCGAAAAAGGAACGATAGCCGTGACTGAACCGAAACAAGAAATGATTCGTTACCCCGCCTCCCGCATCATCGACGTCGCCAAGGCGCTGTCCGGCGACGTGCGCCTGCGCATCCTTGAGGCGCTCGGCGACAAGCCGATGAGCGTCGGCCAGCTTTCCGACGCGCTTGGCGTTGCCCAGCCGACGGTCTCCATCAATGTGCAGATGCTCGAGCAAGCCGAGCTTATCGTCTCCACGCAAGGCGCGAACCGGGAGAAAATATGCGCCGTCACCTGCCGCTCCATCCAGCTCGAATTGCCAGCGAAGCCCGGCGACGGGCTGCACAGGACGGAATCGATCCGGATGCCGATCGGCATGTTTTCGGATTGCCGGATTGCTCCGCCCTGCGGCATGGCGGGGCGCGACGGCGCCCTGCTCGGTTCGGCCGACGACCCGCGCGTTTTCTACATGCCGGAGCGGACGGAGGCATCGCTGCTCTGGTTTTCCGGCGCCGGCTACGTCGAATATTTGTTCGCCAATCCGCTGCCGCCGGGCGTTGGCCTGGACGAGCTTGTTGTCACCGCCGAGCTCTGTTCGGAAGCTTCCGCGTTTCAAATGGATTGGCCGTCGGATATTGCGTTGCTCGTCAACGGCTTGCCGGTCGGCACCTGGACGAGCCCCGGCGATTACGGCGACCGCAAAGGCAAATTGACGCCCGAACGCTGGAAAAGCGGCACCGAATACGGCAGCTTGACCGAGTGGCGGATCACCGGCGACGGCAGCTGCGTGAACGGCCGGCCCGCCGCTGCCGTTACGGTAGCCGATCTGGACCTCGCGTTCAACCGTCCAATACGCGTGCGCTTCGAGGTGCTGCCGGATGCGGCCAACGCGCGCGGGCTCAACCTGTTCGGCGCCGCCTTCGGCGACCACGCGCAGGACATCGTGCTGTCGTTCGTGCGTTATGCGTAGGCGCTCTTGCGCTTGTGCGAACGCGGCAAATCCCTTCGGCCGCAGCCGAAGGGATTCGTTTGGCGCCTCTTGCTATTTTTTGCTGGCGTAATAGGCGTCTAGCTGCTTCTGCGCTTCGGCGACGACTTTGTCGGAGCCTGCGTTTTTCAGCTTCTCCTGGAATTGCGGCAGCACCTTGGCGACGTCCACCGCGCCGGTTTCCAGACCCGGCTTGAATTCGTCGATGACGGATGCGATGTTGGCGATTTCCGACGCTACCGGATCCGGATTGAATTTGAAATCGATGATCGGCGATTTTTCGCTTTCGTTGTTCAGCTTCTCCGTCGTTTTCCACGTATCCGGGTCCTGGCCTTCAAGCAAATAACCGCGGAACACGTTGCCAAAAATCCAGCCGGTATTCGGGTTGTAGCCGCCGTCGGGAATGATGCGCACCATGTTGTCGCCGATTTTCGTATAGTGCTTGTTTTCGACGCCGAAGGCGAGCAGGTTGAACAAGTCCTTGTCGGTATGCAGCAGCTCGATGAACATGAGCGCGCGCTCCGGGTTTTTCGACGTGCGGCTGATCGCGTTGATCGTCGCCGTAATCGCCGCCGGCACCACGTGCGGCTTGACCAGCTGCTTCTTCACGACGTCGATGCCGCTGTTGGCGCGTTTGATTTCCTGCTCCTTGCCTTCCTTGAGCACGTTCGTGACCATAACCGCTTCCTTGCCCAGCTTGCGGATGTCGACGGCGCTTTTCAGCGTCGGCGCGTCCTGGTTGATGTACCCTTTTTGATAATAACCCTGGAGAATTTCCATCGTTTTTTTGTACTGCGGCGTGGAATAGACGCTCAGCACTTTTTTCGGATCGGCGTAGTCGATGACGAGGCCGGAAGCGCGATGGATTTCCTCCAGGTTGTTCGACGTGACGAGGTAGGACCAGAAGCCGGTGCGGTCCATCGGCAGCGGCACGAGATCGGGCTCGCCGGACTTGATTTTGGCCAAAATCGGTTCGAGGTCCTCCAGCTTGTTGATGCTGTTCAGATCGATCGCATACTTGTCGACCAGTCGCTTCTGGATGAAGATGCCGTCGTTCAAATACGAATACTGAATGTTCGGCACGCCGTACAGCTTGCCGTTCACCTTGGTGCCGTTGTACGCGTAATCGGGCAGCGCGCTCTTCAGCTTCGGCGTCGTTTTGGCGATCATGTCGTCAAGCGCAAGGAAGGCGCCCTTCGTCACGTTCTGCAAATAGTCGAAATTCCAGTTGGACGTCCAGGCGATGTCGAACGCCTCGCCGGAAGCAACGACGGTGTTCATTTTTTGCGTGTAATCGCCGATCGCGACCGGGCTCAGCTTGACGGTGGCGTTGATTTTTTGCTTCGTAATTTTGTTCACTTCATCCTGGACCGATTTCAAATCTTTCGGGATTTCGTTCTGCGGGTAGTACCAGACTAGCTCCACTTCCTTCAGCTGCGACGGATCGTTTGCCGCCGGACTGGCGGACGAGCCCGTCGACGAATTGCCGCCGCCGCTGCTGCAAGCCGCCAGCACCAGACTGGCTCCCGCCGCCAGCATCAACCCTGTTCCCCATTTGCGCCCCGCTTTGTTCATTGATTCCATTCCTCCCTGACGTTTTTTATGAAACGGAGCGGCTCGCGGTGCGTCCATCGCACGGAACCGCTTCCGGTACAACCCATGCCGTCGACTCAGCTTTTGACCGAACCGACCGTAAGCCCGGAGACGAAATATTTCTGAAAGGACGGGAACACGAACATCATCGGTCCCGCCGCTAGCACCGCCATCGCCATCCGCGCCGACAAGTTCGGGAACGAGGACAAGTCGATGTCGACGCCCGCCACCCCGATGTTATTGGTCAAAAACTCGATCGTATTCATGATCCGGTACAGCAGCAGCTGCAGCGGGACCAGACCGGGGCTGTCAACGAACAGCAGGCCGAGCCACCAGTCGTTCCAATAGGCAAAAGCGATGAACAACCCGACCGTTGCCAGTGCCGGCAGCGCCAGCGGCAGTACGATCGAAGCGAAAATTCGCATTTCGCGCGCCCCGTCGATTTTGGCCGATTCGTACAGTTCGCCCGGCAGCTTGTCGAGAAAGCCTTTCATAATCAGGATGTAGAACGGATTGAGCAAATAGGGGACAATCAACGCCCACAGCGTGTCCTTCAGGTGCAAATACTGCGTCACAAGAATGTAGAACGGCACCAGGCCGCCGTTGAACAGCATCGTGAACAGCACGTATATGGTAGTGATGCGGCGATACCGATAGTCCTTGCGCGAGATGACATAAGCGCCAAGTGCGGTCATCAGCAATCCCGCCGCCGTCCCGAGCAGCGTCACGGCAATTGTGATCGCATACGCGTTCAGCAATTGGCCCGGACTTTGCAGGATGAGCCGGTAGGCTTTCAGATCGAACGTTTCCGGAATGAGCCGGTAGCCGTGTTGCAGCAACAGCTTCTCGTCCGAAACGGAAATCGACACGACCAGCACCAGCGGCACAACGATCGCCAAACACAACGCGATAAAAAACAGGTGCAGCGCCAGATGGGAAACGTCCCATCGTTTTCCGCGTTCCGCCGCGGCGATGACGGTATTCATGCGACTCCCTTCTCCTTTCTCACCACAATGAGTTGTCGGCGTTGATTCGTTTGATCGCCGCATTCGCCGCCACGACGAGCACGAAGCCGACGACCGACTGATACAGACCAACCGCGGACGACATGCCCAAATCGCCGACGACCCGCAGCGAACGGTACACATACGTATCGATGACGTCGGTTGTCGGGTACAGGAAGCTGACGTCGTTCGGCACGAAGTAGAACAAGCCGAAATCGGCGCGGAACACGTTGCCGACCGCCACGACGAACAAAATGACGATGAGCGGCGTCAGCAGCGGAATCGTGATGTTGCGGATCGTTTGCCATTTGGAAGCGCCGTCGATGCGCGCCGCCTCGTAATAGCTCGGATCGATGCCGATGATGCCGGCAAAATAAATCAGCGTGGAGAAGCCGACCGTTTTCCACAGCTGCACGAGCACAATGATGAACGGCCATACGCGCGGGCTTCTGTACCAGTCCATTTCCTTCATGTCGAAAGAAGCAAGCAGTTGGTTGAGGAAACCGTGCTCGCGGTCCAGCAGCGCCAGGGTCACGTAGCTGACGACGACCCAGGACAGGAAGTAGGGCAGGAACAGCGCCGTCTGGTACACCTTGAGCCATCTGCGCGCCAGCTCGTTCATCAGGATCGCCAGTCCGACCGCAATCGTCGTTGTCAGTACGATAAAACTCATGTTGTACAAAATCGTGTTGCGGGTGACGCGAAACGCATTGTTCGACGCGAAGAAGAAGCGGAAGTTGGCGAAGCCGATCCAGTCGCTGCCCCAGATGCCTTTGGCGTAATTGAATTTCTTGAAGGCGATGACGAGCCCGAGCAAAGGCAAGTAAGAAAAAATAAATTTGAATCCCAGCATCGGCAGCGAAAGCACGAACAGTTCCCGGTTCCGGCGGAACCGCTTCCACTCCTCCATCAGTTTGCCCATATGCCCCTCCCGGCTGCGTTTGTAACCACAGTATAGGGAGCGGACCGGCTGTTTCCTACTGTGCAAATCGGCTTTCACTATGGAAACGGGACTGTAGTTTTCGTCCTACTGTGCGATTGTGCACAGAAAAACCGCCAAACAGGCAGGGATTCGGCGAAATCGGCTCCCGCTGCGCGCGGGGGTTGGGATTCCGATCGCTTCTTTTTTTCCGGATTCTTCGAACGATCAGGCCAAGGGGGAATCCGGAAAACAAAGGCGAACGCTGTCGCTTCTCCATCCCAACCCCCGCTCTCCCCCTCGCCCCGTTTTAAACATCGCCAAGCAGACACCTTGCACCAAACGCGGCATTCTCCCCTCCGCCAACTAAACAAATTTGCTTTCGTGCCGCTCCGATCAAGCGTCCCAAAAAATAGGCCATGTTTTATGGCCTATTTCGCTAAAAACGGGCTGCCTCTCCGAAATAGCCAGTGAAATCACTGGCTATTTCTTTGAAATGGTCGATTTTCGGGCTCCAGGGTTGAGATAGCCAGTGTTTTCACTGGCTATTTCCGACGAGGGAGGCGAAATGGAGCAAATAAGCCATTTTTCATTGGCTATTTGATTCCCCGCCCCGACATGATGCCGCGGCCGTAATAAGAAGCTTCCTTCACACAAGTAGCGGAGCGGAAAGGTTGCTTTGGAGAAGCGTTAGCGTTCGCCTTTGTTTTCGGATGGTTACCTTGGCCTCGTGGATTCCGACCATCCGAAAACAAGAAGCGATCGGAGGAGCAACCCTTCCGCGCAGCGGCCAGAGTGTGAAACGTTGCTTTCCTGTCCCGCGGCCAAAATCAAAAAAAGACCGGCGCCCTATGGACGACCAGTCTTTCCGTTTGCCTGCTTTTACGGCAGCAGGTATAACCCTTTCTTGCGGTACTCGTTCGGCGTTACGCCGGTTTTGCGCTTGAACAGCTTAAAGAAATGGCTTTCGTTCGAGTAGCCGACCTTGCGCATGATTTCCGCTACACTGTACGATTCGTTCTGCAGCAAAACAATCGCATGCTTCATCCGGACTTCGTGAATGTAATCGATCAGCGACACCTGCTCGATTTTTTTGAACAGCCGGCCGACATAGGCCGGGGTCATGCGCATGCTCTCGGCGATAAAAGCAAGGCCCATCTCCGGCTCAATATAGTGCGCTTCCACAATTTCCTTCATCGTGTCGACAAGCACATCCTGCCGGACTGCCTTGTCGCTCGTCCGCTGCCCGGCGATGCCGCCAAACATTCGCATGAGCTGGCGGAACACGTCGTCGAGCGTTTCCTGCTCGAACACCATCTGAAACGCTTTCATATCGATCGCGGCCCGTCCCGCGTCGGGGGTCAGCCGATTGATGTCGTGCACCGTTTGATTGGCGACGACGATGACGTGCAGAATGGCGTTGACCGCCGAATCGTAATCGTGTTTGGCCAATTGCTCGAATATGGCGCTCAGCTTCGCCTCGATCGCCGGCAAGTCGCCGGCGCGAATATGCTCCGCCAGCCTGCGCTCCGCATCGGCGGGAAGCGGCACCCGCTCCGCCGATTCTTGCCGCAGGCGGGCGATGTCGGCGGGCGCGATAATCGCTCGTTTGCCAAGCAGGAGCCGATAGAGCGCGCTTTCTTCCGTTCGGGCATAAACGGCCGACGTTTGCCGAAGATCGCCGTACGTTTCGCTAATCACCGCAGTCAACGAAATGTGATAGTAAGACGCCATCACCTGCTGCAGTTCCTCCATCATGCCGGCGACCGTCGGCATCCAGTCGGCGCCTTCCGGCAAACGCACGATGGCGGCGCAATGATCGCCGCGCATGTCGACCGCTTGCCCGGCGAACGACCGGCCGACGATCTCGTTGCACACGTTCGTCACGGCGAACCGGATGAGCTGCTGCTCCGCTTGCTTGCGCATCGTACAGAACGAACGGTAATCGTCGAACTTGAGCACGATGACGCCGTAACGCGCGCCGGCTTCGCCAAGCTCCGCCGAACCGGTTGCAGGTCCGAACAGTTGCTCCGCTTCCGCCGCCTCGACAGCTTCGCTGTCGGCAAAAAACTGACGCAGCTTGTAATGGTGCACGATCGACCGGTTCACCCGCTGCTTCTCGCGGAACTCGTCCAGCGCAAGCAGCGTCTTCCGGTACACATTCGACATGAACAGAAACTCGTCCTTGACCGGTCCCGGCGGCTCGCCCCGCCCTTCCGGACGGATGGCGTCGAGCAGGCTGTGCACCGGCCGATACAGGCGGACGGCGAACCAGATCGACACGGCGATGGAACAGGCGGCGAACAACCCGAGCATCAGGATAAAAAAACGTTTGATCGTATCGATGGCGCCAAATACCGTCGCGTAAGGCTGGATGTTGATGACGCTGAAGCCGTTCGTCTGCGAGCGGCTGAACGTCACAATCGACTTCACGCCATCGAGCGTTGCCAAGTAATAATCGGTTCCCGCGCCGTGATCGCGGATGCGCGCCGCAATCGCCGAACGGATCGTTTCGCCCGGCAGCCCCTGCTCGCCCGACGTAAAGAACTGGCCGTTCGCATTCATGATATAAAACTGCGTTTGGTCGTTGCCGCCGAGCGTGTTGATCGTACGTACGTTGTCGAACAGCCATTCCGGCCGGATGTTCAGCATCAACAAGCTTTCGCCGGAATGATAAGCGTCCAGCGATTTGTACATGAAGACGGAGAACAAGCGCACAATGCCGCTGTTCGGATCGTAGTCGGTCGGCACCAGCTCCAGCTTGACGACGGGCTCGCCGCTCCGCAGGAAGCGCGCGAGCGCGTTGTTCTCCGCTGCGGCGGCCCAGCTCGGGCCGTTGCCGCAGGAAACCATCGAAGAATCGGCGGTCGAAAAGTAACAGCCGTTGAATCCGTTATAAACAAGCAGCGAATGCAAATAGGAGTTGGAAGCGACGATTTTGTCCATCGTTTCGAGTTTGCCGGTAAGCTCGAACGTCTCCAGCTCGCGCGCGTTCATCAACGTCGTGATGTTGCGGTCGGCAAAGGACGAAATGGCAAGGTTGATGACCATTTGACCGAGATTGTCGATGTTGTAATCGACCTGGCCGAGCACGTTGCGCACCGATTCCTGCTGCAGCTTCATGACCGCGGACTTCGACTTGGCGTACGTGACGCCGAAAAACACGGTCAAAAATGCGACCACCGTCGCCGCAATCGTCAGCAGAATACGCAAAAAGTATTTTTTCGAGCGAATGTCCCCAATCCATTTCATGCGCATCCCCTCCGGCTTGCCCGGCCGATCGTTCGCGTCAACAGGCGAAATGTATGGTGTTTCGCTCTTATGATACCACCGCCTGTCGCCGCCCACAATGATGCAAACGGTCAGGCTTGTAACGATTCGGAAAGTTGTTCGAGCCGCTGCGCCAATTGAGTAACCTCGCCCGTTGCTTCGACCATCTGCCGCGTTGCCTCGGCTTGTTCGATGCTTCGGCGGGCGCTGTCCTCGGACGCTTGGGCGACGCGGGCGATTTTGCCGCCGATTTGTTCGGTGAGCAGCGATATTTTCTCCGCGTTCTCCTTCGACTGCTTGGACAAGTGACGTATTTCTTCGGCAATGACCTGGAAGCCCCGCCCGAATTCTCCGCTTCGGGCTGCTTCGATTCCGGCATTGAGCCCGAGGATGTGAGTTTGCCGGGCGACCTGCTGCAGGAATCCGAGCGTGGATACGATCTGCTCCGACAGCTGCTTCACGTCCTTGACCTCTTCGGCAAGCCGTTTTTCGTTCATCTCGATTTCTGCCGCCGACGCGGCGATATTTTCGATCCCCCGGTGAATGCCGGAGGCGTTGTTGCCGAGATGCGCCGAAACGTCCTGAAGATCGTTGCCGATGCGCTCGGTAAGCTCCTGATTATGATTCCGAATCCGCTGCGACAATGATTTCATGATCCGCATCGCCAATGCGCTATCCTCCGAGACAAGATTCCGGAAGGAAGCTTCGTCAAGCACAACAAGCTTGCTGTTCGCTGCCGCTACCGCCGTGCCGCTGCGCGGCAAACCTTCGAGCAACGACATTTCGCCGAAGAAGTCGCCCGGCGCGAACCTGGCAACCGGAATGCGGGCTCCTCCCGATTGGATATAAATGTCCACCGCCCCTTCTGTCAGCACGTACATGTGCCGGCCCGTTTCGCCTTCGCGGAAAATCGTTTCCCCCTGACGAAAGCTTGCCGCTTCGCCGTTCATCCGTTCCAGCCCTTGTTCCACCATGATAAGCTTGTTCTCCTTTACCCGCTGTTTGCGTCAAAATACCTTGTCATCGGAATATTCGTTGCGAATCCGCACCATGGCGTCGAGGTTGGCCAGGAAAATGTCGACCAGCACGGGATCAAAATGCTTCCCCCGCTCTTCCCGGAACAAGGAGATGATATCCGGCAACTCCCACGCCTTCTTGTACACCCGCTCGCTGCAGAGTGCGTCAAACACGTCGGCGATCGCCGTAATCCGGCCGAAAATGTGGATTTCCTCCCCTTTCAGCCCGTTCGGATAGCCGCTGCCGTCGTACCGTTCGTGGTGCTGATGGGCAATGGTCGCCGCGGCGTTCAGCAGCTTGATCTGCGAATGCTTCAGCATGCTGTGGCCGATCGCGGCATGCGACTTCATGATCCCGAACTCTTCGTCGCTCAGCTTGCCCGGCTTGTTCAAGATACTGTCCGGAATTCCCACCTTGCCGACGTCGTGCATCGGGGAAGCGAGCCGGAGCGTTTCCGTTTCCTCCTCGGACAATCCGTACGACAGCGCGAGCAGCCGGGAATATTCGGCCACCCGCTTGACATGGTAGCCGGTTTCCTTCGACCGCGTCTCCGTTATTTCCCCCATCGTAAAAATGATTTCTTTCTGCGTATTTTCAATCTCTTGGTTGAGGTAAATGTTCTCGAAAGCGATCGTGACGTTGGTGCAGTAAATTTCGATCAGGTAGCGGTCCCACTCGCTTAGCGACTGAAAGCCGTTGAGATAAATCACGTTTTCGATGCCGGTTTTGCTTTGCACATAAATGACGAGCCGGTCATTGAAGAAATGGCTCGTTTTCTCCGTAAACGAGCGTTCGATATCGCCGGCAATCGTATCGTCGACCACATCGCGCAGCTTGTGGCTTTCCGGCACGACAAAGTCGCCGCTCGCCGCAAGAATGAAAATGTCGGACCCGTCCTTGGTCACGGCCAGCGAGCAGTGCAGCGCATTTTTGTGCAGGTGCACGATCGAAGTAAGCTGCGTCAGCACGCCGGAGGCAAATTTTTTCATCGATTGAAGCTCGAAGATCGTCGAAGACGCCTGGATAATTTCCTCCAGCCCGTTTTTGTTGCTTTCGATCACTTTGATGTCGCGGTACGAGCGCAGCGCGGCAACGATCGTCGTGAACAGCTTCTGGCTCGTCAGTTCGGTCTTCTCTTTGTAATCGTTGATATCATATTCCATGATGACCAGCTTCTCCGGCGCCTGGCCCGGCTGCCCGGTGCGCAAAATGATCCGGATCGCGTGGTTGCGAAGCTGTTCGCGTATGTATTTGACCAACTTGAGCCCGGAATCGTCCTCTTCCATGACGACATCCAGCAAAATAACCGCCGTGTCGCGGTGCTCTTCGAGCATCCGTTCCGCTTCGCGCGCCGACGACGCGCCAAGGAACAGCAGCTTCTTGCCGTCGAATTCAAAATCGCTCAGCACGAGCCTCGTGACATGATGCACTTCCGGTTCGTCGTCGGCAATAATAATTTTCCAGTAATCCGTCGCCACCGCTGGCGCGGAGCCCGACTCCTCAGCCTCGTCTTCCAAAAACCACTCTTCCTCGTCCTGCGCTTTCTCGGACAGTATGTCGTCACGCATCGCCCATCCCTCCTCTTTCATTATCGAACGCAGCGCCTTATGCCTTGCGGGCCAATGCGCTCGCACCGCCGGTTTTCGCCACGGAAAATTCGATGGTCACCGTAGTGCCGACTCCGCGTTCGCTTTCGCAGTGAATCGTCCCGCCAAGCGTCTGGGTTGCCAAATTGTATACGATGTGCATGCCAAGCCCCGTTCCGCCGCCGCCGCGATTCGTCGTGAAGAACGGATCGAACATTTTGCTCGCGACGTCGGGCTCCATCCCTTTGCCGTCGTCCGAATAACGAAATGTCAGCTTGTCACCGGACCGGGCGACGGCGATGCGAATCGTCCCTTCGTCGTCCGGTTCGTAGGCGTGGGTGAGCGAATTCATCAGCAAATTCGTCACGATTTGCGAAATGGCGCCGGGGAAGCTCGTAATCTCGATCGATTCGTCACAGTCGACGACGACCTGTTGATGCGTTTTTTTCAGGCGCGGGTGAAGGCTGAGCAGCACTTCTTCCAGGTACTCTTTCACCCGAAACGTACGTCTGGCCTCGCTCGACTGATCGACGGACACCTGCTTGAAGCTGCGCACCAGATCGGAGGCCCGCTGCAAATTCGTCCGAATGATCGCGATCGAATCGCCGATCGTCCGCAGATACGTCTCCACATCTGAGCGTTTCACCTTGTTCTCGCGGAACGAAACCGCGAACTCGTTCGTCTTCTGATCGAGGAACGAAACGGCCGTCACGCCGATGCCGACCGGCGTATTGATTTCATGCGAGATGCCGGCGACCAGGCTTCCGAGCGCAACCATCTTCTCCGATTGCACCAGCTGTTTCTGCGCGTTTTGCAGCTCCTCGTAACGGCTCTCGAGCTTGTGCACCATATCGCGAAAGGCATCGGACAACTCGTTGATTTCGCGGCTGGCGCTGTTCA
Organism: Paenibacillus cymbidii; assembly: GCF_004764705.1. Classification (GTDB taxonomy): domain Bacteria; phylum Bacillota; class Bacilli; order Paenibacillales; family NBRC-103111; genus Paenibacillus_AN; species Paenibacillus_AN cymbidii. The sequence continues at coordinate 31,845 of NZ_SHLX01000001.1, read as the reverse complement.
GCGATAACTGAACATGGCGCTCCCCGTGTTGAACGGCGATTGCCGACTTGCGCAAGATAAGCAGCGGCGAAATCAGCAGCCTCTGGATGACCAGCGACAAGGAGCCGATCGCCACCAGAATGACGAAGCAAGCGACAATAAAAAGCAAACGCCCGCGTTTATTCACGATCGTTTCCTCATGCGACGAGTCCAGGAATACTTCAACGGCGCCAATCGCCGTGCTGCCTTCGAACATCGGCGCCAGCAGCCGCACTTGCGGATTGCCGTTATCGCCTTTGATATGGGAGACGATGTTTTGGCGCCGCTCCAGCAACTCGGCCATATCCGGCGTCGGCGGTTTCGCGCCGATTGCGGCGCTGTCGGTCGAAGCGAGCACGGCGCCGCCCTTGCCGATCAGCGTCAGCTTGACGAGTTTCTCATTCTTGCGGCGGAGGTAATCAAACAGTTGCTGCACGTCTTCGGCCGAATGCGCCTCTTCATAGCGGCCGTTTATCGCCGTGGCGATGCCGTCCAACTGGGACACGTACGTTTCTTCGACCGTCTTGCGCATCGTGTAGAAGTCGAAGCCGACGAAACTGAAAGCCAGCACAATAATGACCAGCGTGAAAATGAGGACAATTTTTTGCCGCATGGATACATTGCGTCGCAGTTCCTCCATCTCCTTCTATGAACGTCTGCATCGACAGAACTATGTTCATAGTAGCATGCTTTGACAAAATGCCACAATAAGCCAACCGCAAAAAATGACGCCATGTCGCCAGCCTTATCGCCATGTCATCTTCAGCGTTCGCAAGTAGTCGAACAACGCGTTGCGGTAAGCTTCCGCATCCAGGCCAAACGATCGAATCAGGACCCCGACTTGCTCATCGGTTTGGGTACGATAAGGAGCAAACCAACGCCCATCATTCCGATGCCAGAATAACCGCGAAATCGAGGATTGATAAGTTTTCGCCATTTCGTTATTGTTACCTAACAGGATCAGCCTGCGAAACAGATCGTACTCAAACGTGAGAAGCTCGCTTGTGTCGGGCACGGAAGCGTCGCGAACCGTTTGGAAAGCTTCCGTCAACTCGCGCGACAGATCGCGCAATTCACCCGGTCTGGTTGCAAACGCCACACTGACCGAAAACAAAGCCATCGCAGCGATCTGATCGAGCAAATCTCCGACCCGCTGCGACGAAGAGTCCAGAACTAGGACGCCATGTTTCGACACGATTCGAAGGTAGCCCTCCCATTCCAGCTGCTGAAGCGCCGCCCTTACGGGGGTGCGGCTCATGTCAAGCTTTTGGCTAAGTCGGACTTCGGAGGTTGCTCCGCCTTTCGTAAGCTCTCCGCTTTCGATCATGGCAAGGATTTGTTCGTATGCTTGTTGACGCAAGGACGGATGACCCAAGCTTCTCTTCCTTCCTGCCGGAATCGTTTTTCTTTTATCGTAAATCAAGAAACCGAAGAAAGGAAGCAAACGAGCCATGTCAATGAACGGCACCACATTGCGGGATGCGGCTTTTCACCGAATCAAAACGAGCATCGTCCAGGGCGAATGGCAAGGAGGGACATTTCTTTCGGAGAAATGGCTAGGCGAGCAGCTGCAAATGAGCAAAACGCCGATTCGTTCGGCTTTGGACCGACTCGAAATGATGGGGCTGGTCAAACTGGTTCCGAATCAGGGATTCGTTGTGCAAGAGATCTCCTTGAAACGAATTTTGGACATTTACGAGCTGAGGCTGGCGCTTGAAACGTTTGCGGTCAGGCAGCTTACCGGCAAGATGGACGAGTCGTTTTTCTCGATTCTCGACGGTAACCTTGCCAAACAAGACGACGCGGCGGCAAGCGGGGACATCGTCCGTTATGTACAGCTGGACCGGCAATTCCACGAAGCGATCGTTGCGGGAATGGCCAACGAGGAATACGCCGAGGCCATGTCGCGAATGCAGGACAAATTTTTGATCGCTGTGCGAACGACGTTCTACAAGAACAAGGAACGCTTGTGGGGCAGCCTGGGCGAACACAGGCAGATTCGGAACGCGCTTGCGGGCGACGATCCGACGGATAGCGAACGATTGATGCGCAATCATATCGAGTTCGTCAAACAAGTCATGCTCTGATGTATACAAGTGTGACATCTTGAGTATCTAATCTTCCCGTGTTACGTTTAACTCATCCTGACGAGGAGGTTGGCAGCATGCGAATTACAGACGTTCGTACATATATAGTCGGAAATCCATGGAAAAACTGGCTGTTCGTACAGGTCGATACAGACGAAGGGATTAGCGGCCTGGGGGAAGGAACGTTAAACGGGCTGGCCAAAACCGTCGAAGCGGCCGTTCACGAGTTGAAGCATCTTGTGCTCGGGATGGACCCGTTCGACGTGGAGACGATCGCGCTCAAACTGATTCGCGACGTTTATTCGGACGGCGGCCAGGTCCAGGGCTCCGCGCTGGCCGCGATCGAAACGGCTTGTTGGGATATTATGGGCAAAGCGACGGGTCAGCCGATCTATAAGCTGCTGGGCGGCAGGTGCCACGACAAGCTGCGCTGCTACGCCAACGGCTGGTATCGGGGAGGCGCGGACGACGAAAGCTTCTACACGCAAGCCAAGGAAGTCGTCGCCAAGGGCTATACGGCGCTGAAGTTCGATCCGTTCGGCGCCGCTTGGCGAACCGTGGAAAGAACCGATTTTGCAGAGGCCATCCGGAACATCGCCGCTGTCCGGCAAGCGGTAGGTCCCGATGTCGATATTTTGATCGAAGGCCATAACCGTTTCAGCGTGCATACGGCGCTGCAATTCGCGGACGCCATGGCTCCGTACAGCCCGACCTGGTTCGAAGCGCCGGTTCCGCCCTATCGTGTCTCTTCGGTCGTCGAAGTGGCGAGACGCAGTCCGGTGCCGGTCGCGTGCGGCGAAGATTATTACAACCGAGAGCAATTCGCCGAGTTGCTGAAGCACGATGCCGTTCACATCATCCAGTTGGAGCCGCAGTTCCTCGGGCTTGGCGCATCGAAGCAAATATGCGGGATGGTCCATGCGCACAACGGGGTGACGGCGCCGCACAGCGCGCAAGGCCCGATCTGCTCCATCGTCTGCTCCCATTTGAACATGGCGACCCCGAATTTTTATTTGCACGAAATCTTTGACGATTTCAACCATTCCTGGGCGCAGGACATCTTCTCTCCTCCGTTCAAAGTCGTTGACGGTTTCTTGGAGCCGCCGGAGCGTCCGGGCCTCGGCGTCGAGATCAACCTGGAGGAAGCGGCCAAATACCCTTACCACCCCGGCCACTGGCTGCCTTTATTCAAGCAGGGCTGGGAAAAGCGGGAGCGAGTCGAGTGAGAAGCGGGGGTGCAGCGATGGGTTGGGAGCATAAAACGGTCATCGTGACAGGCGCAGGCGGCGGAATCGGCCGCGCCATCGCGTTGCGCTTCGCGAGCGCGGGCGCATCGGTCGTCCTTGTCGGCCGGACATATGCCAAAGTGCAAGCCGTAACCGACGAAATAGTGGCCGACGGCGGCCGTGCCATTGCCGTGGCAGCGGACGTGTCCGCGGAAGACGATGTTGCGCGAGTGATTCAAGAGACGCTTCGTTCGTTCGGCCGGATTGACGTCATGGTGAACAATGCCGCCGTCTGTCCGCAGGTCAGATTGCACGACATGAGTTTGTCGCAATGGAATCAAGTCATCACCAACAATTTGACATCCGTATTTTTATTTTGCCGGGCCGTCATCCCTTCGATGCTCGCGCAAGGCGGCGGCGCCATTGTCAACGTCAGCTCCGTTCATGCGCTGGCCACGCTGGACGGCTACGCCGCCTATTCCGCTTCCAAAGCGGGGATCGTTGGCCTTACGAGAGCCATCGCCCTTGATTACGCCAAACAAAATATTCGCGCGAACACGGTATTGCCCGGCGCCGTTCAGACTCCGATGCTGGAGAGCAGCGTAAGGAACCTGGATACGCCGCGCGACGAAATTATGAGGCAGTGGGACCAGTCGCAGCCCATCGGGCGTGTCGGGCAACCGGAAGAGATCGCGGCGGTGGTCCTGTTTGCGGCGAGCGCGGATAATTCGTTCATGACGGGAGCCACCCTCGTCGCCGACGGGGGAATGACGGCAGAATTATAGCGGAAACACTCGGTTAGGGCGATCTTATTTTGAAGATCGCTCTTTTTCTTACGAAACAAACACAAGCTGCTTCAGCCAGCAACCAGCCTGATTGTTGGCTTATGATACTTGATTCCCCTTCAGAGCAACCCTTCCGCTCCGCTATTGGTGTGAAACACAATGGGTAACCAGAATAGCCAACAAAAAATGGCAAAACATGGCTTATTTGCTCCGCGCAGGCCCGACTTCCTTCTCACGATCATCCAATATATCGAGGTTTTTGTAAATTTTCGACTTTTCGATTTTCAGCTGCACTTTTTCCGCGACATCGTCGGCTTCCGTGCCGATCGGGTCGTGCAGCGGCACGTCTTTGCGCGATTTTTTCAGGGAGCGAAGGTGCATGAGAATTTCGTTCTCGATGCAACGCGCGGCAAAGGTGGCCAGCTTCGTGCCTTTGTCCGGGCTGAACGACTCGATCGCCTACGACCCATTCCCTCTCATCGCTGCGAATACCTATAGCACAAACAGGGGGAAGATCAATGGAACGTGAACGATTTCCACAGCAAACAAAAAAAAGCGGCTCTTTGAAACGGCCTTTTTGGAAGAAAGGCCGCTTTTGGGTTGGACTAAGTATGATTACTTTGTCGCTCGGAGCAGCGGCGGTGATATCGCTAGATACCTATATCCGAAGCCTGGATGTCTCAAAGCTCAGCCAACCGCTTCCGATGCCTACCATGATATTGGACCGTTACGGCAGCCCGGCCTCGCAGCTCTCTTCATCGAAAATCGACCCAGTACCGCTATCTCAAATGCCGAAAAGTCTGACCGATGCGGTAATTGCAGTAGAGGACCGAAGGTTCTACGACCATTCCGGCGTCGATATTCAAGCCATTTTTCGTGCAGTGGTGAAAAATACGGTGATGGGAAGCTACTCCGAAGGAGCCAGCACCATAACCCAGCAGCTGGCGAAAAACATGTTTCTCCATGCGGATAAAACGATCGGCCGCAAGCTGCAAGAAGCCGCCTATGCGCTGAAGATCGATAGGACCTACAGCAAGAACGATATATTGGAAACCTATCTAAACAGCATTTACTTCGGCGAAGGAAGCTGGGGTGTGCAAGGGGCGACCAAAACGTATTTCGGCAAAAACGTACAGAATTTAACGCTCCCGGAATCGGCATTGATTGCGGCGCTGCCAAAAGCCCCGAGCAAGTATTCGCCGATGAAAAATGAAGAGCAGGCTTTGGAGCGGCGCAACACGGTACTTGCGTTGATGAAGGATCAGGGAAAAATTACGGAGCAGGATTATGAAAACGCGAAGGCAGCGCCGCTCGGAGTGATCCAAAAACCTCAGACAGACGATTTGAAGGGCCGCTATCCCGCATATGTGGACACCGTTATCCAAGAGGCGGTCGATCTCTATGGGTTTACTGAAGAGCAGTTGCTGACCGGAGGGCTAAAGATTACAACGGCCCTTGATCCGAAGGTGCAAAATGCAGTAACGGACGTCTATCAAGACGATAGTTTGTTTCCCAAAAGCATGGATGGACAGCTCATTCAAAGCGGCGCCGTAGTGCTGGATCAACAAAACGGAGGAATTCGCGCGGTTGCCGGCGGGCGCGGAAACACGGTGTTTCGCGGGTTTAGCCATGCCACTCAAATGCGGCGTCAGCCCGGTTCGAGCTTTAAGCCGATTATCGTATACGGTCCTGCACTCGAAAAAGGTTATACCCCGGCAACCATGCTCTATGACGGCAATCTGAATATCGCCGGTTATCAGCCGGAGGACTGGGATCACCAATCCAGGGGTCAAGTATCGATGGTTGAAGCCATCGTTCGTTCATGGAACATACCACCCGTATGGCTGCTGAACCAGATCGGCATCAATGCCGGCTTGCAGTTTGCCTCCAAGCTCGGCATTGATCTGCCGAAGGCGGATCGCCAGCTGGCTATAGCGCTCGGCGGCCTGTCAGAGGGGGTGTCGCCATTGCAGATGGCTCAAGCATTCAGTGCTTTTGCCGCACAAGGGAACCTGCATAAAGCCCATACGATCGAAAAGATCGAAACGGCCGATGGACATTTGCTGATCAATGCGCAGCCTACGGCACAAAGAGTGATGCAGCCAACCACGGCTGCTAATATGACCTATATGCTGCAGGACGCTGTTGCCCGTGGGACCGGTAAGAATGCGGCGATGAACCGACCGGTCGCTGGCAAATCCGGCACGACCCAGCTGCCGGACACGAAGGAATTTGCCGGGTTGGACGCAAATGCCGCAAAGGACGCATGGTTCGTCGGCTATACGCCGGAGCTTACGGCGGCAATTTGGGTCGGATACGACCATACGGATCGTGATCATTATTTGCTGACTTCTGGTGGGGCTGTCCCTGCTGAGCTGTTTCGTCAAATCATGAGCCGAGCTTTAGCGGATGTGCCGATCGTGCCGTTCCCATCGTCCGCGGTGCAATTCATACAGCAGCAGCCCCCCGCATCCGGTCCAGCCATAGGTCCCCCAGCACCTCCAAAAGCTGCCGATAAAGCCGATGAGAAAAAGAGCAAGGGCAAAGGGAATAAGAAATAACCGCCTTAATGCCCCCCTGAAAATGAGGAATCACCCACGAAAGATATCAAAGACAGGGCTCTAATAAACTTAAATAGGAGTTAAAAAAATGAAAAAATGGGCAAAATGGGGAATCGTATTATTATGCGCCGTCATTATTGCGTTCGGTGTACGTTCGATCGCGGGAGAATCCCAGGCAAACGAAGCTTCGCCGACCGTAACCGGAACGGTCAAAACGATTGATTCCGCGCATGATCAATTAACGGTGACGACCGATGACGGTAGCGACAAAACGATACCGATCTCGAAAACGGTATGGGTTTTCCTTAATGACCATAAAGCACAAATAAGCGATATCGGTGCAGGCGTAAAGGTCGAATTGATTTTAAACGCGAAGAACCAGGCTGCCTATATCAAAGCGGTTACGTTGGACAATCAGAGCAGCGGCGCGGAGCCAACGGTTTCGCCGAGCCCAAGTTCGAACCCGAACCCGAGCCCGACTCCAAACCCAAACGTATCGGCAACCCCATCGACGATGGTGCCGACAGTGGCGGACGCGCCATGGACCGAGCTGCATATCAAGATTGAAGGCAAAGACTTCAACATGGATATTCACGACAAAGGCGACCAAAACAACGGCACGTCGATGATCAAAATGACGCCGAAAGGCCGCGACGGTTTCTTGCTCAAGGGCGATGCCGCAGAGCATTGGATCCGTACGCTGCTGTCCGGTATCGACCTCAAAGCGCCGAATGCGCAACAGCAAGTTTCGACTGCGTTTGCTAACTGGTTCGAGTTAAATGGCATTTCACTGAACGTCAAGATCGAAGTTGAAGCAAAAGAAGCGAAAGCGGACCGCCACGATGACGACGAACAAGGTGAAGATGACGGCGGCAAACCGGGCAAGAAAGACCAGAATAAGCAAGATAAAGGCTCCCAATCCCGCGGTAAAGCGGATGAGAAGGGACATGCCAAGCCGGAAGCAAAAGGTCATGGCGGCATAAACGATTGAGGAGAGCATCTCATCTCAACCGTTCCTGTCAGTGAAGGATAGATGAATGGCGTTTTTCAGCGCTGTGCCACGAACGTTCTCCCGGACCTAAATAGATATCGGAAACGCGGATCTTATTTGCCTTAAAATAACTGTGTGCCTCGACAATATCTTGCAGAAGCGCTTGCTGGAGAAAGCGGTCCAATACGGTCGGGATGCCGAGCAGCCGCACGCCGCCGCCGGGTTTGGGGATTTCCACCCGTTTGACTGGCACCGGTCTGTACGTTCCCGCGAGAAGTTCGGCTTTCACCGTCTCCCAGTGTGTCTTCAGGTACGTTTGTAGCTCGGCTACCGTTTACGATGTCCACGCCGGGCACTCCTCCGTTTTGTAACACTCGCTTGTAGGCGAGTCGAAGGTTTCTCCTTCGAGCATCCGCTCCAGCAGCTCGTTCTGGTCTTTTCGAGAGGAGGGGGCGACTTGTGCCGACATAGAACTCGGCGCTCCGGCATACCCTGGCGGCTTCACCGCTTCTCTTTGCCGTGAGCTCTCTGACGAGATTTTCTGCTGTCTCTGCTCTTCGCGCGAACGCATCGTTTTCCTCAACGACAATAATGGCTCCTGGTCCTCGGGAAGACGAATCCGTTATATAAGCATAACCTGCTTTACCAACACGAAAATCAAATTGGACATCATTCAGATGAGTGGTTGGCAGGACAACATTTTCCGTAAATTCGATTGGCTTACCAATTTAGCGTCTAAACTAGGATAAGGCTGTAATGTACCGCGAACGATTTAAGCCACCGTAAATTTAACATCGTCTCCCCATCTTGGAAGCAAATAAAAATGCGCCCAGTTTCAGAAACAGTAACGCCTGTAGGCATGGCTCCGTAAAATTAAAAAAACGCCTCAAATTTACCGAAATACTTTGTTCAATCTTCTTCGCGAATAGTCTTTCGCACTAAAAAATTCGTGTAAATCGATGATTTTATTATCTCTCATTCGTCTATTAGTTAAAAGGAATAAGTTCATTCGGTGACGATTCAGTTCGACACGGTCATACTATTGGAGGGCGATATAAATGGCTAAGCTGATCTACGCTGCTAACGTATCTTTGGACGGGTACATGGAGGACGAGCACGGTAATATCGATTGGGGGATCTCCGATGACGAGACGTATGCGTTCTGGACTGACCTCCAGCGGCCGATTGGCACCTATTTATACGGTCGCAGAATGTACGGGATGATGGTGTACTGGGAAACGGCGGGCGCCAGCGGCGATCAACCGGAGATAAGGCAGGAATTCGGGCAGATTTGGCGAGCAGCCGAGAAGATCGTTTATTCCCGGACGCTTCAGGCGATTTCAAGCGCCAGGACTAGGATCGAGAGCGAATTCGATCCTGATGCGATCCGGAGACTGAAGGAGTCCTCGGGAGCCGACATTACGATTGGCGGTCCCGAGCTTGCCGGGCAGGCGATGAGGGTTGGTCTGATCGACGAGTGTCATTTGCTTCTTAATCCGATCGTCTTGGGTGGAGGTAAGCGAGCATTGCCGGACAACCTCCGCATGCGGCTCGAACTGCTCGGTGAGCGCCGCTTCCGAAGTGGCGTTGTTCACCTCCACTACCGCGTATTCTGAACGCGACGCAACCAACCAAGGAGACGCAGGAATAGCGCCCTCGCAGTCACGTCGCTGCAATCGGCGCATGCGCCGTGACTGCGAAGGTGTTAGAAAATGCATTATTATTAAGGCCACCGAGAAGGTGGCCCTAATACAGGCGATCGGACGACCGTAATGGTTTTGGCGTCAGGCCCTGCCTTTTTTCGTGTATACAGCCTGATGTTTTTTCTGGTTCCGAAAAAAGTGTTCCAAATACGAGAACAATTTCTCAAACGACAGGATGCAGACCCAATAGACGAGAGCGACAATGACATACATCTCCAGATAGCGATATGTGGCGCCTGCTTCCAGTTTGGCGACTGCCATGATGTCCACGATCTTGATCGTAAACGCCAGCGACGTTTGTTTGAATAAGGAAATGAATAAATTCGCGAAATTCGGAATCGCGCTGACGAGTGCCTGCGGAATGAAAATGCGCATCATTGCCTGCGGCAGCGTCATGCCGATCGAATAAGCGGCTTCCATCTGGCCGTAATCCACAGCATGCAGCGCTGAGTACCACACCTCAGCTTGGTAAGCCGACGTATACAGCGAAAATATAAGCAGTGCGACCAGCGTTTTGTTAAATTCAGACGGTAGCAAGTCGATACCGAACAGCTCATTGACGTAAGTAAACAATTCCGGCAAGCCGAAATAGACCACATACATTTGCACGAGCAGCGGCACACCGCGAAAAATGGAAATATAGGCAGTGGCCATTTGCGCCAATACAGGCACCCGATAAGAACGGACCATGGCGAGCAGATAACCGAACACAAATCCGGCCGCCGCCGACACCAATACCAGCAACAGTGTTCGCGGGAGAGCCTCCAGGATGGCGGGCAGTTTGCTCAACATATAGTCCCAATCCAGCAACATGCGGCTTCTCCCTCCTACGCCTTTCTCGCCATCAGTTTGTATTTCTGTTCGTTGCGGCGTTGGTAATAAGCCAGCAATCGGCCGAACAGCATGGCGCAGAACCAGTAAATAAACGATACGGCCAAATACGTTTCAAGCAGCGTAATCCCGTGCCTGCGCTGGATCATGATTTGTGCCTGGCCCATCAGATCAATGACGCCGACGGTGAATACAAGCGACGATTCCTTGAAGATCGTGATCGCGTTGTTGCCGACGATCGGAATGGCGATGCTCAGCATCTGCGGAATCAGAATGCGCCGCAGCGCTTGGGTATACGACATGCCGATCGCGCTCGCAGCTTCATGCTGCGACGCGGGTACGGCCAAGTAAGCCGAACGGATCACCTCCGATAACACCGCGCCGCAATGCAAGGCGAAGGAAATGACCGCGAACGTAAAGTTGCTCCACGAGCTGACATCGATGCCGATAAGCGGCAACAGCTTGGGCAAACCGTAAAAAATCAAAAACAACTGGACGATGCCGGGCGTGCAGCGCATAAACGAAATATACGCCACAATGGCTTGCGACAAGACCGGAATGCGGAAGATGCGAGCCAAAGCGAGTACGAAGCCGAGCGAGATGCCTCCGATCAGCGTCAGGACGGTAAACGACAACGTCAGCGGCAGCTTGGGAAGAAGCTTCCAAAAGGCGTTAACAAGCTCGGTGACATTAATCATTTGAACTGATACGGCTTGTTCACCGTTTCAAGCGACTGGAACATGTCGATGCCGAACCATTTGACGGAAAGCGCAGGCAGCGTGCCGTCTTTGATCATTTCTTTGGTTACTTCGTCAAATCGCGTCGCAACCGCCGATTTATTTTTGTTGAACAGCACCCAGATCGGCTCCTTCGAGACAAAAGTGGCGATTTTGAGCGGCAGCTTCAACTGGGCGTTAACGTTGTCGAACACGGTCTTGTTCGTCAGGTAAGCGTCGTAGGTGCCTTTGGCTACCCATTGCACCGATTCCGCGTCGGTCACGGCATCGATATCGTTGAACAAAATCGGGTTGTCGGTGTTTTTCTTGTTATAATCGACGACCAGCGTGCGCAAGCCGGTTGATGGACTCATCGGCGTCAATTTTTTGCCCCGCATGTCGTCCAGGCTGTGAATATCGTTGCGGCTGTCTTTGACGATCAACGCGTTCAGTGAATATCCGTATTCCGTCTGGCCGAATAAATATTTCGCTTCGCGCTCCGGGTTGCGGTAATAGAAGTTGGCGGCCAAATCATATTTGCCCGTCTCTACGCCGACCAGCATCGCTTCGCGGGCGATTTGTTCGTACTCGAACTTGATTTCCGGCAGACGCTCGTCCAATAGCTTCAAATATTCGACTGTATAGCCTTCCATGATATTTTTTTCGTTCAGCGAACTGAACGGAGGATTCGGCACCGCGTTTTGCGCCACTTTCAATACGGTTACATTGACGGGAGCAGCCGACGGCGAGCCGCTGGACGGTGCCGGAGAAGCGCTTCCGCTTGCGCTGGGCGAACTGCCCGAAGAGCCGCCGTTCGAACTGGTGCCACATGCCGAGAGTGCCATTACCGCTGCGAGAATCGAGGCTGTCCAATACTTTTTCATATTCATTCTCCTTTGTTGTTGTTCAAGATGCGGTTGCCGATAAACGCTTTTGTCCGCTGCTGTTGCGGGTTGACGAAAATCTGCTGCGGTTCGCCCTGTTCGACGATGTGCCCGTTTTCCATAAACACGACCTGGGTAGAAATATCTCGGGCAAAATTCAATTCATGCGTGACGATTATCATCGTTACGCCTTCCCGGGCGATCTGCTGGATTACCTCCAGCACCTCCCCGACAAGCTCCGGGTCAAGAGCCGACGTCGGCTCGTCAAACAAAATGACTTCCGGGTCAAGCGCCAGCGCCCTTGCGATGCCGACCCGCTGCTGCTGGCCGCCGGACAGCTGCGACGGATAATGATCGGTTTTGTTGGCCAGGCCGACTTTGTTGAGTAGCGCGAGACTTTTGGCCTTCGCCTCTGCCTTGCTCATTTTTTTTACGACCAGCAATCCTTCCATGACGTTTTCCAGGGCGTTCTTGTTGGCGAACAGGTTGTACGATTGAAACACCATTGCGGTTTTGCGTCGCAGCCGCAAAATGTCATGTCGTGTCAGTTTGTCGACATCGACCTTGACGTCACCGATGGCGATCCTCCCCCGATTGGGACGCTCCAGCAAGTTGATGCATCGGAGCAGCGTCGTTTTGCCCGATCCGCTGGGCCCGAGAATCGAAACAACGTCTCCGCGCCGGACCTGCAAGGAGATGCCTTTCAACACTTCCTCCGCACCGAATTTTTTGTGAATATCCTCTATTCGGAGCATACCTCTCTCTCCTCCTCCTCCTTCGACTGTCATTCCCGACGCTCTTTTCAGGTTGTCGCGTACCGATTGCGGACGAAATCAAGCCCCAGATTGCCGCGCAGCGTATTCGCCTCGTATTCCTCCCGGAACAAGCCGCGCTCGCGCAAAATCGGCAATACAAGGTCGATAAACTCGCGCGTACCTTCATAGTAAGGCGGCCAGACGAAGAAGCCGTCGCAGGCTCTTCCTTCGAACCAGGCCTGCATGCGGTCGGCAATTTGTACAGGCGTGCCGACGAACTGGGATTTGGGCGTGCCGTAACGGAATGCGGCTTGGCGCAACGTCAGCCCTTCCTGCTTGGCGGCGTTTTTGATGCGATTGGCCATATAGCTGTATCCTTCGTTCCCTTCGCTTTGCAGATCGGGGAACGGCGCATCCGGGTCGAACTGAAACAAATTGACATTTTTGAAAAACAGCTTAATTTCGGTTAATGCTTCTTCATAAGTAATGTAGGACAGGATGTCGCGGAACTTGGCTTGCGCCTCATCTTCCGTTCGTCCGATGACCGGATTCAGGCCGGCGAAGATAAGAATGTCGTCTTCTTCCCGCCCGACGTTTACGACGCGCTCTTTCAAATCCTTGTAAAACACGTTTGCCTCTTCAAAGGTAATCGGAGTCGTATAGACGCCTTCCGCATATTGCGCGGCAAATTGTTTGCCTGCCTCGGATTGACCCGCCTGGAATATAACTGGCTGCCCTTGTGGGGAACGGTTGATGTTGAGCGGACCGCGCACCTTGAAAAATTCGCCTTCATAGTTCAACGCGTGCAACTTGCTTGGATCATAGAAAATATTGTTCTTTTTGTCGTAGCTGAACGCGTCGTCTTCCCACGAATCCCACAAGCCCTGTACGATGTCCAAATACTCTTTGGCCCGTCGGTATCGTTCGGCATGGCCGTAATGGACGTCGCGGCTGAAATTCAGCGAAGCGCCGCTGAGCGCGGTTGATACGACGTTCCAACCGGCGCGGCCGCCGCTTATTTTGTCAAGCGTCATGAACTGGCGCGCCACGTTGAACGGTTCGCTGTACGAGGTCGAAAGCGTGCCGACCAACCCGATTCGTTTGGTAATGGAAGCGAGCGCGGACAGCAAGGCAATCGGCTCAAACTGATTGAGCGACTTAGGCGCGCTATGTTCGTCGAAGTACAGGCGGTCGGAGAAAAAGATAAAATCGAATTTAGCCGCCTCCGCTTCCTGTGCTTGTCGAATGTGTTCGGCAAAATTAATATTGCCGTCCGGCGGCACGTTCGGGTGCAACCAGGAGGTGCGATAGTGACCGATGCCGAATACGCGGGCACCCAATTTTAATGTTCGGTTACGTTTGTTCGTCATTGCGTGTGTCTCCTTCCGTTGCTGCATATCTGTATTTCAACACGCCTTCTTGCACCGTTTGCTCAATTATTCCCCGCGACAGCGCATAACGAATGCGCGAGATTGTTTCCGTGAAATGGAACCGCTTCTGCACCAATGACGGCACGGGTTCAAACACATCGTAATACGCCTCGTAGGCGGACTTCCACTCGCCCCCGATCAATTGCGCTTCTACCTTGCGCTGGCGCTCGGCGTTCAACTGCCTCAGTTTTTCCAGTCGCTCGGCAAAATGGGAGAACGGCTGGTGATGACCGGGAAAAGCGAGCTGAACGGCATATGGCTGCAGCTTGTCGAGCGAATCAAGGAAGCTGCGGATCGGGTTCGTATCGAACTCGTCCGATACGTAACAAGTATCCGGCAAGCTGTCGGGCATCACCTGGTCGCCGACGAAGATTGCCTGCCATTCCCGGCTGTAAAAGGCGTTGTGTCCGGCGGCATGTCCCGGAATGCCAAGCACCTCGAGCTCGATGTCGCCGACTCGCACCTTGCCGCCTTCATCCAGCACCGTCAAAGACGGCTTCGGCAGCACCCGTGAAATGCTGCTGTCCCATTGTTCGCGCAACTGCTCCACCAGCAGCTGCGGCAAGCCGTTGCGGTAATACGTGTCCAGGAACAGCGGAACGAGCCGCCGCCCTTCTCCCCAAATGCCTTCAATCTGTCGTTTGGCGACGGTCGAAATATAGACGGGAGCGCCGGACTGCTGCTGAAACCAGCCGGCTAAGCCGTAATGATCCGGGTGGTGATGAGTAACCAATATTTGGCGTATCTTTCCAAAGTCGAGTCCGATCCGCGGGCCTGTCTCCTGCCAGAAAGCAACGATTTCCTCCGTATTAAACCCTGGATCGATCAAGGTAAACCCGTCTCCGTCCGGCAGCACATAACTGTTCATCCACGGCGGATTGCCCATGGGAAGGCGGATCTGATAAATCCCGTGCGAATGCAACGTATAGTCGCTCATAACAGACACCTCCGTTCATATATTTGTATTCATATCGTTTTTCTTGGTTATTGGATACGCGTTAACCGGATCTCAGTTGCTTATAGGCTTCTGCCAAACGCTGAATGCCAAGCTCGATTTCGGTTGGCGAGCTGTACGTGAAACACAATCGCAGCGTATTCCTGCCTTCGCGGTTGCCGTAAAACGCGCTGCCGTCCAGCACACTTACGCCATGCCGCTCCGCAAGCCGCGTCAGCTCGGAAACATCCGTAGGCTGCGCGAAGCGAACACAAAGGAAAAATCCTCCTGTAGGCAAACGAACTTCGATAACATTGCCAAAATGTTGTAACAGCGCCGCGACCATGACGTCCCGTTGCGCCTTGTATTGCGACCGGATCCGATCCAGATACGATTGGAAATCGTTGTTTTGCAAAAAAGACGAGACGATCTCTTGCATATACGGGTTCGTTTGCGAACCGCTCATGAATTGCTGGACGTACTTGAGCAATACCGGCGGCACTACGGCCCAGCCCAGACGAACGCCGGGGCCGACGATTTTGGAGAATGTGCCGATATGAATGACATGCTCGGGAGCGAACGTATGGATTGCTGGTTCGAATGCATCCGAGTAGTTCAATTCCATATACGCATCGTCTTCCAAAATATAAAACCCGTACGTCTGTGCCAATTCGGCCAGTTGGCGCCTGCGCTCAACGGTCAGACAGACTCCCGTCGGATTCTGAAAATTCGGCATCACATAGAGCAGTTTCGGTTGCGCTTCGCCCATCTGCGCCCTGCGCTCCAGTTCCTCCCGCAGCGGCTCGACCAAAATGCCGTCCCCGTCTATTTCAAAAGAGCGGATCCGCTCTGCGCCGGCAAGACGGAACATGCGCAACGCTCCGAAAAAGCTTGGATTTTCCACCCATACCTCGTCGCCGGGGTTGCACAAGATGCGCGCTGCAATCTCAATCGCCTGCGCCGCGCCCACCGTTACTTTGATCTGCTCGGGCGGCACTCGGATGTCGATTTGCTCGAGTCGCCCAGCGATCCAATGGGGTAAATACGATATAGCTGAGCCGCCGTAATAATGAAGCCCCTTGCGCCCTTGCTCGAGCGTAGCCTGCCTGGCCGCTTCGGCCAGTTCCTGAATTGGAAACAGATCTGAATGGGGAAAGCCGAAAGACAGATGGACATGATCCGGATCGGCATTTTTCGTGCCGCCCAAGGTGCGGGTCGTTTGCAAATAGCGGTTGTACGAATAATCAACCGGCATACGGAATTCCTCCTAACTGACAGTGCCCCATTTGGCCGCCCATTCGTGAACCTTAAATTCGCGAACTCCATGAATGGCAAACGGAGAACGGGATACAATAAGTTCGACTTCGGCTTGCGATTCGCCGCGGAAAATGATTAACCCGAGAGAGCCATCGACGAATTTGCCATTAGCGATAATCGCTCCTTGCTCGCGCAAATCGTCGAGATACTTCATATGATCGGCAAAATATTGCTCTTTCTTAGAATTGTCCGCCTCGGTTACAAAAACGACAAAATACGACAAAATTCTCACATCTCCAATCGTAATAATACTAATCTATACCGCAATTCTGCATGTGCGGCCTGAAACAAATTAAAACCAACGTTGCCTCTGGGAAGCAGCTTGAAGATCAGCAGCATGCCTTCATCACCAACGGCTAAAAGCGTCTCTTTGATGGAATAGCCAAATAAGAACGAACGCGAAAAAGGCGCACCCCATATGTTTCCCGCTTCAGTCGGGAACGAGATGTGCCTTTGGTTTTCCAATCGGCCATTCCTTTAATTCTATAACCTATAATACCAATATGTCAAGTATGAATTAAGAGCTGACGACGGTATTACCTTCAACACGCGTTTCCGGCGGAGCGGGCGGCGGCGTCATTCACGCGATGCCGCCGCTCCTATTACCGACAGGCTGGTTCTTTATAGGATTCAATACAATGTTTTCACCGCTTCGATCGTAAAGGGGAGCAGCTCGTCGAGCCGGCCGTCGCGAATCTTGCCGGCCCACGCGGGATCGGCCAATATGGCCCTTCCGATGGCTACCAGGTCGAATTCTCCACGCTCCAGCTTTTCAAGCAGCCCGTCGATCTTGGTAATATTCGAGCCCTTCCCTTCTGTAAAGAAACTCATCACTTCCGTTTCCAAGCCGACCGATCCGACCGTAATCGTCGGTATTCCCGTCAACTTTTTGACCCATCCGGCCAGATTCAGCTCGGAGCCTTCGAACTCAGGCTCCCAGAAACGGCGGGTGGAACAGTGGAACATATCGACGCCTGCCGCGGCTAACGGCTCCAAGAACTGATCCAGTTCAGTCGGCGTTGCCACCAATTTGGCCTTATAGTCCGTCGACTTCCATTGCGAGAAGCGCAGGACGATCGGGAAGTCCGGACCGACGGCGCGGCGGCAAGCTTCGATGACTTCGACCGCAAAGCGGGTGCGCTTTACCATGTCGCCGCCATAACGGTCAGTGCGCGGGTTCGTTTTCTCCCAAAAAAATTGGTCGATCAAATATTGGTGTGCGCCGTGAAGCTCGATGCCGTCGAAGCCGAGCCGCTTGGCTTCGGTCGCCGCCTGAGCGAAGGCCTGCACGATGACGGCAATATCTTCAACTGTGTACGCGCCGACTTGGCCGCGGGCTCCCATATGCCAAATCTGCGGGATGATCCGCCCGCCCGCCTCGTGCACATTAGCCACGACGTTCATCCAACCGCTTAATGCGGCTTCGCCGTAGAAATGAGGCACATTGGGCTGATTGGACGAATCTGGATGATCGATGATCGTGCCTTCGGTCACGATCAATCCAACGCCGTTCTCCGCCCTGCGACGGTAATAAGCGGCTACATCCGGACCCGGCACGCCTTCCGGGGAGAACTGGCGGGTCATCGGCGCCATGACGATACGATTGGGCAACGTCAGTTTTCCGGTTGTGAATGGTTGGAACAAAGCTTGAACGGATTTCGAATAGGTCATAGGAACCTCCAAATGGGTTTAATGTCTAATGAACGCGTTCTTGACTGTTAAGTCAAGATTACGGCAAAAAAAAAAAAAAAAAAAAAATGATCCGCAAAGGCTTAGAAAGTTACACAAGGCAAGTCTTTGGAGCAAGCCTCACCTCCCTTATTGAAAGTCTTTTTTTGACCGCGCGGTCAATAAAAACGCAAAAAAACTCGCGACGCATCAAGCGTTTCGCCCGCCCCGACGGACATAGCCGGAATCGACCGTGCCATCCTGTCGTCTCGCATTGTACGAGCGAGCATGCTATCGGCACTGCTATGTCCATTAACAGAAATCGCAGCGGCGAATCCCATCATCCATTCACTGGCTCCGTCTGCCTTCCCTCCGCAGCTTTCCCGGATTGACTGGCTCTATTGGGCGTTCTCCGATACCATTAGCGCAACTGTCGTACGCAGCACCCCTGCGATTTGCTCCCGGGAAGCGCCCGACTTCTCCATCAGCTTCGCCCCGCTAAGCGCGTTGTTCAGGTAAACGGCGAGCTCCTTGCCGGATTGGCGAACTGAAATGAGTCCTTGCTGCTGGCCGTCGCGAATGATCTTCTCAAGAATACGCTCTACCTGTTCGAACATCAACATGACTTCGCGGTTGACTTCCCGATCGTCGTCTCCGAATTCCAGCGAGGAATTAAGCATGAGACATCCCCGACGTAACGCTTCATCGTTCTGATACAACGTAGCGTCGCAGACGGCCTCCAGCTTCTTCAAGGGCGACACCTCCTGGGAGGCTAGTTCTTCCAGACTCGTTATGCTCCGTTCGCGATAAAGCGCCAACGCCTTTAGGAATAAATCCCGCTTGTCGCTGAATACGCAATACAAGCTTTGCTTCTTCACTTGCGTCGTGCGGGTCAAATCTTCATAGGAAGTCGACTTGAAACCTTTCGTCCAGAACACTTCCATGGATTGGTGGAGCGCACGATCGACATCGAATTCTCTTGGTCTGCTCATAGGGGCATCATATCAATTCTTGACCACAAAGTCAATAACTTGCCCCGAGTCGACGCGGCTCGCTTCCCCGATGCTAACGAGCCGGCGTATAGAGCCTTTTATGAGATGTTCGAGATGTTCAATCTACCCACTGGGATCATGTAGAATACTGCCGCGTGCGTCGTCCTAGGTACCTGTTCCAGTTTCTCGGCTTATTCCATCTTCTTATCCGATTATTAATCCGATCAACAGAAGGACTTTAGTAGAAACGCATTATCTCGTTAAAAGTTGCCATCGACTGCTGAACAAAGAAACAAGGCTTTATCAAGCCCTGTCAATTGGATTTCATCTCACTATATTTTGTAACCATATTCCTGAACTTTACCCAGTCCTCAAGTTCTTTTCGATTTTGTTTAGCAGTTCCTCGTTCATCTTCTGCCCCTTCTTATTAATGCTACATTGTCATCGCTTAACTTTATAAAACTCATGGTACAACTTCATGAGTGCTCGTTTCTCGATCCGGGATACATAGGAACGGCTGATGCCAAGCTCTTTGGCAATTTCACGTTGTGTGCGCTCCTCACCGCCATGTTCCAGACCAAACCGGCCGACGACAACTTCTTTTTCGCGATCGTCCAATATATCAAGGTTCTTATAAATCTTCGACTTTTCGATTTTCAACTGCACTTTTTCCGCCACATCGTCTGCTTCCGTACCGAGAATGTCGATTAATGTGATTTCGTTGCCTTCCTTATCCGTTCCGATCGGGTCGTGCAACGAGACATCTTTGCGGGACTTTTTCAACGATCTCAAATGCATTAATATTTCATTCTCAATACATCGAGCCGCAAAAGTAGCCAATTTGGTACCCTTGTCAGGCGAGAACGATTCAATCGCTTTGATCAAACCGATTGTCCCAATCGAGATCAAATCTTCTAAATCCTCTCCTGTATTATCAAATTTTTTTACTATATGCGCGACTAATCGTAGATTATGTTCAATTAGCAGATTGCGCGAATGCTGATTGCCTTCGGCCATCAGCTTGAGGTGCTTCATTTCTTCGATTTCTGATAACGGCTGGGGAAATGCATTGTTCTTGACATATGAGACGAGCAAGGAAAGCTGTTTGATGAATAATGCGATTGCGGCAAATAATCCAGGCACGACTGTCACCCCTTAGAAGTGTTAGTATCAGTTTATGTGGGCTATCGCCCTGCCGTGCCTGTTCGAAGGAAAAATAACTAATTATCCTCAAAAGGGATCATCTTTTTGTCTTTGGAACCTGCATCCTTTAATAAGTTGAACTTTCGATATCATACAACATCTTTTTGCTCGTTGTTATCTTGCAGCACACCTAGATGGCCGAGTACAGTTAAAGCCATACATTACATCGGTTCCTGAATCGGGCCCCCCTTGATGTGCTCACGCGAATGCAAGCGTTCCGGCAGGAACAGCACGCTGCTTTACAGTCTATGTGGGCGGCGGCCCATTTGTGCCTGTACGGGGAAAAGGAAGCAAGCTGCGGCAAAAGCGAGATTTCTCCCCCCGCGGTCTGGTATCTGGTATAATGGATCAACATCCACTACTGCATAAAAAGGAAGGAACCGGTCTCATGTATAAATTGGTTGCCATCGATATTGACGATACGCTGCTTACGGACGACCACCGCATTACGGAAGGAACGAAAGAGGCGCTGAAACGGGCGAGCGAGCGCGGCGTTTTGGTGACGCTGGCCACGGGCCGCATGCATGCGTCGGCCAAAGACATTGCCGCCCAGCTCGGCATGAACGTGCCGCTCATTTCGTATCAGGGCGCGCTTGTCCGCAATCTGCAGGACGACAGCATTTTATATGAACGCAACCTCAGCCGGCCGATTGCCGAAAGCATCTTCGCTTACGCCGCCGAACACGGGCTTCATTTGCAAGCTTACTACGACGACCAGTTGATCGTGCCGGTCGACAATGATAAAGTGCGCGCCTACGCCAAGCTTTCCGCGATTCCGTATACGGTCGACCCCGATTTTGCCAAATATGCGGCTTTGCCGATGACGAAGCTGCTTATCATCGACGAACCGGATGTGCTCGACGAACACATCCCGGTGCTGAAGCAACAGCTTGGCGCCGAAGCGCACATCACCAAATCGAAGCCGAACTTCCTCGAATTCATGCATCCCGAAGGCACGAAAGGCAACGCGCTGCGTTTCCTGGCCGAACATCATTGCGGCTGCACGCTGGCAGAGACGATCGGCATCGGCGACAGCTGGAACGATCTCGACTTGGTCGAGCTGGCCGGACTTGGCGTGGCGATGGGCAATGCGGTTGATCCGCTCAAGTTGGTCGCCGATATCGTCACGTTGACCAATAACGAGGAAGGCGTACGCCATATCGTGGAAACGTATATTTTGCAAGCCTGATCCCGCAACACGACGAACGGCCGACTGGATGGTGCTATCATCCGATCGGCCGTTGCCGTGACTGCTCCCCGCGGCTTCGGACCGTTTGGGATCAGGCCATTCCTTTGGTATAATATGGACAACCCGCGAACGGAACGGACACTTTGCTCTGGAGGAGGCCGCTGCTCGAATGGAAACCGCAATTGCCGCGCTTTGCGCCGCTCTCGTTTGCATCCTGTACCTGCTGCTGGAGCTGTTCCGAACAGCCCGCTTCAATCGTCGGCTGCTGAATCCGCTCAAACATGCCGTTCAGCGTGAGCCGGCACACTTGTCGAACCGACGCATTCGGACACATTATGCCGAACTTTATAAGTACCGCAGCGCCTATTCGCAGCTCACCCGGGAAGAGCTCGGCTACCGGCTGCTTGCGCTTCGCGCCATGGAAGCGTCTCCGCTGCTGTGGCAGTCCGCGGCCGAAGTCGCCTTGTCGGCACTGTTTCCGGCGGCCGCTTTTGGGCTCGGCATAGCGGCTGCCGTTCAGGAGCCCGCGTTTTCCTGGTTCGTTTGGCTGCTGGCCGGCATCGCATTCGGTATCGTCGTATCGCTGTTCGCCGCGTTCCGACTGCATCGCAGAAGCAAGCTGAACATGCACCTGCTGCTCGCCGAAGATGCGCTCCGGGCGAACGGACCGCAATTGTTAACCGCATATGAATCATTTTAATCCGAAACTAATCGAAACCTTATATGCACTTAAACGATTGGCCTTACAATAGGGGCAAGAAGGGTAAGTGGAGGTGGAGACCATGACGAAAGCGGCCATCGCATACAAAAATAAAACGATTCCCGTTCATCGGTACGAAGGCTGCAGCATGACGATGGAGATGCTCCGCGGCAAAATGATGGATATGCAGTACGATTTCGACTTTCGCCGCAAATTGAAGGAAGTGCTGTTCATCGAAATGATTGGCGGTGTCGCCGTGTTCAAATACGCGGACGGCTCCAAGCTGTATCTCGCCGTCTCATGACGGTTCGTCGCAATGGGGGGACGGCTTAGCGCTCGAATTTGTAGCCGACTCCCCATACGGTTTTAATATGCCTGGGTTCCTTCGGATCTCGTTCGATTTTGCGTCGCAGGTTGACGATATGCACATCAATCGCCCGGTCGGTCACATAGGAGTCGAACCCGCGCACCGCCTGGATCAGCTCTTCGCGGCTGAATACTTTGCCGGCGTGCTCGACGAACAGCCGCATGATTTCAAATTCCGAATACGTCGTTTCCACGGTCTGATTGCCGACCGACATCAACCTGCGCAGCGGATCGAGCTTGATCGCCAGCGGCTCCCCGCTTTCCAGCGTCGCTGCCGTTTCCGCTCCGGCAATCGGGATGCCGACTCCTCCGGCCATCCGGCTTCTGCGGATAAGCGCTGCCGCCCGGGCTGTCAGCTCGCGCATGCTGAACGGCTTGGAGATGTAATCGTCCGCCCCCAGCGCAAACGCTTTCACCCGTTCCGATACTTCCGATCGCATTGAAACGATCATCATCGGCACCCGCGTCATGCTGCGAATTTGCGCACAAAGCTCGAATCCGTCAACATCGGGCAGCACCAAATCGAGCAAGATAAGATCCGGTTGGTACGCCTCGATTTCGGTCAGCCCTTCCGTTCCGTTCTCCGCCCGCTTGACCTCGAACCCCTCTTCGCTCAAATACATTGCCAGCATTTCGCCGATCATCATATCGTCTTCAATGAGCAGCACTTTGTCCATCGGGACCTCCATGAGCGAAATGTTAGTCAAATGTTAGCAAATCGCAAGACGATTGCAAGGCCGAACGGAAAAAGCGCGAATTTCGTCGATATTTCCACTATACACCAACGAATTATGAGCGTCTATGAGCAAATTGTTAGCTTTTGATGAGCACCTCTTTCACAAAGCAGCCGCCGAGCGAACGAGTGGCTCCAGCGCCGCTTCCAGCCCGCCCAGCTTGACGTCCGGCCGATCGTCCAGCTCGCCGCGCATTAGCGCCGTTTCCGCCGCTTCCGTTTCGGCGACAAGAGGCAGCGCAGATAAATTCGCTGCCGCTCCTTTCAGCGTGTGCAGCAGTTTCCATGCCGCATCCCGGTCCCCTCGCCCCAGCGTATCGCGCAGACGAGCGATAAAATCGCGGTACTCCGCTGCAAACAACTGCAGCATGCGAAGCAAAATCGTTTCGCGATAGTTCACCCGCTCCAGCGCTTCCTCCAGATCGATGCCGATTACGGCGGCAAGCCGGGGGTGATCGGGTCCGACCGGCGGCTTCTGCCTGACAGCGTCCCGGGCGGATTCCAGCCTTTCCCGGCGATAGAAAGTCGCTTCGGCAATCGCCGCATAAAGCGCTTCGGCATGGAACGGTTTCGTCACCAGGCCATTCATGCCGAGGGCGCGGCAGCGGTCGCTGCTCAGCTTCTGCACGTCGGCCGTCATCGCGATAATCGGCAGCCGGGCCCAGCGCGGATTGGCGCGAATGGCCGCCGTCGCCTCGTAGCCGTCCATCTCCGGCATGTGGATGTCCATGAGCACCACATCCCATTCCGCATCCCGCGCAAGCAAATCCAGCGCCTCGCGACCCGTGCGTACGACACGAACCGTATGCCCCTGCATCGCGAGCAAACCAACCGCCACTTCCTGATTGATCGCATTGTCTTCCGCCAGCAAAATGCGGATGCCGCTTGTTGCCGCGGCGAAGCCCGGCTGAGCCGAGACCGGCAGCAAGGCTCCGGCTGACGCTTCCCGTTCCGCTTGCCTGCCCAGCAGCAGCGCGTGAAGGCAACGAATCAAGCTGCTGCGCGTAAGCGGCTTGACGACGATCGCGGCCGGACGGTAACGTTCCGGCTGGCGCAGCAGTTCTTCCCGGCCGTACGCCGTCGTCACCGCCAGCACCAGGACGCCGGCCCGATCCGCTTCGGCTTTGAAGGTTTGCCAAGTGTCGCTTCCGTACATGTCGGGAGCTTCCATATCGACAAACGCATAGCCGAACCGGCGTCCGTCGTCTGTGAGCAACTCCCGCAGCGCTTCACGCCAGCTGTCGACCGGCTCCGGCACTAAACCTATTTGCGCCAGCATACCGGCCAGATGGCGCCGCATGCGCGCCGAATCTTCCACCAGCAGTGCCCGCAGCGGCGGCGGCAGCGGCAGCCCGGGAGAGACAGTCGGACTTTCCGGCAATTCCGGCGGCAAAACGAACGGCAGCGCAAACGAGAACGTGCTGCCATGTCCGATTGCGCTGCTTACGTCAAGCTGGCCGCCCATCCGTTCGATATAGTGACGGGTAATGACCAGCCCTAGCCCGGTCCCGCCGTATTTGCGATTCGTGGAGCCGTCCGCCTGCGTGAACGGCACGAACAGCTTCGCCAGCTGTTCCTGCGAGATGCCGATGCCGCTGTCTTCTACCGAAAACCGCAGCGCCGCCTGCATGGAAGGCAAGTGCGCCACTTCCAGCTTGATCGCGATGAATCCTTCATGCGTAAATTTGATCGCATTGCTGCACAGATTGAGCAGCACCTGCTCCAGCCGCAGCGGATCGCCGATCAGCACGTCCGGCACCGCCGCGGGAACGTCGAAGATCACGTCGAGCTGACGACTGCCGAGCAGCACGCCAACCGTGCCCGCCAGCCGGCGGATCAGTTCGTCCGGACGGAAGCGGACGCTTTCCATCTGCACCATGCCGGCCTCGATTTTCGAAAAGTCGAGAATATCGGTAATAATTTGCAGCAGGGCATGCGAAGAAGCCGACATCTTCTCCACATAATCCAACTGCAGCTCGCTTAGCTCGGTATTGCGCAGCAATTGCTGCAAACCGATAATACCGTTCAGCGGCGTACGAATTTCATGGCTCATCCGCGCAAGAAAATCGCTTTTGGCCCGATTCGCTTCATCCGCTTCATCTTTGGCGCGCAACAAGTCGGCCTGGATTCGTTTCTGTTCGGTAATATCGCGGAAAATGCCAACCGTGCCCGTCATCCGTCCGTCGGGATCGACCATCCGGGTCACGTTAAGCGTAACGGGAATCAGCGTTCCGTCCCGGTGGACATATTCGCGCTCTTCATCATAGGAGCGCTGGTGCTGCAGCTTGCGGCGAAGCAGATCCACGGCCTCCTGGATGGTGACCTCGGTTTCGGCCGACTTCCGGGCCGCCTTGGCTTCCAGCAAGTCCGGATCGTGGAATACAAGCGGCGTTTGTTTGCCGATCACATCCTCGGCCTTCAAGCCCAGCATCGACTCCGCCTTGGCGTTAAAATAAGAAATGACGAAATTCGCATCGGTGCCGACTATCGCATAATCGTTCTGGTTGAGAATCGCCTCCAGCCGCTCGAACATGTTGCGCAAATTGGCGGCCATGCCGTTGACCGAACGGGCCAATGCGCCGATCTCGTCGTCTCCCGCATCCCGCAGCTTGCCCGCGTCGAGATCCCCGGAAGCCACTTGCTCCGTTACCGTGAGGATACCGCGAATGCGGCGCATCTCTCTCGTCAGAATGACATAAACGAGCAGAGCGAGCAGCAATTCGGCCAACAAGACGGCCAACGCGGTGATCCAGAACAAGGTCGCCACCGGGCGGCGCAGCTCGTTCGTCGGCGCTTCCAGCGCGATTTTCCAACCGGTATGGGCCACTTTGGCGTAGAAGACGGTGCGATTGCCCGATTGAAACGAACCGGATTCATCGCGAGCGGACACCAGGTCTTCAATGTAGGAAGCGCTGCGATCGACCTGCTTCCCGTTCGCTTCGTAGATGACGGTCGCATCCTGCTGCTCGACATACACATGATCGTTCAGCCCCAGCGTAAAATCGGCAAACGGCTTTAACGTATCGTCGACCAGGAAAGCGGCGCTCAGCACACCCACAATCGTATTGTCCATCGCATAAACCGGCACCCGGATCGTAAAAATAAAATACGCCGTATCGTCCTTGCTGATGAAAGGGTCCGACACGACGCTGTTGCCGCCAAGCGCCTCGCGATACGTTGCTTCCTCTCCGACATCGATCACTTTGCCGCTGGTCAGCAGCATCTTGCCGTTTCGATCGGCGAAGCCGAGCGACACCGTTGGCGCCGCTCCGCGTCTGTTTTCGCCGGTCAAATAGTCCAGCTTGGCCTGACTGGTTCCCGAACGCATGACATTCGTATTGCTCATCACCGTCACTTCCGCGAGCCGGGTGGCGATCCAGGCACCGAGGTTGTTTGCTTGCGAGGTTACCTTCATGCCGGCATATTGCTCCAGCGACTGCATGATGCGGGACTTGGCCGCATAATAATTGCTTCCGCCGACGAGCGTCAAACAAACGCCCGTAAGTGCCAGAAGCAGCACGATCAGGCGGGTGCGCAGCGAAGTTTTCATGAGCGGATTCCTCTTTCGTAGCGGAAATCGAACGCGATCCGGCGAAAGCTCCGGCTCCGGTTACCGGCCGAACGAAAATTCGAGCTTAAACTGCCGCGATTCGCCGGGCGCCAGCGACTGCAAGGTGCCCCGCCGCCTTTCGGCCGGGCGCCCTTCGACCAAGGCGTTGGCCGGTTCGATGCCCAGCGCATAGTTGCCGGCAACCGGGCACTTCCACTGGATCAGGCATGGCAGCGTGTCAGCCGAATAAGCAAGCTGTACGGAAACGCCAAGCGCCGCGTTATCCAACCGGACGGTTTGCCGGGGGGACTGCGTAGCTGGCCGGTGATAAAACACGTTTTCGCTGACGCCGATTTGCGCCGCTTCGAATGTATACGCTTCCTCCGCGCCGTAGCCTTCATCTCTCGGTACGATCGTACCTTCGGGAAACGTCAGCCGCAGATCCGGACCGACGAACGGAAACCCGAAATTGCAATGATACAGGACCATCAAGTCGCAGGGCGCGAATCCGACGTTTTCCACACGGTCAGTAACCGTAATCGCATTGACGCCCAGCCGGCTTTCAATCGTTCTGGTCAGCTCCAGATGTTCACCGAAGAAACTCGCCTGACGCACCGTTCCCGTAATGCGCATCTCGTATTCGTCGCCTTGCCAGGAAGCGGAAACGCCAAGCTTCTCTGCGGGAATATGCGAATAACGGCCGTGCAGGCCAAGTGATTCCCCATTCTCCACGGCGGGAGAGCCCATGCTCGTCAACCCGCAAGTCGTCATCAGACCACCCGGAAACGTGCGCAGCCAGCCGGTTCCCTGGGGCTCGTAAAACATCGGATGCGCGTCGCCGACTGCCGACTGGAACGTCAGCGGCACGCCGCCAAGCTCGGCGTAAGACAGATCGAGGCCGCGCGACGGGGTGACACCGTACACGAGGCCTGCGCCCGTCCGTACTTGAAATTGTTCCACGCCGCGTTCGAAGCCGTCGCTCCATTCGTACCGGCGGATGCCGCCGACTTGTTCGACTCGCCCGACATGGGCGAGCAGCTCTCGTTTCGTATAGTCGCGGCCAAACAGTCGCGTCATTCTCAGGCTCCCCTTTCCCGATCAGCGGGATATGATAGTTTTCGGGATTACTTGTCCCCCTAATCATAAACAGGGAAGCGGCTGCGTACAAGAGTGTACGAGCCGCTTTTTCAAGAATAAATCACGATGCCGGCCAGTCCGGACATCAGGAGCACGACGACCGGGTGCAAGCGAAACCGGATTAGCGCAAGCAAGGCGCCGATCAGAATCAGAAACGCCACCAACCCTTGCCAGGCGAAAGTGCCGAGATACCCTCCATTCATACCGAACCGGATCGCCGCATAAACAATCAAACCGCTAACGACCGGGCGCAAGCCGTAGAAGACGGCTTGTACATGCCGATGCCGATGGATTTTGTAAAAAAAAGCCGCCAGGATGATGACGATGATCAGCGAGGGAAGCACGATGCCTGCCGTGGCGCTGAGCGCTCCTGCCAGGCCAGCCGTTTTGTAGCCGACGAATACCGCGCTGTTCGTGGCGATCGGCCCCGGCGCCATCCCCGCGACAGCAACCGCGTCGGTAAATTCGGCGGGAGTCAACCAGCCGTAAGCGACGGCATCTTTTTCGATGACGGGGGTGATCGCATACCCGCCGCCGAACGAAAAACAGCCGATCTTGAAAAACGTCCAAAACAACTGCCATAACGCCATTCGTTTCCCCTCCGCTCGCGCCTGGTGTCAGGTAGCCGGACTAGCCGGACGGATCAAATCCCGTCTGCAACAAAATAATCGGGTACGATGTAATACCCGCTGTCGTCGATATGCAGCGATTCGTCGCCTTCGCTGCCAAGCTTGACGGACATGCCCAGCTTCTGCTTCAGCCAAACGACGGAGACCCCGTATAATGCGCCGGCGACGATCAAGAGCAGCGGATGAACCGGCAAAGCCAGCAGCAGCGCCACTGTAGCGACGGCTGCGCACAAGGTCGCCCGGTCGATAATCGAGGAGCGCGCCATCTTGTAGCCGGCATACAAAATAAGCGCGATAATGCCCGAACGCAGGCCGATAAACGCCGCCTCCACCTTGGCATTGTCGCGTGTGAAGGCATACAGGAACGACAGTCCGATCACGATCAGAAACGTGGGCAGCGTCATGCCGATCACCGCAACGATCGCCCCGGCCAGTCCGCCAAGCCGGAATCCGATAAAGGCGGCCGCATTGACGCCGATGCCGCCCGGCGCCGAACCGGCGATCGAAAGCACCTCGGCCATTTCCTTCTCGGCGATCCATTTGCGGCGCGCCACAACTTCGCGTTCGATCGCCGGAATCATCGCATACCCGCCGCCGAACGTAATCGGACTTATCGCAGCAAACGACAAAAACAGAAGCCACAGCTTCTTCCATCTATTGTCTGCCACTGCCACCATCGATCCGTTCATCGGCTCCGCCCCATTTTCAATCTTCTTGTTTCCAGTATACATGAGTTAATTTCATTTTGGAATAAAGATTTTTGGAAAAGGGGCAAATTATAAAAAAATCCGCATCCAGTGGCTGTGAATTCCGATTAAAACGAGGTGAATTAAAGGGGATATGAACTACTTTTTATTCATTTTGATTTTTAGTTGCCAAAATATCGAATACTTCGCGGAAGACAGCTTGCGCTTCTCCCGATTTGCCGGGCGGCATGTGCGGCAAAGCTACTGCCACCGCATACAGCGGCTTCGCCGCAGGTCCATAGCCGATAAACCATTGGCTGACCTGCCCTTTCGTGACCGGAGCCTCTTGAGCCGTGCCCGATTTCCCTGCCAGCTTCCATTTGGCGCGCTGCAGGCTTTGGCCGGTGCCGTGGTCGACGACGTCGCGCATCCAGCCGGCGAGCTTGACGGCCGTTGCCGGCGTAATGCCGTGGCCGCGTTTCACCCGATATTCGCGGTCGAAGGTGAATAACGGCTCGCCTGTGGCGTAAGCGATTCGCGATACGACGCGCGGTTCGCGCACGGCGCCGCCACCGAGCAGCGTTACGACCATATTGGCCGCGGCTAGCGGCGTCAGACGCACGTCGCGCTGGCCGATTGCCGTTTGCGCGCGCACGCCTTCGTCGTCCTGCAGCGTGGCCGGTTCGAACAGGCGGCATTCCTGCTCGGCGTCAAATTGCGAGAACGTTGCTTGCCCCGGCGTTTTGCCTTGCCAGCCGACTGTGCCGAGCACGCCGAGCTTGGCCGCATACGTTGCCAACTGGCGCGAGGACAGCGGTTTCATCGCTTTGGCAAACGCGATATTGCACGATTCGGCATATGCTTCCCGCAGCGTAATTTCGCCGTGGCCGCCCGGCTGCCAGCAGGAGAAGCCGAAGCGGCCCAGCTCGCCGGCGCATTCGAACGTGTCGCCGGAGCGAACCAACTTCTCGTCCAGCAGTGCCGCCGCGACCACGGTTTTGTAAATCGAGCCTGGCGGCATCGCTTGCAAAGCGCGGTTTGCCCAGTTGTCGGCAGCACCGATCGGTTCGTCCGGCGCAAAAGCGGGCCGGCTGGCCATTGCCACAACATCCGCATTCGCTGCGTCGAGCACGACGACCGCCCCTTCCGCGATGCCGCGCCGCTGCAGCATCGCTTCGATTTGCCGCTGCACTTCAAGGCGCAGCGTCGTTTCGATGCGCAGCGGGTATTTGTCGTTTCCTGGCGCCATGCGGCGATAATGCAGCCCGTTCAGCGGATTGTCGCGGCCGTCGCGGAACAAGGCGATCGAGGTCGCGCCCACGCCTTGCAAATAGGACTGGAACGTACGCTCCAGTCCCGCTGCGCCAATCTCTGCAGCTAGCGCCAGCCTGCCGCTGCTCAGCTCGTTTGCGAATTCCGTTCGCAGCCGCTCGGGGTGTTGGGCCATGAAGCCGACCAACTGCCCTGCCGCAAACGGCTCGGGGTATCGCTCGCGGAAGCTGGTCAATGTCGCCCCCGCGACATGAAGCTTCGCTGCAAGCTCGGCTTGCTCCGGCGTGAGCCGCAGCGGCTCGCCGTTCGGCTGCGGCCATAGCTGCGGCTGCTTGAGGTTGGCCGCGAACGACTGCCATTGTCGTTCGTTGGTGTGCAGCAGCCGGATCAGTTGCTGCCGTTCGTCGGCCTCGTCTGCCGCGGCGCCGGCCGTTGCCGGAAAGACGAGCAGCCCTTGTGCAGTGCGGCCGGTGATCGGGGAGCCGAATCGATCGTAGAAGTCGCCGCGCCCCGTATCGATCACGAACGCATGAGTGCGCTGTTTCACGGCAAACGCCGCCAAATCGCCGCCGGCCGGAGCCCAGCCGAGCATCGGCAGCACCTGCAGCACGAACAGCCTTCCGGCGTATAGCAGCAGCACTGCCGTTACGCCCAGCAAAAACAAAAATAGCCGCCGCTGGTCCATCGGTTTCACTCGCTTCCGCATTCTTGTTGCCTTCCTTCTCATTATGTCCGGCAGACGAAGGCTCATACGTCGGTGCGGCCGGTACAAGGATTAGGCGGGGCCAGCGCCGGCTAGCTTCTAGCGATAAGGAGGTGAGGCGAACGCCGCTGCGCGGGAGGGTTAGTTCTCCGATCGCTCTTGTTGCCGGATTTTTTTGATCTTCACCCCTTGGCGGTGAAAATCCGTCAACAAAGGCGACCGCTCCGCTTCTCCCTCTCACCTCATTTGAAAAGTAATTTTCCGGTTGTTCCCTCTTCCGGCTATCTTCAAGCGATAAGAGGGTGAGGCATTCGCCGCTGCGCGGGAGGGTTAGTTCTCCGATCGCTCTTGTTGCCGGATTTTTTTGATCTTCACCCCTTGGCGGTGAAAATCCGTCAACAAAGGCGACCGCTCCGCTTCTCCGAACCAACCCTCCCGCTCCGCTCTCCCTCTCACCGTAATTTTCCGCTATTCCTAAGCCGGACCATTTTACACAGCCCCCCATTCGCTGCAATGTAGGCTAGATTCTTGTTCAAGCAGTATCGAACAAGCGAAATGATCCTCAAAACCAACCATCTTTGCAAATAGCCCATAAGAAATGGCTTATTCAGATTATTTCAGCAATAATGTTGATGACGTACAATAGTGTGTGTAACCAAGATTTGGAGCCTAGCCAGGCAACAAAAAAGTAGGGTATTCTCGGGATGGTCAAAGTCACCAAGAAAGGAACCCTACTCGATGACTACTATAGCGGAAAAAGCATTCCATGATCTACTTGA